>NZ_JUJA01000009.1:9387-17177 GCF_001906585.1 Streptomyces kebangsaanensis | reverse complement strand
TGTGGGTGGGGTGTAGTGAGGGTGTGGACCCGGTTGCGGGGCGGGGGCAGGGCCGTCGGGGCGCTACTGAGCGTGACGTTGGCCGTGGGGGCGGTTCCGGCCCTGGGGGGTGAGGCCGCGGCCGCCGTGCCGGCCGCGCCGCGGAGTGCGGAAGCCCCCGCGGCCGCCGGCGGGGTGTCGGAGGCGGAGGCGCTGGCCGAGGCCCGGCGTAGGGGGAAGCCGGTGGAGGTCTCCGCCCGGCGCGGGGAGAGCCGCGAGGTGTTCGCCACGCCGGAGGGGCATCTGGAGGCGCGGGAGTACCTGCGGCCGGTCTGGGCCCGTGGCCAGGGCGGCTGGAAGCGGGTGGACACCGGCCTGGTGGCGACCGGTGCGGGCACGGTGGCGCCCAGGGCCGCGACGGTGGACGTGGAGTTCTCCGGGGGCGGCACGGCGGTGCCGCTGGTGCGGATGCGGCGGGCCGGGCGGGAGCTGAGCCTGGCGTGGCCGACCCCGCTGCCCGAGCCCCGGCTGGAGGGGGCGGTGGCGACGTATCCGTCGGTGCTGCCGGATGTGGACCTGCGGATGACCGCGCAGGAGGACGGCTTCACCCAGTTGCTGGTGGTGAAGACGGCGAAGGCCGCGGCGAGTGGGGAGCTGGCCGAGCTGCGGCTGAAGCTGTCGGCGTCGGGCCTGGAGGTGCGCGAGACCGGTGAGGGCGGGCTGGAGGCCGTCGACAAGGGTGCCGCGGGTGCGGTGTTCGAGGCGCCGAAGCCGCTGATGTGGGACTCCAGCACCGGCGGGCAGGCAGCCGCCCCGGCAGGGGCACGTGCGGCCGCGTCCGGTGCGCAGGCCGCGCCGGACACGAAGCAGGCCGATGAGAAAAGAGAGCCGGGTGCGGGGGAGTCGGGCAAGCTCGCGCCGGTGGGTGTGGAGGTGACGGCCGGGCAGGACGAGCTGGTGCTGACCCCGGACACCGACGTACTCAAGGGCGCCGGGACCGTCTACCCCGTCTACATCGATCCGCAGTGGTACACGCCGAAGGCGGCGGCGTGGACGATGGCGTCGAAGTACTGGGCGTCGTCCCCGCAGTGGAAGTTCAACGATGCCTCGGACGCCGGCATGGGCTACTGCGGCTGGGACTACTGCCAGCCGCACGACACCAAGCGGCTGTTCTACCGGATCCCGACCTCGACGTTCGCGGGGAAGTCGATCCTGTCGGCGGAGTTCGTGGTCCGCAACACCTGGTCGGCGTCCTGCGACGCGCGGAGCGTGGAGCTGTGGCAGACCAAGGACATCTCCGCCTCGACGACGTGGAACAGCCAGAATGCCGCGGGCTTCTGGATCAAGCAGCTGGCGTCGAAGCCGTTCGCCTACGGCTACAGCGGCTGCGCGGCCAAGGACGCGGAGTTCGACGTGAAGGCGGCGGTGCAGGCGGCTGCCGACAGCAAGAGCGCGACGATGACGTTCGGGCTGCAGGCGGCCAGTGAGACGGACCGGGTCGGCTGGAAGCGGTTCTCGGACAAGGCGTATCTGCGGGTGCAGTACAACCGTCCGCCGCCCCAGATCAAGATGTCGCAGCTGACGATGGAGTACGGCGGCACCTGCAAGAAGCCGGCCGACGCGGCACGGGTGCGCACCCTGGGCAAGATCTCCGCCAACAACATCACCGACCCGGACGGCGACAACGTCGCGGTGCAGTTCCAGGCGTCATGGGACACCGGGGACGGCAAGGGCCTGACCCCGCGGTGGAAGCCGGCGCTGACCTCGTACAAGAAGTCCGGGTCGAACATCTTCTCGATCAGCCTGCCGACCAACGTGCCGCAGAACAAGCAGATCAACTGGGAGGCGCGCAGCTACGACGGGGCCCAGTACTCGCCGTGGTCGTCCGCGGGTGACCCGGCCGCCTGCTACTTCTTCTACGACACCTCGGTGCCCAAGGCGCCGTCGATCACCTCGGGCGAGTACCCGGCCTCGAACCCGGAGGACCCGGACGACCCGTGGTACGACGGGGTGGGCAAGTACGGCACCTTTTCCATCAAGGGCGCCGACAGCGATGTGACCAAGTACTGGTACGGCATCAACAGCGACCCCACCTCGAAGAACGTACTCACGACATCCGGCGGCGCCGCGAAGAGCATCCGGATGCTGCCGGCCAAGCCCGGGCTGAACCTCATCACCGCGCAGGCGTTCGACCAGGCCGGCAACGCCGGTGAGGTCCGCACCTATCAGTTCCGGGTGAAGGCCGGGCAGCCCGAGCGGGCGATGTGGCAGATGGACGAGGACGCCGGGGCGAGCCAGGCCGAGGGGTCGGCGCCGGAACGCACGCTCGAGCTGCGCGGCGGCGCCACACCGGGCGTGCCCGGAGTCAAGGGCACGGCGGTGTCCTTCAACGGCGTCGACGGCTACGCGGTCTCCGACATTCCCGCCGTGGACACCTCGACCAGCTTCTCCGTCTCCGCATGGGCGCGGCTCGACCGGATGCCGACGGCAGCGGCGATCATCGCCGCCCAGCCGGGCAACCACTCTCCGGGCTTCGAGCTGTACTACTCCCAGTCCTACGACCGGTGGGTGTTCAACCAGTACACCTCCGACACGGCCGGTGCTTCCATCGCCCGGGCCATGGCCGCCACGCCCGGGGACGCCAAGGCGGGCGAGTGGACCCATCTGGTGGGCGTCTACGACAGCAAGGCCAAACAACTGCGGCTGTACGTGAACGGCACGCAGGCCGGTGCCACCGCATACACCACCGCCTGGGAGGCCCGCCGCGGGCTCCAGCTGGGCGCCGGTATCTACAGCGGTGTCCACAAGTCCTTCTTCCCGGGCACGATCGACGACCTGCGAATCTTCGACCGGGCGGTCAGCGCGACCGAGGCCGGACGGTTGTACCAGGACCAGGAGCTCACGACCGGGCGCCCGGCCCGGGCCGTCTTCCCGCTGGACGAGGAGGCGACCGCCCAGAAAGTGGTCGGCACGGCCGCCCGGCAGCCGCTGACCCTGCACGGCGGCGCGACGCTGGGCGTGAGCGGAGTCGCGGGCAACGCCCTGAAGGTGGACGGGACCAGCGGCTACGCGGCCACGGCCCTGCCCGTACTCAACACGGCCCGCTCGTACACCGTTTCCGCCTGGGCGAAGCTTCCCGCGGAAGCCACCAACCGCAATCGCACGGTGCTCAGCCAGAGCGGCACCTACTACAGCCCGTTCTACCTCTCCTACGAGTGGGAGCCGAACACGTGGAGCCTGCGCACCTCGCTCGAGGACGTCGAGGCAGGCAACCTCACCAACCAGCGGGTGCGGGCCAACCAGCCGGCGCGGCCCGGTGAGTGGACCCACCTGATGGCGGTCCACGACGCCGACGCCCAGCAGATCCGCCTGTACGTCAACGGGCAGTTGCAGGGCAGTGCCGCTGCGCCCAAGATCTGGGAGGCCCAGGGGCCGGTGCAGGTCGGCCGTACCATCTGGACGGGCAAGTACGTCGACTACTTCACCGGAGAGATCGACGACGTACGCCTCTTCGACCGGCCGGTGGCCGACGACGAGGCCCGTCAGATGTTCCAGCAGCGCCCGCTGGTCAAGGCTCGGTGGACGTTCGAGGAGACCACCGGGACCAGCCCGGTGACCACCCCGAACGCCGTGCCCGGAGGCAGCGCGCTCACGCTGAACGGCGGCGCGAAGAAGTCGGACTTCTCCTTCATCGACTTCGGCGGCCTGGAGCTGGACGGCGTCGGCGGCTACGCGGCCACGACGTCCGTACCGGTCGACACCAGCGGCAGCTACACCGTCACCGCCTGGGCCCAGGCCGTCGCACTGCCGACCAGTGGTGTCGCGCTGGTCAGTGCCGAGGGCTCCACCCAGAGCGCCCTCACCGTCCGTTTCGTACCGGACACCGTGAACCCGGAGGGCCTGGGCCACTGGGAACTGGCCGTGCCGGACAAGGACAGTACGGACGTGACGGTCGTACGCGTGAAGAACAGCGAGTTCTACGACGCGCGGGACTGGAACCACCTGGCCGTGGTCTACGACGGCTTCGCCAAGCAGGCCCGCCTGTACGTCAACGGAACGCTGCAGGAGATCTCCTGCGACGGCAGCGGCGAGGACTGCGGGGACCAGGTCTCCTGGGCCGAGAACACACTCGCCTTCAAGGCGGCCAAGTCCTTCCAGGTCGGCCGCGCCAAGACCGACGGGACCTGGGGCGAGTACTTCCCCGGCCTGGTCGACGACGTCTGGGCCTTCCAGGGCGCGCTCAACGACCGGCAGGTCGAAGAACTCTCCGGCTCCTGGTTCGACGTGCCCACCGAGGTGCCGGCCGGTAGCTGACGCCTGCCACGGGTGGTGCGCCCGGACTGCCCGCGCGCACCACCCGCCCACCACTTCTCACTCTGTTTTTTCCACGGTGACGCCGGTCTTCCGCAACACGCGTACCAGCGCCACCACGCAGCCATGGACGGCATACGCATGCGACGCAAACGCCCACGTTTTTCTCCAATAGCCCTGCACGGGCCGATATCTCTGATCGTGTCGGCCCTCGTGGTCGGCGGACTGCTCCAGGCCGCGGCCCCGCCTGCAGCGGCCGCCGACGGTCATCGCCTGCCGGGTGTGCCCAAGGCCGACAAGGCTGTCGCCGGTACCGACGGCATCAAGGTCAAACCCCGCACCCGCGCCAACGGTGCGAAGACGCCCACCAAGGCGCCCAGGCATTCCTGGCCGAAGGCTGATACAGCCACGATCGAAATACCGGAGCACGGCACCGAGCAAGCCGGTGGTCTGCCTCTGAGTATCGCCCCGGCGAAGAGGGCCGAAGGCACTGCCGAGGGCGCGGTACAGGCCCGGGTCCGAGGTCGCGATGAAGCTTCTCGTGCCGGGATCAACGGTCTGTTGTTCACCCTTGAGGCGAAGGACCACCCGAAGCACGCGGCAGCGGCCGAGAAGGCGACCTCGTCCAAGGCTGGGCCGGCCGACGCCGGCAAGGTCGCCGTCACGGTCGACTACGCGGACTTCGCGCAGGCGTACGGTGGTGGTTACGCCTCCCGGCTGCACCTCGTCGAACTGCCCGCCTGCGCCCTCACCACCCCCGCCAAGGACGCGTGCCGCAAGAGCACTCCGGTCGCCACTCGCAACGACACCGAGCGGCAGACCCTGACCGCGAACGCGGTGAGTCTGCCCTCCTCCGGCATGACCGTCCTGGCTGCCGTGGCCGAGACCAGCGGAGAGAAGGGCGACTACAAGGCGACCTCCCTCACGCCGTCGGCGACGTGGGCCACCAACCTCAACACCGGTGACTTCACGTGGTCGTACGACATGCCGGTGCCCGACGTGCCCGGTGACCTCGTGCCGGAGGTGGGCCTGGACTACTCCTCGGGCTCGATCGACGGCCGTACCGGCGCCACCAACAACCAGGGCTCCTGGGTGGGCGACGGCTTCGACCTGTGGCCCGGTTTCATCGAGCGCCGCTACAAGCCGTGCTGGGAGGACGGCGAGAAGAAGGCCTACGGCAACAAACCAGGTGATCTGTGCTGGGCATACGACAACGCATACCTCTCCTTCAACGGCAAGGGCGGTGAACTTGTCCCCGCCGGCGGTGGCGAGTTCAAGCTCAAGCAGGACGACGGTACCCGCATTGCTCGCCTGACCAGCACCGACCGCGGCAATGGCGACAACGACGGCGAGTACTGGCGGCTGACCACCCCGGACGGCACCCGCTACTACTTCGGCTACAACCGCCTGCCCGGCTGGACCAGTGGCAAGGAGACCACCGACTCGACCTGGACGGTGCCGGTCTTCGGCAACAACACGGGCGAGCCGTGTCACGCCTCCGACTTCGCCGGATCCTGGTGCCAGCAGGCCTGGCGCTGGAACCTCGACTACGTCGTCGACACCCACGGCAACGCCATGTCGTACTGGTACGGCAAGGAGACGAACTCCTACGGCCGTAACCTCAAGGCCGAGGACGACACCCCCTACACCCGTGGTGGCCACCTCAAGCGCATCGACTACGGCCTGAACTCCTCCCGCCTGTACGCGGACAAGCCGCTCGCCCAGGTCGTCTTCACCGGCGCCGAACGCTGCCTCCCCCAGAGCGGCGTCACCTGCGAGGCGTCGACGATCGACGACAAGGCGTTCTACTGGTACGACACGCCGTGGGACCTGAACTGCAAGCCCGGCACCAAGTGCGACAAGGGCCGCCTGTCCCCGTCGTTCTGGACTCGCAAGCGGCTCACGGACGTCACCACCCAGGTCCTCAAGACCGACGGCACCTACGGCAAGGTCGACTCCTGGCACCTCGCACACCGCTGGGGCATGGCCGATACCGACTACCAGCTCCTCCTCGACAGCGTGCAGCACACCGGCCTCACCGGCACCACCCCGATCACGCTGCCGAAGACCACGTTCGCCTACACGCAGCTCGCCAACCGGCTGGACAAGATCGGCGACGGCTACGCCCCGTTCATCAAGGACCGCCTGTCCACGGTCGCGGACGAGTCGGGCGGTCAGATCGACGCCAACTACTCCCCGCCGGCCTGTGACGCCAACGCCCTGCCGACCCCGCAGACCAACACGACGCGCTGCTTCCCGCAGTACATCGGCGGTGACAGCAACGACACTCCGGACCGGGAGTGGTTCAACAAGTACGTCGTCACCTCCGTCACCGCGACCGACCGCACCGGCGGTGCCCCGGACCAGGTGACCTCTTACGAGTACCTCGGCGGCGCTGCGTGGCATTTCGACGATGACGACGGGCTGACCAAGGAGAAGTACAAGACCTGGTCGCACTGGCGCGGCTACGGCCACGTCCGGGTCAGGAACGGTGGCCAGGGCGGTGCAGCCGCCATGAAGTCGCAGGAGGACCACTACTTCCTGCGCGGAATGCACGGTGACCGCAAGGACCCCACGGGCGGCACCAAGTCCGTGACCGTCTCTCTCGGCGCAGGTGAGGGCGATCCGATCACCGACCACGAGTCGGCCGCGGGCTTCGAGTACAAGACCGTCACCTTCGACCAGCCCGGCGGCAAGGTCCTGAGCAAGACGGTCAGCCGGCCCTGGCACCACGAGACCGCCAGGAAGGTCCGCGACTGGGGAACTGTCACCGCCAACTTCACCGGCGTCTCCGCCGGCCAGTCCTGGATCTCCCTGGACGACGGCGCAGGCGCCAAGTGGCGCACCACCTCCAGCACCGTGACCCACGACACCGTCGCCGGCCGGGTCACCCAGGTGGAGGACCGCGGGGACACCTCGACGACGGCCGACGACCAGTGCACCCGCACCACGTACGCCACCAACACCGAGAAGAACATTCTCGTCCTGCCCTCACGCGTCGAAACCGTCGCCAAGGCATGTACCGCCACGGTCGACCGGGCCAAGGACGTCATCGACGACGTCCGCACCGCCTACGACGGCGGCGCCTACGGCGCGGCGCCGACCAAGGGCGACGCGACGGCCACCGCACCGCTCAAGAGCCACAACGGCACCAAGGCGACCTACCTGGAAGCCGGCGCCACCTACGACGACTACGGACGCGAGGTGGCAGTCACCGACCTGACGGCCGACGTGACCGTGACCGGCGATGCCGCCCCGGTGCGCAGCGTGCGCACCGACGGCCGCACCACCACGACGACCTTCGTCCCGGCCACCGGCCTGCCCACCCAGACCAAGACCACCACGCCGCCGGCCGTCCCGGGCGACCCACAACCGCGCAGACCGTCACCGAGAGCCTCGACCCGCTGCGCGGGCTGCTCCTGAAGCAGACCGACACCAACGGCAATGTCACCGACCACGCCTACGACGCGCTCGGCCGCTCCACGAAGGTGTGGCTCGCC
>NZ_JUJA01000009.1:0-9381 GCF_001906585.1 Streptomyces kebangsaanensis | reverse complement strand
GGCCACGAGCAGCGTGCCGACGTACGAGTGGACCTACTCGGTCACCGAGGGCAAGCCGGTCGCCGTCGCCACCAAGCTGCTCAACAACGAGGGTGGCCAGGTCACGTCGTACAAGCTCTACGACGGCTTCCTGCGGGAGCGGCAGTCGCAGGCACCCGGTCCGGACGGCGGCCGGATCATCTCCGACGTCTTCTATGACGAACGGGGGTTGACCGCCAAGGCCTTCGCCCCCTACTACGCCACCGGAAGCCCCGTCACCGAACTCTTCAAACCCGCCGACGCGCTGGCCGTGGAGAGCCAGACGCGCACCGTGTACGACGGCCTGGGCCGTGCGGTCGAGGAGAGGCAGATCGCCGGCAACGGCGACGGCGGCCCTGTCCTCAACACCACGAAGACGATCTACGGCGGTGACCGCACCACGGTGATTCCGCCGGTGGGCGACACCACCGTCACCACCCTCACCGACGTCCGCGGCAACGTCACCGAACTGCGTCAGCACCACGCGCGGGATCCCCAGTCGGCGTACGACACGACCACCTACGAGCACACGCCGTCGGGCGAGCTGCTGAAGGTCACCGACCCGGTCGGCAACAGCTGGAGCCACACCTACGACCAGCTCGGCCGTCAGATCTCCTTCACCGACCCGGACAAGGGCCGCACCGACACCAAGTACGACGACCGCGGCCAGGTGATCTCCAGCACCGACGAGCGCGGCATCGCTCTGTTCAACACCTACGACGGGCTGGGCCGCAAGACGGAGCTCCGTGAGGGCTCCAGCACGGGCAAGCTCCGGGTCAAGTGGACCTACGACACCGTCGCCGACGCCAAGGGCCAGCTCGCCGAGTCCACCCGGTACGTGGACGGCCAGGCGTACACCACCGCGGTGACCGCCTACGACAGGCTGTACCGGGCCATCAGGACGGCGACCGTGATCCCGGCCGCCGAGGGAGCGCTCGCCGGCACGTACCAGTCCGGCACGGCCTACAAGCCCTCCGGCAAGGTCGCCTCGCTCAGCTACTCCGCGGCCGGCTCCCTGCCTGGCGGATCGATCAGCTACACCTACGAGGACAAGACCCTGCGGCCGATCTCGGTCTTCGGCCAGGGCATGACCTCGACCGCCACCTACAGCCACACCGGCAAACCGCTGGTGTACACCTTCGGGCTGACCAACGGCGGCAAGAAGACACAGGTCACCAACACCTACGAGTGGGGCACTCAGCGCCTGGCGACCACGCGCGTCGACCGCGAGGAACAGCCGGGAGTCGACCAGAACGTCACCTTCCGCTACGACGAGGCCGGCAACATCCTCTCCCTCGGCGATGTCTCCCGCACCGGCACCGACAACCAGTGCTTCACCTACGACTACCTGCGCCGGCTGACCGAGGCATGGACGCAGGGCGACCAGACCTGTGCCGCCGCCCCGTCCGCAGCGAAGATCGGTGGTCCGGCCCCGTACTGGCAGTCGTACACCTATGACAAGGCCGGCAACCGGCTGACCGACACCCGGCACGACACGGGAGGCGACACCACCAAGGACGTCAAGCGCACCTACGAGTACCCCACCCCGGGTAAGCCCGGGGCGCACCAGCTGACCTCGGTCACCACCCAGGGACCGTCGGGGACGAACAGGACCGACTACAAGTACGACCCCACCGGCAACACCACCGACCGCGGCAAACAGCACCTGGACTGGGATGCCGAGGGGCTCCTCGCCAAGGTCACCGAGCCCGTCGACGGCAAACCGGACCAAGTCACCGACTACCTGTACGACGCCAACGGCAACTGGCTCGTCTCCCGCACCGGCACCCGAACCACCCTGCACCTCGGCCACACGGACGTCACCCTCGACAAGGGCGCGACCAAGGCGAAGGCCACCCGTTACATCGACCTCGGCAGCGGCCACCAAGCGGTCCGCGCCGACGACGGCACCTTCTCCTTCACCCTCGCGGACCACCACGGCACCGGCCTCCTGGCCGTCGCCGCGGCCGACCTGGCCCTCACCCAACGCCGGGTCCTGCCCTTCGGTGAGACCCGCGGCACGGCTCCGGCCGCCTGGCCCGGTGCCAAGGGCTTCATCGGTGGCATCGACGACACCAAGGACACCGGCCTCACCCACCTCGGCGCACGCGAGTACGACCCGCAGACCGGCCGGTTCCTCTCCGTCGACCCGGTGATGGACCTGTCCGACCCACAGCAGATCCACGGCTACACCTACGGCAACAACAACCCGCTGCTGTACTCCGACCCGGACGGGAAACTCTTCAACCCCTTCGGGATGATCAAGGCGCTGAAGAAGGTAGTCCACAAGCTTCTCAACAAGGTTCCGAACAAGAATCCGGGCTCCATGCGCCCCCGCGCGCAGGCACCGTCGGTGAGCAACAAGAAGCTGCGCGGAGCGCTTATGCAGATCTATCCCAAGGCGCCAGCCAAGCATGTCTTCGGCGACGGCAAGATATCAACGGCCATCATCTACGAGTTCAACACGGGCAAGTCCCTCCCGGGCCATCCCCAGCTGCACCTCCAGAATGGCTGGGAGACGATGGGGGCCCTATCCGAGGTGCTGGACCGCGACCGGAAGGCCAGGGAGACGAACAAGGGAACCCAGCACCTCCTGTCCGACAAGGATCTGGCTATCGCCAAGGCCGAGGCGAAGGAACTGTGGGACGCGCTCAACTCGCGCGATGTCACGGGTAACATCAAGGTGAAGATGGATGGCGACGCTAATATGAAATCCGCCATCAAGACAAATTTCGATACCGTGATGAAGACGGCTGCCGTGAAGGACCTCACGGGCCGGGAGTTCAAGCCCACGAAGTTCAATGGACCCCAGCCCGTCGGTCAACCCACCCGCTTGCGTGGCTTCTCCAGGGCCCTCGGCGTTGTCGGCGGAGTAGCGGTAGCGGCCGAGGCTCCCTCTTACGTGAGGGAGTACGGCTGGGGCGCAGGTGCTTGGGAGATGTCCAAGGACATCGTGGACCCGTTCGGGTTCCACGAGGCTTTGGAGGTCCCTGACGCCGGCGGATCCGTCTGCTCTCCGACGAGCTCGAACTGCGCCTGACACTTGCTGCGGGGCCCGTCGCGCACAGCGCGTGACGGGCCCCGTACCCGTACCACCAACCACGACGACCACATGCGAAACAGGGAAACCATGAACGATGTCCCCGCCGAAGAGATTCCCTCCCTTCTGCTGCAGATCATCCCCGAATCTGCGGAGTTCATCGCGGAGAAGTTTCAGAAGCCTGCAGAAGCGGCCGTTCTGGCCCAGGACGCTGTCGTGCACCTTTATGGGCTGCTGACCGAGTGCTTCACCGAGCCGGTCCTGATGCCGCAGTTGGAGAGCAAGGCCCCGGACAAGGAGCTACTCAAGCGTTGCTGGGACTTCGTGGACCGAATCGTGGACCACTCCTCGCAACACGTCAGCGGCGCGGTGTACTTCAGGGTCCTCGAAGAGCTCCTGAATGCAGACGGCCTCGTGGAGGCCGCCTGGCCGTACATGAAGGACCGGACCCGGGCATGCACCCTGAAGATGCTGGACTTCTACGGCGTCTTTCTGCCCGGCATCAACCGGCGGTAGCGCTCACAGCGGTACGCACGCTCTCAGCAAGGAACACGGGCGTGGTGCGTGCTCGGGTCAAGAGCGGGTTCGCGCGGGGCATCGGCCAAGCAGTTGCGGCAGTGGCCGTGGGCGGCGGCGTTGCCGGCCCATCCGGCGAGGTGGGCGAGACTGATTGCCAGGCTGCGGAAGGCCGTGAGCAGGCGAGGCGGGCTGCCGGTACGGACCCGGCAGGCGTATCCGTGCCACGTCCCTTCTGACATCAGGTCCGTCTCGAGGCGCCCGGAATGGGCCCTTTGTTGCACTTGTCGGATTTTTGGTGGCCAAGGGGGTGGCGGAGAGGGAGCAGGGGTGGGTGGACGAGCGTGTCCTTCGCCGTTCAACCGGCCCCTGTCCGAGATCCGAGCCCGCATCGCGCCCGGCAGGGTAACGCTCGCAGATGTCGCCAACAGATCTCCTGGCGGCGTCCCCGATAGATTTTATGAGGCGATGGACGGAGGCCGTCGACAGTGGCGGCTCGTTGCCGTCGCTGGCGTCTGTCTTGGGCCGAGCTGAGCCGCCTCCGAGGGTAGTGCCGAGAGAGTTGACGGCATCGTGCTGTAGGCAGAGTCGGACGTGGGCGTAGACGCCGACGGTGACGCCGATGTGGGCGTGGCCGAGCAGTTCCTTGATCACGACGGGGTCGGCGCCCTGTTTCAGGAGCAGGGTTGCGGTGGAGTGTCGGAGGTCGTGGAAGCGGATGCGGCGCGGACCCCTACCGAGGAATTACGCGCAGAACTTCAGGTCATCCGCTCAGACTGGCCGGGTGACCGAAGCATTCGACTGCGAGGACATGCACTACCTGGTGGATCGGCTCACGCCGCCCCAGGTCGTCGTTTGCGCCTGCTCGTGATCCAGGACGAGGAACTGTCTCAGGCCGCTGCCGAGGCATTCGCTCCGCGTCCCGAGGAGGAGCAGTCGGTCCCGGACGGGCTGCTGGCGTTGATCGGCGCGGTCAACGGGCCGGAGGGCCTGGCCGAGCGACATGACGACTACGTTCGGGAGCGGATGCGCGAGCGGTTTGACGACCAGGCGTGAAAGTGATCGTCTTCGACACCGGCCCGCTCGCCGCGGTCCTGAACGCCGGCGATCGTCGCTATGCGGAGTGTGCTGCTCTTCTGGTCTCGACGACTGGCCGACGTCTGCTGACCAGCCCGGTACTGACCGAGGTGTGCTGGCTGCTGGAGCGCTGACCCAAGCTGGAGGCAGCTTTCCTCACAGAAGTTGCTCGTGACGCCTTCGAATTGGTCCACCTCACCTCGGCTGACAGTGATGATGTTCGTGGTGACGCTGCGGGTGGGAGCTGGTCCTGCAGCACGCTGACTTTTTTCGACGGAGTCGACGCCTCGGTGATCGCCGTGGTCGAACGTTTCGGAGTGGAACGCGTCACGACCCCTGACCGCCGTCACTTCAGCGTCGTCCGCCCCAAGCACGCCCCGGCACCCAACCCTCCTGCCCTGACGGCAACAGCCCCTGGGCGGTGTAGGTGTGCTTGGTGGCGAGGGGGAACATGTCACGCAGGACGCCGGGTGGACCTCATGGTCACCTGGCCGCAACCGCAGGTCACCGGTCGCCCAGGGCTTCACGCCTCAGCCGTCGGGCGGAGCCCGAATGGGTCGACAGGCCGATGGCGCGGGCCCGTGCGGCTGCCTACCGTGGGAAGTGGTCGTGGCACCTATGGGGAGCAGGAGGGCCGGCCCATGACTGTAGAGCTCAACCACACGATCGTCGCCGCACACGACAAGGAGCGGTCCGCGCGGTTCCTCGCGGATCTGCTGGGGCTCGAGGTGGCGCCGCCGTTCGGCCCGTTCACCCCGGTGCAGGTGGCGAACGGCGTGACGCTGGACTACATGGAGACCACCGAGGAGATAGACCAGCAGCACTACGCGTTCCTGGTCTCCGAGGACGACTTCGACGCGATCTTCGCCCGTATCCGGACCGCGGGCCTGCCGTACTGGGCGGACCCGCACCACCGGCACCCCGGCGAGATCAACCACAACGACGGGGGCCGAGGGGCGTACTTCGACGACCCGGACGGTCACAACATGGAAATCCTGACGAGGCCGTACGGGAGCGGCGGGGGCTGAGACGGCGGCCGCTCCGGTCCCGAGGTTCCCTCGGCCCCCGGGACCGGTCGTTCACGCGTACCGCAGCTCCGCCGGGCGCACCGAGCGCCGTAGCAGCGGCAGGGAGGCGGCGGCGGCCAGCAGGCAGCCGGCGTACACGCCGGCCGGGACCAGGAGGGCCGTGTACGGCATGGGCCGGCCTCCGCCGTCGACGAGGTGCCCGTACCCGATGCCGATCGCCAGGCCGCCTACGCCCGCCGCGAGAACGGCCGGGGCCAGGGGCAGAGCGGTCTCCAGGAGCAGGGCCCGGGCGAGCACTCGTTGGGGTACTCCCGCGGCCACCTGCGCGGTCAGGCCCCGGCGGCGGGTGGCGACGGACTCGGCGGTGCCGACGGCGAGCGCCGTGAGGACGATCGCGAGGGCGAGGACGACGGCCGCGCCCGTGAGGTTCAGTCCGGTCGTGTAGAAGGACATGCCCGTCCCGAGGGTGTGCTCCCGGCGCATCTCCTCCAGCTCGGCGAGCACCGCCTGCCGCACCCCCACGAACCCGGTCCCGACGACCGTCACCACCAGAACCGCCGCATGCGTACGGGCCGCCGCCCACGGGTCGTCCCGCAGCCGCTCCGCCGCGATCAGCACCGTGGGGGAACCGGTCCGGCCCACCAGCAGCCGGCCGGTCAGCCGGGACAGGGCGCCCGTGAGCAGCACCGCGCCCGCACCGACGGCCAGCACCGACGCCAGGAGGATGAGCGGGACGGGCCCGCTGCCCCCGTGGGGGAACCGGAGGACGTCCCGGCCACGGCCCCCAGCGCCGCCACGCCCACGACCAGCAGCCCGCCCACGAACAGCAGCCCCGGACCCCGCCCCGACCGAGCGTGGCTCCGTCGGACCCACCCCAGCGGTGACGCCACCACCCGGCGCAGCGCCAGCACCCCGGCCGCCGTGCCGAGGACCGGCACGCACACCGCGACCAGCGCGATCCCCGCCCAGGCCGACGCGGTCGGCCGCTCCCACATGGCCACCAGCACCGCCGCCGACCCGGCCGTGGCGAGCGCCGAGCCCAGCAGGCAGGCCAACCCGGTCTCCAGCGCCGCGATCCGCCGCACCCGGCCCGGCTCCGCGCTTGCCAGCCGCAGCACGGCCGTCCGCCGGTCGCGGTGCACCGCCCCGATCCGGGCGCACTGCCCGAGGAACCCGAGCACCGGGACCAGCAGGAGCAGCAGCGTGACGACCACCCCGGAGCGCTCGCCGGGGTGGTCGAGCAGGCCGTTGCCGAAGGAGAAGGCGTACTGTCCGCGCACCGAGGCCAGGACGGCGGCCGCCAGGGCCAGGCCCGTCGCGCACATCGCCCCCACCGCCGTGAGCGCGATCCGCCACCTCTCCTGCCGGTCCGAGCCCCGGACGAGCAGCCAGGCCAGCCGCAGATCGGTTCTCACGCGGGCACCCCCAGCCCGACCGTCACGCCGTCCTGCAGCCGCACCTCGCGGTCGGCGTACGCCGCCACCTGGGCGTCGTGCGTGATCAGCAGTACGGCTGTGCCCGCCTCCCGGGCGGCCCCACCAGGGCCGTCATCACCTGTTCGCTCGCCAGCGAGTCCAGCGCCCCCGTCGGCTCGTCCGCGAACACCACCCTCGGGCCGGTCACCAACGCCCGTGCCAGCGCCACGCGTTGCGCCTGGCCCCCACTCAACTCCCCAGGTCTCGAAGTCCCCTGCTCCCGCACTCCGAACCGCTCCAGCCACACCCCCGCCCGCTCCTGGGCCGCCCCCCGCGCGGTCCCGGCCAGCATCAGCGGCAGCGCGACGTTGTCCACGGCCGTCAGCTCGGGGATCAGCTGCCCGAACTGGAACACCACGCCGAAGTCGGTGCGGCGCAGCTCCCTCAGCCGGTGCTCCGGCAGCGTGTCGACGCGCTTCCCGTCGTACGTCACCGAACCGCCGTCCGGCCGGACGATGCCCGCCAGGCAGTGCAGCAGCGTGGACTTCCCGCTGCCGCTCGCGCCGGTCACGGCGACGATCTCGCCCTCGCCCAGCTCCAGGCCGGCCCCGCGCAGCGCCGGGGTCCTGCCGTGGGACTTGACCGATGTTCTTGCGCGCAGGCCCCGTCCTTCAGGGCGGGGTCAGCGCATCCCTGGCCTGGGCCCGGCCGTCAGGCCGGGCGCCTTTGCCGTTCGATGTACTGCCGGATGATCGACAGCGGCGCGCCGCCGCAGGATGCCGCGAAGTACGACGGGGACCAGAAGTGCCCGTGCATGATCGCCCGGTTCGCGCGGCCGGTGAAGTCCCGGCGCAGGATGCGCGCGGACACGCCCTTGAGGCTGTTCACCAGCTTGGAGACGGCGACCTTGGGCGGGTAGTGCACGAGCAGGTGCACGTGGTCGTCCTCGCCGTTGAACTCCCTCAGCTCGGCCTCGAAGTCCTCGCACACCCTGCGCATGGTGTCCTCGCAGACCCTCAGCATCTCGTCGTCCAGGACGCCGCGCCGGTACTTCGTCACGAAGACCAAGTGCACGTGCATCGCAGAAACCACATGCCTGCCCCGCCGAAATTCTGCATCCGTACCCATAGACCAAATGGTACGGTCGTGGTTGTGCAGCTGAGGTACAACTTCCGCGTGTACCCCGAGCCCGGGCAGCGCGCCGCGCTGGCAAGGGCGTTCGGGTGCGCTCGCGTGGTCTTCAACGACGGGCTCCGCGCCCGGCAGGAAGCCCACGCGGCGGGGCTGCCGTACCTCAAGGACACCGACCTGCAAAAGCAGGTCGTCACCGCCGCCAAGCAGACCGAGGGGCGGGCCTGGCTCGGCGAGGTGTCCTCCGTGGTGCTGGTCCAGTCGCTGCGGGACCTGCACGCCGCGTACCGGAACTTCTTCGCCTCGCTCACCGGCAAACGCAAGGGCCCCAGGGTCGCCCCGCCCCGGTTCAAGTCCCGCAAGGACCGCAGACAGTCCATCCGGCTCACCGCGAACGGGTTCAGCATCCGGCCCAGCGGGCGCCTGTACGTGGCCAAGGTCGGCGACCTGCGGGTGAAGTGGTCCCGCACGCTGCCCTCGACTCCGACATCCGTCACCCTCACCATGGACGCGGCCGGCCGGTACTGGGCGTCGTTCGTCGTCGACACCACCCCGCAGATCCTTCCCGCGGCCGGGACGGACACAGGGATCGACCTCGGCCTGCACCACTTCGCGGTCCTCGCCGACGGCCGCAAGCTCGACTCCCCGAAGTTCCTGCGCCGGGCGGAGAAGAAGCTCAAGCGCATGCAGAAGGAGCTGAGCCGCAAGGCCAAGGGCAGCAACAACCGGGACAAGGCCCGAAGGAAGGTCGCACGCCAGCACGCCCGCGTGGCGGACCGGCGCCGGGACTGGCAGCACCAGCTCTCCACCCGCATCATCCGCGACAACCAAGCGGTGTACGTGGAGACGCTGTCCGCCAAGGGCCTGGGCCGCACCCGCCTCGCCAAGTCCGTCCACGACGCCGGATGGGCCCAGTTCGTCGGCATGCTGGAATACAAGGCCGTCAAGCACGGCCGGACCTTCGCCAGGGTCGACCGGTCGTTCCCGTCCTCCCAGACCTGTTCCGCCTGCGGATTCCGGGACGGGCCCAAGCCCCTCCACGTCCGCGCATGGACGTGCCGCAGCTGCGGCACCGCCCACGACCGGGACCACAACGCAGCGAAGAACGTCCTGTACGAAGGACGCCGGATCGTCGCCGCCGGACGGGCGGAGACGC
>NZ_JUJA01000099.1:54775-63751 GCF_001906585.1 Streptomyces kebangsaanensis | reverse complement strand
ATGACGACCACTCAGGCTCGTGCGGCGGGGCGCAGGCCCGCGCAGATCGTGGACATGTCCTGGGACCCGATCACCCGGATCATCGGCAACCTGGGCATCTACACGAAGATCGACTTCGCCAACCAGGAAGTCGTCGAGTGCCACTCCACCTCCTCCCTGTTCCGCGGCTACTCCGTCTTCATGCGCGGCAAGGACCCCCGCGACGCCGGCTTCATCACCTCCCGCATCTGCGGCATCTGCGGCGACAACCACACCACCTGCTCCAACTACGCCCAGCAGATGGCCTACGGCGCCAAACCCCCGCCCATGGCCGAACACATCACCAACCTCGGCGAAGCCGCCGAATACATGTTCGACCACACCATCTTCCAGGACAACCTCGTCTTCGTCGACTTCTGCGAGGCCATGGTCAAGGCCACCAACCCCTCCGTCCTGGCCCGCGCCGAACGCACCGAAGCCCCCCGCGGCCACCTCCACGGCTACCGCACCATCGCCGACATCATGCGCGCCTTCAACCCCTTCGAGGGCGAGGTCTACAAACAGGCCCTCAAGATCTCCCGCACCACCCGGGAGATGTTCTGCCTGATGGAGGGCCGCCACGTCCACCCCTCCACCCTCTATCCCGGCGGCGTGGGCACCATGCCCCAGCCCACCCTCTTCACCGACTACCTCACCCGCCTGCTGCGCATCATCGACTTCGTCAAACAGGCCGTCGCCATGAACGACGACGTCTTCGACTTCTTCTACGCCGCCCTGCCCGGCTACGAGGAGGTCGGCCGCCGCCGCATCCTCCTCGCCTGCTGGGGCGCCTTCCAAAACCCCGACACCTGCGACTACCGCTACGCCACGATGAACACCTGGGGCAAGGACATGTACGTCACCCCCGGCATCATCGTCGACGGCCAACTCGTCACCAACAACCTCACCGACATCAACCTCGGCCTGCGCATCCTCCTCGGCTCCTCCTACTACGACGACTGGACAGGCGAAGAGCCCTTCGTCACCCACGACCCCCTCGGCAACCCCGTCGACATCCGCCACCCCTGGAACCAGACCACCCTCCCCCACCCCCAAAAACGCACCTTCGAAAACAACTACTCCTGGGTCATGAGCCCCCGCTGGTACCACCCCGAAACCGGCCGGCACCTCGCCCTGGACACCGGCGGCGGCCCCCTGGCCCGCCTGTGGTCCACCGCCCTGAACGGCCTCGTCGACACCCCCTACGTCAAAGCCACCGGCCACAGCGTCCGCATCACCCTCCCCAAAGGCCAAACCCTCCCCGAACACACCCTGGAATGGACCATCCCCCAGTGGTCCAACACCCTCGAACGCGACCGCGCCCGCCCCTACTTCATCGCCTACGCCGCCGCCATGGCCCTCCACTTCCTCGACCAGGCCCAACACCTCGTCCGCGCCGGCGAAACCCACACCTTCACCAACTACGAGGTCCCCGACGAAGCCATCGGCTGCGGCTTCCACGAAGCCGTCCGCGGCGTCCTCTCCCACCACCTCGTCATCCGCGACAAAAAGATCGCCAACTACCACCCCTACCCCCCCACCCCCTGGAACGCCAGCCCCCGCGACCACTACGGCACCCCCGGCCCCTACGAAGACGCCGTCCAGGGCCAGCCCATCTTCGAGGAAAACGGCCCCGACACCTTCAAAGGCGTCGACATCATGCGCACCGTCCGCAGCTTCGACCCCTGCCTCCCCTGCGGCGTCCACATGTACACCGGCAACGGAAAAACACTGACCACCACACACTCGCCCACCTACGGAGCCGGTCACGGCTGAGCCGCGACAGGGAGGAGCAGACGATGGGCAGGATCAGAGTCGGCAGGGCCGACGTGAAGCACGACACCCCCGGACACGTCACCGGGCTGCACCAGGGCAACGCCGGCCCGTACCAGCGGCAGCAGGGTCACCACAAGGACGGCACCTCCGACGCCCGGCGCTCCACGGGCATCCACTGGAAGAAGCACGACGCGATCATGAAGATCATGCCGAACATCTCGCCCGGGTGACGGACCTCGCCCGAGTCAGGACGGGGTCGGGAGGCCGGGTCGGAAGCGACAGGAGAGGCAGATGGGACAGACACGGATGCGCCGGACGCGCCGGACGCGATGGGTGAGACCGGTGGTACAGGGGGGGAGGAGCACGGGGGTGACAGGCAGACAAGTGCTGATGGCGGAGGCCGCCGTCGTGGGCGGGCTGGTGCTCGCCCTGCTGGTCAGGGAGATGCCCGGGCTCGTGCGCGAGATCAGGATCTGGCGGATGGTCGGCATCCGCCCCGGCTCACGCCGTCCGCGCTGAACCCGCGCCGTCGGCCGCGCACCGTGATCGAGCGAAAGGTGATGAGCATGCCTGTGTGCGCCACGCGCGACGGGGTCGAGATCTTCTACAAGGACTGGGGCCGGGGACGTCCGGTGGTCTTCATCCACGGCTGGCCCCTGAACGGAGACGCCTGGCAGGACCAGCTCAAGGCGGTCGCCGACGCCGGATACCGGGGGATCGCCCACGACCGCCGCGGTCACGGGCGTTCCACCCCGGTCTACGACGGCTACGACTTCGACACGTTCGCCGACGACCTCCACGACCTGCTGACCCACCTCGACCTGCGGGACGTCACGCTGGTGGCGCACTCCATGGGCGGTGGCGAACTCGCACGGTACATCGGCCGCCACGGCACCGGACGCGTGCGCTCGGCCGTCCTGCTCTCCGCCATCACACCGCTGATGCTGCAGGGCCCGGACAACCCCGAGGGCGTCCCGCGGTCCGTCTTCGACGACATCAAGGCCGGCATCCTCAAGGAGCGTTCGCAGTTCTGGAAGGACACCGCCGAGGGCTTCTTCTCCGCCGACCGCCCGGGGAGCAAGGTCACTCAGGGCAACAAGGACGCGTTCTGGCACATGGGCATGGCGCAGACCATCGAGGGCGCCGTCGCCTGCGTCGACGCCTTCGGCACCACGCCCTTCCACGAGGACCTGAAGAAGTTCGACATCCCCACCCTGGTCGTGCACGGCGACGACGACCGGATCGTGCCCATCGACGCCACCGGCCGCAAAGCCGCGCGGATCGTCTCCGGCGCCGAGCTGAAGGTGTACGAGGGCGGCAGCCACGGCCTCGCCATGGTCGACGGCGACAAACAGCGCTTCCATCAGGACCTGCTGGACTTCCTCTCCCGCTGACCCCGCCGACCGGCCCGCTCAGCGGGGCCAGGTGGGCAGCAGGGTCCGGCGGTGCGAGGCGTTGATGACGGCGGCCGCCGAGGCGTACCAGGCGACCAGGCCCGTCGCGATGCCGAACCAGCCGCCGATCCGCGTGATGACGTGCGGCCCCAGGCCGCCCTGGAACTCCCCGACCGCCAGGAGGACGTAGGTGACGGTCAGCAGCGCGAGCACCGCGAAGACGGCGAGACTGGTGCGCAGCGCGGCCACCGCCAGGTAGGCGGTGAAGATCCCCCAGACGAGCAGGAACAGCCCCAGGCCGTTGTGCGCGTCGACGGTGGCCACGCGCGGCACGAGCCACCAGTACGTCAGCCAGAACGCGCCGTAGGAGACGAACATGGTCGCGCCGAAGGTGTTGCCGCGGCGGTACTCGAACAGGCCCGCGATGAACTGGGCGAGTCCGCCGTAGAACGCCGCGAGCCCCAGCACCGGGAGGATCGCGGCGGGTTCCTTGATCAGACCGGCGTTGAGGATGGACAGCAGGAGCGTGGTCATCGCGAGCCCCGCCAGCCCCAGCGGGGCCGGGTCCGCGAGGCCCACCGCCTGTGGGTCGGCCGGGCGGGCCTCCTCGCGGACGGATTTGCTCATGTCGTCAGTCATGACCGGAATCCCTTCGACCCGAGACCGGCAGAACCAGCCGGAGCCCGACGAACCTTGTGCGGGTTCGTCACACGAATACCCATTTGTCACACTCTCAGTCGTCCGACCGTGCTGCCGGGGCGCCCGCGCGGCCCGCGGAATCCGGGAACCCGCGGACGAGGACGGGCGTCTCGTGGGGCACGGCAACATCAGCGCGGGATCAGCGCGAGATCAGTCCTGGGGGGACGCACCGTGAGTACCGAGATCTACTTCAGCAACAACTACCGCGACCTGTGCGAACAGCACGGCACCGGCGCCGGCTTCCAGTTCGAGTTCTCCTGCTCGCGCTGTTCCGACACCTGGCGCTCGCCGTTCGAGCCCTTCAGGGCGGGGCAGATGGCCGGCTGGCTGTCGCGGGGCGTGAACGCCGCCTGGTCGGTCATGGGCGGCAGCGGCGCGGCCCGCGGCGCCTCCTCCGCGGCCGACGGCCTGGCCGGAGCCAGTTACGGCACTCAGCGGGACGCGGCGTTCACCCGTGCCATCGCCAACGCCCAGGACCACTTCAACCGCTGCCCCCGCTGCACCGCCCACGTCTGCGCCCGCTGCTGGAACGGGGGACAGGGACTGTGCCTCACCTGCTCGCCGGACACCGCGGCCGAGGCGGTGGCCGCCCGGCAGAGGGGCCTGAACGACATGGTGGCCCAGCGCGCCTACGACGCCGGGCAGCAGCGCGGCGAGGGCTGCGACGTCACCACGCCGCGCCAGTTGGTGTGCCCGCACTGCAGGGCCGAGACCAGGGGCGCGACCTTCTGCCCGGCCTGCGGAACCCGCCTCGCCCGGACGGCGGGCTGCTCCTCCTGCCACCAGGAGCTGCCGGACGGTGCGGCCTTCTGCCCGGCCTGCGGAACCCGGAGGTGACCACCGGGGCGCCGCCCCGGCTCTGATCGGACGCTGCGACCGCGTACGGCGCACACAGCGCGCGGTGCGCGGTCCGGCGACGGGGCCGGGACAGCGGTGAGGATGCCGTCGAGGGCGGCGTCCGGGCGGCGGCGCAGGGACGTCGAGTCCGGGGCGATCGGGCTGATCAGGACACCGGGCCCGGGCAGCGCCATGACCGCGCTGTCGTCACCGCGGCCGACGGGGGCGTGCGGGACGGCGGCGGGGTCGACGAGCAGCACGGACCCGAGGGCGTGCCGGCCGCCGGTGACCGCCGGGCCGTCCCGGCCGGGCGCGTCCGGCCCCGCGGCGAGTTCCTGGTCGTACGGCGGACGGCCCCCGACCTCGATGACCGGCAGCGCGTCGTTCTCCTGCGGGTCGGCCTTGGTCCGCCCGTCACGGGCCCCTCCGAGCAGGAGCGAGGCGATCAGCGCCGTGGCCTCGGCAGATTCAGCTCCCGCTCCCGCTCCCGGCGCTCCCGGGCGAGCCTGGCCGCCGCATGGATCGTCAGACGTTCCCGTTCCGGCGGACTCGGCAGCATCGCTGCCTCCACGCCTCGTGCGCCGGGTCCCGAGTACCCCACCCCGGAAGAAAGCGCGCAAAGCAATCATTCGATCCCAATTGAGAAGGCCGGACGGTCGGCGCGATCTACAGTGCTGTAGAAATCTCTGGTGGGGGACGAGCCCTCAACGAGCCCGTCCTTCCAGCCCGGTTGGCCGGGCCCGCCACCGTATGAGAAGGAGCAAGGGCAGCAGATGCCGGAGCAGCACGACCACACCCCCGACATCGCGTCCCGGTCCCTGCGCGGAGAGCTGGCACGGCGCTGCCGGGCCGTCACCGAGGCCCGCTGGTTCGCCCTCGCCGTCTTCGCCGTGATCCTGCTCAACGCCGCGCTGCTGGGTCTGGAGACGTACTCCGGCCTGGCGGCGCAGTGGCACCAGGTGTTACGGCTGGCCGAACAGGTCTGCCTGGCCGCGTTCACCGTCGAGATCCTGATACGGCTGGCCGCGTACGCCGACCGTCCCCGCGACTTCCTCAAGGACTCCTGGAACACCTTCGACCTGATCGTGGTCCTGTGCGCCTTCCTGCCCGTGGTACGCGAGAACGCCACGGTGCTGCGGCTGTTGCGGCTGGCGCGTGTGTTGCGCACCGCCCGCTTCCTGCCGCAGGTGCGCATCGTGATGGTCGCCGTCGTCCGCAGCCTGCCCGGCACCCTGAGCTTCCTCCTGGTCGGCGCCCTGCTGCTGTACGTGTACGCCATGGTCGGCTGGGTCTTCTTCGGCCGTCACGACCCCGAGCACTACGGCTCCATCGGCCGCGCCGTCCTGACCCTCTTCCTGCTGATGACCCTGGACGGCATCGGCGACGCGGTGCACAGCGGCCTGGAGGTGTCGCGCTGGAGCCTGCTCTACTACGCCTCCTACGTTCTGCTGGGCTCCTTCGTCCTGGTCAACGTCCTCATCGGTGTCGTCATCACGTCGCTGGACGAGGCCCGGGAGATGGAGAAGGACGAGCCGGCCGAACGGGAACGGGCCGCCCCCGCCGCGGACGACCGGCAGCGCCTCCTGGAGCGGATCACGGCGGCCCGCAGCGCCCTGGACGAACTCGAACGCGACCTCACCGGGGCGGCGCCACCGCGGTCCGGACAGGCGGCACTTGTCGTCCCGACGGTCGTCGGCCGCCCGGCGGCGGGCACCCGCAGACGGCGGCGGCCCTCCAGGCGGCGCCGGTGAAGGCGCGGCGGGAGACCGCGCCGCCGGATGCGGGAAAGTCCTGCCCCGGCTGTTGGTCGCTGTCGGGCAACGCGCGTGCGGTCAGGCCGAGTTGACGGCGCCGGCAGTGGGCCTCGTCGCCGGGGTCCACGGCGTCCGTGCCACCGTCCCGCGCCGGCCGGCCGATCTATGGCTCTTCTCACAATTCGGGCCGAAAGCGGCCCGTAGTGACGGCCGCCACTTCAACGGGCGGGCATTTTGTCTACCTTCACCCTCGGTTCCCCTTTGTCGACCCTTTGCTGAGGCCTGCCCGACCATGTCCTATCCGTCTTCCCCGTCGCCCTCCAAGACCGCCTCCAGGAGCCGTGTCCGGCGTGCCGGTGCCTGCGCCGGTGTGCTTCTGGCCTCGGTGACGGCCTTGTTCTCCGCCGGCGCGCTGCACGCGGCACCCGCTCTCGCCGCGCCGACGGAGCAGTCCTCGGCCACCGCCGCGGTCCAGCCCCGGTCCAAGGAGCGGGTGACGGCGGCGGTGCTCCGCCTCGACGGCGCGAGCCGCGAGCCGGTGCTGTACGGCCGGGACGCCCCGTACGACACCGCGAGCATCATCAAGGTCGACATCCTCGCTGCGCTGCTGCTGCAGGCACAGGACGCGGGCCGGCGGCTCACCGACCAGGAACGCGCGCTCGCCGGACCGATGATCCGCAACAGCGACAACGCGGCGACGAACGTGCTGTGGCGGAAGATCGGCCAGGCGCCGGGCCTGGAAGCGGCCAACAAGCGCCTGGGACTCACCTCGACGAAGGGCGGCCCCGGCGGGAAGTGGGGGCTGACGCAGACGACGGCGAGCGACCAGGTACGGCTGCTGCGGGCCGTGTTCGACACGGCCGGGACGCCGGAGGCCCACTCCTCGGCGCTGAACGCCCAGTCCCGCGCCTACATCACGTCGTTGATGAGCCGCGTCGCGAAGGACCAGGCGTGGGGTGTCTCGGCGGCCTCCGGCACCGAGTGGGCGCTGAAGAACGGCTGGCTGCAGCGCACCACGTCCGGACTCTGGGACGTCAACAGCGTCGGACGGGTCACCGTGGACGGGCGCCACTACCTCGTCGCCGTCCTGTCGGACGGCAGCGCGTCGATGAGCGACGGCGTCTCCCTGGTGGAGCGGACGGCACGCCAGGCGGTGGCGGCGGCCGCCCGGCGCTGACCGCGCGGCGGCGGGCGCCGTCAGGCGTCCCGCCGCCGGAGCACGATCGCCGCCCCGGCCAGCGCCAGCAGCGCGTACAGGCAGAACAGCGCGAACCCGGTCCACGGCGCCAGCGTGTGCGGCTGCTGCTGGATGTGGACCAGGCCCTGCCCCGCCGTGCTCGGCAGGTACTTGTTGATCGCGTCGAACCACGACGACGGCAGCGCCGCGGCGAGCACCGGCAGCACCAGGAGCACACCGAACAGGGTGGCGATCCCGCCGGCGGTGCTGCGGATCAGCGCTCCGAGCGCCACCCCGATCAGGGCCACGCCCGTCAGGTACAGCCCGGCGCCCAGCACCGCCCGCGGCACGCCCGGAGCACCGAGCGAGGTCTGCAGGCGGTGGCCCGACAGCGCGGCCTGCCCCACCAGGAAGGCGGCCAGCGAGGCGGCCGTCATGAGGGCCCACGCCACGGCGGCGTACACCGACGCCTTCGCCCACAGCACGGGCAGGCGGCGCGGCACCGCGGACAGGGTGGCGCGGATCATGCCGGTGGCGTACTCGCCGCTGACCACCAGCACCCCCAGCACGCCGACGGCCAGCTGCGCCAGGAAGAAGCCGCGCAGGCTCACCAGCGCCGGATCGAAGGCCAGCCGCTCCTGCGGCGGCAGATGCGACCAGCGGTTCGCGGTGAAGTAGCTGAACAGGAAGCCGAGACCGATCATCGCGACGACCGCGGCCAGCAGGGTGAACAGCGTCGACCTGAGCGACCGCAGCTTGATCCACTCCGAGCGGATCACCCGCAGCTGCGTGACCCGGCCCCGCTCCGCCTCGGGAATCACCGTCGCCGTCGTCATGCCGTACGCCCCTCGCCGCCCGCGCCGACGAGCTGCGCCGCCGGTGCCTGGTACTCCACGGCGTCCCGGGTCAGCTCCATGAACGCCTCCTCCAGCGACGCCCGCTGGGGCGTCAGTTCGGCCAGTGCCACACCGCTGCCGGCCGCGATCCGCCCGATCCGCTCACTGCTGAGTCCGGTCACCAGCAGCACACCGTCCTCCTGCGCGGTGACGGTCACGTCCGGGCCGGACAGCAGACCGCGCAGCCTCTCCGCCTGGTCCGTGCGCACCCGCACCAGGTCCCCGGCGGCCCGCGCGGTGAACTCCGCCACCGACGTGTCCGCGATCAGCCGGCCGCGTCCGATGACGATCAGGTGTTCGGCGGTCAGCGCCATCTCGGACATCAGGTGCGAGGACACCAGGACCGTGCGCCCCTCGGCGGCCAGTGCCTTGAGCAGGTTCCGGATCCACAGGATGCCCTCGGGGTCGAGGCCGTTGACCGGCTC
>NZ_JUJA01000099.1:54198-54727 GCF_001906585.1 Streptomyces kebangsaanensis | reverse complement strand
GAGCCGCTGCCCCATGCCCAGGGAGAAGCCGCCGACCCGCTTCCTCGCCACCGCGCGCAGGCCCACGAGATCGATCATCTCGTTCACCCGGCGCGAGGGGATCCCGTGGGTCGCGGCGAGCGCCAGCAGGTGGTGGTACGCGCTGCGCCCGGTGTGGACGGCACGCGCCTCCAGCATCGCCCCCACCTCGTGCAGCGGCGCCCGGTGCTCGGCGTAGCTCCTGCCGTTGACCACGGCCCGGCCCGAGGTGGGCGCGTCCAGTCCGAGGAGCATCCGCATCGTGGTGGACTTGCCGGCCCCGTTCGGCCCGAGGAACCCGGTCACCGTACCGGGACGCACCGTGAAGCTGAGATCGTCCACGGCGATGCGCTCGCCGTAGCGTTTCGTGAGGGAATGGGCCTCGATCATGGAGTGTCCTCTCACTTCCCGAGGAGCTTCTTCGCGACCCGTGCCGCCGCCTCGCTCTCGGCCGCGGCGGGCGACAGCTCGCTCAGCGTGTCGAGGTCGGTGTCCTGCCGCAGCTCCGTCT
>NZ_JUJA01000099.1:42764-54179 GCF_001906585.1 Streptomyces kebangsaanensis | reverse complement strand
GAGCCTCTCCTGCTCCTCGCGCGGCAGCCCCTGGACGTGTTCCCGGTGGTGCGGGTCGAGGGCGGCCAGAAACCGCTCGACGGTGTCTATGGGCATGTCCTTCTCCTTGATCACGGAGTGCCGGTCCGGTGCGGGCGGTGCGCGGAGCGCGAGCGGCACCTGCGGACCGATCTCCATCCTCAAGCCCTGGGGTCCGACCCCGCGCGGCCGGAGGCGACGTCGAGGTCACATCTCCGCACCCTGTAACACTTCGCCGCCGACCGCCACTTGGGGACCGGGCGCACCGCTGCCCGGGCGACGGCCGCAGGATGGGCCGAATGGGGGAGCGGTGCGCCCACGCGCCACACCGGCACCGGTGAGGGCGGCCCGCACCGGGCCGTCCCGGGCGGGCCGTCCCCGGCGGGCACGGTCGGCGGGTTCGTGCCCCCGCGTCGACGACACCCCCGCGGGCCGGGCCACGCGGCGGCCGCCCGCGGACGCCGCCGGGTCCGCGGTGCTGCCGACCGGGCCCGGGTGAGGGACCATGGGTGGTGAGCGGGCAGGAACCGGTGGCGACCGAGAGGAGGCGTCGGCGGTGAGGCCTGGCGAAGTCCTCCGGCGGAGCGCCGGGCACGCGGATCCGGCGCCGTCGGGCGGCCTGCTGGACCTGCTCAGCGTCTCCGCGGTGGTCCTGGACGCGCGCGGACGCGTGGTGTTCTGGAGCCCGCAGGCGCAGCAGATCTTCGGCTACAGCGCCCACGAGGCCCTGGGCCGGTACGCGGCCAGGCTGATGGTCGACGAGCGGCACTGGGAACTGGTCACGGAGCTGTTCGCCCGGGTGATGGCGGAGGGCACGGGCTGGGCGGGGGCCTTCCCCATCCGGCACAAGGACGGCAGCACCCGCCTGGTGGAGTTCCGCAACGTACGGCTGGAGGGCGAGGACGGAGACTTCTACGCCCTGGGCATCGCCGCCGACCACGCCGCCCTCAAGCGCGCGGAGCGCGACCTGGCGCTCACCTCGCACCTGTTCGCGCAGTCCCCGGTCGGACTGGGGATCGTGGACACCGACCTGCGGTACCTGGTGGTCAATCCCGCTCTGGAGCGCATCAACGGCCGGCCGGCGCACCGGCATGTCGGCCGGCCCGTCCACGAGGTGCTGGACTTCATGGATCCCGCTCCGGTCGAGGGCGCGTTGCGCCTCGTCCTGGACAGCGGCGAGCCGTTGCTGGACCAGTTCGCCGTGGCACCCACCCCCGCCGACCCGGGAGGCCGCGACCACGCCTGGTCGGTCTCCTACTTCCGGCTGGAGGACAGCGCCGGGCAGGTGCTCGGAGCCGCCGTCGAGCTCGTGGACGTCACCGAGCAGCACCGCGCGTCCGCGGAGGCCGCCGAGGCACGGCGGCGCCTGGCCATGATCGCCGACGCCTCGGCGCGCGTCGGCACCACCCTCGACCTGGAGACCACGGCCGACGAACTGGCCGGGAGCTGTGTGCCGGAGCTGGCCGACCTGGCCGTCGTCGACGTGCTGGACGCCGTACTGCGGGGCAGCGACCGGAACTGGACGCCCAGTGGCCCGGCCGCCGTCCGCACCCTGGCGCTCGCCGCCCACGCCGTGCCGGCCCTCTCCTTCCCCGCCGGGCACCTCGCCCGGTACGACCCCGAGCACCTGGTCACCCAGTGCATGACCACCGGCCGGCCGGTCCTCGCCCCGCATCTCACCGGCGAGGACCTGGCCCGCGTCGCCCCGGCGCGCGCCGCCGCCGTCCTCGCCCGGGCCGGAACGCACTCCTGCCTGGCCGTCCCGCTCACCTCACGCGGCCGCGTGCTGGGCGCCCTGGGCCTCGCGCGCGGCCGCAACCCGGTGCCGTTCGACGACGACGACGCCGTGCTGGCCCTCGAACTCGCCTCCCGCGCGGCCGTCAGCATCGACCACGCCCGCTACTACCAGAACCAGCGCCAGGCCGCCGAGGACCTCCAGCGCAGCCTCCTGCCCCAGAAGCCCCCGCACCGCCCGGGCGTGGACACCGCCTGCCGCTACCAGCCCGCCTCGTCCATCTGCGGCATCGGCGGCGACTGGTACGACGTCATCCCCCTGCCCCACGACAGGACGGCCCTGGTCATCGGCGACGTCATGGGCAGCGGCACCGGCGCGGCCACCACCATGGGCCAGCTGCGCATGGCGACCCGCACCCTGGCCGCGCTCGAGATGGACCCCGCCGAGCTCCTGCACCACCTCGACCGCATCACCGGCGACCTGGAACAGCAGTTCGCCACCTGTACCTATGCCGTGTACGACCCGCACCGCGCCTGCTGCCGCATCGCCGCCGCCGGCCACCTGCCGCCGGTACTGCTCCCCGCCGGCGGAGCCCCGGAGCTCCTCGACGTCCCCACCGGCGTGCCCCTCGGCGTGGGCCACGTCCGTTCCCGGACCGTCCGGGTGCGGGTCGGGCCCGGAGACGGCCTCCTGCTCTACACCGACGGCCTCGTCGAAACCCGCAGCCACCCCCTGGACGCGCAGCTCGACCTGCTCCTGCGGCTCCTCGCGGGCCCCCCGCGCCCCCTGGAGGAGACCTGCGACCACCTCCTGCACGCGCTGCGCCACCCCGACGAACCCGACGACGTCGCCCTCCTCATGGCCCGCGTGCGCTCCGGACGAGGGGACCGCGGTCGCAGGTCCTGAACACCGGGACCCGGGGTGAGCGGGTCCCTTGTCAACCCTTGAAGGATCTCGTGTCCGAAGGCTTGCCCGGCACTCCGATCATTAGTTAAATCAAGATGTGAACTAAGTGGCGGGGGCATGACACCGGACCTGCCCGTGCCCTGCACCCCGCTCCCGCACTCCCCGCGATCACTCACCCCACAGAAACCGCAGGGGACCCCTATGAGAATCAGATCCCTGGGCGTCGCGCTCGCCGCCGCGGCAGCGCTCGTCGCCCTTCCCGCCACCCGCCCACCGGCCGCCGCGGCGGCCGAGACCCCGCTGTCCCAGGGGCGGACCGCCACGTCGTCGTCCGACGAGAACGCGGGCACCCCCGCCGCCCACGCCGTGGACGGCGACCCCGGCACCCGCTGGTCCTCGGCGGCCAGTGACCCGCAGTGGCTGCGGGTCGACCTCGGCGCGACGGCCTCCGTCACCAGGGTCGTCCTCCACTGGGAGACCGCCTACGGCAAAGACTACAAGGTCCAGATCTCCGCGGACGGCAGCGACTGGACCGATCTGAAGTCCGTGACCGGCGGCGACGGCGGCATCGACACCCTCGACGTCTCCGGCCAGGGCCGTTACGTACGGATGTACGGCATCCACCGCGCCACCCCATGGGGCTACTCCCTCTGGGAGTTCCAGGTCTTCGGCACCACCGGCGGCTCCACCCCCGCCTCCTGCGGCGCCGCCGACGCCGCCAGGGGCAGGCCCGCGTCGGCCTCCTCGACCGAGAACGCGGGCACCCCCGCCTCCGCCGCCTTCGACGGCGACCCCGGCACCCGCTGGTCCAGCGCGGCCTCGGACCCGCAGTGGGTGCAGGTCGACCTGGGCTCGGTCCAGGACCTGTGCAGGGTGGACCTGACCTGGGAGGCGGCCCACGCCAAGGAGTTCCAGATCCAGGCTTCCGCCGACGGCCGGAGCTGGACCACGCTGAGGAGCGTCACCGGCGCGACCGGCGGCAGCGCCTCCTACGACGTCAGCGGCTCGGGCCGGTACCTGCGCGTGTACGGCACGGTTCGCGCGACCGGCTACGGCTACTCACTGTGGGAGGTCGCCGTCCACACCGGCTCGTCCGGCGGCATCCCGCCCGTCCAGGGCGGTGGCGACCTCGGCCCCAACGTCATCGTGGTCGACCCCTCCACCCCCGGCCTGCAGCAGAAGTTCGACCAGGTCTTCGCCCAGCAGGAGGCCGCCCAGTTCGGCACCGGCCGCTACCAGTTCCTGCTCAAGCCGGGCACCTACAACGGCATCAACGCCCAACTCGGCTTCTACACCTCGGTCTCCGGGCTCGGCCTCAATCCCGACGACACCCGGATCAACGGGGACATCACCGTCGACGCCGGCTGGTTCAACGGCAACGCCACGCAGAACTTCTGGCGTTCGGCGGAGAACCTCGCCATCAAGCCGGTGAACGGCACCGACCGGTGGGCCGTCGCCCAGGCCGCCCCGTTCCGCCGCATCCACGTCCAGGGCGGCCTCAACCTCGCCCCCAACGGCTACGGATGGGCCTCCGGCGGCTACATCGCCGACTCGAAGATCGACGGCACTGTGGGGCCGTACTCCCAGCAGCAGTGGTACACCCGCGACAGCTCGGTCGGCGGCTGGACCAACGGCGTGTGGAACATGACGTTCACCGGCGTCCAGGGCGCCCCGGCGACCAACTTCGACACCGGCCCGTACACCACGCTCGACAGCACACCGGTCTCACGCGAGAAGCCGTTCCTCCACCTCGACGGCAGCGCGTACAAGGTGTTCGTGCCCGCCAAGCGCACAAACGCCCGCGGCGTGTCCTGGCCGGCCAACGCCGGTGCATCGATCCCGCTCGACCAGTTCTACGTCGTCAAGCCGGGCGCGAGCGCCGCCACCATCAACCAGGCCCTGGCCCAGGGCCTCAACCTCCTGTTCACGCCGGGCGTCCACCACCTCGACCGGACCATCGACGTCACCCGGGCGGACACCGTGGTGCTCGGCCTCGGCCTGGCCACCCTCGTCCCGGACAACGGCGTCGACGCCCTGCACGTGGCCGACGTCGACGGCGTCAGACTGGCGGGCCTCCTGATCGACGCCGGCCCCGTCAACTCCGACACGCTCCTGCGGATCGGCCCGCCCGGTTCGTCCGCCGACCACTCGGCCAACCCCACCACCGTGCAGGACGTGTTCGTCCGCATCGGCGGCGCGGGCCCCGGCCGGGCCACCAACTCCGTCGTGGTCAACAGCGACGACGTCGTCATCGACCACACCTGGCTGTGGCGCGCCGACCACGGCAGCGGCGTCGGCTGGGAGACCAACCGGGCCGACTACGGCCTGCGGGTGAACGGCGACGACGTACTGGCCACGGGGCTGTTCGTCGAGCACTACAACAAGTACGACGTGTACTGGAACGGGGAACGCGGCCGGACGGTCTTCTTCCAGAACGAGAAGGCCTACGACGCCCCGAACGCCGCCGCGGTCACCCACGACGGCATCGTCGGCTACGCGGCCTACAAGGTCGCCGACTCGGTGAACACGCACGAGGCCTGGGGCCTGGGCAGCTACTGCAACTACACGGCCGATCCGTCGATCGTGCAGGCCCACGGCTTCCAGGTCCCCGTCAAGCCGGGCATCAGGATGCACGACCTGCTGGTCATCTCCCTCGGCGGCAAGGGCCAGTACGCCCATGTCGTCAACGACACCGGCGCCCCCACCTCGGGGACGGACACCGTGCCGTCCAAGGTGATCCGGTTCCCCTGACCCGAGGGGACTCCGGCGTGCGGCGAGTCACCCACCAGGGCTCGCCGCACGCCCGCCGGGCCGGACTCAGCCGCGTCCGCGCCCCTGCCCCAGTGCCTCCAGCACCGCACGCGCCATGGCCTGCTCGCCCTTGGCGTTGGGGTGGGCCGGGGCCGCGGGCGAAGCCGGCTGCAACGGCTCGATCCAGCGGTCCGCCGGAGCCTTGCACATGTCGTGGCCGCGCGTGGGCCCGTAGGTGTCGACGTACTCCGCGCGGTTCCAGGCGGCCACCATGCGGAGCATCAGGTTCAGCCGCTTCTCGGTGTCCCGCAGATAGGGGAAGTCCTTCGAGGCGAACGGCACCGACGGGAAGCAGCCGCTGCCGTCGTCGGGCAGGAGGTCCGGGTAGCCGACGACCAGCACCCGGGCGTGCGGCGCCCTGGCGCGCACGGCCCGCAGCACCCGGTCGACCTTCGGTGCCGTCCGTACGATGTTCAGCGCCAACCGGTCGACACCGGACGAGCCGTAGTGGCGCCGGCAGGGGTCGCCCGTCGGCTGCTGGGCGCCGAGGCCGGCGCAGGTGGAGATGATGGAGCCGAACCCGATGTCGTTGCCGCCGATCTGGACCGTCACCAGGTCGGTGTCCCGGCGCAGCGCGTCGAGCTGGGCGTCGTTGGTGCCCTGCGGCTTCCACATCTCCTCGGTCGTCGCTCCGCCGCAGCTCACGTCCCTGAACGTCACGGTCTTCCGCTCCGCCGCCACGACCGAGGGGTAATTGCTGTCCGAGCGCGCGCAGTCGGCGTCGACCTGCCGCGGGATGCCGGGGCCCGAGGTGTAGGAGTCCCCGAGGGCCACGTAATGCGTGATCCGGCCGGCCTTCCCGCCGTGCGCCGCCGCGGGCGCCGTCGCACCGGCCACGAGAGCGCACCCGCCGAGCGCCGCCCCCATGACGACCGGCCACCGGCGCCGTCTCGCGGTTCCACCCGCCTGCCTGTGACTGCCCATCAGGTTCTCTCCCCCGCACCGTGACATCACCGTCGTCGCGCGTTCAACGGGCCTTGTATACCGCTCGGTACGTCCCCGGGGCCAGAGCCGTGCCGGAACGGGCGCAGCGAGCCGGGACGGACAGCGGCGGCTCCGCCGTGCCGCCGAGGTGGGACACGGCGGCCTCAGCCGCCGGCCGGCTCCGGCTGCGCCTGTCCCCGCTCCGGGGCGTCGGAGGCCGTGTAGAACACCGACGTGCCCTGCTTGGTGCGTTGCGCCCGGCCCTTGGCCACCAGGCTCTCGAGGGTGGTCCGTACGACGGTCGTCCTGACGCGGCGGTCGGGGTGGTCCTGGCCCAGGGCGGTGGCGACCTCCGCCGCGGAGCGCGGCTCGCGCTGCTCGCCGAGGTGGCCGCGGACGAGGTCGACCAGGGTGGGCCGGTCCGTCTTCCCGGCGGACGCCTCGGCCGAGGACTTCTTGGCCGCCGGCTTCTTGCCCGTTCTGCCCGGACTCCGCCCGGCGGTACCGGCCTTGGCCGCGGCCTTCTTGCGGGGAGCGGGTACGGCGGNCTCGCGTCGGCCGCCGGCTGCGCGGGCGGCGCCGTCATGCCGAGCGCCTGCCGCATGTTCACCAGCACGCCGTGATCGCGCTGCAGCGTGGCCAACTGGTCCTGCAACGCGGCGATTTCGGAGCTGATACGTTCCTGCTCCCTCAGGTTCCGCTCCAGGTCGCCGGACACTTGAGCGGCGTACTGCGATGCCAGGTCGGTGACTGTCGTACTCTCGGACATGGTGTTGGCCCCTTCTCGTCGGCTGATGGCGGCGCGGCGGGAGCACCGGCCGCACAGTGGCCCTGCGCGGAGACACTCGCGCAGAGATACTACGGACGAACCGGGCCGGTTGTTCGTTCCCGCCGCGCGGCGCGGGCCTCAGGCCTTCTTGTCACCCAGCTTCTCGACCAGCCCCTGTGCCTTGTCGACCGCGCTGTCGATGGTGCCGCTGTGCTTCCGGCCCGTTTTGTCGTCGATGAAGCCGCCGACCTTCTCCAGCCCCTCGGAGATCTTCCCGCCGTGGGCTTCGGCGATGTCCTCCACCTTGTCCTTGAGGTGGGTGAGGTTCTTGAGGTCCTTCAACTTGTCGAACATCAGGCGTCCTCTTCTGTTGTGGAACAGCGGCTGGTCAGCGGCATGATCTTACGTTGGCCGGCGGAACCCGGCGAGCTGCTCCACCCGGGCGTGGACGCGTTCCACGTGCTGCTCGGCCTCCGGCTTCATCAGGACGCTGCGGAGGACGCGGGCGCCGTCGGCGTCGGCGGTGATCCCGGGGTGGCGGGCGGCGAACGCCTCGCGGTCGGCCCTGAGGGTGCTCAGGAACACGGGGGCGGGGCCCGTCATGCCGTCCGCGAGGACGCGCGCGGACGCGGTGTCCACGGCGGACAGCGTGGCGGGTTCCACGGTGGGGAAGTAGCCGACGATGTCCAACTCGGGCTGCTGGTAGAGCTCCAGTGCGTCGGACGCGGTGATCAGTTCCGCCCATCGCAGCGCGGCCCGCCGGCCGGCCGCGAGGACGGAGCCGAGTCCGGCGGGCGTGGGCGGGATGAGGCGGAAGGTGAGCCACAGCGCGGCGGCCGCGGCGCCGGCGCGTGAGCACTCCAGGCTGATCTCCCCGAGGTGCAGTTCGGCGGAGGTGAAGTAGGTGTAGGGCGAGTCGTGCAGGTAGAAGCGGCCCACCTCGGGGTCGCGGAAGAGGACGGCGCCGCAGCCGTAGGGCTGAAGTCCGTGCTTGTGGGGGTCGACGACGACGGAGTCGCACCGCGCGATCGCCCGCCACGGCTCGGGCGGCAGTCCCTCGGGGCCGCTCGCGCCGGCGAGCAGGGTGAAGAAGCCGCCGTAGGCGGCGTCGACATGGAGGCGGACGCCGTGGCGCTCCTTGAGGGCCAGGGCCTGGTGGACGGGGTCGACGGCACCGAGGCCGGTGGTGCCCGCGGTGAGGACGACCGTGCCCACCCGGCCGGTGCGCAGGAGCTCCTCCAGGGCGTCGAGGTCCATCCGGCCCCTCTCGTCCGTGGGAACCGGATGGCCCTCGATGCCCAGGACGCGGCACATGCGGCCGTGTGTGTAGTGGGCGTCCTGGCTGTAGGCGACGCCCTGGCCGGGGTGGAGTTCGCGGGCGACGAAGAGGGCTTCGAGGTTGGCGATCGTGCCGCTGGTGGTGAGGTGGCCCAGGTGGGTGTCGTAGCCGAACATCGCGGCGAGCTGTGCGACGGCCTCCCGTTCCATGCGGGCGGTGGCCGGACCGCCGTCCAGGGCATGGTTGTTGGGGTTGACCAGCATGGCGGCGAGGTAGCCGACCACGGCGGCGGGGTGCGGGGGTTTGAGCATCTGGCCCACGTAGGACGGGTGGAAGAAGGGGTAGTTGTCCTCCAGCCGGCCGGTGAACTCCTCGAAGACGGCGGCGAAGCGGTCGTCGTCGACCAGGAGCGAGGGGTGCGGCCGGTAGGGGCCGAAGGTGCCGGCCCACTGCTCCACCGCGTCGGCGGCTCGGCCGAGCCAGTGCTGCAGGTCCACTGAATCTCCCTCTCTCCGGCTCTCTTGCGGGGTGCGCCCACGATAGAACTTCGTTGACTGCTCAGCAATTGATTGATCAGTAATTGAGGGATTGGTGGATGAGACGGCAGTAAACTCGCCGGGCAGGCAGGTGCGCGCACGGTGCGGGCAGGGCTCTGCGAGCGGGAGAGGACACAGGCAGGTGGATGCCGCGACCCGGCGGGGCGACCAGGCCGCTCGCGCCGCCAACAGCCGACTCGTACGCGACTTCGGACTGCTCATCAAGGCCGCCACCCGCCTGGAGCAGCGGATCGACACCGCACTGCGGCGGGACTGCGGGATCGGCCACACGATGTTCGAAGTCCTCATCCGGCTCTGCCGGCAGCCCGGCGAGAAGGTCTCGCAGCGTGATCTCGCCGACGAGCTCACCCTCACCAGCAGCGGCGTCACCCGTCTGGTGGACCGCATGGAGGAGGCCGGACTGGTCCGGCGCGTGCCGTCCCCCGAGGACCGCAGAACCGTACGGGTGGAGCCGACCGACGAGGGCCGTGCCGTGTTCGTCCGGGCCGCGGCCGTGCACGCGCGGGTCGTCGAGCGGTACTTCGTCGCACCGGTGGCCCGTGACGACTACGCCCGGCTGACCAACTCGCTGCGCGACATCCACACGGCGCTGCGCGACGGGGACGGCTGACAGGGCGTCCGCTGCGCTCCCCGCCTCTGCCCGACCGTCATCACCACGCTGTTCGACCGTCATCACCCCCTGTCGTTCGCCCGTGCGGACGTATGGGGGTGAAGCGTCGTCATCCGAATGCGGCGCTCCGGTGGTGGGCCGTCAGGAATCGACTGAAGGTGATCACGTCGCACCTGCGATTCCCGATTGAGTGGGCGTTGGGCCGGCTCTCGTAGTCGCGACGGAAGGAACACCCATGCGTATCACCCGTACTCTGCTCATCTCCGCGGTGATGACCGCCTCTGTAGCGCTCTCCGCGCCTGTGGCGTGCGCTGTGGATGTGGCCGCACTGTCGCCTTCACAGGCCAAGACGTCTCAGGTAAGTGACTCCCGGGGCGATGACTCCGACCAGGGCAAGGAAGAGGGCGGTCGCGACGGTGGCGAGCGCGGCGAGCGCGGCGAACGTGGCGAGCGCGGCGAACGTGGCGAGCGCGGCGAGCGTGGCGAACGTGGCGAGCGTGGCGAGCACGGTCGGCGCGGTGAGGGCAGGCCGCACGGCGGTGTCCACGCCGGTGGCGGCGCCCTGGCCATGGCGACCACCGACGGCGGCAGCCGCGATGACGACGGCCGTGACGACGACGACGGCCGTGACGACAACGGTCGTGAGGGCAAGGAAGGAGGCGAGCGCGGCGAACGTGGCGAGCGCGGCGAGCGTGGCGAACGTGGCGAGCACGGTCGGCGCGGTGAGGGCAGGCCGCACGGCGGCGTCCACGCCGGTGGCGGCGGACTGGCGCAGTCGAAGGACACCCTGGCCCTGGGGTCCACGCTGGTGCTCGGCGGCCTGGGAGCCGGCGCGTACATGCTGCGCCGCCGCCGGACGGCGGACTCCTCCGTGGCCTGACCGGCCGCTGTTGCTCGCACCTGTGCTGTCGCGGTCCGCGTCCACTCCCGTGGAGGACGACGCGGGCCGCGACAGCGGTCTTTGAACCGTCGGGCGTCATCGGCGCCACCTCGTGATCGAAAGGCACCGTCCATGGCTTCCCAGCTTCCGCCTTCGACGCAGCAGTGCGGGACCGGATCCGCAAGGCGTCGACGTCGGCTCCGCCTGCTGTGGCCCACGGCAATGGTCGGGCTGGGCCTTGTGCTCATCCAGCAGTCCGTCGACGACTCCATGACGCCCCTGAGGTACCCGCCCCCCGCGGCAGTCGCTTCCCACCGGCCCGCACCGGTCACCCCGGTCACCCCGGTCACCCCGGCCACACCGACCGCGAGCCCCGGCGGCGCTGCGGCCTTGGGCGCCGAAGCCGACGGGAAGGCGCTGCCCCGGTCGGAGCCGACTCGGATCTCGATCCCTGACATCGGCGTGGACGCGCCGTTCATCAAGCTGTCCCTCGACGCGAGCGGACACCTCAAAGCGCCCCCGGAGAACGACGCCAACCTGGTCGGATGGTTCCAGGGCGGGGCATCACCGGGCGAGCGCGGACCGGCGATCGTCGCGGGCCACCTCGACACCAAGACCGGTCCCGCGGTGTTCGCCGGGCTGGATCAGCTCGGGTCCGGAGCCCTCGTGGACATCACGCGTGCCGACGGCACCGTCGCACGCTTCAAGGTCGACTCCGTGGAGACCTTCAGCAAGGCGGGCTTCCCCGACGACCAGGTCTACGCCGACACCCCGACCCCCGAGCTGCGCCTGATCACCTGCGGCGGCACCTTCGACCGTGCGAAGCAGGGCTACCAGGCCAACGTGGTCGTCTTCGCCCACCTCGACCCGGGCGCGCCCGCCTGACGCCGAGGAGAGCGCCACGGGGTACGGCGGCTCAGGCGCCC
>NZ_JUJA01000099.1:37827-42729 GCF_001906585.1 Streptomyces kebangsaanensis | reverse complement strand
GGGGGCCGGAGAACGGCCTCCGCCGCCGGCGCGGCCGCGCCCGTACCGGTGTGCGGGACCTGTACGCCGCACCGGGCGGCGACGTCTCCTCCGCGGGCCCTTCCGGCTCAAGTCGGCCGGTGGACCTCGGTGAACCATTCTTCGACGACCGCGGCGGCCCGGCTCAGCGCGCCCGGCTCCCGGAGCCGGTGGGAGGCGCCCCGGACCTCGCGCACCGCGTGCGGGCCCGCGAGCCGTTCGGCGGCCTGCCCGCTCGAGCGGAGATCCTCGGGGTCCTCACCGCTTTCGACGAACAGCACCGGCACGCGGACCCGCTCCAGGAATCCGTCCGCCAACTCGGGCTGTCCGGCCCATGAGACCACCGTCAGCACCTCGTCCGGCAACGCCGCCGCCGCGATCAGGGCGGCGGCCGCCTCGGCCCCGGCGGCGAAGAGGACCACCGGCAGTGTCCGGGCGTCCGGCTGTATCCCCAGCCAGTCGACCGCGGCGATCAGACGGCGGCCCAGCATGTCGATGTCGACGCGCTGCTCGCTCATCGCCTCGGCCCGCCGGCCCTCGGTCTCACTGAACAGGTCCACGGCCAGTGTGCCGAATCCGGCCCTGTGCAGCTCGGCGGCGACGGACCGCGTGGCAGGGTCCTGACGGGACGTGTGCACACCGTGCACGAACAGCACGGTCGCCCGGGACGAGTCGGGAACCACGAAGTCGCCCGACAACGTGAGGTGGTCGGCGGGCACCGACACCATCTCAGAGATCACGGAGACCACCTGCTCCCTCCGGCTGTCGGGCCATGGGGCCCGTGGCGTCTCGGATCTCCGGACGGGTACCCGTTCCCCCGACGGGAACCCGGCCGGACCCGTGTCAGTCCGAGCTCTCGGCGGCACGGCCGGCGGGCAGGAGCTCACGGATGTCCGCGGGGAGTACTGCGGCGATCTTCTCGGTCAGTTCCGGGATGAGCGCGGCGTCGAGCACCTCCATGACGGCGGCGGCCTCGCGCAGGGCCGCGTCCTCGTCCGTCCCCGCGCGTCCGGCGATCCGTCCGGCGAACACGGTCGGACCGAACCGCTCGCCCGAGGTGGGCGAGTGCCCGCCGGCGGAGGACTCGGCCGCCTGCCGCATGGACGCGGCCAGTTCCGGCGGAAGCTGGGCGGCCACATGCTCCGCGAGCCCTGACGGCAGCCGTTCGGCCAGCGTGCTCAGCACGGCCCGGGCCGCCCGGCCGGCCGCCTCCCGGTCCGGCAGCTGAGCGAGCTCCTGCACTTTCCCGATGATCTCGTCGTACCGCATGGGACGCGCGTCCTTCCTCGGGGTGCGGTTCGTCCGGCAACGCCCACGGCAGGGCAACGGGCGAGTACCCGTGACACTGTCGCCGCACCGCCGCCCCGCCGTGCGGGTGGGGAAGGGCGACCCACCGTTTGGGCAGGGCCACAGAGGGTCACCCACAGGTGATGACACAGGTGCGCGTCCGAGGGAGTACGTCATGACGCTGGTGGCCGACTTCGTCCTGCGGCGATTGCGCCGGCGGGGTGCCGAGAGGGTCTGCGGCCGTCCCTGCGACGGCGTCGACGGACCGCTGGGCGGTGTCCACCACCGGCAGGGGATCGCCCCCGTCCCGCCGCGCATCACGAAGGAGCGGGGCGAGAAGGCCGCCGAAGCCGCCGTGCACGGCCCCGAGGGGCTGGGCAGCACCGCCAGGGGCACGCGCCGGAAGTCCACCGGGCCGGTGGGACACCTGCCGGGACGCCACTGATGCCCGGCGACCCCACCACGGCCGCCGAGCCGGCGCCGAAGGAGTACCGGATCGACGCCGTCGACGTGCACGCCTTCGAACTCCCCACCGACGGCCCGGACGGCAAGGAGCAGGACGGCACCCTGGAGTGGGACTCCACCACCATGGTCCTGGTCCGGGTGCACGCCGGCGGACGGACCGGCATCGGCTACACCTACGGGGACGTGTCGGTCGCCTTCTTCCTGTCCTCGGAGCTCGCCCCGCTGCTCCGGGGCCGGGACGCCTCCGCGCCGCCGGCTCTGTGGGAGCTGATGGGCCGGCGGATCCGCAACGCCGGCCGGCCCGGTGTGGGAGCCATGGCGCTCTCCGCGGCCGACATCGCGCTGTGGGACCTCAAGGCCCGGCTGCTGGACGTACCGCTGGTCCACGCGCTCCCGGCCTACCACGACCGGGTCCCCGTGTACGGCAGCGGCGGCTTCACCAACTACCCCCTGGACCGCCTCGCCGACCAGCTCGCCGACTGGGTCGAACAGGGCATCCCCCGGGTCAAGCTGAAGACGTCGAGAGAACCGGACCGCGACCCGCGGCGACTGACCGCGGTCCGCAAGGCGATCGGCTACGCGCCCGAACTCCTCACCGACGCCAACGGTGCCCTCGGCCGCAAGGAGGCGCTGTACTGGGCGTACAGGTTCATGGACGAATGGGACGTACGGTGGTTCGAGGAGCCGGTGAGCTCCGCGGACATCGAGGGCCTGCGGCTGCTCCGGAACAACGGACCGGCGCGGCTGGAGATCGCGGCGGGGGAGTACGCCTACACCCTGCGCGACGCCGTCAACCTCGTGGACGCGGACGCGGTGGACTGCCTCCAGGCCGATGTCACCCGCTGCGGCGGTATCACCGGCGTACTACAGGTCGCGGGCCTCGCGGCGGCCCGTCACCTGGACCTGTCCGCGCACTGTGCCCCCGCGGTCTCGGCCCATGCCTTCTGCGCCGTGCACCGGCTGCGGCACCTGGAGTACTTCCACGACCACGTCCGGTTCGAGCACCTGGTGTTCGACGGCACGCTGTCGCCCGTCGGCGGCGCCCTGCGGCCCGACACGGGCCGCCCCGGGCTCGGCCTGGACGTCAAGTGGGCCGACGCCGAGCCCCACCGCGTCCACGGGGAGCGGCCGGCCTGACCGGGCCCGCGGGGGTGAACGCCTCGGCCGCCGTGCCGACTGGGGCGGCCACCGCCCTGGGGTAAGGGCGGTGGCCGCTGAGCCAGGGGTCTCCTGCGCCCAGCACCCTCTCGTCGCCCGCGTTACTTGCAGAGTTCCAGGCCCTGGGCTATCACCTCGGTGAGGGGGATCCTGGTGCCCGCGTTGTTGGGGTCGTCGGCCCAGATCGGGTCGGGGGCGGGGTGCTTTCGCTGAGCTGCGTCGTTGAGGCCGTAGGTGCCTTCGGGGATGGTGAAGGTGACGGCCTGGCCGCTGCAGGCGAGAGTGCCGGAAGCGACGGTGAACGGCCAGGGCTTGACGGTGCGGTCGGTGATGTGGCCGCTCGGCTCACCGCCGTCCTCGGCGGTGCCGACGGACTTGGCGTCGTCGGAGCGGTTGTCGGCGGTTGCCGAGCTGCTGGTGCAGGCGGTCAGGGCGAGAACGCCGGAGACGGCGGCCGCGGCAGCAGTGGCGCGGATACGCATGGGTCACCCCAGGGGAGCGATGGTACGGATGGTAACCGACATCATCCGGGCCGTTACCGCCCTGGTCAGGTGTTGTGCTGATTCTGTGATGGGATCGTGACGGTCCGTTGTGGTGCGGATGCGTCAGGGTGACAGTGCCTGCCCGAGGCGGGCCCCGGCGGGCGTGCCCAGGGCGGTGCCGCGCAGCGCGACGGTCCGGGCGAGGCCGAAGCCGGTGCTGTGGACGGGCGTGTACAGCAGGAGGCCGTCGCCCGCGTCCTCGCCCCCGACCCGATGACGAGGCCGGCGCGCCCGTGGCCGGACAGATCGGTGAGGGAGACGGAGGAGCCGAACCGGTCGCCCTTCTCCGTGGCGTCCAGGATGCCGGGGGTGTCCTGGCAGACGGTGAAGGAGCCGGTGACGGTCGGGCCCGAGGGCGTGCCCCGGAGCAGGGTGGCCCGACCGGCGTCGGCGCGGTCGACGCCGTCACGGGTGAAGTCCTCGCCGGGGGCGCCGACCAGGATGTCCGCGGAGCCGTCGGCGTCGAAGTCGCCGACGGACACCGAGAAGCCGAAGGCGTCGCCGGACCGGTCGGCGCCGGCCACGCCGACGGTGTCCTGGCGGACGACCTTCGCCCCGGTGGTGGCCAGGCCCTCCGCCGAGCCGAGGAGCACGGCGATGTGGCCACCTGGCGTGCCGCCGGACTCGGAGGGGTGGGGCCGGCCGATGACGAGGTCGTCGTAGCCGTCACCGTTGATGTCGCCCGCGGCGACGGAGCGGCCGCCCCTGACGGACTTCATGCCGGACTCGGTCAGGTCGGCCGCCGATCCGGTGAACCGCGCCACCCGCCCGATGCCGCCGCTGTCACGGTAGGTGAGGACGGCGTCCGCGTACCCGTCCCCGTTGAAGTCGCCCGTCGCGGCGTCCAGGTGGGCGACCGGGCCCGTGGCGGTGGTGAGTCCGCCGGAGGTGGTGGCGCCGCCGGTCAGCCGGACGTTCCAGGTGCCACCCCGCGAGCCGGCCTCACGCCCCTGGAACCGGCTGTCCGGCAGGGTCTGCCAGTGCGACCACTGGCCCGTCCGCGCCGAGCGGGCACGGACCTCCGCCCTGCCCCTCAGTTCGGCGTGCGGATCGTCCCAGGTCAGCAGTGCGGCGCTGAAGCGTTCCGTGTCCTGCCGCGGCAGACTCCTGCGTCCCGCCCCCTGATCCGCCAACCGCACGGTGCGCACGGCGGGCTCGCGCCCGTACTCCTGCGGCCGGCCCGGCCCGGCCCGGCCCGGCGCGGAGGCGGTGGCGTACGTGACGACCCCCGCCCCGAGCGCGACGACGACCCCGCCGGCCGGCCACCCCACGCACGCACGCCTCGTCCGGCGACCCAATGCCCCACCCCTGACTCGAAGAACCCCCCACCCGTCACGGGCGGCACTTACCAAGCGCACGGAACCGGCCAGATGTCACACCGTGCGCCGGGGCTTCGCCGCGTCCTGTCAGGGGCGTGTGCGGACCTGGCGGG
>NZ_JUJA01000099.1:37019-37796 GCF_001906585.1 Streptomyces kebangsaanensis | reverse complement strand
ACTCGGCGAAACGGTCGTAGTCGGCGGGCGTGTTGTAGACGTGGGCCGACAGACGGAGGTAACCGATCCCGTCGAAGCTGGTGAAGGCCGCCTCCGCCCCCAGTTCGGCGGCGGCCCGGTCGCGCAGCGCGTCCGCCGCCAGGCGGGTGGCTCCCAGTCCCTCGGGAAGGCGGACCAGGCGCATGCCCGGCACGGGCATCCCCACGTCGACGCCCTCCGCCGCTCCCGCGGAGCCGGCGAACGCGGCTCCGACCACCCGGGCGCCGTAGTCGACGAGTTCGTCCATGTAGCGACGGGCCGCCTCCCAGCCCCAGGTGCGTTCGACGAAGTCCAGCGCCGTGGGCGCCGCCAGGGACCCGGTGGCGTCCAGGGTGCCCTGCTGGTCGAAGCGGTGGGGGAAGGGCTCCGCGGCGCTCCAGGAGTCGATCAGCGGATGGAGGTGATCGCGCAGCGGGCCGCGGGCCACTAGAGCCGCCGTGCCGCGAGGCGCGCAGCCCCACTTGTGGAGGTTGCCCACCCAGGCGTCGCAGACCAGTCCCTCCAGTGGAGCGGGGAGAAGCCCGGGTGCGTGCGCGCCGTCCACCAGCAGCGCGACGCCACGCCGTGCCAGTTCGGCTCCGACCCGTTCCACCGGCAGGCCGCGGGCGGTGGCCGAAGTGATCTGGTCCAGCACGACGAGCGCGCACCGGTCGTCCACCTCGGCCATCACCGCCCGGTACGCCTCGTCCGCGTCGGCCGCGAGCGGCACCCGGGCCGTGCGCACCCGGCCGCCCCAGC
>NZ_JUJA01000099.1:34388-37010 GCF_001906585.1 Streptomyces kebangsaanensis | reverse complement strand
CCGTTCCGCTCCCATGGTGACGGCGCCGTACCCGTGATCGGTGACGACGACGTCCATGCCGGGGCGTGCGGCCAGGGCGGCGTACACGGCGCTGGCGCCCGCGCTGGCGTTCGGCACGAGCGCCAGACCTCCGGCGTCGACCCGGAGGTACCGTGCGATCTCGGCGCGGGTGGCGGCGATCCGGGCGGGCAGTCGCGGGAACCAGACGACGGGGGCGCGCTCCATCTCGGCCCGCAGTTCGTCCTGCCGCCGCTGTGCGACCAGGGGGACGGCACCGAAGGAGCCGTGGTTGAGGTGCAGCATGCCGGGGTCGAGCGACCAGGCCGCGGCGGCGGGCCGGCCGTCGTCCAGCAGCAGCGGGCGCGGTGCGGTGGCGACCTCGGTCTCGCTCACGGGACTCCTCGTTCATTGCGCGATCAACGACCGTTGATCGTACACATGGTGTGCGCAAAACCGGTCGTCCGTTCCTGAACCATGGCCGGAAACATTCAGGGAAAGATCCGGAACAGCCAATGCGGGGTTTCCGCCGACCTCGCCGTGATACCTCTCTGTGAGGTCCGAAGAGAATTCTCCGGAGGGAATCCAGTTGACGCTCGCCGCGGGATCCGGTCACCACTGCTTTCGCGTCCTCACCCCCACCAGTGACGCATCCGAAATCGCGGAATGGGCAGGTGGAAAGGGAAGAAACCTGCACGCCCTGACCGCGTCCGGTTTTCAAGTACCGAGTTGGTCGGTGATCGGCCTGGACGTTTTCGCGGAATTCGCTCGCGGCAGCGGACTGGACGAGTGCCTGGCGGCCCTGCCGGCCGCCGGGCGGAGCGGCGACGGTGAGCGCGGGGCCCGTGAGACCGCCGCCGGGATCGCCGCGCTGATCGAGGCCGCGCCCCTCGGCGAGCGCGTCACCGAGGCCATCGCCCTGGCCTACGCGCAGGTCGGCGGCGGCCTGGTGGCCGTACGCTCGTCCGGTGCGCAGGAGGACGGCACGGAGCACTCGTTCGCCGGCCAGTTCGACAGCTTCCTCAACGTCCGGGGCCTCGACCAGGTCGCCGCCCATGTCCGCCGCTGCTGGGCCTCGGGGTTCTCCGAACGGTCCCTGTGGTACCGCGCGCGACACCGACTGCCGCTGGACCCCGGTGGTGTCGCGGTCGTCGTCCAGCGCATGGTGCCCGCCGAGCGCAGTGGCGTACTGTTCACGGCCGACCCGGTGACCGGCCGCGGCGACCGTCATGTGGTCAGTGCCGTCCACGGGCTGGGGGAGGGGCTGGTCTCCGGCGCGGTCGACGCCGACACCGTGGTCATGGACGCCGCCACCGGCGAGCCGCTGACCACCGTGACCGGCGAGAAGCGGGAGCGCTACGACGCCGGCGCCGGCCCCGGCTGCGTGGTGTCGCCGGTCGCCCCCGAGGACCGCGGGGCCCTGTCCCTGACCGCCGGGGACCTGGCCCGGCTGCACCGGGTGGGGGTGCGCGCCACGGCGCACTGCGGCACTCCGCAGGACATCGAGTGGGCGATCGCGGACGGCACCCTGTGGATCCTGCAGAGCCGGCCGGTCACCGCCCTCGGCCGCCCGTACGGCACCGGACCGGAACGCGAGGCTCCCGAGGGGGAGGTGCGGCTGTGGGACAACTCCAACATCGTCGAGAGCTTCGGCGGCGTCGTCTCCCCGCTCACCTACAGCTTCGCCGCCGACACCTACGCCAAGGTGTACGAGAGCTACGCCCGCGCGCTGGGGGTCAGGGGCGACCGGCTGCGCGAGGTCCAGGAGTGGACCCCGCACCTGCTCGGCTACTTCCACGGACGGGTCTACTACAACCTGCACCACTGGTACCGCATGGTGCGCCTGGCCCCGCTGTACCCGCTGAACCGCCGTGTGCTGGAGAAATCGCTGGGTGTCTCGGAGAGCATTTCCGACGAGTGCGCCGACGCCCTTCATCCTTTCACGCCGCGAACCGGGCTGCGCGGCCGGTTCTCCCGTCTGGCCCGTACGGCGGTCTTCGCCGGAAGGTTTCTGGCCGTCCGGAAATCGGTGGAGACCTTCCACCGGGATTTCTACCGGGCGTACGAGGTGTTCAACAATGTCGACTACGACGCGCTGCCCGGTGATGAGACCTACCGGCGTTTTCGCAGGCTGCAGAGGGAACTCATCGAGAAATGGGGCCCGATGCAGGTCCTGGACGCCACGGTCCTGCTCTCCGTCGGCGTGCTGGCCCTGCTGACCCGCAGATGGCTGCCGGACGCACCCGACTGGTTCACCTGGGCCGCGGCCGCGCCCGGCGGCCCCGTCGAGTCCGCCGAACCGGTGCGGGCGCTGGCCGGCCTGGCGGCGCGGGTGCGGGCCGACGACGAGGTACGGCGCCTGCTGGAACGCACCGACGACGCCGACGCCCACCGGGCGCTGCGCGAGGGCGGCCACACCGGCGTCCTGGCCGCCGTCGACGCGTATGTCGCCGCCTACGGCTACCGCAGCCCCGACGAACTCAAGCTGGAGGTGCCCGACCTGCGGGAGAACCCGGCCGGGCTGTTCGCCCTGCTGCGCGAGGTGCTGCCGGACACCGCGGGGGGCGGCCCGGGCGACCGGGGCGAAGAGGCCGACGCCTACCTCGACCGGCGGCTGCGCGGCCC
>NZ_JUJA01000099.1:16752-34382 GCF_001906585.1 Streptomyces kebangsaanensis | reverse complement strand
CCCCGCCGCTGGGTGTACGAGCGGGTGCGGCGCAAGGCCCGGGCCGCGCTCGCCGACCGCGAACGGCTGAGGTTCTGCCGCACCCGTGCCTTCGGCGCGGCCAAGCGCATGCTGCGCGCGATGGGCCGCGACCTGGCCCGTGCCGGGGCCATCGACTCCTGGGCTGATGTGTTCATGTTGAGGCTGGAGGAGGTGCGAGGAGCCTACGAGGGTCACATCGCCCACACCGAGCTGAAGGAGCTGGCCGCGCTGCGCCGCAGGCAACTCGCCGCCGGTGCCGCGCGGCACGCACCGTCCCGCTTCACCACCCGCGGCGCTCCCTACTGGTCGGGCAATCTGGAGCGGGCCGGCTGGACCGGCGGCCCCGCCGCCCGCAGCGGCGTCCGTGAACTGCGCGGCACCCCCTGCTGCCCCGGTGTCGCCGAAGGGCCCGCGGTGGTCACCGACAGCCCGCGCGAGATCGGCGGCGGCATCCTGGTCGCCTACCGCACCGACCCCGGCTGGGTGCCCGCGCTGGCCTCGGCCGCCGCCGTGCTCGTCGAACGCGGCAGCCCCCTGACCCATGTGGCCGTCGTGGCACGGGAGCTGGGCATTCCGACCGTGGTCCAGGTCAAGGACGTCACCACCGAGATCCGCACCGGCACCCTGCTGCGCGTGGACGGCGCCGCGGGGACGGTCACCGTACTCGCCGACCCGCCGGCCGACGACACCGCCGACGGCCCGGCCGTGCCCCCGGACAGCCGAAGGACGGAGACACATCCGTGATCCTCACCGAGGACCGACTGCAAGGCCTGCTCGACGCATCCCTCGCCGAACTGCCGCCCCTGGCAGCCGACTTCGCCGTAGTGCTCGAAGGGTCCATAGCGGAGGGGTTCGGCAACCCCTCCTCCGACATCGACTTCCTGCTCATCGGCCGGGGCGACGAAGACCTGCCGACCATGCCGTCACTGCTCTTCGTCGACGGCCGCCGGGTGGAGATCCGCACCCGCTCGGTACGCCAGCTCACCGATCAGTTCCGCACCTTGGAGAAGCAGGCCAAGCGCCCCGGCACGCTCTGCGAGGACCTGCTCAACCGCTGCCAGCGGCTGCTGCACAGCCACCCGCTGCGCGGCCACGACCTGGTCGACGAGGTCAAGGAGCTCATGCCCCGCGAGCGGCTCTCCCGCATCGCCGGCGACTGGTGGGCCCACCGGGCCCGCCAGTCCCTGCGCCACGCGGTGGCGCTGCTCCGCCTCGGCCGGACCGACGAGGCCGTCGACTGGAACCGCGCCGCACTCGTCCAGACCGTCAAGGCGTGGGCGGCCGACCGGGGCGAGACCTACCTGGAACCCAAGTGGCTGTCCCTGCAACTGGACCGCGCCGGACGGCCCGACGTGCGCGACCGGTACGGGGAACTGCATTCCACGACCCCCGCCCCCGGCGACCCGGACGCCGCCCGCGCCCACCTGCTCGCCTGCCTCGCCTTCGCCGCCGGCCTCGGCCTGACCGGCGTGGCCGCCGACCCCGAGCGCCTCACCGTCGAACGCGCCGCCGGTGTGACCACCTGGCAGACCGGCGAACGGGTCCACGTCATCCGCCGGCGCCGCGAGGTGTTCGCCCTCGGCGACCGCGCCGGAGCCGTCTGGCGCGGTCTCGTCCCCGGCCGGTCGCTGCCCCGGGCGCTCGCCGCCGCCGAGCGCACCGGCGGCACCGCCCCCGGCCCGCTGCTGGCCGCGTTCTGGCGCTACGGGCTGATCCGGCTGGCGTGGAAGGGCGGCGGCACCGTCACCGCGTCGCTGCCGCTCGCCGCGCCGCCCGGCCCCGTCACACCACCGCCCTCCACCGCACAGCCGCCGCTGTCGGTGGCCGGCGCGGCCGTCAGCGGCCCCGACGCCGTCGATCTGGTACCCCTGCCCGCCGACCGGTTCGCCGCCGCCACCATGGCCCTGGTGTGGTCCAACGTCGTCGTCGAGAACGCCCTCGAGGACCTCACCGGCGCTCTCGAGCGCGGCCAGTGGCCGGTCGCCGAACTCACCGCCCGCCGCGCCGTGCACGCCGCGCTGCGCGGCCTGTTCAGCTCCTACGGCGTCAACCCGCTGCCCGCCGACTGCGACCTCGTCCACCGGATGGACCTGCTGCCACCGGCCACCGAGCCGATCCGCACCCGTGCCGGACACCTGCTGCGCCGCACCATCGACTCGCCCGGCCGCGGCGAGGCCGCCCTCGCCGACCTGCACGCCTTCGTCACGCTGGTGCGCGACACCGCGGGCGCCGACGCCTTCCCCTCCTGCTTCGACTCCGCCGACGCCTGGCGGGCCACCCTGGAACTCGGCCACGACTGGCTGCGCATCGGGGCCTACCTGGACGCGGAACTGCCCATCGAGGAGGCCCGCGACCTCCTCGCCGGCCACGGCACCCGGCCCCACCGGAGCGGACGACACCCAGCCCCCGGGAGGAACGGCCGATGGCCGACACGATGACGGTACTGGTCACCGGCGCCGCCGGCCTGGTGGGCGCGGAGGTGACCGCCCGGCTCACCGCCGCGGGCCACACCGTACTGGCGCTGCTGCACAGCAGGACCCGCCTCGTGCGCAACAACGGCAGAGGACTCACCCCCGGCCCCGGCACCCTCGTCCCGGTCACCGGCGACATCACCCGCCCCGGCCTCGGGCTCACCGACGACGACCGGCGCCTCGCCCGGACCGCCGACCGGATCGTGCACTGCGCCGCCGTCACCGACTTCGGACTGCCCGAGGAGCGCTACGACAGCGTCAACGTCTCCGGCACCCGGCACGTCCTCGACCTCGCCCTCGCCGGCCCCACCCCGCTCGTGCACGTCAGCACCGCCTACGTCTGCGGAGAACGCGACGGCACCGCGTACGAGGACGAACTCGACGTGGGCCAACGCCCCGGCAACGGCTACGAGCGGAGCAAACTGACCGCGGAGACCCTGGTCCGCGAGGCCGCCGCGAAGGGCCTGCCGGTCACCGTGGTCCGCCCGAGCATCGTCACCGGCGCCGCCCGCACCGGCCGCGTCCGCGACTTCAGGACCATCTACCCGGTGCTCAAGGTCTTCACCAGGGGCCTGGTGCGCAGCGCCCCCGGCCACCACGACGCCGTACTCGACCTGGTCCCGGTCGACCACGTCGCCGACCTGGTGGCCGGGGCCGCCCTCCGCTTCGCCGACGCCGAGGGCCGCACCCTGCACGCCGTCGGCCACGAGCTGACCCTGCGGGACTTCTCCGACGTCCTCGCCGAGTACCCCTCCTTCCAGGTGCCGAGGTTCGTCCCCCCGTCCGCGTTCTCCGCGTCGGCCCTGCCCGGCCGTGAACGTCCGTACCACGACCGCGTCATCGCCCTCTACGGCACCTACTTCCGCCGGCGCGTCCACTTCGACGACACGCAGGCCACCGCCTTCGGCGGCCGCCGGGCACCCACGCGCGGACGGACCTACCTGCGCCGTCTCCTCGACCACTGCCTCCGGGTCGGCTACCTCGGCACGCCCCCGCCCGAGGAGCCGGCCGCCCGCCGAACCCACGGGAGCGCCCAGTGACGCACCACCCCGAACACCCCGGGCCCGAGCACGGCATCGCGGTGCCGCCCCTGCTCACCTGCCACCCCGCCAAGCAGCGCCTGTACGGCGCGGACACCTACTACCAGGAGGCCCACGAACACCTCGCCGCCCTCACCGACGACGTCCCCGGCTTCGCCCGGCACCACGCCGCGCTGCTGCTGAAGCCGGACGCCGTGGTGGCGCGCAGGCTGGAGGCGGCCGTCGAGTGGCTGAACGAACGGGACTTCCGGATCGTCGGCGCGGCGGTCACCCGCCTGACCCGCACCATGATCCGTGCCCTGTGGTACTTCCAGTGGAACCTCGCCACCCCCCACCGCAGACGGCTCGCCGCGCTCTTCCTCCAGGACGCCGACGCCCTCGTCCTCGTCGTCCGCCCCGGTCACGCCCTCGACGTCCCCGCATCGGTGGAACTCACCCGGCTCAAGGGCCCCACCGACCCGGACGCACGGGCTCCCGGCCAGCTCCGCCACCTCCTCGGCCGCTACAGCTACCTGCTCAACCTGGTGCACACTCCCGACGAACCAGCCGACGTACTAAGGGAGTTGGCCGTCCACTTCGACGACGCCGAACGCGACCGCCTCTTCCGGTCGGCCCTGGCGGGCGAGGACCGCACCGCGCACGCCCTGGAGCTGACCGACCGGCTCTACGCCGCCACCGAACCCCGCGAACTCGACTTCGAACCCGCCCTCGAACGGCTGCGCCGGTCCCTGTCGCACCGTCATGCCCCCGACACCGCCGCCGACCCGCGCCGGCTCCTGGAAGCGGCCTGGGACCAGGGAGCCGACCTGGACCCCTGGGACACCGTCGTCGTCGGCTCCAAGGTGCTCCCGATGCGGCAGCCCGGCCGCGCCCCGGTGCTGGACGGAGCCGACCCCGGGGCATGGCGCCGCCACCTGACCGCCCTCGGCGCCACGGCCCTCTGAAGGAGGAACACCCCATGCAGTTCACCAGGACACTTCCGAGGGAACTGGTCCACCGGGCCGCGATCGCCGAGGTCTTCCTGACCGACGCCAGACGCGCGAGCGAGGACGAGGTGCTGCTCGCCGCGCAGTTTCCCCGCCTGCACGCCTTCCACGACGACACCCTCGCACCCCGTACCCACCACGACCCCTTCATGCTGCTGGAGGCGTGCCGGCAGGCCATCTTCGTCGTGGCCCACCGCTGCCTCGGCGTACCGCTGGGCCACAAGTTCCTGCTGCGCGCGATCGAGTCGGAGGTGCTCGACCTGACCGCCCTGGTACCCGGGAACACCCCCACAGAGGCCGTCGTCGCCGCCCGGATCGAGGAACGGCTGCGGAGCCGGTCCGGGATGACGGGACTGCGGCTGGCCCTCGCCGTGACCATCCGCGGGCGCCCCGCGCTGTCCGCCCGCATCGACTACTCCTGGATGCGGCCGCGGGACTGGACGCGGCTGCGGTCCGCGCAGCGCGGCGCGCTCGGCCTGTCCGGCCGGCCCGTCGCGCTGCGCGGACCCCACGCCGACGCCGCTCTGGTGGGCCGCCGCGACCCCGCCAACGTGGTCATCTCCCCGCCGCGCGCCACGGGCGACGGAGGGAGCGCGGCCCGCCTGGTCGCCCGGACCACGCACCCGACGCTGTACGACCACTGGGTCGACCACGTGCCCGGCATGCTGGAACTGGAGGCGTGCCGGCAACTGGCCCTGACCGCCGCCGTGACCGCGGGCACGCTGCGCACGCCCACGGCGCTGCCGGTCGGCCTGTCCGCGCGGTTCCACCGCTTCGCCGAGACGGATCTGCCCCTGGTGTGCGGCACCGCCCCGGTGCTGCCCGGGGCGGACGTCGAGTGCGCCCTGCACCAGCTCGGCGCCCCGGTGGCCGAGGCCCGCATCGGCTTCGCCGGCCGGGACACGGCCGGCCTGGCCGGAGCCGCGGGCGCGGCACCGGGCCGCCTGCCGGGGGCGGGGGGGACGGCCCTGACGTGAGCACCGTCCTCGTGTCCCACGTGCCCGCCCGGCTGGCCCGCTTCGTACTCCGCATGTTCCCGCCCCGGACCCACGCCGCCTACGGACTGCTGTGGGTGCTGGCCCTGGAGAGCACCGCGGTGTCGCTGACCGGCACGGCCTGGCGGCCGACCGGAGCCACCTGGGTGCGGGTGCTGAGCGTCGTACTGGCCCTGCTGTTCCTGCGGATGCTGGACGAGCAGAAGGACCTCGCGTACGACCGCGTGCACCACCCGGACCGGCCGCTGGTCACCGGTGCGATCACCGCCGCCGAACTGCGCGGCGCCATGGCCGCCCTGACCGCCGTCGTCACGGGCCTGAACGCCGCCCTGTCCCCGGCCGCCGTCCTGCTGATCCTGGCGGCCCTCGGCTACGCACTGCTGCTCGCCGCCCTGGAACGCCTGTCGGCGACGGTACGCGACCGGCAGCTGCTCAACCTCGCGGTCACCTACCCGGCGCAGGTGCTGCTCGGGGTCTACGTGTACGGGTCGCTGGCCGCTGCCGGGACCGTCCCGGCCGACTGGCGCGCAGGGGTGCTGCTGGCGCTGTGCGCCTGCGTGTTCCTGCACTTCGAGTTCGCCCGCAAGACGGCCTGGGAGACACCGCCCGGTGCGCGCCTGTACTCGGCCGCCCTCGGCCCGCGGCGCAGCGCGGCGGTCACGGCGGCCCTGGCGGCGGGGGCGGTCGGCTGCGAGGCCGCCCTGTTCCTTCCGGACGGCCCGGCCGGGCTGCTGCCCTGCCTGACGGCGGCACTGCCGACCTGGGGCCTGTGGCGGTTCCTGCGAGCGCGCCGCGGCGGCTGGCCGCCGCCGGCCGCGACGGGCTTCGTCGCGGGCACCCACCTCGCCCTGGCCGTGCGCGCGGCGGTGCTGCCATGACCACCGGACAACCGCTGACCTGCGAGGAGTTGCTCACCACCACACGCACCGTACGCAACGGCCTGGATTTCGAACGGGAGGTGGACGCGGAACTCGTCAAGGACTGCCTGCGCATCGCCCTTCAGGCACCCAACGGCAACAACCGCCAGAACTGGCGCTGGCTCCTGCTGACCGACCCGGAGCTCCGCGCCGGCCTCGCCGAGGTGTACCGGGCCGCGTTCCACGACCGCAACGCCGCCGCCCTGCGGCGGCTGGACGAGCTGCCCGAGGCGACCCGCTCGGCGCTCACCGGCGCCCGGCGGCTGGCCGAGCGGCTGCACCGCGTGCCCGTCCTGGTCATCCCCTGCCTCCAACTGGCCGACGGCCGGCTGCCGCCGGGCAACCAGGCCGGCCTGTGGGCATCCCTGCTGCCCGCCGCCTGGAGCTATGCGCTGGCCGCCCGCAGCCGTGGCCTGGTCACCGCCTGGACGGCCGTCCACCTGGACCGCGAGCGGGAGGCCGCCGACCTGCTCGGCCTGCCGCCCACCGTCCGCCAGGGCGCGCTGCTGCCGACCGCGTACCCCTTGCGCACCGCCTTCCGCCCCGGGCCGCGACGGCGGCTGGAGGAGGTCCTGCACCACGACGGCTGGCAGGGCCGGAGCCGCGCGGCGCCGCCGCCGCCGGCGGCAGAGGGTGGGTGATCACCCGGGTGGGGGCGATCCTCCCTGCGCGACCAGCCCGAGCAGCGCACCGGCCCGGCCGGGGCCGCGCACGAGCGGACCCGAAGGTGCGGAGAACAGCGGGCAGCGGCCCTTCGGACGTCCTGGCACCATCGCCGCGGGCGTCAGCTCGGCGGGCCGGGGGACTCGGTGGCCAGGGGGAGGGGGGAAGGAGGCGGCCGTCGCCGCGGCTGGAGGTGGCAGGCACGTGATGGATCGGCCGGGAGCGCGCCGCACCGGCGGGCAGCCGCCGGACGACGTCCGTGAGGCGCTTGCGCGGGTGCTGGACGCCCTGCGGTCCGCCGCCTACGTGACGGACGAGCAGGGATGCATCGTCGAGGTCAACGCCCGGGCACAACAGCTGCTGGCCCGGCCCGCCGCGCAGCTGATGGGCCAGGACGCACACGACTTGCTGCACCGCAACCAGTACGGGGAACGAATGCCGAGGACCCAGTGCTCCATGCGTGAGGCCATCCATGCCGGCCGTACGGCGCAGAAAACGGGGGAGTGGCTCGAACGCGGTGACGGGACCCTGCTGCGGGTCGCATGGACGGTGGCGCCGTGCGACCTCGGCGACCGGTCTGCCGCGCTCGTACTCCTCCACTCCCACCATGCCGCCGAGAGGCCCGAGGGGGCCGGCACACGGCTTTCGGAGCTCGAGCGGCTGGCGCTGCTGGCAGAGACCACGTCGCAGCTGACCTCCACCCTGGACGTCGAGGAGGCGCTGCGCAGACTGGTCCGTCTGGTGGTCCCCCGCCTGGCGGACTGGGCCGTGATCGACCTGATCACCGAACGTGACGAGGTGCGACGCGTCACCGTCGCCCACATGGACAACGGCGTCCTGGCGTACCGGGAGGACCTCCAAGGACCGATGCCGCCGGTACCGGAGGAGTCGCCCATGCCCCTGTCCCGGGCCCTGCGAGGCGCGGCATCCGCACTGGCCAGGCCGGAGACCTACCGAGGACCGCCGGACTCGGGCCTCGCCGTCGAACAGCGCCGCCTGTTCGAGGTGACGGGGATGCACTCGGCCGTCATCGCGCCCATCCGCAGCCTGCGGGAGGTCCTCGGAGCCCTGACGCTGGGACGTTCCGCACAGCCGGAGCCGTTCACCGCGGCCGACATCGCGCTGCTGGAGGACATCACGCGCCGTGCCGGGCTGGCTCTGGACAACGCACGCCTCTACCAGCGGCAGCGCACCGTCGCCGAGACCATGCAACGGCACCTGCTGCCGCAGCTGCCGCACGGGCTGGGGCTGGAGATGACCGCCAGATACCTTTCCGCGCCGGACGCCTCCGACGTCGGCGGCGACTGGTACGACGCCTTCACCCTGGCCGACGGCGCCATGGCCCTGGCGATCGGGGACGTCGTCGGCCACGACCTGGACGCCGCGTCCGGCATGGCGCAGCTGCGCAACATGCTCCGCGCCTACGCCTGGTCGCAGCAGCGGCCGCCCAGCAAGATCGTCAGTTGGCTGGACCAGGCGTCCGTGCGCATCGCCGAAGTGTCCATGGCCACCCTCGTCTTCGCCCGGACGACGATGACCGACGACGGGCAGTGCGAACTGTCCTGGACCAACGCCGGCCATCCGCCGCCCCTGCTGATCACCCACGACGGCGTGGCCCGCTACCTCACCGACGGCCACGGCCTGCTCCTGGGCGTCGCTCCCGACCGGGCCCGCGCCGACGCGACCACGGCCCTGCCTCCCGGCTCGACCCTCCTGCTGTACACCGACGGACTGATCGAATCCCCCGGCAAGTCCATCGACGACGGGCTGCGCCGACTGAGCCGGCACGCCGCTTCCCTGGCCCACCGCCCCCTGGAGCCCTTCACCGACCAGCTGCTCGCGCGGACGCGCCCGTCCGACAACGACGACGACGTGGCCCTCCTGGCCGTGCGCATCCCCTCGGACGCGCCCCTCGCCGACGCGAAGGCGCTCCGCCCCTACGGCGCCCGGTAGACCGGTGCGGCCAGGCACACCAGGGGCCGGCGGCCGGCCGGCTACCGCGACGTCCCGGCGAGCGGGTCGTGGCCCCGGTTCATCGGTGAAGGGCGCCGGCAGCGCGACGCGCGTACGTCCCCGGAGGGCCTCCGCGCCAGGTGACGGCGGACGCGGCCGATCGCTTTGCGCATGTGGCCGTGGCCCGCGTCCGACAGGTCGCTCCTCCACTTCCGAAGGATGGAGACGGTCCCGCGGCCGGAGGCGTGACCGGTCGACTCCTTGCCGCCCTCGTACCGTCCGGCCGCCCGCTACTCCTCGGCGGCCGGCCACTTCTCGAGCGCGGACGGTGTCATGGTGACCAGTTCCCGGAACGACTCCCACGTCCGGCGCCGCTCGTCGGTCGGCACGGCGGCTACTTCTTCTTTTTCAGGGCCGACGGCTTGTGCACGGCCGAGCGGCCGGACTTGTCGCCGCGTACCTCGTACTGCGGCTCTTCGGGGGAGGCGTCCACGGTGCGGCCCGCGGCCTGTGTCCGCTCGGTGATCTTCTTCTCGACGGTCCCCGCGGTCTCACTGCCGTGGCTGCGCCACGCCACCTCGTCGCCCTCGGCCGGCTCCTTTTTCCGGGAGGTGCCCTTCGCCATGGCGGCTCTCCTTCCGGGCGCGGTACGGACGCGCGCCCCCTCCACCCTGCTGGATTCGACGGCGGCCCGCACCTTCGCCGGCCAGGTGAACCCGGTCCGGTGCGCGGGCCGTCCACCGGGAGAGGAGCCGACCGGACCGGGCCGACGTGTGCCAGGCGCCCGCGTCGGGCCGCCGCCGGGTGCGGCGCCCGGCCGCGTGGACCGGACGGACCTCTCGGGCCGAGAGGGTGGCGCAGTGTTTTCCCCGCACGGTGCGCGGTCTCCCGTCCGGCGCCCATACTGAGGTGACCGCCAGTGCCCCATGAGAGGTTCCGACCGGCTGCCGCTCGGCACGTGAGCCTCATCGCCGTCAGGCGGGCGGTGTTGTACCCGGTGACCGGTTTCCGTCCGGCTCCGCTCCGGAAGCGAGCGGTGAAGGGAAGAGCCCTGATGGCGACGACCATCGGCGTCGAAGAGGAATACCTGCTGGTCGATGCGGCCACGGGCTTGCCGGCCGCGCGGGAGGACAAGGTGCGCGCCACGGCCGGCCTGCAGCCTTTCGTCGCTGCCGGGGAGGTGCAGTCGGAGCTGCTGCAGGCGCAGGTCGAGGTGGCCACTCCGGTGTGTGCCGAGCTGGTCGAGGTCGGTGGGCACCTGCTGCGTCTGAGGCATGCTGTGGCGGGTGCGGCGGAAGCCCACGGCTGCCGGCTCGTGGCGAGCGGGACCCCGCCCACCCATCAGGGGCCGCCGGTGCCGGTCACCGACCACGCCCGCTACCGGGCGATGCAGCGGCAGGCTCCGCAGCTGGTGGCCGAGCAGATGGTCTGCGGCATGCACGTGCATGTGGCTGTGCCCGGCCGGCGCGCGGGGGTGGAGGTGCTGAACCGGATCCGCGTGTGGCTGCCGACGCTCACGGCGATGTCGGCGAACTCGCCGCTCTGGAAAGGGCACGACACCGGATTCGCCAGCTGGCGCACCGTGATCTTCAACCGGTGGCCGGTCAGTGGCATACCGCCGTACTTCGCCGACGAGGAGGACTACGACCTGCGGGTCCGGCGGCTGCTGTCCACCCGTGTGATCGCCGACACCGGCCAGCTGTACTGGCAGGCCCGGCTGTCGGAGCGCTATCCCACGGTGGAGATCCGCTGCATGGACGTGCAGCTGCGCGCCGGTGACGCCATCATGCTGGCCGGCCTGGTCCGTGCCCTGGTGGAGACCGCGATGTACGAGGCGGCCACCGGCGTCCGCGCACCGCGGTGCGCCCCGGAGCTGATCAGGGCGGCGATGTGGCAGGCCGCCCGGCACGGGCTCGGTGGCGATCTGATCGATGCTCAGGGGTGCCGGCGCCGCGCCGGTGACGTGGTGGGCGGGCTGCTGGAACACGTGGGCTCCGCGCTGGAGGCGGCCGGCGATCTGCGGGAGGTGACCGCCGTCGTGCACCGCCTGCTGCGGGAGGGTACGGGCGCGGACCTGCAGCGCCGGGCCCTGCACGCCGGCGGACTCGACGCCGTCAACGGCCTGCTGGCCTCCACCGACATCGGCGGTGCTCCGGAAGAACGGCCGGCGGTCTTCCCGCGCACCGGCGGAGCCGTTCCCCTGCGGACCTCCGAAGGCACCACGGCGTAGGCGAAATCCCGCCGTTCCGGACGGGCGACGTGCGCGGCCTTCTCCGCCCCGCCGCACACGTGCCGGCGGCCACGTCGGCGAGGCCCTCACCGACGTGGCCGGCCCCTGCTCCGCTCCCCTCTCCTGCCGGGTGGGGGAGCGCCGCACGCCCGAGCGGTCCGCGGGAGGCCGTCCACCGTCCGCCAGGACGAGGAGGCCGGCTGACGTAGAACGAGTATATATGTCCCTTATCATGCGTTTCGCGCAGAGTTTCCGTGAGCGGGATGGAGTGGGGGACGTGGCGTTCGCGGATCCTGGGACGGCCCGCGCGGCCCCGTTGCTGGCGGTGTGCGCCGGGTACTTCATGGTGATCCTGGACGTGACGATCATCAACGTCGCCGTACCGGTGGTGGGCCGGGAACTGTCGGCCTCGCTCACCGGCATCCAGTGGATCACGGACGGCTACACGCTGGTCTTCGCCGGGTTCCTGATGACCGGCGGCGCGCTGGGCGACCGGCTGGGCAACCGGCGGGTCTTCAGCTGGGGCGTGACGGTGTTCACCGTCTCCTCGGCCGCGTGCGCGTTCGCGCCGAGCGCCCCCTTCCTCGTGGTGGCCCGGCTGGTGGAGGGGCTCGGCGCGGCGCTGATCGTGCCCGGCTCCCTGGCCCTGCTCCAGCAGGCCTACCCGGCGCCGGCCGCGCGCTCGCGGGCCTTCGGGCTGTGGGGTTCGATGGCGGGCATCGCCGCCTCCGCCGGGCCGCTGCTGGGCGGGCTGCTGGTCTCCACGGTGGGCTGGCGGTGGGTCTTCCTCCTCAACCTGCCCGTGGGCGTGGCGTGCCTGCTGCTGACACTGCGGCACGTGACACGCTCACCCCGGCAGGCCGCCCGTGCCCTGGACTGGCCGGCCCAGTGCGCGGTCGTGGCGGCGGTGGCCCTGCTGACCGCCGCGCTCAACGAAGCCGGACGGCGCGGCTGGTCGGACCCCGCCGTCGTGGCGGGGCTGGGCCTGGCCGCGGCGGCCGTCGTGGCGTTCACGGCGCGCGAGAAGCTGGCCCGGTCCCCCGCCCTTCCCCCGAGCATGCTGCGCTCGCCCACGATGAGCGGCCCCGCCGCCGTCGGCCTGCTGTTCAACTTCGGCTTCTACGGCATGGTGTTCATCGCCAGCCTGGACTTCCAGCGCCGGCGCGGCCTCAGCGCCCTCGAGACCGGGGCGGCACTGTTCCCGGCGGTCGCGATGACCATGTTCGCCTCCGTCCTGTCCGGCCGGCTGACCCGCCGCACCGGTGACCGTCCGCTGGTGGTCTCCGGCATGCTCCTGGCCGCCCTGGGCCTGGCGGGCTGGGCCGCGGCGGGAGCCGACGCCCCCTACCCGCTGCTGGTGGCCCCGATGATGGCCGCGGGGTTCGGCACCTCCTTCGCCCTCACCGGCTCGACCACCACCGTGATGGCCGCTTCACCCCCGGCGTACCGGGGAACCGCCTCCGCCCTGTTCAACACCACCCGCCAGATCGGCAGCGCCACCGGCGTGGCACTCGGAGGCAGCCTGCTCGCCGCGAGCGACGACTACACCACCGGCCTGCGCACCGGCATGACCATCGGCGCCCTCGCCTACCTGACCGCCGCGGGGATCGCGTGGCGGTGCGTGCCGGCGAAACACCCCTCTGGTCAACCGCCGGGCTGAACAGCAGGATGGGGACGACTCGGCGACGACCCGACGGGAGCGACCATCCGCATGGAGCGCGCACACGAGCACCGACAGGCCCGCCTCACCGGGGCGTTGGCCGCCGCGGGCGTCCCGTGGAACGAGGTGGCCGACTGCCGGGAGCTCGGCGGCGGCACCTTCAACACGGTCTTCCGTGTGAGGCGGGCCGACGGTACGGGGCTCGTGGTCAAACTCGCGCCCGACCCCTCCGTCCCCGTCCTGCGCCATGAGCGGGGCATCCTCGACACCGAGGCGTGGTTCTACCGGACGGCGCGCGCGGCGACGCGGGTCCCGGTTCCCGAGCCGCTCTCCCCGGGCCCGCGGGACGGTGCGGCCCCGGCCGACCACCTCGTCATGTCGGAGTGCCCCGGCACGTCCTGGTCCGAGCTGCCGGGCACGATGGACGCCGGGGCGCGCGCCCGTCTGCGCGCAGCGCTCGGCGGGCATGCGGCCGCTCTGCACACCATCACCGGCAACGAGGGATTCGGTTACCCCGCAAGGCCGTTGGGGCCCCTGCGGGCGAGCTGGCGTGAGGCGTTCCTGGACATGGTCGACGCGGTCCTGGACGACGCCGGGCGATTCGGCGTCCCCCTGCCCCGGCCGGCGGAGGACATCCGGGCGCTGTTCGCCGCGCGGAGCCCGGTGCTCGACGAGGTGACGGTGCCCAGGCTCGTCCACTTCGACCTCTGGGACGGGAACATCCTCGTCGACCGGGGACCGGACGGCCCGCGGATCGGAGCGTTGATCGACGCCGAACGGGCCTTCTGGGGCGACCCCCTGGCGGAGTTCGTCTCCCTGGCCCTCTTCGACGACATCGAACGGGACGAGGCCTTCCTGAACGGCTATCGCGCGGCAGGCGGTCCGGCGGCCTTCGACGCGTCCGCCCGCACACGGCTGGCCCTCTACCGGGCCCACCTCCACCTGATCATGTGGGTGGAGGCCGTGCCCCGGCGGTTCGACGCCCAGCGGCGCGCCTGGCTCGAGCGGGAGGTCGTGAAACCGCTCGCCGCGGCATTCGACGACTGGTCCCGCCGAGGGCGGGCGCGGACCGCGTGACCGCAGTGCCGAACCCGCACGTGTGCGGTGGGAGCGGGGCGGGACCCCTTCACGCGCAGCGGGTGCGCGCCAGCGGGCCGCGGCCCTCCGGTGTCTCGACGAAAGCCTCCACGTAGACGCACCCTTCGACCGTGGACAGCTGTTGCCCGTAACTGTCCACGCTCTCCCCGGCGAAAGAACTCGTCACGACGACGTGGTCCGCGGGGCGGCGGACGCTGATGTGGACCCGGCGCTGGGCGTTGTGCGGCCCCTTGACCAGTCCCCAGCTGGTGCGGCAGCCCGGTTGGTGGCGCAGCAGGAGCCGGCCGAAGTCCATGCCGCCCGGCAGACGTACCGGAACCTCGTCGAACGTGATGACGCGGGCCACGACGTCGGGTGAACCGCAGCCGGTCTGGATCGGGTCGGTGGCGTCCGCGGGGCGGCCGGGAGCGGACCGCGCCTCCGGCAGACTGCGCCACAGGGCGGATTCCGCCGTGCCGTGCCGAGCGGATGGGTGCCGCTCGGCCGTGTCGTCCCGGTGACTGACCGCGAGGCCGGTGGTCGCGGCGGCGAGCAGCGCCGAGAGGACCGCGGTCGCCACCAGGGTCGCCCGGCGGCGCCTCGGGTGCTCGGCGGGAGGGATGGGGGCGGCGGCTGCCGCGGGGGAGCGGTCCGGGTCGTCACCGGCCCTGTTCCCGTCCCGGGACGCCGCTTCCCACAACGAGCGCCAGTGCAGCGGGTCCTGCCCCAGTGCCTTGACGAAGGAGGCGGTGACGTCCCACGTGGGGGCCTTCCGTCCGCTTTCCGCCGCGGAGAGGGCGGCAGCGGAGTAGCCGGCCCGCTGAGCCAGTTCCCGGAGCGTGACTCCCGCGGTGTCACGCGCCTCTCGTAGCCGGTGGGCGAGTTCGGCCCGGGGCCCGTCGGAAGCGACCTCCCCTTTCCTCTTTCCGGCCACAGGTTCTCCTCGGATCCCGTCCAGTGGTGTTCAGCATTGTTCACGGCACGGGCCGTCCACTGCAGAGCGGATCGCGCCACTGTTGCCGACGGGACCACTGTGTTCAGGGGTGTTCGCACGCCGCTTTTGTCCGTCGAGACGCGCGCCCGCCCCCGCTATACCGATGGCGTTCCTTCCCACGGACACCCCTGGAGGCAGAGTGAAGCGTTCCTCACCCACCGTCCGGTCGTCCCGCCCCCTGGCACGCGCCGCCGCACGCGTCGTGCCGGCCGTGCTGCTGACCGTGGCCGCCGTCGGCCTCGCGTCCCCGGCCCGGGCCGCCACCTACCAGGTGACCGGCGCGGACAGCCAGGGCCTGGCCGTGCAGAGCGAGCCGCACGTCAACCATGTGCTGCGCTACGTCCCCAACGGCACGTCACTGAACGTGTCGTGCCAGATCAACAACGGGGATCAGGTGGACGGCAAGGTCTACAACGGCAGGCCGTTCACCACCTGGGACCAACTGGCCGACGGCACCTGGGTCTACGACTGGTACATGAACACCCCGACGGTCGGTGCCGACGGCTACAGCCCGGGCATACCGCACTGCGGCGGCGGCAGCCTGCCCCCGCTCGCGGCCGGCTGCGTGGACTGGCCGTCGGCCAAGTACCTGCAGACCCCGCTCACCTCCGCGGCCAACAACCGCGCCGGCTACGCCTGGCAGAACGGCAGCCACTACGGCGAGGGCTACCACGTCAGCTGCAACGGCCCCACCCGCATGAACCAGTACTACGCGATCGACCTGGGAATGAACCAGGGCGATCCCGCGCTGTCGCCCGGCGGCGCCGGGACGGTCCTGTACGCCGGCTGGGCGCCGAGCGGCTGGGAGACGTGCGGCCAGTACGTGGTGGTCGACCACGGCGGCGGCTGGTGGAGCGTGGTCTGCCACCTCAGCGCCGTCCATGTGAGCAAGGGACAGAGGATCACGAACGACACGGTGATCGGCGCGGTGGGCGGCACCGGCGGCTTCGCGCCGCACCTGCACTTCTCCCTGGTGTACAACGCGTCCCTGACCGCGGCCGGCGGCGTGTACGGCGGCCAGAGCGCGCGCCCCCGCCACCTGCTGCACCTCGGCGGCGGGCAGGGGTACTACGACACCATCACCAAGGGACAGCAGGTCTGGTACTGACCCGCCGGCCGCTGCCCCGCCGACCGGGGCCGCGGAACCCACGGCGTTCGGTGGCCCGGGCCGAGCCCGGGCCACCGCGCGGCCGGTCCTCGCCCGCGCGGACGTCAGCGCCGCCCCAGCAGGAAGTCGAACACCGCCCGGCGGCCCTTGTCGTCGGCCGCCCTGCTCTGCACCGAGTGCGCGGCGCCCGGCACCACCACGACCCGGGCCCGCGGTGTCAGTCTCTTCTGGTCGTACAGCCATTCCAGCGGGGTCGACAGGTCCCGGTCCCCGCCGAGCAGCAGTACCGGTACGCCCGGAAGCCTGCGGTGCCGCGGCGGCAGCGGCGGCACGGGCGTGCGCGGCCAGTGCAGACAGCTGAGCATCGAGCCGAGGCCGGTCGCCGTGGCGGCGTCGAAGGGGCCGTAGTCGGCCGGTGTCAGCTCCGCCCCCGCCTTCTCCAGCGCCTCCTCGCGTCCGGCCACCGGCGTGTCGGCCCTGCCCCACGGGTAGCGTCCGTCCAGGCACAGCGTGGAGGCGTGCAGTCCCTGGCTGAGCTCCTCCGCGCTCGCCGCGCCGCCCTCCCGCACACCCGCGATCAGGCCTTGCAGCGGTCCGGGGTCGCCGTTGGCCGCCTTGTGCAGGGCGTCGATCATCTCGGCGTAGTCCGGGTCCACGAACTCCCAGGTGGTCAGTGCGTCGATCACGTCGACGCCGTTGCCGTACCGGCCGACCACCGCCGCCAGATCCGCCGCCGGGTCCGTGGTGCAGCCGGTCGCCCTGCAGGCCGCCGTCAGCACGTGCGGCGCCGCGCGCAGGGCGGCGCGGTCCATCGGGTCGTAACCGGTCTGCGGCACCACCGAGTCCAGCACCAGCCGCGCCACGTGCTGCGGGTGGGCCAGGGCGTACCGCTCGGCGGTGTAGCTGCCGTACGACACCCCGTCGAGGGTCAGTTTCCGTACGCCCAGCGCCCGGCGCAGCGACTCCAGGTCGGCGACCGTGTCGTCGGTGCTGTAGAAGCGTCGGTCGGGACCGATGGCCGCGGCGCAGTCCGTGACCGCCCGGGCGGTGGGCGGTGTCAGGTCGGACGACCCCATCTCCTGCTGCAGCCGCGGGCACTGGAGCGCGTTGGCGCCGGTGCCGCGCTGGTCGAACATGACGAGGCGGTAGTCCTTCAGCACCGGCGCCAGCACCTTGCTCAGCCGTTCGACGAACGGCACGCCCGGCTGGCCGGGCCCGCCCGTGAGGAAGACCAGTACGCCCTTGGGGGCCTTCACGTTGTCCGCCGTCGCGACCTTCAGGCCCAGCCGGCCCGGCACACCGCCGCGGTGGTCGAGCGGGACGGTCAGCGTGGCGCAGGTGAAGCCCTTCAGTCCGGGGCAGGCCGCGGCGCCGGAGAGTCCCCCGCTCTCCCCGGCCCGCGCCGCGGCCGCCCGGTCCGGCGCCGCGGACGTACACGTCCCCGACACCGTCAGCAGGCCGGCGACGGCCAGCGCGACCGTCGCCGGCGCCACGGGTCTCCAACTCCCCAGCGTC
>NZ_JUJA01000099.1:15562-16734 GCF_001906585.1 Streptomyces kebangsaanensis | reverse complement strand
CCCGCCGCATCCCCCGCATCCCCCGTACCTCCCGCATCCCCGCTGCCTCCCGTGCCGGCACCAGGCTGCGCCGAACAGGGCTGCCGGGGCGAGCTTCCGTGCGACGATTCGAGCACGTTCGAAGGGACGGGGCGGAGCCGGCGACAGGGGGAGGGCCGTGATCGAACTCAGCGTGGACGCCGCGGGGTTGGCCCGCTCCCGCTTCGCGGTCTCGCCGCTGCACGAGGTCGCGGCGACGCTGCTGCCGTGGGGTGTACGCCCGGCCCGGGACGCCGATCCATGGGTCGCGCGCGCCCGGCGCGTGCTGCGTCGGGCGCGGCTTCCGCTGCTGTCGGAGCTGGCCCTGGACGGCGGCGGCTACGTGCCGGACTTCCTCAGCCCGCATCCGTCCGGCCCCTCGCCCTCCATCGAGGAGGAACTGGAGCGGGTGCGCCGCACCCCGCCCGACCGTGTCCTGAGCGAACTGGAGACGCTGCGCGACGGCCGTCCGGGCAGCGGCCTGGCCGGATCCCAACTGCCCCCGCAGGTGCGGCGGGTCATGGCCCGCGGCGGCGCGTACGTCGCCCGGCAGGTCGCGGAGGAGCTGCGGCGCTACTGGGACCTGGCTTTCGCCCCGCACTGGGAGATGGCCAGGGCGGTCCTCGAAGCGGAGGTCGACCGGCGCGCCGGCGTGCTGGCCCGGCACGGCGCGGCCGGACTCTTCAACTCCCTGCATCCCGGCATCGCGTGGTCCGACGGCACGCTGCGCGTGGACAGCCGGTTCACCGTGCGGCTGGCCGTGCCCCTGGTCGTCGTGGTGCCGTCCCTGGTGGCGGCACAGCCGGCCGTGGCCGTGGACCCGGTGCGCGGCGGACGCAGACCGCCCATGGTGGCCTATCCCGTACGCGACCGGGCCACCGCTCCGGTGCCTCCGTCCGCCGAGCTGGCCCGGCTGCTCGGCCCCACCCGCGCCGGACTGCTCACGGCGCTGGCACACCCGTCCTCCACCACGCAACTCGCCGAACGCCACTACCTCAGTCCGGCCACGGTCTCCTACCACCTGGGCGTACTGCACCGGACAGGTCTCGTCGCCCGGACCCGCTCCGGACGCACGGTCCTCTACCGCCGCACCCCGGAGGGCTCCCGGCTGGCCGGAACCCGTTAGGGATTGTGCGATGCCGGGGCCCGCCCCG
>NZ_JUJA01000099.1:10180-15556 GCF_001906585.1 Streptomyces kebangsaanensis | reverse complement strand
GGTCGTGGCGGCAGGGGGGGAGCGCACCCGCCCGGGCTCCTCGTCGGGCGCGAGCGCACCCGGGCGTTCCGGGGCGGGCACCGCGGCCCGCCCCGGAACGGGTTCAGGAGAGGGACAGGTGCACCTCGGCCTCATTCGTTTTGGCGAGGGTGAAGTCGAACTGCTCCCGGACCCCGGAGCCGCAGGCCCTCTTCGTGTGGGGCACGCCGTTGCGGCCGACGGCGCGGACCAAGGCGCACTTGCCGTCCATGCGGGTGTCCTCGAGCCAGCCGGACACCAGCAGAGAGCCGCCCGAGCAGCGCAGGGTCCAGCTGGCCTTCGCTCCGTTGATCTTCGGGGACGCCGAGGACGGGCAGGTGGCGGCGCTCGCCGTGCCGGCGGCGCCGACGGCCAGCCCACCGGCGAGAACGATCGCCGACAGCGCGGACATGAAGGTCTTGCGAACAGCGGACATGGAGGTACTCCTTCAGGTGGACGGATGACAGGAAGCGCACCGGCGCCACGCCCCGGACACGTCGTCCGCCGACGAGGGCGGGCGGCCCGGGGGCGCCGGGCACGGCACCAGACTGCCCGCGGGAGGAAGGTGCGAGAAGACATTCCCGGGTGTCTGCACAGGGGCATTGATGCAGCCTCCGTGCAACCTGCGAGGAACCGTTCCGGCCTGCGGTTATGCCCTGGGGAGAGGGAGTCGCACGCCATGCGGGCCCGTGGACCTCTGGTATGCGGGGGTGTCGACGGGCGGGCGCTGGAACACCAGCAGGGCCAGCCAGGAGTCCACGTCCGCCCGGCCGGTCGGCGACAGGCCGTGCCTGCTCTGGAAGTACCTCAGGTCCTCGACGGCCGCCGCGGTGAACTCCCCCGACACCTCCGTGCCGCCCAGACCCGTATTGTGCAGAAGCTCCTGGAGGGCCAGGACCGCGTGACCGTGGGCTCCGGGGCCGACGGTCCGCACCAGGGCAGGCCACGTGTCCTTGCCCACCTTGCCGTCGGACGGCAGGTTGTGTCTGCGCTGGAAGCCCATGACGGCGTCCTGGGTCTCGTTCCCGAAGAAGCCGTCCGCCTTCACCTCGTAGCCGTGCGCCATCAGCAGGTGCTGCAGGGCACGGGCACGGGTGAACTGGTCCTCCTTACGCTTCATCAGCAGCGGCCACTCGATCGGCACGCCACTCAAGGGAACGGATCCGGCCGTGTCTTCCGCCGCGGACCGAGGGGGCGGCGGGGCGTGCTGGCCGCCCACGACCATCCCGGCGACGAAGGCCGGCACCACCGCGGCCACCAGCGCCGGCAGCGTCCACCGGGACCGGAGCCGGCCCGGGGAGCCGCGCCCGCCCGTGCCGTCCGCGGTACCGGTTCCGCCGGTGAGCTCCGGTCCGTCGCCGGAGGTCCCCTGACGGCTGTTCCCCTCCAGCGCCGCCCGGCACAACTCCCGTGCCCGTGCCAGCTCCGTCGCCGGAGCGCGCAGGTGGGCGTGGAGCGCCTCCACCACCCTCGGTGGAGCGGTCGACGCGTGCTTCGGATTCAGATAGCGCGAGAGTGTCGTCTGGTCGATGCCCAGTCTCGAGGCCAGTGCCTGCTGTGTGGGCCGCGTGCCGCCGGGGGGACTCCCGGCCTCCTCCCACCAGCGCCGCAGCAGCCGCGCCAACCGCACCGCCGGCCGCTGCTCCCGCTCCTGTCCGTCCGGCTCATGCGCCATGTACGTGTCCCTCCCGGTCGTCATACGGAACAGTTGGGCGTCCGCACCGTCTGCATGGCCGCATAGCAGCAGGTCAACCACGCGCATGACGGCAAGCGCGGACGCATCGGCCCACAGCAGCGCAGATCGTAGCGATGACGGGCAGAGGGGCCGGCGCGTCCCTTCCGGACCGTCCGCACCCCGCGCGGCCACCGGACGTTCCGCGGCCCCGCAGCGAGGCCGTCCCCGGCCCTCCGGGAGAGCCGTGCCAGGAACCGGTGCAGGGGGCACGCGTTCACCCGGACGTGTGCCGATGCGACCGCACTCCCGGAACGCGTCACTCACCCGGAGGAAGGACGGTCCGGCCGCCACCCTCCTCGGGTACACGTTCGTCCCGGTCCGGGACCGCGTCCGCCGCGCGTCGTACGGCGCGGCGGATCGCCTCGTAGCCGGTGCAGCGGCACAGGTTGGAGGTGAGCAGTTCACGCAGCCGCTCGGGGTCGTGGACGAGGGACGGGTCGTCCTCCAGGGCGGTCGCGGCCAGCATGAGGAAGCCGGGGGTGCAGAAGCCGCACTGCAGGGCGTGTTCGGCGGTGAAGGCCGTCTGCAGGGGGTGGGGGGTTCCGTCGGCCGGGGCCAGGCCCTCGACGGTGCGCACGGTACGGCCGTCGCACTGCACAGCGAACATCAGACAGCTGCGGACCGCGGCACCGTCCACCCGCACCGTGCACGCCCCGCACACGCCCTGCTCGCATCCCAGGCGGGTGCCGGTCAGGCCGCAGTCCTCGCGCAGCGCGTCGGCCAGGGTCCGCCGGGGCTCGACCTCCAGACGCCGTTCCTCGCCGTTGACCGTCAGGGAGATCCTCATGACCGCTCCACGATGTCGCTGATGTCGTCGAGGGCCTGCCCGAGCGCCCGCCGGACCAGGATCCGCGCCGCATGGCGCCGGTAGGCGACGTCCGCGTGGGGATCGGCCGGCGGATCGGCCGTGTACGCCGAGGCCGCCACTGCCGCCGCGGTGATCGCCCGCTCGTTCGGCGGCCGCCCGACCAGCACGTGCTCGGCGTCCCGGGCCCGCACGGGCCGGGCGGCGACACCGGCGAGACCCAGCCGCGCGTCGACGACGACGCCCTCCTCGACCAGCAGGGCGGCGGCCACGGACAGCTGGGCGAAGCTGGTCGCATGCCCCTGCCCGGTCGAGCAGCAGCCCGACGTCGCGGTGAAGGAGCCGTCCGGGTGTGCTTCGACCGCCCCGAACTCGCCGCCCACGCCGGACCGCTCCACATAGGTGCAGACGCCCACGCCCAGCGGAGCGCCGCCCCGGGCCCGGCGGCGGCCCTGTTCCGCGCGCCACCGCGCGTGGTCGGCGGTCTTCAGCGCCAGCTCCAGTGCCGCCGCGTAGTTCCCGCTGTCGTACCGGAAACCGGTCGGCGTGTCGTAGGGGAAGGCGTCCGGCGGAACGAAGTTGCGCCGGCGCACCTCGGCCGGGTCCATGTCCAGGCGGCGTGCCAGCGCGTCGACGGTGCACTCCACCGCGTAGGCGGCCTCCGGCCGGCCCGCACCACGGTACGGACACAGTGGCGGGGTCGTGGTCAGCACGGCCCGCGCCCGTGCGCCGACGAGGGGAACGGCGTAGGCGCCGCAAACCATCCTCGCTGTCACTTCCGGCAGGAACGAGCCGGTGTGCGGATATCCGCCGACAGCCGCGTCGGTACGCATCTCCAGCGCCAGGAAGCGGCCGTCGGCATCCGCGGCGAGCCGCACCCACTGGCTCTGCCCACGCCCGCGCGGCGCGGCCGTCAGCGCCTCCGCACGGTCCTCCACCCACCGCACCGGACGCCCCAGCCGGAGCGCTGCCAGGGCCACCACCAGGTACTCCGGCCACGTCTCGCTCTTGCCGCCGAACGCCCCGCCGACGTCGGGCACCACCACGCGCACCCGTCCGCCCGGAAGGTCCAGGGCACCGGCCAGGTCGTCGCGCAACCGGTGCGGTGCCTGGTGGGAGCACCACACGGTGATGCCGCCACCGGAGTCGGGCCGGACCAGGATCGCGCGGGCCTCCAGGGAGGTGTGGCACAGAAGCGGGTGCCGGTAGTCCGCCTCGACGACGACCGCCGCCCGGTCCCACACCCGCGGATCGACCGGCTCCCCGACGGTGGTCTCCACGGCCACGTTCGACACGCCCGGAAACAGGCGGACCTCGTCGAGGGCGGCCCGGGCGGGATCGAGTACGGCGGGCAGGGCGTCGATCGTCACCCGGGCGGCGTCCCGGCCGTCCTCGCCCAGGTACCTGTTCCCGGCCACCACCACGGCCAGCGGCTCGCCCGCGTACCGGACACGGTCCGTGGCGAGGGCGGGCCAGGGCCGGTCGCGGGTCACCTCCGGGTCCGTCATCGCCGGCACGCGGGGCACGTCGGCGAGGTCGGCCGCCGACCACGCGCCCAGCACACCGGGGACCTGCCGCGCCGCGCCCAGGTCCACCCTCCGCACCAGGCCGTGTGCCACCTCACTGCGCACGAAGACGGCCTCCGCGCACCCGGGCACGCGCAGATCGGCCACGAACCGGCCGCGTCCCGACAGCAGAGGGCCGTCCTCGACCCGTGTCAAAGCCTCACCCACGGCACTCGGGCCAGCCATCGACCCTCCCAGCCCAACGGTCACGCCACCGCGGTCGCCGGGTACCGCGCGCGGCCGCAGTCATGCGTGAGCGGCATCGCCACCCCCGCTCGGACCGGTCGGCTTTCGGGGCTGAACGGCGGACAACGGTCCCCTCAGCCGGCGCGGGTGCCGGTCGGCGGCGCGAACAGCGCCAGCTGGTCCTTGACCCAGGGGTCGTAGACGGCCAGTCGTTTCGCGGCCTGAGGACAGAACCAGGCCAGCTGGCCCGCGACCCAGGGGTCCACATGCCGGTGGCCCGTGCGGTGCTCGGAGGCACGGAGAGAGGTGTCGGCCACGGGTGGCCGGGCGGTGTGCTCGGCGGGCTCGGCGGCNNGAGCGCCGGCCGCAGCCGCGGGGCCGCCGCCGGCGAGGAGCGCGCCGCCGAGGACCACGGCGGAAACGCCCGTGGCCGCGACACGCCGCATCAGTTTCGTCATCGTCATCGTCATCGGCATCAAAGCCCGCATCGTCCTTTTTCCTCCTTGGAGAGGCATTCGGACGGTGCGGCTACCCACCTCCCTCTCCTCGCACACCAGCGGCAGGCTCTCTCACGGACCCCGCACGGAGGCCGTCGCCCGTACCGCTCCCAGCACGCCGCCCGGCATCGTGGAGACGACCACCCCCGGGCTGATCCGGCCGAGGGTCGCCCGCAGCCATGCCCGGTCCTCCTCGGTGGCGGGCTCGAGCCGCATCCGCCGGGCGCGCAGCGTCACCATGCGCAGCTCCGTCAGCCGTCCCGTGTCCGCCTCGACAGAGGGGAGGTAGACGACCCGCAGGTCGTCGCGGTACTCCTCGTAGCCGGAGATGCCCTCGTAGTCGTCGATGAAGTCGCCGCAGCCGTAGAGGATCAGCCGGTCGTGGTACACCTCGACGGGGCGGGGGTGGTGTGAGGAGTGTCCGTGGACGACGTGGACACCGCCGTCGACCAGCGCGCGGGCGAAGCGGATCTGCTCCCGGGGGACGCGGTACCCCCAGTTGGACCCCCAGTGCACGGAGACGACCACGAGGTCTCCGGGACGCCTGACCCGCCGTACGCGCTCGACGAC
>NZ_JUJA01000099.1:0-10132 GCF_001906585.1 Streptomyces kebangsaanensis | reverse complement strand
CCCCGCCGTCGCCGCCCAGCTCGGCGGTATGCCGCTGGACGCCGTCCCCAGCGCGAACACCAGCACACGGGTGCCGTCCGCGACCGGGCACACCGCCGGGGCGTACGCCGCCTCGGCGTCCCGGCCGGCGCCCGCCGCCCGCAGTCCCGCACCGCTGAGCGAGTCGAGCGTCTCCAGGAGCCCCGCACGGCCGAAGTCGAGCGTGTGGTTGTTGGCGAGGACACAGACGTCGGGGCGGGCCACCGTGAGGGCGGGCATGTTGGCCGGGTGCATCCGGTAGTGGACCTCCTTGCCCGGAGCGAACGCGTCACCGCGCGTCACGGAGGTCTCCAGGTTCACGATCCGTACGTCCGGGGCGGCCGCCGCCAGCACCGGCAGGGCCTCGCCCCACGGCCACGCGGGCGGGACCGGGGCGGGGATCGGTCCGTTCGCGGTCTCCGCCAGTTCGACGTAGGCCCGGGCGTCGCGGATCCAGCCCTCCCGCAGGGCGGGATCGCCGGGGCAGGGGAGGATCTGGTCGACGCCGCGACCGAGCATCACGTCGCCGCACAGGAACAGCGTCACCACGCCGCCGGGCATACCTCCACCGTAGTGGCCATCCGGCGTTCCCTCCGCGTGGATCAGCGCTCCCGCCCCGCGAAGGGCGCCCGGCCGACCCGTGCAGTTCACTGGGAAGGGGCGGAGGAAGGAAGACGAGTCCATGACCGACTGGCTCTCCCCGGGGGGCGTGGCGGAGGTGACACGCGGACTGGATCTGGCGGGCGTCTTCGCCAACGGCCTGCTCGGCGGCGTGCTCGCCCGGGAGCGGAACTTCGACCTGTTCGGGTACCTCGCCATCGGCGTCGTCTCCGGGCTGGGCGGCGGCATCGTCCGCGACGTCCTGCTGCAGCACGGCACCCCCGTGGCGCTCACCGACTACGCCTACATCCCCACCGCCCTGGCCGGCACCCTGCTGGCCTTCCTCTTCGACGTGGGCAAGCAGACCACCCGCCGCCCCTTCAACGTGCTCGACGCCGCCGTTCTCAGCTTCTGGGCGGTCGCCGGCGCGCAGAAGACCCTCGACGCCGGGCTGGGCTGGCTGCCGGCCGTGCTGCTCGGCATGATCACGGCGGTGGGCGGGGGAGCGGTTCGAGACCTGCTGCTGGGCGGCACTCCGGGCATCTTCAGCGGCAACCCGCTCTACGCGTCCGTCGCCCTCCTCGTCAGCGCGGTTCTTGTGATCTGCGCGGAGCTGAAGGTCCCCACCCTCGGCATCTTGGTCGGCATCGCCGTGGGCACCGTCCTTCGGCTCACGGCCCTGCGCAAGTCGTGGGTCCTGCCCGGCGGCCGCAACTGGAAGCCGCGGTCCGGGCTCGACCGGATCCGGCGACACGGAGAAGACTCATGAGAGAGCGAGGCACCGACCATGACCATGTCGGAGAACGGCCGCCACGGCGCGGCCTCCGAAGTCCTGGACGGGCTCGACGGTATCCGGTCCGCCCTGGAGCGCGTCTACGAGGACCTGCACGCCCACCCGGAGCTCAGCCACCAGGAGCACCGTACGGCGGGCGAAGCGGCCGAACGGCTCCGGTCCTGGGGCTACCAGGTCCACGAGGGCGTCGGAGGCACCGGCGTCGTCGGCGTCCTGGCCAACGGCGACGGCCCGGTCGTCCTGCTGCGCGCGGACATGGACGCCCTCCCCGTCCAGGAGAACACAGGGCTGCCGTACGCGAGTTCGGTCACCGCCCAGGACGCCTCCGGCGCGACCGTGCCGGTCGCGCACGCGTGCGGGCACGACGTGCACGTCACCTGTCTGCTGGGGGCCGCCCGGCTGATGGCGGCCTCGCCGCGGGTGTGGGCCGGCACGCTGATCGCGTTGTTCCAGCCGGCGGAGGAGACGGGCGACGGTGCGCGCGGCATGGTCGAGGACGGGCTCGCCGGTTTGATCCCGGAACCGGACGTCGCCCTCGCCCAGCACGTACTGCCCCACCCCGCCGGGTACGTCGGCACCCGCGCCGGCTCCTTCCTCTCGGCCGCCGACGGCCTGACCGTCACCCTGCACGGCCGCGGCGCCCACGGCTCCGCACCGCAGGCCGCCGTCGACCCCGTGGTCATGGCCGCCATGACCGTCGTACGGCTGCAGACGATCGTCTCCCGCGAACTGGCCGCCACCACACCGGCCGTCGTCACCGTGGGCGCCGTCAACTCCGGCACGACCGGCAACGTCATCCCGGACACCGCCGAGATCCGGCTCAACGTGCGCACGTACGACGACGCGACCCGGAAGCGGGTGCTGGACTCCGTCCGGCGGATCGTCAGGGCCGAGTGCGCGGCCTCCGGCGCCACCGCCGAGCCGGAGTTCGAGGAGACCAGCCGGTTCCCGCCGACCGTGAACGACGACGGCGTCACCGCACGCGTCGCCGAGGCCTTCTCCTCGTACTTCGGGGACCGCCACGGCACCATCGAACTGCAGAGCGCCAGCGAGGACTTCAGCGACATCCCCCGCGCGCTGGGGACCCCGTTCACGTACTGGGGGATCGGCGGGTCCGACCCCGGCACCTACCGGGCGGCGGCGGAGCGCGGCACGGTCGACCAGGACGTCCCGGTCAACCACAGCCCCCGGTTCGCCCCGGTCCGCCGTCCCACGCTGGACACGGGTGTCCGGGCGCTGGTCGTGGCCGCCCTGGAGTACGTGGGCACGGCGGACGTCACGCGGAGGGACGGCCACTGACCGGCCGGGCGTGCTCCTCGGGGAGCCGTTCCCGTGCGCGGCGCCCGTCCGGGCGGTCCATCTCGCGCCATTCCGGCCGCAGTCCGGTGAGGTTCGTGGTGAGGAAGTACGCGGCTCCGCAGGCGAACAGCACCGGCACCAGACCGGCGGAGGCCGCCGCCGCCCCGGCGACCAGCCCGCCGAGAGGGATACCGGCCCAGGCCAGCGAGTTGCCGAGCGCTTTGACCCGGCCCAGCATCCGGCGCGGAATCCGCTCGAAGAGAACCGCTCCCAGCACGGGGTTGATGAAGCCCGCGCCGAATCCACCGACCGCGAACACCGCCGCCACGATCCCCGTCGGCGCGTCGAGGGCGAGGACCACGAACCTGGGCGCCCCGGCCAGCAGGAACCCGGCGAAGAACACCACCCGCCGCCGCAGCCGGTGCGCGACCACCGCGGCGATCAGGCTCCCGCAGACCGCCGAGGCCCCCATCACACTGCCCAGCAGGCCGATCGCAGCCGGTCCGCTGCCGGACTCCCTGGCCCAGACGGGCACGAGCACCGTGTTGAACCCCGCGTCCAGCAGGTTGGTGATGCCGACCATGACGAAGACGGTGAGCAGCAACGGCTCGCCGCGCAGGAAGGCGAAGCCCTCGCCGAACCGCCGCCAGTAACCCGGTTCCGTCACCCCGGTCTGCGAGGGGGCCTTCTCGGCCGCGTGTCCCACACCACGAGGCAGCGCGAGTGTGATGATCACCGATCCGAGGGCGAAGCAGCCCGCGTTGACGGCGAGTCCCGTCAGGGGACCGAGCAGCGCCACCAGGGATCCGCCGACCGCCAGGCCGACGGTGGAGGCGAGCCGCTCGGTCACACCGGCCAGACCGGTGGCCCGCTCCAGCGGCACCCGGCCGCGCTCGGCCGCCTCCGGGACCATCACCTCCTTGGCCAGGTCGCCGGGGCCCCGGGCCGCGCCGATCAGCGCGACCAGGGCCAGCAGAAAGGGGAAGGAGAGCAGGTCCAGGGCGTGGAACAGGGGAACCGCGGCGGCGGCGGTCGCGCTGGCCAGATCGGTCGTCCAGGAGACGGCCCGCGGGCCGATCCGGTCCACCAGCGGTCCGGTGAGCGCCTTGACCACCACGTAGGGGGTCATCTCGAAGAAAGCGACCAGTCCGGTCCGGGTGGCGCTGCCGGTCGTGACGAGGACGAACCAGGGCAGTGCCACGACGGAGATCCGAGTGCCGGTCAGCGACACGGCCATGGCCGCCAGCACCCCGGCCAGTGGCCGTACGGACCTCTTGCCGGGTGTGCCGCCGGCCTCCGGGGCGTCGTCGGTCATGACGTCGGGCTCCCTTCGGCTTCCTGAGGACCGGAAGGGAGCGACGGCGCGGCGGGCGCGTCCGGTTCGGGCAGGATCTGCGTGATCACGGTGACCCGTTCGGCTCCCTCGGGGGAGCTCGCCGCCGTATCCGGCGCGTCTCGCCGGTAGCGGGCGACGACGGCCCTCAGCTCCCGGCGCAGGGCGACGGCTTCTTCGGGTGTGAGCCGCAGGGCCCAGTCGCTCATGTCGAAGGTGCCGTGCCACGTACGGGGCATCGTCTGCAGCTCGTTCAGCGTCTGCTGGGTACGCAGGGTGTGGGCGGCGGCGACGGACTGCAGGTAGGCCAGCGTGGCCTCGGGCTCTCGATCGGCCAGGTCCCGGCCGCTGAGCTCCGTCGTCCGGTGCACCGAACGCCACCAGCGCTCCCGCGCGTTGCCGCGTTCGGTGTCCTCCTCGACGAAACCGGCCGCGCCGAGCTGCCGGAGGTGGTAGCTGGCCGTACCGGAGTTCACACCCAGCCGCTCCGCGAGGCGGGTGGCCGTCGACGGGCCGTACTTCCGCAGCAGCCCGACCAGCTGCACACGCACCGGATGCGCCAGGGCACGCAGTCCCTTGGCATCCAGTACGACCGTGTCCGCTTCGAGGTGCGGGCCGTCCTGCCCCGCGTTCGTGTCGGTCATACCGCGCACTCTAGACCGCAAACAGTTCTTCGCGAAGACTTCTTCGCAAAGGTTTCTTCGCGAAGAGGTGTTCGCGGTCCGTGGTCCTGTGCCCGGCGGGGAAGCCGTTGCGGATGCGTCACCCGGTGGCCGGGCTCATATTTCTTGGGTGGGACCCGACGGCTGCAGGGTGGAGGATCGGAAACATGGCAGGAGAGGGCGGCAACGCGGACGTGGTCCTGGTCGCGGCCCGGTGGTGGGACGGGCTCGCCGAACAGCCGGGCAGCCGCATCGAGACAGCTGTCCGCGGGGGAGTCGTCGCCGAGGTCGGGCCAAGTGTCGACCGCGGTGGCGCGGAGGTGATCGACCTCGGGGACCGCATGCTGCTCCCCGGTCTCATCGACTGCCATGTGCACACGACCATGGACCCCGCACGTCTGCTGGGGACCTTCGTCTCGGACTCTTCCGCCGCCATCGCGCTGCGCTCCCTCCCGGTCCTGCGGGACCTGCTGGACCGGGGCTTCACCACGGTGCGTGACCTGGCCACGTTCGCCGGCGAGCCGGTCACCCTCGCCCTCCGCGACGCCGTGGCCCGTGGTCTGGTCGTCGGCCCGCGCATGGTCGTCGCCCCGCACTTGATCTCGTCCCGCGGGGGGCACGGCGACCTCTCCCCGCTGCTCGCCGCCCATCTGCATCGGGAGATCGGGACGCTCGCCGACGGCCCCGCCGCGGTCGTGCGCGCCGTGCGCGAGGACATCCGGGCGGGCGCCGACTGGATCAAGTTCGGCGCCACCGGGGGGTTCGCCACCCCCGCCGACGATCCCGAACAGGTCACCTTCACCCAGGAGGAGATGAACGCGCTGGTGGCCGCCGCCGACGACCTCGGCATCCCCTGCACCCCGCACGCCTACGGAGACGAGGGGGTGGCCCGCGCCGTACGGGCCGGAGTCCGCTCCGTCGAACACGGCAACCTCGCCTCCGCCCGCACCCTGGCGCTGATGGAGGAGCGCGAAGTCTTCCTCGTGCCCACCCGGTTCATGGTCGCCGACGCGCTGGACCACCTCGACGACGACACCTACTGGAAGGGCAAGGACCCCGCCGAACGCGAGAAGTTCACCCGCTACGCCGGCCAACTGCGCGAGAGTGCCAGGAACGTGGCCGCCGGCGATGTGCGCATCGCCTTCGGCACCGATGCCGGCATGTTCCCCCACCGGGACAACTGGCGTGAGTTCCCCGCCATGGTCGAGTCCGGCATCACCCCCCTGCGAGCCCTGCGCAGCGCGACCGGCGTCGCCGCCGAACTCCTGAAGCGGCCCGACCTGGGCAGGGTCGAATCCGGCGCGACAGCGGACCTCATCGCACTGCCCGGCAACCCCTTCGACGACATCGAGGCCATCGGCCACGCCGACTTCGTGATGAAGGCCGGCACGGTCCACCGCCGCCCCGCCCGATGACGAGACCGACCACCGCACGGTCCCAGCGCATGCACGGCTTCCATGAGGGTCTCTCCGGCGGCACGGGGATGGGCGAACCATCCTGTTCCTCCCGCACCGGCACCACCCGGGGAACCATGCGGACCCGCTTCATCAGCGCTGTCCTGGCGTGCACCGCCGTCGGCGTACTCGCAGCCTGCACTCGCCGAGCAGCACAGGCGCGATGTGCAGGCCGATCCCGTCGATCAGTCCGCGCTCGAGGAGCTGCCGGCCGATCGTGGGCGAGAAGACCTCGAGGTTCTTGCCCCGACGGCCTCCGGCCCGACACGGACGGCCTCGACCACGTCGCAGCCCCGTCCGACAGACGCGGTCGCCCGCCTTCCGTACCCGTGGACCCTGCGCGTCCCCGAGACTCACCGGGACCGCCCCATGCCGGTGCCGGGCCACCGCGGCCGGTGTGCGAGCCTCGGGTGCCGCGGCGCTGAAGGGTCTGGCGTCGTGCTATGGCGGACGGTGAGCGAGGATGGAAGAGGAGGCACACCGATACCGACTCCAAGGGAGGAGGAGAGGGAATGGCCACGGCAGCGCAGACCGTACTTGAGCCCACCGAGCGCGTCCGGGCGCAGAAGAAGCTGTCGGATGCTGCTCTCACCACGCTGGAGCCTGCTGAGCGTGTGCGGGCCCAGAAGGGGCAGTACAGGACTCGGAGCACGGGATCGTACACCGCTCGTGTGCGAGCCCGGCAGGAGGGAGCCGGAGAGACCCATCCTGACGGCGCGGGTGTCCACCTGCACACCCGCACGTTCCACCCTTCGATTCCGATCCCGTACCTCAGCGTGGAGAAACTGCCCTCCCGCCTGGAGAACCTGCCCGCCCGGATGGAGGACCTGCCCGCCCGGGACCTGGTCTTCTACGGGGGCCTGGGAGCGCTCGCTGTTGCGGGGGCTCTTGAGTGGCCGGTTGCTCTGGCCGTCGGGGGAGCCGCCTGGCTGGTGCGCAGCAGGCGGAAGGGAGGACGCTGAAGCGCGGCAGAACAGGCGCGGAACGGTGCCCGGCAGCGCAACCGCTGCCGGGCGTTCCCTGAGTCCCCGCCCGATCGTGGGCACGGTGCCGGCTCATGCCGCTCCGCTCCTTGCGGCCGACGTGGCACGGGCGGCATGCGCGACGCCCGCGCGCGGCGCGGACACGGGTCCTGCCCTCGCCGCGGCAGCCGCCGGGCTTCCCGCCGGTCATGTCCATGCGAGTCGCGAGGCGGCAGCCGTCCGTACAGAAGCCCCGGTGGGAGAACTCCACCTCCGGGAACACGGGCCGCAGGGACCGCATCGGCTCCCCCGTCGTCCTGCTCGACGGCTCTCCGCTGCCGTCGGCGGACCCTCGAAGCAAGGAGTACCGGCGAGGGACGGCGACCGACACCCTCGGTCGGAGCTCTTCGCACCGGCCGGCGCCTCGGCCACCAGGCCCACGTCGCCCGCTTCATGATCGGCGACCTCGTCGCGGCCGAACCCGGTCCCACCCCCGGACCGGACGCGCTCCTGGACTCCGCACGGCCCGAGAAGCTCCGCGGCGCGCTGCCCACCGTCCAGCCGGACAGCGACCAGGTCCCACGGCCGGACGGCTACCTGCTCCTCGACCTTTTCGCGTGAGCCGTGTGCCCCGGGAGCCGGGCAGGGCGGTCAGGAGACCGCCCCGTAGGCTTCTCCCGCCGAACGTCGCCGCCGCCGGGAAGGGAACCGGCGGCAGCGACGCCCGGGCAGTCGGAGGAAGGGGCTGGGGGACCATGAACGCCGGCATGCAACGCTGCGCGATCGCCGCCGTACAGGTACTCGGCCTCGCCGTCTGGTTCTCCATGTCGGCCGTGGTTCCCACACTCCGCAGCGAGTGGGGACTCGACTCCGCCGACGCCGTATGGCTGACCGCGTCGGTCCAACTCGGCTTCGTCGCCGGCGCGCTCACGTCCGCCGCCCTCACTCTCGCCGACCGTCTCCCGCCCCAGCGCCTCCTCGCCGGCGGCGCCGCGGCCGCCGCCGTGTGCACGGTGCTGCTCGCCGTCTCGGTCGATCAGCTCGCCGCGGCCGTTCCGCTCCGCTTCGTGACCGGCGTGTGCCTGGCCGGTGTCTACCCGGTCGGCATGAAACTCATGGCTTCCTGGGCGCATGGCGCCGCACGCGGCAAGTCCATGGGGCTTCTCATCGCCGCCCTGACGCTCGGATCGACCCTTCCGCACCTCATCGCCGGCGTCGGATCACTGCCCTGGCGGGGCGTTCTCCTGGTCGCGGCAGCAGCCGGACTCCTGGCCTCCTTCCTCGCGCTGGCCTTCATCCGCGTCGGTCCCCATGCCGCCCCGGCCGCGCCCACCCGCAACCCCCGCTACGCCCTCACCATGTTCACCCAGCGCGGCCCCCGCTCGGCCAACCTCGGCTACTTCGGGCACATGTGGGAGCTCTACGCCCTGTGGACCTGGATCCCCGCCTTCCTCGCCGCGACGGACAGCGCCCGTCACCTCCCCGGATCGGTCGAGGTCACCGTGTTTCTCACGATGGGGGTCGGCGGTGCGATCGGCTGTCTGCTCGGCGGCTGGGGCGCCGACCGCTTCGGCCGCCCTCCCGCCGCCATGGCGGCCCTGCTCACCAGCGGTCTGTGCTGCCTGCTCTCACCGCTGCTCGTCCACTCCCCGCCGGCACTCGTGGTCGCGTTCTGTGCCCTCTGGGGCGCTGCCGTGATCGCCGACTCCGGAGTGTTCTCGACCTCCCTCAGCGAAGTCGCCGACTCCCGCTACATCGGAACGGCCCTCACGGCCCAGACCGCGATCGGATTCGCCCTCACCGTCGTCAGCATCCAGCTGACCCCCCTCCTCGCCGACGCCGTCGGCTGGCGCTACGCGTTCCTCCTCCTGGGCCCCGGCCCCTTGGCCGGCGCCCTCGCCATGCGCGCCCTGAGAACCGGAAACGGCCCCGCCGAGGGTGCGGGACGAAAGCCGGTCGGAGGTGATCACCGCCACGGTCACCTGGCCGGCCGGTGTCCGCAGCGGCGAAGGCCGCGCCAGGGAGGCGACATCCGGCGCGGCGCGTAGCGTCCAGCGGTATGGAACCAACGGCTCACGTCCAGTCAGCACCGGGCACCCGGCCCCGGCCCCGGGCCCGTGACCTCGGCATCGTCATCGGGGATGCCCCTACCGGACCCCTCGACGCGATCACCGACGTACCGGGTGTCCGCGTCGGGCACACCACCGTCCGCCGGCCCCCCGACGTGCACAGCGGGGTGACCGCCGTCGTGCCCGGCCCCGCCGTTCCCCGCCGCTCCGGGCAGCCCGAGGACCGCTCCGCCCGCGCCCAGCACCGCCGCCCCGAGCACCGCCCGACGTCCGGCCCCGTGCACCTGCTCGTCCGACTCCCGTTCCCGTGTCGTAGGTGCGCGCCGATCGTAGGGACGCGCGGGTGACCGAGCAATGCCCAGGACTTGTGGACCGGCTCCCCGGGAGCGTGTGGGAGGGCGGCATGCCTTCTCATGTGAGTGATCGACAAGTCACCAGGCAGAGGCCCGTGTTGCAGCGCGGACGGGAGGATGGGAACGGTCGCCGCCTGGTGGTCCGCAACGGTCGCCGCCGCCCTCGGCAGCAGGTTCACCCCTGAGAGGGGGCCCGGTCGGACTGGCCTGCCGCCTGTGTCCGGTCTCAGCCGCTTCGCGCAGTCGGTACGCGCACAGTCGCATGAGGCGTTTCTCCGCCGTGTCCAGGGCGGCACCGGCTCTCAGTAGGCGGAGTGGACGTTGTCGATGGAGCCGTAGCGGTGGGCGGCGTAGTTGGCGGCGGCGGTGATGTTGGCGACGGGGTCGGTGACGCTGTGGGGGGTGCCGGCGACGTGGTAGGCCTTGAAGGTGGGGTCGATGACCTGGAGGAGGCCCTTGGAGGGGGTGCCCTTCTTGGCGTTGGTGTCCCAGTTGTTCTGGGCGTGGGGGTTGCCGCCGGACTCGCGCAGGATGTTGCGCTTGAGGCCGTCGTAGCTGCCGGGGATGCCCTTGGCCTTCATGATCTTCA
>NZ_JUJA01000098.1:14465-21147 GCF_001906585.1 Streptomyces kebangsaanensis | reverse complement strand
GGTGGTCGGGTAGCTGGGACCCATTACTGGGTCCCAGCCCCCTCAGAACCGTACGTGCGAGTTTCCCCGCATACGGCTCAAGCAAGCCTTACGCCGCTTTTCTTGTCATGCCCGCCGGCGTGAAGCTGACTGTGACAGGTAGCGTGCCGCACTTCCAGGTTGGACAGTGCATTACTGCCGCCGTGCTTTCGATGCACCACATGGTGGACATCGAATGCCCGGCGACCGGCCTCGAACCACGCAACCCAATCCCGCAGGCTGTCCGGCTCGAAACCCGCCCCTTCCAGAAGATCCAGACCACAGCCCGGGCACAGACCCTTCTGCCGCACGGTCAGGGTGACGATCAGTTTCTTCTCGTTCACCATGGTCGTGCTGCGCTTCCGGACGCGCTTCGACCAGAACTCCGCCAGCTCCGGGTCGTCCTTGGAATTGTCTCCAGGAACAACCTGGTGCCGTCGAATGGGGGTCCACGCAGCCTTCTGCAAATGCAGCTTGCTGTTACCGAACACCCACGTGTCCTGGCGCGTCGCGTGGTGTCGGCCCCAGAAATGGGACCTGATCCACTTGCGACCCTTCCTGCGGTGCCTCTTCACCGCCCACTTCCACAAAAGATCAAACGTATAGCGGTCAAGCCGCAAGAACGCCTGGTTCGCGGACACGGGCGAGTAGTAGGCCGTCCATCCCCGAATGAACGGGGCGAGGTTACGGATCAGGGTGTCCTGATCCGTGCCCATAGCCTTACGGATGGTGGACTTGATCTTCAACCTGGCGCGTTGTTCGGCCGCCTTGGACGGGGTGATCAAAGAGATGCCATTGCTGTGCTGTTGAACCGTGCATCCGAGGAAGTCAAACCCCTCACGAAGGTGGACCACACGGGTCTTTTCTTCGTTGAAGGCCAGCCCTCGCGGCTCCAGCCATCGCGCCAGCGATTCCTTGACCCGGTTCGCTTCATCCTCCGTGTGACAGAACACCACGAAGTCATCCGCGTACCGAATGAGTACCGTTGCACCTCGGGCGGTTTTGATGCCGCCCTTGCGCGCCCAGTACTTCACCCCTGCGGCCTGTTCCATTCCGTGCAGAGCGACGTTCAACAGCAGAGGGGAGATCACGCCGCCTTGCGGCGTGCCTTCTACCGTTTCGGAGAACGTGGAGTTCTCCATCACTCCGGCCTCAAGCCATCCAAGAATGCTCTCCCTGGCGGGAAAGAACCCGATGGAGTCCATCAGGTGCTTGTGGCTGATGCGGTCGAAAGCGCCCTTGAGGTCAGCGTCGAGTACCCACTGACGTGCGGGGTCATGCCCCGCGCTGCGCTTGACCGTTTGGTGGATCGCCTCCAGGGCGTCGTGGCAGCCACGTCCGGGCCTGAATCCATAGGACCTCGGTTCGAACCTGGCTTCCCATTCCGGTTCCAGGGCGTTCTTTACCCTGGCCTGGTGGGCACGGTCCGCGATCACCGGAATTCCCAGCGGTCGCATCTTCCCATTAGCCTTTGGAATGTATACACGCTTGACCGGTTTCGGCTTCGGGGCGTCCGCTTCAAGGTCCCGCACGAGGCGGGTCCTCTCGGCGGGATCGAGTGCCCTTTGACCATCGACACCGGCCGTGTTCCTGCCCGCGCTCTGTTGTGCCACCCTTCGCACGCTTACCAGCGTGTTGGAGTGTGAGCGCAGCATGAGCTTTTGCAGGTTTCGGACCTTCTTGAGGTCCCCTGCTTTCGCGGCCTTGAAGATTCGCTGCCTGAGACGCTTAACGTTCCGCTCCTGCGCGGACCAGTCGATGCTGTTCCATGCCTGAGCGTCGCTCAAGGTTCCGTTCCGGGAAGCGTCCACTTCCGTATCGGTCATATCTGCCTCCTGTTCTAACTTGTGCCTTGACTCTGCTTCTCGTCTTGCTCTGCCTTCAAGGGCTCACCAGATCCGCGTCAGCTCCCTTTCGGGACCCGCCACTTGGCGGGTATCCACCGGGTTATACAAGGAGCCTGGAGCGGCGCGTTCCCTTGCTTTCCCCTGCCCTTACGGGCTAGTGGCCTATGCTTCTCGGATCTTCCTGTTCCCGCAACGGGATTCACCTTCGTTGCCTCCGGCTTACCCGACCTTGCGGTCGGGACCGTTACGGGGTTTCCAAGTTCCGCAGTACTGAGTTGCGTTCGGGTTGGGAGTCCGCTCTGAACCGGGACCATGGTGACCACAGCGGGGTTTAACTGACTGCCCGCCCATGTGAGACTCCTCTGCCTCTAGTCCTCGGCCGCGTCGATTGCTTCCATCACGCGGGTCCACATTTCGGTCCGTACAAACACGGCTTCGCTTTCGCTCTCCCGTCCGAGCTTCCCCTCGCCTGTTGCCCCGTGATGGTCTGGGGGCTCTTGGGCTTTGACCGCCAGCTTCACACCACCCCATTGCTGGGGTCGCATGTGACGGCGGGGACCGGGGAGTTGGTCACTTCCCGGGCCGGGCCTCTTTCTCCTTTCTTGCCCGGCGCTCAGTAGCAGCGACTTACTTGTCGCACCAGTTGTCCTGGATGTTGCTGCTCGCGCCGACGGCGATCCGCTCGACGTCGCCGCGCAGCACCGCGCCGTACCAGACGCTCGCGCCCGCGCCCAGCGACACGTCACCGATCACCGTGGCCGTGGGCGCCACGAACGCCTCCTCGTCCACCCGCGGCTCCCGGCCGCCGATGCCCGCGATCAGCGCCTTGTGCGTCATCCTCGTCCTACCTTTCACGGCATGGGTCCGACGGCACCGTACGTCATCCGGTGGGGCGAAGATCACAGGCGTCGCGGCTCATGGACACGGCGGGGCCTGAGTACGGTGAGCGGGTGCCCAAGCGCAAGAACACGTTCTCATCATGGCGGCGCCGCCTCGCCCAGCGCGCCGTCCACGCGGGCTGGGCCTGGGCACAGCGCACGGGCTCCGTCACGGCCGAGCACCCCGGACGCCTCCGCTTCGGCGCGATGGGAACAGGTACCAGGCTGGCCTTCCCGCTCGGCACGGTCTTCGGCGAGCCGTGGATCCACCTGGGCGCACACTGCATCATCGGCGAGCAGGTCACGCTGACCGCCGGGCTGATGCCCGACCTCGACCTCGGCCCCGAGCCGATCCTGCGCGTCGGCGACGGGGTGGTCCTCGGCCGCGGCAGCCACGTCATCGCCGACACCACGGTCACCATCGGCAGCGACTGCTACTTCGGGCCGTACGTCTACGTCACCTCCACCAACCACTCCTACGACGACCCGCACCAGCCCATCGGCAGGCAGTGGCCCCGGATGGAGCCGGTGGAGATCGGCCCGGGCTGCTGGATCGGCACCGGCGCGGTGATCCTGCCGGGGGCGCGGATCGGGCGGAACGTCGTGGTGGCGGCCGGCGCGGTGGTCCGCGGCGAGGTGCCCGACCACGCGGTGGTCGCCGGGGCGCCCGCCCGGGTCGTACGCCGCTGGACCGCCGCCGGGGGCTGGCAGCCGCCGCTGCGGACTCCGGCTCCGGTGCCGATACCGGAGGGCGTCACCCCGGAGCAGTTGCTGGCACTGGCGGACCTGGACGAGGAGAGCGCGGCCCGCCTGGCCCGCCTGGCCGAGCCGGCCGGGGAGGGGGACTCCCGGCTCGCCGGGCTGGAGACCGAGGGCCGGCCTGCCCCGTAGCGGCCCGGCCGCGCGCTCAGCCCGTCGCCAGCAGCAGCGTTCCCACCAGTGCCAGACCCGCTCCCGCCGTCTGCACCGCCCGCAGCCGTTCGCTGAGGAAGCCGCGGGCGGCCAGCGCGGTCACCACCGGGTAGAGGGAGGCGAGGACGGCGGCCACCGTGACCGGGCCGTGCTGGGCGGCGACCGAGTACGTGCCGTTGGCCGCCACGTCCGCGAGGCCGACGAAGCCCAGCGCGGGCAGCGTGCGCCAGGGGAGGCCGCCCTGCGGCAGTACGGCCCCGCCCCGCCGCGAGGAGACGTAGAGCGCGGTCCCGCCCACCGCCACATTGGTGGCACGCTGCACGAAGAGCGCGAGGAACAGGCCGGTGACCGTGGTGGAGGCCTCGGCGATCAGTGCGAGTACCGTGCCGAAGCCGAGCGCCGCGACCAGCGTCAGCCAGACCGTCCGCCGCTGTACGGCGGCGCCCCCCAGCCGCGGCCCGCCCGCGAGCATCACACCGGTGACGGCGACCGCGATGCCCGCGACCTGCAGCAGCCCCGGCCGTTCGCCCAGCACCAGGCCGACCGAGAGGGGCACGGCCACGGCCAGTGAGGCGAGCGGCGAGACCACCCCCATCGGCCCCAGGGCGAGCGCCTTGTAGAAGCAGAGCATGGCGACCGGTCCGACCAGGCCCGCGGCGAACGCGAACCACAGCCGGGGGCCGGCCTCGCTCCAGCCTCCGGTGGCGAGGACGATCACGCCGAGTACGGCCGCCGCGATGCTCTGGGAGACCACGACGACGGTCAGGGCCGGGCTGCGCCGCGCGAGCAGCCCGCCGCCGAAGTCGGCCAGGCCCCACAGGAGGCTGGTGACCAGGGCGAAGAGTGCTGTCACGGCGTACCTCGCAGTACAGTTCGGTGGACGATCGGGTGCAACCCACCGTAGTGCAGTGAAGTGAACTCTGTCATCCAGAATATTGGACGGAATGTGTCGGACCTCGAACTGCTGACCCAGTCCCTGGCGCGCAACGTCAAACGCTGGCGCACCGAGCGCGGCTTCACCCTGGACACGCTCGCCGCGCGCGCGGGTGTCAGCCGCGGCATGCTCATCCAGATCGAGCAGGCCCGCACCAACCCCAGCCTCGGCACCGTCGTCAAGATCGGTGACGCGCTCGGCGTCAGCATCACCACCCTGCTCGACTACGAGCAGGGACCGAAGGTCCGGGTCGTCTCCGCCGACCAGGCCGTCCGTCTGTGGCACACCGACGCCGGCAGCTACAACCGGCTGCTCGCCGGCGTCGAGGCGCCCGGCCCGCTGGAGATGTGGGAGTGGCGCCTGATGCCCGGCGAGCGCAGCCCGTCCGACCCGCATCCCGCCGGCACCGTCGAACTGGTGCACGTCACCGCGGGGGAGCTGACGCTCACGGTCGACACGGTGGAGTACCGCGTGCCGACGGGCGCCAGCGCCTCCTTCGAGGCCGGCACCCCGCACACGTACGCCAACGACGGCGCCGTACCGATGGACATGGTGATGGCGGTCTCGGTGCCGCCCGTGCACTGAGACGCCCGGCCGTGCCGTGCCGCGCGGCTGTTAGCGTGCGGCCATGCGCGCACCCATCGGAAACTTCGACCAGGTCGTCCCCGCCCCCGACTGCCTCGACGAGCTGACCCGACCGGTCGCCGACGCCGTACGCCACTGGCGCGGCAGCGTCCCGGCCGACCAGATCCTCTACGCCGAGACCGACCCGCGGTGGGCCGACACCGCCGTCTTCGTCGAGCACTACGGCCGGGACCTGCTCGAGACGTCCGCGAACTGCGTGGTCGTGGCGGGCAAGCGGGGTGGTGAAACCCAGCTGGCCGCGTGCCTGGCACTGTCCACCACACGGGTCGACGTCAACGGCGTCGTACGCCGCCGGCTCGGCGCCCGCAAGGCGTCCTTCGCGCCGATGGACGTGGCCACGGGGGAGACCGGCATGGAGTACGGCGGCATCACCCCGCTCGGCCTGCCCGACGGCTGGCCCGTCCTGATCGACTCCGCCGTCGTCGACCTGCCGTACGTCCTCGTCGGCAGCGGCCGCCGCCGCGGCAAACTGCTCGTGCCGGGCAAGGTGTTCGCCGAACTGCCGGGAGCCGTGGTGCTGGAGGGGCTGGGGACCTGACCCCGCGGGTCAGCCCAGGCGGGGGATCTCGATGGCCGGGCAGCGGTCCATGACCATGTCGAGGCCCGCCGCCCGGGTGCGCTCGTAGGCGGCCTCGTCGATGACGCCGAGCTGGAACCAGACGGCCTTCGCGCCCTTGGCGACCGCCTCGTCCGCGACCGGGCCGGCCAGGTCGCTGTTGACGAAGACGTCGACCACGTCCACGTCGAACGGGACCTCCCCGAGGGTGGCGTAGCCCTGCTCGCCGTGCACCGTCTCCGCCTTGGGGTGGACCGGGACGACGCGCTTGCCGGAGCGCCGCAGCACCTCGGCGACGCCGTACGCGGCCCGGCCGCGGTTCGACGACAGGCCCACGACGGCCCAGGTGTCACCGAGTTCGGTCAGGATCTTCCGGATCGTCGCCGTGTCGCCGTACACCAGGGATCTCCTCGACTTGGGGAAGGGCTGCCGACTGGGCAACGGCGGGCGCCGCCCGGCGATTCCCCGCCGGGGTGAAACCAGTCACTATGTCCGGAAAGTGCGCCGTGGGCCTGCGTGTGGCCGCCCGGCCGCCTACGCTCGGGCCGTGCTGCGCATCATCGACGCCCGAACCGGCGAGCCCGTGGACGCCGCCCCCGCCCGCCGCGGCCTGACCCGTGTCGAGGCGCACGCGTCGGGCTTCGACGCCACGGGCCTGCGCGTGCTGCTGGTCGCCGACGTCCTCGTCCGCGCCCTCGAACTGGGCGGCACGCCCGTATGGGCCACGCTGACCGGCGACCGGGAACAGGCGGAACTGCGGGCGGGCGCCGCGACCCTCGGTGTCCGGCCCTTCGAGGACGGCCGCGGCCTCGGCGCCGCCCTCGACGAGGCCCAGGTCGTCCACGTGGCCGCCGGGGGCGACGCCGTGGCTCCCGAGGGCGTACGCGTCACC
>NZ_JUJA01000098.1:13107-14420 GCF_001906585.1 Streptomyces kebangsaanensis | reverse complement strand
GTGCCCGCGGCCGACGACGACCCCGCCGCCTGGCGCCTGGCCCTGCTCGCCCGCGGCCGCACCGCGCCCGTACGGCTCGACGCCGCCGCGCTGGACGAGGCCCGCCGGACCCTCGCCCGCTGGCGCCGCGCGGTCGCCGACTGGGCGCGGCGGCCCTCGCGGCCGGTCCCCGACGAGGCGCGCGGCCGGCTGCGCGACGCCTGGGAGGACGACCTGGACGTCCCGGCGGTCCTGCGGGTGCTGGAGTGGGTGGGGACCCACCCGGACCTGGCGGACGGGGCGCGCTTCGAGACGTACGCGTACGCGGACCGGCTGCTCGGCCTCGACCTCACCCACGACCTGGGCGGTACGGCGTGAACACCCGCGCGGGAGCCGGCCCGCTGCGCCGCCTGGTGGTCCTGCGCCATGCCAAGTCCGCCCGGCCCGAGGGCGTCGCCGACCACGACCGCCCGCTCGCGCCCCGCGGCCGGAGGGACGCGCCCGCGGCGGGGCGCGCGCTCGCCGAGGCCGACTGCCTGCCGGACCTCGCTCTGTGCTCCACCGCTTTGCGCGCCCGCCAGACCTGGGAGCTGGCCTCGGCCCAGTGGGGCACCCCGCCACCCGTGCGCTACGCCCCCGAGCTGTACGCCGCCGACGTCCCCGACCTGCTGGCGGCCGTGCGCGAGGCGCCGCCCGAGGTCGGGACGCTGCTGCTCGTCGGACACAACCCGGGCCTGGAGCGCCTGGTCCTGGAGCTGACCGGGGACGGCCTAGACGACACGCTGGACCGGCTCCGCGTGAAGTTCCCGACCTCCGCGATCGCCGTTCTGTCCTGGCACGGCCCCGGCTGGCGGTCGCTCACGCCCCGCGCCGCACTCCTGACCGACTTCATGGTGCCGCGGGGCGCGAAGCACTGAGAGGACCCTGCCGACGCCGGAACCGCACCTCGGGCGGAGGCGCTCCGGCCGGTCCGCATAGGCTGGGCGGATGCAGGACGAGTACCGCACAGTCGCACGCGCGGGCGTGCACGAGACCGAGATCAACCGTTCCCGCTTCCTGTGCGCGCTCGCCCCGGCGACCACCGAGCAGGAGGCCCAGGACTTCATCGCCGCCGTCCGCAAGGAGCACGCGGACGCCACGCACAACTGCTGGGCCTACGTCATCGGTGCCGACGCCGGTGTCCAGAAGGCGAGCGACGACGGCGAACCCGGCGGCACCGCCGGCGTCCCCATGCTCCAGATGCTGCTGCGCCGCGACATGCGGTACGTCGTCGCCGTCGTCACCCGCTACTACGGCGGCGTCAAGCTCGGCGCGGGCGGACTCATCCGGGCCTA
>NZ_JUJA01000098.1:4334-13073 GCF_001906585.1 Streptomyces kebangsaanensis | reverse complement strand
CACCCGCACCCGCCGCAGGTTCCGCATCGCCACGGTGACCGTGGACCACCACAGGGCCGGCAAGGTGCAGAACGACCTCAGGGCCACCGGCCGCGAGGTGCGCGACGTGCGCTACGGCGAGGCGGTCACCATCGAGATCGGCCTGCCGGAAGCCGACGTGGACGCATTCCGGAACTGGCTGGCGGACGCCACGGCCGGGACGGCCGGGTTCGAACTGGGCGGGGAAGCCTACGGTGAACCACCCCGGGTTCGGTAGAGATCTCGGATTATGGTGATGACCTGACCCTGTGAGGGCCGGGCCCCTTCCCTGCTCAGCCCGGCGATGCCTACCGTCCGGGTACGGAACGGGCTCGGGAAGGAGGCCCTCGATGTCCGTCCACGTCGGTACCGACGTGCATCGCAAGCGGTCGCAGATCGCCGTGGTGGATCACGATGGTGCGGTGCAGGCCGACCGGAACGTGCCGAACGGGGTCAAGCCGGTGCTGTAGGTGATCGGGGATCCGCCGATCGGCGCACCGGTCGCGTTCGAGGCCGCCTACGGCGCGGACCGCGTAGCGGGCCTTCCACTCGGGTGTCCGCTGTTCGCTGCGGACACGGACTCGCAGGTCGCGGAGTTCTCGCGCGGTCACCCCGGGTGAGACGGTCGCGGAAGTCGGCCGGCACGCTGTGGTGGAAGCCGGGATCGTCCAGCTCCATGGCCAGGGTGTATGTGAAATCGGTGCGGCAGCGGACCGCCTCCGCCGCCTGCCGGTCCGACAGACCCAGCAGGAACCGCGGTACGCAGACGGTGGTCGGCTGGGCGGGCGAAAGACCGGGACGGCCGTCGCGCGGGTACCAGCCCACGAAGTCCTCGTCGCACCACAGCCCGTCCAACCGGTCCCGCACCCATATCGCTGTCGTACCGTCCGGGTTGCTCGCCCGCGCGACCTGCGCGGCCAGAGACGGGACCTGCTCACCGGAACGGGGACGGAGGGACAACGGACACCTCGACAACTGCATCGGCCTGCGGAACAGCCCCGAGCATGCCTGTTGATCATGCCGTCACACCGGGAAACTCCAAGATCCCCGACAGAGTCGAGCCCAGTGAAGGCCTCCACGAATACGGCCAGTGCTGCCCACAGAATCAAGGGAGGCCACGCATGCCCGGTGCTCGCCCAGGCCGACCCTGGCCAGCGCCACCTGCTGCGCGTGGTGCGGGTGGCCTCCCGAAACGCCTGCGCCGGCAGGCCCGCGTGGCCGTCTGTCGCCGTATCCGGCTGACCCACGGGCTCGGCGGACTGAGACGCCGACGAGGCGCTGCCGGACGCAGGACATGGCGGAGCAGGCACGGGCTTTGTGATCATTGTGGTGTCGAAACCCCGTGATCATGAGGTGGCCCGAGCCTGCCGCTGAGCCGCATGACTCCGGAACTTGATCAAACCCTGCCCTTCGGCTGGCTTCCGAAGGGACGTTCCCGCTGGTCACGCCAGGTGACTCGAGGGCGCGAGAGGGACCGCGGCCCTGTCCGCACCGCTACGGCTGGATCAGCACGGACTTGCCGTAGATCGACGCACGCCGTGCGCCCGATGCACCGGAGGCGAAGCCCATGCCGAGGCTGAACACGCCGGGCTGGTCGATGTCCGGGACATACACGGCGAGCCCTTCCGGCTCCCGGTACTCCAGCGTGTACGCGGCCTTGGTGTGGCAGGGGTTGACGCTGTTGACCCAGGGGGAGGGCGCGGCGGGGGCGAAGTCGCCTGTGGCGAGGTCGAGGCAGGAGAGGAACGTGTTGCCTTGCCCCGTCTGGGAGATCACCACGGTCTGGCCGTTGATCGTCTGAGTGGAGCCGTACGAGTTGCCGTGCAGCATGTAGAGGTACCGGCCGACCGAGGCGAAGCCCTGGTGGAACGGTTTGCCGTACGTGGTGATGGGCCAGCCGGGGATCGCGGTGAGGCTCGGCTCGCTGATGGCCGCCAGCGGCTTGGTCCAGTTGTTGAGCCGCGCCAGGTCAAGGTCGTGCACCTGGTACTTCGTCACGTTGTCCGTGTCCCGGTAGCGGACGACGAGGCGGCCGTAGACCGGGTCGATGCTGACCCCGTTTCGCGTGGAGCCCGGCACGGGAGTGTACTTGGTCAGCGCGGAGGAGGTCTTGTTGAGCACCTGGCCGCTGACGAACGGGAAGCGGGCCAGGCGAGTTCCGCGGCTGCTGAACTCGCCGGGCTTGTCTTCGATCGTGACGGAGTCGACCTCGGTCCAGAGGTACGCCTTGCTGCCGACCGGTTCGACGCCGATGCTCGCACCATGCCCGAAGCCGCGCAGGTACATGTAGCCGAGGGTGTTTCCGGCCATGTCCCACTTGGTGACGGTCAGGTCGCCGTTCTTGTTGCGGTCGGCAGCGGACACCGGGGCGGACTCGCCGGAGAGCTGCAGACCGCCCTGCGTCACCTGGGTGAGGTAGATGTGGCGGTTGACGTTGTCGTATCCGATCGCCTGGATGATCGTGGTGCCGCGGGTGGCCTTCTCACGTATCCAGTTCTCCGCCGGACTGTTCAGGTCCAGCCGGGCCGAGGGCACCAGAAGGGCCGAGCCGGACGCGGGGTACGCGGCGGCCGAGGCGGTCCCGGAGCCGAGGGACACGGTCGCGGCGGTGAGTGCGCCGGCGCCGCCCCAGGCGAGAAGCGAGCGGCGGCTGGTGTGCTTGGAATTGTCATGTGACATGATCGAAGATTGTCACGAGGTCGGGGGCGGTCGCGAGGGCTCCGGGATTCGGGAGTGTCTAGTCCAATCGGGTGACAGTGACGTTTTCTCGGCGGAATGATCTTCGTGAAGTGGGTCGATCGGGACGTCAAGGGCTGGATCAGGCAGTGGCGGCCCGGGTGTGGACAGACGTAAAGCCCCTGATAGGACGGTTCTCACCACAAGGTCGTCCGCCGCACCAGAGGCTTCACGTTGGTCACCTACGGTGCCATGCTCGACGTCCCGCGCCACGTGGTGCAGTACGTGGCCCGACTGCTGGTCGCTCACCGCCGCCGGATCGGTACCCCGAAGGGCTCCCGTGTACTGGGCCCCTTCCAGCAGGCCGTCTTCGTGCTGAGCTGGTTCCGCGAGGCCGGCTGCGTGCACTGCCTGGCCCGCGCCGCAGGAATCTCCCAGGCCACCGGCTACCGCTACCTCCACGAGGCAATCGACGTCCTGGCCGACGCGACCCCCGAGCTGCACGAAGTGCTGGACCGCTGCCGCGCGCAGCAGATGAGCCACATGGTGCTGGACGGCACCCTCATCTCCTGCGACCGCGTCGCCGGGACCACGGAGAAGGGCAACGACCTGTGGTACTCCGGCGGAGCCCGGCACTTTGAAGTTCCCCCGTGGTCAGGACAGCTTGATACTGGGATGATGTCCAAGGTGGCCGAGGGCCTGGCGAGGTTGCGGGCGTTCACGGCTCGGGATGGGTGCGGTTCCGGTCCTCACTCGGGAGGAGTCTTCTCCGTAGGTGCGGACCCGGGCCGACAGGCTGCCCTCGGGAAACGCGGCGAAGGCCGTGGCCGACGGCCTGGTCCGGAACGGCGGGCACCCCCTTGGGGCATCGACATCGGGCCAACCCCTGCGACTGCACGACGCAGCAGCGGATCGCAAGGACCGTCCTCCCGTCAACGTGCGGTTCCCTAAAGGGTGATGAGCGACAGTGTCTCCCTGTCATGGTGCGCCTGTGTCGTCGATCAAGTAGTTCCAGGTCACCTTCGACTGCGCGGAACCTGAGCGTCTCGCTCGCTTTTGGTACGAGATGTGGGGGTGCGTCGTACCGCCGCCACCGGCGGGGTTCGCCACGTGGGACGATTTCGACCGCTCTCAGGCTCCTGAGGATCAGGGTTCATGGTTCGCCTGCAGTGATCCCTCAGGTGTGGGCCCGCGACCGCACTCTCAGCGCGTCCCCGAAGGCGAGGTCGCCAAGAATCGGCTGTACCTTGACGTGAGAGTCGGTACCGGACTCGTGGGGGAAGAGCGCCTGGCCGCGCTCGAGGCCGAATGCGCACGACTGGTCCCGCTCGGCGCGGTACGCGTGCGACTCCTGTATGACGGCAACGATTCGTGCATCGTGATGCAGGACATCGAGGGCAACGAGTTCTGTCTCGACTGAGCATCCTCCGAGCCGGCGAGGTGGGGAGCCGCCTCCCCTGGACCTCCCTGGTCTCGTAGGGGGCGGGAATTGTCTTGCAAGGGCGAGGTTGTGCAGCCGGACGGTGCCGAGCATCGCGGTGTGAACGCCGTCGCCCTTCAGGCGGCAGTCGCGAGGGATCTTCCAGGTCTTCATCCGCGCGAAGACGTGCTCCACGCGGGCCCTGGCCTTGCGGTGGGAGGTGTTGTGCTCCTCCTTCCAGGCCGGGAGTTCGGCCCGGCCTTTCTCGCGGCGGTGTGGGATGACCAGGCCGCCGCCGTCCGTGATGACCTTGGTGTTGCCGACGGAGTCCTTGGCGCCGGACAGTTCCCCCGCCGTGCAGTCGTTGCGGTTGCCGGTGACCGGTCGGCCGACGGCGACGACCATCCGGGTGTCGGCGTCGATGACGACCTGGTGGTTGGTGGAGCAGCGGTAGTTCTTCGACCGCTCGGCCACGGTGCAGTCGCGGGTGGGCGCCAGGGTGCCGTCCGTGATCGGCGCGGTGTCCTTGCGGAACCGCTTGCGTGGCTGGAGCGCGAGTGCCGGTCCGAGGTGGTCGATGATGCGGTCGGCGGCCGACTTGGACACCCCGGACAGCGGCGCCGACTGGCCGGTGTGATTCACGGCGTCGGAGCCCTCCCGGACAGCCCCGTTCACCGGGCTGAGCCCGCGGCGGTTCGGCAATCTGATCATCGTGCTGCGGCGCGAGGCGCAGGCTGTCACAGCAGCCGTGCCGGAGTCTCGCGAGTAGCCCGCTCAGCATCTGGTCCGCCCAGCGTTTGCGGGACAACCCATAGCCGGACAGAGAGGGTTGGTGATGCAACGGGACGCCTCTTGGGAGTCCGTGCCAGGGGGCTCCCGATCACCGTTACGGGCTCGCACCCGGTGGCCCGATCAGGCCGTTGATTGGCGCCGGACCTCGCGTTCCGGCGTCAATCGACGTTCTCCCCCACACGCCCCGACAGGGGGATCGCGTCGTGCGTTTATCGTCGGCGCACAGAAGGCAGGCCGCAGCGCATTCGCCCGGGGTGGTTTGAGACCAGTGATGAGGCAAGGGGGCGACAGGCGTTAGCGTGGTGGACGTTGGCGGCGAGCCCGTGCCGGTTCGTGCTGGTTTTAGGGGAAAAGTAGGGGTAAACATGCAGGGTAGAGCGATTTCATGAAATTGCTGCACACTTCCGACTGGCATCTGGGCCGGGCGTTTCACCGGGTGAACATGCTCGGAGCCCAGGCCGAGTTCATCGGCCACCTCGTCACGACCGTGCGCGAGCGCGAGGTCGACGCGGTGGTCGTGTCGGGAGACGTGTACGACCGCGCGGTGCCCCCGCTGGCCGCGGTCGAGCTGTTCGACGACGCCCTGCACCGGCTCGCCGCCCTCGGTGTGCCCACGGTGATGATCTCCGGTAACCACGACTCGGCCCGCCGCCTGGGCGTCGGCGCGGGGCTGATCGGCCGGGCGGGCATCCACCTGCGCACCGAGCCGTCGGCGTGCGGGACTCCGGTGGTCCTGGCGGACGCTCACGGGGACGTGGCCCTCTACGGCCTGCCCTACCTCGAACCGGCCCTGGTGAAGGACGAGTTCGGGGTCGGCAGAGCGGGCCACGAGGCGGTGCTCGCCGCCGCCATGGACCGGGTCCGCGCCGACCTCGCCACGCGCGCGCGTGGCACCCGCTCGGTCGTCCTCGCGCACGCCTTCGTCACCGGAGGCGAGGCCAGTGACAGCGAACGGGACATCACCGTCGGCGGGGTGGCGGCCGTCCCCGCGGGTGTCTTCGACGGCGTCGACTACGTCGCCCTGGGGCATCTGCACGGCTGCCAGACCATCACCGAGCGCGTGCGCTACTCCGGATCCCCGCTGCCGTACTCCTTCTCGGAGGCCGGCCACCGCAAGAGCATGTGGCTGGTCGACCTCGACGCCGACGGCGCGGTCACCGCCGAGCGTGTCGACTGCCCGGTGCCGCGCCCGCTGGCCCGCCTCAGGGGCACGCTGGACGACCTCCTCGCCGACCCCGAGCTGTCCCGCCACGAGGACGCCTGGGTCGAGGCCACCCTCACCGACGCGGTCCGCCCGGCCGACCCCATGGCCCGCCTCGCCGAGCGCTTCCCGCACACCCTCAGCCTCGTCTTCGACCCCGAACGCGCCCCCGGCGAACCGGACGTCTCCTACGCCCGCCGCCTCGCCGGCCGCGACGACCAGCAGATCGCGGAGGACTTCGTGGCCCACGTGCGCGGCGCGGAACCCGACGAGCGCGAACGGACCGTGCTGCGCGAGGCGTTCGACGCGGTGCGCGCCGACGAGGCGGTGCGGGAGGTGGCGCGGTGAGGCTGCACCGGCTCGACCTCACCGCCTTCGGGCCCTTCGGCGGCTCCCAGACGGTCGACTTCGACGCGCTGTCGGCCGCCGGACTGTTCCTGCTGCACGGTCCGACCGGCGCCGGCAAGACCTCCGTCCTGGACGCCGTGTGCTACGCCCTGTACGGCTCGGTGCCCGGCGCCCGGCAGAGCGGGCAGGGAACGGCCCTGCGCAGCGACCACGCCGCCGCGGGCACCCGCACCCAGGTCACCCTCGACCTCACCGTCGCCGGACGCCGGCTGGAGATCACCCGGCAGCCGCCCTGGGAACGCCCGAAGAAGCGCGGCACGGGCACGACGCTCGACAAGGCCCAGAGCCGGCTGCGCGAGTACGACGCGGCAGCCGGCGCCTGGAAGGACCTCAGCCGCTCCCACCAGGAGATCGGCGAGGAGATCACGCAACTGCTCGGGATGAGCCGCGAACAGTTCTGCCAGGTCGTGCTGTTGCCGCAGGGCGACTTCGCGCGCTTCCTGCGCGCCGACGCCGAGGCCCGCGGCAAACTGCTCGGCCGTTTGTTCGACACCCGTCGTTTCGCCGAGGTCGAAAAGCGCCTCGCCGAACGCAGACGGGCCACCGAGGCGCAGGTGCGCGAGGGCGACGCCGCGCTGCTGGCCGATGCCCACCGCATGCAGCAGGCGGCGGGCGAGGCCATGGAACTGCCGGAACTCGCGCCGGGCGACCCCGGACTGGCGCAGGCCGTCCTGACCGCGGCCGCCGTCGCCCGCAGCACCGCCCGTGAGCAGATGGCCGTCGCCCACTGCCGGCTCACGGCCGCCGAGTCCGCCCACGCCGCCGCCGAGCGGGCCCTGGGCGGGGTACGCGAAGTGGCCCGGCTGCAGCGGCGGTTCGCCGAGGCGCAGGAGCGCGCCGCGCGCCTGGAGGAGCGGGCCGACGCCCACCGGGAGGCGCGGGCACGGGTGGAGCGGGGGCGCAAGGCCGAGACGGTGGCGCCGGCCCTCGAACTGCGCGAGGCCGCCGATGCCGAGCACCGCGGAGCGGCCGCCGCCGAGGCACGCGCGCGTGCGCTGCTCCCGGAGGACCTCGCCGACGCCGGCGCGGCCGGGCTCGCCGCCGCCGCCCGCCGGGCCGCCGAGGAGCTGGGCGGCCTCGAGTCGGCCCGCCGCGCCGAGCAGCGCCTGGCCGAGGTCGTCGCCGAACGCGCCGAGGTGGACCGGCAGGAGCGCGCCGACGACGACGTACTGCGAGACGCCGAGGACTGGCTCGCCGGGTGGGAAACCACCCGGCCGGAACTGCTTTCCCGGATCGACACCGCCCAGGAGGCCGCCAGGAGGGCCGAGCAACTCGCCGTACGGCGCGAACCCGCGCGGCAGCGGCTCGCCGCCGCCCGGACGCGGGACGAGCTGGCCGGGGCCACCGAGGAGGCACGGCGGCGCGCGCTCGCCTCCGCCCAGGGCGCCCTGCGCGCCAAGGAGCAGTGGCTGCGGCTGAAGGAACGGCGGCTCAACGGCATCGCCGCCGAACTCGCCGCGAACCTCGACGACGGCGAGCCCTGCGCCGTCTGCGGCGCCACCGAACACCCCGCACCCGCGCGCAAGGTCGCCGGACACGTCGACCGCGAGGCGGAGGAGCGCGCCCTGGCCGCCTACCAGACCGCCGACGAACATCGCGCCGAGGACGAGCGCCGCCTCGGCGCCGTACGCGAGGCCCTGGCCGCCGCCACCGCCGAGGCGGGCGACGCATCCACCGCGCAACTCGCCGAGGAGGCGGAGGAATTGGAGGCGCTGTTCGAAAGGGCACGCCGGGACGCCTCCGCGCTGCACGCGGCACAGCAGGAACTGCGCACCGCCGAGGAGGAGCGCGAGCGGCGGCTCGCCGACCGCCGCCGGGCCGAGGTCCGCGCGGCCTCCCGGCTGACCCGCAGGGAGAGCCTGGACCGCGAGAAGGCCTCTCTGGAAGCGGAGTTGGCCGAGGCCAGAGGCACCGCCGGCAGCGTCGCCGCGCGGGCCGCCCAACTGGAGCGCCGGGCCGCGCTGCTCAGCGACGCCGCCGAAACCGCGCGCGCCGCCGAGGAGAGCGCCGAGCGGCTCAAGGACGCCGACGGACGGCTCGCCGACGCCGCCTTCCGGGCCGGCTTCGACACCCCGCAGGCCGCGGCCGCCGCCCTCCTCGACGACGCCGCCCACCGCGAGCTGCAACAACGCCTGGACGCCTGGCACACGGAGGAGGCCGCCGTACGGGCCGTCCTCGCCGAGGCCGGCACCGCGGACGCCGCCCGGCAGCCGCCCGCCGACCT
>NZ_JUJA01000098.1:0-4253 GCF_001906585.1 Streptomyces kebangsaanensis | reverse complement strand
CCCGCCGCTGCACCGAACTCGACCGGCTCTCCGCACGCGCCGCCACCGGCACACGCAGGCTCGCGCCGCTGCGGGAGGAGTACGACCGCGTGGCCCGCCTCGCCGCCCTGACCGCGGGCACCTCCGCCGACAACGAGCGCAGGATGCGCCTGGAGGCCTACGTCCTCGCGGCCCGCCTGGAACAGGTGGCCGCCGCCGCGACCGTACGCCTGCAGCGCATGTCCTCCGGCCGCTACACCCTGGTCCACTCCGACGACCGGGCCGGACGCGGCCGCAGCGGCCTGGGGCTGCACGTCGTCGACGCCTGGACGGGCCGTGAGCGGGACACGGCGACCCTGTCGGGCGGTGAGACGTTCTTCGCCTCGCTCGCCCTCGCCCTCGGCCTCGCGGACGTCGTCACGGACGAGGCCGGCGGCGTGCGCCTGGACACGCTCTTCATCGACGAGGGCTTCGGCAGCCTCGACGACCAGACCCTCGACGAGGTCCTCGACGTCCTCGACTCCCTGCGCGAACGCGACCGCAGCGTCGGCATCGTCAGCCACGTCCCCGATCTGCGACGGCGCGTCCACGCCCAGCTGGAGGTCGTCAAGGGCAGATCGGGGTCGGCCGTGCGGCAGCGCGAAGCGGGCTGAGCCCCCGGGTGCGTGGAGGGCGGCCCGGGAGCGGCCGCCCTCCGGGGCTCACAGCCGCGAGAGCTCGTCCACCAGGTCGTCCAGGCCCAGCGAGCCCTGGGAGAGGGCCGCCATGTGCCAGGCCTTCGCGTCGAACGCGTCACCGTGGCGCTCCCTGGCCTTCTCACGGCCCAGCAGCCAGGCCCGCTCGCCCAGCTTGTAGCCGATCGCCTGCCCGGGCATCGACAGATAGCGGATCAGCTCGCTCTCCACGAAGTCCCGCGGGCGGCTGCTGTGCGCGGCGAAGAACTCCAGCGCCAGCTCCGGCGTCCAGCGCTCGCCCGGGTGGAACGGCGAGTCCGCGGGGATCTCCAGCTCCAGGTGCATGCCGATGTCGATGATCACGCGGGCCGCCCGCATCATCTGCGCGTCCAGATAGCCGAGCCGCCGCTCCGGGTCCGTGAGGAAGCCCAGCTCGTCCATCAGCCGCTCCGCGTACAGCGCCCAGCCCTCGGCGTTGGCGCTGACCCCGCCGACGGTGGCCTGGTAGCGCGAGAGGCCCTCCGCCACGTGCGCCCACTGGGCGAGCTGGAGGTGGTGGCCGGGGACGCCCTCGTGGTACCAGGTGGAGACCAGGTCGTACACCGGGAAGCGGGTCTGCCCCATGGTCGGCAGCCAGGTCCGGCCCGGCCGGGAGAAGTCGGCGGACGGCGCCGTGTAGTACGGGGCCGCGGCGCCGCCGGGCGGCGCGATGCACGACTCCACCTTCCGCACCCGCTCGGCGAGTTCGAAGTGCGTGCCGTCCAGCGCCTCGATCGCCTCGTCCATCAGGTCCTGCAGCCAGGCGCGGACCTCCTCCACGCCCTCGATGTGCGTGCCGTGCTCGTCGAGGTGCGCGAGCGCCACCCACGGGGTCTCGGCGCCGGGCAGGACCTTCTCGGCCTCCTTCCTCATCTCGCCGAGCAGCCGGTGGAACTCCGACCAGCCGTACGCGTACGCCTCGTCCAGGTCCAGGTCCGTGCCGTTGAAGTAGCGGGAGAAACGGGCGTAGCGCTCGCGGCCGACCGTGTCCGGCGCGTCGCCGATCGCCGGCGCGTAGACGTCGCGCATCCAGTCCCGCAGCTCCACGACCGCCGCGGTCGCCGCGCGGGCGGCCTCGTCCAGCTCCCCGCGCAGGGCCTCGGGGCCGCCGGAGGCGAAGTCCTCGAACCAGCCGCGCCCCCGGCCGTCGGTGTCCGACCACTCGGTCAGCTGCTCGACGAAGGTGGCCGCCGGCCGAGGACCGCCGTACAGCTTGCGCTCCAGGCCGAGGGCGAGGGACTCCCGGTAGCCGCGCAGCGCGGCCGGCACGGCGCGCAGCCGTTCGGCGATCGCCGCCCAGTCCTCGTCCGCGTCGGCGGGGGTGATCGTGAAGACCTCGCGCACCGAGTGCACCGGGCTGTGGATGTTGCTCACCGCCCGCAGGCCCTCGTCGGCCTCGTGCACGGCGAGTTCGGCGGTGAGACGCTCGCGCAGCAGGCGCGCGCAGCGGCGCTCGATGTCACTGTCCGCGCCGGGCTGCCGCTCGGCCTCGTCCAGCCGGGCCAGGGTGGTGCGCGCGAGGTCGGCGAGCGCCTGCTGCCCGGCGGGCGAGGTGTCGGGCAGCCTGCTGGAACTCTCCTTCACGCCGAGATACGTACCGGTGATCGGGTCGAGGGCGATGAGTTCGTCGACGTAGGCGTCGGCGACCTGACGGGGCAGCGGGCTCTTGGTCTGTGACATGCGGACCATCCTCATACGGACAGGTGGCTCCCGTCAGCCCGGTATCGCGGGCCCCGGGCCGAAATCAGTCCGATTTCGCGGAGGGCGTGGCCGTCTGTGCGCCCGGTGGCAGCAGAGGGCCGCAGTCCCACTGCTGGAAGATCAGCCGGGTCTCCACCCGGGCCACCTCGCGCCGGGCCGTGAACTCGTCCAGGACCAGCCGCTGCAGATCGGCCATGTCGGCGACCGCGACATGGACCAGGTAGTCGTCCGGGCCGGTCAGGTGGAACACGGTCAGCGACTCCGGCAGGGCCCGGATCCGCTCCACGAACGGTCCCACCAGCTCCCGGCGGTGCGGCCTGACCTGCACCGACAGCAGTGCCTGCAGACCGCGGCCCAGCTTGGCGGGATCGAGCCGCAGCCGATGGCCGAGGATCACCCCCGAGCGGCGCAGCCGGGTCACCCGGTCCAGACAGGTCGACGGAGCGATGCCGACCTGCGCGGCGAGGTCGCGGTAGGTGGTCCGGGCGTCGTTCTGCAACAGCCGCAGCAGATGAAGATCCACCGGATCCAGTACGACAGATTCGGCCATACGGCGAACGTAACACGGTGACCGGCCTCATGACCCCGGCCGGTGTTCACCCTTCCGCCATGGACACGCCCCTGGACTCAGCGAGCACACCCGCGTACGACGACGTACGCACCGCACCCAGAGCACTGGCCACCGAGGCCGTGCACGCCGGCCGTGACGACCTCGCCCGGCAGGGACTGCACGCCCCGCCGATCGACCTGTCCACCACCTACCCCTCCTACGACAGCCGCGCCGAGGCCGCCCGCATCGACGCCTTCGCCACCGACGGCGCCGAACTCGACGGCACCCCCGTCTACGGACGGCTCGGCAACCCGACCGTCGCCCGCTTCGAGACCGCGCTGGCCCGGCTGGAGGGCACCGAGGCCGCGGTCGCGTTCGCCAGCGGCATGGCCGCGCTCAGCGCGGTGCTCCTCGTCCGGTCCGCGGCGGGCCTGCGGCACGTCGTCGCCGTACGCCCCCTGTACGGCTGCAGCGACCACCTGCTCACCGCCGGGCTGCTCGGCACCGAGGTGACCTGGACCGGCCCGGCCGGGATCGCGGACGCGCTGCGCCCGGACACCGGCCTGGTCATGGTCGAGACGCCGGCGAACCCGACGCTGGCCGAGGTGGACCTGCGGGCCGTCGCCCACGCCTGCGGCTCCGTCCCGCTCCTCGTCGACAACACCTTCGCCACGCCCGTGCTGCAGCGCCCGGCCGAGCAGGGCGCGCGTCTGGTGCTGCACAGCGCCACCAAGTACCTGGGCGGGCACGGTGACGTGATGGCCGGCGTGGTGGCCTGCGACGAGGAGCTGGCCGCGCGGCTGCGGCAGGTGCGGTTCGCCACCGGCGGGGTGCTGCATCCGCTGGCCGGATATCTGCTGCTGCGCGGCCTGTCCACGCTGCCGGTCCGGGTGCGGGCCGCCTCCGCCACCGCCGCGGAACTCGCCGCCCGCCTGGCGGACGACCCGCGGGTCGCCCGCGTGCACTACCCGTCGATCGGCGGCGCGATGGTCTCCTTCGAGGTGCACGGCGACCCGCACGCCGTCATCGGCGGCGTCGGCCTGATCACGCCGGCCGTGAGCCTCGGCAGCGTCGACACGCTGATCCAGCACCCGGCGTCCATCAGCCACCGCATCGTCGACGCGGACGACCGGCGGGGCGCCGGGGTCGGTGACCGGCTGCTGCGGATGTCGGTGGGCCTGGAGGACGTCGAGGACCTGTGGGCCGACCTGGACCGGGCGCTGGGGGAGCGGCCGGGGCCGCCGTCGGTGAGGGGCCTGCACGAGGTGATGAGCTGAGCGGAGCCCGGAGGGTGCGCGGCTCGGGGGGGG
>NZ_JUJA01000097.1:44106-51494 GCF_001906585.1 Streptomyces kebangsaanensis | reverse complement strand
GGTTCTGGTTTCGAATGCGTGACCTTCGACCGGGACGCTCGTTGGGTGCGGTGAGGGGTTGGTCGAGCGTCGGGCGGGGGTGGGGCATGAGCGGGCTGCGCGAGGTGGCGGCGCCGTTCGTGGTGCCCGGCCCGTCCGGGGTGGCGGTCCGCGCCGGCCTCAAGGGCCTGACCGGGCAGGACGAAACAGTCCTGCGCCGGGTCGGCGCTCTGCTCGGCTCGCTGGCCTCCGGCGACCTGAAGGCCAGCTGCGCGGCCGGCCTGGAGCACGACGGCGCGCAGTGGGCGCGGCGCAAGCGGGCGCTGACGGGGGAGTCGTCCTCGCGGTGGGCGGGCAGCATCACCAAGGCCACGCACGAGCAGTGGGCTTTGGCCCGGCGCGGGCAGCTCGCCCACCTCCACAGCCTCCAGGCAGGCATCGACACGATCAGGCGCCGGTTCGCGCAGCCTCTCGGGGCCAGGGGCGTCCAGGGTGCGCCCGGTGGCTACGGCTCGCGGCGGGAGTGGTTCGCCAAGGCGCGGCGGCTGCACGTGCTTCAGGACCGGCTGGCGCGGGTGCGGGCCGACGTCGAGGCCGGGCGGGTGCGGGTGGTGCGCGGCGGCAAGAAGCTGCTCCGCGCCCGGCACCACCTGCAGGCCGCCGGGCTGACCGAAGACGGGTGGGGGCTGCGGTGGCGGGCCGAGCGCTGGTTCCTGCGGGCCGACGGCGAGTCCGGCAAGCGGTACGGCAACGAGACCATCCGCATCACCCCTGGCGGCGAGGTGAGCATCAAACTCCCGGCACCGCTGGCCGGGCTGGCCAACGCGCCCCACGGCCGGTACGTGCTCACCTGCCGCGTCGCCTTCCGCCACCGAGAAGAAGAGTGGGCCGACCGGATCGCCGCCGGCCGTGCGGTGGCCTACCGCCTCCACTACGACACGGGCCGCAACCGCTGGTATGTGACCGCCGCCTGGCAGAACCCGCCGGTGCAAACCGTGCCGCTGCAGGCCGTCCGGGCGGGCGGGCTGGCCGGGGTGGACCTGAACGCCGACCACCTGGCCGCCTGGCGCCTGGACACCCACGGCAACCCCGTCGGCGACCCCCGCCGCTTCGCCTACACCCTCACCGGCACCGCACAGCACCGCGACGCCCAGGTCCGCCACGCGCTGATCCGCCTGCTGCACTGGGCCGCCCGCCACGGCCTGGCCCTCGCCATCGAGGACCTGGACTTCGCCGCGGAGAAGACCCGGGAGAAGCACGGCCGCCGCAAGCGGTTCCGCAAGCTGCTCTCCGGCCTGCCCGTGGCCCGGCTGCGGGCCCGGCTCGTGTCCATGGCCGCCGAACTCGGTGTGACCGTCGTCGCGGTCGACCCGGCCTACACCAGCCGCTGGGGCGCCCAGCACTGGCAGAAACCCCTCACCAGCACGACGCGCAAGCCCACGCGGCACGACGCCGCCGCCGTGGCCATCGGACGACGCGCCCTGGGACATCCGATCCGGCGACGGACGGCACCGCCCCCACACGACCGGAGTGATCGTGCGGGGCATCGGACCGTCCAGGCCGCATCGGGCGCCCCGGGGCGTGAGGGACCCCGCCCCCGCCTTCCCGGACCACGGACACGATCCGTGCCGCCCGGACGCGGAGCGAAAGCGGGCGACCAGTGTGCCCACAACCGTTCGGGACACACGGCTGAGCACGAGCCCTGGCACCAGGGCTCACTCCCGCTCAGCTTCTAGGAACGGTTTCCTCAGGAGACGGAACCTCACCACTTCGGCCTGGACGGCGCGCGCCTGACCCAGGCCGGACAGCAGCTGACCATCGCCCTGTACGCGGCATGGGACCCCGACCACTACGCCGCGCACGAACTCTCCGCCCTCGCCGACCGCCTCGCGCAATGGAGCACCAACACACTCGCAGACCCGCTCACCTGGCCGGTCGAGGCCCAGTAGGGGCACCCGGGCGATTCCCGCGGGCCCAGCGCACCCGACGTCGATGTCGGATTCCCGCCAGCCCCGGGCCGTCCGGTGCCCGATGCTGGAGGCATGCAGAAGGGGATGCACACCCACCGCGAGCGCTGTGTGCGCGCCGTCCAGTCCAAGGACGCACGGTTCGACGGCTGGTTCTTCACCGCCGTCCTGACCACCCGCATCTACTGTCGGCCCAGCTGCCCGGTGGTGCCGCCCAAGCCCGAGAACATGACCTTCTACCCGAGCGCCGCCGCCTGCCAGCAGGCCGGGTTCCGGGCCTGCAAGCGCTGCCGCCCCGACACCAGCCCCGGCTCACCGGAGTGGAACCAGCGTGCCGACGCCGTGGCCCGCGCCATGCGGCTGATCGCCGACGGCGTCGTGGACCGCGAGGGCGTACCCGGCCTCGCCGCCCGCCTCGGTTACAGCACCCGCCAGATCGAACGCCAGCTCCTCGCCGAACTCGGCGCCGGACCGCTCGCGCTCGCCCGGGCCCAGCGCGCCCAGACCGCCCGGCTGCTCGTCGAGACCACCGCCCTGCCGATGGCGGAGATCGCCTTCGCCGCCGGCTTCTCCTCCATCCGCACCTTCAACGAGACCGTGCGGGAGGTCTTCGCCCTCCCGCCCAGCGAACTGCGCGCCCGCGTCCCGCGGCAGCCCACGGCGTCCGGCACCCCCCAGGGCACCCCCGGCGCCCTCTCGCTGCGCCTGCCCTTCCGCGCCCCGCTCAACCCCGACAACCTCTTCGGCCACCTCGCGGCCACCGCCGTACCCGGCGTGGAGGAGTGGCGCGACGGCGCCTACCGACGCACCCTGCGCCTGCCGTACGGCCACGGGATCGTCGCGCTGACCCCGACGCCGAACCACATCGCCTGCCGCCTCACCCTCAGCGACCTGCGCGACCTGCCCGTCGCCATCAGCCGCTGCCGGCGCATGCTCGACCTGGACGCCGACCCGGTCGCGATCGACGACCAGCTGCGCACCGACCCGGTCCTCGCGCCCCTGGTCGACAAGGCCCCCGGCCGGCGCGTGCCGCGCACCGTGGACGAGGCCGAGTTCGCCCTGCGGGCCGTACTCGGCCAACAGGTCTCCACGGCCGCCGCCCGCACCCACGCCGGCCGCCTGGCCGCCGCGCACGGCGAGTCGGTCGACGACCCAGAGGGCGGCCTCACCCACCTCTTCCCCGCCCCGGAGTCACTGGCCGGCCTCGACCCCGAGACGCTGGCGATGCCCCGCACCCGCCGCACGACCCTGCTGACGCTGGCCCGGCAACTCGCCGACAGGACCCTCCACCTGGGCGTGGAGAGCGACTGGGCGGAGACCCGAGTCCGCCTCCTCGCCCTCCCCGGCTTCGGCCCCTGGACGGCCGACGTGATCGCCATGCGCGCCCTCGGCGACCCCGACGCCTTCCTCCCCACCGACCTCGGCATCCGCCGCGCCGCCCAGGAACTCGGCCTGCCGTCCACCCCGGCCGCCCTCACCGCCCGCGCGGCGGCCTGGCGCCCCTGGCGGGCGTACGCCGTGCAGTACCTGTGGGCGACCGACAGCCACCCGATCAACTTCCTTCCCGTGTAAGGACAATGCACCGATGAAGCAACACACCGTGATCGACAGCCCCTACGGCCTCCTCACCCTCGTCGCCGACGACGGCGTCCTGTGCGGTCTGTACATGACCGACCAGCGCCACCGCCCGCCCCAGGAGACCTTCGGAGAGCGCGACGACCGCCCCTTCGGTGAGGCCATCGACCAGCTGAACGCCTACTTCGCGGGCGAGTTGAAGGACTTCACCCTCCAACTGCGCCTGCACGGAACCCCGTTCCAGCGCAACGTATGGGACCAGCTGCGCGGGATCCCCTACGGTGAGACCCGCTCCTACGGCCAACTCGCCGCGGCCCTCGGCAACTCGGGCGCCTCCCGCGCGGTCGGCCTCGCCAACGGCAAGAACCCCATCGGCATCATCGTCCCCTGCCACCGCGTCATCGGCGCGAGCGGCAGCCTCACCGGCTACGGCGGCGGCCTGCCCCGCAAGCAGCGCCTGCTGGAGTTCGAACGGGGCACGGCCCTCTTCTAGGCACCCCCGCGGTCCCGCGGACCGCTCGGCGACGCGGGCGGCCTCGTGCCTCCGTTCCCGATGGCCCCCCGGTGACCCCCGGTGACCCCCGGTGACCCCCGTGGGGCGGGACAGAGGCCATGCCCGGAGGGACTCACCGCCGCGGATGACGCCCGGTCGCGTCAGGGGACGGCGGGGCCGCGAAGGCGGCGACGAGCGCCCGGGCACGGTTCCGGAAGGCTTCGTCCTGGTGGATGATGCGGCCCTCGACTCCCGAGCGGACGACCCGCGCGTCGCCGTCGGCGAGGACGGACAGCCGGCGCAGGTGGTCGGCGGTCGAGGCGGCGGCGCCGAGGGCCTCCAGGGCGTCGCAGGCACCCATCGGGTCGGCCTCCTGTTCGACGGAGCGCAGGACGGCCGCGGCGAGCGCCGTGCGGTCCAGCGAGGCGGGTTCCGCCACGGCCGTGAGGGCCAGCACCGCGGCCGGCACCTGCACGGGATCGTCGAGCAGGGTCTCCAGGCGGGAGGCGAGCGGCCGCCCTGCCGGGCCGAGGAGGGCAGTCACCCGGGCGGCCCGCACCGTCGACCACCGGGACCAGGGACTCTGTTCGGCACGGGCGAAGACCGAGTCCAGGGCGGCGACCACCGCGGCGGCGTCCTCCGTGACGTGCCACAGGGCCTCGGCGAGCGCCGTGTCCGCGTCCAGCGCGGGCGTGACCGTCGCGCCGTCCGGGCCGCTGAGCGCCTCGCGCAGGGCCGGCGCCAGGGCCGCCGCCCGGGGACCGAGCGCGCCGGCCGTCCCCACGGCCTCCCCGAGCCGGCGGCCACCGCCGCGGAGCTCCCGGTCGAGGCAGTCCACCAGGGGCTCGTGCTCACCGACGAGGTCGTACAAGGCCTTCGCCGCCGGGAGCGAGCCCTGCCCGGCCGCCGTCCGCAACACCGCGACCGCCTCGGCGCGTTCGCCGGGCGCGCTGCCGACGGCGATGGCGGCGATGGCCGGGGCGACCTGGCCCGGGAAGCGCGCGAGCGCCTCGTACAGCTCGGGCAGCGCCGACGCGGCCCGGGCGCCCCACCCGCCCAGAAGACTCGTCAGCAGCCCCGGTTCGTTGCCGCTCAGGGCCTCGGGCCGGATGAGGCGGCGCCGGATCGCGCCGAGGAGTTCGCCGTCGTACGGGAAGGCGGAGTCCGCCGGACGCAGGAACCCGGCAGCGGCGTCGAGCGCCCGCGGCCGTCGTCCGAGCCCGTCGGCCAGGAGCGGCGCGGCCTGGGCGGGCGCGACAAGGACGAGCGCGGCCAGCGCGCGGTCCGCGTGGTCGTCCGCCTGCTCCGGGTTCCGGCCGGCGAGCGGGGCCAGGACGCCCGCGGTCGCCGCGGCGGCGGTGCCCAGACGGCCCAGCAGCGACGCCATCGCGACCACGGCCTCCGCGTCGACGGCCGCCGCGCGCAGGCCGGCCAGCAGTCGTCGCGGAGCGCTGCGGGAGAGCATGCAGGCCCGGTCGGCCGCCCACAGGGCCTCCGCCCGCACCTCGGCCCGGCCATCGCGCAGGGCGGCGTCGAGCAGCGCGAACGCCGCGTCCCGGTCCGCGCGGCGGCCCCTGTTCAGCAGGGCCTCCACGACGGCCGCGAACGGCTCGCTGCGTTCGAGGCCGAGGCAGTCGCCGCCGACCGGACCGGTCGGCAGAAGGGACAGCATCGTCGTGTGGTGCGCCTCGGTCCAGGGAAGGTCCGCGTCGAGGCAGGCGAAGACGGCGGCCATGCGCAGCCCGGCCGGCTGGGACGGGTCCAGGACGGTGACGGCCGCCGCCGCGCCGGCCGNCCGGGAGATCGCGGCAAGGGTCTCCGAGCGCACCAGCGGCTCGGCCTCCTCCTCCCAGCGCCTGCGGAGGGCGGGGAGCACGAGCTCGGTCGCACGGGTGTGGGACACCGCCCACACGGCGGTCCGGCGGACCTCCGGCTCCGCGGCGTCCAGCAGAGGCAGAAGCAGCGAAAGCTGTCCGGCCACGGCCGCCCTGACGGTGCCCGGCGCCACGCCGTGCTCGTCCTCGCTCTCGGCCATGCCTCCGAGCAGCATCAGCACGTCCGCCACCCGGTGGCCGGCCGCCGCGATCCCGGCCAGGAACGGCGCCACTTCCGCACTGGCGGCATAGACCGTTCCCTGATGCAGCACGCTTCCGTACAACTCCGACAGCGCTTCGCCCGCCACGTCCGCGTCGGCACCCGCCAGGGCCCGCAGCAGATCGGGGAGGTCCTCCGCGCTGCCGTAGGCGTGGCTGAAGGAGGACCAGGGGTGGGAGTCCAACGCGTCGAACGGGTGCACGAGTTCCATGGGGAGCATCGTGCCAGCCACCTCCGACATCGGAACCAGCCTGTCACCCCAAGCACTCACTCCGGCCACCCGGAACGCTCGCGGGCCAACTACGGCACCGCACTCCTGACCCGGCCTCCTGGCCGGCCCGATGGGCCACTTCAGCGCTGATGCCCCCTGATCGACAAGACAGCCCCGCGGGCGCCTAGTCGTACGCCGGGAAGCTCACCTGGAGCAGCTGCCGGCGAAACCGCGATGCCGGCTCCTCCTGGGACATCGCCGCGTCCATCGGCTTGACCGTCACGTCCCACGCGTCCGGAGCCGCCCAGTGCGTCATCCGGACGTAGAACGCGTGCCGCGGACCGGTGCTCGCCACGGCCGGGAGGAAGGCGAGGCCGCTGTCGACGGGGAAGTCGATGAGCATCCAGCCGTGCCGGGATGCCACCCACTCCGCCATGTGCGGCAGCGTCTCCGGACGGCGACCCGCTGCCCGAGCCCGGCCCGGTGTCCGGGTGCGCGGCCGCCTCCGGCGGGGATATCCCGTTGTGGGGCCAGGAGCACGGCCATAGGGTCCCGGCATGTCCCTACGTGTTCGTATGCGTCAAGCCCTCCCGGAAGCGATGCGCGCCCGTGACAAGGCCGCGGTGAGCGCCCTGCGCGCAACGCTCGCCGCGCTGGACAACGCGGAGGCGGTGCCCGTGGGCGAAGCCGAACTGCGCGGCCTGGCCTTCGAACAGTCACCGGTCGGTGCCGGCGCCACCGAGGCGGCGCGGCGTGAGCTGAGCGAGTGCGGTGTGGCGGATATCGTGCGCGCCGAGGCCGCCGAACGACTGCAAGCCGCAGCGCAGTTGACTGTCCCCGCCCACGCCGACCGAGTCGCGCGGCTCCGCGCGGAAGCCGCTGTGCTGCTTCGCTTCCTCGACGGCCACGGCACCCCGTAGAACACGGCGGATCCGCCGTCCCGTGCCCGGATCGACGCAGGAGTACAAGCCGCCCGGGCGCCGCGGAGTCGCGTGGGCAGTGCGGTGCCGATCGGTTCCCGTACGGTTTCGTCGGCGAGGCCGCCGTATTCGTCGGCGAGGCCGCCGAG
>NZ_JUJA01000097.1:18480-44089 GCF_001906585.1 Streptomyces kebangsaanensis | reverse complement strand
CCAGCCGTGTCCCGTGGTCGGCCGCCGCTCCCGGGCGTGCCGGAGACGCGCCGCACACCGACGGCCCGTGCCTCCGCGCTGCCGCGTTGGCAGTGCTTGGGGGCTGTGGAACGCTGGCTGTACGTCCGGTATCTCCATATCGAGCTCGAACGGGTGAGGCCGGCCGCCTCCCGGGAGCCCCCTGGTCCCAGACTCCCGTTCGGGACAAGGAACAGCCATGACGACGACCGACCACGCTCACGACAGCGGCGCCCACAGCGACCCCACCCTGTACCGCACTCCGGCGGACGCCGTCGCCGCACCCCCGGAGGAGCTCGCCTATGTCGTCGGTTTCGACCCGACCGCACAGCGCGCGGACGCGTTGTTCACCGTCGGCACCGACCCCGAGTCCCCCCTGTACGGCCGCGTGATCTCCCACGTCGAACTGCCCGACCCGGGCAACGAACTGCACCACTTCGGCTGGAACGCCTGCTCGAGCGCGCTGGCGCACGCCGGTCATCATCACGCCGCGCGGCGCTACCTCATCGTCCCGGGACTGCGCTCCTCCCGGCTGCACGTCCTCGACACCGGCCCCGATCCCGCCCGCCCGCGCCTGGTCAAGGTGATCGAGCCCGAGGAACTGGCTGCCAAGGCCGGGTATTCACGTCCGCACACACTCCACTGTGGTCCCGACGGAATGTTCCTGTCCTGCCTGGGCGGCGCGGACGGTGCGGACGGGCCCGGCGGCGTAGCGCTGCTGGACCACGAAAGCTTCGAAGTGCTGCGCGCCTGGGAGAGCGACCGCGGACCGCAGTGGTTCGCCTACGACCTCTGGTGGCACCTGCGCCAGAACATCGCCGTGACCAGCGAGTGGGGGACCCCCTCGATGATCGAGGACGGCCTCGTCCCCGAACTGCTGCTGGACCGCCGGTACGGCCACGCACTGCACTTCTGGGAGCTGGACTCCGGCCGGCACCTGCAGCGCGTCGATCTGGGGGACGAGAACCAGATGGTCCTGGAACTGCGCCCCGCGCACGACCCCGAGGCCACGTGGGGGTTCACCAACACCGTGGCCAACGTGGAGGACCTGTCGGCGTCGGTGTGGCTGTGGAACCGGGAGGGCGAGGACTTCGTCGTCCGCAAGGTGGTCACCATCCCCGCGGAGCCCGCGCGAGCGGAGGACCTGCCCCCGGCGCTGCAGCCGTTCGGCGCCGTGCCCCCGTTGATCACCGACATCGACCTGTCGGTGGACGACCAGTGGCTGTACGTATCCGCATGGGGAACCGGCGACCTCTTCCAGTACGACGTGAGCGACCCGTTCCATCCCAGGCGGACCGCGTCCGTGCGTCTTGGCGGCGTCGTCGGCCGACAGCAGCACCCCGCCGAGCCGGACACTCCGCTGACGGGCGGAGCGCAGATGGTCGAGCTCAGCCGCGACGGACGGCGCGTGTACCTGACGAACTCCTTGTACTCCGCCTGGGACGCACAGTTCTATCCCGCGGGCATCGACCCGTGGATGGTCGAACTCGACGCCGACACCTCGCACGGCGGGCTCTCCGTCGACAGCCGCTTCTTCCCGCACGGCCCGGACTTCCTCGGCCTGCGCGTGCACCAGACACGCCTGCAGGGCGGCGACGCCTCCTCGGACTCGTACTGCTACCGTCGCTGACCGCTTACGCCCCACGAGCCCGGTCGGATGAGCGAAAGGCGGGGCTAGAGGGTGCTTTCAGCGCCGATCCCGCGCAGGATCCTGGGCAGGGCGGTGCCGATCGGTTCCCGTACGACCTCGTCGGCGCGGTCGTCGTACGGGGTCGGCTCGGCGTTGACGATGACCAGGCGTGCGCCGTGGTCGGCGGCGACGCCCGCGAGGCCGGCGGCGGGCTGGACCTGGAGGCTGGTGCCGACGGCGATGAACACCTGGCAGGCCTTGGTGATCGCGACGGCCTCGCCGAGCACCTGCGGGTCGAGGCGTTCGCCGAACATCACGGTGGCCGACTTCAGGATGCCGCCGCAGTTCCGGCAGGGCGGGTCGTCCTCCCCGGCCTCGACCCGGGCGAGGGCGTCCTCCATCGGCCCGCGCGCGTGACACCGCGTGCACACCACACTGCGCACGCTGCCGTGCAGTTCCAGTACCTTGCGGGCGGGCATCCCGGCGAGCTGGTGCAGCCCGTCCACGTTCTGCGTGATCACCCGCACCGGCACCCCGGTCCGCTCCAGCTCGGCCACGGCACGGTGCGCGGCGTTCGGCTCGGCCCGCAGGGTGCGGTTCTTGCGGCGCATCTGCCAGGACCGCCGCCGGATGTCCGGGTCGTTCATGTAGTACCCGTACGTCACGAGCTTCTCGGCCTCGGGATCCTTCCGCCACAGCCCGTTTGGGCCGCGATAATCAGGGATGCCGGAATCGGTGGAGATGCCGGCGCCGCTGAGGATGGCGACGAGGGGCTTGGTCATGAGACCGAGGGTAGAGCGGGGGATCCGGGCGGGCGAACGGATATCCGCCCGCGCCCGGACCCGGCGGTGCTACCGTCCGCGCATGGCCAAGGTCACCGTGTCGCTCGACGCCGAGCTCGTCGTGGAAGTGATGGTTCTCGCCGGAGTGGGCAGCCCGCAGGACGCCGTCGAGCTGGTCGTCCGCGACTACATCGAGCGCGGCCACCGTACGGAGGCCAGGGTCGCCGAGCGTGACGAGGCGCTGCGCGAGGTGGACGTCGAGCCCCGGGACGTCGAAGGATGAACCGCTCGGAGTGATCAGCCGGCGTGGTGGCCGTCCTCCAGCTCCGCCGGGCCCGTGCCGTCGGCCAGGACGTCGAGGGCGGCCAGGACGCGGCGGCCCGTGGCGGCCGGCAGGTGGGCGGTGAGTTCGTCGCGGGGGACCAGGCGCCAGGACAGCAGCTCCTCCTCCTGCAGGTGGATCGCCTTGAGGTCGTCGTCGGTGAGGACGCCGCCGTCGTAGAGGTACGCCACCAGCGGCGGGCGCCCGGTGCCGGGCACCCAGTCGACCGCGAGCAGCGGGCCGAGCTCACGGTCGAGACCGATCTCCTCCAGCGTCTCGCGGCGCGCACCCTGGCGCGGGGTCTCGCCGTCGTCGGACTCGACCGTGCCGCCCGGCAGCGCCCACCCCTCCCGGTAGTTCGGTTCGACGAGGAGCACCCGGCCCCGCTCGTCACGGAAGAGGGCGGCGGCAGCGGCGAGGACGCGGGGGAGCCCGGCGATGTACGTGGCGTAGTCCGAAACGGTCATCCAAGCAGGGTAACGAGCCTTGTCAGCCGTTTCCCGGGGCATCATTCCGTTTCGGATCATGGGTCCCGCGCATAAGGCCACGGCCGGCTGCGGGAGCGCACGGAGACGCCCCGCCGGGCGGCGAGTAGCGGCGGGGCGTCCTGACGTCCAGGAGAACGACGGAGACCCTACGACGGGCCTACGCCGCGGCCGGGGGCGGCTCCGGGTCTCGTACCAGCAGCTCATCACCGGCTGGGAAGCGCGTCGAACCACCTTCCTTCCAGATGACGACGATGGCCAACCTGGTGGCCGTCGGCGGCGGTGGGTTACGGCATTGCCGTGAATGCCTCCCGGTGGTCGCGTGCCCACTGCTCGAACGTGCCCGCCGGTCGGCCGAGTACCTGTGACACGTGGTCGGTGACATAGGCCGCACCGCCGGCGCGCGCCCAGCCGATGCCAGTGATCATCCCGGCCGGCAACTGGTCGAGCGCGCTCGCGTCGGTGATCTTGACCGGCCGTTCCAGCACGCGCTCCATGATCGCCGCCTGGTCCGCGAACGTCAGCAGCTCTGGCCCGGTCAGGTCGTACCGCTGCCCGTCGTGCGCATCGCTGGTCATGGCGGCAACTGCGACAGCAGCCACGTCCCTCGGGTCGACGATGGCCTGCCGGGAGTCGCCGGTCAGGTTTGGGATCGGCTCTCCGGCCTGGATCAGCGCCCGGTACCACAAGAAGTTCGAGGCGAAGCTCGGTGGGCGGAGCATCGTCCACACGAGCCCGCTGGCCTCGATCGCATCCTCCGCGGCGAGGTGCCACGCGCCGACGGTCGCCCCGTCGACCCGCTCGCCGCTGCCGATGGCGGACAGCTTGACAATCTTACGGACGCCCGCTGCCCGCGCGGCCGTGACCAGGGCGATGTCGTGGTCCGCGGTCGGCACGGGGGGCACGGTTACGAGGAAGACCGTGTCGACGTCGGCCACCGCGCGTGCCAGCGACGCCGGGTCGTCGAAGTCGGCCCGTACCCCTCCGGGTCGCTCGCGGCGGGACATTGTCCGGAACGGCACGCCCCGCTCGGTGAGTAGACGGACGACGTGACTACCGATGGTGCCGGTGGCACCGGTAACAAGGATCATGCTCCGACGATGACAGTGCTCCCCCGCCGCGTGATAGGAAGTTTCGGCACTATCGTGGATCGCGTGAGTTCTCTTGTCGTGCCGCCCGGCCTTCTGCGATGGGTGGCCGGGATCGATGTCGCTACGGCTGCGGGTTCGGCGGCGGTCGACGTGCCCGATCACGCCACCACACTTCTCCTGCGCATCGATAAGCGTGAGCTGATCGTCATGGGCCCCCGCACCCGGGCCTCCTATCACGTCGGCGCGCCTGTCCACTCGTGCGTGCGGGTTCGCATGCGGCCGGGTCGTGCCCAAGTCCTGCTCGGCCGCCCGCTGCGTGATCTCGCCGACCGGGCCCTGCCGCTTCGCGAACTACCGGGCCTGGGCGTCGACCAGCTCGCCGCCGACCCGATCGCCGCTCTCGAAAAAGCACTGGCCGATCGACCGGAGCCGTCAGGGCGGCTTGAAGAGGCGGCACGTCTACTTGTCGGCGCCACTGTCGCCGCAACCGCGGCTCGGTTGCACATAAGTGAGCGCCGCCTGCATACCCTGTTCACCGACGGCACCGGCTTGCCCCCCAAGCACTTCGCACGCATCGACCGCGTTCGCACCGTGCTTGCGGCCGATGCCGGCCGGTGGTCGGACATCGCCACGACGGCGTGTTACCGAGCATCTTGCAGAAAGCCCCGGCGTTCACGCCGGGGATGAATGCATCTCTGGACTGTTCTGACCCGCGGGTCACAGCGGACGTTGTTGCTGCTCGATGTACGTGCGGATGATCGACAGCGGCGCCCCGCCGCACGAGGCGGAGAAGTACGAGGGCGACCACAGATGCCCGTGCATGATGGCCCGGTTGGTCCGGCCGGTGAATTCCTGCCGTATCCGTCGGGCGGAGACCCCTTTGAGTGAGTTGACCAACTTGGAGACGGCGACCTTCGGCGGGTAGTTGATCAGCAGATGCACGTGATCGCGTTCCCCGTTGAACTCCTTCAGCTCCGCCTCGAAGTCCTCGCACACCTTCCGCATGATCTCTTCGCAGCGTGTCAGCATCTCGTCGTTGAACACGCCGCGCCGGTACTTCGTCACGAAGACCAAGTGCACATGCATCGCCGAAACAACCTGCCTGCCACGCCTGTAGTCGTTCTGTCCATCCATGAGACCAATCGTAGTAGGATCACGGGCTGTGCAGCTCCGCTACAACTACCGGGCCTACCCCGATGCCGCCCAGCGCCGTGCGCTGGCGAGGGCGTTCGGATGCGCCCGCGTGGTGTGGAACGACTGCCTGCGCACCCGGAAGGAGGCGCACGCGGCCGGACTGCCCCATGTGAAGTCGGTGGAGCTGTCCAGGACCCACATCACCGAGGCCAAGCGCACCCCGGAGCGGGCCTGGCTGGCCGACGTGTCGGCGGTCGTCCTGCAACAGTCCCTGCGAGACCTGGACACCGCCTACAAGAACTTCTTCGACGGCCTCAAGGGCAAGCGGCAGGGCCGGAAGGTGGGCCCGCCCCGGTACAAGTCGAAGAAGGACACCCGGCAGTCCGTCCGGCTGAACACCAACGCGTTCTCCCTCCAGGCGGGCGGCACGGTGTACGTGGCCAAGGTCGGCAACCTCAAGGTCAGGTGGTCCAGGCCCCTTCCGGCCGCGCCGACCAGCCTGACCGTCACCAAGGACAGCGCGGGCCGGTACTTCCTCAGCTTCGTCGTGGACACCGACCCCGCGCACCTGCCCGAGGCGGAGACGGAAGCCGGCATCGACCTCGGCCTGTCCGCCTTCGCCGTCCTCTCCGACGGCCGGAAGATCGACAGCCCCCGCTTTCTGCGCCGGGCGGAGAAGAAGCTCAAGCGGCTTCAGCGGGAGTTGTCCCGCAAGGTGAAGGGATCGAAGAACCGGGCCAAGGCCCGGATCAAGGTCGCACGCCAGCACGCCAGGGTGGCCGACCGGCGCCGGGACTTCCACCACAAGGCATCCACACAGATCATCCGCGACAACCAAGCGGTGTATGTGGAAGACCTCCAGGTGTCCGGTCTCGGCCGTACCCGGCTCGCCAAGTCCGTGCACGACGCGGGATGGTCCGCGTTCGTCGGCATGCTTCGGTACAAGGCCGCCAGGCACGGCCGGTACTTCGCCCGCATCGCACGCTTCGAGCCGACCTCCCAGGTCTGCTCCGCGTGCGGCGTCAAGGACGGCCCCAAACCCCTCCACGTCCGCGAGTGGACCTGCCGGGCGTGCGGGACCGTCCACGACCGCGACCAGAACGCAGCCCGCAACATCCTGGCCGCCGGACGGGCGGACAGGCTAAACGCCTCGTGGAGCGCCGGTAAGACCAGGGCGAAAGTCCCGGCACAGCGCGGTGAAGCAGGAAGCCCCCGGAAGGGTCGGACGACCCAGGCCGGAATCCCTGGCCTTTAGGCCAGGGAGCATGTCAATACGACCAGTCCCACATGACGGCCGAGTTCCGCCACTTCATGGGTGTACCGCCGGCCGCGTTCACCGCGGGTCGGCGTCCCGCCGCGACTCCGTGCACTGTCTGAGTTCCAAGTCCGCGTATCGGGATGGTGTCTCCCGTGGCCCCGTGCCGGCGGGCACGGGAGGACGCCGGAGTCTGCACGGGAAGTCGGAACGACATATGCCCGTGCTCGCCAGGCAAGTGCGCCGGACGGCCGGGCGATCGTCGATGCCCTTCTGTTCAAGGCGCGCACCGGGTGCGGCTGGCACAGCATCGAGGTGCCCGAGGGCGCGAACTGGGTGACCGTGCGCATCCGGTTCAACTGCTGGATGCGCGCCGGTGCGTGGGACGAGACCATGAAGGCGGCATTCTTCCGGCGGGCATGCCCGTGCTGCCGTCGCTCAAAATTGAGAGCTGCGTGGACCCGCGCGTCATGCCTTCCGGCACGAGGAAGCACCTGCGGAAATCCCAGCGGTGACCGTCAGCGCAACGCACCGGATTCCCGGTCCCGTCCCCCAAGGCGCCGGGACCGGGACACGGTGTGGCTACATGCGCGCGGCGACCTTGCGGGCCAGGTTCTCCAGCCGCTGGGCATTGTCCGCCCGGTCCGCCACCACGGTCATCGCGACCCAGGTGCCCGATTTGTTGAACAGGAGTCCGAACGTCCCGATGTGCCTCCCAACTCCCGCGCCTCCTGCGGAGAGATGAGCTTGCACGGGTCCGCCGGGGCCTGCCTCGGTGGAGCGGAGGGGGTGACTCCCCCCTCGCGCGTGGACGTGGACGGCGCGGAGCCGACCGAGGGCGCCTCCTTGCCGGAGCTGCCGCAGCCGGTCAGGGCGAGGGCCGCGAGCAGGGCCGTGGACAGCAACGCCGAGCTTTGGCGTACACGGGTGAGGGCCATGGCACGTTCTCCTGGTTCCTGCCGACGGTCAGGGTTGGCACGGCCGTGCCGGACCAGGATTCCGGCTCGCGGGACGAAAGTCTCCGGCTGGAACGTAACGGTGACAGCCGTGTGGTCGTGTTGTGGAGGAGTGCGAGAAGGCCGGATGGAACGCACCGTGCCCTAGCAGGCGCCGCGCAGTGCGGCCGTGTCAGTCGGCGAGGACGGCCAGGCGCAGCGTGCGGTCCGCGAGTTCGGTGATGTGTACGCCGTCGAAGCCGAAGACCGCGCTGCGGACCGTGTCCTCCAGGGGGTCCTTCCACTGGGCGGGAACGGCGGCGGCGCCCGTCAGGACGCCGGCCACCGAGCCGGCCGTCGCGCCGTTGGAGTCGGTGTCCAGGCCGCCGCGGACGGTGAGGGCGAGGGTGCGGGTGAAGTCGCCCTCGCCGTAGAGGAGGCCGGCCGTGAGGACGGCGGCGTTCGGGACGGTGTGGATCCAGCCGAGGCCGGCGGTCTCGTCCGCGAGCGTGGCCAGGGCGTCCTCCCAGGGCACGCGCGCCTCGTGCAGGGAGACGACGCGGCGCACCGTGCGGGCCAGGCGGCTGCTCGCCGGGATCACCGTGAGCGCGGTGTCGACGGCGGAACGGACGGTCGGGGCGGTGAAGGCCGCCGCGATCAGGGCCGCCGCCCACTGGGCGCCGTAGACGCCGTTGCCGGTGTGGGACAGCACCGCGTCGCGGCGGGCGAGGGAGGCGGCGCGGCGTGGGGCGTCGGGGCTGGTCCAGCCGTAGACGTCGGCGCGGATCAGGGCGCCGATCCACTCCTGGTACGGGTTGTCGTACGTGGCCGTCAGGGGCGGCTTGAGTCCGTTGACCAGATTGCGGTACGCCGCCCGTTCCGCGGTGAACGTCTGCAGGTACGGCAGCCGCAGCAGCCACAGGTCGCCGACCTGCTCGGTGCTGAAGGCGAAGCCGTGCGTCTCCAGGAGGTGCAGGCCGAGGATCGCGTAGTCGACGTCGTCGTCGCGGCAGCTGCCGTGGATCCGGCCGCGGACGCAGCCGCGCCACTCGGGGCGCAGGTCGTGGGCGTCGTCATCGGCCGATGGTTCGGGCAGGTAGTCGGTGAGCGGCAGCGCGGCCGCCTTGCGCAGGTAGCGGTCGATGCGGTCGCGCGTCCACACCTCGCCCTGCTCGACCGGTTTGCCGAGCATGTTCCCCGCGACACGGCCCAGCCATCCGCCGAGGATGCGGTCGGCGAGCTCCGCCTCGGTGCCCACGGTGCCCATAGGGGTCATAGGGACGGTCTACCCGATTCCGGGGGCGGTCGCGCGGGACATGGCGGTGGGGGCCGCCGCCGGTTAGGGTCGCAGCGGCGCGGCCGGCCCTGACGTGCGGGGTCCGGTGGAGAGCGAGGGGATGGCAAGGTGGCGGACGCTGCAGTGCACGGCACCCGGAGGGTGCTGGTTGCCGCGGACAAGTTCAAGGGGTCGCTGACGGCCGTGCAGGTGGCCGAGCGCGTGACGGGCGGACTGCGCCGGGTCGTGCCGGACCTGGAGGTGGAGGCGCTGCCGGTGGCCGACGGCGGCGACGGGACCGTGGACGCGGCGGTCGCGGCCGGGTTCGAGCGCCGGGAGGTACGGGTCGCGGGTCCCCTCGGGGACGAGGTGACCGCCGCGTTCGCGCTGCGCGGCGACACGGCGGTCGTGGAGATGGCCGAGGCCAGTGGGCTGCAACGGCTGCCGGCGGGCGTGTTCGCGCCGCTCACGGCGTCCACGTACGGCTCCGGGGAGCTGCTGCGCGCCGCGCTGGACGCGGGCGCGCGGACGATCGTGTTCGGCGTCGGCGGGAGCGCGACGACGGACGGGGGCGCGGGGATGCTGTCCGCGCTCGGGGCGCGGTTCCTGGACGCGGACGGGCAGCCGGTCCCGCCCGGCGGCGGGGGACTGGCGGAGCTGGCCGACGCGGACCTGTCCGGGCTGGACCGGCGGCTGGGCTCCGTCGAGCTCGTGCTCGCCAGCGACGTCGACAATCCGCTGACCGGGCCGAAGGGCGCGGCGGCGGTCTACGGGCCGCAGAAGGGCGCCTCGCCGGACGCCGTGGAGACGCTGGACGCGGCGCTCGCACACTTCGCGAAGGTGCTGGAGGGGGCGGTCGGGGCGCGGGCGGCGGAGTACGCGGCGTCGCCCGGCGCGGGGGCGGCGGGCGGTGTCGGGTACGGGGCACTGCTCCTCGGGGCGCGTTTCCGGGCCGGCATCGAGGTCATGCTCGATGTGCTGGGCTTCGCCCCGGCGCTGCGGCGGGCCTCGCTGGTGATCACCGGTGAGGGCTCCCTGGACGAGCAGACCCTGCACGGCAAGGCCCCGGCGGGCGTCGCCGCGGCGGCGCGCGCCGCGGGCAAGGAGGTCGTCGCGGTCTGCGGCCGGCTGGCCCTCGAGCCGGAGGTCCTGGGGCGGGTCGGCATCCGCCGGGCCTACGCCCTGACCCAGTTCGAGCCGGACGTCTCCCGGTGCATCGCGGACGCGGGGCCGATCCTGGAGCGGGTGGCCGAGCGGATCGCCCGGGACCTGTTGCTCTGACAGCTGCTTTGCCCATCCGCCCGCCCGGCTCGGTGGAAGGAAGGCGGCTGTTACCGGGGCTCCGCCCCAGACCCCGGATCTCTGCCCATCCGCCCGCCCGGCTCGGTGGAAGGAAGGCGGCTGTTCCCGGGGCTCCGCCCCAGGCCCCGGCGGGGACTGCGTCGCCTGCACCCCGGCGGGGGCTCCGCCCCGGGCTCCTGTGAGGGCTCCGCTCCGGATCCCTGCGTGTCCTCGGTCCCCCGCTCGTCGTGTGCCCCGGAGCCGGGCGTCCGGTGGCCGCCGTACCAGGGGTCCTGCCGGGGCCGCACCGCTGACGGCTTCCGTCCTCATGGCGAAGGGCCCCCGAACCGCTTCACGGTTCGGGGGCCCTTCGCCGTCGTACGACCCGGCGGAGCGCTACGGCAGCTGTGCTGCCCGTGCCTCGCGGCGGTTGTCGCGGAAGTTGTTCACCCGGCGGGCCGTGGCGAACAGGGGGATCACCGCGGCCATGACCAGCTGCAGGGCACAGCCGGTCTGGAGGAGGAGCTGGCCGCTCGGGGCGTCGAAGGCCCAGGCCGCCAGGAGGCCCATGGACAGGACGATCCAGGAGAGCATGGCCACCGCGAGGCGGCCGCGGGGCTTCGGGTACTCCACCCGGCTCACCATCAGCCACGCGGTGCCGATGATGGCCAGCAGCGTCGCCACGAAGGGCAGCTCCAGCAGGACGATCGAGACCACCGTCAGCGCGCCGAAGGGTGAGGGCATGCCCTGGAACATGCCGTCCTTCAGCGTCACGCACGAGAAGCGCGCGAGCCGCAGGACCACCGCCAGCAGCACCACGATCGCGCCCAGTGCCGCCACCCTCTGGTGGGCGTCGTCCGCGACCATGCCGTAGACGAGGACGAAGTACGCCGGGGCCAGGCCGAAGCTGATCAGGTCGGAGAGGTTGTCCAGCTCCGCGCCCATGGGGGAGGAGCGCAGCTTCCTCGCGACCAGGCCGTCGAACAGGTCGAAGACCGCCGCGCACAGCATCAGGATGACCGCCGTGGCGGCGCTGTGCCGGGCCATGCCCGCCGAGTCGTCGCTGCCGGTCAGGTGCGGGATCAGGATGCCGGTGGTGGTGAAGTACACCGCCATGAAGCCGCACGTGGCGTTGCCCAGAGTGAGGGTGTCCGCTATCGACAGGCGCAGAGAGAGGGGCATCTCCTCCTCTTCGTCCACCCCGTCGGCCTCGGGCACCCAGCCCGCCTGGGTCTCGGGATCAATCACGGTCAAGGCGAGTCACCCCAGCCACGGTCTTCTGGCCGACCTCGACCGCCACCTCCACGCCCTCGGGCAGGTACAGGTCGACGCGCGAGCCGAAGCGGATCAGACCGATCCGCTCGCCCTGCTCGACCTTCGTGCCCGACGGGACGTAGGGGACGATGCGGCGGGCCACCGCGCCGGCGATCTGGACCATCTCGATGTCGCCGAGCTCGGTGTCGAAGTGCCAGACGACCCGCTCGTTGTTCTCGCTCTCCTTGTTGAACGCCGGAACGAATCCGCCGGGGACGTGCTCGACCGACGTGACCGTGCCGGCGAGCGGGGCACGGTTGACGTGGACGTTCAGCGGGCTCATGAAGATCGCGACGCGAGTGCGGCCGTCCTTCCACGGCATGATGCTCTGCACCACACCGTCGGCGGGCGAGATGACCCGGCCCTGGGCGATCTCGCGCTCGGGGTCGCGGAAGAACCACAGCATCCCCGCCGCGAGCGCGGTGGCGGGGACGGCTACGGCCTTGGCGGCACCCGAGCGGCGGGCACGGACCAGGCTGACGGCTGCGGTCGCGACGGTCGGAAGAAGCCACGGCGATGCTCCGCGCGCGAGGCGGATCCGGCCGCTGGGTGCAGAGGTTTGGCTGTGGGGCATGGATGACCTTCGTAGCGGATGATGCCGCGCTTTCGACGGGGGACGGCGGCTTTCCGGCGATCGTAGCGGCTAAGCGCCGTAACTGGGTAAGCCGAGCTGCCGAGTCGGCGGCGGAAGAGCGCTGACGGGGTGTGATCTTCTTCTCGGAGAAAACACCCCGTACGCGGACAATCAGCCCTGGAAGCGATACTCTTCGAGGAGTCGGCGGCCGATGATCATTTTCTGGATCTCGGCGGTACCTTCACCGATGAGCAGCATCGGGGCCTCGCGGTACAGGCGCTCGATCTCGTACTCCTTGGAGAAGCCGTAGCCGCCGTGGATGCGGAAGGCGTCCTCCACGACCTCCTTGCAGTACTCGGAGGCCAGGTACTTCGCCATGCCGGCCTCGAGGTCGTTGCGCTGACCGGAGTCCTTCTTGCGCGCGGCGTTCACCATCATCGCATGCGCCGCCTCGACCTTGGTGGCCATCTCCGCCAGCTTGAACTGGATGGCCTGGTGCTGGGCGATCGGCTTGCCGAAGGTGTGGCGCTGCTGGGCGTACTGCACACCCAGCTCGAAGGCGCGCTGGGCGACGCCGCAGCCGCGGGCGGCGACGTTGACGCGGCCGACCTCGACGCCGTCCATCATCTGGTAGAAGCCGCGGCCGGTGACGCCGCCGAGCACCCGGTCGGCGGGCACCCGCAGCCCGTCCATGATCAGCTCGGTGGTGTCGACGCCCTTGTAGCCCATCTTGTCGATCTTGCCGGGGATGGTCAGGCCGGGGCGGACCTCGCCGAAGCCGGGTTCCTTCTCCACCAGGAAGGTCGTCATCGACTTGTGCGGGGCCGTGCCCTCGGGGTGGCCCTCGTCACTGCGCACCAGGACCGCCACGAGCGAGGACGTGCCGCCGTTGGTCAGCCACATCTTCTGGCCGGCCAGGACGTACTCGTCGCCGTCCCTCACCGCCTTCGAGGTGATCGCCGAGACGTCCGAGCCCAGGGCGGGCTCGGACATCGAGAACGCGCCCCGGACGTCACCGAGCGCCATCTTCGGCAGGAAGTACTCCTTCTGCTCCTGCGTGCCGTGCTGCTTGAGCATGTAGGCGACGATGAAGTGCGTGTTGATGATGCCGGACACCGACATCCAGCCGCGGGCGATCTCCTCCACGCACAGCGCGTACGTCAGCAGCGACTCGCCCAGCCCCCCGTACTCCTCGGGGATCATCAGACCGAACAGGCCCAGCTCCTTCAGGCCGTCCACGATGGCTTGCGGGTACTCGTCGCGGTGCTCCAGCTCGGTGGCGACCGGGATGATCTCCTTGTCGACGAAGTCCCGGACGGTGGAGACGATCTCCTGCTGGACGTCGGTCAGACCGGCGGTCTGGGCGAGGCGCGCCATGGCTACTTCTCCTGCTGCTTGGGCTCCGGGCGGCCGGGCTGCTCGCCGCCGCGCTCCTTGATGTACGTCTCGGTCGGCACCATCACCTTGCGGCGGAAGGTGCACACCAGCGTGCCGTCCTGCTTGTAGCCCCGGGTCTCGACGTGGACGATCCCGCGGTCGTTCTTCGACTTCGACGGCCACTTGTCCAGCACCGTCGTCTCGCCGTAGATCGTGTCGCCGTGGAAGGTCGGCGCCACGTGCCTGAGCGACTCGATCTCCAGGTTGGCGATCGCCTTGCCGGAGACGTCCGGCACCGACATGCCGAGCAGGAGGGAGTAGACGTAGTTCCCGACGACGACGTTCCGGCCGAAGTCCGTCGTCCGCTCCGCGTAGTGGGCGTCCAGGTGGAGCGGGTGGTGGTTCATGGTGAGGAGGCAGAACAGGTGGTCGTCGTACTCCGTGACGGTCTTGCCCGGCCAGTGCTTGTACACCGCCCCGACCTCGAACTCCTCGTAGGTGCGTCCGAACTGCATGACCGTCACGCCTCCGGGGTCTCGAACTTGCTGGTGCGCCGCATGCCGGCCGCGCGGCCCTTGCCCGCGATGACCAGCGCCATCTTCCGGCTGGCCTCGTCGATCATCTCGTCGCCGAGCATCGCCGAGCCCTTCCTGCCGCCCGCCTCGGACGTGCAGTACTCGTACGCGTCCAGGATCAGCTCGGCGTGGTCGTAGTCCTCCTGGGAGGGCGAGAACACCTCGTTGGCGGCGTCCACCTGGCCGGGGTGCAGCACCCACTTGCCGTCGAAGCCGAGCGCGGCGGCGCGGCCGGCCACCTCGCGGAAGCCGTCGACGTTGCGGATCTGCAGGTAGGGGCCGTCGATCGCCTGGAGGTCGTTGGCGCGGGCGGCCATCAGGATCTTCATCAGGATGTAGTGGTAGGCGTCCGCCGGGTAGCCGGGCGGCTGCTCGCCCACGACCAGGGACTTCATGTTGATCGACGCCATGAAGTCGGCCGGGCCGAAGATGATCGTCTCGATGCGCTGGGAGGCCCGCGCGATCTCGTTGACGTTGTTCAGGCCCTGGGCGTTCTCGATCTGCGCCTCGATGCCGATCCGGCCGACCTCGAAGCCCATGGTCTTCTCGATCTGGGTCAGCAGCAGGTCGAGCGCGACGACCTGCTGGGCGTCCTGCACCTTCGGCAGCATGATGCAGTCCAGGTTCTGGCCCGCGCCCTCCACGACCGTCACCACGTCCCGGTACGTCCACTCGGTCGTCCAGTCGTTGACCCGCACCACGCGCGTCTTGCCCGCCCAGTCGCCCTCGTTGAGGAACTTGACGATGGTGTGCCGCGCCTCCGGCTTGGCCAGCGGCGCGCACGCGTCCTCCAGGTCCAGGAAGACCTGGTCGGCGGGGAGGCCCTGCGCCTTCTCCAGGAAGCGGGGGTTGCTGCCCGGTACGGCCAGGCAGGAACGCCGGGGGCGAAGGCGGTTGACCTGGGGAGCAGGGCTGGTCATGCGGGGACCTCCAGGGGGTCGAGCTTGTTCGCGTTGCGGATCTCGTCGACGATACGGCCGATGATCCCGGTGATGTCGAAGTCCTTCGGGGTGAAGACCGCGGCCACTCCCGCGGCCCTGAGCTGTTCGGCGTCGCCGCCCGGGATGATCCCGCCGGCGATCACCGGGATGTCGGCCGCGCCGGCCTCCCGCAGCCGCCGGAGCACGTCCGGCACCAGCCGGGCGTGCGAGCCGGAGAGGATGGACAGGCCGACCGCGTGCACGTCCTCGGCGAGGGCCGCGTCCACGATCTGCTCGGGGGTGAGCCGGATGCCCTGGTAGACCACCTCGAAGCCGGCGTCGCGGGCCCGTACGGCGATCTGCTCGGCGCCGTTGGAGTGGCCGTCCAGGCCCGGTTTGCCGACCAGGAAGCGCAGCTTGCCCACGCCGAGGTCCCGGGCCGTCGCGTCCACCTTGCGGCGCACCTCGGACAGGGCCGAGCCCGCCTCGGCGGTCACGGCCACCGGCGCGGACGACACACCGGTCGGCGCCCGGAACTCGCCGAACACCTCGCGCAGCGCCCCGGCCCACTCGCCGGTCGTGACACCCGCGCGGGCGCACTCCAGGGTGGCCTCCATGAGGTTCTCGGTGCCCTTGGCGGCCTCCTTCAGCCGCTCCAGCGCCTTGCACGGGCGCGGGTGGTTGAAGGGCGGCTGGTACCGCGTGTCGCGCCAGTTCCGCAGCGAGGCGACGACGCGGGCCTCGACCGCCGGGTCGACCGTCTGGATCGCGGTGTCCAGGTCGGCCGTGAGCGGGTTCGGCTCGGTCCCCTCGAATATGTTGACGCCGACGATCTTCTCCCGGCCGGACTCGATCCGGGCCCGGCGCTCGGCGTGCGAGGCGACCAGCTGCGACTTCAGGTAGCCGGACTCCACGGCGGCCAGCGCGCCGCCCAGCTCCTGGATGTGGCCGATCTCGGCGAGGACCGCCTCGACCAGCTCGTCCACCTTCGCCTCGATCACCTTCGACCCCTCGAAGATGTCGTCGTACTCCAGCAGGTCGGACTCGTACGCCAGCACCTGCTGGATGCGCAGCGACCACTGCTGGTCCCAGGGCCGGGGCAGGCCGAGGGCCTCGTTCCAGGCCGGCAGCTGCACGGCACGCGCGCGTGCGTCCTTGGAGAGGGTGACGGCCAGCATCTCCAGGACGATCCGCTGGACGTTGTTCTCCGGCTGGGCCTCGGTCAGGCCGAGGGAGTTGACCTGGACGCCGTAGCGGAAGCGGCGGTGCTTGGGGTTCTCGATGCCGTACCGCTCACGTGTGATCCTGTCCCAGATGCGGCCGAACGCCCGCATCTTGCACATCTCCTCGACGAAGCGAACGCCCGCGTTCACGAAGAAGGAGATCCGGCCGACCACGTCGCCCATGCGCTCCTGCGGCACCTGGCCGGAGTCGCGCACGGCGTCGAGCACGGCGATCGCGGTGGACATCGCGTACGCGATCTCCTGCACCGGAGTGGCGCCCGCCTCCTGCAGGTGGTAGCTGCAGATGTTGATCGGGTTCCACTTGGGGATGTGGGAGACCGTGTACGCGATCATGTCCGTCGTCAGGCGGAGTGACGGGCCCGGCGGGAAGACGTGCGTGCCGCGGGACAGGTACTCCTTGACGATGTCGTTCTGGGTCGTTCCCTGGAGCTGGGTGATGTCCGCGCCCTGCTCCTCGGCGACGACCTGGTAGAGCGCCAGCAGCCACATGGCCGTGGCGTTGATCGTCATCGAGGTGTTCATCTGCTCCAGGGGGATGTCCTGGAACAGCCGGCGCATGTCACCCAGGTGCGCGACCGGTACGCCGACCCGGCCGACCTCGCCGCGGGCGAGGATGTGGTCGGGGTCGTAGCCGGTCTGCGTCGGCAGGTCGAAGGCCACCGACAGACCCGTCTGGCCCTTGGCGAGGTTGCGCCGGTACAGCTCGTTGGACGCCTCGGCCGTGGAGTGACCGGCGTACGTCCGCATGAGCCACGGCCGGTCCCTTTCTTTCCGCGCCTGCGCCGCGGGCGCGGACTCCCTCCGCTCTCCGGAGGACTGACGCTCACTCATGTGCGCCTCTCAGATGTTCCGGAAGCGGTTGATGGCGTCGATGTGCCGGGCGCGCATCTCCTCGTCGCGCACGCCCAGGCCCTCCTCGGGGGCCAGGCACAGCACGCCGACCTTGCCCTGGTGCAGGTTGCGGTGCACGTCGTGGGCGGCCTGCCCGGTGTCCTCCAGCGCGTACACCTTGGACAGCGTCGGGTGGATCTTGCCCTTGGCGATGAGGCGGTTGGCCTCCCAGGCCTCGCGGTAGTTGGCGAAGTGCGAGCCGATGATCCGCTTCAGGGACATCCACAGGTAGCGGTTGTCGTACTCGTGGTTGTAGCCCGAGGTGGAGGCGCAGGTGACGATGGTGCCGCCCTTGCGCGTGACGTAGACGGAGGCGCCGAAGGTCTCGCGGCCGGGGTGCTCGAAGACGATGTCGACGTCCTCGCCGCCGGTGAGCTCGCGGATGCGCTTGCCGAAGCGCTTCCACTCCCTGGGGTCCTGGGTGTTCTCGTCCTTCCAGAACTTGTAGTCCTCGGCGGTGCGGTCGATGATCGCCTCGGCGCCCATGGAGCGGCAGATCTCCGCCTTCTGCGGCGAGGAGACGACGCAGATGGGGGTGGCGCCGCCGGCGAGGGCGAACTGCGTGGCGTAGCTGCCGAGGCCGCCGCTCGCGCCCCAGATGAGCACGTTGTCGCCCTGCTTCATGTCGGCGCCGTTGCGGGAGACCAGCTGGCGGTAGGCGGTGGAGTTGACCAGACCCGGGGCCGCGGCCTCCTCCCACGACAGGTGCGCCGGCTTCGGCATCAGCTGGTTGGACTTCACCAGGGCGATCTCGGCGAGGCCGCCGAAGTTGGTCTCGAAGCCCCAGATGCGCTGCTCGGGGTCGAGCATCGTGTCGTTGTGGCCGTCGGACGACTCCAGCTCGACGGACAGGCAGTGCGCGACGACCTCGTCACCAGGCCTCCAGGCGTTGACGCCGGGGCCGGTGCGCAGGACGACGCCCGCGAGGTCGGAGCCGATGATGTGGTACGGCAGGTCGTGGCGCCTGGTGAGCTCGCTGAGCTTGCCGTAGCGCTCCAGGAAGCCGAACGTCGGCAGCGGCTCGAAGATCGAGGTCCACACCGAGTTGTAGTTGACCGAGGAGGCCATGACGGCCACCAGGGCCTCGCCCGGGCCGAGTTCGGGCAGCGGGACGTCGTCGAGGTGGATCGACTTGCGCGGGTCCTTGTCACGGGTGTCGAGCCCCGCGAACATCTCCGTCTCGTCCTTGTGCACGGTGATCGCGCGGTACGACTCGGGGAGCGGCAGGGCGGCGAAGTCCTCCGACGTGGAGTCGGGCGACTGGATCGCGTCCAGGATGTCCTTCACGGTCACGGTGTTGCCTCCGGCGATGAGCGCCCTGAGGGAGGGGCGCTGAGGGTTACGTCGGTGCTGCTGAGGATCGGTGAGGGTGTGCCGTCGGTTCGGCCGGGATGCCATCGGTTCGGCGGGTGGAACTTCGGCGGCGCTTTGTGGCGCGGGAGGTGCCTGTGACGCAGGCGTCCGGGCGGGCAGGCCAGTCCTGGCTTGCCGGGACAGCCGGCGTGCGTACGGTCTCGCACGCCGGCCGCCCGGACACCTCCAACGTATGACACCGCGTGTCACCCCGCAAGGCACTGAGTGCCAGAATTTTCGCTCAGACGAAAACTTTACGCATCAAATGAGCGATGATCGATCGAATCGGCCCTCGGAGGCGGGCGAAAAAGGGCCCTGACATGCCAAAACGGCCACCCCGCAGGGTGGCCGTCATCACACAGCGCGCGGCGCGGCGAAAGGCTCTCAGCGGCCCTTCAGAGCCTCCTCGATGGTCCGCATGACCTCCGCCAGCGGGGCGTCGGTGCGGGCGACCGTCACCAGGACCTCGCCCTGCCGGGTCGCCGCCGCGGAGGGACCGCCGGCGGGCGCCGACGACGCCGTGGAGCGGCCGGCCCCGATCCCGCTGCCGAAGGTCCTGCGGACGATCGCGAAGGCGTGGTCCAGCTGCGCCTCCACGTCCCCCTGGCCGTCCGCCCGCAGCCAGCGCCGCAGCACGTGGTTGTGCGCGGTGACCACGGCCGAGGCGGCGACCTCCGCGAGCAGCGGGTCGTCGTTGGCGTCGTCGGCGTGCGCGCGCTCGTCGAAGTGGCCCAGCAGATAGCGCGTGAACAGCCGCTCGTAGCGGGCCACCGAGGCGATCTCCGCCTCACGCAGTGTGGGGACCTCGCGGGTCAGCTTGTAGCGGGCGACCGAGATGTCCGGCTGCGCCGCGTACATCTTCATGACTTCCTTGATGCCCCGGCACACCGTGTCGAGCGGGTGCTCGTGCGCGGGCGCGGCGTTGAGGACCGCCTCGGCGCGGATCAGGGTGTCGTCGTGGTCCGGGAAGATCGCCTCTTCCTTGGAACGGAAGTGGCGGAAGAAGGTGCGGCGGGCGACTCCGGCCGCCGCGGCGATCTCGTCGACCGTGGTCGCCTCGTACCCCTTGGTCGCGAACAGCTCCATCGCGGCGGCCGCCAGCTCCCGGCGCATTCTGAGCCGTTGGGCGGCCGCGCGAGAGCCCGCGGCGCTCTCCGGCGCGTCGGGCGTGGCTGGTGTACGTGAGGACTTGGCGGGCTGGGACATGACCCGAACGTACTGCATTCGTGCAGCGTGGTGCGCCTGTCCCCGGTTTCCGCCGTCCTCGGCGGGCGGGGGAGCGGCCGCCGGGTCCAGCAGACCGCCCCACTCCCGCCCGTCTCGGAACCAGTCGCCGGGACGCTCAGCGGCGGGCATGTTCGCGGAAGCCGCGGCCCGTCTTGCGGCCGAGGCAGCCCGCGGCCACCAGGTGCTCCAGGAGCGGAGCCGGGGCCAGGCCCGGGTCGCGGAACTCGCGGTGCAGCACCTTCTCGATGGCCAGCGAGACGTCCAGGCCGACGACGTCCAGCAGCTCGAAGGGGCCCATCGGGTAGCCGCCGCCGAGCTTCATCGCCGCGTCGATGTCGTCCAGGGACGCGTAGTGCTCCTGCACCATCTTGATCGCGTTGTTGAGGTACGGGAACAGCAGGGCGTTGACGATGAAGCCGGCGCGGTCCCCGCAGTCGACGGCATGCTTCTTGATCTTCACGCACACCTCGCGGACCGTCGCGTGGACGTCGTCCGCGGTCAGCACCGTACGGACGACCTCGACCAGCTTCATCGCCGGCGCCGGGTTGAAGAAGTGCATGCCGACGACGTCCTGCGGGCGCGAGGTGGCACGGGCGCAGGCGACCACCGGGAGCGAGGAGGTGGTGGTGGCCAGCACCGCGCCCGGCTTGCAGACCTTGTCCAGCGTCGCGAACAGCTGCTGCTTGACCGCCAGGTCCTCGGCGACGGCCTCCACGGCCAGGTCCACGTCGGCGAAGTCGTCGCAGGAACCGGTCGCCCTGATCCGGTCCAGGGCCCGCGCGGCGGCCTCGGCGGTCAGCCGCCCCTTGTCGACCGAGCGCGAGAGCGACTTGCCGACACGGGCCTTGGCGGCCTGCGCCTTCTCCTCGCTGCGGGCGGCCAGCACGACCTCGTACCCTGCCTTGGCGAACACCTCGGCGATGCCGGAGGCCATGGTGCCCGAGCCGGCGACGCCCACGGAGCGGACCGGACGGCCGGGGGTCAGGACGTCCCCGTCCAGCGGGGTCAGGGCGTCCCGCACGACGGTGCCGCTGCCCGGCGCCTCGTAGGTGTAGAAGCCGCGACCCGCCTTGCGGCCGGTCAGGCCGGCCTCGCTGAGCTGCTTGAGGATCGGCGCGGGGGCGTGCAGCCGGTCGCGCGACTCGGCGTACATGGCCTCCAGGACCGTACGGGCGGTGTCGACGCCGATCAGGTCGAGCAGCGCCAGCGGGCCCATCGGCAGGCCGCAGCCGAGCCGCATCGCGGCGTCGATGTCCTCGCGGGAGGCGTACTTCGCCTCGTACATCGCGGCGGCCTGGTTCAGGTAGCCGAACAGCAGCCCGTCGGCGACGAAACCGGGCCGGTCGCCGACCGCGACGGGCTCCTTGCCGAGCTCCAGAGCGAGGTCGGTGACGGCGGCGACGGCCTGCGGGGCGGTCAGCACCGAGGAGACCACCTCGACCAGCCTCATGGCCGGCGCCGGGTTGAAGAAGTGCAGGCCGAGGACGCGCTCGGGGCGGGCGGAGTCGGCGGCCAGGCGGGTCACCGACAGGGCGTTGGTGCCGGTGGCCAGGATCGCCTCCGGCCGGACGATGCCGTCCAGCTCCCGGAAGATCTGCTGCTTGATCCCGTACGACTCCGGCGCCACCTCGATGACCAGGTCGGCGTCCGCCGCGGCGGTCAGATCGGTGGAGGTGCGCACCCGGGCGAGGACGTCCGCGCGCTCCTGCCCGGTCAGGCGCCCGCGCTCCACGGCACGGGCGGTGGAGGCCTCCAGGGCGGCGACGGACCGGGCGGCCGCGGCCTCGCTGACGTCGATGCCGACGACCTCGCGGCCGGACCGGGCGAGGACTTCGGTGATGCCGGTGCCCATGGTGCCGAGGCCGACGACGGCGATCGTCTTCAGCGGGGACAGAGGGGTGTCGGAGAAGGGAGTGGCCATCGCGGGACTCCAGAGATGAGGGTGACGACTGGGAACGCGCCCCGGTGCGCCGGGGGGCGCACCGGGTGCGGAGGGAAAGGAGTGCGGGTGTCGCCGGGCTGCGAGCGCACACGCCCGGTGCCGATCGCCGTTCGCGCCTGTGCGCCCGGCAAGCGGCGGAACCGACCGGCTCTGTCCCGAAGCCGAGTCGTACTGCGGTACCTGAGGTACCGAACCGACAGCACTCGCGGTGGCTGCGTCACCAGGCCACTGCGAGGTGGTGCGAGTGGGTGACTCGCTCGTCTGAGCTTAACCCGCGGGTAACGAGCACGCCACCCCCTTGAGTTTGTGATGCGGGTCCCACGCGGGCGGTCGCACCCCTAGGCTGGCGTCGTGGACGAAGAGTCGCGATCGCTCACGGAGCGCTTACGGCAGGAGTCGGGCGGGTCGGCGGCGTACGAGCGCCTGGCCGCCACCCGGGACACGGACGAGCTGGCCGAGGTCCTCATGGCCCCCGGACAACCGCTGTGGGCCAGGGAGCTGGCCGCGTTCCGGCTCGGCCTGGCCGGCGACCGGCGGGCCTTCGAGGCGCTGGTCCTGCTCCTGAACCACCGCGACCCGCAGCGCTGCGCCTCCGCCGCCCACGCCCTGGCACGCCTCGGCGACCCCCGCACCGCCCGCGCGGCGGCGGCCCTGGCCACCAACGAACTCCGCGTCGCCTACGCCCTGCACCCGGTACGGCTCCTGGTGGAACTCCACGCCCCCGAGGCCGTCCCCGCCCTGATCACCACCCTGGAACGCCGCCTCCGTCCCCACGACCCCCACCGCCGCGTGGCCCTCGCCTGCATCGAGGGCCTGGGCACCCTCGGCGACCCCCGGGCCCGCCCGGTCCTCACCGAGGCCCTGGCCCACCCGGCCCTGGCGGAGGCGGCGGTCCACGCCCTGGCCCGCATTCCGCGACCGGGGTGACGGGCTCAGCCCAGCAGCTCCCTGACGTACCGCACCTCGGGCACGGCGACCCCGTCCACCTCGAAGGACTGCGCGGTCCCGTCCGCGCGGAACCCCGCCCGCTCGTAGAAGCGCCGGGCTCCGGTGTTCTCCTTCAGGACCCACAGGAACATGCGCGTGTGCCCGAAGGTCGTGCACCTGCGCACGGCCTCGGCCAGCAGCGTGCGCCCGATACCGCCGCCGCAGCGCGCCGGATCCACGAAGAGCGCGTACAACTCGGGTTCCCCGGTGAGGACTTCACCGCCCCGGTAGGGACCGTGGCACGCCCAGCCGAGGACTTCGCCGTCCAGTTCGGCGACCAGGTCCACCACGCTGCCGTCGTCCCGCGCGAGACGTGTGCGGCATCGCTCGGCGTCCCGCTCGGCACTGAGCGTGTCGAGGTACGACTGCGGCATGAGGCCCGGGTAGGCGCTTCGCCGGCCGCGCACGCGGATCTCGGCGACCCGGTCGCAGTCCGCGAGGGTCATCCGCCGGACGAGGGGGGCCGTCACCCGGGCACCACCGCGAACGCCTCGATCTCCATCAGAACTCCGGACGGACCAGGGCGGAGACCTGGACCGCCGAGGAGGCGGGCAGGCGGTCGTCGGGTATGTGGGTGGCGCGGACGGCCGGGAGGTGGGCCATGTCCGTGACGGAACAGGTGAGTTTGACGACGTCCTCGAAGCCGGCCCCCGCCGCGGCCAGGCAGCGGCGCAGGTTCTCGAAGACCTGACGCGCCTGCGCGGCCGGGTCGCCCTCGCCGACGAGCTCGCCCTCCTCGTCCAGGGGGAGCCGGCCGGAGACCGCGACGAAGCGGCCGGTGCCCATGACGACGTGGGAGTGCTGCGCGGCGGGGGCGACCCCGGCGGGGGCGGGAATCCTGGTCGGCTCACTCATGCGTCCATGGTGGACCATGGGTCCGACAGCGCCCGCCCCCACGAGGTGGATCAGCCGCGGAAGCGGACGAGGTCGTGCAGCGTCGCGCCGCGCGCGGTGTCGGAGCCGGACGTGGCCGCCAGGGCGGACGCCTTCTTCGTGCTCAGCGGCTTCGGGTCGGGCAGCTTCTTGCACACCGCGTCCGCGACGCCGTGCCCGCGCGGCACCTTGCCGTTGGTCAGGTACGTGGCCAGGTGCTTGTCCAGGCAGGCGTTCCCGCTCAGCGTGACGCCGTGGTTGCCGCCGCCCTGCTCGACGACCAGGCTGGAGTTCCGCAGCAGACGGTGCACCGTGACACCGCCCGGGTACGGGGTGGCCGCGTCGTCGGTCGCCTGGAACAGCAGCGCCGGCGGCAGCTTGCTGTTGGCGACGTTCACCGGGCGCTGCGAGGAGACCGGCCAGAAGGCGCAGGGCGCGTTGTACCAGGCGTTGTTCCAGGTCATGAACGGCGCCTTGGCGTGCACGGCCCAGTTGTCCTTGCTCCACTGACGCCAGTCGCGCGGCCAGGCGGCGTCACGGCACTGCACCGCGGTGTAGACGCTGTAACCGTTGTCGTCGGAGGGGCCGACGGCGGCGAAGTCGTCGTACGCCTCGATGAGCGGACCGGTGTTCTTGTTGTTCACGTACGCCGCGAACGCCTGGGCCAGATAGGGCCAGTAGCCGTTGTAGTAGCCGCCCGGGATGAAGGTGTCCTCCAGTTCGGAGGCGCCGACCTTGCCGCCCGCGGGCTTCTTGGCGAGCGCCGCCCGCATCGCGTACCACTTGGCCTCGACCTTGGCCGGGTCGGTGCCCAGCCTGTACGTCGAGTCGTGCTTGGCGATCCACGCCGTGAAGGCGTGCTGCCGGCCCTCGAAGGCGTAGTTCTGCTGGATGTTGTCGTCGTACCAGACGCCGGTCGGGTCCACGATCGAGTCCAGGACGAGCCGGCGCACCCGATCCGGGTAGAGCTTGGCGTACACCGCGCCGAGGTAGGTGCCGTAGGAGTAACCGAAGTAATTGATCTTCTTCGCGCCGAGGGCCTTGCGGATCGCGTCCATGTCGGCCGCCGCGTTGACCGTGTTGATGTGCGGCAGCACGCCCGCGTACTTCTTGCCGCAGGCGGCGGCGAAGTCCTTCGCGCGCTTGAGGTTGGCCTTCTCGATCGCGGGCGTGCCCGGCACCGAGTCGGGGCGCACCGGTTTGAAGTGGCCCGGCTTGCAGTCCAGGGCGGGGGAACTCTTGCCCACCCCGCGCGGGTCGAAGCCGATGACGTCGTACTGGGCCGCGACCGACTTGGGCAGCGAGGAGGCGACGAACCCGGCCAGCGACAGACCGCTGCCGCCGGGACCGCCGGGGTTGACCAGCAGGGGGCCCTGGTACGTCTTCGCGGTGTGCGGGACGCGGGACAGCGCCAGAGTGATCTTCTTCCCGGACGGGTGTCTGTGGTCGAGCGGCACCTTCACCGACCCGCACTGGAGCGTCGGGTAGTTCGTGGTGCCGCACTTCTTCCACGTGACCTTGACGGCCTTCGCGGCGGCTGCGGGGTGCGGCGTGCTCGCCTCGGCGGGGACGGCCGTGAGGGATCCGGCCATGACGACGGCGGCACCGCACAGCACGGCAGCGCTTCTTCTCATACGTCCTCCCAGGACGGAGAGGCTGCGGACCGCGGGTCTCGCGATCCTCGCCGCATCGTCCCGGAAAGCACCTCCGGAAGAACGCGTTCTGGCAAATCTTGACCCAATCGCGCCGCGTGATGCGCTCGAACAACCTCAAATCGGCGTAAGTTGGGTCGGTTCGGTCATCTGAAGCGGCATCGGCTCGGGCGGCCGGACGCGGCGCGGCATCCCCGCGCGCGTGGGGCCGATTGACGTACTCCCTTGCCAGGACGTGCGCCTGACGAAGGGTCCGGCGCACCGCCCAGTCGGGCGCGGGGCGACGCGCGGAGCGACACCTCGACCGAAGCGCCGTTTCGCCTTCCCGAGGGGACCCCGCACCACTCGCCGCGTGCGCCGGTCGTCAAGGGGGGCGGGCTCTGGGGTGTTGGGAGCATACCGGGCGGGGGAGAGTCGCGGGCCTCTGGTGGGGTGCGTCACCGCTGTTCGGTGCGTGCGGCTCGGTGGCGG
>NZ_JUJA01000097.1:4100-18432 GCF_001906585.1 Streptomyces kebangsaanensis | reverse complement strand
GGCGGGGGTCGTCCCCTTCCCCTGGAGCAGGGCCGCGTACGCGGCCGTCCCCGCCGCGCAAGGGGTGGCGCGCCCGCCCGACGGTTCCCGGGCCGGCCTTCGTCGCATCATGTCCCGCCAGACCCTGTCCGCGCTGTTCGGTGCGGCGTCGGTCCGGCCGTGGCCGGTGTCGCCGGATTCCTCGGATTCCTCGGAGTCCGGGGTGAGGTGGTCCCCGTGCATGACGCCTCCTCTGCGGCACTGCCCAGAGAATAGAACATTTGTTCCCTTGATCGTGCGGGTGACCGTACGGGCGCCGTTCCCGATCGTCCGTGGTGCCGGGTCCGATCATTTGACGGGTCCCGATTTGGGGTCCGGGCGGCAGGGTGATTGGCTGGCTCCAAGCCCGAGAACGGATGTCCTGGAGGAAGTCATGGCGCAGGTCGAGGCCACTACGGAGCGGGTCGTCGCCGCCGACGCGGAGAAGGTGTTCGACGCGCTCGCCGACTACCGCGGCACCCGCCCGAAGCTGCTGCCCGAGCACTTCAGCGAGTACGAGGTGCGCGAGGGCGGGGACGGCGAGGGCACCCTCGTCCACTGGAAGCTCCAGGCCACCAGCAAGCGGGTCCGCGACTGCCTGATGGAGGTCAGCGAGCCGACCGACGGCGAGCTCGTCGAGAAGGACCGCAACTCCTCCATGGTCACCACCTGGCGCGTCACCCCGGCCGGCGAGGGCAGGTCCCGGGTCGTCGTCACCACCACCTGGAAGGGTGCCGGCGGCATCGGCGGCTTCTTCGAGAGGACGTTCGCCCCCAAGGGGCTCGGCCGGATCTACGACGCCGTGCTCGCCAGGCTCGCCACCGAGGTCGAGAAGTAGGCTCCCGCGAGCAACTCACCGGAGTGCGGGCCCTGTTGGCTCCTCACCGGTTCGAGTGGATCCCTCCACGGGTCGGAGGTGTGCCGTAACTCGTCGCGCTTGCTCGTAGTTGTCGATGTTGTCGATTTCCGCAGGGGTTGTGCGGGGATCATCCGGCAGGCGCGACGAGGGGAGCGGTACGTGGGCGGGATCACGGGAACTTCTGAGGATGCCCCGTCCTTCAGGGCGGGGAGGAATCGGACGGACTGGTATGCTCTTCGCCGTGCTGAGCGAGAACCAAGCCGGCACGGCAATTCCTTTGCTTGTAGTGTCAAACCGGGCTGGCTCCACCCCGGCTGGTGTTGATCGTGCAAGACCTGTCGGTCCGCTGGACTCGCAGGCGACGTGAGCCAGGAATCTCCCTGCCTTCAGCCGGGAGAGGGTTCAATCTGGTGCAGGACGAGCCGGTCGCGGCGGCGCCCCCGAGGATCCCCGCCGCGTCCGCCGTTCCCGCCCCTCCCCAGCTCGGTCCGCGCCGGGTGCGGCTGGTCTTCGTCGGGCTGATGCTCGCGCTGCTCCTCGCCGCCCTGGAGCAGATGATCGTCGCCACCGCGCTCCCCAGGATCGTAGGCGAGCTGCACGGCCTGGACCGGATGTCCTGGGCGATCACCGCCTACCTGCTCACCTCCACCGTCGGACTGCCCGTCTACGGCAAGCTCGGCGACCTGCTGGGCCGCAAGGGCGTCTTCCAGTTCGCCATCGTCGTCTTCGTCGCCGGGTCCGCGCTCGCCGGACGGGCGCAGAGCATGGACCAGCTGATCGCCTTCCGCGCCGTGCAGGGCGTCGGCGCGGGCGGCCTCATGATCGGCGTCCAGGCCATCATCGCGGACATCGTGCCGCCCCGGCGGCGCGGCCGGTTCATGGGGCTCATCGGAGCCGTCTTCGGCCTCGCCTCCGTCGCCGGACCGCTGCTCGGCGGCTACTTCACCGACCACCTGTCCTGGCGCTGGTGCTTCTACATCAACGTGCCCTTCGGCCTGGTCACCCTGGCCGTGGTCGCCGTCGTGCTGAAACTGCCCAAGCCCCGGGTCAAGGCCCGCTTCGACGTCCTGGGCACGCTGCTGCTCGCCGCCGCCTCCACCTGCCTGGTGCTGCTGACCAGTTGGGGCGGCACCGAGTACGCCTGGGACTCGAACGTCGTCCTCGGACTCGGCGCGGGCGCCGCCGCGGCGGGCGTCCTCTTCCTCGTCGCCGAGCGCTTCGCCGCCGAACCCCTCATCCCGCTGCGGCTGTTCCGGGACTCCGTGTTCAACGTCAGCGGACTGGTCGGACTCGTCATCGGCGTCGCGCTGTTCGGTGCCGCCAGCTATCTGCCCACCTTCCTGCAGATGGTCGACGGCGCCTCGGCCACCGAGTCCGGGCTGCTGATGCTGCCCATGATGGGCGGCGTCGTGGTGGCGTCGATCGTCTCCGGGCAACTCATCAGCCACACCGGCCGCTACCGGATCTACCCCGTTCTCGGCAGCGCCCTCTCAGCCGTCGGCATGTGGTTGCTGTCCCGCCTCGAGGTCGACACGCCCCGGCTGCACTACAGCGTCTGGATGGCCGTCCTCGGCGCCGGCATCGGCCTGGTGATGCCGGTCCTGGTGCTCGCCGTGCAGAACTCCGTGCGCCCCGCCGACCTCGGCACGGCGACCAGCGCCAACAACTACTTCCGGCAGATCGGCGGCAGCGTCGGCGCCGCCGTCTTCGGCACCCTGTTCGCCGACCGGCTCGCCGACGCCCTGCGCCACCGCGTCCCCCCGCGCGCGGGCGGCGCCCCGCCCGACCCCGAGTCGATCACCCCGCAGGGCGTGCACGCGCTGCCACCGGTCCTGCGCGACGCCTACGTGCGCGCGTACGCCGACGCCATGCCGCGGATCTTCCTCTACCTGGTGCCGGTGCTCGTCCTCGGCCTGCTCATCGCCTTCTTCCTCAAGGAGAAACCCCTGGTGTCCCACAACGCCCACGTCACCGCCCCGGAGACCGCGCCGCCGACCGCCACCGTGCCGCGGGCCCGTTCGCCCCACGCCGCCGGTGTGCCCGTCTGCGGCACCGTGCAGCATCCCGACGGGACCGTCGTGCCCCGCGCGGCGCTCACCCTGATCGACGTCTGCGGACAGCAGATCGGCCGGGGCGCGAGCGGCGACGACGGGCGGTACGCGCTGTCCACGCCGGGCACCGGGGCGTACGTCCTGATCGCCGCGGCCGGCGGGCACCAGCCGCAGGCGGTCTCCGTGACCGTCGGCGAGCGGCCCGTCGAGCTCGACGTCGTCCTCGGTGGCGCCGGACGGCTCGCGGGCACCGTGCGCACCGCCGACGGCAGTCCCGTGCGGGACGCCACCGTCACGCTGACCAACGTGCACGGCGAGGTCGTCGCCACCACCCGCAGCGGGCGCGAGGGCGGCTACGACATCACCGAGCTGGTCGCCGGTGAGTACACCCTCGCCGCGAGCGCGCCCGCCTTCCGCCCGGCCGCGCTGCCCGTCACCGTGCACGCCTCGCGGGAGACCCGCCAGGACGTCGAACTCGCGGGCGGCGCCGTGCTGCGCGGGACGGTACGGGCCGGCGGCGGGCGGCCCGTCGAGGACGCGCGCGTGACCCTCCTCGACGCCGCGGGCAACGTCGTGGACACGCTCACCACCGGACCCGACGGAACGTTCCGGTTCGTCGATCTGTCCTCCGGCGAGTACACCGTGATCGCGGCCGGCTACCCGCCCGTCGCCACGGTGCTGCAGGTCGCGGGCGGAGGACGCACGGAACGCGACCTCCAGCTCGGACACGAGGACTGAGCCCCCGTCAGGAGGCGTGCGTCCGCGCGCCGGTGCGTCCCCGCTGAAACCAATTCCTTTATTGCCGCACATCGTGACCGGCCGCCGCCGTACCGTGGTGCTCGGGGGAACAGATCTTGCGGAGCCGTGGGGAGAGGGGCCTGTGCCATGGACCGTGGCACCGAAGGGGACGTACCTCCCGGCCGCGGAGCCGGGAGCGGCGCGGTGGTGGCGGACGCCGCGGCCGGCCGTGTCCCGCTGGCCGTGGTCGTGGTCGACGACGACGGCCTGGTGTCGCACTGGAGCAGGGGCGCGCGGCGGATGTTCGGCACCGCCAAGGAGGAGGCGGTCGGGCGGCCGGCCGTCGACCTGCTGCCCGTCTCGGGCGCCCTGCCCGACGAGGCCGACGACGCCCCCTACCGGTCGTGCACCGGCCACGACGGGCTCGGACCCGGACTGGAGTCCTCGCTCGACGGACGGCTGTCCTACGCGGCCGCCGGGCGCGCCCGGCTCACCGCGCCCGGACGGGACCGGGTGGACGTCCTGTGGTGGGCGTATCCGCTGGTGGGAGCGGGGCGGGAGCGGCTGCTGGTGCTCGCCGCCGACGTGGACGGGCTGCGCCGGGACCCCGGGCACGAGGACGGGGCCGCGTTCGAGCGGATCGCGCCCGCCTTCGCCCTGCACACCGACTTCCCCGGCGCCGAGGAGCTGGCACGCCGGCTGCCCGAGATCCTGCCGAGCATGAGCGTCGGCGAGAGTGCCCGGATCGTCGCGCAGGTCCTCGAACTGGGCTATCCGGTACTGGAGTTCAGTCAGAACGACCGGGTGCCGGTCACCCCCGACTGGGGCGTGCCGCGGCGGGCCGGGCGCAGGGCGCGCCGCGAGCGGGCCGCGCGGGCCGCGGCCCGGGGCCTGCCCGTGCCGGCGGAACCCGCCGACGACGAGGGCGAGGACCTGGAGTACGCCGCCGTCCGCGAGCGCCTGGAGTTCCTCAACGAGGTCAGTGGCCGGATCGGCACCTCGCTCGACCTCGCGCGGACCATCGTCGAGGTCAGCCGGGCCGTCGTACCGCGCTTCACCGACGTCGCCGGCACCTACCTGCGGGAACAGGTCGTCGCGGGCGAGGGCTTCCCGGAGGGCGTGCCGGACACCAGGACCATGTGGCACCGGGTGGCCGTCGAGCACACCGACGAACCCGGCCGCTGGGACGACGTCGTGCCCGTCGGCGAGGCCATGCCGTTTCCGGCGCACACGCCGTTCTTCCAGTGCATGACGACCGGCGAACCCGTGCTCGTGCCGCGGATCAGCGAGGAGATGGGCCACACCATCGCCTCACAGTTCGAAAAGCGCGACATCCGGCCGCTGATCACCCACCGCTCCATGCTCGTCGTACCGCTGAAGGCGCGCGACGTCGTGCTCGGCTTCATGATCCTGCTGCGCCATCCCGGGCGGGCCGAGTTCAACGACATGGACCGGGTCACCGGCGCGGAACTCGCCGCTCGTGCGGGCCTCGTGCTCGACAACGCGCGCATGTACACCTACCAGGAGAACGTCGCCGAGACCCTCCAGGACAGCATGCTGCCGCACATCCCGGCGCGGAGGACGGGCTGCGACATCGCCACCCGCTACCTGCCCGGCACGCTGCTCGGCCGGGTCGGCGGCGACTGGTTCGACTCGGTCAAGCTGCCCGGGGCCCGCACCGCCCTGGTCGTGGGCGACGTGATGGGACACGGCCTCAACTCGGCGGCGATGATGGGGCAGTTGCGTACGGCCGTGCAGACCATGGCCGCGCTCGACCTGCCGCCCGCGCAGCTGCTGCGCAACCTCGACGACCTCGCGCAGCGGCTCGGCGACACCTATCTCGCGACGTGCCTGTACGCCGTCTACGACCCGATCGCGAGCGAGCTGCACCTCGCCAACGCGGGGCACATCCCGCCGGTCCTGGTGCGCGCCGACGGCCGCAGCGAGCTGCTGGACCTGCCCACGGGCGCGCCCATCGGCGTGGGCGGGGTGCCCTTCGAGGCGGTACGCGTGCGTGTGACGCCCGGCGACCGGCTGGTGATGTGCACCGACGGGCTGGTCGAGGTGCGCGGCGAGGACATCGGTGTCGGGCTGGCGGCCCTGTGCGAGTCCGCCGCCCATCCGGCCGCGTCCATGGACGACGCCTGCGACACGATCATCCGCGCGCTGGGCACGCGCGGGGGCCGCAAGGACGACGTGGCCCTGCTGATGACCCGGCTCAACGGCATCGAGCCGGACGACGTCGCCGAGTGGCGGCTCGCCCGGGACCCGGCCGAGGTGGGCCGGGCCCGCGCCGCGGTCCGTGGACAGCTCCACGCGTGGGGCCTGGCCCGTCTCGCCGATCCCGCCGCGCTGATGGTCAGCGAGCTCGTCACCAACGCCGTACGGCACTCCCACGGCCGCCCCGTCGAACTGCGCCTCGTCCGCGGCGACACCCTGCTGTGCGAGGTGGAGGACGACGACCACGACCTGCCCACCCTGCTGAACGCCGGTCCCGCCGACGAGTCCGGCCGCGGCCTGCGCGTCGTCAGCGCCCTCGCCCGTGAATGGGGCACCAGCCGCACGGGCACCGGCAAGACGGTCTGGTTCGAACAGACCCTGCCCCGCCGCTGAACCGACGGGCGGCAGTGGGCCGGACGGACGGCGGGGGACGGGGGCGCCATGGCCGGTACGGCGCCGTGTGCGCTCGTGCCGCGGGCCACGCGCGCGTGGGTGCGGGAGCGCGGGCGGTGGGGTCCCGCCCCGCGTCACCGGGCCCGGCAGGGCCGGGACTCGGTCGCGCAGGGCAGGCGCGGGACCTCGCGAGCGGGTGGGGCCATGCCGCGCCGGCCCGGTGAGGGCGTACCCCGCGTCGACCGGCAGCTACTCGGGGCGCACGGCCGGGGCGTGAAGGTGCGCGTCGGGCGGTTGTCGGGGCGGGACGGGCGCGGTGGACCGTGGGCGCTCATCGATTTCGGCTGAATTACGTTTCTGACAAGGGGAGTTGAGCATGAGTGCGACGCATCGGTACCGGCAGGCGTGGGAGGGGTTCTGGAGGGAGGCGTCCGGGGAGCCGGGGGCGGTGTTCTGGGATGCCGAGCCCGCGGTGACCGCCGGGGCCCATCTGCCTCTGTTCGAGCCGTATCTGGGCGACCCTGGACTGCCCCTGGTGGATCTGGGGTGCGGCAACGGCACCCAGACGCGTTTCCTGGCCGAGCGCTTCCCGCACGTCGTGGGAGCCGACATCGCCGCGGCGGCCGTCGAGCACGCCCGGCACGGCGACCCCGCCGGGCAGGCCGCGTACCGGGTGCTGGACGCCGCCGACAAGAACGAGGCGGAGACCCTGCACGCCGAGCTCGGCGACACCAACGTGTACATGCGGGGCGTGCTGCACCAGTGCGATCCGGACGACCGGCAGACCCTCGCCGACGGGGTCGCCGCCCTCGCCGGCGAGCGCGGCCGGGCCTTCCTCGTCGAGCCGTCCGAGGCCGCCCGGCCGATCCTGGGCGAACTGGCGCAGGGCCCCGCCGGGCCGCCGCCCAAGCTCGCGCCGGTCCTCCGGCACGGCATCGCGCCCGGCGAAGTCGCCGACGACGCGGTGCCGCGGTACCTGCGCGCGGCCGGCCTCACCGTCCTCGCGACGGGTGAAGCACCTCTCACCACCACCGAGTTCACGCCCGACGGCACCCGGATCGTGCTGCCGTCGAAGTGGTTCGTGGCCGGGCGCACCCGGTGAGCGGCCCGCCTCCCGGTCGCACTGCGTGTCAGTGGGGCGGCGTATTGTCGCATTGACGTAGTTTGGAGGGGGGTGGGGGCTTTGAGAAACCCTACAAGCTGTAGGGTTGCGTTCACCCCACCGCACCCTTCATGCAGAGAACGAGAGGTGGCCGTGTGACCGTCGTGCCCGAACCGGACGTCAGTGTTGTCGTCATCGTCTACAACGACGAAGAGCGGCTTCCGACGGCTGTTGGTTCCGTCCTCGAGCAAACACTCCGCAATGTCGAGGTGGTCATCGCCGACGACTGCTCGACGGACGGCTCCCACGAGGTCGCGCAGGCGCTCGCCGCGGCCCACCCCGGCCGGGTCCGCGCGATCCGGCTCCCGGAGAACAGCGGCGGCTGCGGAGAGCCCCGCAACCAGGGCGTCAAGGCGGCCCGCGGCCGGTACGTGATGTTCCTGGACAGCGACGACACCCTGGAGCGCAACGCGTGCCGCAACATGGTCGAGGCCGCCGACCGCACCGGCGCCGACCTCGTCTCCGGCCGGTGCGTCCGGGTGCACGCCGACAGCCGGCACGGCAAGCGCACCCCCTGGTACCCCTGGCTGTACCGCGCCACCCGCACGCTGGACTCCGTCGCCGAGCTGCCGGACCTGCTGGTCTTCGACACCCTGTCGACCAACAAGTGCTACCGGCGCGCGTTCCTCCTCGACAACGGGCTCACCTTCCCCCGCGGCATCCACTACGAGGACCTGCTCTTCTCCGCGCAGGCCTACCTGGCCGCCCGGCGGATCACCCTGATCCCCAACACGGTCTACCACTGGAACGTCGTCGAGAAAACCGCCGTCAAGTCGATCAGCAACCGGCGCGGCGAGATCAGCAACTTCGCCGACCGGGTCGAGATCCACCGCCGTATCGACGCCATCCTGGACCGCCAGGGCCAGGACCGGCTGAAGCTGTGCAAGGACATCAAGTTCCTCAAGCACGACCTCGTGCTGTACCTGCGGGAACTGCCCTTCCTCGACGACGACTACCGCCACCGCTTCGCCGAACTGGCCCGCGGCTACATCCAGGACTTCCCCGAGGCGGCCTACGCCGAGCTCGACCGCGTCCACGCCATCTGCGCCCAGCTGCTGCTGCGCGAGGACTGGGCCGATCTGATGCCGGCCATCGACACGCTCATCAACCGGCACAAGATCTCCGCACCGCTGGCCGAGCGGGACGGCCGGATCTACTGGACCGACCGCTACCTCGACGACCCCGAGATGCGCGCCGTCCTGGACGTCACCACCCTCGGCTACCACGCCCGGCCGCTGAACCGGATGGCCCTGCGCAACAAGCTCACCGAGTACACGGCACACGACGGTGACATCGTCCTCGCCGGCGAGATCGTCAACCCGCTGCGCACCATCGCCCCGGGCGCCGGGCTCAGCGCCGAGCTGGAGTTCCGCGCCCGCCGCCGCAGCCTGCAGACCTTCCACTTCCCGGTGCCCGCCCCGCGCCACCGGGGCGACACGATCGCCTGGCGGGCCGAGGTCCCGCTGGCCCGGCGGCTGAGACCACTCGGCATCGTCGACGACGTCTGGGACGTCCGGCTGCACCTCACCGTGGACGGCAAGCGCACCACCAGCCGGCTCACCGTCGGCACCGTCGACCTGGAACACACCGAGCCCGTGCCCGTACGGCCGCGCCTCACCCGGCTCATGGCCGACCGGATCGAGGCCCAGGTGTCCGCCAAGGGTCACCTGGCCTTCCGGCTCACCCAGCACGGCCGGGCCGCCCGCGCCGGCCGCGCCGCCGTGGAGCGCAACCTGCACGGCCGCCCCGCGCGGGCCGCCAAGAGCGCCTACCGCACACTGCGGGCCGTACGGCGGGACGTGAACTCCGGCACCCGCAAGCTCCAGGTCTACGACCGCGTGCTGCGCAAACTGCCCGTCCGCAAGGGCACCGTCGTCTTCGAGAGCCACCTCGGCAGGCAGTACAGCGACAGCCCGCGCGCCATCTTCGAGGAACTGCGCCGCCGCAAGGCGCCGATCACCCCGATCTGGTCGTACGCCGGTGAGCGCCCCGAAGGCTTCCCCCCGGGCGTGGAACTGGTGCGCCGCTGGTCCTGGCGCTACCTCAGGGCGCTCGCCCAGGCCGAGTTCTGGATCGACAACCAGGGCTACCCGCTCCGGCTGGCCAAGCGCCCCGAGACGACGTACATCCAGACCTGGCACGGCTCGGCGCTGAAGCGGATGGGCTTCGACGCGCCCGCCTACCGGATGATGTCCGAGCCGGAGCAGCGCTCCTACCAGCAGGCCCTGGACCGCTTCGACCACTTCGTGGTCCGCAGCGAGCACGACGTACGCACCCTCGCGCGCGCGTACCGCATCCCCGAGGACAAGCTGCTGCGCACCGGCTACCCGCGCAACGACGCCCTGGTACGGGTCCGGGAGGGCGCGCCCCCGCCCCCCGAGACGCGGCGGACGGCCGAGCGGCTCGGCCTCGACCCCGGCCGGCGCGTGCTGCTGTACGCGCCCACGTTCCGCGCCCGCCCCGACGGCCGCGTAAGGGAGTTCGCGTTCCCCTTCGACGTCGAGGACTTCGCCGCCCGCTTCGGCGACGACCACACCCTGCTCGTCCGGGCGCACTACCTGAACCGGCTCACCCTGCCCCCGTCGGTGGCCGGACGCGTGATCGACGTCAGCGCCGAACCCGACATCACCCCGCTGATGCTGCTCGCCGACGGCCTGATCACCGACTACTCCTCGGTGATGTTCGACTACGCCCTGCTCCAGCGCCCCATCGTGTTCTACGCCCATGACTGGGAGGAGTACGCCAAGGACACCCGCGGCACCTACTTCGACCTCCTCACCGAGGCCCCGGGCCCCGTCCCGCGCACCGAGGAGGAGCTGTTCGCCGCGATCGGCGACCTGAACACCGTACGGACGACGTACGAGGCGCGGCTGAAGGAGTTCGTGGACAAGTACGGCGAGTACGACCGCGGGGATGCCGCGGCGCAGATCGTCGACCGTTTCTTCGGCACCGCGGGAGAGGCCCGATGACCCAGCGCGACATCTTCTTCGTGGCCAACGAGGTCAACGAACTCGGCGGCGTGGGCCGCTGGCAGCCCCAGATGGCCGGGCTGCTGGCCGAGCGCGGCCACCGGGTCACCGTCGTCGGCATCGCCCCGGCCAACCACCCGATGGACCTCGGCGACCAGCCGCCGTTCCGCACCGTGACCCTGTACGCCCGCCGCCCGCCCGGCCGGCCCAGGCCGCGTCGCACGCTCGGCCGCCTCGACCCGGCCGTGCGCCGCCACGAGATCCACATGAGGGCCGCCGCGAGCCGGCTCTCGGCGCTGTTCCAGGCCGCCCGGCCCGGCGCGATGATCATCGTCCCCCAGGTGTGGGCGATGGAGTGGGTCGCCCTCGCGGACACCGCCGGGCACCCGGTCATCGGCATGACCCACGAGTCCTTCGAGACATCCCGAAAGTCCTCCCGCTTCGCGCGGGTGAAGAAGTACTACAAGGACGTCGACCGCCTGCTGGCCCTCACCCGGGAGGACGCCGACCGCTGGGCGGTCGAGGGCATGAACAACGTCGGCTTCATGCCCAACCCGCTGTCCATCGAGCCCGGCACCCCCTCCCCGCGCACCGAGAAGGTCGTCGCGAACGTCGGCCGGCTCTCCCACGAGAAGGGCGTCGACCTGCTCCTGGACGCCTGGGCCGAGGCCGCGCCGAAACAGCCCGGCTGGACCCTGCGCATCTACGGCAGGGGAGAGGCCGAGGCACAGCTCAGACAACAGTGCGCGCGACTCGGCCTGGAGGACTCCGTCGACTTCGCCGGACAGACCGACGACGTGCCCGGAGCGCTGCGCGCCTCCTCCGTCTTCGTCCAGTCCTCCCGCGGCGAGGGCTTCCCGCTGGTCCTGCTGGAGGCCATGGCGACCGGTGTGCCCTGCGTGGCCTTCGACTGCGCGCCCGGCGTCCGCGAGATCGTCACCCACGAGGAGGACGGCCTGCTCGTCCGCCCCGGCAACACCTCCGAACTCGCCCGCCACCTCGTCCGCCTGATGTCCGACGCGCACCTGCGCGACACGATGGGCGACCGGGCCCTGCACAACGTCCGCCGCTTCGACCCGGACGTCATCACCCAGCGCTGGGAAGCCCTCTTCGACTTCCTGGAACGCTGATGCCCCAGCCGTGCGAAGCCGCGGGGCGACCGGCTCCGCACGGGTCGTAGCCGGTTGCCCCCGCGGCGCGTAACGTGGCACGGCATGAAGATCCTCATCAGCGCCGACATGGAGGGCGCCACCGGTGTCACCTGGCCCGCCGACGTGCTGCCGGGAACGCCGCAGTGGGAGCGGTGCCGGGCGATGTTCACCTCGGACGTCAACGCGGCCGTGGTGGGTTTCTTCGACGGGGGCGCCGACGAGGTGCTCATCAACGAGGCGCACTGGAGCATGCGCAACCTGCTGCTGGAGCGGCTGGACGAGCGGGCGCAGATGCTCACCGGACGGCACAAGTCGCTGTCCATGATGGAGGGCGTGCAGCACGGGGACGTGGACGGCGTCGCCTTCGTCGGCTATCACGCGGGCGCCGGTATGGAGGGCGTCCTCGCCCACACCTACCTCGCCAACCAGATCACCGGGGTGTGGCTGGACGACGTACGGGCCGGCGAGGGGCTGCTCAACGCGCACGTGGCCGCCGAGTACGGGGTGCCGGTGGTGCTGGTCACCGGTGACGACGTGGCCTGCGAGGACGCGCTCGGCTACGCGCCGGAGGCGCTGAAGGTGGCCGTCAAGGACCACGTGTCCCGGTACGCGGCCGTGTGCCGTCCGCCCGCCCGCACCGCCGCCGACATCCGGGCCGCCGCCGAGGAGGCGGCTTCCCTGGCGGTCCGTCACGAACCCCGCGATGCCGGCCCGTTCACCGTCGCCGTGGAGTTCGACGCCGAACACCTGGCCATGGCCGTCACCGTCGTGCCCGGAGTGAGCCGGACCGGGGAGCGCAAGGTGGCGTACACCAGCCCCACCATGTACGAGTCGATCCGCACCTTCAAGGCGGTCACCACGATCGCCTCGGCCGCGGTGGAGGAGCAGTATGGCTGACGCGCAGGCACTGGACGAGGTCGTCGACTTCACGTCCGACCTGATCCGCATCGACACCACCAACCGGGGCGGCGGGGACTGCCGGGAGCGCCCGGCCGCCGAGTACGCCGCCGAGCGGCTGGCCGCGGCGGGCCTGGAGCCCATGCTGCTGGAGCGCACCCCGGGCCGGACCAACGTCGTCGCCCGGATCGAGGGCACCGACCCGTCGGCGGACGCGCTGCTCGTCCACGGTCACCTGGACGTCGTACCGGCGCGGGCCGAGGACTGGAGCGTGCACCCGTTCTCCGGCGAGGTGCGCGACGGGGTCGTGTGGGGCCGGGGCGCGGTCGACATGAAGAACATGGACGCGATGATCCTCGCCGTGGTCCGCGCCTGGGCCCGGCAGGGCGTACGTCCCCGGCGCGACCTGGTGATCGCCTTCACCGCCGACGAGGAGGCCAGTGCCGAGGACGGCGCCGGTTTCCTCGCCGAGCGGCACGCCGAGCTGTTCGAGGGCTGCACCGAAGGCATCGGCGAATCCGGGGCGTTCACCTTCCACGACGGCACCGGCCGTGAGATCTACCCCATCGCGGCCGGTGAACGCGGCACGGCCTGGCTGCGGCTGTCCGCGCGCGGGCGGGCGGGCCACGGCTCCCGGGTCAACCGGGAGAACGCGGTGACCCGGCTCGCCGCCGCCGTCGCCCGGATCGGCGCCCACGAGTGGCCGGTACGGCTCACCCCGACCGTGCGCGCGGCCCTCACCGAACTCGCCGCCCTGTACGGCATCGAGACGGACCTGCGGGACGTCGACGCGCTGCTGGACAAGCTCGGCCCCGCGGCCCGGCTGGTCGAGGCGACCCTGCGCAACAGCGCCAACCCCACCATGTTCGAGGCCGGTTACAAGATCAACGTGATTCCGGGGGAGGCCGTCGCCCACGTCGACGGACGGTGTCTGCCCGGCGGCGAGGAGGAGTTCCGCACCACCCTCGACGAGCTGACCGGCCCGGACGTGGACTGGGAGTTCGAACACCGCGAGGTGGCGCTCCAGGCGCCGGCCGACTCGCCCACCTTCGCGGCGATGCGGGCCGCCGTCGAGGCGTTCGCGCCCGAGGGGCACGTGGTCCCGTACTGCATGGCGGGCGGCACCGACGCCAAGCAGTTCTCACGGCTGGGCATCACCGGGTACGGGTTCTCGCCGCTGAAGCTGCCCGAGGACTTCGACTACCACCACCTGTTCCACGGAGTCGACGAGCGTGTCCCCGTGGAGGCGCTGCACTTCGGCGTCCGCGTCCTCGACCGCTTCCTGCGGACGGTCTGACCGGAGGGGGAGAACGTGCAGAGCCTGCCGTACGGTTCCTGGCCCTCGCCCATCGACGCGGCCCTCGCCGCCGCGCACGACGGCAGACCGGAGTTCGCCGGCTTCGTCGGCGACGAGGTGTGGTGGACCGAGCCACGCCCGGCCGAGGGCGGCCGGCGGGCGCTGGTGCGCCGCCGGGCCGACAGCGTGGAGGAGACGGTGCTGCCCGCGCCGTGGAACGTGCGCAGCCGTGTCATCGAGTACGGCGGCCGGCCCTGGGCCGGGGTGGTCCAGGACGGCGTGCCGCTGGTGGTGTTCGTGAACTTCGCCGACCAGCGGCTCTACCGCCACGAGCCCGGCGGCGAGCCGCGCCCCCTCACGCCCCTCTCGGCGGTGGGCGGCGGACTGCGCTGGGCTGACCCGCAGGTGCGCCCGGAGTACGGCGAAGTGTGGTGCGTGCTGGAGGAGTTCACCGGGGACGGGCCCACCGACGTACGGCGTGTCCTGGCCGCCGTACCGCTGGACGGCTCGGCGGCCGGCGACCGGGCCGCCGTGCGCGAGCTCACCGACGACCGGCACCGGTTCGTCACCGGCCCCC
>NZ_JUJA01000097.1:0-4092 GCF_001906585.1 Streptomyces kebangsaanensis | reverse complement strand
TCTCGCCCGACGGGCGGCGCGCGGTGTGGCTGGCCTGGGACCACCCGCGGATGCCGTGGGACGGCACGGAACTGGTGATGGCCGAGGTCGCCGGGGACGGCACCTTCGGCGAGCCCCGGACCTGCGGGGGCGGCCCCGGCGAATCCGTCCCCCAGGCCGAATGGGCCCCGGACGGCTCACTGCTGTACGTGAGCGACCGCGGCGGCTGGTGGAACCTCTACCGCGACGGCCTGCCTCTGTGCCCCCGCGAGGAGGAGTTCGGCGGGCCGCTGTGGAAGCTGGGCCAACGCTGGTTCGCGCCGCTGGACAGCGGGCTGATCGCGGTCGTGCACGGCCGGGGTGCCACCGCCCTCGGCATACTCGACCCGGAGACCGGCGAGGTCGTCGACGCGGCCGGGCCCTGGACCGAGTTCGACGCCACGCTCGCGGCGCACGGCGAGAGGGCGGTGACGGTCGCCGCCAGTCCGCGCAGCGCCTACGAGGTCGTCGAGCTGGACACCAGGACCGGCCGGGCCCGGGTGATCGGCGCCGCCCACGACGACCCGGTGGACCCCGCCCACTACCCCGAGCCGCAGATCCGCACCTTCGCCGGACCCGACGGCCGCGAGGTCCACGCCCACGTCTACCCGCCGCACAACCCCGGGTGCGTGGCGCCCGGCGCCGAACTGCCGCCGTACGTCGTGTGGGTGCACGGCGGGCCCACCGGCCGGGCGCCCCTGGTGCTCGACCTGGAGATCGCCTACTTCACCTCGCGGGGCATCGGCGTCGCCGAGGTGAACTACGGCGGCTCCACCGGCTACGGCAGGGAGTACCGCGACCGGCTGCGCGAGCAGTGGGGCGTGGTCGACGTCGAGGACTGCGCGGCCGTCGCGCTCGCCCTCGCCGAGGAGGGCACCGCCGACCGGGCCCGGCTCGCGATCCGGGGCGGCAGCGCGGGCGGCTGGACCGCGGCGGCGTCCCTGACCACGACCGACGTGTACGCCTGCGGCACGATCCTTTACCCGATCCTGGACCTGACCGGCTGGGGCACGGGGGAGACCCACGACTTCGAGTCGCGGTACCTGGAGTCCCTGGTCGGCCCGCTCGCCGAGGTGCCCGGCCGGTACGCCGAACGCTCCCCGGCCGAGCACGCCGACCGCCTCACGGCCCCCTTCCTGCTGCTGCAGGGCCTGGACGACGTGATCTGCCCGCCGGCGCAGTGCGAGCGGTTCCTGGCCCGGCTGGCGGGCCGGGGAGTGCCGCACGCGTACATCGCCTTCGAGGGCGAGGGACACGGGTTCCGCCGGGCCGACACCATGGTCAGCGCCCTGGAGGCGGAGCTGTCGCTGTACGCTCAGGTGTTCGGCCTGGACCCGGCAGGCATCCCGACCCTGGAGCTCGGCACGTGAAGGAACTCCGCCGTCCCGCACGGCTCGCCCCCGGCGCCCGTGTGGCCGTCGTCGCGCCCAGCGGACCCGTGCCCGAGGAGCGGCTGCAGGCCGGACTGGACCTGCTGCGCGGCTGGGACCTGGACCCGGTGGCCGCGCCGCACGTCCTGGACCGGCACGGCACGTTCGACTACCTGGCGGGCGCGGACGCCGACCGCGCCGCCGACCTGCAGGCCGCCTGGTGCGACCCGTCGGTGGACGCGGTGCTGTGCGCGCGGGGCGGGTACGGCGCGCAGCGCATGGCCGACCTGCTCGACTGGGAGGCGATGCGGGCGGCCGGGCCGAAGGTGTTCGTCGGCTTCAGCGACATCACCGCGCTGCACGAGGCCTTCGCCACCCGCCTGGGCCTGGTCACGCTGCACGGGCCGATGGCCGCCGGCGTCGACTTCGTCAAGAGCGCCCGCGCGCAGGACCACCTCAGGGCCACCCTCTTCGCCCCCGAGACGGTCCGCACGATCGTCTCCGGCGGCACGGCCCTCGTCCCCGGGCGGGCCCGGGGCGTCACGCTCGGCGGCTGCCTGGCCCTGCTCGCCTCCGACCTCGGCACCCCGCACGCGCGGCCCCGCGCGGCCGGCGGCCTGCTGTGCCTGGAGGACGTGGGCGAGGAGACGTACCGCCTGGACCGCTACCTCACCCAGCTCCTGCGCGCCGGCTGGCTCGACGGGGTCCGCGGGGTGCTGCTCGGCTCCTGGGAGAACTGCGGTGCCCCCGACCGGGTCCGGGCCCTCCTCACCGACCGGCTCGGCGCGCTCGGCGTACCCGTCACCCAGGACTTCGGCTTCGGCCACTGCGCGGGGGCGCTGACGATCCCCTTCGGCGTCGCGGCCGAACTCGACGCCGAAGCGGGCACGTTGACACTCGACGAGCCCGCCCTGCGCTGAGGGGACGCCGAGCCACGACGCCGGGTGCGGGATCCGCGCGTAGGCTGACGGGATGCCGTACACCGCTTCCCGCCACCTCGCCGAGGGGCCCCGCGTCGGCATCCGCCCCTTCACCCACGAGGACGGCGCCGAGTTCACCGCCCGGGCCCGGGAGAGCAGGGACCTGCACCGGCCGTGGCTCTTCCCGCCGGACACGGCCGAGGCGTACACCGCCTACGCGCGGCGGCTGATCGAGGACCCGGCGAGGGCGGGCTTCCTGGTCTGCGAGAAGGACGGCGGCGCCATCGCCGGGTTCGTCAACATCAACAACATCGTGCACGGCGCCTTCCGGTCCGGCGCCCTCGGCTACGGCGCCTTCGCGCACGCCGCCGGGCGCGGCCTGATGCGCGAGGGGCTCGACCTCGTGATCGGGCACGCCTTCGGCCCGATGCGGCTGCACCGGCTGGAGATCAACGTCCAGCCCCGCAACACCGCCTCGATCGCCCTCGCCCGCGCCTGCGGCTTCCGCCTGGAGGGCTTCTCACCGGACATGCTCTTCGTCGACGGCGCCTGGCGGGACCACGAACGCTGGGCACTCACCGCCGAGATGCGCGCCTGACGTTGACCTTCACGGTGTTCAGGTCGGTGACGGCCGAGCGCAGGCCGCGAAAGCCTCCCCCACTGCCTGAACGGCGTGGGAGGCACCCCCAGCGACGACGGCGGACGGTGGACGGCCGCCACCACCGCGCTCGGCCGCGAGGCGATCGAGGCGCTGCTGCGCGCGGGACGCCCGGCCCCGGCGCGCGCCGTGTGGGAGCGGTTGCGTCCGGAGACCCGGGCGCGCGGCCGGTTCCGGCTGCTCGAAGCCGAGTTGCTGCTCGCCGAGGGGCGGCGGGAGGAGGCGCGGGCCGTCTTCGACGAGGACTTCGAGGTCGACGACCTGCGGGAGGGGGACGAGCGGATCGGCCGGGTGTGGGAGCGGGCCGGCGGCGGGGAGCTGCCCGGACGCCATGACTTCCGGATGCGCCCGCCGTCCGCCTGACCGCCCGGCCCGCGCGGCTCAGCCCCGGCGGTCCACGTACTCGTACACCGTCCCGTCGGGGTGCATCGCGATCAGATTGCGGCCCACCGGGGTGGGAACCGGACCGGCGACGATGTGCGCGCCGAGCTCGGTCAGCACCCGGTGGGCCTCGTCGACGTCCGTCACGGCGATGGTCGCCACCACCTTGCGCAGCAGCTCCAGCTGGGACTCGGGGCCGCTCATCAGCAGGAAGCAGCCGACCGCCGCCACTTGGACGCCGCCGCGTTCGAACCGGAGAGCCCTGCCGCCCGCGAGGCGTTCGTAGAACGGCACCGCGGTGTCCAGGTCGTCGACGCAGACGCGCAAGCTGGTTCCCAGAATCTCCATGCGGACGAGGGTAGTTGGCCGCGGAACGGATGGTGTTACCCGGCCGCTCGCGCGGGTACCCGCGGTACATGGAGCGCTTGGATCACCTGGAGCACCTGGACAAGCAACTGGTCGACGAGCTGGCGCAGGTGGCGCGCGAAACGGTGCGTGACGAGCTGCGCGAGCAGACCCGCAGGCAGCGCCGCACGGCCACGCTGTACGCCGCGTCCGGCGCCGTCGCCCTGTACGCGGGCGCGGCCCTCGCGCTCGCCGTGGGACTGGCCCTCGCCATCGGCCTGCCCGGCTGGGCCGCCGCACTGATCACCGCGGCGATCCTGGGCGCGGCGGCCTACGCGCTGCGCGAGGCCGCCCGGCCCTCGGCGTCCCGGCCCACGCCGGAGCGCGCCGCGGAGCCGGC
>NZ_JUJA01000096.1:3658-75664 GCF_001906585.1 Streptomyces kebangsaanensis | reverse complement strand
ACGTCGTCGACCAGGCCGGGGAAGTACTCGCCCCAGGTCCCGTCGGTCTTGGCGCGGCCGACCTGGAAGGACTTGGCCGCCTTGAAGGCGAGTGTGTTCTCGGCCCAGGAGACCTGGTCCCCGCAGTCCTCGCCGCTGCCGTCGCAGGAGATCTCCTGCAGCGTTCCGTTGACGTACAGGCGGGCCTGCTTGGCGAAGCCGTCGTAGACCACGGCCAGGTGGTTCCAGTCCCGCGCGTCGTAGAACTCGCTGTTCTTCACGCGTACGACCGTCACGTCCGTACTGTCCTTGTCCGGCACGGCCAGTTCCCAGTGGCCCAGGCCCTCCGGGTTCACGGTGTCCGGTACGAAACGGACGGTGAGGGCGCTCTGGGTGGAGCCCTCGGCACTGACCAGCGCGACACCACTGGTCGGCAGTGCGACGGCCTGGGCCCAGGCGGTGACGGTGTAGCTGCCGCTGGTGTCGACCGGTACGGACGTCGTGGCCGCGTAGCCGCCGACGCCGTCCAGCTCCAGGCCGCCGAAGTCGATGAAGGAGAAGTCCGACTTCTTCGCGCCGCCGTTCAGCGTGAGCGCGCTGCCTCCGGGCACGGCGTTCGGGGTGGTCACCGGGCTGGTCCCGGTGGTCTCCTCGAACGTCCACCGAGCCTTGACCAGCGGGCGCTGCTGGAACATCTGACGGGCCTCGTCGTCGGCCACCGGCCGGTCGAAGAGGCGTACGTCGTCGATCTCTCCGGTGAAGTAGTCGACGTACTTGCCCGTCCAGATGGTACGGCCGACCTGCACCGGCCCCTGGGCCTCCCAGATCTTGGGCGCAGCGGCACTGCCCTGCAACTGCCCGTTGACGTACAGGCGGATCTGCTGGGCGTCGGCGTCGTGGACCGCCATCAGGTGGGTCCACTCACCGGGCCGCGCCGGCTGGTTGGCCCGCACCCGCTGGTTGGTGAGGTTGCCTGCCTCGACGTCCTCGAGCGAGGTGCGCAGGCTCCACGTGTTCGGCTCCCACTCGTAGGAGAGGTAGAACGGGCTGTAGTAGGTGCCGCTCTGGCTGAGCACCGTGCGATTGCGGTTGGTGGCTTCCGCGGGAAGCTTCGCCCAGGCGGAAACGGTGTACGAGCGGGCCGTGTTGAGTACGGGCAGGGCCGTGGCCGCGTAGCCGCTGGTCCCGTCCACCTTCAGGGCGTTGCCCGCGACTCCGCTCACGCCCAGCGTCGCGCCGCCGTGCAGGGTCAGCGGCTGCCGGGCGGCCGTGCCGACCACTTTCTGGGCGGTCGCCTCCTCGTCCAGCGGGAAGACGGCCCGGGCCGGGCGCCCGGTCGTGAGCTCCTGGTCCTGGTACAACCGTCCGGCCTCGGTCGCGCTGACCGCCCGGTCGAAGATTCGCAGGTCGTCGATCGTGCCCGGGAAGAAGGACTTGTGGACACCGCTGTAGATACCGGCGCCCAGCTGGAGCCCGCGGCGGGCCTCCCAGGCGGTGGTGTATGCGGTGGCACCGGCCTGCGTGCCGTTCACGTACAGCCGCAGTTGTTTGGCCTTGCTGTCGTAGACGCCCACCAGATGGGTCCACTCGCCCGCCTTGGCGTCCCCGGGCGTGGCGGCCATGGCCCGGGCGATGGAAGCACCGGCCGTGTCGGAGGTGTACTGGTTGAACACCCACCGGTCGTAGGACTGGGAGTAGTACAGCTCGAAGCCCGGAGAGTGGTTGCCCGGCTGGGCGGCGATGATCGCCGCTGCCGTCGGCATCCGGTCGAGCCGCGCCCATGCGGAGACGGAGAAGCTGGTCGAGGTGTCCACGGCGGGAATGTCGGAGACCGCGTAGCCGTCGACGCCGTTGAAGGACACCGCCGTGCCCTTGACTCCGGGCACGCCCGGTGTGGCGCCGCCGCGCAGCTCGAGCGTGCGTTCCGGCGCCGACCCCTCGGCCTGGCTCGCCCCGGCGTCCTCGTCCATCTGCCACATCGCCCGCTCGGGCTGCCCGGCCTTCACCCGGAACTGATAGGTGCGGACCTCACCGGCGTTGCCGGCCTGGTCGAACGCCTGCGCGGTGATGAGGTTCAGCCCGGGCTTGGCCGGCAGCATCCGGATGCTCTTCGCGGCGCCGCCGGATGTCGTGAGTACGTTCTTCGAGGTGGGGTCGCTGTTGATGCCGTACCAGTACTTGGTCACATCGCTGTCGGCGCCCTTGATGGAAAAGGTGCCGTACTTGCCCACCCCGTCGTACCACGGGTCGTCCGGGTCCTCCGGGTTCGAGGCCGGGTACTCGCCCGAGGTGATCGACGGCGCCTTGGGCACCGAGGTGTCGTAGAAGAAGTAGCAGGCGGCCGGGTCACCCGCGGACGACCACGGCGAGTACTGGGCCCCGTCGTAGCTGCGCGCCTCCCAGTTGATCTGCTTGTTCTGCGGCACGTTGGTCGGCAGGCTGATCGAGAAGATGTTCGACCCGGACTTCTTGTACGAGGTCAGCGCCGGCTTCCACCGCGGGGTCAGGCCCTTGCCGTCCCCGGTGTCCCATGACGCCTGGAACTGCACCGCGACGTTGTCGCCGTCCGGGTCGGTGATGTTGTTGGCGGAGATCTTGCCCAGGGTGCGCACCCGTGCCGCGTCGGCCGGCTTCTTGCAGGTGCCGCCGTACTCCATCGTCAGCTGCGACATCTTGATCTGGGGCGGCGGACGGTTGTACTGCACCCGCAGATACGCCTTGTCCGAGAACCGCTTCCAGCCGACCCGGTCCGTCTCACTGGCCGCCTGCAGCCCGAACGTCATCGTCGCGCTCTTGCTGTCGGCAGCCGCCTGCACCGCCGCCTTCACGTCGAACTCCGCGTCCTTGGCCGCGCAGCCGCTGTAGCCGTAGGCGAACGGCTTCGACGCCAGCTGCTTGATCCAGAAGCCCGCGGCATTCTGGCTGTTCCACGTCGTCGAGGCGGAGATGTCCTTGGTCTGCCACAGCTCCACGCTCCGCGCGTCGCAGGACGCCGACCAGGTGTTGCGGACCACGAACTCCGCCGACAGGATCGACTTCCCCGCGAACGTCGAGGTCGGGATCCGGTAGAACAGCCGCTTGGTGTCGTGCGGCTGGCAGTAGTCCCAGCCGCAGTAGCCCATGCCGGCGTCCGAGGCATCGTTGAACTTCCACTGCGGGGACGACGCCCAGTACTTCGACGCCATCGTCCACGCCGCCGCCTTCGGCGTGTACCACTGCGGATCGATGTAGACGGGGTAGACGGTCCCGGCGCCCTTGAGTACGTCGGTGTCCGGGGTCAGCACCAGCTCGTCCTGCCCGGCCGTCACCTCCACACCCACCGGCGCGAGCTTGCCCGACTCCCCCGCACCCGGCTCTCTTTTCTCATCGGCCTGCTTCGTGTCCGGCGCGGCCTGCGCACCGGACGCGGCCGCACGTGCCCCTGCCGGGGCGGCTGCCTGCCCGCCGGTGCTGGAGTCCCACATCAGCGGCTTCGGCGCCTCGAACACCGCACCCGCGGCACCCTTGTCGACGGCCTCCAGCCCGCCCTCACCGGTCTCGCGCACCTCCAGGCCCGACGCCGACAGCTTCAGCCGCAGCTCGGCCAGCTCCCCACTCGCCGCGGCCTTCGCCGTCTTCACCACCAGCAACTGGGTGAAGCCGTCCTCCTGCGCGGTCATCCGCAGGTCCACATCCGGCAGCACCGACGGATACGTCGCCACCGCCCCCTCCAGCCGGGGCTCGGGCAGCGGGGTCGGCCACGCCAGGCTCAGCTCCCGCCCGGCCCGCCGCATCCGCACCAGCGGCACCGCCGTGCCGCCCCCGGAGAACTCCACGTCCACCGTCGCGGCCCTGGGCGCCACCGTGCCCGCACCGGTCGCCACCAGGCCGGTGTCCACCCGCTTCCAGCCGCCCTGGCCACGGGCCCAGACCGGCCGCAGGTACTCCCGCGCCTCCAGATGCCCCTCCGGCGTGGCGAACACCTCGCGGCTCTCCCCGCGCCGGGCGGAGACCTCCACCGGCTTCCCCCTACGCCGGGCCTCGGCCAGCGCCTCCGCCTCCGACACCCCGCCGGCGGCCGCGGGGGCTTCCGCACTCCGCGGCGCGGCCGGCACGGCGGCCGCGGCCTCACCCCCCAGGGCCGGAACCGCCCCCACGGCCAACGTCACGCTCAGTAGCGCCCCGACGGCCCTGCCCCCGCCCCGCAACCGGGTCCACACCCTCACTACACCCCACCCACAACGCTCTCACAGTTATCTCCCGCAACTAAGACCCGCAGGCAAACGAGAGGTCAACGACCAGAAAAGGGACATCAGTTGGACAAGACCAGGAAGCGGATGTGATGATCAACACGTTTACCAAGGATGACCAAGGTCAGGTAAAACTTTGCCCCGGTTGGTTTCCCCGCCGGAGGTCTCTGAGCGACCGGACAGGCCACGAGCGACTGCCTGAGTCGACACGGTGCGTAATCAACGGNGCCGCTCCGCGGCAGTGCCAGAGGTTTCGGAATGGACCCCCGGCTCGCGGGCAGCGGACGCCAGCGGCCTTCCTGCAACTCCGTGGTCAGTTCGCCAAGAAGCCGGTCGATGCCATACTCCTCAACCTGCACAAGAGTGGTGGCGTCAATGAGCCCTTTCCATCCTCACTCTGAGCTGGTCAGATGAAGGGTGAGGACGGCCTGGACGAGGCTGGTGATCCGGGTGGTCGAGCACCGCAGTTTGCGGAGGAGCCGCCAGGACTTGAGGGTGGCGACGGCCTGCTCGGCGAGGGCCCGGATCTTCGCGTGGGACCGGTTCACCGCCTGCTGGCCTGCGGAGAGGGTCTCCCACCGGCCCCAGTACGGGATGCTGACCGTGTCGCCGGCGCCCCGGTAGCCCTTGTCTGCCCAGCACTGAATGCCGGCCTCGGCGAGGGCGTCGACGATGCCGTGTTCGCGGGCCGCGCGGACGTCGTGGACGGCGCCGGGCAGGGCCGGTGAGGCCCACAGCAGTCGGCCGAAGGGATCTGCGATGACCTGCACGTTCACCCCGTGCTTCTTGTGTTTGCCGGAGTAGAACGGCCGGTCTGCGGCAATGCGGTCGATCGGCAGGAGCGTGCCGTCCAGGAGCACGAACACCTTCACCGACGCGGTCCGCACCGCGTCGGCCAGGCTGGGGGCGAGAGCGGCCAGGAGCTCGACAGCCTCGGTGACATAGCGGTAGGCCGTCGTGGTGCCCACGCCGAACCCGGCCGCGAGCTGGGCATACGTGTGCCCCACCCGCAGATGGGCGAGTGTGAGCAAAGCCTGGCGGCCGGCGCTGAGACGCCGCCAACGGGAGCCGATCGCACGGCGGTGCCGCCGCAACTGCTGCGTGAGGAAGCGGAGGGCAGAGCTGGACACGTCGACGCCCGACGGGTAGACAAGCACGTGAAGCCTCTGGTGGAGACGGTTCTCTTGGTCGAAAACCCATCTACCAGGGGCTTCACCCAGGGTGATTTCAAAGTCCGGGTGATCTTGTAGGTGTGCAGGTCACGACGGTGTGACGATGTTCGGTGGGGGCACGACGTACGCAACGAAGCTCCGTTGTGCAGGTGACCTTCCCAAGTCGCCTTCGCCCAACGGAGCTTCGATGTGCCGCCAGTCTGCCACTGTCTGTCTGGTCAAGTCGCCCACCCGTCAGCATCGTGTGATCGGCCCGCTGGCCGATCGGCTGCGGACGCTGGCCGATCCGCGGTGCCGGCGCGGCAGGCGTCACCCGTTCGTGGCCGTCATGCTGGTGGCCTGCTCGGCAGTGCTCGCCGGAGCGAAGTCCTTCGCGGCCATCGGGCAGTGGGCCGGTCAGGCGCCGCAGGACACCCTCGCCCGGCTCGGGGCCCGCACCACCACGGCGTTCGCCGTGCGGATCGCGCCCAGCGGCGCGACGATCCGCCGGGTCGTCCAGCACACCTGCCCCGGCGGGCTGGCCGACCTGCTCGGCGCCGACCCGGCCGGGGCTGACACGCTGGCCGTGGACGGCAAGAGTGCCCGCGGCTCGCGCCACGACACCACTGCGGCCGCTCATCTGCTGGCCGCCATGACCGGCGACGGCCAGACCGTCACCCAGCTGCGGGTACCGGACAAGACCAACGAAATCACCTGCTTCGCCGCCCTGCTGGAGCCCTACGACCTGACCGGCGTGACGGTAACCGCCGATGCTCTGCACACCCAGCGCGCCCATGCCCACTTCCTCGTCGAGCAGAAGCAGGCTCACTACGCCTTCACCGTCAAGAAGAACCAACCGACCCTGTATGCGCAGTTCAACACCCTGCCCTGGCACAAAGCGACGGCGAAGTTCTACGACCGTTCCCACGGTCACGGGCGACTGGAGACCCGGGTAGTGCAGGCCTTGACCATCACCGGCCTCGGCATCGACTTCCCGCACGCCGCGCAGGTCGCGAAGATCGTCCGCCACCGGACCTGCGTGAAGACCGGCAAACGCACCCGCGAGACGGTCTATGTGCTGACCGACCTCACCAGCCGCGAGGCGTCCCCTGAACGCCTCGCGATGATCGTGCGTGCGCAGTGAACCATCGAGAACCGGCTCCACTTCGTCCGTGACACCACCTTCGCCGAGGACGCATCCAAGATCCGCACCGGCCACGGACCGGAGAACATGGCCACCCTGCGCAGCTTCGCGATCAACCGGCTCCGCGCAGCGGGGCACGCGAACATCGCGGCCGGCCTCCGCGAAATGTCCTACGAGCCCTTCCGCCGCCCGCTGGACCTCCTCGCCCTCACCTGATCAGCAACGATCCAAGATCACGAGACTTTGCAACAGCCCTGGGGCTTCACCACGTTGTCAGCCCAGCTGCCGTACTCCAGAGGCAGGTTGGAAAAGGCTGACTGCCCTCTTCGGGTTCAGGGGTCTCGGTGGGAGCGGCGGAGGCGAAGGTCGTCGGCTCGGACGCCTGGGCCGTCGCGGCTGGGGCCCAGGCGAGGGTGCCGGTCGCTGTGGCGGCAACGGCGACGGCAGCGGGCAGGGCGGATGTGCAAGAAGGAACTCCTGAAGGAAGAAGAGAATGAGGAGGGTGCAGTGTGAGGGCCGCGGAGGATCAGCGGGAGCGGCTCCCGTTGCGGGTGGCAGGCGGGGCCGGGGCCTTCCGGGCAGTGCGGCCCGGGGCACGGGGCGGTGCGGACGCCTTCCAGGCGCCGGGGAACCATACGGACGCGTACTGCTCGATGGCGTCGCGCAGTCCGTTGGTGTGGGCGCCTTGCCATGGCACCCAGTCGGGACACGGTCGCGGAACTCGTAGATGGTGCCGTACCCCGACTCCAGCGGGCTGCAGCCCCGGGCCGCGTCGCGGTGATCGAAGGTCTTGTGGTCCTCGAACCGCAGTGACACAGCGTCGAGTTCGCCTCTGTCCTGGTGGATGGTGGCCAGGCGCAGGCCGTCGTACTCGCCGGCACGGATGGTCCGGGCGAAGTCGATCCGGAGCCGGAGCGAGCCGCCGGGGACGGGGGTCGCGAAGTAGGCGTTGCCGACGACAGCAGCATCGACGAATGGGAGCTTCAGGTGCTCCATGAAGAACTCGCGGGCATGCAGGGCCAAGCGGATGCCTCCGGGCGGACGGTCGTGCGGTGGGTGGTCAACGGCGGGGGCTGGGCAGTGCCGGTCGGCTGGTGGTGCTCCAGCGCGGGATGCTGGCGGTGGGGAGCGCGGCCGGGCGGCGGGCGGCGGCGCGGTGGACGTCGAGCGGCGTCGGGGCCGGTGGGCGCGGTGGAAGGATCGGTGTGAGGCGGGTCATGCCTTCGACGTAGCTGTAGGTGTCCTCTCGCCATCGGGGCAGCGGTGCGGGGTCGGAGATGCACTTGGTGATGGCTTTGAGCAGGGCGACGGGGGTGTCGGTGCTGGCGGTGGCGTACCAGAGGGGGCGGCTGTTGGAGGTGCCGGCCCACAGCTGCCAGCGGGCGTCGCGGGTGGTCAGCTCGGTTTCCGGGTCGAGGTGTCCGGTGGTGTATTCCAGTCCGGCGAGCCCGTCGGGTGACTGGACCGTGAAGGCGCCCCAGCGGGGACGGTCGATCTGCCAGCCGCGGTTGATGAGCGGAGCGACCGCCAGGAAGGGGTCACGGTCCTTGTTCCCGGAGACCGGCCTGGCGAGGTAGCTGTCCGGCCCTTGTTCGTACGCCTCGGCGAGCGCGGTGGTGAAGGCGGTCACGAACTCGGTGGGACAGGAGTCGTTGAAGCAGACGCCCCAGACCGGTGGGCCGAATGCGTCCTTGTAGGCGTTGATGCGCCAGAGGCCGTCGTCGTCGCCCTCGGGGAGGTAGCCGAGGCGGACCTTGCGGTCCGGCGCGTTCAGGTAGGCGTTGCCGAGGTCGTCGTTGTGGAGTTCCCAGCCGAGGTCGCGGAGCGGGTCGAGGCCGGGGTCGCCGATCGCGGTGGCGCGGGCGAGGTAGCGCGGGGAGACGTAGACGTCCCCGTCGATGGTGCGGAAGTCGTCGTCGGGCGGCACGCGGCTCCTGAAGGGTTGGGGCGGAGGGTCAGCCAGTGCGGTGCACAAGGGCTGCTGCGAGGTCGGCGGGTCGGCCGGTGTAGTGCAACGTGCGCAGTCCGAGGTCTTGGGCGGCGCGGCAGTTGTCGGCTCGGTCGTCGATGAACAGCACGCGGCGGGGGTCGCTGGCGCCGGTGGCTTCCAGAGCGTGCTGGTAGGCAACCGGGTCCGGCTTGCACGCCTCCAGCCGGGCCGAGTACAGGGCTCGGGTCATCAGCTCCCGGCACCAGTCGGTGGTGTCGAGGACGTCGCTGAGCGGGTGGGGCGCGTTGGACAGCAAGACCATCGGCAGCCCGCTGCGGTGAGCGTGCCTCAGGACAGCGAGGACGTCGTCGTCCGTCGTGGTCCACATCGCGGTGTCGGCAGCGCGCAGTTCGCGCAGCATGCGCGGGCCGGGGTGCTGGCCCAGGACCCGGGCCCAGAACGCCAGGTCGCTCAGTTGGCCGGCGTCGTATGCCTCGCGTGCGCTCCAGAAGGCGCTCTGGAAGGTGGCGATGTCGTTGTCGGGCCAGGCGGCGAGGCGGGCCAGGTGCTGCCACTGCTCGGCTTCGGGTTGCAGGCCGATGACGCCGTTGTAGTCGAGGATCACAGCATCGAGGTCGGGGGTCTCAGGGGTGATGGTCAAGGGGTGGGTTTCTCCAGGGCTCGGTGGGAGAGGGCGGCGACGGCGGCTGCAAGCAGGGCGGGCAGCAGCAGTGCGGTGGACAGGGACGTCACGCTGGCGAGGGCGCCGATGAGGGCGGGGCCGGCCAGAAGGCCGAGGTAGCCGGTGACGGCGACGGTGGCCACGGCCTTGGGGCCGCCGATTCCGGCAGCGGTGATGAGGGAGGGGACGGTGATGGACAGGCCGAGTCCGAAGACCGCCCAGCCGGCCAGGGCCAGTGGGGTGCTGGAGCTGGCGACACCGGTGATCAGACCGGTCGCGGCGGCGACTGCGCCGGTCCGTACGACGGTGGGGGCGCCGAAGGCTGCGGTGAGCCGGTCGCCGGTCAGCCGTCCGGTGGCCATGGCCGCGCTGTAGAGGGCGAAGGCGGCTGCGCTCGCGGCCGTCGAGGCACCCAGGCTGTGCAGGTGGACTGCGGCCCAGTCGGCGGCAGCTCCCTCTCCCAGCAGGCTCGAGGCAGCCAGCACGCCCAGCAGCCACAGCTTCCCGGACGAGAGTGCCGACCGGGCATCGCCTTGCCCGGGGTTGGCGGGTGCCGACGGGTGATCAATGCCGCTCAGGAGGCGGGTTGCCGGTACGGCGGCGAGCGTGGCTGCGATGAGGAACAGGCCCACTGCGAGGAAGAGGGTGCTGTGCGCGGTGTGGGCGGTGACGGCGGCCAGGGCAGCGCCGCCGAGGGCGCCGATGGAGTAGGCAGCATGGAGACCCGACATGATGGGTCGGCCGTAGGCGTTCTGGCAGCGCACGGCCGCGGAGTTGGCGGCGACATCCAGCACGCCGTGGGCGACGCCGAAGACGAGGGCCGCCGTGAGCAGCGACGGCAGGCTGTCGCACTGGCCCAGGAGCGCGAGGCATCCGGCCAGGCTGATGGCTCCGATGGTGAGCAGGGCCGGAAGTCGCGCAGGCCGGGCGAGACAGCCTCCGATCTGCAGTCCTGCGACCATGCCGAGCGCGGCGGCCAGCAGCACCAGGGCCAGGTGCGCGGTGCTCAGGTGGGCGGCCTGCTGGACGGCCGGCATTCGGGCGCCCCAGACTGCCATGACCATCCCGAGGCCGAGGAAGTAGCCGGTCAGCAGGCAACGGCTGCGCCGGTCAGACGCACGTATCTCGCTCATGCTGCGGTGTTGGCGTCGGCGGCTTGGCTCACCTCGACGGTGAGCGAACCGGCAGCCTGTTCGGCACGTGCACGCGCCAGGTCGGCTGTGGATCCGGTGGTGATCAGGAACCCGATCCGGGCGGTGAACAGGTTGCCGCCGTCCCGCGGCAGGACCAGCTGGTCACCGACGCGGTGCTGGAAGTGCATTCTTTCCAGCCACGGCGGCCGAGGGCCCTTGAAGTGAAGCCTGGTGAGGGTGCCGGAGGTCTCGGGGTAGATCAGTCGGATGGCGGCGGCCGAGGACCGGGTGGGGGTGAGGTCGGGTGCGCGGTCGCAGGCGATGTCGGCTGCGGCGCGCGGCAGGTCGATGCCGGTGGCGAGGCGGACCAGATGGCAGATCATGTCTCCGGCGAGGCGGCCGTTGACCTCGACGAGACGCGGTCGGCCGTTGACCAGGCGCATCTCGACGTGGCTGACGCCGTCGGTGATCCCGAGCGCGCTGATCGCTGCTCGCGCGGCCGGGGCGACGACCTCGAGAAGCGGGTCGGTGGCGTCGACGCAGTGCGCGAGCTGCTCGAAGTGCGGGGGTGCGCTGATGGTCTTGCGGTTGACCGCGACCACCGTGGTGGCGCCCCGGTGGGTGACGCACTCGACGGAGATCTCCGGCCCGTCGAGGTATTCCTCGACCAGCACGCTGGTGTCCTCTGCACCCAGCCCGTCCGTCCGGTCGGCTGCGTGATACGCGGCAGTGAGCTGGGCGGGGGTGTCGACTCGGATCACGCCGATGGCGCCGGCATGCGCGGCGGGCTTCAGGACGACCGGATACCCGATCCGTTCGGCAGCGGCTTCCGCTTCCTGGCAGTTGCGGACGCTCACCGACGCGGCCGAGGGCACGCCGTGGCGGGCGAACAGGGTCCGGGCGGTGGCCTTGTTGCGGCATGCCTGCATCACTTCGGGCGCGGTGGTGGGCAGGCCGAGCTGGCGTGCGAGGCGGGCGACCGGGAGGACGTACCACTCGGTCCAGGTGAACGCCCCGGCCAGGTCGTAGCGGTCGGCCAGGATCCGGCCGGCAGCGGAAAGTGCTGCCTGGTCCGCGGGATCGGGCACGACCACGCAGTCCCGGATGAAGGGCACCTCCCACGAGGGCTCTTCGGTGGTGATCAGGACGACGTCGTAGGCGGCGGCCACGGACTGAAGGCAGTAGCCGCGGTACGCCTCGTCGGGCGCGGCTACGACCAGGACGACAGGTCGGTCGGACAAGAAGATGCTCCTTGGGGAAGTGCGTGGCAGAAGGGGTCTGCGGGATAGGAGTCACGGGCTGCGCCGGCGGCGGATTTCGATCACCGGAGCTCACTCCGGGTGTGCGGCGAGCAGCCGTCTCGCGTACAAGGCCGTGTAGTTGTTGTTGAGGCCCTTCACGCCGTGCGGGTGGCGCCAGCGCAGGGCTTCGAACAGCGCTTTCATCCCGACCTGTTTTGCGCCGGCGGTGAGACGCTGGATGACGAGCTGTTCCAGGGCCCGGTACACCCAGGGATGGCTGGCGTCAAAGGCGTGGAACTGCTCGGTGATCGTCTTCCCGCCCCTGGACGGGAGGTCGAGGCCGGGCAGCCTGTCCTGCGTGATGGTGGACATGAGCGTCGAGGGCTCCTCTCGTGCCGAGACGGTCAGGCAGGCGCGGCGGGCAGGCTGCGCAGGCGAACGAAGGCGACCGCGAGGCCGACGGCCTGCAGGACGGCGGCAGCGGTGATGGCGTGCCCGAGCTGGGCGGGAGGCACGGCGGCGACGAGCAGGCCGGCGGCGGGGTACGGCAGCAGGAGCAGCAAGATCGTCACGGCAAGGGTGCTGCCGAAGACGTCGGGCGGGATCAGGTGGGATCGCACAGTGCGCAGGACGACGGTGAGGCCCCCTTCGCCGGCCATCAGGATGGCGATCAGTACGAGGTAACCGCGGTAGGTGTCGGCATGGGCAACGGCGAGCGTCGCTCCGGCCGCGACGGCGGCGGCCGCGACGCCCACCGGCCACAGGCCCCATCGGTCAATCGCCAAGCGGGACGCGCTGATGGCGAGCAGGGAGGCGACGGCTGCGGCGGACCAGATGAGTCCGGCGTCCGCGCTGGAGTGGTTCAGCTCGGTGACGACGACCACCGGGACGGCGGCCTGCAGGAGGGCGATGGCTCCGTTGGAGATGACCAGGCCGCCCACCAGCCAGGCGAGGACAGGCAGCGAGCGCAGCGTCGCCCACCCCGTCCAAAGACCCCGCTTCGCCGCGGCCGCGCTGGTCGGCTCCGGGCGTTCACGGGGACGGAGAGCGGCGGCGAGAACGGAGAAGCTCGCCAGGGTGCCGAGCATTACGGCCGGTCCGCCGTGCTCCAGCAGCAGGCCGGAGACGGCGGGCCCGGCGAGGGTGGCGGTCTGGTCGATCGCGATCAGGGTGGACTGCACACGGTGTGCCCGGGCGCCGGTCTTCCGGCTCGCCTCGCCGCCGGCGGTCTCGGCCGCCACGTAACTGAACTCGGTGAGGACGCCGGTGGACGCGGCGAGTAGCATCACCGTGACCGTCGCGGCCAGTGTCCGGACTTCGAAGTTCGTCAGAGCACCGGCTGCGGCGAGCACGATCAGGGCCCGCGCCAGGCACGCGGCACGGAAGATACGGGCCGTGCCGAATCGGTCGACGAGGGTGCCGGCCACGGTGAAGGCTGCGATGCGGGGAAGCCACTCCAGTGCGAAGGCCAGTCCGGTCAGGGTCGCGGACCCAGTGGTGGCCAGGACCAGCAGCGGGACGCCGTAGGTGGTCATGGAGAAGGCGGCGGCATCTGCTCCACGCGGCAGGTAGATCCTGCGCAGGAGGCCCTCGGCGGGAGGCGCCGTCGCTCCCGGCGTCACGCGGCAGCGCCGTAGGCGTCGGGGGTCGGCTGGGGCTGGTGCGTGTGGACCCATTCGGCCAGCAGCCGGTGAACATGGCCGAGCCCGGTGGCAGCGTCACCGTCCTGGAGGCGGGGGTCTGTCACGGTCGATTCGCACAGCAGGGCGAGGGTGTGGCGGATTCGCCCGGCGAAGTTGCAGATACGTGCCGGGTAGTTGTGCCGTCGGGCCCATCGAGCGATCGCGTCGTAGAGGTCGGCGAGGTCCTGTCCGGCGGCGCTGAGGCCGAGGCCGCGGTGTGAGCGGTCGAGGAGCCCGAGTGCGTCTGCCTGCTCGGTGGCCTGCCGGATCTGGTGCGGGGTGAGATCGGGGAGGGTGCGTGCGAGCGCGCGGGGCGGGATGACTCCGTGGTCGTCGATCTCGCTGACCAGGCGAATCAGGCCGGCAAAGGCCAGGGTCGTGCAGGCGTGCTGGAGCTGCTCAAAGGCGAGGACGGGAATCATCGGCGGACTCCTCCGGCCGGCAGGGCGGGCATCGGGCGGTTCGGCGTCGCGTGGGAGAACAGGTCGGCGCTCTGCCAGATCGGGCGGCGTGCAGGCTGGGTCTGCACCGCGGGCGCCAGCGGAACGGAAGGGACCGGAAGCCGGGACTGGTGGCTGGCCCAGGCCCGGGGGGCGGCAAGGACGCTGGGCTTCGCTCGGCCCCATAGCGGGTGCCGGTCGGCGTGGTCGAGTGATCGTCCGGCGGACCACATGGACAGAGCTCCGAAAACGGGACCTAGTGCGTCGCCGGCCGGTGAGAGGCGGTAGGGCTGGCCCTTGCCCGAGGTCGCCACCAGGCCGTCGTCCATGAGCTGGCGCAGCGGCGGATAGATGTTGGTCCAGTAGCCGTCGGGGATCACGATGCGGGCCAGGGCCCGAGCGCTCGCCTCCTGCCGGGACTTGAGCACCCACAGGATCGCGGGGGCCTGGCGGCGGGTGAGGAGGGTGAGGCTGTCCTCGACCTGCTCGATCGCGGAAAGCGGCTGCTCCGGCTTTTCCAGGTGCTCCTCGGCCCAGGCGGCCATCACGGGGAGCACCGGCAGGAGCTGTCGGCCGCGGGTGGTGAGGCCGTAGGTGACGTGGCGCGCGGAGTGTTCGGTGCGCTCGGCCAGGCCGGCGTCGCACAGCGAGCGGATCTTGGGGTGCAGCTGGCCGCTCTGAAGGTACGGCAGCTTGATCGCGATCTCCGTGTAGCGCTGCGGCGGCTGGTTCAGGGCCAGCAGGATCCGCACGTTCCAGCGCGGTGTGATCATCTGGAGGGCTTCGGTGACCCGGGCGACATCGGCGTCGTCGGCGGGTGGCAGACCGGTGGTGGCCAAGGGGGTGAACTCCTGGGTGCGGAAGGCCGGGTGCTGTCGGGTCAGCGGCTCGGGGCGGGGCTTGCGGCCGGTACGGGCGGAGCGGGAACGGGTGCTGCCGCCGAGGTGGTGGGTGGCTCCGGTGTCGGAGTGCGGCCGAGGCTGCGCAGGACCGCGTCGGCGGTTGCGGCTTGTGTGTCTCGGACGGCGACGGCCTCGGCGAGGCGGCGGGCGCAGTCGAGAATGTGGGAGACCTCGTGGGCGCCGATCTGCCGCTCGGGGTGGGTCAGGTGCTGCAGCCGCTCTCGGTGCACGGTGATGCTCTGCTCGGCGAGAGCCAGGGTGTGGTGGCTGCCGAGGAGCGCGGCCAGCATGCCTGGGGTTTGGTCCTGGGCGTGTGCTTCGAGGCTGGGCAGTTCGGCGCCGTACAGGTCCTCGATCCGCACGGCGATCTCAGCGGCGGTGGGATGGGTCAATCGGCGCTCATCGTCTTCGGCTGCGGGCCGCCCCGGCACGCGCGGGTGCCGGGGCGGCGGAGGCCGGGGGCAGGGTGGTGGTGACCGTCTGCTGGGCGAATCGGGCGGGGCGGGCCTGCTGGTGGAGCGGGGGCATGGTGCGCAGCAGGTCGTCCAACGCGGCGCGGTAGCCGTCGCGGGCTGCCAGCGCTGCCTCCAGCCACTGCGTGTCCATCCGCAGGTCGTCCGCGGACAGTTCGTCCATGTCGCGCTCGGGCGCCATCGCCTCGTGCACGCGGTCGCGGATCCGGGTGACCTGCTCCTCGGCCAGGGCGAGGAAGCTGCGCAGTTCCAGGGCCCGGGTGATGGCCGCGGAGGCGTCCGGGCCGGCGGCCTGCTCGTACAGGTCGGTGACCGGGACGCCGAAGACCTCGTGAAGCCGGGCGTCCTGGGTGCAGGGCTTGTCGCGGACGCTCATCGCAGGACTCCCCGGCCGGTGGTCGGCGCCGTCGCAGGCCGGGCCGGTGCACTGGTAGGCACGGCCGGGCTCTGTCGTTGGCCGCGGTTGAGGCGGGCCAGCCGGTCGGCGTCGGGACCCCGTTTGCCTGGTGCGTCGGGGTCGAGCAGCCACCGCACGACCATGGCCCGCCCGTCGCGGGCGGAGACGGCCGCGTTGACGCGGTGGGCGAGGTCCATCGTGGGGTCGTCGACCTCGCTGGGCTGCGTTTCCAAGGCCCGCAGCAGGTCGTCCTCCGCGCGCTCCAAAGCGGTCTGGGACTCGGTGAGCAGACCGTGCCAGCGCACGACGTCGGCGGCCTGGAGATTAGCGTCCGGGGCGGCTGCGGCGGCGATCTTCAGCGCGCCGATGCTCATGCCGAAGCGTTGCTCGATCTGCTCGGTGAGCACGCCCACGACATCGTCTGCATCGTCGGACACAGGGCTTTCCTTCCTGGGAGGCACACGGGATACAGGCAGGCGGAGTTCGAACGCTGGGTCAGTCCAGGCACATGCGGACATCGCGATAGACGTAAGTGCCGGAAACCCAGCCCTTCACTCCGGTAGTCGTGTCCGTGATGTAGTGCCAGTTCCCGCTGGTCTTGTGGACGGTGAAGCGGTGGCCGCGGTAGAGAATGCCGAGCCGGGTGGACTTGGCCGATGCCTTGGAGCGGATGACGACGGCCTGCATGCCGATGACCCAGGGGCCGGGCCGGTCGCACGCCCGGGTGGCCGACAGCGTGCTCGGCGCGGATGCCGGAGCTGCCGTGGCCGCCGTCGCGGACACGATCGGCAGGGCTAGCGCGCCGAGCACGGCGGCGGACAGCGCTATTCGGGATGAGCGCATGCGGAAGTAACCTCCATACAGGAAAAGGGGAATGCAGAGAGAAGCGGACCGGGCGTTCGCCCCGTCGGCCGCTACTAGAGTCCACGGATTCGCCGGTTTGGCTAACCGGCGATCGTCGTCTATGTTTCCGGCTGCTTCGTGGAATTGGTGCTCAGCGGCTGCGGCCCGCAGGGCGTTGTGCGGGAGCCGGAAGGGAATTGGCCGGCCTCTGGGTGGACCGGGCAGCGGGCTGGACCGGCGGCAAAGGAGGCGCTTCCCCACTGAGGGCGTCCTCGCACCACTGCAGGGCTTCGGCGTAGGTGGCAAAGCCGCCCTCGCGCAGGGTGTGGGTCCACGCGCCGGTGTCCACGGCCTCGTGGAGCACGCGAAACGGGGAAGGGCTGCCCACGTCGAGGGAGCGCAGGACCACGACAGTAACGGCGTTGTCGGGGTTGTCGTCGGTGTAGCTATGCAGGAGAGCGAAGTGGTCGCCGTCGCTCATGAGCCGGTGTTCCAGCGCACGGGTCGTCTCGTCCGCCGGGGCTGTTCCCATACCGGGTGCCAGGCTGATCTCCTTGGGCGGGCAGCCGCGGTGGATGAGCCAGGACTGTGCCATCGCCGGCAGAGGCAGTGTCGCGTGAGCAAAGCGGAACGTCTTCGCCTCAAGGTCGCGCTGCAGGTGCAGGGCGACGAGCTGCGGCTCCCCGGGGGTGCCCCAGGTGACGGCACCGTTATGGAGGACGTGGTAGCTCGCGCCATCAGGGGCGTGATGCTCGGCCAACAGGGTGAGTTCGCTCTGCTCGATCTGGATCGCGCGCCAGAACGCTTCCTGGGTCTGCTCGTCGGCGGCTTCGAAGCCATCCAGACGAAGGGCGAGTTCAGGTGGAGGCATAGGACCTTTCGATGGGTGGAGCTGGGGCTGGGGTCAGCGGTAGCTGCCTGGGCTTCAGGTCAGCGGGCTGCCTGACGGTACGTGAGCGCCTGGGCGGGGCGGGGAAGGCCGGGCATCGCAGAGGGCAGCGGCCCTGGCTTCGAAATGGGCCCGCGGGTGGTGAGCTGCGGGGAACGGGAGCGGGCTGCGTGGGTCCGGGCGCTGAGGGGCCTGCGGTTCATGCCCAGGCGTTTACCGACGGTGTCGTATACGTCGTTGCCGGCACGGGGCCGTACCGCGACGACGTGGACCTCCCGTCGGTGTGCGGACGTCTCGGGCGCCGGACGGATGCCGTAGACGACGCGCCACTCCTTGCGGGAATCCACGAACAGCTTCCGGTAGCCCTCCAGGTCGCCGGTGAGTCTCGTCCCGAAGCGCTCGGCGTTCACGACTTCTTGCAGGTAGGCGAGGGTGAGGTCGCGGATGTCGCCGGGGGCCTGAATCAGGTCGGTCAGGGCGCGCGGGTCGAAGCTGAGCCCGAAGGCCGGCTGCTGCCCGGCGCTCACGACGTCGACTCGCCGGGCACGTCGGCCTCCGAGGCGTTCGCCTTCTCTGTACGGGCCGAGGGCGGCGGGCCGGGCAGGAGGCGGTGCGCGGGCCGGTCCGGTGAAGTCATGCACGCCGACAGCGGACCGCCCGGTCCTCTGACGGCAACCATAGTGTGGGTGAGGAAGTCGCGGTGCCACACGAGCAGACCGCTCAGCCCGGCCTCGGGGTCCTTGTGCTGCTGGTAGGCCAGCCACAGCGCGTGCAGCCAGGCCACGACGTCGCTGTGCTCCTGCCACTGCAAGCACCACGGGGCGGCCGTGGTGACCTCGGCCCCGTAGACCGGCAGGAGGAAGTCGTCGACCCAGTCCGACAAGGCGTCGAGTTCGTCCTCGTACTCCTCGCCCTCCAGCTCCAGAATCGGGCGCGGCTCGGGCGGCGCGGCGGAGGCAGGTCCGCCGAGCCCCGGCAGGCCGAATGCGGCGAAGGCTGATGCCGGAGCCGAGGCGAGATGGTCAAGTTGCTGGGCCTGCTGGGCGGATTGTTCCATCAGCTTCCGGACGCTTGCCTCGATCCCTTCGAGGTGCGGGTCCGGAACCCTTATCGGCTCCAGTCCCCCACCGTTGTGGGAGTCAACGGACTCGGACATGGAAAGGCGGGCCTCCTTGAATCGCGGGAGAACAGGTGAGGGGGCGCCGCGGCGTACTGACGGCCGCTAGAAGGACCCCGAATCCGTGTTGTGGAACGACTGGTGCAGACTCAGGCCGTCAGAACGACGTCATCCTGGGTGAGGGTCTGGCGGACCGTCTCCGTGAGTCGGTCCGCCGCAATGGCGGCATAGTGCTTGGTCTTCTCCACGCCGATGAAGTCGCGTCCTTCCAGCAGCGCGGCGACGCCGGTGGAGCCGGACCCGGCGCAGAAGTCGAGCACCGTGCCACCCGGCGGGGCGATTTTGACCAGCTCGCGCATCACCTCGACCGGCTTCTGCGTGATGTGCTGACGAGCCTTGCCCGACGGTTGCGAGGCGCTGTAGAGACCCGGCAGATAAACCGGGTTGCGGGCGGCGTCGATCGGTCCGTTGGACGCCCAGACGATGAACTCGCAGTTCTGCGTGAACCTGCCCTTTTGCGGTCTGGCCTGCGGCTTGTGCCAGACCAGCACCCCGCGCCACAGCCATCCGGCGGCCTGGATCGCGTCCGTGGTGATGGGAAGCTGCCGCCAGTCGGTGAACAGCAGGGCGGTCCCGCCGGTCTTCGTCAGTCGGTGGGCTTCGGTCATGATCTGGGTCAGCCAGAAGCCGTAGCTGCGCTGGTCCATGTTCTCGCCGGTGAAGTCCGGCAGGGTGTGCTTGGCGTCGGCGGAGGTGTACTTCTGCTTGGCCGAGCGGGACGTTCGCTCCTTGGCGGTCCTGCCGCCGGAGTTGTACGGCGGATCGGTGATCACGGAGTCGACGCAGTCGTCCGGCAGCGTGGACAGCACGCGCAGGGCGTCGCCCTGATGAAGGGAAAAAGGCAAAGAGGTACCCCGATTCGGGCGGGAGGGATTCGAGGGGACACCCCTCGCGCAAGAGAATCCAGGCAGGCTGGAAATCGGGCATGCAGAAGCCCGGGAAACCGCGAACCGGAGGGCGAGGGGAGTCCCAAAACTGTAGAGGCGAATTGGCCGCTCACCAAGAAGTGCCCTGCCAGGGGGACGGATTCCGACCCCTCGCGACGACTTTTTGGTCAACCGCCGATCCGGGCCTACTGTTTTCGAACCGCCCGGCGCACACCGCCGCTGGCACCTTCCCACCACACCTCGCGGAGGTACCCCCTGCCCCGGCACACCTAGCTACCCCGGCCCGCGGACCGAGCGGCAACTCGCCCGCAGGCCGGCGCCTCTCGATCGCCCACCCCGGCCGCCGCGCCCTTCCACCCGCCTCCACGCGTACGCGGCACGCCGGACACCCTCTTTGAAGGAGACCTTCGTGACGTCTCGTCACCCGCCCCTGCCTGCGCCCTCCGTTGTGCGAGGGGGCCGGGCAGGTTGAAGGCGCTCGCCGCCGGCATCGGCGTCGTCGTCCTCTCCCCCGTCCTCCTCGGCGGCGCGGCCATGATGATGGCCACGTCCAGCGAAGCCGCCGCACAGAGCAGCGCGTTCTTCCAGTGCCTGCCCGACCTGGACACCGACAAGGTCACCGAACAGGTCACCAAGATCCTCGACGGCGCGGACGCCTCCGACGTCGCCATCGAGGGCCTGGACCTGCCCGGTGAGCAGATCCCGAACGCACAGACCATCGTCGCCACCGGGATCAGTCTCCACGTGCCCAAGCGCGGGCAGATCATCGCTCTCGCCACCGCCATGCAGGAATCCCGGCTGCGCAACCTTGCCTACGGAGACCGCGACTCCCTGGGCCTGTTCCAGCAACGGCCCAGCCAGGGCTGGGGCACGGCCGAGCAGATCCGCGATCCCGTCCACGCGTCCGAGAGGTTCTACCAGGCGCTCCTGCAGGTGAGCGGCTGGCAGCAGATGACCGTGACCCAAGCCGCCCAAGCCGTGCAGAAGTCCGGCTACCCGGACGCCTACGCCCAGTGGGAGCCGCTGGCGACCGCGCTGCAGAAGGCCATCGCCGCCACCTTCCCCGGCGCCAGCGACGATGCCGGCCAGGAGACCGACGACGCCCTGTCACTGTCCGGCTGCACCACGCAGGACGGCTCGCCCTTCGGGAAGATCCCGGAAGGCACCGTCCCGAAGGGTTACAAGATCCCCAAGGACGCCGACCCGCGCGCCCGCACGGCGATCGTCTGGGCGATGCATCAGCTCGGCACGATGTACCAGTGGGGCGGCACCTGCACCGCGCCGCACGGACCGGACCCGATGGGCCGCTGCGACTGCAGCTCGCTGATGCAGCAGGCGTTCGCCAAGGCCGGCATCCAGCTCACCCGCACCACGTACACGCAGGTCAGCGAGGGCAAGGCCGTCTCCGTGAAGGCCATGAAGCCCGGTGACCTGATCTTCAGCCGCGGCACCGCCGCACGTCCCGAGCACGTCGGCATGTATCTGGGCGAGGGACTCGTCATCGAAGCTCCGCGCACGGGCAAGCCCGTGCGCATCACCCCGCTCAAGGACTGGGACGTCCTCGCCGCCCGCCGCGTCGCCTGACGAGACCCCCTTCCTCGCGCCCATTGCGCACCCCCCTTCAGTCTTCCCGCCCGCCGGGCCCGTCGGCCTGTGCTTGCAAGGAGCCGAGCCATACCCATGACCCCCTTCGCCGACCGCTTCATCCAGCTCGCCTACGACCCTGGCATCTCCCCCAAGGGCGGTGGCCTGCCGGGGCTCTCCGTCCTGAAGAACGTCGTCAGCAGCATCAACCTCTTCGGCATCGTGGCCGTCGTCGGCGCCCTCGCCGTCTCCCTCGGCGTATGGGCCTGGGGACACCACACCGGTGGCCACCAGGCCGAGGCGAACGGGAAGAAGGGCGCGGTCGTCGCGGCCGGCGCCGCGCTCGGCCTCGGCGCTGCCAACGGCATCGTCGCGTTCTTCTCCGCCCTCGGCTCCCAGGTCCGCTGATGCGCAACCGATTCTTCTCCTTGTCAGGCTACGGAGCTGGCTGGTCCGCGAACCGCCGTTTCACGTTGGTCGCGATCGGGCTGGCCTGCCTGCTCGCCATCGCCGCCGCAACCGCCTACTTCATTGGTCGCGGCGAGCAGCCCCGATCGCCCGGCAGTCCCGCAGCGACTTCGTCGCCCGGCACAGCGCCTTCGGCCGGTACGCAGGATCCGGCGGACGAGACTGGCTCGGTTCCCGCGCCGCCGCGGATCTCCGATCCCGTCGCCTTCGCCAAGGCCGCAGCCGAGATGCTGTGGTCCTACGACACCCGCGACACCAGCCGCGAGCAGCAGCTCGCCGGCATGGAGGCGTGGATGACGACGGAGAGCGAGTACAGCGACTGGGCGTCGGTCTCCGCGCAGATGCCCGACCCGACCCTGTGGTCGCGCATGGCCGACCAGAGGCAGCACGCCACCGCCACCGCCGCCGAGGCCCACTACCCGGCCGCGTTCAAGCAGGCCCTGGCCGAGGACCCTTCCGCGATCACCGAGGCGTACATCTATGCCGTGACCGTCACCGGCAAGCAGACCATCGCCTGGGCCAAGGGTGGCGGCGGTGCGGAGGACCGCTCCATCACCCTCGCCGTGCAGTGCCGGCCCTCGGCCGACTGCTCGCTCGTCGCCATCGCCCCGAGCGTCGCGCCCTGACCGAGAGGAGTCCTCATGGGGTTCTGTGATCTCCCCCTCGCGGACAAGGTCTGCGCGGTCGGCGAAGCCGTGGATTTCGCCTCCGACCCGGGCAAGGCGATCGGCGACTGGATGGCCCGGAGCGCCGGCGAACTCGCCGCCGCCTCGGCCGACCTCGCGGCCAGGGCGGTCGACTCCACCACCCGCGTCGATCTCAACGCGACCTGGTTCCGCGACAACTACGAGACGATCCTTCCGATCGCCCTGGTCGTTCTGGTGGCCACGTTCTGTGCCCAGCTCGTCCGTGCCGCGATCCGACGCGACAGCCAGGCCCTGGCGCAGGCGTTCACCGGCACGGCCTCCGGTGTGCTCTTCGCGTTCGCCGCCATCTCCCTGACCACCGTCGCGATCGAAGTGGTCGACGCCCTGTCCGCCGGCCTGCTCAAAGCCGCGAACCTGGACATCGAGTCCGCGGTCCGCCGCATCGTCAAGGTCGGGCAGCTCGGCGCCGTCAGCAGCCTGGGCTGGCTCGTGATGGTGCTCGCCGCGCTCGGAGCCGCCCTCGGAGCGCTCCTCTACTGGTGCGTGATGATGGTCCGCAAGGTCGGCATCCTGGTCATGGTCACGCTGGCCGCGTTCGCCGGGGCCGGCGGCGGCTGGGAGGTCGCACGCCGGTGGCGCAAGGGCTGGATCGAGGCCACCGCCACCCTCGTCGTCTCCAAGCTGCTGATGACGATCATCTTCGTCCTCGGCGTCGCGGCCATGGGCAGGACCGAGGCCGAGGACGGCCTGGCCGCGCTGGCCGATGTCCTCGCGGGCATCGTGATCATGATCCTGGTGCTGCTCTGCCCCTACGCGACCTTCAAGTTCGTGCACTGGGCGGCCGAAGGGTCCGACGGGGAAACGTTGCACCGTGCCGGCGGCGCCGGTGCGCAGCTCGCCAAGCAGCACGCCGAGCGCGCCGGGAGAAAGGCGGCCGCGATGGCGGCCACCGCCGGAACCGGTGGTGCGGCAGCCGGAGCGGGCGCGGGAGCCGGGGCCGCTCCGCAGGGGCCGGACTCGATCCCCGGTGGCGGCGGGTTTCCCGGCGACATCGCGCCCGGCCCGAGCGGTGGAAGCGTCGGCCGGAACGGGGCGCAGAACCCCCCGACAGGCGCTTCGCCCGGAGGGGACGGCGTCAAGTCCGGGTTGGAGAAGGCCGTACAGCCTGCGCCGACCAGTGTCTCCGAGGACACCAGCGGTCGGGTGGGCGGCAGTCCGGGTACGGGCGGCTCCGGGGCGGGTGCCGCAGCCGGCCAGGTCGGCGGCTGGCAGTCCGCGCCGCCGACCACGACTCCGCCGCCCCAGGGCGCACCACCGTCCTCCAGCAACCAGACCGTCGGGACCAGCGGCACGGCCTCTCCGCCTCCGCCCCCGACCGGCCTCTGACCCTCCGCCCGATCCCCAGAGGCGGGACCCACCACGTCTCGTCTCTGGGATCCCGCCCGCGCGCCTTCAGGACCAGCCCCTTTGTCTGATCTCCCCGTTGCCCCGGTCACGGTGAAATTCCCCCACCGGTCCCGTCGCGGCATCCTCCTCGGCCTCTCCCTCCCGCAACTCGTTCTCGTCTCGGCAGCGCTGGCCCTGCTGCTGATGACGGTCGTCTCCACCGGACTGCTCGGTGCCATCGCCCTGACCCCGCTGTGGGCGGCCGTCGCCGCGCTGGTGCTGATTCGACGACACGGCCGCTCCCTGATCGACTGGGCACCGATCGTCATCCGCTACGCCAACCGTCGCCGTACCGGGCAGACCCTCTGGCTGGCCCGGCCGGTCACCCGGCCTCGGCAGGACGGCGTCCTCCACCTGCCCGGCACAGTTGCCTCGCTCAAGGTCGTCACCCCCGGCGACTCCGCCAACGGTGCCGCCGCCGTCCACGACCCGCACCAGCAGACCCTCACCGCCGTCGCCCGCGTCACGTCCCGCGCGTTCGCCCTGCTCGACCCCTCAACGCAGAACCACAACGTCAACGGCTGGGGACGGGCTCTGGCCGGCATCGCCCGTACCGGCCACGTCGCCACCGTGCAGGTCCTGGAACGGACCGTCCCCGACTCCGGTGACACCCTCACCCGCCACTGGACTCAGAACGGCCAGCCCCACACCCCCGTCGCCGGGCAGATCTACTCCGAACTGGTCGCCTCCGCCGGGCCCGCAGCCGCGCCGCACGAGACCTACCTCGCCCTCTCCCTCGACCTCAGGGCCGCCAAGCGCCTCATCAGCCAGGCCGGCGGCGGACTCCCGGGCGCGTTCACCGTCATGCAACAGACCACCGCCTCCATCGCCCAAGCCGCCCGTAACGCCGGCCTGATGGTGACCGGCTGGCTGTCCGCCCGGGAAATCGCCGCCGTCATCCGCACCGCCTACGACCCCAAGGCCCTTGCCGCACTGCAGCAGTGGTCCGAGAGCGGCCGTGCCGAAGCCGACCCTGCCGCCGCCGGACCCGTCGTCCAGGTCGAGGAGTACGACCGGCTCGCCACCGACACCGCTCGCCACGCCACGTACTGGGTGGAGAACTGGCCGCGCACCGAAATGGGCGCCGGGTTCCTGCACGGAATCATGTTTACGGCCGGGGTCCGCCGCAGCCTCTCCCTCATCTACGTGCCCCAGGGGCTCGAGTCCGCGCTGCGTGACGTCCAGCGCAAGAAGGCCGCGATCATCGCCGACGCCAACGAACGGGCCCGCCGCGGCCAGGTCGACTCCGAGGAAGACTCCGTCGAGTACGCCGACGTCAAACAGCGCGAACGCCAGCTGATTGCCGGACACGCCGACGTCGCCCTGACCGGCCTGGTCACCGTCACCGCCGAGACCGACGCCCTCCTCGACGCCGCCTGTGCGCAGATCGAGACTGCCGCCGTAACCGCCGGCGTCGACCTGCGCCGCCTCAACTACCAGCAGCCTGACGCCTTCACGCTGGCCGCGCTGCCTCTCGCACGCACCGCCCTGTGAGCACATCCCTCACAGAACGCCCTGTCCCGCCACGGCGACAGGAAGGAACACACTTTGACCTCTCGTATGCGTCCGGCCGAGGCGCACCCCTACCTCCGGGCCTCCACCGCCGGCGTCCGCCATCACACCCGAGCCCTGACACGTCCAGCGCTCACCGCTTCGACGGCAGTAGACCGCGTGCACCTCGACGTGCTCCACGCTCACCTGACCGCCCTGCACCAACTCCTCGACCAGCTAGCCGAATCCACCCGGCCACCGCATCCCGCCGCAGGCCGGCACCTCGCCACTGCACAGACCCGGCTGTGGCAAGCCACCGCCGAGGTCCACTCAGCCTTCCACGTCCTCCCCGCCGCCTCGGCCGAGGCCACAGAGTGCGCCCCGGAACAGCTTCCGGAAGGACCGCCGGTCCTCACGATCTGCCAGCGCCACTTGGCCGCCGGACACATCGTCCGCCGCAAGACCACCCCTACCGACCTCAACCGCCCGCACACCACCGCATGCGCGCGATGAGCACCCCTCGCCGAACGGAGGGCCTCCCATGAGCCACCGGCCCGCCCGACGCGCCTCCGCGTCCCCGCTGTTCACCCCACACGGCACCGACCGGGCCAGCCGCAAGGCAGCTCGCCGTCAGCTCGCCGAAGCCGCCGCCAAGGCCCGAGCCGAAGCGGCCACCCACTCCGCAGGCACCGCTCCCGACGAGCAGGAAGCACCCGCCCCCCTCTACCCGCCGAACGGGCGCCCCGGACCTGCCTCCGCCCGCGGCAACCGGCTGCGGCTGCCGGCCCACCGCATGACCACCGCCATCGCAGCCGGTGCGTACCCGTTCCTCGCCGAAGGCGGGCTCGGCGCAGAGGGCATCTACATCGGCCGCGACGTCCACGCCGAGGCCAGTTTCGTCTTCGACCCCTTCGCGCTGTATGGCAAAGTCGAGGGCTTCACCAACCCCAACGTCCTGTTGGCCGGGGTGATCGGCCAGGGCAAGTCGGCTCTCGCGAAGTCGCTCGCCCTGCGGTCCGTCGCCTTCGGCTACCGCATCTACGTGCCGTGCGACCCGAAGGGTGAGTGGACGCCCGTCGCCCACGCGCTGGGCGGCACCTCCGTTGCCCTCGGCCCCGGGCTCCCCGGCCGTCTCAACCCCCTCGACGCAGCACCACGCCCGGAGAGCATCTCCGAGGCGGATTGGGTCGGTGAGATCCGCAAGCGGCGCCTCCTCCTACTCGGCTCCCTGGCCCAGACGGTCCTCGGCCGGGACCTGCTGCCGATGGAGCACACCGCTCTGGATGTGGCCCTCGACCTGGTGGTCACCCGCGCCGCCGACACCGGCCGCACCCCGCTCCTCGGCGACGTCGCCACCGCCCTCAACAACCCCGCCCAGCTCGACGGAGCCGCCGGGATGATGTCCGGGCGGCTCGGCGACTCGGCACGCGACCTCGCCCACGCCATGAGGAGATTGGTGCACGGTGACCTGGCCGGGATGTTCGACGCCCCTTCCACCGTCATCTTCGACCCCGCCGCACCTATGCTCACGATCGACCTGTCCCGGCTGGGCGGATCCGGCGACGACACCGCCCTCGTCCTCGCCATGACCTGCGCCTCCGCCTGGATGGAATCCGCCCTCACCGACCCGCGCGGCGGCCGGCGCTGGATCGTCTACGACGAGGCGTGGCGCCTGATGCGCCACCCCGGACTCCTCCAGCGCATGCAGGCCCAGTGGAAACTCTCCCGCGGTCTCGGCATCGCCAACCTGATGGTCATCCACCGGCTGTCCGACCTACTCACCGCCGGCGACGCCGGATCCCAGGGCCGCGCCCTGGCCGAAGGACTCCTCGCCGACTGCTCCACCCGGATTATCTACCGCCAGGAGACCGACCAGCTCCACGCCGCAGCCACCCTCCTCGGCCTCACCTCCGTCGAGGCCGAAGCCATCGCCCACCTCAACCGCGGACGCGGCCTGTGGAAGGTCGCCGGCAGGAGCTTCATCGTCCAACACCTGCTCCACGTCCACGAGTTGGCCCTGTTCGACACCGACGCCCGCATGCACTGAGACCAGCGGACTTGCGGACGCCGATCGTGAACCACAAGTCGGCCATCTGCGCTGCGCCGCCGACAGCTCCGCGCTGCCCCCCTCTGCATCCAGGAGGACCCCCTGCATCCACTCCACCTCGGCACCTTCGCCACAGCACTCGCAACGCACCTGCCCGGACAGTGGCACCGCAGGTACGCCGGCTTTCCCCCGCCCGCAGGCCAGCCGCATGTGGCCGACCGGATCTGGGACTGCGGTCCCGCCCACTCGGCCCTGCTCGACTGGCCCGACGCCCCTACGGCCTTCCTCGAAGGACCGGACGGCGAGCAGCTCTGTGTGATGGAGCGCCCCCGCTGTCCCCGCCAGTACCTGGTGGCCCCCGTGCAGCCCGACGGATTCCGACCGCACCACTTCAGCGGGGTCGACGAGCCCAACGGGATCGCAGTCCCCGACGATCCGGTCCGCGCCGCAGCCGCCGTCAGCCGGCGGGTCCTGCCCCGGCTCCGGGATGCCCTGGCAGCCGTACGGCACAACGCAGCCGTACAGCCCGAGCCGCCCCACCGGCCTCCGCCGCCGCAGGTGGCGCGCGTTGTCACCCTGACCTGGTACGAGGACGGCGCCCTCGGCACGCCTTACAAGAGCGTCCCCGAGGACGCCCGCACGGACCTGTACGGGCTCGGCTTCCAGCACCACCCCTACCAGGCCGCGTTCCTGCTTCCTGCCGCGTACGGCGAGGACGGCCGCGACCTGCGCCTGCGGGCGCTGGTTCACCAGCTCGCCCAGAAGGGCATCGGCGTGAACCTCCGCCACACCCCAACACCCACCACTGCAGCCCCGCGCCCGGCCGTCCCCATACCGACCGGCCCCTCGGTGACTGCCCACCGCCGATGACCCGACCGCTCACCGCGCCCTTTCCCGTTCCCAGCCAAGAGGAGCCCCCATCCGCCCCGCCCACCGCACGCTGCCCCTGATCACCGCCGCTGTCTGTCTCGCTCTCGCCGCGACCGCCTGCTCCAGCGACACCGACGGCACCACCCCGGCTGCCGCAGAGCAGACGAAGCCGCCCACCGCCGCACCGAAGCCGGCCCCCGCGCTCACCCCGGCCGAGGCCCGCGACGCCATCGCCTCCTACTCGAAGACGAACAACCTCGCGTACATCAAGCGCGACCGCGCCCTCCTCGACACCGTCGAGGGCGGCCCCCGGTACGCGATGTCGCTGGCCGACCTCAAGGAAGACGACGCCCTGCCGCAGGCGGCCCGAGAGCCCTACCGGCCGTGGTCGTACGACCTTGCCGCAACCGACCTCTACATCCCGCGCCTGAAGCACGGGCAGCAGCGGTGGTTCGCCGCCGTCACCCGGGCCGGCAGCAACAAGCAGTACGCCCGCGTCCTGGTCCTGGCCGAGAACGCGAAGTCGAAGCGGTGGGAGATGGTCGCCACCGTCGACCTCGACAACCCCTCCCAGCTCCCGAAGATCGTGCGGAACAAGGACGGCTACGCCACCGCAGTCGACCCCGCCTCCACGTCCCTGGCCGCTCCCGTCGACCTGCTGCGCTCGGCCGTGACCGACAATTTCGCCACCGGAGGCGACCTCACCGGACGCAAGGTGCTTGCCCCCACCGAGGCCGCCAAGCGGCAGGTCAAGGTCCACAACGACACGGTCCACAAGTTCGGCACCCGAGGCACCACCCAGTTCGCGTCCGCGGCCACGCAGTTCCCCGACAGCTACGCGTTGAAGACCTCCACGGGCGCGCTCGTCGTCTTCTCCCACAACCACACCCAGCACGACGCCGCCGCCTCGCCGGGTCTGGTGATCGTGCCGGACAAGCAGGACCGCGCCTGGCTCGGCACCACGCCCCGCCCCGCCTTCACCTACACCTTCACCTGCTCGGACGTCGCCGCCGTCCCGACCGCGCCCGAGCCGTCCAGGCTGCTGGGCTACGGATGCCGCCGCACGGACGCCGAGGCGAGCGGCCCCAGCACCGCCGTCTAGGAGACCGCATGCAACATCCCGACTTCGAGCTGTACGACAGCACCCGGACATACGCCTGGCAGTACGGGCGCGCCCTCCGTTCCGCCGCCCAGCACCGGACGTCGGCCCATGGCTGACGCGCGGATCATCCTCGCCTACGGCCGCGACACCGGGATCGTCGCCATCGGCCACGGCGAGGGGTACAAGGCTGCGCACCAGGCGCTCGCCGCGTCCGGCTTCCGCCGTGGCGACGACTGGGTGTACCACCTGCCGAACACAGACGAGGACGCCTCACGTGCCACCGTGGCCGGCCTGGTCCGCCACGCCACGGTGCACGGGGTGGAAGTGACCACCAGCAGCCGGCGGCTCATCGGCGACACCGCCCGGGACATCGCCCGCCTGCTGCCCGGCCAGTGGGAGGTACGCATCGAGCTCTACTCTCACCCCGTATGGCAACAGGACCTGGTGCCATGGCTGTGGGACAGCGGCGAGCTCGCCCGCGTCGTCCAGAACGAGCGGATCCCCTACGCCGCCACCCTCACCGACACAGCCAGGACGACCCTGCTGCTCGTCGAACGTCCCGGCCACCAGCTCGACTACCTGGTCGGCGCCTTCGCGCCCGAACCGTTCGAGGAGGGGTACGGCGACCCGCACGCCCCGCGCAGCCTCACCCTGCCCCCGTTCGCCGGCCGCGCGGCCCGGACCATCGCGGACCGGTTCCTGCCCGCCTACGAGCGCGCCGTCCACGCCCGCCGGATCGCAGCCGTCGCCGAGGCCCTCGACCGCATCCGCACCGAGCACAACACCTGGGCCGCCATCGTCGCCTCGGGCCGGTACAGCGCCGCGCCCCCGCTCGGCGCCACCGCGCTCGGCGAGGCGGCCGAGACGTTCCTGAACCGAGCCTGGGCCGAGTTCCTGAACGTCATGCAACATGCTCCCACCCTTCTCGACCGGTGCCGCCCTGCGGCCACCAGCTGGCCCGAGGACGCCCGCGTCCTCGCGCAGCTGGCCGACGCCCTCACCGATGCCGAGGGCCTGGGCAGGGACGCGTCGCTCACGCGAACGGAGCGGGATACGCGGCTCTGGGCGGCCCTCGACACCTGGCTCACCCACAGCGAGCCGTTCCTCCGCCAGGCTCGCGCGGCAACTCCCCCTCGGCAGCACACGGTCCCGGCCGCCGCCCCACCGCGCCAAGCCCTCCCCCGCGGCCCACACGCGCCCCGCCGCTGACCCATCCCACTTTCCACCGGAAGGAGATCTCCTCCTTGGATCCTGACACGCACTTCGTCTTCGGCACCCACAAAGATCACGGCTTCGTCGCCTCCGCCACCTCCTCGATACCCGCCCGCCTGGCCCACTGGTTCCTTGTGCGGGAGCAGTTCGAGCCCGTACCCGGCAAGCCGGGACTCTTCCGGCTCACCGACCCCGAGCGGGACGGGCCACGCCGCACCCGGCAGGCCGTGCAGGACCTGCGTCGTCAGGGATACGCTGTGCACGCCGATGTGGGTCTCGACCCCGCGCAGACGGCCGCACCGCCCAGGCCGACTCGCCCGAACGGGCTGGCCGAACGCCGTAGCCGCATCGCGCGGGCCGCCGCATCTCTCTCCCCGCAGCGCGGGCCGGCACCGAGCACCTCACCCCCGTCCGCACGTCCCGTCCCATCGAAACCCAACGCACCGACCGTTCACCTGACCGCTTCCGCCATCGGACGGTCCCGGTGAACCCCGACACCGAGCCGATCCGCATCACCCGCGGGCCAGGGGGCGAAGTCGAAGTCGAAGGCCGCTTCGACTCCCTCGCCGCGGGCATCCTGCGCCACGCCGGATTCCTCTTCGAGCCAGCCCTGCGCGGCCACTGGATCCGGCTCCCCTTCGACATGGGACGCGACTGGGAGAACCAGCGCGCGACCTGGGCCGCGGAGATGCTCACCGCCGCCCGCTACCCCGTGGACCTCGACCCCGGTCTCCGCCACGACACCCGCCGGCAGGTCGCGCCANGGGCCGGCACGCCCGCCGGCCATGACCGCGCAGGCCCCGCCCGGCCGCCGGTCGCACCGTTGAGCCCGCCTCCAGGAGGAAGCGATCCCCGATACCCCCACGACAGACACAGCGAACTGGTTTCCCGAGCACGCGGCTTCCGACTGCGAATGATGGTCATTGACCGCGAGACCGAGACGGCGCTCGACGCCGCCCGTGACCGCTACGGCCGCACCGTCCACCACCACCACGCCGCAGCAGTCGCACTCGCTCGCCGCAACGAAGCAGCTCTCACGGCGTATGCCACGTATCTCGCCCCGCACGGCGCCCGCCTGCTGGACGCGGCCCGCAGCGTCGTGGACAAGTTGCCTCCGGCCCGGCACGCCAGTGCTTGGCGCGACCTGCTCGACTCCCTCGCCACCTCCCAAGTCGAGATCGTTCGCGTCCTCGACCGTCCCGCCACCACCGACTCGGCCACCGAGCGCGCCCAGCACACCGCCCTGTGGCCGCACCTCGCCTTCTGGATGGACTGCGGCTCCATCGCCGCCGACCTCGCCGACCAGCGTCACCAGCCCGCCCCCGAGCTGACCGCCGAGGAACGGCAGATGTGGACCGAGATGGCCCACGCGGCCCGGCGGCGGGGCGAGCTGGAGCGGTTCGAGTCGTGGTACGCGGCCGACGGTCGCCTCATTAGCCTCGCGTATCTGGTCGAGGACGACGCCTCCACCGTGATCGCGCTTGCCGGAGACCCGGACGCGGCGGGCTGGGAGGTGATCGGGCACTACGACAACGAGTACGCAGCCGGGCAGGCGCTGCCACGGCCGGTCCCGTCCGGAGTGCCCGGATGCCTCGTCTCGGTTCAACCGTCCGGAGCCCGCGCCCGAGCGGCCTCTGCAGGAGCTGCTCCGAGAGGTGATCGAGGCCCGTGCCGCCGGTGACGTCTCCAAGGCCCTGCTGAGCGTCACGCAAACGGGCTACGACGCCGGTGCCCTGGTGCGGCTGGGGTCCCTTCTCGAGGCCGCCGCCGAGTTCTCGCACGCCCTCGGCACCGTGCAGGGCCGGCAGATCGGTGCCCGGATCGACGCTCTCGGCCGGCAGCTCGCCTTTCTCATCCGAGAGGTTCACGAGGCGGCGGAAGATTTCGGCGCGACCGTCGCCGTCCTGCCACCGCACCGCACTCCCAAGCCGCCGTGTCCCCGGCCGCGCCCCGCTCTGGACACCACTCCTCCGGTGCCGGTCCACCGCAGCGCGGCCCCCGCGCGGAGCCCATAGCGCCCTGCCGCGGATGTGCCTGAGCACACGACCCAGCTTCCCGCCTTCCACACAATTTTGAGGAGATCGATCTATGGCTGTCCGAACGAAGTGGACCGTCCAGCACGCCTGTGGCCACGAGGTCGTCCGTGATCTGTCCGACCGCCCCGCAGACCGGCGGGCCGGCTTCGCCCGCTGGCTCGCGGAACGGGACTGCACCGACTGCTGGAAGGCCGCCCGCGATACCGACACCGCCTCCAGGGAGCAGTGGCTCGCCGCCAAGCGCGTCGAGGAGCAGCAGGCCGCCGCCGAGTGGGCCGCCAAGTTCGACATGCCGCCGCTGGAAGGCCCGGAGCGGGCCCTGGACTGGGGCGAACGCTCCCGCCACCAGCTGATGACCGCCGCGCACACCGCGCTCGTCGTCGAGGGTGTCTGGGACGAGGCCGACTGGGCGGAGCTGGAGGAGAAGGCCCGCACGGTCACCCGGGCCGGATGGTGGATCGACCAGCGCGACGAGGACGGCTCTGACCTGCTCGAACTCCTCGACGCCGCGACGGAACAGGACCGCGGCACGGAGAACCCGTTCCGCTGAACCGGACGGAACGTAGCCGCAGATCGCCGGTTAGCCAAACCGGCGATTCTGCGGACCATTGATCCTCCCGCCGCCGCCCCGTTCCGCGTGGAAGGACCTGCATGCTCCCGCCCTCTTGGACCCCTCCGCCGACTCCGGCCTTTGCGCCGACACCTGACCCGCTCACCCCTGCCCGGGACATCACGCACCAGCACTTCCAGGCAGGTGACCGGGTTGTCGTCCTCAAGGGCGTAGCCGGCAAAGAGCTGTGGGGGGATGCGATGCGCGTCGTCGCCCCGTCCTGGCACACCCCGACCGACGAGGACGGATGGCGGCTGCGCGACCCGGACGGAGGCGCGCAGACCTTCATCACCGCCCATTCCCGCTACCTCGTGCACCTCAAGCGCAGCTGCCCGGACTGCCTGATCCACCTGCGGGCCATGGAGGACCACCTGCTGCCAAAGTACGCCGGACACAGCGACGCGATCATCGACTGCGGCTGGTATACCACCACGGCCCTCGGCCAGCTCGTCCACATCGCCGACGCCCGGGGTGCCCGGTGAGTCTCCCCATCCGCCGTCCCGGCCGCGCCCTCGCGCTCCCGCGTGCACGGACCCGGACCACCACCAACACCTCCCGTGGCTGCCGGGCTGCGCCGCTGACCCCCACCTCGCCAAGGACACCATGCACCACCACGAACATTCCGAACGCCTCGCCTCCTACGCTGACGTCCTCGCCGGCGAACTCCCCGGCGCCTGGACCAGCACCTACCACCCGTCCGACCACAAGGACGACCTCGCCGAACTCGCCCACCGAGTCTGGGACCTGGACCTCATCGCCGAGTCCCTGGCCGAGCACCCGCTGCAGCAGGCGGCCATCCTGACCCGCCCGGACGGCGCTCAGCTCGTCCTCCTCGACCGGCACGACGAACGCGACGGCTTCCTCATCGCCGCTGTCGCCCCGCGTGATCTCCCCGATGAGGCGTACCGCAGTGTGCGCGAGCCCAACGGCATCGCCCTGCCGGATGATCCCTTCCAGGGTGCCGAGCAAGTCGCCGGTGACCTGCTCGCCCGCTACGACATCGCACTCGCCCAGGTCCGCCACAACGCCGCGGCCAACGTCCAGCCGTCGCAGCCGGATCGGGTCGTGCTGACCTGGCAGTCCGACGGCAGCCTCGCCGCCGCCCCCGTCGGAAAGACCGCCACCGCCGTACTGGCCGCCAACGGTTTCGTCCCAGACCAGCAGACCGGTGTCTACCGCCTCAGCGGCGACGACACCGCCGTGCAGGCCCGCGCGGTACGCAACACCGGCCAGCAGCTGGGCGACCAGGGCATCGCGATCGCGCTGCAGCACCCCTCGGGGCGGATCGCCCCAACGGCGACACCGCCGGCCGCGCCCCCGGCCTCGGCTACGCCCCGCGCGTCGGCGACCAGATCCCGGTGAGGCAGAACGAACCCGATTTCCTGATGCTGGAGTCATCACCATCGCCAAGGCCCCTGCACCGGGCTGGCCATTGCCCTCGGCGGCACCGAGCAAGCGGCCGGCATTCTTCAGCGAACCGGCTTCCTCGACACCCCCGGTCAAGTAGCCGAAGCAGCAAGGAGGTTGGGGGCAACGGTCCGGCCCCCGTCAGCCGGCCCCGGGAGCGAGGCGGCTCGCATAGGCTCGCTCCGTGAAGGTCTTGATCACCGGAATGTCGGGCACCGGCAAGTCGACGGCACTCCGTCTCTTGCACCGGCGAGGGCACAGGACGGTGGACACCGATACCAACGCCTGGAGTCAATGGGTGACGCTGCCCGACGGCTCCACCGACTGGATCTGGCGCGAGCAGGCCATCACGGACCTGCTCAGCAGCCACACCGAGGGCAGCCTCTTCGTGGCCGGCTGCAAGACCAACCAAGGCCGGTTCTATCCCCTGTTCGACCACATCGTGCTGCTGAGCGCACCGGCCGAGGTGCTGCTGGCTCGGATCGCAGCCCGGACCGACAACCCCTACGGCAAGCGGCCCGAAGAACGAGACGCTGTTCTCCACCACCTGACCACCGTCGAACCGCTGCTGCGCGCCACCGCGACCGCCGAGATCGACGCCACCGCACCCGTCGAACGCGTCGTCCAGCAGCTGGAAGAACTCGCCGAGCACTGACCTCGGGACAGCCGCAACCCCGGAAGCAACGGGACACCACAGACTGCCCCGCGCCGCGTCACAGGTGGAGTCGGCGATCGCTACAGCACTCCACCACCTGGGGAATTACGAGCTCCGCCTCGCGACCGCCTTGTTCCGCCGCTACCTGCGCGCCCGCATCCCCATCGGCCCCGACCACACCACGCCGCTGGCCGGCGCACGCCCCGAGGCCGCTCTCGCCGAGACCCAGCGCACCGGCCACCACCATCACTGATCCCGACACCGCGTTCTGGAGGAGCATGCCTCACCCCACCCCGCACCCGGTGCGGCTGGCCGACGAGATCACCCGCCGGCTCGGCCAGCTCACCGACCACCTCGCCCGACTTCCCCCACACGAGGCCACGCACGTCATCGCACGTGTACTCGACCCAGACGCCGGAGTTCTCGGCGGCGTCACCGGCCTCGTCACCACCAGCAGCAGGTTCGCCAAGGTCCAGGCCGAGCGCGGGGCGCTGCCGGCGGAGGTATGGCTCGCGCTCGGCCGCGCGGCGAACGAGCTTGACGCCATGGGCGGCGACCTGGACGAACACCGCGAGACCCTGCGCCGTGTCAGCAGACAGACCGCCACCAGCATGTCGAAGCCGCCGTCCCCTGCACCGCTCGTTGCCCGGCGGCGCCGGTGAGAAAGAGACAGCGGCAGCACTGGGGGCCGGGCGAGCAGCCCGAACAGCACTATCTCGTCGAGCCCCGCGCCCTCGCCGGCGGTGGCGACCTCCGCCACGTCTCCGAGTTCTTGCGCGCTTCCGGCTGGCGGGACAAATCCAAAAAGGACGGGCGTTTGATCATGGAGAGCCCGGACCGTACGGTGCGAATCTCCTACAACCCCCACATGCTGCCGGGCGGATGGACCATCCACGGCACGGCGCAGGGACAGCAGGCCGAGTGGTGGGCGGTCCTGGGCCGGCAGACGCCGGTGGAGATCGTCGCCGGGCTGACCGATGCCCTCACCCGTCCGCGCTCCGCCCACGCCCCCAACGTGTGGGCACCCCTGGAAGAACAGCATTGGCAAACCCGGCCCGAAGGCAGGCACTACACCGCAACGAGCCCTGACGGAGCAGCGTGGTTGCACTTCCGTCAGGACCCGAACGGCAACGCCATGTGGTGGTCCGGCGCGAGGGATCGGCAGGGCAACGGCTGGACCGCCCAGTTCACCCCCAGCACCCCGATGCACCTCGTGCAAGCCTTCTCGGCCGCCCTGGCCAGTCCCGAACCGGTGATGCGCCCGCGCGGACGCGTCCCGCACAGCGCGCAGATCCGGACCACGTCCGTCTCCGTCCTGCCCTCCCAGCTCAGCGCCTGGCAGCAGGCCCGTGTCGCCGCTGCCCGCGCCGCCACCTGGACCCGCAACTGGAATGCCAACCGGCCGCGCACCACAGTCCGTCCCCACGCTCACGCCGGCACCGCCCGCGCCCGCCGCTGACCCCCGAAGCCGATCACCGAGGAACCCTGTGCCCGCACTCACCCCGGACACCATCCGCGCCACCACGGACACCCTGTCCCACCTCACCGAATACCTGCGCCAGGACCCGGATCCCGCCGAGGCACTCGCTCTCGTCGAGCCGCTGCTCGACGAGTACACCGGCCTTCCCGTCCAGCTCGCCGACGCCCTGCGCGCCCTCGCCCGCGCCATACAGAACCACCCGGACACCCCGCGCACCGCCGCAGTCGACCTCCTCCTCCAGGAGCTGCGCACCGCGGCCTGGGAGCAGGCCGACCAGCACACCCTCCACTACGTCCTGGACGATCTGCGCGCCCTGTACGCGAACGCACCGACGAGCACACCGGGGTGCGGCCGGTGCCGGTGACTGAGCAGCAGCTCGCTGCCTTCGCCGACACCCACGCCTGGCGAATCCCGTTCGACACCAGCCCCCGCCACCTCGCCGGCCCCGGCGACGCCCGGCACGTCACCCACGGCCTGGCCGCCGCCGGCTGGCGGCGCACCTCCGACCCACTCAGCCCCGAGATCGTCCTCATCAGTCCCGACCTGCGCTACAGCCTCCAGTTCGACCCGCAGTCCGCCACCTCCGCTCGGTGGCGGCTGCGGGCCGAGCCCACCGACACCGAATCAGGCTGGTACGCCGAATTCGGCGAACTCGTCCCCGCCGAGGTCCTGGGCGCTGTCACCGACGCCCTCGTCACCCCCTCGGCCGCCGAGCCACGAGACCCCCTGGACGCGGCGGACGCCGCGGGCTGGCTCATCGATGCGCGCGGTGCGGCCAGCTCGCCGGACGCCGCGTGCCACGTCGAACGGCGCCCCGAACGAAACGCCGCCGTGTCCTGGCATGTGGAGGCGCACGAGCCCGGACACGGTTCCCGCGGCCCCCGGCTGTGGCACGCCTGGTTCGATGCCCAGACGCCCACCCGCCTGGTGGAAGCCTTCGTCACCGCACTCGCCGACCCCGTCCCGCTCCAGCGCGGCATGTTCGACCGTACCGCCCACGGCGCCGTGCAGGAGCCGAGCCCCCTGTCCCCGCAGCACGTGGTCGACGCGCACACCGAGCGCGTCCGCGCCCTTCGTGCCCGGGCCCGTGCCGCCCGGCGGCGCCCCCAGCCTGAGACGGCCAAGGCCCCCGCTCCGCCGCCATCCCCGTCTGCCTCCCTGCGGCGATGACCGCCGAACGGGACTCCGAACGTCACCGCTCTTCAAGGACCCGTCATTTCCGCCATCCCCGACTCCCACCGCGCCGCGCTGAAGCAGCTCTCCGCCTTCCTGCGCGAGAGCGCCTACATCCTGGCCAACTGGGACTACTACTCCGAAGAGAACACCGACCTCGACGGCTGGCCGTTCGACGAGCACGCCTACGGCCTCCGCCAGAGCCAGCGCGACCGCGAGACCGCCAAGGCGTTCGAGGCCGTCCGCCCCACCGCGCGACAACTCCTCGCCACCGCGGAAGAACAACTCGCCCAGCTGCCCGCCCGCGCGGTCCAGACCCGCTGGGCCTGGCAGCTCGGCACCCTGCGCGACGCGCTCGACCGCCTGGACGCCCTACGCCAGGAGTGGCAGCAGACCTGCGCCGACCTCCCCCTCACCGCCCGGCCCGGCGCGCCGGCGTACGACGACGCGCTCGCCGACCACGACGCCGAGGCGTGGAGCTACCTCGACGACTGGGCCACCCACGGCCACGCCGTCATCGACATCAACACCGCTGCCCGCAGCACCCCCTCGCCCCTGGCCCCGCCGCCGACAGCGAAGCCGGCGCCCGTGTCCGGCCGGACCGCCCCGGTACGGAGGTAGTGGTGCCCCCGTCTCCCGAGACCGTAGAGGTCGAGTACATCACGCCACGCCACCTGGCCGGCGGCGGTGACCCCGCCTGGATCACCGTGCCCCTGCACCGCGCCTGCGGCTGGAGCCACGGCGACGACCCCTTGATGCCGCGCGTCATCCTCACCAGTCCCGACCAGAAGGCCCAACTCCGGCTGGATCCCGCCCCCGACGGACAGTGGTGGACCCTCCACCACGCTCCCGACCGCGGCCGGCTCGCCTGGTACGCGAGCTTCGGTGCCCACACCCCGGTCGAGATCATCGCCGGTTTCGTCGACGCCCTCACCGACCCGCGCCCCACGCGCGGCAAGGAGGCTGATCCTTACGGCCCGCTCCGGCAAGCCGGCTGGGGACCCGCGCCGACCGAGAACGGCCTCGCCTCACCCGACGCAACGGCCTACGTCCAACGCCCCGTCGGCCAAGAGACCGGCCCCTGGGTCGCCACCGCCACGCTCAGTGCATCCCGCCCGGTCTGGCAGGCCCGCTTCGACGAACACACGCCCCCGCATCTGATCGCCGCGTTCACCGCCGCCCTCGCCGCCCCAACTCCGGCAATCCGCACCGCCCCGGGACGCCTGCCGACCCGCGACCCGAACCGCATCACACGGACCGAGGCGAACGTGCCCGTCGACCTGATCGCCTTCGCCCTGGAGAACCGCATCCGCACACTCGCCGCCCGTCGCAGCGCACACCTGGCGGCCCCGAGCACCCCGCGACGCCCGCCTGCCCACCCGGGCCGCACCCGCTGACCCACGCCTCCCGCCCCGCCCCCGCCCGGAAGCACATCGCCCTTGCCCCTTTCCACCAACAAGCCCTCCGACGGCTACGACATCGCCTTCCGCCTCCTCCTGGGCGTGGCCGCCGTCGTCGTCCCCCTGTCCCACCTCGCGTGGCTGGCCGGCAACATCACCGCCTGGCTGGCCGGCCGGCCCTGGGCCGCATACGCGCCCACCACTGCGCTGCTCCACCCCGACCAGCTCTGGCCCCACACGGGCGAAACATCCCTGCTCATTGGGGCCCGCATCGTCCCCGTCGCCGCGCTGCTCGCGCTCGCCGCCGCAGGCGGCGTCCTGTGGTCGCGCCACAAGACCAGTGGAGGACGGAAGAAGAAGATCGCCGGCATGGCCAAGCCCCGGGACATCGAGCCGCTGATGGCCAAGGCCATCACCGACAAGGCCCGCTCCCTGCGGCCGAGCCTGAAGACCGCCAAGCGCATCGACGCCCGTGACACCGGCGTCCTCCTGGGCAACCTGCAGGGCACGAAGCACGAGGTCCGCATGGGGTACGAGGACGTCGCCGTCGCGATCATGGCTCCGCGCTCCGGCAAGACCACGTCGCTGGCGGTCCCCTCGATCCTCAACGCGCCCGGCCCGGTCCTGCTGACCTCGAACAAGGCGGCGGGCGACGCGTACACCGCGACCATCGACGCCCGGGCCGCGGTGGGGCGGGTGTGGTCGATGGACCCGCAGCAGATCGCCCACGCCGCCCGCGAGATGTGGTGGAACCCCCTCGCGGACGCCAAGACGCTGGACGGTGCCGGCCGCCTGGCCGGGCACTTCCTCGCCGCGAGCGTGGACGCCTCCCAGCAGGGCGACTTCTGGTCGAAGGCCGGATCCAACATCCTGTCGCAGCTCTTCCTCGCCGCCGCGCTCGATGACCGGCCCATCACCGACGTCATGCAGTGGCTCGCCTTCCCCGCCGACCGCACCCCGCTGGACATCCTCCGCGACCACGGCTTCACCGCCGTCGCCGCCCAGCTCAAGGGCACCGTCGAGGGCCCGCCCGAGACCCGCGACGGCATCTACGAGACCGCCCGCCAGTACGCCGCCGCCCTGCTGAACTCCGAGATCGCCGCCTGGGTCACCCCGCAGAAGGACGTCCCCGAGTTCCGCCCGTCGCAGTTCGTCACCTCCACCGACACGCTCTACCTGTTGAGCAAGGACGGCGGAGGCGGAGCGAGCGCGCTGATCGCGGCGTGCGCGGACTCCGTGATGCGGGCCGCGACCGCCCAGGCCGAGCGCGTCGGCGGGCGCCTCGACCCGCCGATGCTGGCGATCCTCGACGAGGCCGCCAACGTCTGCAAGATCTCCGACCTGCCGGATCTGTACTCCCACCTCGGCAGCCGCGGGATCATCCCGATCACCATCCTGCAGTCCTACCGCCAGGGCCAGAAGGTCTGGGGAGACGCGGGCATGGACGCCATGTGGTCGGCCTCCACCGTGAAGGTCATCGGCTCCGGCATCGACGACCCGGACTTCGCCGACAAGCTGTCCCGGTTGATCGGCGACCACGACGTCGAGACCACCTCCACCTCCCACTCCGAGTCCGGCAGGTCGACCTCGGTGTCGATGCGGCAGGAGCGGATCCTGCCCGCCGACGCGATCCGCGCCCTGCCCAAGGGCACCGCCCTGTGCTTCGCCACCGGCATGCGCGCCGCCATGCTCGACCTGCGCCCCTGGTACCTGGAGCCCGGCGCCGACGAACTGTCCGCGGCCTCCGCCCGCGCCTCGAAGGCCATCACCGCCCGCGCCGTCGCCAAGCACACCCCCGCACAGGACGACTTCGGGCTGGCCTCTTGATCCTCGACCTCTTCGCGGGACCAGGCGGCTGGAGTCACGCCCTGACCGTGCTCGGCGCACGCGACATCGGCCTGGAGTGGGACGAATGGGCCTGCAAGACCCGCGCCGCCGCTGGCCAGTTGACCATCCGGACCGACGTGGCCCTGTACCCGACGTGGCCATGGGTCGGCCGGACACGGGGACTGATCGCGAGTCCGCCGTGCCAGGCGTGGTCGATGGCCGGCAAGCGCCTCGGCCTGGTGGACCAGCCGCTCGTGCACGAGGCGGTCGCCGACCTCGCCTCCGGCCGAGACACACGTGACCGGCTCCTTGCCGCCTGCCAGGACGATCGCTCGCTTCTCGCGGCCGAACCGATGCGCTACCTCCACGCCCTGAACCTCGCCGGAGAGCCGGAATGGGTCGCCATGGAGGAGGTGCCGGACGTTCTGCCCCTGTGGAAGCAGTACGCGGCCGTGCTGCGGTCCTGGGGCTTCTCCGTATGGACCGGCATCCTCAACGCCGCCGACTACGGGGTGCCGCAGACACGGCGGCGGGCGATCCTGCTCGCCTCCCGCGTCCGCACCGCCGAGCCGCCCCCGCCGACCCACGCCCGAGAGGCAGAACCCGAGTCGCTGTTCGGGCCGGGCCGCGCCTGCTGGGTCAGCATGGCGGAGGCTCTGGGCTGGGGCGCAACCGACCGCCCCGTCCCAACGGTCTGCGCCGGCGGCGGCCCCGGGGGCGGGCCCGAACCGTTCCCCTCCGGTTCCCGCCAGACTCTCGCCCACGCTCGCGACCGCGGCCACTGGCAGCCCCAGCACGCCGGCGCACACGTGGTGCTCGAACCCCAGACCCGCGGTGCGGGCCGGACCGCCCAGCACGGTGCACGCGCCGCCACTCCCGCCCACGCGCCGGCGCCCACGTTCACCAGCAAGGCCACCCACTGGAAGTGGTCCCTGCGCAGCAACAACCAGGCCAACGCCACCGTCCGGCCAGCGACCGAGCCGGCAGGAACACTGTTCTTCGGACACCGCGCCAACGAGTGCACCTGGATCGCCGAGCCCGCCAGCGCCCCACCGCACGAGGAAGCCCATCCCACGCCCGACCCCATCCGGATCACCGCCCCGGAGGCCGGCATTCTGCAGAGCTTCCCCGCCAACTACCCCTGGCAGGGCAACAAGGGCCAGCAGTTCTCCCAGATCGGCAACGCCGTCCCCCCGCTGCTCGCCGCCCACCTCCTCGCACCGCACCTGCGCGTGCCCCTCAACCCCGACGACTTCACCCTGGCTTCCTGATGCCCCGCACCACCGACCCCGACGAGGACGACCACCCCGACACTCATCCGCCGCAACCGGTGTACTACGCCGAACAGGCTCTCCTCGGCGCCCTTCTCCTTCAACCTCACCACCTGAACGACACCACCGAGATCGAGCCCGACGCGTTCTCCCACCCCGCGCATCGCGCCCTGTTCACCGCAATCCGCACCCTGGCAGCCCCCGACCCGGCCCAACACGCCAAGAACACCAAGTGGCTCGACGAGGCCCTCGCCACCGCACGCGAGCACACCCGAGGACTGACCGCCTCCTACCTGCACACGCTGATCCAAAACTGCCCCTCGCCCAGCCACGCGTCCGCGTACGCACGGATGATCGAGACCGATCACGCCCGCCGCACCCTGGAACACCACGCCCACCACCTCACCCAGACCGCGACGGACGCCACCCTCTCCCAACCCGTGGCAGCGACTCTCGCCGCAGCCGACGCGCTTACGGCCTGCCTTGCCGATCTCGCCGCGCGGTTCCCCCCACATCCCGGCTCCCTGCCTCGCACACCCGCGCCACCGCCGCCCCAGGCGCAGGACGCCGACGACGAAGCGGTCGACGAGGAGCGGTTCCTGCTCGCGACCGCGACCGCCCACCCCGCTGAAACCGCGCAAATGCGGTGGCTGACCGTCCAGGACTTCACCCACCCTCTACACGCCGGCCTGTGGCAGTGCCTGACCGCCCTGACCCGACGCGGCGCTCCCGTCGATCCGGTCACAGTCCTGTGGGAGGCCCAGCAGCGGGGCCTGCTCACCGCCGGAGTCGAGCCGGCCGGCCTGCTCAACCTCCTCACGGCAACGGCAGGTTCCCCGCAGTACTGGGGCGAGCGCATCCTCCAACGCTCCCTCCTGACGACCGCCCACGAGACCGGTCGCCGCATCGAGGCATACACCGACGACCCGGCGACCACCCCGTACCAGCTCGTCATCGGCAGCCGCCGCGCCCTGGCCGACCTCAACGCGCTCCGTACCCGCTGGGACCACGCCACCTCGCCGACACCCCCTGGCAGCCGTCCCACGCGCACCAGGGCCGCGACTCCGCCCCGAGCCGGGCCGCCACGCACCGCCACGCCGCCTACCACCCGCATCTCCCGCTGACCCCGACCGCCGGTGGCCGGACCCCCGACGGCCCGGCCACCGGCAGAAGAGAGCGCCAACTCCGTGACGCCGCCTGTTGCCGACGCCCACGTCCGCCTCGATATCCACCCCACGCACCCCAGCGCCGTGACCGCCGTCCTCACCGGCACCAACCAGGACCTGGCCCGCAGCGTGCTGACCGCCTACGGCTTCGAACCCCTCGACGAACACACCCTGGTCATGGCCCGCATCGACCACGAGGAGCCCCACTGGGCCGAGAAAGCCGCCCAGGCCCTCACCTCCCAGGGCATCACCACAGAGATCACCCCCCGGCTACGCGGAGCGATCGACGAAGAATGGGAATGGGCCAACCACCCCATGCCCTGGTGCACACGGGAGGAGGTCCGCGAGATCTCCAACGAAGCCCAGAAGATCTACGACGACATCCGCCACGGACGGCTCCTCATCCACGCCCACGCCGAAGACGGCCACACCACCGTCGCGGTCGGCACCTACCTCGACAGCGGCAAAAGCGTCCACCTCCACGGCGAGAACCACCTGCGCCAGATCGCCGACACCTTCGACTCACCCGCCCAGGCCCTGATGTCCTTCGAACGCGCCCACGAAGACACGATGCGCCCCGGCCCCGCACCGACGACCGACACCGAGCGCCAGGCAGCCGAAGCCCGCACCTCGCTCACCACAACACCCGAGCCCGAACCGGCCACCCCGGAGCCGGAAACCGTCCCGGCCTACACCGCAGACCCCGGCAACCACGACGCCGCCCTCGACCAGTTCCTCAACACCCACGGCGACTGGGAGAAGTGGCGGACCTGGTCCGACGACACCACCCACGCGATCCACGAATCCCAGACCCTGCGCATCGAGCGCATCCACGAAGCCCACCCCCGCGAGACCGCCTGGACCGTGGCCGCCTACGAGACCCCCGTCTCCGACCGCATGTGGCACCTCACCCTCACCGGCGCCACGCCCGCCCCTGTGCTCCAGACCCTGCTGGACAGCCTCGCGGAAGGGGACGCATGGGAGACGGCGATCAAGAGCCCCATCACGGAGAAGACCGTCACCCAGGCCACCCGCGCCCTCACCGACGCCGGCTGGCGGCACACCGTGGACGGGCGCTGGATCTGCTGGGAGACCGCCCAGGGCGACGCAGGCGTCCAGTTCGACGCCTTCGCCGCCCAGAGCCCGCACAGCACTCTCGCCACCTGGACCCTGTGGGCCGGGCCCAGCATCGACCACCCCGCCTGGGCCATCCACGCCTCGCCGTACACGCCCGCCCCGATGATCGCCCGGCTGACCGAGGAACTCGCCCACGGCACCGGCACCCGCCAGCGCATGCCCGCCCCACGGCAGCAGCGTCCTCAGCTCACCACCGCACCGCCCACAGTCGCTCCGGCCGTCCCCAGAACGCAGCCGAGCCCACACCGCTGACCGCTGACATCCCAGCAGCCCCGGCTCGCGGACACGCACGTGACCCCGCGAACGGGGGATATCGCGGGGTCACATGCGCAGCGTACCGCGCGCGAGCCACCACAGGACTTGCGCTGCGCAAATGTGTCACCGATGTCCTGTCCCGCAACAACTAGTCCGTCTCCTTCACGTCTTCGAGGCCGGAGGAAGCTCGCGCTATGCGTCTACGGATCGGCCTCCCCTAACGTCCGCCAGCTCCAGCCCCTCGGCCACCAGGTCACCCTCACTTCCACGACCTGACACCATCCGCCCATCCGCGACATCCGTTCCGCTTCGCAAACGGATGCTGCCGCCTGCCTGGCTGAGCATGTCGATTTTCCGTTCAGCTTCCGTGCAGAAAGCGGGCCCGTACCCAGGGGATGTTGGTACGAACCCGCTCGGCTCGGATCAGGCCATCGGCGCCGGCTCCTGCGTCGGTTCCCTGTGTGCGCGCAGCGCCGTCCAGTACGCCGCCAGCCGGGCCGTTCGGCCGATGGTGAGGGCGCCGACCAGCCAGCCCTCCCGGTGGTAGGCGACCTCCAGGCGCCGGTTTGTCACGTAGTCCACAGCTCGTAGCATGCGCATGAGCATTGCTCTGGTCACGGCTGGGCGTTGCCGTACAAATCATCGAGAGAGCACGGGGAGGGATTACGTGAAGACCGTCGGAACACTGCGTGGTTGTGCGGAGAGGCACCTTCAAACCTACACAGATCCTCGGGGCCCCAGAGCCTTCCGTACGTATGACTGGCAGGGCGATCCGGAACGATTGAGCCCGTTGGACTGTCTGGCGCCGGCCTTGCTGAGCGTTCGCATTGGCTACAAGCAGGTAGTTCCGTTGTTCCGCCCTGACGGTCCAGGGGCTGAAGTTTTACAGGCCATGGAAGCGGTGCTTGCCGACAGAGCATGTGCGACAGCGGACTTCTTGGACGTGACGCTAGATACGTCCACGGGGCCCTGGTCCCTGGTCGATCGAGCTCTGGTCGCTACAGGGGAAGCCAGTGGTACGGGACTGCCGGGCTTCAAGGCCGTTGCCGTCACCAAGATCCTCCACCGCAAGCGGCCTAACCTAGTGCCGATTTTCGACAGCAGCATCTACCAGTTCTACCTCGGGGAAAAGCCAGTTTTCGGAGCCTATAAGGACACCCCTCGCCGCTTGTGGCCGCTCCTGCAAGCAGACCTACGCCGTCAGCAGGAGTGGATCAAAGACCTCATCGCCCCCATCCGCACGCCTGACGAGAGGCCTCTCAGCATTCTTCGAGCGGCAGACATCATTATCTGGGAGCACACGGCCAGTGGATGCGACACGTGACGGTGCCTGCTGACTCTTGGCCGTGTTCGTCGTTGCGTGAGCGTGCTGGGCGGGCATCTTCTACCCTGCTGGTGGTGTCGTTGCCTGGATGCAGGTGTCCGTATGCAGCAGATGTGGGGTAGTGAGCGTCGCCGGACGGCGATCGGGCGGATGACGTTGTCGGTGCCCGCGCGTCAGGCATTGGCGGATCGTCAGTTGATACCGGAGCGGGCGATCCTCGACTACGGCTGTGGTCGTGGTGACGATGTCAGAGCTTTGCAGCAGCTGGACTGCCAGGTGGTGGGATGGGATCCGTATTACCGATCCGACACGCAACTGGTCACCAGCGACGTGGTGTTGCTGACCTACGTGCTGAACGTGATCGAGGATCCGATAGAGCGTCGGCAGACCTTGGAGCGGGCGTGGGAGCTGACCTCGACGCTGCTGGTTGTCTCAGCCCGGCTGACATGGGAGAAGTCGAAGGTCCGCGGTCAGGAGTTCGGTGACGGTTTGCTGACGAGCCGGCAGACGTTCCAGCATCTGTATGCCGCGAGTGAGCTGCGAGAGTACGTGGAGCAGGTGACCGGCGCACGGGTGGTGGCGGCTGCGCCCGGGGTCGTCTACGCGTTCCGAGACGAGGGTGCCCGCCTGAGCTATCTGGCGCAGCGTGTGATCCCGGATGCCGAGTGGCTTGCTTCCGAGGACACTGCTTCAGCGGTCAGTGCCGTGGTGGACTTCTTTGAGCGTAGGGGGCGGGCGCCGGGTATCGAGGAGATGCCGCGGACCGTTGCGGAGCTGTTGGCTCATCTGCGGCCCGGCGAGGTGAAGCGCCTGGTGCGGGAGGGCGCTGATCCTGAGCGGGCTGCAGCAGGGGCTAAGCGTTCGACGCTGAACACATTGCTCTATCTGGCGGTGGAGCTGTTCAACGGTCGGGGGCCGTTTGGGAGTCTGCCGGTGGGCCTGCAGCAGGACGTGCGCACGTTCTTCAGCTCCTACAAGGAGGCGTGCCAGCGGGCTGACCGACTATTGTTCAAGCTCCGTGACGACGGCTATGTGCGCAATGCTATGAGTGCCTCTGTTGCGGGCAAGGTGACCCCGACGGCGCTGTATGTGCATCGGCGCGCGCTGGAGCGGATCCCGACGGTGTTGCGCTTGTACGAGCACTGCGCATCGATCGCTGCGGGTCGCCCGGAGCAGTGGACGGTGGCGAAGCTCAAGCATCAGGGGCGGGCCGTGTCGTGGCTGGACTACCCGGACTTTGACAAAGACCCACATCCGCGGATCAGGTCCTCCTACATGGTGGACCTGCAGACGCTTCAGGCATCCCATCTCTCTTATGAGAGCTCGACCAACCGGCCGCTGCTGCACCGCAAGCATGAGTTTCTGGCGCCGGATGATCCGGACGTGCCGCGGTATCGGCGGTTGACCGAGTCTGAGATGCGGGCGGGGTTGTATGAACGGCCGCACCTGATCGGGACCGAGAACGGCTGGGAAGCCGAGCTCGTCAGGTGCGGCCGGCAGCTGCGTGGGCACCGCCTGGTGCGTCGCACCGACGTTCAAGAGTGATCAGTTTTCCTGAGGCTGCATGTGGGCGATGGTCTCGGCGATGGGCAGCGGGTCGAAATCCCTCGTCTGCGGAGGAAACCAGGAAAACCGCAGCCCGTTGGCGGCCACGTCGTCGGGGAGGCCCATCGCCTTAAGCACGTGGCTGGGGGTGTAGGAGGCGCTGGTGCACGCCGATCCTGTTGCAATGGCGACCTGGTCCTTGAGCCGGACGATCAGTGCTTCAGCGTTGAGCTGGTCGAAAGTGACATTGAGGATGTGCGGGACCGTGTGCGTCTGGTCTCCATTGAGACGGAAGCGTGTCTTGCCGAGCGCCTCCAAGATCCGCTCGCGCATCGCTCGCGCCTCGCGCTCCCAGTTCTCCCGGCTCTCGTGGAAGATCTTAGTGGCCTCGTAGAAGCCCATGATCAGGGGAACGGGGAGAGTGCCGGGACGCAGCTTCCTCTCCTGGCCGCCGCCGAACATGATGGGCTCAAGCGGCACCTTGTCCCATCCTCGACGTCGTGTCACGAGGGCCCCGATGCCCTTCGGCGCTCCGATCTTGTGGCCGCTGATGCTGATCAGATCGATCGGAGCCGTCAGATCACCCGGGACCTTGCCGTATCCCTGAGCGGCGTCGACGTGGAGGTAGGTCGGCGTGGTGCGCAGTTTCTCGGCGAGCTCGGCGACGGGCTGGATGACACCGGTCTCGTTGTTCACGTGCATCAGTGACACGGCGAGGGTGTCGGGGCGCAGCCGCTCCAGTATCGCCTCGACGGAGATGCGGCCGGAGGAGCCGGGCTGGAGGAAGTCGACCTCAAAGCCGCGGGTTTCCTGCAAGTGCAGGAGGGGCTCGATGACGGCTTTGTGCTCGATGGCGGAGGTGATGATGTGCTTCCTGCTGGTTTTCTCGCCGTAGGGGGCGAGTCCGAGCAGCGCGATGTTGTTGGACTCCGTTGCCCCGCTGGTGAAGATCATCTCTTCGGTCTTGGCGTTGACCGTGTCGGCGAGGAAGGAACGAGCTTGCTGTACCGCCTTCTTGGCGCGGGCTCCGTACTCGTGGGTGCGGCTGCCGGCGTTGCCGAAGTCTTCCGTCATCCAGTGCAGGACGACCTCGGCGACCCTCGGGTCCACCCGCGTCGTCGCCGCCACATCCAGATACGCCACCACGGCGCTCACCCGCCTCTGTGCCCGTCCCACGCCACTGCGTACGTCAAGTGATTAACGTACACGCTGCACTCCTGCCGCACGAAACTATCTGCTTGGAAGGTGTCTACAGCAGAAGCTGCTTGGACGGTGTCAACGGCAGGAGCTGTCCGCTTCTTCCTGCTGGCAGCCAGCTGTGTGCCCACCGGGGGCGTCGTACGTCACCTCCCACGCACGGGTACGTTGAAACGAGAGCAACGTACGTTTCCCTAGTCACGTACGCTACAGTTCCGCTGTGCAGACTGAAGCGGCGAGCAAGGCTGCGGGGCGGGCTGTCTCGCGAGCGTCAACTGGCTTTGAATACACGTTCCCTGCCATTCGTGGAGTGCAGGCGGGACGAGAGTTTTACGCCTCGATGTGTCCCTTGCGGCTCATCCCGAAGATCTTCCTCTTCGATGAAGATGATCTTTCGGCCGAGCTGAGAGCCCAACGTGTATTGAACAAGGGGCGGCTTCCCGCACTGGCCCGGTACATCCTGGACAACCCCGACGACTACGTCTTCAGTGCCCTGACCGCGTCGGTGGACGGAGACATGGTCTTCGAAAGCCAGGGAGACGAAGGCCCAGCACACCGTACCGGGCAGCTGCGCATCCCCATGGATGCGCGCTTCCTCATCAACGACGGGCAGCACCGCCGCGCAGCCATCGAACTCGCTCTCAAGGAAGACCCCGACTTGGGGGATGAGACAATCGCAGTCGTCTTCTTCCATGACGCGGGTCTTGCCCGGTCGCAGCAGATGTTCGCCGACCTCAACCGGCACGCGGTGCGGCCGGCCCGCTCCATCGGCGTGCTGTATGACCACCGGGACGTCAACGCCCAGATCACCCGCGCCCTCACGGAACGCTCCGCCATCTTCAAGGGCTTCGTCGAGATGGAAAAGAGCACCCTGTCGGCCCGCTCCCGCAAGCTGTTCACCCTCAGCGCCCTGTACTACGGCAACCGCTCCCTGCTGCAGGGCCTCGAGCTCAAGCAGGACGAGGCCACCGCCCTGGCCCAGGCGTTCTGGGAGACTATCGACGCAGCGCTTCCCGAGTGGGCTCTGGTCCGCCAGAAGCAGCTGTCCGCTCAGGAGATGCGCCGGGACTTCATCCACAGCCACGGCATCGCTCTGCACGCACTCGGTCGGGTCGGCAACGCAATCCTTCGCGAGACCGCGAAGCCCGCACAGTGGAAGAAACGGCTGGCCCCGCTGAAGGACGTGGACTGGGCACGGTCGAACACCGACTGGGAAGGGCGGGCCATCGTCGGTGGCCGCGTCTCCAAGAGCCACCAAAACGTGACACTTACTGTCAATTACTTGCGAAAGCGTCTGGGCCTGGAGCTGAGCCCGGAAGAGCAGCGCGTGGAAGATGCTTACCTGCGAGGCGATGCATGAGCACCATTCCTTTGAATCTCCCGATCACCCCCGTACGACGCAAGCCGTTCAATGGGCGATCGCTGGAAGAGGTCATCGCGGAGCTGACGGCAGAAATCCGCGAGCTCTACACCGCCGACCAGGTGCCCTGGGTCATCGGCTACAGCGGCGGCAAGGACTCCACCGCCGTCCTGCAGCTGGTGTGGATGGCCCTCAAAGACCTGCCCGCCGGGCAGCGCACCAAGACCGTGCATGTCATCAGCACCGACACCCTCGTGGAGAACCCGGTCGTCGCTGCCTGGGTGTCCGCCTCGCTGGGCACCATGCAGAATGCGGCACAGGCACAGGACCTGCCGATCAAGCCGCACCGCCTCACCCCGGAGATAAAGGACACCTTCTGGGTGAACCTGATCGGCCGTGGCTATCCCGCCCCGCGCCCGAAGTTCCGCTGGTGCACTGAACGCCTGAAGATCAAGCCGTCGAACGCCTTCATCCGCAGTGTGGTCGCCGCCCACGGCGAGGCGATCATGGTGCTGGGTATCCGCAAGGCGGAAAGCCAAGCCCGCGCCCGCGCCATGGAAAAGCACGAGAAGCGACGTGTCCGCGACCGCCTCTCACCCAACGCCAACCTGCCGAACTCCCTCGTCTACAGCCCCGTTGAGGACTGGACCAACGACGACGTGTGGGAGTTCCTAATGCAAAAGCCCAACCCATGGGGCTACAACAATCAGGACCTGCTCACCATGTACCAGGGCGCCTCCGGCGACGGTGAATGCCCGCTCGTGGTCGACTCCAGCACCCCCTCCTGCGGCTCTAGCCGCTTCGGCTGCTGGACCTGCACCCTCGTCGAAGAGGACAAGTCCATGTCCGCCATGATCCAGAACGACGAGGAAAAGGAGTGGATGCTCCCTCTGCTGGAGCTGCGGAACAAGCTCGATGCGCCCTTCGGCCACTACCAGGAGGGCGACCCCGACCTTCCGCCCGGCCGCAAGGCACCCTTCCCGCGCCCGGACAAGCCGGCTCGTGACTTCCGCCGGATGAACGGCAAGGTGATGCTGTTCAACGACGGCGCCATCCACGGTCCCTACCTGCAGTCCTACCGCGAAGAGTGGCTGGAGGAACTGCTGAGGGCCCAGACCTGGATCCGTGCCCACGCTCCCGAACACGTTAAGAACATCGAACTGGTCACGCTCGAGGAACTGCACGAGATCCGTCGGATCTGGGTGTTCGACAAGCACGAGGTCGAAGACAGCCTGCCGCGGATCTACCAGGAGTCTACCGGCGAGCCCTTCCCGGGAGGCCCGCTCGACGAGCAGCTCGTCATGGGCTCCGATGAGATGGATGTCCTCAAGCAGGTGTGCGAGGGCGATGACCTGCACTACAACATGGTCCGCGAACTCCTCGCCGTCGAGCGGAAGTACCGCACCATGGCTCGCCGTTCCGGCCTCTTCCAGGCACTCGAGCAGGCCGTGCAGAAGGGCTACTACGAAAACCACGAAGACGCCGTGGAATTCGCTACGCGCAAGAAGAAGTGGCGCGACGAAATCGCCGAGAACCTGACCTTCGACGACGAAAACGAACTCGATGCTCCTGCGTAAGATCACCCTCGAAGAATTCGGGGCCTACCGCGGAAAGCAGTCTCTCGACCTCACCCCCAAGAAGAACAAGCCGATCATCTTGATCGGCGGGCTGAACGGGTGCGGCAAGACGACTCTGCTCGACGCCATCCAGCTGGCGCTCTACGGCAACCGTGCCCGCTGCAGCGGCCGCGGCACCAAGGCGTACGAGACATACCTGCGGGAGAGCATCAACCGCAAGGCCGACCCCAGCCGCGGCTCTGCCATCACCCTCGAGTTCACCGTCATGACCGGTGGGCACGAGCACTACTACCGTATCGTCCGCAGCTGGCACATCAGCGGCAAAACCCTCAAAGAGTTCCTCAACGTCTACGTTGACGAGACCTACGGCGAGCGGGTGAAGACGCGGCGCAACGCGGCGCCAGAGGAGAAGTTCAACCGCCTGCTCAGCGAGGGCTGGGCCGACCACGTCGAGTCCCTGCTGCCGCTGGAGATCGCCTCCCTCGCCTTCTTCGACGGCGAGAAGATCGAATCGCTGGCCAACCCCGAACGGGCAGCGTCCGTCATCGAGTCCGCCGTGCACTCCCTGCTCGGCGTCAGCACCGTCCAGCAGCTACGCAACGACCTTCTGGCCCTGCAGCGGCGCCAGAAGCTCTCCGACGAAGAACAACACCTCCTGGACAACATCCGCACCCAGGAAGCCGAACGCGAGGCGGTGCTGTCCCAGTACGACATCGCCCATCAGGAACTCGCCCAGTCCCGCAGCGAGCTCGGCAAGGCGCAGCGCAAGCTGGAGAGCCTGGAGAAGGCGTTCGCCGACGAGGGCGGCGAGCTGTTCACCCGGCGCGTCGAGCTGGAGAACGACAAGAAGCAGACCCTCGCCCACCTGGCTCAGGTGCGCACGGAGCTCACGCAGCTCGCCGCAGGACCCCTGCCGCTGCTGATGGTCAAGCCGCTCCTGGACGACGTGCGCCGGCAAGCCAGGAGCGAGCAGGAAGCCCAGCAGTCCGCCCAGGTCCTTGAGGTCCTGGAGGAGCGCGACCGGTGGCTGCTGGAGCTGATGCCCGACGCCGTCCGCGCCGAGTTCATCAAGCGACTGGACGACGACCGCGCCGAGCGCGCCGCCAAGACGCAGCTGCCGGTGGATCTGCGGCTGCCCCACGACGCACTGGCCCAGCTCACCATCCTCGACGAACTGCTCCAGCGGGACACCAAGCGCTCCGCGCAGCTGCTGCACAGCGCCGCGGAACTTGCCGAGCAACTGGACCAGCTGGACCGACAGCTCGCTGGCGTTCCCGCCCAGGACAAGGTCGAGGCCCTGCAGGTGGCCCGGGATGAGCAGATCGTGGAGGTCGCCCGCCGCGAGGCGGCCCGCGACCGTGCCGCGGCCAAGCTGGAGGACCTCAAGCGGCGCCGCGAGCACGTCACCACCCTGCTGGAGCGTGCCCACAAGGAGTTCGTCCGCACCAAGGTCAAAGCGGAAGAAGTCGAGCGGATAATCAAGTACTCCGAGAAGGCCCGCAACACTCTCGAGCGTTTCGGCTCCGCACTCCTTGAACGGCACATCAGCCGGCTCGAAGTGGCCGTCCTGCAAAGCTTCAAGGTCCTCATGCGCAAGCAGGCTCTCGTGCATGACTTGCGCATCGACACCGATAAGTTCACCCTCACCCTTGCCGACGCCGACGGCGAGCCCATCGACCCCGCACGCCTGAGCGCCGGCGAGCGGCAGCTCCTGGCCGTCTCGCTGCTGTGGGGCCTGATGCGGGTCGCCGGCAACCGGCTGCCCAGCGTCATTGACACCCCCCTGGGTCGACTCGACAGCCGCCACCGCGAACACCTCGTCGACCGCTACTTCCCCAACGCCAGCGACCAAGTCCTCCTTTTGTCCACCGACGAGGAGATCGACGAGTACCTGCTGAGCCGTTTGAAGAAGTTCGTCGCCCACACCTACACGCTCGTCCACGACGACACCGAGTTCACCACCGCCGTCGTCGAGGGTTACTGGTGGAGTGCAGGAGCACAGCATGCCGGTTGACAACGTCCGCCTGTCCCAGCCGGCCAAGGACCGGCTGATCTACCTCAAGCGCACCACCGGCATCACCCAGTGGAACGTGCTGTGCCGCTGGGCGCTGCTGCTGTCACTGAAAGACCCCTCCACCCCGCTGGTGAAGGACATCGTCACCGACTCCAACGTTGAGATGAGCTGGAAGACCTTCGCCGGCCAGCACGGCGACGTCTACCTGGCCTTGCTCAAACAGCGTTGCGTCGCCATAGGCGAAGAACCCACCGACGACAACATCCAGCGCATCCTGACGGTCCATCTGCATCGCGGCATCGGCTACCTCGGCGCCGACAAGCAGATGGCCACAATCGAAGGTCTGGTAGGCGCCGTCGTGCCCGCCTGACGCACCTCTGTTCGATCCCCCCAGGCAAACCGTCTGGGGGGATCGTCGTATCTGCGCTTTGCGGCCCGGCAGAGGGCTGCCGCAGCGACCGGACGAGTCGCCAAGTCTTCCGCGGGCATGAAGCGGGAGCGGCTGCCCAGCACCTGGCACTCCAGGCGGAGCCGGTCGAGACAGCCGCCAAGCCGTAGGACCGGGTAGTGCTACTGCTGCCCTCCCCTCACGGCCCGCAGATCATCTCATCGTCCGGGTGCGCCGCAACCTCGTACTGTGCGCGCCTGGCGCATGCGACAATGATGTGATCATATTGTGAAAGGTGTAACGGTCAAGCTTCTGGGGTGGGGTGGGTGTTGCGGTTCCTGCCATGGAAGGCGACAGGCGCACGAGTCACATGCGGATGCAGCAGGGGGCCCGGGCTGAGCAGTCGGTGTCCCGTTGGAAGGCGGTCGACGCCTGCCGTTCCTGTAGGTGGCAGCCTTGATCGAGGTAAAGGTCGCATGTCGCCCACGCAGCGGTGGATGCAGTCCGAGGTCCCCAAGGGTCGCCGTGCTTGAGTACGGTCCGGTATCCGAGGGCAACCTTCTGGGAGTCCTGCGTGTCAGTGTGATCGTCTACGCTAAATTTTTCACAAATCGCTGCAGGTGCAACCTGCGGGGGCGCTGCCGCGTCCGGGGGAGAGGATCGAGTATCAGTGCACGTATACGCCAAGATCCCTAATGGCGCTCCGCTGCGTAACGGCATGCCTGCACAGACGAGTCCAGCCAGCCTGCCCGCAACCCGGTCGCACCGCGCGAGCGGTATTGCTCAAGGGGGCACGGTCGGGCTGAATGTTCCCCACGCATGGTGAATGAGGAACATCGGCCTTGAACACTCTCTCGCATAGCCGCTACTCCATGCTGGACGTCGACGAAGCGCCTGAGACTCCCGGTCTGTACGCCTGGTATGTGAGCTTTAGGGCGAGTCCGCATGACTGGAAGATGCAGCCCAGCCCGCAGGGCGATCAAGCCATCGAGGGCTTCCTGCGGTTGCTCAGAAGGTACGCGGGCTACTACGAGCCGCTGCCGATCGCCTTGCGCGGACGCGGTTCCTACGGCGCTGCATGGGAGGGCGACCTCGAACTCGATACGCCGCTGCGACAGCCCGACGAGGAAGCCGGCACTTCCCCCGCGGAGGAGGACAAGCGTCTGGCGATACTCATGGACTCGCTGGACAACCAGGAGCGGCGGCGGGTGATGGCCACCATCCTGGAAATGGCCTCCCCGGTGTTTTCCTCACCGCTGTACATAGGTGTGGCGGAGAACCTGCGCGAGCGTCTGCGCACTCACCGCCGTGATTTCACCAAGGCGTACGACTGGCTGCGTGAGCACCCCGAGGACGCCGCGGCGGTCCGGGCGAAGGGAAAGACGTTCGGCGCGCGGGCGGCTGCCCGCAACATGACCATGCGTCAGCTCGAAGCCTGGGTGATCGATCTGAGCGATCAAGAAGACGACGCTGTGACTCTCAAGCATCTGCGCCACACTGCACAGTCAGCAGAGTGGCTGCTGCACCGGCTGTACGCGCCGATTCTCGGAAGGCAATAGGGAAACGATGTTCGGCTCAGGAACCAAGCTCACGTTCCGCGACTACGTTCAGGGAACGTGGGGCACGTTCACCACGCCGGCAGGTCGGGTGGACTACATCATGACCAAGGCACGGCTCGGCGAGGAGACCGACGATCCCGAGCGCCAGCTCACCAAGAGCCTGGCTCCCGTCCGTGAGGTCATGGAAGCCGGCGATCTGGACTTCAACCAGCTGCTGCAGCGTGACCTGGACGATCATCGCGTGGCGGTCAAGCTGATCCCCTACCTGCTAGATCTCAAGCCGACCGGGCCTGCGTTCCTGCCGCCCATCGTCGCGGTGCTGCTGCCCTTCCGCAGCAAGCGCCCCTCCCATTTCGAATCGCTGGGCCAGCCTAGCGTGGTCGCCGACGACGGCGCCCAGTGGCAGCAGGAGCAGGCGGGCACTGCGTTCCAGATCCAGCGACTGATCGGAGCCAATGACCGTCTCCACCCGGCCAGTGTGGGCAAGCTGTGGTGGAACAAGACCGAGGCGCAGCTGGTCGTCCTCGATGGCCAGCACCGTGCGATGGCTCTCTTGGCCATCGAACGCACGATGACCAAGAGCTGGCAGAACTCTGGCGGTGCCCGCTTCCGCTCCTTCTACGAGAACCAGGTCCTGCAGGCGCTCGACAACTTCGGCGATGTCGACCTCAGCCGTATCGAAGTGCCGGTGACCGTGTGCTGGTTCCCCGACCAGACCGGCGAGAACGCGCGGCCCCATGAGGCTGCGCGCAAGCTGTTCGTGGACGTCAACAAGGAAGCGCGTCCACCGTCGGAGTCCCGGATCATCCTGCTGTCGGATGCCGAATTGAGCAATGTGCTCACCCGCCGCATGCTCAGCGAGCTGCGCAACGACAAGAGCGACTCGCTGCTGCCTATCTATGCGGTGGAGTACGACAACCCCGAGGTGAACTCCACCCGGCCGGCCCGGTGGTCGGTGCTGACCAACATCCACCTGCTGAAGTTCACCGTCGATCGCTGCGTCTTCGGGCCTCCAAAATACCTGAGGGATGTCGCTCAGAAGATCGGCGGCCGGCTCAGCCAGCCGGTGCTGGACGCCTTCATGCAGGGGCAGCTGGACCTCATCAACCTCCTGCCCGACCAGCTCGAGGAAGGCGGCGTCACCTACCAGCGGGACAAGATCGGCAACACGGCGTTCCCCCTGGGATGGATGGACGCCATCAGCGACCAGTTCGCCGCCACCTGGGGCCGGGCGATCCTCACCCTCCTCTCGCGCACCGCCCCCTACGCTGCCCACGCCACGGCCCTGACGCAGCTGAAGGAGGACTGGCACATAGACGACACTGGCCTGACCCTCGCCCACGATGCCCTGTTCAGCGGGGTAGGCGTGTTCTGGACGCTGCGCGACAGCTACGAGCACTATCTGGATGAGAAGACCGCAGGTAGGAAGACGACCAAGTCCGATGTGATCCGCGCCTGGGAGGCGCTGAAGGGACGGGAGGAGATCTTCGAAACCTACCGGGCCCAGGCGTATCTGGACTCCGGTCGCAGCGCCGCGCTCAAGCAGTCGAAGGCTGCCTACGCCGTGTTCAACACCCACGCCTGCCAGCTGGGCATGATGATGACCCTGGGCTCACTCTGGGAGCTGCGCAAGGACCAGCCCGGCGGCGCCGACATCAAGGACCTGCCGCAGTTCGCGGAGGCGCTGGTGAAGGCGTGGAACGCCTACTTCGCTTTGGAGGCGGGCAAGGCCAAGGACCGCAGGCTTGCCTTCAACAAGAACGAGATCGCCCATCCTCTGAACCAGATCGCCAACATGGACACCCCGCAGGCGGTCTACTTCCGTTACTTCTGGCTCCAGGTACTGGACACCCCTCAGGCGTGGGCGCACATCTCTGTCTGGTTCACCGACCGGACCGGATTCGACGACAAGCTCGGCGCTGCGCGGGGCCTGTACCTGAGCTTGTGCCAGGACCAGCAGCTGAAGGCACTCAAGACCAGCCGGCCCGGCGTCACCGACACGACGAAGCTGCGGAAGGAGGCGGAAAAGGCCGCCCGTGCTGCGCTCGGCCGCGCCCTGAAGGAGTGGTTCTACGGCTCTGACGAGCCGTACAAGAACTGGCTGGCGCAGTTCGACCAGCACGGGGTGCCCGCGCAGGAGCCGCAGGACGCGCAGGCGGAGAGCGAAGACGGTGCAGCCGGCGCCGAGGAGATCGAAGACGAGCCGGTGAGCAGTGTGAACGATCTTCTGAGTGAGTGAGCGGTGCCCGGCGGCGAGGACCAAAAGAAGTCCTTGCCGCCGGGCACCGCAGCGGGTTCACCGGCACGAACAGGGTGGGAAAGATGTCAGCTTCGCTCTCGTTGCTCAAGCCAACGTGGCACGTCGCGTTGCCGTGGCTGGATCAGCTGGGGCCCGAGCAGTTGCTCGCACTCCAGCGGATGGGAGGGCCAGCGCAGTGGTGGCTGCACGAGACACCGGAAGAGACAAGCGCACGCCGCCCGTACATGGATGACGTCTTCGACCTGCTCGCCTCCTTCCTGGGTTGGAGCGGTGAGCCCGAGCTGGACGCACGGCCTTTGCACCTGCTGCTTCCGTCGCTACCGCAGCAGATGCCGACGGCAGAGCTGAAACTGGAGACGACGGCGTTGGACATCCTGCAGGCCGCAGGTGGCAGGACACTGGCCGACGTGGCCCTTCTGACTCCGTCGAACATTGCCTGCCTGGCGAAGGTCCGCACCGACACAAAGCGCGACATACTCGCGGCTCTCGTGCGCGCCGCAGCCCTGTCTTCGCAGCCGGAGCCGTCCCAGGACGAGCCCCCGCACGCGCTCGCGTCGCCTGCGCACACCGAGCCGGAGAGCCCCGACCATGCGGTCCAGGGATGGTTCATCTCTCTCGATGCCCGCCAGCAGGACCTGATCACCCTGCACCTGTGCGCACCTGTCCCGGTGCCGGTTGACGAACTGGCCGTCCGCTACAGCACCATGCGGTCGTGGATGGCACGGCTGCTGGAGGAGCTGCCCCAGCAGCTGCAGAACGCGGCGCTGACGTCCTCCAAGCTCGCTTGCGCCTTGCAGCTGTTTGAGTCCGCAACCCAGGCTCCCGTTACCCGTGCCGATCTGGCGGACCACCACCCCTGGCTCGCCGACCGGCTGCCCGGCAGCGAGGTGCGGGTGCTTGAGCTGCTACTCGCCCTGCACTGGTCGGGAAGCAGTGACGGCGACTGGCTGTTCAGCGGTTCGCTGGCGCACGCCCGTAAATTGACCCGCAGCGCGCTCGGCCTGGTTCCGGGGGAGGCGTTGTCGCTGTCCGCAGCCGTGCGGCTGCTGAAGGACACCGGGCGTCCTCTCAAAGCCACCGAGCAGTGGCTTCAGTACTGCGGGCTGCGTGTCGTCGGCGGCCAACAGGTCGAACTCGCGCCCGCACAGCAGTCCGCCGTCGTAGCCCACCGTGTGGCAGCGGTGGACGGTGATTATGAACTGGCACCGCCGCGGCCCGCCGCCCCGGCCGCTCCCCTCGACGCTGCAGCTGCCACCACACCCTCCCCTGCCCCCTCCACGCGCGCAGACTCCCCTCCGGGATCCGTGCCAGAGCGCGCGCCGCAGATAGAGGAAGTCTTCGAGCAGCTCCGCGTGTACGCCTGCCGGCAGCGCCCGGGCGAGCAGCTGACCGATCTGCTGCAAAACAGCGAGGAACTGCCCGAGCCACTGCGGACGCTGGTGGCACGCGCCCTCGCTGCAGTCGCCACCCCCGACGGCTGGCAGCTGCCCGACGACGCCTCCGGCCCCGATATCTCCGAGAATCTTGCCGACCTGCCCGCCGACGAGCCCGCCGCACCCGACGCTGCGCGGCGCGCATCGCTGACCGACCGCGCTCTTGCCGTGCTCGAGGAACTCGGCCACCCCCTGGACTGGCCGCTGCTGGTCAACCGTATGGGCCCGGGCGTGAACGTTCGCTCGCTGAAAGCCCAGCTGTCCAAAGACGACCGGTTCGTGCGCAGCGACGTGAACTCCTGGGCGCTCGCGCAGTGGGGACTGCGCCCCTACACCAGCATCAAGGAGCTGATCGCACAAGAGGTGGACTGGGCGGGCGGTTCGATCCCCATCGACGAGCTGGTCGCCACCTTGACCCTTGAGTTCACCATCGCCGCCGCCAGTGTTCGCGTGTCCGCCTCCTCGCCTCCCTTCACCGCGCGCAATGGCGTGGTCCGCCGGCTCAGCGACGTCCGCGCTGAAGACGACGGTGAGCAGCCATCGGCTGGCAGCGCCAGCTCCGGCGACGACGGGCCGTCCTCCGACGACCTGATCAACCTCATGGGGCTGTGATGACCGGGCACTCACACGGGCTGCGCGCGGTCGATCTGCACGCCGACTACCGCAGCGACCGCTGCGACATCGTCGGCGACTTCTACGTCCCCTCCCTCGACGCGGCCACCTCCTACGACCGTGCGGTCGGCTACTTCAGCGCCTCGGTGCTGGCCGTCCTTGGCCAGGGGCTGGACGATTTCGCCGCGCGCGGCGGCACGATGCGCATCATCGCCTCCCCTCAACTGACGGCTGAGGACGTGGAACAGATCCACGCCGGATACGAATTGCGGGCCGTGCTGGAACAGGCTGCCGTGCGGGACATGGAGCAGGCGGCCCAGGACCCGCGGGCAGCGAGCGGGCTGGGCAAGCTCGGCCTGCTCATCGCCGATGGCCGCCTCGACATCAAGCTCGCCTACATCAGTTCCCACGACCGGATTGGCATCTACCACGAGAAGATCGGCATCTTCCGCGACGGCCACGACCTGGTCGCCTTCAAAGGCAGCGCGAACGAGACCATGCCGGGACTGGTCGGCAACTTCGAATCCATCGAGGTCTTCCGCACCTGGGAGCCGGGCGACCGGAGCCGGGCCGTACGCATCAGCCAGGACTTCGAAGACCTCTGGGACGACCGGACTCCGTTGCTGCGAGTGATCGACTTCACCGCCGCCGCCCACACGGTCATCCAACGCTGCGCCCGGTCCACAGCACGCGAGGTGGAACTGCCGCTGCTGGACGGTGCCCTAATCACTCTGCCCCGCCCGGAGACGTCCGGACGACTGGCGATCCCCGGCGAGCTGACCGTACGGGACTACCAGAAACAAGCCGTCGAACGCTGGTTCGCCCAAGGTGGCCGGGGCATCCTGCGCATGGCTACCGGCACGGGCAAAACACTGACCGCGCTGTCGGCCGCAGCCCAACTGACCCGCGTGCTGCAAAAACGCGACCAAGGACTGCTGACCCTCGTCATCGCCCCGTACCAGCACCTGGTCGACCAATGGTGCAAAGACATCGCCTGGTTCGGCGTGCAACCCATCCGCGCCTACGAATCCACCAACAGCTGGTACGGCAAAGCCTCCTCGCTGCTGGACGCCCTGGCCCTGGGCAGCGCCCAGGGCGGAGTCCTGGTCACCACCAACGCCACCTTCGCCGCCGGCCCGCTGCAGTCGATCCTGGCCCGCCACCGCGGCCGCCTCCTCGTCATCGCGGACGAATGCCACAACCTCGGCGCCAAACGATTGCGGGAAAAGCTCCCGGCATCCGCCGCATACCGGCTGGGTTTGTCGGCCACACCGGAGCGCTGGTTCGACGATCAGGGCACCGCGGCACTGACGGACTACTTCGGCGACGTCGTCTTCGAGATGGGCATCGGCGACGCCATCCGCGCCGGAGCCCTGTGCCGCTACACCTACACACCCGTACTGGTCGAACTGGACGACGAGGAGGCCTACCTCTACGCGGAGGTGACCGAGAAAATCGCCAAGATCATCGCAGCTGAGGGCCTCTCCCACGACACCGACGACGACAGCCCGCTGGGCCAGCTGCTGCGGCGACGCTCCAACATTCTCGGACACGCCCGCGCCAAGCTGCCCGCCCTGCGCCGCGAGATCACCGCGCGGCGCAACGACTGGTACCAGCTGCTGTACTGCGCCGAGGGCCGCCACCCCCTGTCCTTCGAGGGCGGTGATCCGCATGAGCCGACGCAGCTACAGCAGGCCTTGGCCATGGTCGGCACGCAACTGCGCATGCCCGCAGCGCCCTACACTGCCGAAACCAAACGCCCTGAACGCCAGCACCTGCTGCGTCAGTTCGCCACCGGCACTCAACTGCAGGTCCTGCTGTCGATGAAGTGCCTCGATGAGGGAGTGGACGTGCCGGCCGCACGCACCGCCTACCTCCTTGCCAGCTCCTCCAACCCGCGCCAGTTCATTCAGCGCCGCGGCCGCGTCCTACGCAAGGCACCGGGAAAGGAACGCGCGGACATCGTCGATTTCATCGTCGTCCCCCCCAGCGCTGCCAGCGATCTGCAGCACGAGACCGAACGCCGCATGGTGGCGCGCGAGCTGGCACGGGTGACGGAGTTCGCCCGGCTCGCCGACAACGAGGCACACACCCTCGACATCCTGCGCCCGCTGCGCTTGCGCTACGGGCTCATGGACACCTGACAGCACGTGCACGACCGACAGACAGCCCGACGTGTGGAGAAAGACCATGGGGACGACGGAAAGCCTGAAAGACATCATGGACGACCTGTCGCCGGAAGCCAGGAAGCTCGTGGCGAAAGTGTGGCAGCTCGAGCGTGAGCACCTGCATGTGAAGAACCCGACCCTGCTCACGGACGAGATCGTCCGCGCCACCAAGGAGCTGGCCAAATGAAACTGCTCAAGCTCACGTTGGACAATTTCCGCGTCTTCTACGGAACCCAGCAGCTTGATCTCGAGGTCACCCCAGACAAGCCGGCCATCCTGATCTTCGGCATGAACGGCGCGGGCAAGACCACTCTCCTGAACGCGTTCACGTGGGCGCTCTACGGCGCCTTCTCCGACGATGTCGAACATCAGGAACGCGTGATCAACGACCATGCGTGGACGCAGACACCCTTCGGCGAGGTGGTCAGCGCCTCGGTGAAGGTCGAATTCGAGCACGAAGGACTGCTGTTCACCGTGCTGCGTACGGTCACGACGACCAAGAAAACTGAAGAGCAGGTCGCGCTGACGGCGAAGCTCATCGTCACCGAATCCGAGCACGGCGTCAGCGCCACCGTCACCAACGGCCAGGACCGCATACAAAAGATCCTCCCCGAAGGCCTGCGGCAGTTCTTCTTCTTCAACGGTGAGCGCATGGAGCGCATGTTCACCGGCGACCGCACGGACGAGGTCAAGCAGGCGATCAAGACCCTGATGGGGCTTGAGGAGATCGAGCGAGCCATCGCCACCCACCTGCCGAACGCCTCCCGCAAGCTCAGCCGACAGATCGGCAGCAACGGCGACGGACGCCTACAGGCGCTGACGGCCGAACAGGAACGGCTGGAGCAGCACAAGCTCGACGTCCACAAACAGCTGCTGCAGCTGTCGGAGACCGCCGGCGGCTATGAGCGTGAAGTCGAGGCGGCCAACCAAGCGCTCCTTGCCAACGGCAAGGCGGCGCCGCTGCAGCGCCAGCGTGCCAAGCTGAAGGTACGCCTGGACGATCTGGTGGCCAAGCGGGCCGAACGCCAGGAGAAAAAGCGCGACCTGCTCGCCCGGAGCAGCTTCCTTGCTTTCACTGGCGGCATCGACAACCAGGTCCTGGATCTCGCCGAAGGGATGCGCAAGCGCCGAGAGCTGCCCGCGGGCATCCAGCGCGACTACATCGACGGTCTCCTCGAAGACGGGTTGTGCATGTGCGGGCGCGACCTGCCCGAGGGATCCCAAGCGCGGATGGCGCTGGAGGAACGCCGCTACAACGCCGGGCTCGCCGATGTCGAAACCCGCTGGATGTACCTGCGCGGCAAGGCAGCCGACCTGACCTTGGCGCGGGCGGACCTGCTGGCGAAGCTGCGAGAGTGCGTCGCCGACATTGAAGAGATCGAGTCCTCTATCCGGCAGATCGACGCCGAAGAGAGCGACATCGCCCGCGAGCTGGAGGGCGTCGACGTGATGGACGTCCAGCGCCTGGAGGAGCGGCGCAAGGAGTTCGACCGCAAGCGCCTGGACGCCCTGCAGCAGCACCGTGAGGCCCAGTCCCAGCTGACCGAGCTGGATGAGCAGATCGAGAAGGTCAGGCGCCAGTTCCACTCCGCGCGGGTGCAGGACGAGGAGTCCAAGCGCATCCAGCGGCAGGTCGCCCTAGTCGACGAAGTTCTCACCGCCTTCCAACGGATCCTAGCTGTCAAGACCGAGGAGGTCCGCCAGCAGCTCGACCAGAAGGTCAAGAGCGTCTTCGGTCGGATCTGCATCAAACCCTTCACTCCCCACCTCACCCCTGCCTTCGCGCTGGAACTGGTCAACCACTCGGCTGGTGTTGCCGCCGCCCGCAGCACCGGCGAGAACCAGATCCTGGGGCTGTCGTTCGTGGGAGCCGTCTCCGAACTGGCCAAGGAGACCCACGATCGCAAGCAGAAGACGCCCGACGCCGTCCTGGGAGGCGGGGGTGTGTATCCGGTCGTCATGGACGCCCCGTTCGGAAACCTCGACGTCGCCTACCAGAACGACATCGCCGAATCCCTCCCCAAGCTCACCTCGCAGATCGTCACCCTGCTGTCGAAGTCGCAGTCCCGCGGCATGGTGCTGGACCACCTCGGAGGGGCGGCATCCCGCATGTACGTGCTGCGCTCCTACATCACCAACACCGACGCCGACGAGGACACCATCACCATCCACGGCCGTGCCTACCCCTACGTCTCCCACGGCGACTTCAACCACACCGTCCTGGAAGAGGTGACCCTCTGATGGCCGTCGAGATCCGCTTTCGCCGCCCGGCCGAGCACGAACAGCTGCTGTCCCTCCTCACCGGTAAGGACGGCCCCTTCCGCGCCAACTACGAGGCGCTGCTGTTCGCCGCCTCCCTGGGCCGCCGAAAGGAACGCCGCGTTCCGTTCGAGAAGTCGGGGGAGATGATCCGCTACGCGCTGGTGGAAAACCGGGAATACGGCGACGTGCTCATCGACCTGATCGCAGCAGCCGAGGTCCCCGAAGACGCAAAGATCCTCGCCGACGACCGGCTCGCCGAGCGGCTGAAGATCTTCGAGGAGTACGCCAACGGCGGCCTGCACTGCCTCCAGGCAGAGATCAACACCCGGGGCAGCAGGGACCTCGTCGCCATCGTCAGCTCGCTCGTGCTCGATGCACTCACCCCCACGGCAGACACCACCGATGACCCCGTCAAGGACATGCTGGACGCCCTGGAGTGGTAGCACGGCGCACCCCCGGCCAAGCGGCCGACCGCCACACCCTCCACGTCTGACGGATCTTTCAGCCGCAACGCCTCGCACCGTGCCACCCACGGTGTGAGGCAGCGCGCCCCAGCAGGTGACACCCCCGATGCCAACACCATCGAACGTACGAGATGCGGAACCTCACGTGACTGGTCTGATCGAACCCAAGCCGCCATGGCACCACGTCCTCGCCGACCTGCTGCCAGCTCTCCGCTTTGGCGACCCGCACCAGCTGGGGAATGTACTGAGCGACACCCGCCTACCCGACACCTGGTGGATCGACACACCGCTGAGCGACGCCATCGCCACCACCAGCGCACCAGAGGTCGCCCAGCGCGCTGCACACGCACTCTCGGCCCACTGGCCGCACCTGATGCTCGCCACGGCACTGCCCCAGCTGTGCTTTTGCCCAGAAGGCCAGCAGACGGACCTGACCACCACCATCGCCCACGTCGTCGGCGAGGAGACCCTCCCGCAGCTCGTCCTGCCCCTGTTGCGCCCCTTCCTCACCGGCGGACGCGACCTGACGAAACCCGCCACCGCCGCACCGGACACCGCAGCCGCCGAGCTCGACACGGACGTCGCCGCCGTCACAGCCCTGCTGGCGCGCCTGCTCCCCGCCGATGCGCCCCCCGCCATCCACGCTGCCGCAGAAACGCTGTGCGCGTGGGCCCAGCACCCCGGGCACGGCAGCGACACCCCCACCACCGCTCCTGCAGGCCAGCCAGCCGCCGTCACGACGCCCGGGATACCCGCCCCTGCCGGCACCGCGGTGCCCGCCCTGGCAGCACAACCGCTCGACGCACTCGAATCTCTCGTCAGCACCTGGGGCGAACGGCAGCTGGCCATCGCAGCCGGACGCACCTTCGGCCAGAGCCGGACCTCCCTGGAGAGCCTCGGTGAGCAGTTCGGAGTCAGCCGCGAACGAGCACGGCAGATCCAGGTCGAGCTCGAGAAGAACCTCCAGCTGTGGCTCCACTCCGACGACGGCCAGCCCTTCCTCAGCCACCTCCTCGCCGTCCAGGAACACCTCGGGCCCGTGGCCACCGAAGCGAGCCTTCGCGCCCTACACCCCGCCCACGAGCAACCCGTTTCCGCCCTCGGCCTGCCCCTGTGGCAGGTCATCGCCTCACTGCTGCCTGACCGCACCTGGACGAGCGGCTGGCTGGTGCACGGCGATCTCGACCAACGCTTGGAACAAACACGCATCGAGCTCGCAAAACGCTGCACCACCTCGGTGCCCGCCTGGTCCGACATCGTGGAGCTGCTGGCCCAGCAAGGCATCCGCGACACCGACGCCGACGCCTGGCTGCAGGCGGTCAAGGGCTTCCGCGTCATCGACGGGCACCTGCTGCCCTGGGGCCGCTCGATCAGCGACCGGGCCGAAGCCGTCCTGGCACTGGTCGGGCACCCCCTGTCGATGGAAGACCTCTACAGCCGCCTGGACGACACCACGGCCCTGGCCAGCCTGCGCAACCAGATCCAAACCGACGACCGCTTCCTGCGACGCGACCGAGACCTGTATGGCCTGCGCCGATGGGGCGGCACCCCCTACCTCGGCATCCGCGAAATGATCAACCGGGAACTTGAGAGCGCCGGCGGCGAGGCCCAGACCGAGGACATCGTCACCTCGCTTTGCTCGCAATTCGACGTGTCAGAAAAGTCGGTTCGCGCCTACCTCGCAGCCCCGGAATACGACCGCTTCCAACGAGGCTGGGTCCGCCTGAGTGCCCCCGACGATCCCGCACTCGCCGACTACCAGCCACGACGCGACGTCGCACGGACCCGGCGCTGCTTCCAGACGGGCCAGGGCACCTGGTGGTACCGGCTCGACGTCAACGGCGAACACCTGCGCGGCTCCGGCTTCACCATCCCCACCGGCTTCGCCGCACACCTCGGCCTCGCCCCCGGCGGCCGACTGGAACTGTCCCACGCCGTCGGCACCACCCACCTCGTCTGGCGCAACCAGCCCGCCTGCGGCTCCCTGCGCACCCTGCTCGAACACATCGAAGCAGGAGAGGGAGACCACGTGTTCCTGGCAGCCAAGGACGGCCACCTCAAAGCACTACGCCTGGCCGAGAAGGACGAACGCGACCTCACCGACACCCAGCGCGCCCTGCGGCTGATGGCCCTGTCCGGCCAGATCCTCGAAAAGGACATGCCGGCCGTCCTGGGCCGGCGTATCGGTCTCAACGACGCCACGACGATGGACGACGTCCTCACCCACCTGCGCACACGAGGCGACAAGGACATCCTCGAACTGCTCAGCCCGCAATACCCCACCCCCCTCGACACCCCGAACACCGCAATAGCGCCCGATCCGTCCGTCACACCCACCCCGAAACCCGCCAGCACCCCCGCACCCGAGCCCGCCCCCTTGCCCGATGCGCAGCCCACCGGCGAACCCGTCGAGGAAGCCCACCAGCCTGCGGCGCTACGCGACTCCGCCTGGGACGAAGAGATCATCCCCCTGCTCGACCCGGACAGCGAAGCCGACCTGATCGACGTCGCCCACGCAGTCGCCGCCCGCGGCAAGACAGCCCCCATCTTCGGCTACGAACTCGGCGACGGCGGCTGGCAAGCCGACTTCGCCTGGGACCAGGACACGACCAAAGTCGCCATCGTCTCCTGCGCGCCCCACGCGGGCCTCAGCCCTGAAACCGAGCGCCGCGACAGCGCCTACCAAGCCGCCGGCTGGACCATCCGCAGCGCCACCGACTGGCTCACCCGCCTCGACGAACTGCTCGCTCTGCTCCCCGACGTCCCCGAAGACAGCTGAAACAGAGCACCAGCCCCCAGGTAGACCCCTCCACCATCCGGAAGACGCCCTCTGATGACCGTTCGCCTCAGCTTGTACCAGAAAGCCGAACACGAGCTCTACAAGCTCGACCGCTCGGTGAAGGCCAAGTTCTACGACTTCTCCTACCGCTTCCGGGAAAACCCGCACAGCAACGGCCTGCAGCTCAAGGCCCTCAAGGGCGACTCGCACATCTTCTCCGCACGGATCGACGACTCCTACCGTGCCCTGCTCACCCGCACCGGAACCGACGAGCGCGGTGACGAGAACTGGCTGATCATCGCGGTCCGACACCGCCGGGACGTCTACGAACAACTCTCCGTCGCCATCAACCGGGTCTCCGGAGAGATCGAGTTCGTCGACCTCTCGGTCGTCGGCGAAAGCGCACTGCGCCGCGCCGGCATCCAACTCGTCCCCGCCGAACCGGACACCACCAGCACAGAAGAAACCGAACCCCCCGCACTGCCCGGGCCAGCTTCCCCCGGCGACGGGGAGCCGGCTGCCGCGACACCTCCACTGCTGGCCGCCCATTCCCCCCAGCTGCTGCGGGAACTCGGCGTCGCCGAATCCCTCATCGACGTCGCGCTCACCCTCACCGACACCGCCGACCTCGACCGCCTGGTCGCCGGAGCACCCCTGCTCTCCCAGGACATCCTCTATGGCCTGGCCGCAGGGATGAGCCCGGACGAGGTACGCGCCGAGATCACCGACGCGGTCGCCTCACCAGAGCACATCGACCTCGCCGACTTCGGCGCCGCCCTCGCCCGCACCACCGTCACCACCGTCGACGACGCCCTGAAGAAGGTTCTGGAAGCAGGGGACTTCCAGGCATGGAAGGTCTTCCTGCACCCCACCCAGGCGCGCCTGGTGAACCGCGACTACAACGGCCCCGCCCGGGTCTCTGGCGGTCCCGGCACGGGCAAGACCATTGTCGCCCTGCACCGCATCCACCACCTCCTGCAGCAGCTCAAGCCCGGCCGGGACAAGCCCATCCTGCTGACCACCTTCACCAAGAACCTCGCCGCCGACCTCCACGCCCGCCTCAGCGACCTCATCGGCGATCCCGCCCTCCTGGCCCGCGTCGACATCACCCACATCGACGAACTCGCCTACAAGGTCATCACCGAGAACGCACTCAGCGGCCGCAACAAGCGCCGCATCGACGACCGCACGGCCCTGAACGAGCTGCGTGCCGTCCTGAACGAATTCGACCAGCAGGGCTCCTGGGAGCCGGAGTTCCTCCTCGAGGAGTGGGAACAGGTCATCCTCGGCCAGTCTGTGACCACCCGCGCCGCCTACTTCCAAACCCGCCGAGCCGGCCGCGGGCACCCGCTCACCCGCCCTGAACGCGCCGCCGTCTGGAACATCCTCGACCGCTTCACCGCCAGCCTCGACAACAAAGGCATCGAGACCTGGGGCCAAGCCGCCGAACGCGCCGCCCGCTATGAGATGGAACGCGCCGCCCGCGTCCAAACCCGCCAGGCATACAAGGAACAGGTCGGCGGTCGCGACCTCATCCACCGCGACGCCGAGGCATCACTGCACGACCTCAAACACCGCTACCGGCACGTCGTCGTCGACGAGGCACAAGACCTGCGCGCCGCACACTGGAAGATGCTCAGGGCGATGGTCGCTCCCGGCGACAACGACATGTTCATCGCCGGCGACACCCACCAGCGCGTCTACGACAACCATGTCTCCCTCGGCTCCCTCGGCATCAACGTCCGAGGCCGCTCCGCCCGTCTTTCCCTGAGCTACCGCACCACCAAAGAAATCCTCGCCCAAGCCCTTTCGGTGATGTCCGGCGAGACATACGACGACCTCGATGAGGGAACTGACACCCTCGCCGGCTACCGCTCCGTCCTCCACGGCCCCGTCCCCGAGCTGCACGGCTACACCACGTGGGAGGACGAACTCGACGGCCTCGCCTCCACACTGCGCACCTGGCGCGACGAACTCGCCGCCCATGACAACGGCACCGAGCGCGACACGCGCGGCCTCATCGCCGTAGCAGTCCCCGACCGCGACAAGGTCAGCCAGGTCATCTACCACCTCGCCACCAAAGCCGGCCTCGACTACGCCCAGCTGACCTCCGATGGCCCCCGCGGCGATGGCGCCATCCACGTCGGCACCATGCCCCGCTTCAAGGGACTGGAATACCAGCGCCTCGTCATCGTCGGCGCCAACGACCGCCTTGTGCCGAGGATGGAGGCCATCGACCGGTACCGCACCGAAGACCCCGCACGCTACCGGCGAGAGCTGCGCAAGGCCCGCTCGATGCTCTTCGTCGCCGCCACCCGAGCCCGTGACGCCCTCACCATCACCTGGCACGGCACTCCCAGCCCGTTCTTGACCAAAACAGCGACTGAAGGTTTTCTCAACGAAATGATCTCGTGAGGTGACTCGGCCCAGGGGATCCCGCGAGCCGCGATGAGTCCTGCGGCGTCCGGCAGTCGTACTGCCGAACCCGTCACTGAGGAGGACCTCTGATGCGCAGCGTGACCTATTCTTCGATGAGCGTCTCACTTGACGGCTACATCGTCGGACCGGATGGCGACTTCGACTGGACGGCGCCCGACGAGGAGGTCTTTCGCTTCTGGATCGACGAGACTCGACCCCGAGTTCATCAGTTGGTGGGCACACGAGTCGGTTGAATCCTGGGGCTGACCTGGGGGAACGGGCGTGAGGTGCCGTCGGGGTCGTGTGTCCACGCCTCGGTGAGGTGTTTTGCCTGTTCAGGGGCTATTCGGGGGTCTGCAGGCCGCTCATCTTTGGTGGCATCGGCACGCCGGAGTCCTTGAAGAGGCCCTGCTCTCGTATAACTGCCGCCACCCGACAAGTAGCTCTCTGTAGCGGATCAGGGGTGAGCTTGTCTCGGATTTCGATCTTCCCGTCCCCTTCCCTGCGCGGCGCGGTCACGGTGGTCAGGTCATGGCGACCGGGAGGAGGCCAGAGTGCGGCAGGAGTGGGAGCCGGAGGACTTGATCGAGGTCTGGACGCTGCTCGAAGACGACATGAAGCGGCTGCGGAACAAGTCCGGCGCGAACCGGCTGGGGTTCGCTCTGCTGCTGAAGTTCTTCGAGGTGGAGGCTCGTTTCCCGGAGAGCGCCGGGGAGATACCGGAGCCGGTGGTGTCGTACGTGGCCCAGCAGGTGAAGGTGTCGGCCGAGGAGTGGGCGTCGTACGACTGGGCGGGGCGAGCGATCACGCGGCACCGGTCGGAGATCCGGGCCGCGTACAAGTTCCGCGAGTCGACCGAGGAGGACCAGGCGGCGCTGGCGGAGTGGCTGAGCGCGGAGCTGTGCCCGGTGGAGCTGTCGCGTGAACGCCTGGTGGCCGCGGTGGTGACCCGCTGCCGCAACGACCGCATCGAGCCGCCCGCCCTGGCGAAGGTCGACCGCCTGGTGGGCCGGGCGATCCGGGCGTTCGAGGAGCGGTTTTGCCGCACCACGACGGAGCGGCTGCCGCGGGCGACCCGGGATCGGCTGGATGAGCTGATCTTGGGTGAGGAGCTCGCCGGCGGCGAGAGCGAGGCCGATGTGGTGGGCGGGGGACGGTCGTTCTTCACCGAGTTGAAGGCCGATCCGGGGGCGCCGGGGCTGGAGAGCCTGCTGGCGGAGGTGACCAAGCTGGAGCGGGTCAAGCGGCTGGAGCTGCCCGGGGACCTGTTCGCGGACGTGTCGGAGAAGCTCGTGGACGCCTGGCGGGCGCGGGCGTCGAAGGAGTACCCGGCGAACCTGCTGCGGATGAAGCGGCCGGTGCGCCTGACGCTGCTGGCGGCGCTGTGCCACGTACGGCAGACAGAGATCACCGACTCGCTGGTGGAGCTGTTCATCCAGCTCGTGCTGAAGATCAACACTCGGGCGGAGCGGAAGGTCGAGCGGGAGTTGGGCGCGGAGCTGAAGAAGGTCCGCGGCAAGGAGGCGATGCTGCTGCGGGTCGCCGAGGCGGCGCTGGCGGAGCCTGCGGGGGTGGTACGGCGGGTGATCTACCCGGTGGTCGGCGGGGAGAAGACGCTCAAGGCCCTGGCGGCGGAGGCCGCGGCGAATGAGGCCCGTTACAAGGCCAGGGTGCGCACGGTGCTGCGGTCGGCGTACTCGGCGCACTGGCGGCGGATGCTCAAGCCGCTTTTGAAGGCGCTGGAGTTGAAGTGCAACAACACCGCCTACCGGCCGGTGATGGACGCGATCGGCCTGCTCACCCGCTATCTGGACCAGCCGCTGAAGGAGGGGGCGTTCTTCGACGAGGCGGAGCGGATTCCGCTGAAGGAGGTGGTGCCCGAGCAGTGGCGGGCGGCCGTGGTGGACGAGCGGGGCCGGGTGGAGCGCATCCCGTACGAGCTGTGTGTGCTGGTGTCCCTGCGGGACGCGCTGCGGCGGCGGTCGATCTGGGTGGCCGGGGCGAACCGGTGGCGCAACCCGGAGGACGACCTGCCGCCGGACTTCGAGGACAACCGGGACGTGCACTACGCGGCGATCCGCCAGCCGCAGGACCCGGAGGAGTTCATCGCCGCCTTGCAGGGCCGGCTGCGACCTCCCTGGACCGGCTGGAGACGGCGCTGGTTGAGGACACCACCGGCGGGG
>NZ_JUJA01000096.1:0-3644 GCF_001906585.1 Streptomyces kebangsaanensis | reverse complement strand
CGGCGAGCCGTGGATCAAGGTCTCTCCCCAGCCGAAGCTGGAGGAGCCGGAGAACCTGGTCGCCATCAAGGCCGAGATGGAGAGGCGCTGGGGGACCATCGACCTGCTGGACATCATCAAGGAAGCCGAGTTCGACACCGGCTTCACCGGCGAGTTCACCTCGGTGGCCACCAGCGAGCGGCTGCCGAGGGAGGTCCTGCGGCGCCGGCTGCTGCTGGTGCTGTTCGCGCTGGGCACGAACATGGGCATCAAGCGAGTGGTGGCCACCGGCAAGCACGGCGAGTCGGAGGCGGTCCTGCGCCGGGTGCGGCACCTGTTCGTCAACCGGGACAACTTGCGCGCGGCGGTGACGAAGCTGGTCAACGCCACTTTCGTCGCCCGTGACGAGGGTTGGTGGGGCACGGGGACGGCGTGCGCGTCCGACAGCCGCAAGTTCGGGGCGTGGTCGAGCAACTTCATGACCGAGTGGCACCAGCGCTACCGCGGGCCCGGCGTGATGATCTACTGGCACGTCGAGCGGAAGTCGGTGTGCATCTACTCGCAGCTGAAGTCGTGTTCGGCTTCCGAGGTCGCCTCGATGATCGAGGGCGTGCTGCGGCACTGCACCGAGATGGTCGTGGACCGGCAGTACACCGATACCCACGGCGCATCGATCGTCGGGTTCGCCTTCGCCCACATGCTCGACTTCAAGCTGATGCCGAGGCTGAAGAACATCGGCTCCTCCCGGCTGTACCGGCCGGCCGCCGGGGAGGACGACAACTGGCCCACCCTGGCGCCGGTGCTGTCCACCCGCACCGTCGACTGGGAGCTGATCCGCCAGCAGTACGACCAGATCGTGAAGTACACCACCGCGCTGCGGCTGGGCACCGCCGAGGCCGAGCAGGTGCTGCGGCGCTTCACCCGCGGCGGCCCCAAGCACCCGACCTACCGGGCGATCGAGGAGCTGGGGCGGGCGGTGCGTACGGCGTTCATCTGCGACTACCTCGCCGACGCCGAGATGCGCCGGGAGATCCACGAGGGCTTGCAGGTAGTGGAGAACTGGAACAGCGCGAACAAGGACCTGTTCTACGGCAAGGACGGCGACCTGACCGGCAAGGACAAGGAGTCGCAGGAGGTGTCCATGCTCGCCCTGCACCTCCTTCAGTCCGCCCTGGTCCACGTCAACACCCTGCTGCTTCAGCAGATCCTCGCCGACCCCGAGTGGGCCGAACGCCTGACTGACGCCGACCGGCGGGCCCTGTCCCCGCTGTTCTGGACCCACATCAACCCCTACGGCCGGTTCGAGCTGAACATGAGCTACCGGCTCGACCTCAACCCGGCCGCGACTATCCCCGGCCAGCGGACCAGTCAGGACCAGCCGGCCCCCGCGCCGTGACACCGCGCTGGTCCTGCTGCGGCAGCGCGAAGGGCGGCCCCGAGTCGGGGCCGCCCTTCGGCGTGCTGGTGGTGCTCACCAGGTGGCCGGCACGCTGGCGGCCTGGTGCATGTCGGTGAGGGCGGAGGTCAGGCGGGCGGAGCCGACGGTGGCCGCGAGCGCGCCGTGAGACGGATGCAGTCGGGTCGCCTCCGGTCGCGGCCGGAATCCCGGTCCGTTAGTGCCGGGAGGACGTCAACCGGGTCAAGCGTACGACGTGGTGGTGGTTGGTGTCGATGACGTACTCGACCAGGCCGCAGCCGTGAGGGATTGGGAGTCGGCGCCAGTCGCCGGCGCTGTCGCGCGCGGTGCTGTCCGGCAGCCACGGGTCCTCGACGAATTCGACGGTGAGCGCGACGATCGCGGAGAACAGTTCGACGGGCAGTTTCGGGTCAGCGAGCATGTCCTGGATGGCCTCGGACGGCTCGACCGGCCACAGGTCGTCGGGATCGGTGTCACTCACCCGGCAGCTCTCCGCCCCGCTCGCGGCGCAGGCGTACGACGTCGGCCATGGTGACCGTGGGCAGGGTGCCGGCGCGGGCGGCGGCGATGATCCGGTCCTGCTCGGGATCGGCGTCCAGCTCGGCCTCGCACCACCAGCGGGTCAAGACAGCCTGAACCCGGTCGATCGGGGCCTGGCCGAGCTCGCGGTAGAAGGCCATGCGGCGGGCGCCGCTGAGCGGCTCGGCGATGCCGGGCTGCTCGTCGGAGTGGCTTTCGGCGCGTTCCAGGGCTACAGCAGTAGGGGCGCAGTCAGAGATACTGCCTCAGCCAGTCGGGCATGCTCGGCTCGTCAAGTCCCCAGGACTCCACGATTGATTCGTCCTTGTCCCAGCCGTTCTCATCGCCATCGAAGAACTTCTGCCGGTGGCACTTGTACTTGACGACGGTGTCGCCTTCGAGCCGGTACTCGTGCCAGTAGTAGTTCTGCTTCCCATAGCCGTTCCACTCCCGGGTCGTGTAGATCGTCGTCATGAAGGCGGAGTGTAGCCGGGGCGCTGAGGCGGCTTGCTCAGCGGCTGAAGTCGGCCGTGGCCTCTTTGGGCGGAGCTGTGAAGTACGGGACTGTCTCGATCTCCGAACCGCACTCCTCGCAGACCCGGGTCTCGACCGTCTCGGTATCGTTCAACGTGCCGGGCGGAAGTCATGGCGTGGTGCCCGGTCAAGGCGTGATCTTGACCGGGCACCCGGGCACAGGCCTGCTTCAGTTGGTCTTCGTGTTGGTCAGGTGGGGCCCGATGTAGCCCACGATCACCCGACCTGTGATGCCTTGCGTGTCGTCCAGGAAGTAGATCCTCGGCGAGGTGCTGCCCTTGGAGCCGAGTTTCAGGTGGGCCTGCATCTCCTTGCGCCCCGAGGGGTCCACATCCTCGGGCACCGCGAAGATCCGTTCCGCGCCCCACCGGTTCATCGTCGTGTCGGACTCGGCTGGGGCAAACTGCTTGAGCGGCCAGTTCACCGCCCCCGGCCGATCCGACGTGCAGTGCTGGTAGAAGCCTCCGTTGAAACCCTCCCGGGCAGCCTGTGTGTAGGAGTCCAGTGCCCGGAACGCGTTCCACGCCTTCGCCGCCCACACACGAGCCCGTTCCCCCTCGTCCAGTTCGAGCGCCTTGCTCCTGTCTGCAGTGACCAGGGCCCCCTCGAAGTCGTCCAACCACTCCCACAACTCCTCGAACGAGTCCGGCACTCCCCAGGGCTGCTCGACGACGACGGTGTCGTCGTAGCGGCCTGCATCGCGGAGCCGGCGCCGCAAAATGTCCGCCTCAGCTCGCGCTCGCTCCACGTCGTCCAGGGCACGCAGGGCTGAATCGTTCCGGGTTCGATAGGGACTCGATCGTTTGAGGGGATCGAGTCATGGCACGTCCTTCCCCCTACCCGCTTGAGCTGCGCCGTCGTGCGGTGCGGATGGTCGCCGAGGTGCGGCCGGAGTACGACACCGAGTGGGCCGCGATGAAGGCGGTCGCCTTCAAGCTCGGGATCGGCACGACCGAGACCCTGCGCAAGCGGGTCCGGCAGGACCGGATCGACGCCGGCACCCGGCCGGGCACCACGACGGAGGAGTCCGCCGAGCTGAAGCGGCTGAAGAAGGAGAATGCCGAGCTGAAGCGGGCGAACGAGATCCTCAAAGCCGCGGCGTCTTTCTTCGCGGCCGAGCTCGACCGGCCACACACACGCTCGTAGCGTTCATCGACGAGCACAAGGGCCGCTTCGGCGGCGTCGAGCCGATCTG
>NZ_JUJA01000095.1 GCF_001906585.1 Streptomyces kebangsaanensis | reverse complement strand
GTTCATCGCGTACTACAACCACGAGCACCGGCATTCGGGGATCGGCTGGCACACGCCCGCCAGCGTGCACTTCGGCACCGCCGAGGAGGTGCGCGACCAGCGGGCCGTCACCCTCGCCGAGGCATACGCCCGCCACCCCGAACGCTTCGGCCGCCGCCCCCGACCACCCCGGATACCCCAGCAGGCGTGGATCAACGACCCGGCCAGACGCAGGGAACCCGCACCACAAACCTCATAGCGCCCCAACCGTCTCACTGGACTTGAAATCTTCCGGCCAGGAGGCCGGGCGCGGGACAACCGACGCGCAGGGGAAGCTGACCTTCCCCGACCTCGCGCCGGGCGTCTACCGGCTCAAGGAGACGGCCTCCGGAAGCCCGCTCCACGAGGTTGTCGCCGACCAGGACGTCATCGTCACTCCCGGCGCGACCACGCGGCTGACGATCACGGACTCGTTCAAGGTCGCCAAGGTGCTCCTGCAGGCCAAGGACGACAAGACCGGCACACTCCTGCCCGGCGCAACGGTGAACATCGGCACCGGCACCTCAACGCTGCTCACCCTGACGACCGGGGACAAAGGCACGGCCTCCGGGGAACTGCCGGTGTCCAGGCGGAACATGGAGTTTTGGGTCAAGCAGGTCAAGGCACCCGCCGGATACGACCTCTACAAGCCGTCCAAGACGTTCACAGCGGGCCCCGGCGCCCCTGTGACTGTGACCGTCACCAACACCAAGACCGCCACCAGCCCGAAGCCCCACCTCTCGGACAAGCCGACGCACAAGCCCACCGGCACGTCCACCCCTGCGGACACGCCGGGCAATGGGACCGGCGGGGCCAAGCCCTCCGCGCCGGGCACCGGCACCCCGGATGCTGACTCCTCGTCCACCGCAGCCGCAGTCCCGGTCGGCGACTCCTCGCCACCGACCCCGGCAGGCTCCCTCGCCCACACCGGTGCCGACGCTGCGCCTTGGATCGCCGCAGGCGCGGGGCTCCTCGTCATCGCCGGCGCCGTCACCGTGGTCGCTGTGCGCCGTCGTACGGCTGCCGAGTCCGAGCCCGACAACAACAGCCAGACCAACTAGCCATAGATCACCACCGTCAGCAGGTCCCCGGGGAAGTGCATCCGGGGGCCTGCTGTTGTCTTCGACGCCGAACAGCTGATCACACATCTCAAAGGGAGGATTCGTCGTCAACGGACGGCAGTTTGTCCTTGGGGTGACGTTAGTCGCTGGAGTCCCGCTGACCTGCGCCGACCGGGATCGGTTGGCAAAAGAACTTGCCGGGCTTGCTTGGGATCTGACAGAAATTCAGTGCGTACGCTGGGATTTGGTCACGTCGAGCTGGCTCCTGTGCCTCACGGTGTTCAGGATCGGTCTCGGCGCACGTTCCTGTGCCGTCGTTCGAGTTGGGGGAGCCAGCGCTCGGGCGGCTGGGGATCCGTGGCCGCTACCGCCCACCCGTCTTCTTCTTGAGGATTCCGGGGCGCCCAGCTACGCGGTGGGTCTAGTGCGAGGACGTCCCTAATGAGTGTTCCCATGGCGTCGGGGATGTCCCGGTCAAGGTCGTTCAGCAGGAGAGGAATTCCCAGCGGGCCCCGTCGGATGGCTGCCGTCCGGTAGGTGACCTGGCAGAAGGCGTCCGCTTCGAAGACGACGCCGCGGGTGTCGGTCGACCCCTCTTCGTCCGAGAACCAGATCAGCCGGTCGCCGGCGACCAGGCGTTCCCGACCGAGGAGCATGCCGTTCCGTGCGGTTTTTTCCCTATTGAGGAATGGAACGGGGTCCTCGAATGCACCGGGATCGTTGTCGCTGATGCCGGCCACATGCCCGGGGTCGCGCGTGGCGTGAATTTCCAGTAGATCACCGTCCGCGTGGGCCTGCCAGAAGTCGAGGACCTCGGCGGACGAACTGAGCAGATGGGGGTATGCCGTGAGCGCGAACAACTGCCCGGCTCTCAGTGGCAGGACGACTCGGTCGTCCGCGCGCAGGCGATGAATGACAGGTGTCGGCTCCCAGGTGGTGATCCCGGTTGCCTCACCCTGGCAATGGCGGATCGCCTCGATAGCCGTCTCAAGGGTGACGCGGAAGAATTCCCTGTCTGCGTTGACCCGTTGGGCAGTGAGGAGGCGATGGACAGCCCGTTCCACGTCTTCAGGGCGGGACGAGAGAGCCCTGAAAAGCACCTCGTAAGGGAAGGGGACCGATGTGCCGTACAGCTCCTTCGCGCGGTCCTCTGCGAGCCGGTCCGAGTAGCCGATCTTAAGCGTGTCCGGGAAGGCAGGATTCCGCTGGACGTACACGAATCCAGTCGTCCGAGGGGGAGGCAGGGGAGTCCTGGTGCGCGTCTCCCGCGAGCCGCTGGATTGCTGGCGCTTCTTGGTGCCCCTGGAGAATCCAGAGAGCTCCACCGGCGGGTCGGCCTTCAGCGCTACGACCCCACCTTCGAGGTCGCGATGGGACGATGCGGTGATGTGCCGTCCCGAGGAGAAGTGCTGGACCCCCGCGGGAGGCAGACGCCGCAACGCCTCCACGAGCGGCTCAATCCCCTCATGCTCGTCAAGGTCACTGTCACGGGCGCCCGGCAAGGATCGTGTCAGTGCTTCGATGGCCCCTTCCGTGACCAGGCCAGCGAGTTCCGGGCCGATGGGCGCGTACAGCGTGCCCAGGTGGGTGGACTCGATGTCCCATTCGTCTTGCTCGTTGTGTGATTCGGCATAGAGGTCGATGGGAACGCCGGAGCTCTTCGCTATGAGGAGCAGCTCGCAGGCGTGGGCTGGGTTGTCCAGGTCGAAGACGAAGTGAGCGCGCACACCCAGGGACTTCGTTCTGGGCTTGCGGCAGATGAGCAGAAGTCGACTCGCGTGTCCGGGATCCCTCTCGAAACCGAGGGGCAACACTCCCTCGCTGAGTGCGGCGCGGGCGGCCTCCGTCTCCTCCCCGGTTCGTACGATGATGTTCCACCAGGGCAGAGGGCCGTATGTGCCGTGTACCGCCTGGGCGTCGGGGACACAGGAGCTAACGGGGTAGCTGTCTTGGAAGTGGAGCGACCGGTTCAGGAAGGTCAGGATGCAGGCGTCCTGGAAGCGTTCCTGCTGTGTACGGGGCCGTAGCAGGTCGCGCTCGGTGGCGCTAAGGCAACCTATCGCTTCGACGAGCGCCTCGAGTTGCTCGTCGACCACGTCCAAGGCGCGAGTGAGGACCGACCGCTGAGCATAGTTCAGCTTGGGGTGGCGGATCGCCTCGCGAAAGTACCCTCTAGCTGCGGTGCAGCTGGCCGCTTGTGAGCCCAGCTCCCAGAGATGCCTGACACCGCGGGCTGGAAACTGCTTCATCCATAGCTCTTGAGCCTCGTTGCCTTTCCCAAATAGGACACGTGACACGACATGCTGGACACGAGTGTCGGGCTCCGTTTTCAGCCGGGACCAGATGGTGTCGGAGCACGCCTCCAGGGGTGCGAGTGAGCGAGGCACCGCAGCTTCTACGGTGCGAGAGGCTTCCACGCCCCAGTGCCGGGCCAGGTCTCTGACTACCTGGGCAGTGGTGGCCGCGCGGGAACGCCGACGGAACCAGGGGTCCAGGAGAAGGGCGTACGCGCTTTCCAACTCCCCGGCACGTAGGCCGAGGCCGAACAGCAGGACGGAACCCGTTACTCCGTCGTATTCCACACGCTGGCGGACATGCTTGACCAGGCTGGCGAACTGATCTGTGTCGGGCTTGGGATCGGCGAAGACCGGGTGCTCGGCCAGGAGTCCGGTGATGTGCGCGGTAGATCGGCCACGCGCGTCCAAGACGGCGATCTGCAGAACCAGAAGGGCCCGTATCAGATCCAGATCGCTCGTGTCGCCGACGATTCGCGCCGGATCTAGCAACGGGTGGCGGCCGCTGGAGGTGGCGATCCTCGTGCAGATCTTCTGGATCCACTGCTCGCGCAAGTCAGTCAAGCNAAGCCAGTAGCGGAAGGCACAGCTCTAATCCCCCTGTTGACACGGACGATAGTGGAACCCTCTCCGAGATCCGTAACGGAGACCGTCCCACCTCACGGAAGCGCTTCTGGCGCATGGTGCCGTTGATCTACTGGATCTGCGGGCGACCTTGCAGACGCCGTACCCGTGAGCTCTGGTGTCTGGGAGGGCCAGGGCCAGGGTGCTCATCATCCTTGGCTGTCGCATCAGCGGAGTGTATGAGGTGCCACTGACAAGACCTGTGCCGACAGGACATGGTGCCGTTCCCATTGACCTCTTCGGCGTGGTGTCGGCACGTGGCGGTGTTGGAAGCCCCCACGACTGGGTTCGCTGCCAAACGCCTCGATTGAATGACAGGAGACAGCAGTTCGCCGGGGGCAGACAGGAAAGATCGCGGAAAGACTGGCCAACGTGCGCGAGGGCATGCCAACGTAGACGACCTTGCAAGAAACCCCAGGTCAGAGAGGTGATTGCCCGTGACCGTGGCTCCCGTCGGCCCTGGATTCTCCACCACTGTCGAAGCCCTGCGGCTGCACGAGTGGCAGCTGGGTCCTGGCCAGCCCACGCTCGTCATGGACCAGTTCTCCGCTGAGGACTTCAACCTCATCGTGGACGACCGTGCGGACGTGCACGTCAGCTCCAAGGACGGCCGGTTCTACCTCGGCTGGTTCCCGCTCGGTCGTCCCGGCACGGACGGCGAGGGATGGAAGATCGCCGTCACCGGCACCGCCAAGGTTCGCGGCTACCAGATGTCCTTCGACACCGAGACGCCGGCCGACATCGTCGCCGCCGCTGTGGCGCGCGTGCTGGAGACCTCACGCCCCCTATGAGAGCGCGGACACAGACAGATAGTCCCCGCCCCGCACGCGGTCGTCTGTCTGCCGCCGCCGAACGTTTCCACTGCTCCCCGTATCCCTCTACCCCAGGAGGCTGTTCGTGACGACCCCGGAGATGACTGTCGGCGATCTCATCGACTCGCTGTCCGGCTGCGACCGGAGTGCCCCGGTACGCCAGGCCATGAATCCCTTCTTCCCGATGGCACACCGCTTGGCGCAGGTCGTGCAGTCCGTGGACGAGACCGGGCGGCCCGTCGTCTACCTCGCCGAAGGCCGGGATCCGGGCGCCCAGCTTGGTCATCTGCCGCCCGAGGTCGCCGTCGCCCTGACCTGGCACTCGCCCGTCCAGGCACCCCCTCGCCGGGAACGCCGCACCGTACGCGGCAAGTAGACCCGCACCGAGCCCTTGGAGACGCCCCTGAACCCCGACATCCCCCTCGATCCGCCGGCCAGCAACAGCGCCCGGCGCGCCTACTGGGTCGGTCCCCGGCACCTGGCCGGGGACGACGGACGCCTCTACGACTCCGTCGCCGATACGCTCGCCGGCCTTGGCTGGTCGAGCCTTGCGATCGTCCGCGGACGCCAGGAACCTGACGAGGCGCCGGACGACCGTCAGGTCCTGCGCAGCACCGTCCTGCACATCAGCCAGGACACCCTCCGGTGGGCCCAGTGGGTCCTGGCGGACGAGCCGTTCCACCTCGGCGAACTGCCGATCTCCTGGCAGGTCTGCGCCCGCGCCGATACCAACAGTCCGCTCGCGCAGTGGTCGGCCTACTTCACCCCAGACGTCCCCGGCGAGGTCCTCACCGACTTCCTCGTCGCGCTCGATGCCCGGGACCAGCCCGCCGTGTCCTTCGCCGGGCCCGAGCTGGTCCTCGACGCGGTCACCGCCCACGGCTGGCTCCGCGACATCGACCAGCCCCACGCGGCAGCGACGGACCCGACCTTCACCTCCCACCTCAGCCTCGGCGAGGTCCCGCCCCTCATCCAGGACGCCGACCCGCGCACCCTGGTCGCTGAGGCCGACGCTGCGGGACCGGCCGGATGGCAGGCATGGGCCGAGCCCGCGCTGGGCACGCAGTGCCTGTGGGCGGCGTCCTTCGCAGCCAGCGTCCCGCACGACCTGGTCGCCGCGTTCGCCGCCTCGCTCAGCTCGACCGCACCGGTCCTGCGCCGGGTGCTGCCGGCGAGCACGCGGGACCGGCTCCTGCGCGCCCCGGCTGGCTGAACGCCGGTGTCCGTCCTTCATTCGACGCATGAAGCCCGGCCTCCCCGATTTCGGGAAGGGCGGGCTTCATGCTGCTGTGTTTGCCGGTGCGCTGAGGGGTTCGGACCGTGACGGCAGTATGTGACGACAGCGGCGACAGAGCCCGTAATCCCCACTAGCAGTGCCATCTTGCCTGCCCAGACGATGCGTTCCACGATCTCGCCCCGATTGTCAGACCGGAGTGCCATCGTTCGTCCATATTCACCCTTACGACGACCACCTCATGGTCAACCCGCACATCTGGGGCCAGCCGGCCAGCGCCAACCCGCTACTCCAGCTCCGCAACATAGACGGCGGGGAGTGGTTCCAGCGGTACGGCGACAGCTTCGAGGCCGTGTGGGCATCCGCGCGCCCCTGGGCGCCCGACAGACAGGAGTAGCACTGCCGTGGGCAGGACCGAGTACTACCACGACCCCAAGGCCCCCAAGGCCAACACCCTTATCCCCGCCAGCAACTTGCTCGTGGTCAACGACGAAGGCGCCATCCTTCTCCAGCGACGCCGCGACACCGGCCAGTGGGCTCTGCCCGGAGGAGCCCAGGACATCGGCGAGAGCCCGGCGCAGTGCGCCGTCCGCGAGTGCGAGGAGGAGACCGGCATCGTCGCGGAGGTCACCGGCTTCCTGGGCGTCTACTCCAACCAGGAGCACATCATCGAGTACACCGACGGCGAGATCCGGCAGCAGTACGAGGCCGTATACATCGGCCGCCCCGTAGGGGGCAAGCCCACCGTCAATGAGGAGGCCGACGGCGTGCGCTGGGTTCACCCGGACGACCTGGATAAGCTCGACATCCACCCGAGCATGCACGAGCAGATCGGCCACTACCTGACCGGGGCTTACCCCTACCTCGGCTGACCGCTCGGACTTACAGCTCCACGCCGGCCTCGACCGCTGCCGCCCGCACCCGATCCACACTCGCGTGGATGTGCGGGGCGGCCCGGCGGATGAAACGCCCGACCACGCTGTCCTCGCCGTAGCGGCCCAAGATCTCCTGCAGCCGCTCATGGGGCGTCGTCCGTCGGCCGTCCGGCGTCGTGGTCATGTCGCAGTAGACCAGCGCGTCCACGAGGAGCGGATCATCCAGGAGGGGGAACTCGTCGGCCAGCTCAGTCCGGAGGCCACGCTCCGCGGCTTCGAGCAGCACATACGAGTGGTTCGCGACCAGGCGGACAACCCGTCTCTCCGCCCCGTGCACGTCACGGAGGTACCGTGCTCCGTCCAGCGGATGGAATCCGGTAGAGGCGAGCGGGGGCGCGTAGCCGATGTCATGCAGCACCGCAGCGGCTTCCAGCACCTCGGCGCTGTTACCGGCCAGCGGCGCCAGCGTCTGGGCGCAAGCGGCAACGCCCTGCGAGTGTGCCCACCTGCGCGGGAGGCTGCTACTTAGCAGCTCACCAGCCAGTTCGTACGCCCAGTCAACCTTGGTCGTTGCCACCTGGGGAGGATATGGCAGCGACGGCGAGGACGTCTTGGACATCCTGGCCGTGCGCAAAGGGGAAGCCTGGACGTTGCGGGAGCCGCCGAAGCGTTTCTCGATTGCGGACCCGATCGCGGCGTACGTATCCTTCCGGGCAACGCGTTGACGGAGACGAGTAGTCAGGGATCACGCGAGCCGAGAGAGCTGCTGGCAGCTGGGAAGGCAGCCTCGTGCCCCAGGTGAATCCCCTCCCGAGTGCGGGGAGGAACGGCCTTAGGGAAGGTCCAATGCCCCGCCGGTTGACCCCCGTGACCGGGTCGTGAATGAGGCCACCATCTGCTGGTGGCGAAGGCGCGGTGGCACCGCGAGTTGCCCCTTCTCGCCCGCGCTCCCAAGGGATCACGTCATGATGACTGATCGAATGGAGCACGGCAGGATGATCGATGTCACCCTGATTCGCCAGAACCCAGTCCGTGTCCAGCAGGCGCTAGCCAAGCGGGCGGTCCACGTCGACCTCGACGAGTTTCTTCGACTGGACGACGACTACCGACAGGTGCGGGCTGAGATGGAACGCCTCCGTGGGGAGCGCAAGAGGATCTCGGGCGAGATCGCGAAACGGCAGCGGGTTGGCGAGGGCGTGGCAAGTCTGCACGGTGAAGCATCGGCCGTGGGCGAGCAGCTGACCGCCGTCGGGGCGCGGCTCATCGAACTGGAGCATGCGCGTCAGGTCTTCCTTGCTCCGCTGCCGAACCTACCCGACGCGGACGTGCTGGCCGGGGGCAAGGAGAACAACGAGGTCATTCGTGAAGCCGGCCAGCGTCCGGAGTTCGGTTTCACGCCCAGGGACCATGTGGAGCTCGCTCGAACTCTGGGCTTGGTCGACTATGAGCGGGGCACGAAGCTCGGCGGCAGCGGCTTCTGGATCTACCGGGGCGACGGCGCGCTCCTGGAGTGGGCGCTGCTGAACCACTTCCTGGAGGCACATGTGCGGGACGGCTATGAGTTCGTGTTGCCACCGCACATCCTGACCTTCGCGGCCGGGTACACCGCGGGCCAGTTTCCCAAGTTTGCGGACGAGGTCTTCGCCTTGGAGCAGGGGGAGCACGGTCCGGAGCGGTTCCTGCTACCGACCGCGGAGACAGCGTTGGTCAATCTGCACCGGGACGAGACGCTGCCCGAGACGGAGCTGCCTCGGAAGTACGTCGCGTACACGCCGTGCTACCGCAAGGAGGCCGGCGGCTACCGCACGGCTGAACGGGGGACCCTGCGCGGTCACCAGTTCAACAAGGTCGAGCTGTTCCAGTTCACCCACCCGGACGCCTCGGACGCCGCACACCAGGAGCTTCTCGGCAGAGCGGAGGACTTGGTAAAGGGACTGGGCCTGCACTATCGGATCACGCGACTCGCGGCCGGGGACACCAGCGCAGCGATGGCCAAGACGTACGACGTCGAGGTGTGGCTGCCGAGCATCGAGGCGTACGTCGAGGTCAGCTCGGTGTCGAATGCCCGCGACTACCAGGCGAGGCGTGGCAACATCCGCTACCGGCCGCAACAGGGGAAGTCGATGTTCGTCCACACGCTGAACGGCTCAGGTCTGGCCACGAGCAGGCTTGTGCCCGCGCTGCTGGAGCAGCACCAGCGGGCCGACGGCACGGTGGAGGTACCCGACGTGTTGCGCAAGTGGATCCCGAGCGGTGTCCTGACAGCACCGCCCTCGGCCTGAGCTGAGCGGGCTGTCTGTCGAACACTGAACGGGTGGGCCCCAGGTCAGAATGCCCAACCACGCCGGTTAGCCAGCCATCGCAGTGTGACCTCTCCACACCACGTCTGGTGCTGGCGAAGATGCGGTGACCAGTCTGCTGCGGGCTGTCCGCCGGAGGTGAGGAAGAAACCGGAGAGAGCGGCGAGCGCCGCATCGAGTTGTTCGTCGGCGACTCCGCGGGCGGTGGGGTGCTGGGTGAACAGGGCGGTGGCGTCGTGCCCGTCGGCGTAGGCGGTGGCCAGGAGCAGGACGAGGTCGAACCAGCTCGCCCCCAGGCAGGGCCAGTTCCAGTCGCAGATCCACGCGGCGCCGTACGCATCGATCAGCACGTTGTCCTGTCGTAGGTCGTGGTGGAGGACGGCATTGCCTGCGACGGCCTCCCGCCATCCGCTTTCCAGGCTGGCCAGCACGTCCAGTAGGTCGAGTGGTACCCAGGAAGGCAGGGCGTTCGTGGACGTGGCGCCTCGGGCGAGGTTGCGCCAGTCGGCGAAGTCACCGCCGTCACCCACCGGCTTGAGGCCCACATGCTGGAGTGCTGTGGGTGGGGTGGAGAGTGCCTCTGCTGTGATCCTGTACGCGTCGAGAGTGGCCGTTAGCTCATCAGACTTCCACGGTGTGGTGGGCATGCGGCCACCGGGGACAGCGTCGATGCCGAGAACGACCCATCCGTCGTGCTCCTCAATCCACTGCAGGCGTGGCGCCGGAATCTCTGCCGGGAGCGCCTGGTTGATCAACGCTTCCCTGCGGTAGGAGTCGGCCACCACACTGTTGTCGAGGCTCTTGACCGCCTTGACGAACAGAGGTCCGAAGGCCCCGCGGAGTACAGCGGCGAAGCCGCTGGTAAATCCGCTCCCTGCGCTGCACCCGGCCTCTACTGAGCCTCCGAGGCGTCGGGTGATGAGCTGGCGAACATCTTGTGGGAGGTCCTTCCAGTCTGGGCGTACCGCTGTGGCGTTGTACTGAAGGCGCGAGGTGATGATGTCGGGCATTCCGTCAGGATGGGGGAGCTGTGTTTCCCGGCGCCACGAAATTGTCACGCGGATCCGTGTCCGTCCATTCGCTGACTGAGCCCCGTAGGCTGCGCCCCGGGTAGCGTCATCATCAGTGCGACTACACCTCCTCCTTCCTGGCGCCGTTGATCGTCAGGTGGCCGCACCTGCTTCCGAACCTGCCCACTGGCACGATCACGACCTAGCAGAAATCTCGCTGTCGTCTCGAGGCCCTGGCTCGCTATCCTCCGTCACAACGCGATGACGGAGACGAGTAGCCCGGGATCACGCGAGCCGAGAGAGCTGCTGGCAGCTGGGAAGGCAGCCTCGCGCCCCGGGGTGAAGACCCTCTTGAGTGCGGGGAGGAACGGCCATGTGGTCCAATGCCCCGCCGGCTGGCCCCGTTACCGGCCACGAATGAGGCCGCCACTGTCGAGTGGTGGTGAAGGCGTGGTGGAACCGCGAGTCCCCTTCTCGCCCGCGCCCCCAAGGGATCACCATGACGCCCTGGAGGGCTGCGATGATCCATACGACCGATCGTGTACTGGTATCTGACCTGCACGAGCACTTGGGTCGAACCGTTTCCGTGTCGGGCTGGGCGCACACTCTGCGCCTGCTGAGTAAGGTCCAGTTCGTCGTCGTACGCGACCACACGGGCATGGTGCAGGTCACCCACCGGCGCGGCGGCGCAGGCGACGACATCGAGGCCGCCCTGCAGCAGCTCACGCCGGAGTCCGCGGTGCGGATCACCGGCCGCGTCGTCGAGAACCCGATCGTGAAGCTCCACAGCCTGGAGATCATCCCGGAGCGGGTCGAGGTCCTGAACCGGGCCGCGACACCGCTGCCCATCGACGAGCACACCAGCCTGGAGCACCGCCTGGACTGGCGGTTCTTGGACGTACGCCGCCGTCCCGCCGCTCAGCTGATGTTCGCCGTGCAGACCACCCTGGAGCAGGGGATGCGCGAGTACGCCTATGCCCAGGGCGCCACGGAAATGCACACCCCCAAGCTCATGGGCACCGCCTCGGAGTCTGGCGCCGAGGTCTTCGAACTCGGCTACTTCGATCGCAGCGCCTATCTCGCCCAGTCGCCGCAGTTCTACAAGCAGATGGCGATCTCGGCCGGAATCGAGAAGGTCTTCGAGATCGGCCCCGTCTTCCGTGCAGAGCCGTCGTTCACCTCCCGGCACGCCACCGAGTTCACCGGCGTCGACGTCGAGCTGGCCTGGATTGACGGCGTCGAGGACGTTATGGCGTTCGAGGAGCAGATGCTCGCCCACGCCATCACCAAGGTCGCCGGTGCACACGGCGATGCGGTCCGGGAGCAGTTCGGCGTGGAGATCACCGTCCCCACGACGCCCTTCCCCCGCATCACCATGGCCAAGGCGCACGACATCCTGCGCAAGGGCGGATGGGACGCGGAAGGAACCAAGGAGGACCTGGACCCGGAGGGCGAGCGGAGCATCAGCGCCCACATCCAGCAGGCCACCGGCCACGAGTTCGTGTTCATCACCCACTACCCCGTGGGCATCCGGCCCTTCTACCACATGCGGCCGGCCGACGACCCGAGCGTGACCCTGAGCTTCGACCTGCTCTGGAAGGGGCTGGAGATCACCACCGGCGCCCAGCGCGAGCACCGCTACGACGTGCTGCTGAAGCAAGCCGCCGAGAAGGGCATGAGTCCGGAGCCGATGCAGGACTACCTGAACGCGTTCCGGTACGGGTGCCCACCGCACGGCGGGCTGGGCATGGGCCTTGGACGCGTACTCATGGTCTTGCTCGGTCTGGAGTCGATCCGCGAGGCCACCTTCCTCTTCCGCGGACCGAACCGGCTCACCCCATAGCTGGCCTCTGTGCATGGCTGGCCTACGTCGGATTTCCCTTCCGGGGCCTCGTTCACTGAGAGCATGGACAGGTGAGTATTGAGGGAGTGGGGCGCTGGGTGCCGGCTCGTCCCGAAGATCTAGCTGTCATGTTCGCTGCGGCCGACTTCCCGTGGTGGATCGCTGGCGGGTACGCGATCGAACTCGCCGTCGGCCGTGAGCTACGCCCGCACGGCGATCTCGATGTCCTCGTCCTCCGACGGGACCAAGCTCGCGTGCGCGATCTCTTGACCGACTGGGACCTGTACGTGGCGGACCCACCTGGCATGGGGCGGCTGCGCCCGTGGCGTTCTGGGGAGACTCTTCAGCCGCCCCTCCACGACACCTGGTGCCGACGCACGCCTGAGGCACCCTGGTCCGTGCAGCTCATGCTGGACGAGGCGGAGGGCACCCATTGGGTCTCTCGGCGTACCCCACGGATCCGGCTTCCGATCGAGCGGTTGGGACGAAGAAGCGGGACTGGTATCCCCTACCTGGCGCCCGAGGTGCAGCTCTACTACAAGGCGAAGGCGACACGGGAGAAGGATGAGACAGACTTCGAAGTGAACCGTTCCGGGTTCGATAGGGACTCGATCGTTTGAGAGGATCGAGTCATGGCACGCTCTTCCCAGTACCCGCTTGAGCTGCGCCGTCGTGCGGTGCGGATGGTCGCCGAGGTGCGGCCGGAGTACGACACCGAGTGGGCCGCGATGAAAGCGGTCGCCCAGAAACTGGGCATCGGCACGACCGAGACCCTGCGCAAGTGGGTACGGCAGGACCAGATCGATGCCGGCACCCGGCCGGGCACCACGACGGAGGAGTCCGCCGAGCTGAAGCGGCTGAAGAAGGAGAATGCCGAGCTGAAGCGGGCGAACGAGATCCTCAAAGCCGCGGCGTCTTTCTTCGCGGCCGAGCTCGACCGGCCACACACACGCTCGTAGCGTTCATCGACGAGCACAAGGGCCGCTTCGGCGGCGTCGAGCCGATCTG
>NZ_JUJA01000094.1 GCF_001906585.1 Streptomyces kebangsaanensis | reverse complement strand
GATGCCCAACTTGCCCTCGATGCCGGCGAACGCGTCATCGACCACCGGGTCGGCTGCGGTCCTCAGTCCGCGCCCTCGGAGATCATTTCCAAGAGCGCGGAAGCTTTTCCCATGACCTCCAACGCGGCTTTGTTCCGGGCCAGTTCCTTCTCCAGCCGTTCCACCTGGCGGCGCAGCTTCTCGTTTTCCGTCTCTGCGGCCGACTTCTTAGGCCGGGCCGGGCTGGTGCGCTGGTCGACCAGCTTCTCCAATGCCCCGGCATCCCGCGCGGCCCGCCATTCCTTGACGTGCGAGTGGTAAAGGCGCTCGCGGCGCAGGACAGCGCCCTTCTCGTTCTTGGGTGCGGCGTCGTACTCGGCCACGATGCGCAGCTTGTACTCCGGACTGAAGGAACGGCGCTTCGGCCTGGGGGCCGGGTCGGACTCGGCGGGGTTGGTGCTGGTCATGAGGGGGTGGTTCTCCTGTCGTGCCCTCTCAGGCTAACCCGACTAAGCGGGGCGTCTCACCCAAGGCTGACAGAGAGGGGGTGAGCTTGTCCCGCCTGGCGCGGGTGTTGGAGATCCATACGCCCAGCTTCACGGCTACCGGCTCGGTCTCGCCGTCGATCGCGATCTGTTCACTGTGTCCGCGGGGTACCGGCCGGTGGGCGCCTTCCCGTTCCACCCACTGGGCGAGGGCGGTCAGTCCGCGTTGGAATGCCTGCTGCGCCTTGCTCGGGCCCTTCGCCGCGCGCGTGGCTGCTGAGGCGCCAGGCGGCGCCTGGGCGGGCTTGACGCCCAGCCTCTCCAACCGTTCTTGCTGCTGTGACGGAGCAGTGATCTTCATAGGGCTTGGTTGCTTTGGTCTGGTGTCCCGTCTTTGAGGTGGGACTCGGGATGGCTGGAGCGGCTGCGTCCGGGTGTGATGGGCGTGGCTTGGCGGGATGTTCGGTTTGGTTGTTCGGGTGGTTGGCCTGCGGTCCTGTAGTTGCGTAGGAATGATCTTGGTTTTCCTGTAGGTGTAGTGGTGCGTCTAATGGCAACTGCGCCATCTGGGCTACAGTCCCGCATGGGCATCGCAGACACATCCATCGCGGCCGCTTCAGCCGCGTTCAGCGGACTCGCTGCATTCGGCGCTTGGAAGGCTTCACGTCAGGCGAACGACACCGCGGCATCTGTCGCTCAGATCGAACGGGACCGCTGGCACAACGCGCTGACTCCGCAGCTTCGGCTGAAACTTGAGCAGTCAGACGGGCTGCTCTACGTCCGCTTTGAACCGTTCCGGGTTCGATAGGGACTCGATCGTTTGAGAGGATCGAGTCATGGCACGCTCTTCCCAGTACCCGCTTGAGCTGCGCCGTCGTGCGGTGCGGATGGTCGCCGAGGTGCGGCCGGAGTACGACACCGAGTGGGCCGCGATGAAAGCGGTCGCCCAGAAACTGGGCATCGGCACGACCGAGACCCTGCGCAAGTGGGTACGGCAGGACCAGATCGATGCCGGCACCCGGCCGGGCACCACGACGGAGGAGTCCGCCGAGCTGAAGCGGCTGAAGAAGGAGAATGCCGAGCTGAAGCGGGCGAACGAGATCCTCAAAGCCGCGGCGTCTTTCTTCGCGGCCGAGCTCGACCGGCCACACACACGCTCGTAGCGTTCATCGACGAGCACAAGGGCCGCTTCGGCGGCGTCGAGCCGATCTG
>NZ_JUJA01000093.1:7348-10299 GCF_001906585.1 Streptomyces kebangsaanensis | reverse complement strand
CTCCATCCGCTCGGCGATCTTCATGGCCTCCTCGATCAGGGTCTCCACGATCTTCGACTCCGGGACGGTCTTGATGACCTCGCCCTTGACGAAGATCTGCCCCTTGCCGTTGCCGGAGGCGACCCCGAGGTCGGCCTCCCGCGCCTCCCCCGGACCGTTGACGACACAGCCCATCACCGCCACCCGCAGCGGCACGTCCATGCCGGTCAGACCGGCCGTGACCTCGTCGGCCAGCTTGTAGACGTCGACCTGGGCACGGCCGCAGGACGGACAGGAGACGATCTCCAGGCCGCGCTGCCGCAGGTTCAGCGACTCCAGGATCTGGATGCCGACCTTGATCTCCTCCACCGGCGGCGCCGACAGCGACACCCGGATGGTGTCGCCGATGCCCTGGGAGAGCAGCGCACCGAAGGCGACGGCCGACTTGATGGTGCCCTGGAAGGCCGGACCGGCCTCGGTGACCCCCAGGTGCAGCGGGTAGTCGCAGCTCGCGGCGAGCTGCCGGTAGGCCTCGACCATCACCACCGGGTCGTTGTGCTTGACGGAGATCTTGATGTCCCGGAAGTCGTGCTCCTCGAACAGCGACGCCTCCCACAGCGCCGACTCCACCAGCGCCTCCGGGGTGGCCCTGCCGTACTTCTGCAGCAGCCGCCGGTCCAGCGACCCGGCGTTGACCCCGATCCGGATCGGCGTGCCATGGTCGTTCGCCGCCTTGGCGATCTCCCTGACCTTGTCGTCGAACTGCTTGATGTTGCCCGGGTTGACCCGGACGGCCGCACAGCCCGCCTCGATCGCGGCGAACACGTACTTGGGCTGGAAGTGGATGTCCGCGATCACCGGGATCTGCGACTTGCGCGCGATGACCGCCAGCGCGTCCGCGTCGTCCTGCGTGGGACAGGCCACCCGCACGATCTGACAGCCCGACGCCGTCAACTCGGCGATCTGCTGCAACGTGGCACCGATGTCCGACGTACGGGTCGTCGTCATCGACTGCACCGACACCGGCGCGTCCCCGCCCACCGCCACGGACCCGACCTGGATCTGCCGGCTCTTGCGGCGCTCGGCGACCGGCCGGGCCGGTACCTCGGGGACGCCCAAGGGAATGGCGGTCACGGTGTCAGTCCCGGTTTCCGGAGACGGTCTCGCGCATCGCGCGCAGGGACTCCTTCAGCGACCCCATGGTGGCGAGCACGGCGGTGGGCTCGTAGCCGCAGTGCGCCATGCAGTTGGCGCAGCGCGGGTCCTTGCCGCGGCCGTACTTGTCCCAGTCGGTCTCCTCGACGAGTTCCCGGTAGGTCGGGACGTATCCGTCGCTCATCAGGTAGCAGGGGCGCTGCCAGCCGAAGAGCGAGTAGTTGGGGATCGCCCAGGCGGTGCACGGGAAGTCGACCTTGCCCTCGAGGAAGTCGAGGAACAGCGGCGAGTGGTTGAGCCGCCAGCGGCGCCGGTTGCCGCCCGCGAAGGCCTTCCTGAACAGCTCGCGGGTCTGCTCCACACCGAGGAAGTGCTCCTGGTCGGGGGCCTTCTCGTAGGCGTAGGCGGGCGAGATCATCATCTCGTCGACCTTGAGGTCGTCGTTGAGGTAGTTGAGGACGTCGACGACGGTCTGCGGGGTGTCGGTGTTGAAGAAGGTGGAGTTGGTGGTCACCCGGAAGCCGCGCCGCTTGGCCTCCTTGATGGCCGCGACCGCCTCGTCGAACACGCCTTCCTTGGCGACCGACTCGTCGTGCCGCTCGCGCAGTCCGTCGATGTGCACGGCGAAGGCGAAGTAGGGCGAGGGCTTGAACTGGTCCATCTTCTTGCGCAGCAGCATCGCGTTGGTGCACAGGAAGACGTACTTCCGCCTGGCCACCAGCTGCCGTACGATCTCGCCGATCTGGGGGTGCATCAGGGGCTCGCCGCCCGCGATGGACACCATCGGCGCACCCGACTCCAGCACCGCTCCCACGGCCTGCGCGACGGGCATGCGCTGCTTGAGTACTCCGGCCGGGTGCTGGATCTTGCCGCAGCCCTCGCAGGCGAGGTTGCAGGCGAAGAGCGGTTCGAGCTCCACGATCAGCGGAAACTTGTCCCGCCTGCGCAGTTTCTGTTCGGCCAAGTATGTAGCGACCTTGATGGACTGGCGCAGCGGCATGGCCATCTGGCTCACCTCCTGGGGAGCAGAACATTACGGTGCCATTCGAAGAAAGTCGGCAGGACGGACCGAAGGACGCGGAAAGCCGATATTCCACCGCGGACCGTGCCGATACGGACGAGCTCATGCTCTGGAGCGTCCACGACCACCCGCACGGCCGCAACCGGGCGCGCGCCCGTGCGCACGGCGCTCAGGAGCGTGGCCGCCGACTCCATGTCCACGGCGATCGCGCCGGTCGCGCGCAGCTCGGCCCGCTCGGGTCCGCGCACGACGTGGTCGGAGCCGGTGAGGGGCCCGGTGTGGACGGTGCGCCCGGGCAGGGTGCGCGCGAGCTCCTTGACGAGCAGTTCGGTGCCGGCGCACGGCACGGTGCCGCGCGGGTCCCGGGTCTCCTCGGCGACGACGAGGTCGCCGGGGTGCATGCCCGGGGCCAGTCCCGCGCAGAAGCCCGTGGCCAGCACCGCGGCCCGCGCCAGCGGCGGGTCGGCCAGCACCCGGGCGACGGACCGTTCCGCCGCCCGTGGCCCCATCCCCGTCCGCAGCACGGCCACCGGTCCGCCCGCGCCGCCGCGCTCGCTCATGCGCAGGGCGAGGTGTTCGATGCCGAGCGCGCAGGCGATCAGCAGCGGGGCCGGGCCGGGCCGGGTGCTCATCAGCTTCCCTTGGCCTCGGCGCGGGGACGGTCCCCGCGGACCTTGTCGGCGAAGAGCTCACCGTGGACGTACCGGCCGAGCGCGGTGAGCGGGAAGACCTGCCGGTAGAGGTGGTAGTTGATGGAGAAGTCCCAGGGGAAGCCGGTGCCGGTGAAGTACGGCTC
>NZ_JUJA01000093.1:1627-7318 GCF_001906585.1 Streptomyces kebangsaanensis | reverse complement strand
GAGCCACTGGACGCCGCGCTCGACTGCCTTGGAGTCCTTCTCCCCGGCCGCGAGCAGCGCCATCAGCGCCCACGCGGTCTGCGAGGCGGTGGAGGCGCCCCTGCCTCTCCACTCCTTGGCGTCCTGGTAGGAGCGCAGGTCCTCGCCCCAGCCGCCGTCGTCGTTCTGCACGCCCTCCAGCCAGGCCACCGCGCGGCGGATCGCCGGGTGGGAGCCGGGCAGGCCGGCGGCGGTCAGGGCGGGTACGACGGACCCGGTGCCGTAGAGGTAGTTGACGCCCCAGCGGCCGAACCACGAGCCGTCCGGCTCCTGTTCGGCCAGCAGCCACTGGATGCCGCGCCGGGTGCGCGGGTCGTGGGACAGTCCCTCGGCGGCGAGCATCTCCACGACGTGCGCGGTGACGTCGGCCGACGGCGGGTCGATGACCTCGCCGAAGTCGCAGAACGGCAGCCGGTTGGGGAAGGGACTGGTGTTGTCGACGTCGAAGGCGCCCCAGGCGCCGTTCCTCGACTGCATGCCGAGGTTCCAGCGGACCCCGCGCCCGATGGCCTTGTCCACCCGCTCCGGGTCGTGGTGCCTGACCCGGCGCAGCGCGAGGACGACCTCGGCGGTGTCGTCGATGTCGGGGTAGTTGTCGTTGTGGAACTCGAACGCCCAGCCGCCCGGCGGCAGCCCCGGCCGGCGCACCGACCAGTCGCCGGGGCGCACGATCTGCTCGCCGAGCATCCAGTCGGCGGCCTTGACCAGCTGCGGGTGGTCGGCGGGAAGACCGGCGTCGGCGAGCGCGATGGTGGCCAGGCAGGTGTCCCAGACGGGCGACTGGCATGCCTCGATCATCCGGGCGCCGTCCTCGCGCCGGACGGCGAAACGGTCCAGCGACTGGAGGCCGGTGCGCATCACCGGGTGGTTGAGGTCGTAGCCCAGCAGGTGCAGCGCGATGATCGAGTACACGGCGGGCGGCTGGATGCCGCCCCAGCAGCCGTCGTTCTCCTGCCGTTCGATGATCCAGCGGGCCGCGGTGTTCATCGCGGCCCGGCGCACCCGTCTGGGCGCCACCTTGTGGAAGGCGTGCAGCGCCTTGTCCAGGCGCTGGAAGACGCCGTCCCAGCTCGTGACCGGGGCGAGCGGCCTGGGCGGGCCGGGGCGGTCCGGGTCGGTGTGCAGCTCGTCCAGCGGGAAGGGCGCGGGGCGCACCGGCCGCTTGGCGGAGACGATGGTGAGCGGCACGATGGTCTGCCGGGCCCAGCAGCCGAAGTCGTAGATGTTGAGCGGCAGCCAGGAGGGGAACCAGATCAGCTCGGGCGGGAGCTCGGGCAGGTCCTCCCACTTCCACCAGCCGAACAGGGCGAGCCAGATCCGGGTGAAGACGCGGGAGGCGGCGATGCCGCCCTGCGCCCGGATCCAGGCGGAGGCCCTGGCCATGTGGGGGTCGTCGGGCGCGTCGCCGGCCAGACGCAGGGCGACGTAGGCCTCGATGGTGGCGGAGAGTTCGCCGGGCCCGCCGTAGAAGGTGGCCCAGGTGCCGTCCTCGCGTTGCTCGCCGCGGATGAACAGGGCGGCGGCGCGGGTGGTCGCCTCGTCGGAGATGCCCAGGAACTGGCGCAGCAGCAGGTCCTCGGCGTCCATGGTGACGTTCGTCTCCAGGTCGCCCTTCCACCAGCCCTCGGCGTCCTGCTGGGCGAGGAGGAAGTCGGTGGCCCGCCGGACGGCGGTTGCGGCGGCTTCTTGTACCCCGGCCGCCTCGGGGGTGGTGAGTACGGTTTCCGTGGCCGCGGCAGCGCGGGACGGCAGTGTTGCCCCGGTGCTTCCGTCGGTCGTCGCTGTCATGGCTTCCCCTTCATGCAGTCGTGCGAGTCGTGCTGCTATGGGTCCGCCGTCGGCCGGTACCTGAAACCTTGCGGCACCGGCCGGCGACTACGCGAGGGTGGTTCGGCCGATAATGATCAACTCTTTCGTACGACGACGAAGTCCGCGAGCGCCGTGAACGCGGCCCGTACCCGCTCGGGCATGTGCACGGCGTCGAGGGCTTCGATGGCGATGGTGTGCTGACGGCGTGCCTCCTCGGCCGTCCACTCGCGGCCGCCCGCCTCCTCGATGAGGGCGGCGCGGGCCGCGAACTCCTCCTCGGAGAAGTTCGCGAAGTCGCTGCTCTTGGCGTCGGCGGCGAGGATCTCGCCGAGCCGCTCGGAGGCGGAGCCGCCCGCCGCGAGCGCGGCCACGACGGGCAGGGACTTCTTGCGCTGGCGCAGATCGCTCCAGGTCTGCTTGCCGGTGGCCTCCGGGTCGCCCCAGATGCCGAGGAGGTCGTCGACGGCCTGGAAGGCCAGGCCGAGGTGGTAGCCGTACTTCTCCAGCGTGTCGGCGGTGGCGTCGTCCGCGCCGCCGAGGACCGCGCCGACGGAGGAGGCGCAGGCGAGCAGGGCGCCGGTCTTGTTGCCCTCCATCTCCAGGCACTCCTCGACACTGACGCGGTCGCGGTGCTCGTAGGAGATGTCCTGCGCCTGTCCGTCGATCAGGGCGCGGCTGGCGGTGGTCAGACGGCGGGCGGCGCGGCCGGCCTCGACGGTGCCGAGCTCCAGCAGCACCTCGTTGGCCAGGGCGAACAGGGCGTCGCCGACCAGGATGGCCTGGGCGGGGCCGTGCACCTTCCAGACCGTGTCGCGGTGGCGGCGCTGCTCGTCGCCGTCCATCAGGTCGTCGTGCAGCAGCGAGAAGTTGTGCACGAGTTCGACGGCGACCGCGCCGGGCACGCCCACCTCGGGCGCGGCCCCGGCGGCCTCGGCGGAGAGCACGGCCAGGGCGGGGCGTACTGCCTTGCCGCCGGTCCCGTGCGCGGGGTTGCCCGCGACGTCGATCCAGCCGAAGTGGTAGGCGGCGACGGTGTCCATGGGAGGGGCCAGTCGGTCGACGGCCGCCCGCAGTACCGGCGTGGCCAGGGTCCGGCCGCGCTCCAGCAGCGCGGTCACGTCCACCGCGGTCCCTCGAGCGGGCCTCGAGGCCGGGGGAACAGTGGGCACAGTCTCTCCTCTTGTTGCGGTGCCGGGAGTGCGGGGGCCTGCCGCGGACTGCTGATCGAGCGTCATGCCGCCGCCTCCTCGATGGCGAGGAGGCGGCTCGGGCGGGGCCGGCCCAGGGTGCTCAGCGCGGCGTCGGCCGCCTTCACACCACTGCGGACCGCACTCTCCATGGTCGCGGGCCACCCGGTGGCGGTCCACGCTCCGGCCAGGTACAGGCCGGGTGCCTTGGTGCGGGCGCCGGGCCGCAGTCGCCCGACGCCGGGGGCCGGGGCGAACGTCGCCGTGCGCTCCCGGGTCACGAAGAAGTCCCTCACCTCGGCGTCGCGCGCGCGGGGCAGCAGCCGCCTCAGTTCGGGCAGGTAACGCTCGCGCAGGACGGCCACGGGCACGTCGATCTGGTCCTGCGCCACCGACTGGGACACCGCCAGGTACTGACCGTGCTCCAGCCCGGACGCCCCGGTGCGGTCGAAGACCCACTGCACGGGCGTGCCGAGGGCCGCGAAGAAGGGCCTGCTGAGCACGGTGCGGTCGTAGACGACATGGACGTTGAGGATCGGCGCGGTGCCGATGCGGAGCAGCCGGTCGGGGGCGTCCAGGGCGCCCGGCGGCAGCAGGTCGTGCGCCTCGCGCTGCGGTACGGCGAGGACGACGGCGTCGGCGAGCAGTGTCTCGCCGGGAACCTGAACGTTCCAGCTCCCGTTCCCGTCGGGGGAGACGGAGGTGACGCGTGCACGGACCTCGGTACGCACGCCCGCGGAGTCGAGCGCCCTGCGGGCCAGCCGGTCGTGCAGTTCGCCCAGCGGGACGTGGGCCCAGCCGATGTCGGCCGCGCCCGGGTCGGACAGCAGACCGGTCTTGAACACCATCGCGGCCAGCGCCAGCGAGGCGTCGGACGCGACCGCGTTGAGGGTGGCGATCCCGACCAGGTCCCACAGGGCCTCGACGGCGCGCGCGGACTGGCCGTGCGCGGTCAGCCAGCTGCCGAAGTCCTGGGCGTCCAGGGCCGGATCGGCGAGGTCGAGTCCCTTGAGCGCGAGCGCGGCACGCCCCACCCGGGCACGCTCGGCGAGTGTCAGGTGCGGGTAGGTGGCCAGGCTCCGTCCCAGGTGCAGGGGTACGGGCAGTGCGTCGCGGCGCAGTCTGCCCAGGCGCCGTCCCTCGGGCCGGGCGGCGTCGAGGACCGGCACCTCGAGCCGGTCCTGCAGCGGGGCGAGCGCCGCGCCGCCGATCCGGTCGAGGAACCAGCGGTAGGCGGTGCAGCAGCGCAGGTACACGTGCTGTCCGTTGTCGACGGTGAGGTCGCCGCGCCGGAAGGAGCAGGCGAGCCCGCCCAGGCGCGGCCTGCCCTCGAGGAGCGTCACGCGTACTCCGGCGTCGGCGAGTTCGAGCGCCGCGGTCAGACCGGCGAGGCCGCCGCCGACCACGACGGCGTGCCGCCCGGCCGGGCCGGAGGCGTCGGCGAGCGGCCCTTCCCGTCGCATTCCGTCGGTCATCGTGCGTCCTTCCCTGCGCGTCCGCCGCGGTGAGCGGCCGCCCCTCCGACGACGGTTGCCGTCAGGGACGCCGTCCGGCGGCGGAGGGTTGCCCGCCGTTTCCCGCCGGTGGCGTCACCGTGCAGCGACATGTCCATCAGGCACGCCTCCTGACGGTCCGCCGGGTCACGTGCCGGGCGTCGAGGCCGGACAGGCCGCGCACGGCGACGTACGCCTTCTCGTGTCCGGGCAGGGAGACCCGGCCGCGCAGCACGGCCTCCGGCTCGCGCTCGATGCGGTCGAGCAGGCGGCGGTAGATGCCGGCCATGGCGGCGACGCACGCGCCGCTGCGCCGGTCCAGCAGGGGCAGCAGCCGGTAGCCCTCGGCGAACAGGGCGCGGGCCCGCCGCACCTCGAAGTGCACCAGGCCCGCGAAGTCGGAGCCCTCCGGCGGCGTCGGCCCGCGGAACCCGGCCGAGCAGCCGAATTTGGCGAGGTCGTCGGCGGGCAGGTAGGTGCGTCCGCCCTCGGCGTCCTCGCGGACGTCTCTGAGGATGTTGGTCAGTTGCAGCGCGAGCCCCAGCGTGTCGGCGTACTCGGGGGCGCGTTCGGCGCCACGCGCCCCCGGTTCGGTGCCGAACACGCCGAGGGAGAGCCGTCCGATGGCCCCGGCCACGCAGCGGCAGTAGGCCTTCAGGTCGTCCCAGGTCTCGTACGTCTCGCCGCGTACGTCCATCAGGACGCCGTCGATGAGCTCGTCCAGGCCGCCGAGCGGGATCGGGAAACTGCGGGCCGCGTGGGTGAGGGCGACGGCGACGGGGTCGGTGTCGTCGTCCTCGACCGTGCCCTCGCGGATCCGGCCGAGCAGCGCCCTCGTGTCCTCCAGACGGGTGATTTTGACGTCGTCGGCCAGCGCGCCGTCGCCGATGTCGTCGACACGCCGGGAGAACGCGTACAGCGCCGACATCGCACGGCGCTTGGGTGTCGGCAGCAGCCTGATGCCGTAGGCGAAGTTGCGGGCCTGCCCGCCGGTGACGGCCTCGCAGTAGCTGTAGGCGGCGAGTACCGGCGCGGACACGTGCGGTTCCGACTCCACGGCCCGGATCACCCCTCTCCTCGCAGAATCACGCCCACCTCGCGCAGCAACCGGACCTTGCCGGGCCTGGGCGGGCCTGGAAGTACGTCGTAATCGGCGGCGGCGA
>NZ_JUJA01000093.1:0-1598 GCF_001906585.1 Streptomyces kebangsaanensis | reverse complement strand
ACGAACCCCGCGAGCAGCAGCTTCAGCCTGCCGTGGACGCTACCCACGAGTGCGGTGCCCTCATTCAGGAGTTCACGGGCGCGTTGCGCTTCGTACGCGACCAGTGCGCGCACCGATGCGCCCGCGGTGGGCGTGGCGAGATCCGCCTCCTGGACGTGAAAGCGTTTCATGTCCGCGGCGGGCAGATAGATGCGGTCGCGGCCGAGGTCCTCCCTGACGTCCTGGAGGTGCTCGACGATCTGCAGGGCGGTGCAGACGGCGTCGGAACGGCGGATCCGCTCGGGGGTCGAGGTGCCGGTGACGGCGAGGACGAGGCGGCCGACGGGGTTGGCGGACAGTTCGCAGTAGGCGAGGAGCTCGTCGTGGGTCTCGTAGCGCTTGACGAGCTGGTCCTGGCGGTTGGCGGCGATCAGGCCGAGGAACGGCTCGGGGGTCAGCGAGCAACGGCGGACGGTGGGCTGCAGCCGGCGCAGCAGCGGGTGGCGCGGGGTGCCGTCGAAGACCCGGCGCAGATCGGCCTCGAAGGCGTCGAGGAGGGCCGGGCGGTCCTCGGCCCGCTCGGCCGACACGCCGAGCAGCCGGGCGTCGGCGCCGCCGGGGGCCAGGTCGCCGTCGCCGATGTCGTCGACGAGGCGGGCGAAGCCGTAGACGGCCATGAGGTCGGTGCGCCAGGCCCTGGGCAGGAAGAACGGTGCCACGGGGAAGTTCTCGCCCGCGGCCTTGTCGAGGGTGGCGCGCTCGGGGTCGCGCGCCGTCTGTGTCGGGGTCATCGTCCGCTGCCTGGAACGGGGACGGCACCTGCTCCGTTGAGCTGGAGAGTTTCCGTAACCATTGCCGTCACATCTCCCGTTCTACACTGCCGACCCAACACACACTATTTCGGACACGCCGCCCGGCCGTCCACGGAGCGGCCGTGGCGGAGGGGTCGCGCGTTATCTCCCCACTTGCCGCTTTCCGGGACCGCTACAGCTTACGTTGTACAACGCACCATGGTCCGCCGGGGTGTCCTGGACATCACAACAACGCACCGATTGGTGTCAAGATTCCTGGGCCGAGCGGGAGTTGACGCATCCTTTGCAGACGCCGGGCCCCGCCGGACGGTTTCGGCGGGGCCCGGACGGGAGCGTCTACTTGCCCGTGAACTTCTCGTACTCCTTGAGCACCTCTCCGGTGGGCCCGTCCATGCGCAGCTCACCGCGTTCCAGCCACAGCACCCGGTCGCAGGTGTCACGGATCGACTTGTTGTTGTGGCTGACCAGGAAGACCGTGCCGGCCTCCTCGCGCAGCTCCCGGATGCGTGCCTCGGAGCGCATCTGGAACTTGCGGTCGCCGGTGGCCAGCGCCTCGTCGATCATGAGGACGTCGTGGTCCTTGGCGGCGGCGATGGAGAAGCGCAGTCGGGCCGCCATGCCGGAGGAGTACGTGCGCATCGGCAGCGTGATGAAGTCGCCCTTCTCGTTGATGCCGGAGAAGTCGACGATCTCCTGGTAGCGCGACTTGACCTCCTCGCGGGACATGCCCATGGCGAGTCCGCCGAGGTGGACGTTGCGCTCGCCGGTCAGGTCGTTCATCAGCGCCGCGTTCACGCCGAGGAGGGA
>NZ_JUJA01000092.1:26870-32883 GCF_001906585.1 Streptomyces kebangsaanensis | reverse complement strand
GTGACGGGTGGCTGGTCGTTGTTTGAGAACTGCACAGTGGACGCGAGCATCTGTGGCCAAGTTTTTAAGGGCGCACGGTGGATGCCTTGGCACCAGGAACCGATGAAGGACGTGGGAGGCCGCGATAGTCCCCGGGGAGCCGTCAACCAGGCTGTGATCCGGGGGTTTCCGAATGGGGAAACCCGGCAGTCGTCATGGGCTGTCACCCTTGCCTGAACACATAGGGCAAGCGGAGGGAACGCGGGGAAGTGAAACATCTCAGTACCCGCAGGAAGAGAAAACAACCGTGATTCCGGGAGTAGTGGCGAGCGAAACCGGATGAGGCCAAACCGCAGGCGTGTGAGACCCGGCAGGGGTTGCGCGTGCGGGGTTGTGGGATCTCTTGTCTGTCGTCTGCCGGCGACAGGACGAGTCAGAAACCGTTGGCGTAGGCGAAGGACATGCGAAAGGTCCGGCGCAGAGGGTAAGACCCCCGTAGCCGAAACGTCAGCGGCTCGTTGGAGAGACACCCAAGTAGCACGGGGCCCGAGAAATCCCGTGTGAATCTGGCGGGACCACCCGCTAAGCCTAAATATTCCCTGGTGACCGATAGCGGAGAGTACCGTGAGGGAATGGTGAAAAGTACCCCGGGAGGGGAGTGAAATAGTACCTGAAACCGTGTGCCTACAAGCCGTGGGAGCGTCGGAGTGTGCTTGCGCACTCTCGTGACTGCGTGCCTTTTGAAGAATGAGCCTGCGAGTTTGCGGTGTGTTGCGAGGTTAACCCGGGTGGGGGAGCCGTAGCGAAAGCGAGTCCGAACAGGGCGTTTCAGTAGCACGCTCAAGACCCGAAGCGGAGTGATCTAGCCATGGGCAGGTTGAAGCGGAGGTAAGACTTCGTGGAGGACCGAACCCACCAGGGTTGAAAACCTGGGGGATGACCTGTGGTTAGGGGTGAAAGGCCAATCAAACTCCGTGATAGCTGGTTCTCCCCGAAATGCATTTAGGTGCAGCGTCGTGTGTTTCTTGCCGGAGGTAGAGCACTGGATAGGCGATGGGCCCTACCGGGTTACTGACCTTAGCCAAACTCCGAATGCCGGCAAGTGAGAGCGCGGCAGTGAGACCGTGGGGGATAAGCTCCATGGTCGAGAGGGAAACAGCCCAGAGCATCGACTAAGGCCCCCAAGCGTACGCTAAGTGGGAAAGGATGTGGAGTCGCTCAGACAACCAGGAGGTTGGCTTAGAAGCAGCCACCCTTGAAAGAGTGCGTAATAGCTCACTGGTCTAGTGATTCCGCGCCGACAATGTAGCGGGGCTCAAGCGTACCGCCGAAGTCGTGTCATTCGTACATGCAGGGCCAACGCCCGTACGGATGGGTAGGGGAGCGTCGTCTGCCGGGTGAAGCAGCCGCGGAAGCGAGTTGTGGACGGTTGACGAGTGAGAATGCAGGCATGAGTAGCGATTCACACGTGGGAAACGTGTGCGCCGATTGACTAAGGGTTCCTGGGTCAAGCTGATCTGCCCAGGGTAAGTCGGGACCTAAGGCGAGGCCGACAGGCGTAGTCGATGGATAACCGGTTGATATTCCGGTACCCGCTGTGACGCGATCAACATCGAGCATCGTGATGCTAAGGCCGTGAAGCCGTTCCGGACCCTTCGGGGGAAGGAAAGTGGTGGAGCCGCCGGCCCAAGCGGTTAGTAGGTGAGTGATGGGGTGACGCAGGAAGGTAGTCCAGCCCGGGCGGTGGTTGTCCCGGGGTAAGGGTGTAGCCCGAGTGGTAGGCAAATCCGCCACTCACCAGGGTGAGACCTGATGCCGAGCCGATTGTGGCGAAGTGGATGATCCTATGCTGTCGAGAAAAGCCTCTAGCGAGTTTCATGGCGGCCCGTACCCTAAACCGACTCAGGTGGTCAGGTAGAGAATACCGAGGCGTTCGGGTGAACTATGGTTAAGGAACTCGGCAAAATGCCCCCGTAACTTCGGGAGAAGGGGGGCCGCGCCCGGTGACGAGTCTTGCACTCCGAGCTGGGGGTGGCCGCAGAGACCAGCGAGAAGCGACTGTTTACTAAAAACACAGGTCCGTGCGAAGCCGTAAGGCGAGGTATACGGACTGACGCCTGCCCGGTGCTGGAACGTTAAGGGGACCGGTTAGCTCCATTTCGGTGGGGCGAAGCTGAGAACTTAAGCGCCAGTAAACGGCGGTGGTAACTATAACCATCCTAAGGTAGCGAAATTCCTTGTCGGGTAAGTTCCGACCTGCACGAATGGCGTAACGACTTCTCGGCTGTCTCAACCATAGGCCCGGTGAAATTGCACTACGAGTAAAGATGCTCGTTTCGCGCAGCAGGACGGAAAGACCCCGGGACCTTTACTACAGTTTGATATTGGTGTTCGGTTCGGCTTGTGTAGGATAGCTGGGAGACTGTGAAGTCCCAACGCCAGTTGGGGTGGAGTCGTCGTTGAAATACCAGTCTGGTCGTGCTGGATGTCTAACCTGGGTCCGTGATCCGGATCAGGGACAGTGTCTGATGGGTAGTTTAACTGGGGCGGTTGCCTCCTAAAGGGTAACGGAGGCGCCCAAAGGTTCCCTCAGCCTGGTTGGCAATCAGGTGGTGAGTGTAAGTGCACAAGGGAGCTTGACTGTGAGACCGACGGGTCGAGCAGGGACGAAAGTCGGGACTAGTGATCCGGCGGTGGCTTGTGGAAGCGCCGTCGCTCAACGGATAAAAGGTACCCCGGGGATAACAGGCTGATCTTCCCCAAGAGTCCATATCGACGGGATGGTTTGGCACCTCGATGTCGGCTCGTCGCATCCTGGGGCTGGAGTCGGTCCCAAGGGTTGGGCTGTTCGCCCATTAAAGCGGTACGCGAGCTGGGTTTAGAACGTCGTGAGACAGTTCGGTCCCTATCCGCTGCGCGCGCAGGAGTCTTGAGAAGGGCTGTCCCTAGTACGAGAGGACCGGGACGGACGAACCTCTGGTGTGCCAGTTGTTCTGCCAAGGGCATGGCTGGTTGGCTACGTTCGGGAGGGATAACCGCTGAAAGCATCTAAGCGGGAAGCCTGCTTCGAGATGAGGACTCCCACCCACTTGATGGGGTAAGGCTCCCAGTAGACGACTGGGTTGATAGGCCGGATCTGGAAGCGCCGCGAGGCGTGGAGGTGACCGGTACTAATAGGCCGAGGGCTTGTCCCCAGTTGCTCGCGTCCACTGTGTTGGTTCTGAAACCACGAACAGCCGATGGTTGTTGATTGTTTCATCGTGTTTCGGTGGTCATAGCGTGAGGGAAACGCCCGGTTACATTCCGAACCCGGAAGCTAAGCCTCACAGCGCCGATGGTACTGCAGGGGGGACCCTGTGGGAGAGTAGGACACCGCCGAACAAATATTGAAGAAAACCCCGCACCTCACGGTGCGGGGTTTTCTGCGTTTCTGGCCCTTGGCCCCAGGGGGCTTACGCCCCCCGTTTCAGAGTCGTCCCGCTGCCTTCAACGCCAGATACGCGTCCGCCAGTGCCGGCGCCAGGTCCTCCGGCGTCGCGTCGACGATCGTGACGCCGTGGCGGCGGAGTTGTTCTGCTGTGCGTCGGCGTTCGGTTTGCGCCTGGGCCGCCGCGGCGGCCTCGTACACCGCCTCGACGTTTCCGCGGGATCCGGACATCCGCGCGATGTGGGGGTCCGCCACCGAGGCCACCAGCACCGTATGGCGCTGAGTGAGCTGGGGGAGCACGGGCAGCAGACCCTCCTCGACGGGCGCCGCGTCCAGAGTGGTCAGCAGCACGATCAGCGAACGGCGCGGAGCCGTACGCAGAGCCGTGGCCGTAAGGCCCCGGGCGTCCGTCTCGAGAAGTTCGGGTTCCAGCGTCGCCATGGCGTTGACCAGGGAGGGGAGGAGATCTCCTGCCGTGCGGCCCTGGACGAGGGCGCGTACGCGGCGGTCGTAGGCGAGCAGGTCGACGCGGTCGCCGGCGCGGGAGGCGAGAGCCGCGAGGAGCAGGGCCGCGTCCATGGCAGCGTCCAGGCGCGGGGCGTCGCTCACACGGCCGGCGGAGGTACGGCCGGTGTCGAGGACCAGCAGGATGTGCCGGTCGCGTTCGGGACGCCAGGTGCGTACGGCGACCGCGGACTGACGGGCCGTGGCCCGCCAGTCGATGGAGCGGGTGTCGTCGCCGGGGACGTACTCGCGCAGGCTGTCGAATTCCGTTCCTTCTCCGCGTGTGAGCACGCTGGTGCGGCCGTCGAGTTCCCGGAGCCGGGCGAGCTTGGCGGGCAGATGCTTGCGGCTGGTGAACGGGGGCAGCACGCGTAGCGTCCAGGGGACCTTGTGGGTGCCCTGGCGGGAGAAGAGCCCGAGAGGGCCGTAGGAGCGGATCGTGACGCGGTCGGCCTGGCGGTCGCCGCGGCGGGTGGGCCGCAGCCGAGTGGTGACGCGGCGGCGTTCGCCGGGCGGCACGGTCAGACGGTGTCGGGAGGCTTCTGCCTCTGTGCCGGGCTGCCAGCTGCTGGGCGGCCAGGCGTCGCGCAGCTGGGCGCGGAGCGGGCGGCGGGAGGGGTTGGTGACCGTGAGAGTGACATCGGCGCTCTCGCCCAGGCGTACGGAGGTGTCGCCGGAGCGCGTCAGGCCGAGGCGTCGTACCGGCGCGGCGAGGGCGTAGTCGCAGGCGCAGGCGACGGCCAGCGGGGCGTTCACGGCGAGGACGCCTGTCCAGCCGGCGTCCCAGATGCCGACGGGGAGGGAGCCGAGGGCCGCGAGGAGCGCGGCGCGTCCGGTGAGGGCCATCAGCGGGGGACCGGGACGTGGGAGAGGATCGCGTTGATCACCGAGTCGGCGGTCACGCCTTCCATCTCGGCCTCCGGGCGAAGTTGCACGCGATGGCGCAGGGTGGGCAGGGCGAGTGCCTTGACGTCGTCGGGGGTGACGTAGTCGCGGCCGGTCAGCCAGGCCCAGGCGCGGGCCGTCGACAGCAGGGCCGTCGCGCCGCGCGGGGAGACTCCGAGGGTGAGGGAGGGGGATTCGCGGGTCGCCCGGCAGATGTCGACGACGTAGGCCATGACCTCGGGGGAGACGGTCGTCTTGGCGATGGCGGCGCGGGCTGCTTCCAGGTCGGCGGGGCCGGCCACGGGGCGTACGCCGGCGGCGCGCAGGTCGCGCGGGTCGAAGCCCTCCGCGTGGCGGGTGAGGACGTCGATCTCGTCCTGGCGGGAGGGCAGCGGGATCGTCAGTTTGAGCAGGAAGCGGTCCAGTTGGGCTTCGGGGAGGGGGTAGGTGCCCTCGTACTCGACCGGGTTCTGGGTGGCGATGACCAGGAAGGGGTCGGGCAGCGGGCGCGGGGTGCCGTCGACGGTGACCTGGCGCTCCTCCATGGCCTCGAGCAGCGACGACTGGGTCTTGGGCGGGGTGCGGTTGATCTCGTCGGCGAGGAGGAGGTTGGTGAAGACCGGGCCGGGCTGGAAGGAGAACTCGGCGGTGCGGGCGTCGTAGACCAGCGAGCCTGTCACGTCGCTCGGCATCAGGTCGGGGGTGAACTGGACGCGCTTGGTGTCGACGTCCAGCGCGGCGGCGAGCGTGCGGACGAGCAACGTCTTGGCGACCCCGGGGACTCCTTCGAGGAGAACGTGTCCGCGGCACAGGAGGGCGACGACGAGACCGGTCACGGCGGGATCCTGGCCGACCACGGCCTTGGCGATCTCGGCGCGCAGGGCTTCCAGGGAGGACCGGGCGGCGGCCGTGTCCCCGGTGTGCCCGGCGTTGTCAGTGGTCGGGTCCATCATGGACGGCGTACCTCTCTTTCGAGGGCGTCGAGTCGGTCGGCGAGGGAGACGAGGGCCGCGTCGTCGCCGGGCGGCGGGCCGAAGAGCAGGTCGTGCAGGGACTGTCCGTCACTGCCGATTTGGGCGGACAGGGCGGGGAGCAGGGCCTCGGGCGTGTGTGCCTGGGTGACGGGGATGCCCACGAGGGGGGCGAGGCGGGTGCGTGTGGTGGAGCGCAGAGCGGTGGCGGCGCGGTCGCGGGCGTTCGCCTTGCGGTAGAGGCGGG
>NZ_JUJA01000092.1:25432-26805 GCF_001906585.1 Streptomyces kebangsaanensis | reverse complement strand
GGGGGCCGAGCCGGCGTGCCCGCCACAGGGCGGCCAGGGCGGCGGCGATGAACAGCTGCAGGGTGCCCCAGAGCCAGCCCGTGGGGAGCAGGTCGAAGAAGGTGCGGTCGCCGGTGTCGGGGGCCGAGGCGTCGGAGAGCGAGGGGAGGTACCAGACCAGATGGGGGTGGGAGCCGAGGAGTTGGAGGGCGAGCGAGGCGTTGCCCCGCTTGTCGAGGCGGTTGTTGTAGAGGATGTCGGGCGTGCCGAGGACGACGGTGTCGCCGCCCTTGGCGGTCTGCGGGATGCGGAGCAGGGTGGGCAGTCCGTCGCTGGGGTAGCAGGTGTCGGCCCTGCGGGCGGTGGTGGAGTAGCGGATGCCGCCGCCGGTGTCCGCGGTGCCGGCGCGGCGGGCGGCGGGCAGGGAGCAGCCGGGGGAGAGGGTGGTGTCGAAGCTGGGTGCGGGGTCGGCCGTGACGCCGGGAGCCAGCCGGCCGACGGACGGGGTGTCCGGGGCGACGAGGACGGTGCGTCCGCCGGAGGCCGCCGTTGCCGAGTGCAGCCGGGACTGCTGACCGTCCGTCAGCAGGTCGGGCACGGCGACCAGCAGGGTGGTGTCGGGGCCGGCCGCGGCCCGTGCCTGGTCGAGGGTGGTGACCACGCGCGTCGACACGCCGTGGTCGGCGAGGATCGCGGCGACGGCGCGGCTGCCGTAGGGGTCGGCGGAGCGCGGGTCGAGGCGTCCGTGCTGGCCGCCCGAGCGGAGTGTGGCGATCGCGACGGCCCCCACGAGGAGGAGGACGAGCGCGAGCAGGACGCCTCGCGTACGGGTCCACACCTGGCGGGCGGTGGGCGAGGTCGAGGTGGACGGGAGCGTGGCCTCGGTGGTCATTCGGCGGCTCCCTGGTGGGTGTGGGGGGCCGTGCTGTGGCTGGTGGTGGCGAGTTGGGGCTTGGCGTGTGCCAGGTCGCGGTCGAGTTCGGCGATGCGCTGGTACGCCTGTTCGGTCGCCCTGCGCCCGCCGTATGTGACGTCGTCGAAGTCCCGGGCGGCGGCGCGGAGCCGGTCGGCGTGCGCGGGGAGGGTGCGCCCGGCCTCGGCCGCCGCTTCGTCGGCGGTGCGTCCGGGGCGTACGTCGAGCAGGGCGCGTTCCTCCAGGGAGCGGACGATGGCGCGCATCCGTTCCTGGACGGCCTGGTTCCAGTGGCCCCGGGTGGCGTGCGCCTCGGCGGTGGCGCGGTGTTCGGCGGCGCTGCGGGGGCGGTCGTCGAAGAGGGCGGGGGAGGAGGTGGGACTGCGGCGTGGTGTGCCGAGGCGCCACCACAGGGCGCCGAGCACGGCGAGCACGGCCACGACGACGACGGCCAGGCCGACGCCACCGCCGGGTGTGGCGG
>NZ_JUJA01000092.1:13824-25410 GCF_001906585.1 Streptomyces kebangsaanensis | reverse complement strand
GAGCCAGTCCCAGAAGGCGTTCAGGGCGCGTTGCAGCAGGCCGGGGTCGTGCTCGTGGTACATGCCCTTGGACAGTTCGCGCTGGGCCGCCTCCCGCGCGGGATCACGCGGGAGGGTCACCGGTGGTTCGGTCGCGGCGGGCGCGCGTGGAAGCGCCGGCAGTGCTGTGAGGAGTCCCCCCGTCGGGCTCACGCCATCAGCTCCCCGGGGTGGTCGCGCCGGAACCGTGGCTCGGGACGCCGGCGGCTCGGGCCAGTTCGAGGTCGAGGCCCTCGCGGCGGATGCGCTGGTCGATGTAGAGCAGCACGGTGACGTTGGCCAGGATCGGGAACGTGATCGCCAGGCCGATCACCGACCCGATCCCGGTGATGACCAGGTAGGTCCAGCTCAGTTCGGGGGTGCCGTTGATGAAGTCGGCCATACCGTCCCCGCTGGACACGAGGGCGATCATGGCGAAGGGGAGGGCAATCACCACGGAGAGCATGAACGTGATGAGTACGGTCAGCAGTTGAATGCCGAAGAGCCGCCACCAGGAGCCGCGGACCAGCTTGCCGGATCGGCTCATCGCCTTGGTGATGCTCTGCTTCTCCAGCATGAGGGCGGGCGGGGCCAGGCAGAAGCGGATCCACAGCCACACAGCGGGCACGAAAGCGGCGGCGCCGCCCAGGAATGCCAGTGCGACGCCGCCGAGGGGCGACCCCGTGGCGGCCACGATGATGCCGGGCAGCACGCCGACGGCGACTATGCCGACGCTGATGAGCAGCAACAGGAAGACCAGCCCGAACAGCTTGAGCACCTGTGGGCGGGCGTCCCGCCAGGCCTCGCCGATGGTGACGGGTTTGCCGAGGGCTGCGCGGCTGGTGACGGTCGCGAGCAGCCCGGTGGCCACGATGATGCCGACGATTTGGACAATGAAGGCGACCCCGGAGCCGAGCAGGAGGTTGCCCATGGCGCGGCTGACCTCTCTGAAGGTGGCGTTCGGGTCGTTGAGCACCTGGTTGGTGGCGTCGTCGAAGACGAAGCGCTGCACCAGAGTGACGATGGTCTGGACGAGGACCGCGACGACCAGGGAGATGCCCAGGACGGTGCGCCAGTGGGTGCGCATGGTGGTCACCGCGCCGTCGAGGATCTCGCCCAGGCCCAGTGGGCGGAGCGGGATCACGCCGGGCTTGGCCGCGGGCGGCAGGCCGCCCCAGCCCGCGCCCCAGGCGCCGTGGCCACCCGGGCCGCCGTAACCGCCGTAGCCACCCGGAGCGCCGTAGCCGGCCTGGCCCCAGCCGGGGGCGGGCGGTGGCGGCGATGGGGTCCGGCCGGGGGCCGGGGTTCCCGTGGGCGCGGACCACTGGCCGGGTGGCGGCTGTTCCTTGGACCACTTCACGCCGGGGGTCTGCGGTTGTTCGCCCGGCCGGTCCGCGGGCTGTGCGGGGCCGGGGCGGCCGGCGGCGTCGGCAGGCCCGGACGCACCGGGTTCCTGTCCGTCGGACGGGGCGGATCCGGGCGAGGACCAGCCCGGAGTGTCGTTCATCGTCGCTCCTTCACGGTGCCCGTCCGCGGTCGCGGCGGCAGGTTGGCTGCCATCGTGCCATGGGGTGGTCTTCGGGCGACCGGCGGTGGTGGCGGCTGCGTACCTTCAATTGTCCGCCGGATACGGGGCAGACTGACGGCATGGCTGATCAGTACGCGCAGACCCGCGAGGACAACCGGCCGACCGGTACACCGGCGATCCGCTGGGAGGAGCCGCCCGAGGGCCCGGTCCTGGTCCTCCTCGACCAGACGAGGCTGCCCGCCGAGGAGGTCGAGCTGGTGTGCACGGACGCCTCCGCGCTGGTGGAGGCGATCCGGTCGCTGGCCGTGCGCGGGGCTCCGCTGCTGGGCATCGCCGGGGCGTACGGCGTCGCGCTCGCCGCCGCGCGCGGCTTCGACGTGGACGAGGCCGCGACGGCGCTGGCGGGTGCCCGGCCCACGGCGGTCAACCTCTCCGTCGGTGTGCGCCGGGCGCGGTCCGCTCATCAGGCGGTGCTCGCCAGGACCGGTGACGTCCGGCGGGCGGCCTCGGCGGCGCTGGCGGCGGCGCGCCAGTTGCACCAGGAGGACGCCCGGGCCAGTGCGCGGATGGCCGAGCACGGGCTGGCGCTCCTGGACGAGTTGCAGCCCGGTGGCGGGCACCGCGTCCTCACGCACTGCAACACCGGGTCACTGGTGTCGGGCGGGGAGGGGACGGCGTTCGCGGTGGCGCTCGCGGCGCATCGTGCGGGACGGCTGCGGCGGCTGTGGGTGGACGAGACCCGGCCGCTGTTCCAGGGCGCGCGGCTGACGGCGTACGAGGCGGCCCGCAGGGACATGGCGTACACCCTGCTCACGGACAACGCGGCGGGCTCGCTGTTCGCGGCCGGTGAGGTGGATGCCGTGCTGGTCGGCGCGGACCGTATCGCCGCCGACGGTTCGGTGGCGAACAAGGTGGGCAGCTATCCGCTCGCGGTGCTCGCGCGCTACCACCATGTGCCGTTCATCGTGGTGGCGCCGGTGACGACGGTGGACCTGGAGACCCCGGACGGCGTGGCGATCGAGGTCGAGCAGCGCCCGGGCTACGAGGTGACCGAGATCATCGCACCTCAGGTCCCGGTCACGGGAGCCGGCGGCGGCATCCCGGTCGCGCCGCTGGGCACGCAGGCCTACAACCCGGCGTTCGACGTGACTCCGCCCGAGCTGGTGACCGCGATCGTCACCGAGGAGGGCACCGTCTCGCCGGTGACGGCCGAGGGCCTGGCCGAGCTGTGCGCCAGGTCGCGGCGGACGGCGGCCGGGTAGGGACGGCACCCCGTTCTCGGGGTGAGGGCAGACAGTAGCGAGTCGGTACGACTATCGTCACAGGCCAGTGAACTCCCTCACCTGGATCTCCGCAGCCGTTACGAGAATGGGATGATGTCGTTTATGAAGGGACGAGTCCTTGTCGTCGACGACGACACCGCACTGGCCGAGATGCTCGGGATCGTGCTGCGTGGGGAAGGTTTCGAGCCGTCTTTCGTAGCCGACGGCGACAAGGCGCTGGCCGCTTTCCGTGAGACCAAGCCCGACCTGGTACTGCTGGACCTGATGCTGCCCGGCCGGGACGGCATCGAGGTGTGCCGCCTGATCAGGGCGGAGTCCGGGGTGCCGATCGTGATGCTGACAGCCAAGAGCGACACCGTGGACGTAGTGGTGGGCCTGGAGTCCGGGGCCGACGACTACGTCGTGAAGCCGTTCAAGCCGAAGGAGCTCGTGGCCCGTATCCGGGCGCGGCTGCGCAGGTCGGAGGAGCCGGCGCCGGAGCAGCTCGCCATCGGTGACCTCGTCATCGACGTGGCCGGTCACTCCGTGAAGCGGGACGGGCAGTCGATCGCGTTGACGCCGCTGGAGTTCGATCTGCTGGTCGCCCTCGCCCGCAAGCCGTGGCAGGTGTTCACCCGCGAGGTGCTTCTGGAGCAGGTCTGGGGCTACCGGCACGCGGCCGACACCCGTCTGGTGAACGTGCACGTGCAGCGGCTGCGCTCCAAGGTCGAGAAGGATCCGGAGAAGCCCGAGATCGTGGTGACCGTCCGAGGTGTCGGCTACAAGGCCGGACCGAGCTGACGTGTCGGGGGACAGTGCCGCCCCGGCGCCCGGAGGGACCGGGGACCGCACGGGGCGGCCTGTCGGCCGGACGGGTGCGGGTTCCCGCTGGGGGCGCCTTCTGGACGGGGGGCTGCTGCACGGCGGCGTGCAGGGCAGCCCGGTCCTGCGTCTCTTCCTGCGCTGGGTGCGCCGGCCGCTGCTGCCCGTCATGCGACTGTGGCGGCGCAACATCCAGCTCAGGGTCGTCGTCACCACGCTGCTGATGTCGCTGGGCGTCGTCCTGCTGCTCGGGTTCGTCGTCATCGGCCAGGTGCGCAACGGGCTGCTGGACGCCAAGGTGAAGGCGTCGCAGAGCCAGGCCACCGGCGGTTTCGCGGTGGCCAAGCAGCGGGCCGACGAGGCGGCGACCGCCACCGGTGAGGCCGCCTCCACGACGGACGGCCGCTCCTCCCAGAACGTCATCCAGTGGATGAGTGACCTGGTGTCCTCGCTCTCCAGCGGCGGCCAGGGGGCCTTCGACGTGGTCACGCTGCCCGCCGCGGGCGACGACAGCGGCGGCGGGCGCGGTCCGCGCGCCTCCGGCGGCGTGGACCCGACGGCGAGTGTGCCCGAGGAGCTGCGGGCGCGGATCAACGGCAGCATGGTGGCCGCCCAGAGCTACGCCCGCATCGTCTACAAGGACAGCGACAAGGGCTCCCAGCCCGCGCTGGTCATCGGCAAGCAGGTCAACGACCCCAACGGTGACCCGTACCAGCTGTACTACCTCTTCCCGCTCAGCCAGGAGGAGAAGTCGCTGAGCCTGGTCAAGGGGACCCTCACGACGGCCGGTCTCTTCGTCGTCGTGCTCCTCGGGGCCATCGCCTGGCTGGTGGTGCGGCAGGTCGTCACGCCGGTGCGGATGGCGGCCAGGATCGCCGAGCGGCTGTCGGCCGGACGGCTGCAGGAGCGGATGAAGGTCACCGGCGAGGACGACATCGCGCGGCTCGGCGAGGCCTTCAACAAGATGGCGCAGAACCTGCAGCTGAAGATCCAGCAGCTGGAGGACCTGTCGCGGATGCAGCGCCGGTTCGTCTCCGACGTCTCGCACGAGCTGCGCACGCCGCTGACGACCGTGCGGATGGCCGCCGACGTCATCCACGAGGCGCGCGAGGACTTCGACTCGGTCACCGCCCGCTCGGCGGAGCTGCTCGCCGACCAGCTGGACCGGTTCGAGTCGCTGCTCGCCGACCTGCTGGAGATCAGCCGTTTCGACGCGGGTGCGGCGGCGCTGGAGGCCGAGCCGATCGATCTGCGGGAAGTCGTGCACCGGGTCGTCGGCGGCGCGGAGCCGCTGGCCGAGCGCAAGGGCACCCGGATCCGGGTCGTCGGAGACCAGCAGCCCGTCGTGGCGGAGGCCGACGCGCGGCGTGTGGAGCGCGTCCTGCGCAACCTGGTCGTCAACGCCGTGGAGCACGGTGAGGGCAGGGACGTCGTCGTCAAGCTGGCCTCGGCCGGCGGCGCGGTCGCGGTCGCGGTGCGCGACTACGGCGTCGGGCTCAAGCCGGGCGAGGCGACCCGTGTCTTCAGCCGTTTCTGGCGGGCGGACCCGGCACGCGCGCGTACCACGGGCGGTACGGGCCTGGGGCTGTCGATCGCCCTGGAGGACGCCCGGCTGCACGGCGGCTGGCTGCAGGCGTGGGGCGAGCCGGGTGGCGGCTCGCAGTTCCGGCTGACGCTGCCCAGGACCGCGGACGAGCCGCTGCGGGGCTCGCCCATACCGCTGGAGCCCAAGGACTCGCGCCGTAACCGCGGACTCGACGACGCCGGTCTGCCCAGAGGGGAAGAGAAGCGTGCGACCGTGCCGGTGCAGGCGACGGGTGACCGTACGGCCTCGGCACGGGGCCCGATCGCGTCCCGGCCGGTCGCGGTGCCGCCCACGGCCGATCCGACGGCGCTGCCCGGCAACGGCGCGCGCGTGGTGCCCCGGCCGGCCTCGGACGCACGAGGGCAGGAGGCCGTGCCCGCGGTGGAGACGGCGGGGAACGGGTCGGAGGGCTCCGCGGCTCCGGAGAGGGTCGGGCCGCGGGACGTGACGCAGCAAGGGGAGGCATCTCGTGGGCGCTGACCGCGAGGGGGGCGTGCGGCGGCCGGTGCGCGCGGTGGCGTACGCCGCCTGCGGGGTCGTACTGCTGGCGGGGTGCGCCACGATGCCCGACAGCGGGGACCTGCGGGATGTGGAGTCCACCCCGCGTCGGGACACCGAGGTACGGGTGTTCGCCATACCGCCCCGGGAGGGCGCCCCGCCCGCGGAGATCCTTCAGGGCTTCCTGGAGGCGTTGACCAGCGACGACCCGCAGTATGCGACGGCCCGTCAGTATCTGACGGAAACGGCGGCGCGGCAGTGGCGGCCGGAGTCGTCCACGACCGTGCTCGCCGACGGCCCGGGCATCCGGGTCGACCGTACGACGGGGCGCGACGCCACCGACGACTACGCGGTCGCACTGACCGGCAGCAAGGTGGCCCGGGTGGACGAGCAGCAGTCGTACACGTCGTTGACCGGGCCCTACAGCCAGCCGGTGCATCTGACACGGGACAAGAAGAGCGGGCAGTGGCGCATCGACGTGCTGCCGCAGGGCGTCGTCATGGGCCAGTCGGACTTCCAGCGCAACTACATGTCCGTCAACAAGTACTACTTGGCCTCCGACACCTGGGCGGAGTCGGGGACGTCGACGACGGCCGTCGCCGATCCCGTCTACGTGCGCCGGCGTGTGGACGCGATGACGCAGATGGTGCGCTCCCTGCTGGCCGGGCCCACGAACTGGCTCAAGCCGGTGGTCAGGTCGAGCTTCCCGACCGGTACGGCGCTGCGCGGCGGCGTCACCGCGCTGACACCCGACGACCAGAACAAGCTGACCGTGCCGCTGAACGGCAAGGCCTCCGAGGTGGGGCGCGAGAAGTGCTGGGAGATGGCGACCCAGCTGCTGTTCACGCTGCAGAACCTGACGCCCACGGTGGACACGGTCGAGCTGCAGCGGGCCGACGGCAGTATCTTGTGCGCGCTCGGAGAGGGCCGGGCCGGGTCCGTCGCCAGGCGCGGGCCGGTGAAGCGGTCCGATTACCTGTATTTTGTCGACGACAAGCGCCGACTGGTGCGGATGCCCGGCACCGGCACCAGCGCGGAACCGGTGCCGGGCGCGCTGGGCGAGGGCGTCCAGCAGCTCGCGTCGGCGGCCGTGTCCTGGGACGAGCGCACCGTGGCAGGGGTCAGCTCCGACTGGAAGTCGCTGTTCGTGGGCTCGCTGGCGGCGGGCAGCCCGCTTGAGCCACCCGTGCTGCAGAGCCGCGGCAAGGCCGAGGCCGACCGGCTGACGGCGCCGAGCTGGGACGCGCAAGGCGACCTGTGGGTGGCCGACCGGGATCCCGCCCAGCCGCGGCTGCTGGTGCTGGAGCAGGGCGAGGGAAAGCCGCTCGACGTGCGTGTTCCCGGGCTGAACGGGCGCGTCGACGCGGTGCGGGTGGCCGCCGACGGGGTGCGGATCGCGCTCGTCGTGCAGGCGAAGGACGACAGCAAGTCCCTGCTCATCGGGCGGATCGAACGGGACGACAGCTCGGGGGACCGGCCGGTGGTGTCGGTGCTGGAGCTGCGTTCGGCGGCGCCGGAGCTGGAGAATGTCACCGCCATGTCGTGGGCCGGTGACAGCCGGCTCGTGGTGGCCGGGCGAGAGCAAGGAGGCGTGCAGACGATGCGGTACGTCCAGGTCGACGGCTCCACGCCGGAAGGCTCGCCGCCCGCCGCGCTCACCGGGGTCCAGTCGATCGCCGCGTCCGAGGACGACCGGTTGCCGCTGGTGGCGTACTCGTCGGAGGACGGGATCGTCCGGCTGCCGTCCGGGGCGCAGTGGCAGAAGGTGGTCAAGGCCGGGTGGGCGCCGGTCTATCCGGGCTGAGCACTCCTCCGTGTGGGGGAAGCTCTGGTCGCCGTGGGCGGAGTTGTCCACAGGACGTTGTCCACAGGGCTGGCCGGGACGGTGCGGCGTTGGCACAGTGGAGTGCATGCGCGGGTGGTGGCAGGACCTGACCGACCTGGTACTGCCGGCCGAGTGCGGGGGCTGCGGCCGGCCTCGTACGGTGCTCTGTCCCCGGTGCCGGGCCGCCCTGAGCAGGGACGCACCACGCAGGGTGCGTCCGGTGCCGGAGCCGCCCGGACTGCCGGCGGTGTACGCGGCGGCTCCGTACGCGGACGCGGTCAGGGCGACCCTGCTCGCCCACAAGGAACGGGGCGCGCTGGCTCTCGCGCGTCCGCTGGGCACGGCGCTGGCGGGCGCGGTGCGGGCCGGGCTGCCGGCGGGCGTGGCAGGGGCAGGAACAGGAACAGGAACAGGGGCAGCGGACGCGGGGCTGCCGTGGGCGGTGGGCGGGGCCGTGCTACTGGTCTCCGTGCCGTCCGCGCGGCGGACGGTGCGGGCCCGCGGGCATGATCCGGTGCGGCGGATCACGCTTGCGGCGGCCGGTGAGCTGCGGCGGTCCGGAACGCCGGCCAGGGCGCTGGCCGTGCTGCGCCAGCGGCGCCCCGTGGCCGACCAGTCGGGGCTGAACTCCCGGCAGCGGCTGGACAACCTCGCCGGTGCGCTTCAGGTGGCCGCGGGCGGTGCGGGGCTGCTGCTGGGCGGCCCGGTGGTGCTGGTCGACGACCTCATGACGACGGGCGCCTCCCTGGCGGAAGCGGCACGTGCGGTGAAAGCGGCCGTGTATGCGGCGCGGACTCGGGAAGGGATGGGGGAACGGAAGTCCGGAGCAAGGCAGCAAGCAACACAGAAAGAGGGGAACTCGGTGTACGACGCACTGGAAATCGGGGGTGTGTATGGCGCCGGCGGCGTGATCTGTGCGGCCGTCGTCGCGTCCTCTCCGGATTCTTTCGAAAAGAACCGGAACTGACTGCGAACTTGCATCGTTGCAGGTAATGAGAGGGTCAATTTACCTGAACGGAGGTACGCCGCGGTAGAGGGTGACGTCATCCGTCCGGGCGAGATATGTTCGGGGTGTGAGGGAAAGCCGCAGGCCGTCCCCGCCATATCCGAATGCCGTGCTGCGGGTTTTCGTAATCACCCGCACCGGCTGGGTGGAGATCTTGCCCATGGGGGAGGAGGTGCACGTCACCGAGTCCGAGGTTCCGGGCTCACCGGAACCGGGTGCGAAAAGGGAGATGCTCCGCCGGTGTAGCGGAGCGATCCGGGAACGGAGTTCTGCGTGGACATCGTCGTCAAGGGCCGCAAGACCGAGGTGCCCGAGCGGTTCCGCAAGCACGTGGCCGAGAAGCTGAACCTGGAGAAGATCCAGAAGCTCGATGGCAAGGTGATCAGCCTCGACGTCGAGGTGTCCAAGGAGCCCAACCCCCGACAGGCCGACCGCAGTGACCGAGTGGAGATCACGCTCCGCTCCCGCGGTCCGGTGATCCGGGCGGAGGCAGCGGCCAGCGATCCGTACGCGGCACTCGACCTGGCGGCGGAGAAACTGGGTGCCCGGCTGCGCAAGCAGCACGACAAGCGTTTCTCGCGGCGCGGCGCGCGCCGGATCTCGGCCGCCGAGGTCCCCGACCACGTCCCGGGCGCTGCGACGCTGAACGGCAGCGGCCAGACCGTCACGGAAGAGGAAGCGGGCCAGGTGCCCACGAAGAAGGTCGGCTCGCTGGAGGTGCAGGGGGACGGTCCCCTCGTCGTCCGCGAGAAGACGCACGTCGCCTCTCCGATGACCCTCGACCAGGCCCTCTACGAGATGGAGCTGGTCGGGCACGACTTCTATCTGTTCGTCGACTCCGAGACCAAGGAACCCAGTGTCGTCTACCGACGGCACGCCTACGACTACGGCGTGATCCACCTCAGGACGGACACGATGGTCACTGAGGCGCCCTCTCCCGAGGCGGGCGGCACCCTGGGCGGCTGACCCACCCGGCCGACAGCTGAGACGGTGCCCCTGGTTGCGCGTGTGCGCCCCCAGGGGCACCGACGTGCGACCCCTTCGCGCCCCGCTTGGTCACCGCAGTGTCGGCCGGACATGGAATCATGGCGGCAACGGCTCAACGGATGGGCCGTTGCCTTGGGTTGGCCACGGCACCGCACACCAGGCCACAGCCTCAGGGGGAGGACAACGATGGCGGACAGCTTCGGACCGACGCGGGACGAGGATGCCGACGGTGACGTCGTCGGCACGGGCCCGGACGCGGGCACTGCGCGCAAGGAGCCGATCAGAGTCCTTGTCGTGGACGACCACGCCCTCTTCCGCCGCGGCCTGGAGATCGTGCTCGCCGCCGAGGAGGACATCCAGGTGGTCGGCGAGGCGGGTGACGGCGCCGAGGCCGTGGACAAGGCCGCCGATCTGCTGCCCGACATCGTGCTGATGGACGTACGGATGCCCAAGCGCGGCGGGATCGAGGCGTGCACCTCCATCAAGGAGGTCGCTCCCAGCGCCAAGATCATCATGTTGACGATAAGTGACGAGGAGGCCGACCTCTACGACGCGATCAAGGCGGGCGCGACCGGCTACCTGCTCAAGGAGATCTCCACGGACGAGGTGGCCACCGCCATCCGCGCCGTGGCCGACGGCCAGTCGCAGATCAGCCCGTCCATGGCGTCCAAGCTGCTCACCGAGTTCAAGTCGATGATCCAGCGGACCGACGAACGCCGCCTCGTCCCCGCGCCCCGGCTGACCGACCGTGAGCTGGAGGTCCTCAAGCTCGTCGCCACGGGGATGAACAACCGGGACATCGCCAAGGAGCTGTTCATCTCCGAGAACACCGTGAAGAACCACGTGCGCAACATCCTGGAGAAGCTCCAGCTGCACTCCAGGATGGAGGCGGTGGTGTACGCGATGCGGGAGAAGATCCTCGAGATCCGCTGACGCTCAGCCGAGCGCGCGGGTCAGCTCCCGGGCCAGGGGTTCGCGCAGCTCGGGCGCGTCCACCCGTTCCACGCGCACGTCCGTGCAGTCCACCCAGCCCGCCGCCTCGACGAGGGCCCGGGCGACCGCGGGTACGGATCCGGCGCCGTCCAGGGCGACCTGCTTGGCGACCAGGGTGCGTCCCTCGCGGGCGGGGTCCACGCGGCCGACGAGGCGGCCTCCGGCGAGCACCGGCATCGCGAAGTAGCCGTGGACCCGCTTGGGCTTGGGGACGTAGGCCTCCAGACGGTGGGTGAAGCCGAAGATACGTTCGGTGCGGGCCCGCTCCCAGATCAGGGAGTCGAAGGGGGACAGCAGTGTGGTCCGGTGGCGGCCGCGCGGGGCTGTCCCGAGCGCCGCCGGGTCCGCCCAGGCCGGCCTGCCCCAGCCCTCGACCGTGACCGGGACCAGCCCCGAGTCCGCTATCACCGCGTCGACCTGCTCGCCCTTGAGGCGGTGGTAGTCCGCGATGTCCGCGCGCGTGCCCACGCCCAGGGACTGGCCGGCCAGACGGACCAGGCGGCGCAGGCACTCGGTGTCGTCCAGCTCGTCGTGCAGCAGCCGCTCCGGGACGGCGCGCTCGGCGAGGTCGTACACCCGCTTCCAGCCCCGGCGTTCGACGCAGACCACCTCGCCGTACATCAGGGCGCGCTCGACGGCGACCTTGGAGCCGGACCAGTCCCACCACTCGCTGGTCCTCTTCGCCCCGCCCAGCTCCGTCGCCGTCAGCGGGCCCTCGGCGCGCAGCTGCTTGACGACCTGCTCGTAGGCGCCGTCGGGCAGCTCGTGGTTCCAGTGCGGGCGGTTGCGGTAGGCGCGGCGGCGGAAGGCGAAGTGCGGCCACTCCTCGATGGGCAGGATGCAGGCGGCGTGCGACCAGTACTCGAAGGCGTGCGTGTCGGTCCAGTAGGCGCGGTCGACGGTCGTGCGGCCGACCGCGCCCAGACGCGCGTAGGGCACGAGCTCGTGGGAGCGGGCGAGGACCGAGATGGTGTCGAGCTGGACGGCGCCGAGGTGGCGCAGGACGCCGCGCACCCCGGCCCGCCGGTCCGGCGCGCCGAGGAAGCCCTGGGCCCGCAGGAC
>NZ_JUJA01000092.1:9341-13806 GCF_001906585.1 Streptomyces kebangsaanensis | reverse complement strand
GCCGAGAGGTCGGTGGTGGGGCGCGGGAGGGAGGTCATGGCTCCGCACGATAGGGGGTGGCACTGACAACGCGGGCCGATCCGGGCGTTCGTCCCCGTTGCCTCCGCTCCCGGCGCCCGTCCCCCTGTTCCCGACGGCCGCTGTCCCGACGTCTACGCGGGCACCGGCAGGTAGGGCGCGGTCGAGGGCAGGCCCAGGTCGGACGGCAGCAGGGAGCCCACCCAGCAGTCGCGTCGTACTCCCCTGACGCCGAGGGCGGAGCGCAGGGTGCCCTCCAGGGTGAAACCCGCCCGTTCGGCCACCGCGCGGGAGGCGTTGTTGCCGGCCTCGGTGCGCCATTCCAGGCGGTCGACGGCGAGCTGGGTGAAGGCCCAGCGGGCGGCGGCGAGGGCGGCCTCGGTCACGTAGCCGTTGCCGCGGTGTTCCTTCGCGGCCCAGAAACCGATCTCGGCCTCGCCCGGCGAGCGCGGGGTGATGCTGAGTGTGCCTGCCAAGTCCCCTTCGGGCAGGAAGAGGCCGAAGGTGAACACCGAACCGTTGGCCCAGCCCTCGGGGACCAGCTCTTCGGTGAAGTTCCGCGCGTGCTCGGGCAGGTAGGGCGAGGGCACCGTGGTCCAGCGCTGGATGTCGGCGTCCTGCGCGGCGGCGTACACGGCGTCGGTGTCCTGGGGGCCGATGGCGCGCAGGAGCAGGCGGTCGGTGGTGAGCGTGACGGGTTCCATCGGCCGATTCTCCTGGGGGGCCGCGACAGGGTGCCATCCCTTTTTGGCACTGGGTGAGCGGGCGATCACAATTCGCGTAAATCTTCGGGGAAACACGGCACCATCCGCGGCCCCCGGACGTTGTCCCGTGTGTAGCCCTCACGATGCAGTGGACGCGTGCCCTTACGGCAGGCCCTCCCGACTCGGCCGGGTCCTCGCATACGATGGCCGTTGCTCAGTCAGTCAAATGGAAACCGACCGTCCCAGGCCCGACCGGCAAGGAGACCAACCCCCGTGTCCGTCCTTTCGAAGATCATGCGTGCAGGCGAAGGCAAGATCCTGCGCAAGCTGCACCGCATCGCGGACCAGGTCAACTCCATCGAAGAGGACTTCCTCAGTCTCTCCGACGCCGAGCTGCGGGCCCTCACCGATGAGTACAAGCAGCGGTACGCCGACGGTGAGAGCCTGGACGACCTGCTGCCCGAGGCGTTCGCCACGGTGCGGGAGGCGGCCAAGCGCGTCCTGGGCCAGCGGCACTACGACGTCCAGATGATGGGCGGCGCCGCCCTGCACATGGGCTACGTGGCCGAGATGAAGACCGGTGAGGGCAAGACCCTCGTCGGCACCCTGCCGGCGTATTTGAACGCCCTGGCCGGCAAGGGCGTCCACATCATCACGGTCAACGACTACCTGGCCGAGCGCGACTCCGAGATGATGGGCCGCGTCCACCGTTTCCTGGGGTTGAGCGTCGGCTGCATCCTGGCCAACATGACGCCGGCCCAGCGCCGCGAGCAGTACGCCTGCGACATCACCTACGGCACGAACAACGAGTTCGGCTTCGACTATCTGCGCGACAACATGGCGTGGTCCCAGGACGAACTCGTCCAGCGCGGCCACAACTTCGCCGTCGTCGACGAGGTCGACTCCATCCTCATCGACGAGGCCCGTACGCCGCTGATCATCTCCGGCCCGGCCGACCAGGCCACCAAGTGGTACGGCGACTTCGCCAAGCTGGTCAAGCGCCTCAAGCGCGGCGAGGCCGGCCAGCCGCTCAAGGGCATCGAGGAGACCGGCGACTACGACGTCGACGAGAAGAAGCGCACCGTCGCCATCCACGAGTCCGGCGTCAGCAAGGTCGAGGACTGGCTGGGCATCGACAACCTGTACGAGTCGGTGAACACCCCGCTCGTGGGCTACCTCAACAACGCCATCAAGGCCAAGGAGCTCTTCAAGCGCGACAAGGACTACGTCATCATCGACGACGAAGTCATGATTGTCGACGAGCACACCGGCCGTATCCTCGCCGGCCGCCGCTACAACGAGGGCATGCACCAGGCGATCGAGGCCAAGGAAGGCGTGCCGATCAAGGACGAGAACCAGACGCTCGCCACGATCACGCTCCAGAACTTCTTCCGCCTCTACAAGCGCCACGATCACAAGGGCAAGGAACTGCCCGGCCTGTCCGGCATGACCGGTACGGCGATGACCGAGGCCGCCGAGTTCCACCAGATCTACAAGCTCGGCGTGGTTCCGATCCCGACGAACAGGCCGATGGTCCGCAAGGACCAGTCGGACCTCATCTACCGCACCGAGGTCGCCAAGTTCGAGGCGGTCGTCGACGACATCGCCGAGAAGCACGAGAAGGGCCAGCCGATCCTGGTCGGCACCACCTCGGTGGAGAAGTCCGAGTACCTCTCGCAGCAGCTCAGCAAGCGGGGCGTCCAGCACGAGGTGCTCAACGCCAAGCACCATGAGCGCGAGGCGTCGATCGTCGCCCAGGCCGGCCGCAAGGGCGCGGTGACCGTGGCGACGAACATGGCCGGCCGTGGTACGGACATCAAGCTCGGCGGCAACCCCGAGGACCTCGCCGAGGCCGAACTGCGCCAGCGCGGTCTCGACCCCGAGGAGCACATCGAGGAGTGGGCCGCGGCCCTGCCCGAGGCGCTGCGGCGCGCGGAGGAGGCGGTCAAGGCCGAGAAGGAGCAGGTCGAGAAGCTCGGCGGGCTCTATGTGCTGGGCACCGAGCGGCACGAGTCGCGCCGTATCGACAACCAGCTGCGCGGTCGTTCCGGCCGTCAGGGCGACCCCGGCGAGTCCCGCTTCTACCTCTCCCTCGGTGACGACCTGATGCGTCTGTTCAAGGCGCAGATGGTCGAGCGCGTGATGTCCATGGCGAACGTGCCGGACGACGTGCCGATCGAGAACAAGATGGTCACGCGCGCGATCGCGTCCGCCCAGTCGCAGGTCGAGCAGCAGAACTTCGAGACCCGTAAGAACGTTCTGAAGTACGACGAGGTCCTCAACCGGCAGCGCGAGGTCATCTACGGCGAGCGGCGCCGCGTCCTGGAGGGCGAGGACCTGCAGGAGCAGGTGCAGCACTTCATGAACGACACGATCGACGCCTACATCCAGGCGGAGACCGCCGAGGGCTTCCCGGAGGACTGGGACCTCGACCGGCTGTGGGGCGCCTTCAAGCAGCTGTACCCGGTGAAGGTCACCGTCGAGGAGCTGGAGGAGGCGGCCGGCGACCGCACGGGGCTGACCGCGGAGTTCATCAGCGAGTCCATCAAGGACGACATCCACGAGCAGTACAAGGCCCGTGAGGAGCAGCTCGGCTCCGAGATCATGCGGGAGCTGGAGCGCCGGGTGGTGCTGTCGGTGCTGGACCGCAAGTGGCGTGAGCACCTCTACGAGATGGACTACCTCCAGGAGGGCATCGGCCTGCGCGCGATGGCGCAGAAGGACCCGCTGGTCGAGTACCAGCGCGAGGGCTTCGACATGTTCACCGCGATGATGGAGGGCATCAAGGAGGAGTCCGTCGGCTACCTGTTCAACCTGGAGGTCCAGGTCGAGCAGCAGGTCGAGGAGGTCCCGGTCGAGGACGCCAAGCCGGTGGCCGACCTGGAGAAGCGCGACGCGGTACCGGCGCAGGCGGGCGCGCGTCCGGAGATCCGGGCCAAGGGCCTCGACGCCCCCCAGCGGCGGGACCTGCACTTCTCCGCGCCGACCGTGGACGGCGAGGGCGGCGTCGTCGAGGGCGAGTTCGCCACCGACGGCGGGCCCGTGCGCTCGGAGTCCGACGGCCTCACGCGCGCGGAGCGCCGCAAGCAGGCCAAGGCGGGCCGCCGCCGCAAGAAGTGACGTGACGCGCGGGGCCGGGCATCCTCGGGGTGCCCGGCCCTTCGTTTCTCAGCGGGCTCAGGGGAGCGCGTCGTCCCCGTGGGGCATGCGGGGACCGCCGAGTTCCACCGCCGTACAGCGCCAGCGCCGGTCACGGCCCTGTTCCAGGCGGAACGCCATCGCCCGCAGCCGGTCGCCCGCGCCGATGCGGGCGAAGGCCTCCACGGCGCCCGGACGGGGCTCGTAGTAGCCGATGTCCCGCACGACCGGGCGTGCGCCACGGGTGCGCAGAGCGCCGCGCTCGGCGAGCCAGGCGAGTTCGTCGTACGCCCGGCCCGCGGTGTGCCGGAGCATCCAGTGCACGGGCCGCTGTCCGCTGAGCACGGCGAGAAGCCGCTCGGCGAACAGGTCGGTGGCGACGGGCAGCGAAGCCGCCCGCAGGGCGGCCTGCGCGTCCACCGCGGCGGTGGCGCGTGCCACGGGGGCGTGGGCACCCGCCGCCGTCCCGGCCGCGCCCGCCGGGGTCGTCGCGCGTGCCCTCCGGGACCCGTCCGCCGTGCGGTCGGGGACCGTCCTGACGGCCGTACGGGAACCGTGCGGGCCGGGCGCCGTGGGCGGGCGGGTGGGGGCGGCGCGGGGCGGGC
>NZ_JUJA01000092.1:0-9302 GCF_001906585.1 Streptomyces kebangsaanensis | reverse complement strand
GCCGCCGGCCGGAGTGCGTGGTGGAGAGCCACCGGGGCGGCGGGTGTCGCGGCGGCTCGGCGGGCGGGTGCCCGGGCGGCGCTGGGCCCTGGTCATGACCTTGTTCATGGGTCCCCGTTCGTGCGGTCGCCCGGTGTGTACCGGGCAGTAACTTCCTGTTGGGCCTCTTGTACGGGGCGGAAGCGACGGCGGCAAGGAAGGCGCGGTACGCGTCGCGGGGCGGACGGATTCACCTATCCGTGTGATCGAGGGGGCCGCGAACCCCGGAAGAACGGGGGCGCACCGGGTGAGACGAGGGGCGTGGAGTGGACGATTCAGGGGGCGTGGCCGGGACTCGAAAGGAGGCTTGCGCACGTATCCTGAAGGCCGTCCGGGTGGCGAACCCTCCGACCACGAAAGCGGCCTGCCATGCGTGTCTACGTCCCTCTGACCCTCCCCGGCCTCGCCGAGGCGCACAAGACGGGGGAGCTCGGGGCGGAGTCGCTCCTCGCGTACGCCGTGACACCGGCCCTGCGCGAGTGGTACCTCTCCGACGACATCGAGGAGCTGGAGTACGCCGCGCTGAGCCGGGCCGCGCTCGCCTCCCTGCGACTGCTGGCGATGGACCCGGGCGCGCCGCGGCGCCGGGTCGTGGTCGCCGTGGACGTGCCCGACAGCACGGCGGTGGCCGACCCCGACCGCGGACTCGACCCCGCCGCGCTCGGCGAGGTACGGGTGGCGGGCCCCGTACCGCTGGCCAGGGCGGCCGCCGTGCACGTCGACGTGGACGACGCGGAGGCGGACGTGACCGCCGCCGCCGAGGCCCTGGGGGCGGCGGACGCCGGGGACGACGACGCCCAGTTCGTCGTGGACGGCGCCGAGGACCACGAGCTGCTGTGGTACGCCACGCAGGAGATCCCCGACCTCGTCGGGCCCGGCGACTGAGAATCCACCGGGGTCTCGGGCCCGCCCCGCCCCCTGACTCGACGCTCTCCTGATTGTCGGTGGCGGCGGGTACGTTTTTGGCATGGGGAAGCAATCAGGGGCGCACATCGTCTGGGACTGGAACGGCACGCTCTTCCACGACAACGCCGCGGTCGTCGGAGCGACGAACGCGGCGTTCGCCGAGCTCGGCCTGGAGCCGATCACACTGGAGCAGTACCGCGCGCTGTACTGCGTGCCGGTCCCGAAGTTCTACGAGCGGCTGCTGGGCCGGCTCCCCACCGAGGCCGAGTGGGAGGCGATGGACGCCGTCTTCCACCGGTACTACACCGAGCACCGCATCCGCTGCGCGCTGACCGAGGGAGCGGTGGAACTGCTCACCGGCTGGACGTCGGCCGGCCACAGCCAGTCGATCCTGAGCATGTACGGGCACGAGGACCTCGTCCCGCTGGTACGGGGCTTCGGAATCGAATCGCACTTCGTCCGGGTGGACGGCCGGACGGGGCCGTCCGGCGGCAGCAAGGCCGAGCACATGGTGCGGCACCTGGGCCTGCTCGCCGGGGCGGTGAACCCGGCGCGCACGGTGGTCATCGGGGACGCCGCGGACGACGCGCTGGCCGCGCGGTACGCCGGGGCGCGGGCGGTCCTCTACACCGGTGGCTCGCACAGCCGGGCCAGCCTGGAAGAGGCCGGCGTGCCGGTGGTGGACACCCTCGGCGAGGCGGTCGCCGAGGCCCACCGCCTCGCGGAGTGAAAACGGGGGAGAGCAGGCCGGAAAAACAAGAGGGAAGGGGGAAAAGAGGGACGGAAGCGATCAAGAGGGGCAAGCGGGTATACGCTGCTTCCGTCTCCGCCGCCCCTGTGCAGAACGTCAAACTTCCACCCTCGGTTTTGTACACATACGGCTCATGACGGGCCCCCCGTGAGGAGGGATAGCCTTGGTGGCGTGATCAGCGCGATAGCTCGCGGGGGCACCGTCGCCTCCGCTGTGCGCCCGGTGGGCACGGACCACATCCGTGTCCGGGCGTCGGTCGCTGATTCTCGCGGGCGGGAAGGGGATGCGACGGCACCCGGGGCGCCGCGTCGACTCCAGGCACCGGTGCCATGGAGAGCAGCGTCACACCCGTCGGACGCATCGAAGATGGCTGATATCCCCCCGCTCATCTCATCCCGAGGCATAGCGTCGGAGTGGACCGGACGCCCCGGTCCGAGGCGTCACGCCGCAAGGGCGGAGACCGTACTTCCTTCTACGTCACGCAACGGCGCGCGACAGGAGCCAGAGGACAATGCAGACCAAGCTGGACGAAGCCAAGGCCGAGCTGCTCGAGAGGGCCGCCCGGGTAGCTGAGAACAGTCCGGTCGGGGGTCATCTCCCGGCCGGGTCGACGGGCGAGGGCGCCCCGGACCGGGATTCCGTCCTCGCCTTCCTCCAGCGTTTCTACCTGCACACCGCCCCAGAGGACCTCACGGACCGCGACCCGGTCGACGTCTTCGGAACCGCCTACTCCCACTACCGCCTGGCCGAGAACCGCCCGCAGGGCACGGCCAGCGTCCGGGTCCACACGCCGACCGTCGAGGAGAACGGCTGGACCTGCACCCACTCCGTCGTCGAGGTCGTCACCGACGACATGCCCTTCCTCGTGGACTCCGTGACGAACGAGCTGACCCGGCAGGGACGGGGCATCCACGTCGTCGTCCACCCGCAGTTCGTGGTGCGCCGGGACGTCACCGGCAAGCTCATCGAGGTGCTGCCCGCCGCGTCGTCCGGCGAGCCGCTGCCGCACGACGCGCTCACCGAGTCCTGGATCCACGTCGAGATCGACCGCGAGACCGACCGCGCCGACCTCAAGCAGATCACCGCCGACCTGCTGCGCGTGCTGTCCGACGTCCGCGAGGCCGTCGAGGACTGGGAGAAGATGCGCGAGGCGGCGATCCGGCTCGCCGAGGGACTGCCCGGCGAGCCCGTGCCCGGCGACCTGCGCCCGCGGGAGGTCGACGAGGCCCGCGAGCTGCTGCGCTGGCTGTCCGACGACCACTTCACCTTCCTCGGCTACCGCGAGTACCAGCTGCGCGACGACGACTCCCTGGCCGCCGTTCCCGGCACCGGTCTCGGCATACTGCGCGCGGACCCGCCGCACGCCGGCGACGACAGCCACCCGGTCAGCCCGTCCTTCGAGCGGCTGCCCGCCGACGCCCGCGCCAAGGCGCGCGAGCACAAGCTGCTGGTGCTGACCAAGGCCAACAGCCGGGCCACCGTCCACCGGCCCTCCTACCTGGACTACATCGGCGTCAAGAAGTTCAACGACAAGGGCGAGGTCGTCGGCGAGCGCCGCTTCCTCGGCCTGTTCTCGTCCGCCGCCTACACCGAGTCGGTGCGCCGGGTCCCGGTCATCCGGCGCAAGGTCGACGAGGTCCTCGAGCTCGCCGGTTTCTCGCCCAACAGCCACGACGGGCGCGACCTGCTGCAGATCCTCGAGACCTACCCGCGCGACGAGCTCTTCCAGACCCCGGTCGGCGAGCTGCAGGCGATCGCCACCTCCGTGCTGTACCTGCAGGAGCGCCGCCGGCTGCGCCTGTACCTGCGCCAGGACGAGTACGGCCGCTACTACTCGGCCCTCGTCTACCTCCCGCGCGACCGCTACACCACCGGCGTACGCCTGCGGTTCATCGACATCCTCAAGGAGGAGCTGGGCGGCACCAGCGTCGACTTCACCGCCTGGAACACCGAGTCGGTCCTCTCCCGGCTGCACTTCGTCGTCCGCGTGCCGCAGGGCACCGAGCTGCCGCAGCTGTCCGACAGCGACAAGGAGCGCATCGAGGCCCGCCTGGTCGAGGCCGCCCGCTCCTGGGTGGACTCCTTCTCCGAGGCGCTGACCGCGGAACTCGGCGAGGAGCACGCCGCGGAGCTGCTGCGCCGCTACTCGGGCGCCTTCCCCGAGGGCTACAAGGCCGACCACACCCCGCGCGCCGCGGTCGCCGACCTGGTCAACCTCGAGCAGCTGAACGAGGACAGGCCCTTCGTGCTCAGCCTGTACGAGCCGGTGGGCGCCGCCCCCGAGGAGCGCCGTTTCAAGATCTACCAGAAGGGCGGCTCGGTCTCCCTGTCCGCCGTCCTGCCGGTGCTGAGCCGGCTCGGCGTCGAGGTCACCGACGAGCGGCCGTACGAGCTGCGCTGCGCGGACCGCACGACGGCGTGGATCTACGACTTCGGTCTGCGCATGCCCAAGGAGATCAGCGGCAACAGCGACTGCCTGGGCGACGACGCCCGCGAGCGCTTCCAGGACACCTTCGCCGCCGTCTGGACGGGCAAGGCGGAGAACGACGGGTTCAACGCCCTGGTGCTGTCCGCGGGGATGACCTGGCGGCAGGCGATGGTGCTGCGCGCGTACGCCAAGTACCTGCGCCAGGCGGGCTCGACCTTCAGCCAGGACTACATGGAGGACACCCTCCGCAACAACGTCCACACCACCCGGCTGCTCCTCTCGCTGTTCGAGGCGCGGATGTCGCCGGAACGCCAGGGTGCCGGGCACGAGCTCGTGGACGCGCTGCTCGAAGAGGCCGACGCGGCCCTGGACGAGGTGGCCTCCCTCGACGAGGACCGGATCCTGCGGGCCTATCTCAACGTCATCAAGGCGACCCTGCGCACCAACTTCTTCCAGCAGGCGCAGGACGGCCGGCCGCACGACTACGTCTCCATGAAGTTCGACCCGCAGGCCATCCCGGACCTGCCGGCGCCGCGCCCGGCGTACGAGATCTGGGTGTACTCGCCGCGTGTGGAGGGCGTGCACCTGCGCTACGGCAAGGTCGCCCGGGGCGGCCTGCGCTGGTCCGACCGGCGCGAGGACTTCCGTACCGAGATCCTCGGCCTGGTCAAGGCGCAGATGGTGAAGAACACCGTCATCGTGCCGGTCGGCGCCAAGGGCGGCTTCGTCGCCAAGCAGCTGCCCGACCCGAGCGTGGACCGGGACGCGTGGATGGCGGAGGGCGTCGCCAGCTACAGGACGTTCATCTCGGCACTGCTCGACATCACCGACAACATGGTCGCCGGCGAGGTCGTGCCCCCGCAGGACGTCGTGCGGCACGACGGCGACGACACCTATCTGGTGGTCGCGGCCGACAAGGGAACGGCGCGGTTCTCGGACATCGCCAACGAGGTCGCCCAGTCGTACGACTTCTGGCTCGGTGACGCCTTCGCCTCCGGCGGCTCGGCGGGCTACGACCACAAGGGCATGGGCATCACCGCCCGCGGCGCCTGGGAGTCGGTCAAGCGGCACTTCCGGGAGCTGGGCGTGGACACCCAGACCGAGGACTTCACGGTCGTCGGCATCGGTGACATGTCCGGTGACGTGTTCGGCAACGGCATGCTGCTGAGCGAGCACATCCGGCTGGTCGCCGCCTTCGACCACCGGCACATCTTCATCGACCCCGACCCGGACGCGGCCGTCTCCTACGCCGAGCGCCGCCGCCTGTTCGAGCTGCCGCGCTCCTCGTGGGCCGACTACGACGCCGAGCTGCTCTCGGCCGGCGGCGGGGTGTTCTCCCGCACGGCCAAGTCGATCCCCGTCAACGCGCACATCCGCGAGGCCCTCGGCATCGAGTCCGGCATCACCAAGATGACCCCGGCCGACCTGATGCGGGCGGTCCTCAAGGCCCCGGTGGACCTGCTGTGGAACGGCGGCATCGGTACGTACGTCAAGGCGTCCACCGAGTCCCACGCCGACGTCGGCGACAAGGCCAACGACGCCATCCGCGTCGACGGCCGCGACCTGCGGGTCCAGGTCGTCGGCGAGGGCGGCAACCTGGGCTTCACCCAGCTCGGCCGCATCGAGTGCGCCATGCAGGGCGCCCGGATCAACACCGACGCCATCGACAACAGCGCCGGCGTGGACACCTCCGACCACGAGGTGAACATCAAGGTCCTGCTCAACGGCCTGGTCGCGGACGGCGACATGACCGTCAAGCAGCGCAACAAGCTGCTCGCCGAGATGACCGACGAGGTCGGCGCCCTGGTGCTGCGCACCAACTACGCGCAGAACACGGCGATCGCCAACGCGCTCGCCCAGTCCAAGGACATGATCCACGCCCAGCAGCGCTTCATGAAGCACCTGGTGCGCGAGGGCCGCCTGGACCGGGCACTGGAGTTCCTGCCCACCGACCGGCAGATCCGTGAGCGGCTGGCCGCCGGGCACGGCCTGACCGCTCCGGAGACGGCCGTCCTGCTGGCGTACACGAAGATCACGGTCTCCGAGGAACTGCTGCGCACCACGCTGCCGGACGACCCGTACCTGCGCGGTCTGCTGCACGCCTACTTCCCGGCCCCGTTGCGCGAGCAGTTCGGCGAGCGGATCGACAACCACCCGCTGCGCCGCGAGATCACCACGACCGTCCTGGTCAACGACACGGTCAACACGGGTGGTACGACCTATCTGCACCGCCTGCGGGAGGAGACCGGCGCGTCGCTGGAGGAGATCGTCCGGGCGCAGACGGTGGCCCGCGCGATCTTCCGGTCGGCACCGGTGTGGGACGCGGTCGAGGCGCTGGACAACAAGGTCCGGGCCGACGTCCAGACCCGTATCCGGCTGCACTCGCGCCGCCTGGTCGAGCGCGGCACGCGCTGGCTGCTGAACAACCGGCCGCAGCCGCTGGAGCTCGGCGAGACCGTCGAGTTCTTCGCCGACCGGGTCGGGCAGGTCTGGGCGGCGCTGCCCAAGCTGCTCAAGGGCGCTGACCTGGAGTGGTACCAGCAGGTCTACGACGAGCTGTCCGGCGCCGGCGTCCCGGACGAGACGGCCAGGCGGGTGGCAGGGTTCTCCTCCGTCTTCCCGGCGCTCGACATCGTCTCGGTGGCCGACCGCATGGGCAAGGACGCGATGGACGTCGCCGAGGTGTACTACGACCTCGCCGACCGTCTGAGCATCACCCAGCTGATGGACCGCATCATCGAGCTGCCGCGCGCCGACCGGTGGCAGTCCATGGCCCGGGCGGCGATCCGCGAGGACCTGTACGCGGCGCACGCGGCCCTGACCGCGGACGTCCTGGCCGCGGGCAACGGCTCCGCCACGCCGGAGCAGCGGTTCAAGGTGTGGGAGCAGAAGAACGCGGCGATCCTCTCCCGGGCGCGTGCCACGCTCGAGGAGATCCACGGATCGGACGCGTTCGACCTCGCCAACCTGTCGGTGGCGATGCGGACGATGCGCACGCTGCTGCGCACGCACTCGTAGCGCGCGTCCGAGCAGTACGTCGTCGAGAGCGCCCCGGACCGGCCGGTCCGGGGCGCTCTCACGTTTTCACGCCCTCAAAACGGGGTGATCCAGGACATTTGGATAAAGTTTCCGTGTGACTGCGAACCCCCTGGCCGATGTGCGCGGCGCCGGCTGAGGCGCCTCCCGCGGGCAGAGCCGCCCCCCGGCCGACAGTCACCCCGGGGCGGGCCGTCGCGCCCCGCGTGACGGCCGTACTCCTCGTCGTCCTGCTGTTATGGGTGATCGTCCCGCTGCCCTGGGCCGGTGACCTCGGCATGCACGCGGCGACCATCGAGCGGCTGCGTCACCACCTGCTCCGCCCCGGCAACCCGCTCGTCGACGCGGACACCCCGAGCCCCTACTACTCGCCGTGGACGCTGCTGCTCGGCTGCGTCGCCAGGGCGACCGGCCTGTCGGCCTTCGGCGTCCTGCGGCTCGCCGCGCTCGCCGGGCTCACGCTGCTGGGGGCGGGCGTACGGCGGTACGTCAGGACGCTCAGCGCGCACCGGGCGGCGCCCGCCCTGGCAGCCCTGAGCCTCGCCCTGCTCTGGGGAACGGCCGTCATCAACTGGAGCGGCTTCCTCTCCCTGAACTCCCTCGCGCTGACGGTGTCGTACCCCAGCGTGTTCACCCTCGGCCTCTCCTTCCACTACTGGGCGTGGCTCACCCGGGCACTGCGCACGTCCGCCGGATGGCGGAGGTGGCCGGGACTCGGGGTGCTGTGGGCGGCGATCCTGCTCTGTCACCAGTTCACCGGGCTCGTCGCCACCCTGGGCGGACTGGCCGCGGTGCTCTCCGTCCGGCCCGCACGGGCGCTGTGGCCGCGGCTCGCCGCCGCGGGGCGGCGCTGGGCCTGCCGACGCTGTGGCTGTGGCCCTACCACGACTTCTTCGCCCTGCTCTCGGCCGGCGGCGACCTGGAGGGGGTGCACCGGGCGCTCTGCACGGACTACCCGGGCCGCTACTGGCCGGCCCTGATCGGGGTGGCCGCCCTGGCCCTGCGGTGGCGGCGCGACCGGCGGGACCCCCTGGTGATCTTCTTCCTGCTGGGTGCGCCGGTGTCTGCTGCGGGTTTCGCGGACGGCCACTACTCCTGGGGCCGCGCCCTGCCCGCCGCCCTGATCCCGGCCCAGCTCGCCGCCGCGCTCGAGGTGGTCCGGGGCGGCCGGCGGACCGTACGGGTCTGCTGGGCACGGGCACTGGGCGGAGCACTGGCCGTGGGCGCGTGGGCCCAGGCCGGGGTGCTCGGATACGTCGTCGGACGCGGCGCGCTGCCGGACGTGCTCGCGGCCGACTACACCCCGCCGTGGGCCGGGTACGGCTGGATCACCCCGCATGTGAGGTACGGGGACGTGGTCATGGCCCGGGACCTCCCCTCCCGGCAGATCCCGGCCTACGGCCCCTGCACCGTCGCCCCCGGCTACCCGGACTTCTTCCTGCCGGACGAGTTCCGGCGCGAGCCGGCGGTGCAGCGCTACCACACACGGGGCACGCCGGCCGTCGCACGCGGGGAGATCCTGCGCGAGTACGGGGTGCGCTGGGTGCTGGACGGGCGCGGTCCCCGGCACGACCCGGGCCTGCGGGCGGTGGCACACGGCCCGGACGGCGAGGTGCTGTACGCCGTGGTGCCGTGACTCCTCTCCGGCCGGTCCTAGTTCCCGGTGCGCCTGCCGCCGCCGGTGAAGGCCTCGTACGCCTCCAGGACCTCCTCGGTGGGCCCGTCCATGCGCAGCTCACCGCGTTCCAGCCACAGCACGCGCTCGCAGGTGTCGCGGATCGACTTGTTGTTGTGGCTGACCAGGAAGACCGTGCCGGCCTCCTCGCGCAGCTCCCGGATGCGTGCCTCGGAGCGCATCTGGAACTTGCGGTCGCCGGTGGCCAGCGCCTCGTCGATCATGAGGACGTCGTGGTCCTTGGCGGCGGCGATGGAGAAGCGCAGTCGGGCCGCCATGCCGGAGGAGTACGTGCGCATCGGCAGCGTGATGAAGTCGCCCTTCTCGTTGATGCCGGAGAAGTCGACGATCTCCTGGTAGCGCGACTTGACCTCCTCGCGGGACATGCCCATGGCGAGTCCGCCGAGGTGGACGTTGCGCTCGCCGGTCAGGTCGTTCATCAGCGCCGCGTTCACGCCGAGGAGGGA
>NZ_JUJA01000091.1:17086-17308 GCF_001906585.1 Streptomyces kebangsaanensis | reverse complement strand
CCCGCGCCGTCCCCCGCGCACCGCCCGCCAGCTCGTCCGGCCCCGGCACCCGCATCGACGTGTGCGTGTCCCGGTTGGAGTCCGGCCTCGCCCCGGGCACCAGCGGGACCGCTCCCCGCCGCCGCACCCGCTCCCCGGCCGCTTCCACGGGCGGCCGCGGGGACGCCTCCTCACCCGGCTCCCGCACCGGCTCTCCCGCCGGGTCCGCGTCCGGCTCGTCCA
>NZ_JUJA01000091.1:15852-17061 GCF_001906585.1 Streptomyces kebangsaanensis | reverse complement strand
ATCCCCGCGAGCATCGGCAGCAGCTCCCGCAGCCGCGCCGCCAGCTCCGACGCCCGCAGCCGCGAGGCCGGCGCCTTCGCCAGGCACTGCACGACCAGCTGCCACAGCTCGTCCGGGATGCCCGGCAGCGGTGCCACCGTCTCCGTGACGTGCCGGCGCAGCACCGCGCCCGGGTGCCCCCCGCCGAACGGCGTGAAGCCCGCGAGCAGCTCGTACAGCACCGTGGCCAGCGCGTAGATGTCCACGGCGGCCCGTGGCGGCAGCCCCTCCACGATCTCCGGCGCGAGATAGTCCGGCGTACCGATGATCTTCGTCGCGCGCGTCCGCTTCGGCGAGTCGATGAGCTTGGCCACGCCGAAGTCCGTCAGCAGCGCCGGGTGCGCACCGCCGGGCCCCAGCGGCCCCCGCATGTCCAGCAGCACGTTCTCCGGCTTGACGTCCCGGTGCACGACACCCGCCGCGTGCGCCGCGGCCAGCCCGTCCGCGACGTCGGCCACGATCGCCACCGCCGCCTCGGGCGCGAGCCGCCGCTCCCGCTCCAGACGGGTGCGCAGGTCCGTACCGCGGACCAGGTCCATGACGAGGGCGAGGTCGTTGCCGTCGACCACCAGGTCCCGTACGGAGACCACGTTCGGGTGCTCGAGACCCAGCAGCGCCGTCCGCTCCTGTACGAAGCGGCCCACGAGCTCCTGGTCGGACGCGAGGTCCTCGCGCAGCAGCTTGATCGCGACGGGCCCGTCGGGCCCCTCGCCGAGCCACACCGTGCCGGCGCTGCCCCGCCCCAGGATCTGGTGGGCGGTGTACCGGCTGCCGATCTTCCGTGCCAAGGCTGCTCCTACAGACGCGTGTTGGCGACAAAGCTACGCGTCCCGCGAGCCGACCCTCACCGCGGAGGCGGAAATCATCCGCGGGTTGTCGACAAATACCCAGACTTACGGGGGCGGAGGCGACGGCGGGACGGCCCGCGCCCCCGCCGCCCACGCGCCGTCAGTTGCCGCTCAGAGGTTCCCGACCCAGTCGGAGACCTGCCCGATCCAGTCGCTCAGCTGCTGCCAGTAGCCCTTGCCGGTCCCGATCCAGCCCTGCAGCGGAGTCAGCTCCCAGATCAGCCATCCCGCCACGAACAGGATGACGATCGTGAACAGGCACCCCTTGAGGCAGCCGAGCCCGGGGATCCTCATCGGGTTCGCGCTGCGCTGCCGCGGCGGC
>NZ_JUJA01000091.1:3889-15844 GCF_001906585.1 Streptomyces kebangsaanensis | reverse complement strand
CGCGGGCCGGCCTGCGCGGCTCCGGCTGGGGGGCGGGCGGCGCGTACCTCTGGGGCTGAGGGGCGTACTGCTGGGGCTGCTGGGGCTGCCGCCGCGGACGGCCGTGGCCGGGCTGCGGCTGGGGAGGCTGCTGCCGCGGCTGCGGGCGCGGCGCCGGCCGCGGCTGCTGCTGCGGCCGGGCCACCTGCCGCTGGGGGCGCCGGCGCAGCGGGTCCTCGCTCGGGTCCAGGTACTGGACCTGCGTCTGCTCGTTGCGGTCGCGGGCGGCGCGCAGCTGGGACTGCCAGGGGTGCGGCTGCTCGGGCTGCCCGTCCTGTCCCTGCGGACCGGCGCCCGGCGGGCCCTGGGGCATCGGCGGCATCACGCGCGTGGAGTCGGCGGCGCCGTGCTGGGGCAGCACGGTGGTCGGGTCGGCCGCGCCGGGCACACCGCCCGGCCCGCCGCTGTGCGGCAGGACGCTGGTCGCGGCGTTCGGGTCGTACGACGCCGCGCCCTGCGGCAGCACCTGGGTGGGGTCGGCGGCACCGGGCACGTCCGGCGCGGGCACGCTCGCGGGCGCCGGATCGGGCGCCAGGAGCGCCGCGACGCCCCCCGCGGCGGCGATCTGCGCGGCGCTCGCGTGCACCCCGACGCCCTCGGCGACGACGCGCAGCCCGCGCGCGAGGTTCTCGGCGCTGGGCCTCGTGTCCGGGTTCTTGTCCAGGCAGCGCTCGATGACCGTCCACAGCGGGTCGGGAACTGTGGACGGGCGGCGCGGCTCGGCGCTCAGGTGCTGGTGCAGCACCTCCAGCGCCGATCCGCCCGAGAACGGCGGGCGGCCGGTGACCAGCTCGTACAGCAGGATGCCGGCGCCGTAGATGTCGACGGCGGAGGTCTGCGGACGGCCCTCGGCCGACTCGGGCGCGACGTACGCGGGCGTGCCGACGAACTCGTGGGTGCGGGTCAGACCGGGTGAGTCGGCGAGGCGCGCGATGCCGAAGTCGGTGAGCATCGGGTGCATCCCGTCGCCGTCCTGCTTGAGCAGTACGTTGGCCGGCTTCAGGTCGCGGTGGACCACCCCGTCGGCGTGGCTGGCGGCGAGCGCGTCGGCGATCTGGGCGGTGAGCAGCGCGGCGGCCACGGGCGTGAAGGGGCCGTTCTCGCGCAGGTGGCGGTGCAGGTCGGGGCCGTCGACGAGGTCCATGACCAGCGCCAGCAGGTCTCCCTCGACCACCAGGTCGCGCACCCGGACGATGTTCGGATGGGTCAGCCGGAGCAGCACGGACCGCTCCCGCAGGAACCGCATCACGACGTCGGCGTCGTTCGCCAGCTCCTCCTTGAGGACCTTGATGGCGACGGTCTCGCCGGGCTGGCCGGCGACGGCCGCCTCGGACCCCGCGGTCTCTCGCTGGCGGGCTCGCCAGACGGTCCCGGTGGCACCGCGTCCGAGCGGCTCCTCCAGGAGGTATTTGCTGCCTACCGGCCGCACGTCATGCGCTCCCTGTCGCTTGCTTGCCTGGTTCCCGCGCCCCGGGGGCGCCTCGCGGGTGTTCCGACCCACTCTAGTGCCGCCCCGTGCGGTGCCGGGCGGTTGTGCCGCCGCGCCCGGCACCGCCTCCCGGGCCTCGGCGACTCCTTCCGAGGCGACGTACGCACGGGGTGCCGCGCGTGTTCGACGGAAAGACGCTCGGCCCGGTCGGTTGGTTGCCGTATGCGGGCGCGACCGGTCCCGAGCGGGCACCGGGCGAACATTCGCCGGGCACTGGTCAGGCATTTTTGGGGACAGAGCCGACCAATCAAGATCACTTGCCGGTGGGTGGCGGGCGCGCTGTCGGCGGCAGGTGCGAGGATGCCTCCCAGAACTGGCCGACGTGCTCGTGCGGTGGGGGGATGTCCGCGGTGGGGGACCGCGGGGCGGCTTCGTCCCCCGCCGGTCGCGGGCGCCCGCGCAGAAGGGACCGCTGACGGCGATGCAGATCCGGCTGACCGTCGTAGATCCGCTGGGCCCGCCGACGGCCCGGGGCCGCGCCGTGAGCCGCGACGTGCTGGTCACGGCTCCCGCGGGGACGGCGCTGGCCGCGGTGGCGTCGGCGCTGGCCGCGGCGGTCGCCGGTGAGGGGGGCCCGGGGTCCGAGCGGGGCGGCCGGGAGCGGGGTGCGTCGGGCGGCCGGGAGCCCGGAGCGGGCCCCGTGGTGCTGTACGCCGGAGTGGAGCGGCTGGACGCCCAGCGCTGCACGCTCGGCGAGCCCCCGCTGCTCGACGGCGCGGTGCTGTCCCTGGGCGCCCCCGCCGACCCCGAGCCTCACCCCGAGCTGGACGACGCCCCGACCCAGCTGCACGTGGTCGCGGGACCGGACGCGGGCGGGGTCCACCTGCTGCACGGCGGGCAGATCACCGTGGGCCGCTCCGCCGACGCCGACGTCCCGCTGGACGACCCCGACGTCTCCCGCGTGCACTGCGCGGTGACGGTCGGCCCCGACGGCCGCGTCTCGGTCGCCGACCCGGGCTCCACCAACGGCACGGTGCTGGAGGGCAGGCGCGTCGGCTCCCGCCCGGTCCGCTTCGCTCCGGGCGCGCTGCTGCGCATCGGCGAGTCCGTCCTGCGCCTGACGCCGTCCGGCGGACCGGGCGCCCGCATACGCACGACGCCCGACGGCGAGGGCCATGTACGGGTCCCCTCCGGCAGCGCCCCGCTCCCGGCCGGCGCGGCCGACGACGCCCACGCGCGCGTGGAGGACGGCGTCGACGGTGCGGGTGCGGCACACGCACGCGTACCGGGCGAGGCGGTCGGCGCGGCCACGACCCGCGGTACGGGCACGATGGCGGCGCCCGGAGGGGCGCCCGCGCCCCACGCGCTGGGAACCTGGCAGCCCGGTCCCGGCCGGCCCCCGGCGGTCCCCGCACAGGCCCACGCGCCACGGATCGAGAGCGGCGACGGCGCCCACGTCGACGAGACCCCCGCGGGACGGCCCGGGACGGGCGGACACGCCGGAGCCCCCACCGCGGACGGCACGAGCGGCCGCGGGGGAACGCCCCCGCGGGGCACGGACGTACCGCAGGTCCTGCGCAGGCGCGGCGGGCTCGGCGCCTGGGCGCGGTGGCTGGCCGGCGGCCGCGCCGAGCAGGCGGCGGACCGGCACGGGCCGTACGGCGGCACCGCCGGCGCGCCCGCGCAGGACCCGCCCACCCCGTACGCCGCACAGCGGCAGCCGGAGACCTGGCCGGACCCGGCGGCGCTGCTGCTGACTGCGCTGGGCCCGGGACCGCGGCTCTGGGAGCGCGGGCCGGGGCACCCCGAGGCGCTCACGGTGCGGCTGGGCACGGCCGACCGGCCCGCCCCCGACGGCTCGGGGCTGCTGCCCGCGGTCCCGGTCACCGCCGACCTGCGCGAGGTGGGAGCGCTGGGCCTGGCCGGACCGCGCGCCCGTCTGTCCGGGCTCGCGCGCGCGGTGCTGGCCCAGCTCGCCGCGGCGCACTCCCCCGACACGCTCGAGATCGTCCTGCTCAGCACCGACCGCGCCCGCTCCGTGGAGGAGCGCACCGCCGAGTGGTCCTGGCTCGGCTGGCTCCCCCATGTCCGCCCGGGCCACGGACAGGACTGCCGCCTCCTCCTCGCCTACGACCCCGAACAGGCCGCCGCCCGCACCGACGAACTCCTGCGGCGCCTGGAGGACCACCCGGGCGCCGCTCCCACCGCCGGCGGCCCGCGTGCGGCCGACACGCGCGCGGACGCCCGCAGGCCCTCCTGGGTACGGGACGGGGGCCCGGCCGGCGAGGGGGGCTTCGCGGGGCCGTACACCGTGGTGGTCGTGGACGGCGAGCCGGGCGGCGCCGCGGTGTGCGAGGCGGTGGCCCGCCTGGCGCAGGAGGGACCCCGGGCCGGCATCCACGTCGTGTGTCTCGCCGAGGCGCCGCCCGCCTCGCCCGCGTCCCCGGTGACGGACACCTACGAGACGGCGTGCGCGGTGTCGCCGGTGTTCCGTGAGTGCGGAGCCGTGGCCCTGCTCAGCGGCGACGTGGCGACGGCCCTGCGGCTGATGCGCGTCGCGGCCCGTCCGGCGGCCGACGGACCGGACGCCGGCGCGGCCGCCCACCCCCCGGCGGCGGGGACCCCGCTGCCCACCCCCGTGGCCCCCGGCACCGTCGCCGTCGTCGACGCCGTGTCCTCCGCGTGGGCCGAGCGGTTCGCACGGGCCCTGGCCCCCCTGCGGACGGACGGGCCCGCCGGAGACCGCCTCGCCCGGATGTCGGCGCCGCTGCCGCTGTCGGCGCGGCTGCTGGACGAGCTGGGGCTGGCCCGGGCCACTCCGGCGTCGCTGCAGGCGCGCTGGGCGGACGCGGCCGACGACACCGCGGTCCTCGGCGGGCGGGCCTGGACGATACTCGGCGCCGGTTCGCGCGGGCCGGTCTGCGCCGATCTCGTGGCCGACGGACCGCATCTGCTGGTCGAGGGTCCGGCGGGCAGCGGCCGTACGGAGCTGCTGCGCTCCGTCGTCGCCTCGCTCGCCGCCGCCGAGCGCCCCGACCGCCTCGGCATCGTGCTGGTGGACGGCCGGGACGGCGCCGGCTCGGGCGGCGGCGGCCACGGCGACGGTCTGCGGGTCTGTACGGACGTGCCGCACGTGACCACCCACCTCGCCGCCAACGACCCGGTCCGCATGCGGGAGTTCGCGCAGTCGCTGAGCGCGGAGCTGAAGCGCCGGGCCGAACTGCTGGGGAGGTCCGACTTCGCCGAGTGGCACACCCGACGCGCGGTGTCCGGCCGTATCGTCGCCCAGCGCACGGCGACGGCCCGCGGCACGTCCGGGCCGCGGCGCACCGACGCGGAACCAACCGGCGCGGGACCGGCCGGAGCGAGCGGTGTCGGCGCGGTCGGCGCGGGACCGGTCTCCGCGGGCGCGGCCGATCTCGACACCCCGCCCAGCTCCACCCTGCGGCTGCGGCCCGGCGCGGCCCGGCGGCAGGCGGAGGCCGGTCCGCCGTTGCCCCGGCTGGTGGTGGTCGTCGACGACCTGGACGCCCTGGTCTCGCCCTCGCTCGGTTCGCCCGGACGGCCCTCGGCCGGTTCCGTGATACGCGCGCTGGAGGCGGTGGCCCGGGAGGGCGAGCGGCTCGGCGTCCACCTGGTCGCGGCCACCACGCCCGGCGGCCGTACGGCACAGACCGAACCGGCGCGCCGGGCCGCGCTGCGGGTCACGCTGGACGCACCGGCCCCGGGCCCCGACGAGCCGGCACCCGGACGCGGGCGGCTGGCCTTCGCGGACGGCCGGGTGACGGCGTTCCAGGGCGGTCGCGTCACGGGCCGTATCCCCCGGACGGCGACCCAGCGCCCGACGGTGGTCCCCCTGGACTGGCAGCGCATGGGCGACCCGCCGGCCCGGCGCTCGGTGCGGGAGCTGGGCAACGGGCCGACGGATCTGGCCCTGCTGGCCAGCGCGTTGGAGCGGGCGGCGCGGGAAGTGTCCGCGGCGGAGGTCCCCTCGTTGCTCTGACCCCCCTCCCGGCTGAAGCGGGGGGATTCCCGGTTCACGTCGCCCGCGGGCCCGGCGGACCGTCGGGTCTCGCACGATCGACACCGGCCGGGACGGGGCGTCCTCGGAGGTTCCCGGTGATCGAGAGCTGACACCGAGTCACGACGTGGTCACGATCGCCCGCTTGACAGCGTGGGCGCTCTTGCCGACTCCACGGCCCCGGCGTAGACCGGACCGCACGGGACAGTGCTCGGACGTTCGACGAGGAACGGAGAACGGGGCAGTCATGCGCAGCACGAGCAGCATCATCCGGACACGCCGCACCGCCAGGACCGCCAGGACCGCCAGGACCGCCAGGACCGCCAGGACCGCCAGAACCGTGGCAGCCGTCGCCGCGGGGGCACTGGCGCTCTCCCTCACCGCGTGCGGCGGCACGAGCGGCGACAAGAAGAGCGGCAACGACCGGAGCAGCGGCGGCGGGGGCGCGGAAACCGCCACCGTCACCCTTCCCCGGCTGAACGGCGCGAAGCTGGAGGTCGCCGCCGTCTGGACCGGCGGCGAGCAGGCGAACTTCAAGAAGGTCCTCGCGGAGTTCGAGAAGCGCACGGGCGCCAAGGTCACCTTCGTGCCCGCCCAGGACCCGATCATCAACTTCCTCGGTTCGAAGGTCGCGGGCGGCCGGCCGCCGGACGTGGCGCTGCTCCCGCAGCCGGGCGCCATCAGGCAGGCCGTGGAGAAGAAGTGGGCCAAGCCGCTGGGCCCCGGGGCCCGGGAGCAGCTCGCCGAGAACTACTCGCGGGGCTGGCAGGACATCGGCAAGGTCGACGGCAAGCAGTACGGCGCCTACTACAAGGCCGCCAACAAGTCGCTGATCTGGTACAACGCGAAGGTCTTCGAGAACGCGGGCGCAGCTGAGCCGAAGACCTGGAAGGACCTGCTGACCACCGCGCAGCAGGTCTACGACTCCGGTGTCACCCCGTTCTCGGTGGGCGGCGCCGACGGCTGGACCCTCACCGACTGGTTCGAGAACGTCTACCTCTCCCAGGCGGGTCCGGAGAAGTACGACCAGCTCGCCCAGCACAGGATCAAGTGGACGGACCCGTCCGTCGGGGACGCGCTCACCACGCTCGCCCGGATCTGGTCCAAGAAGGACTACCTCGCGGGCGGCCCGAACGGCGCGCTGCAGACCGAGTTCCCGACCTCCGTCACCCAGACCTTCACCGGCGGCGACCAGCCGAAGGCCGGCATGGTCTACGAGGGCGACTTCGTGCAGGTCAACATCGGTGAGACCAAGGCCAAGGTGGGCACGGATGCCAAGGTGTTCCCCTTCCCGGCCGTGGGCGACACCGCGCCGGTGGTCTCCGGCGGCGACGCGGCGGTGATCCTGAAGGACTCCGAGGCGGCGCAGGCGCTGGTCACCTTCCTGGCCTCGCCGGACGCGGCGACGATCCAGGCGAAGCTCGGCGGCTACCTCTCCCCGAACAGGAACGTGCCGGACTCGGCGTATCCGAACGAGGTGCAGCGCACGATCGCCCGGGCCCTGATCGACTCGGGCGACGACTTCCGCTTCGACATGTCCGACCAGGCCCCGCAGGCCTTCGGCGGCACGCCCGGCAAGGGCGAGTGGAAGGCCCTGCAGGACTTCCTGAAGAACCCGGGCGACGTCGCGGGCACCCAGGCGAAGCTGGAGAAGGACGCGGCGGCGGCGTACGGCGGCGGGAGCTGATCCGGCCATGACGTCGGCCACGGCGGCGGGAGCCTCACCGGCCCCCGCCGCGCCCCGTACGCGCAAGAGCGTGACCGGCACCCGCAAGACCGTGGCGGCCCTCTTCCTGCTGCCCGCCCTGGTGCTGCTCGGCGCGCTCGTGGTCTACCCCATCGGGTACTCGGTCGTCCGCAGCTTCTACAGCTCCTCGGGCGACGAATTCGCCGGATTCGACAACTACCGTGCCCTGTTCACCGACGACGGCATCCGCACCGCGCTGAAGAACAACGTCATCTGGGTGGTGTTCGCGCCCACGGTCGCCACCGCGCTCGGTCTGGTCTTCGCCGTGCTGACCGAACGGGTGCGCTGGGGAACGGCGTTCAAGCTGGTCGTCTTCATGCCGATGGCGATCTCCATGCTGGCGGCCGGGATCATCTTCCGGCTGGTGTACGACCAGGACCCGGACAAGGGCGTCGCCAACGCGGTGTGGGTCGGGGTGCACGACACCTTCGCCCAGTCCTCGGCGTTCCCGAAGGCGCACCCGGGCCGGAACTCGCCGCTCGAACCGGACCGGGGCGGTTTCATCACCTCGGCCACCGTCCGGGCCGGCCAGACGGTGAGCCTCCCGCTCGTCGGCGTCGCCCCCGACCAGATGCCGAAGAGCGCGAAGAAGGCCGTGCGGGTGGAGCCGGAGCCGGGGAAGATCACTGGCACGACCTGGCAGGACTTCACCCGCGGCAAGGGCGTCGGGAGGCTCGGCGAGGTCGACCCGTCCGAGCTCGGCTACGCCGGGATGCGCATCGAGGCGGTCAAGGACGGCAGGGTGGTGGCGTCGGCCGAGGCCGCCGGCGACGGCACGTTCACGCTGCCCGCGCAGGCCGACGGCGCCCGGCTGCGGCTTCCCGCGGCCAACTTCAAGGCGCCGTACAACGGCGTGGACTGGCTCGGCCCGTCGCTGGTCACCCCGGCCGTCATCGGGTCGTACGTGTGGATGTGGGCCGGGTTCGCGATGGTGCTGATCGCGGCCGGACTCGCGGGCGTGCCCCGGGAGCTGCTGGAGGCCGCCCGGGTCGACGGCGCCAACGAGTGGCAGGTGTTCCGGAAGGTCACGGTGCCGCTGCTGGCCCCGGTGCTCGCGGTCGTCGCGGTCACACTGATGATCAATGTGCTGAAGATCTTCGACCTGGTCTACATCATCGCCCCGGGCTCCTCCCAGGACGACGCCAACGTGCTCGCCCTGGAGCTGTACCGCAAGGGCTTCTCCGAGGGCCGGCCGGGCATCGCCAGCGCCATCGCGGTGTTCCTGTTGCTGCTGGTCGTCCCGGTGATGCTGTTCAACATGCGCAGGCTGCGGCGGGAGGTGCGGCGATGACGGCACAAGCCCGGAGCCTGACGGAGGCGGCGCCCGTCCCCGAGGTGGTGAAGGCACGGCAGTCCCTGGGTTCCCGCCTCGCGGAGGCGGTCAGCGGCGGCGTCATGAGGGTCTTCCTGATCGTGGTGGGCCTGTTCTGGCTGGTCCCGACGATCGGTCTGCTGCTGTCGTCGCTGCGCGCGCCGCAGGACATGAGCACGAGCGGCTGGTGGACCGTGTTCGGCAAGCCCTCGCAGCTGACCTTCGACAGCTACCGGAGGCTGCTGGAGAACGGTGACATCACCGACTCCCTGCTGAACACCGTCCTGATCACGGTCCCGGCGACGGTCCTGGTGGTCGTGGTCGGCTCGCTGGCGGGTTACGCGTTCGCGTGGATGGAGTTCCCCGGGCGCGACTGGTGGTTCCTGGCCGTGGTGGGTCTGCTGGTCGTGCCCGTACAGGTCGCCCTCATCCCGATCGCCGAACTGTTCGGAAAGGTCGGCCTGTTCGGCACGGTCTTCGGGGTGATCCTGTTCCACACGGGCTTCGGTCTGCCCTTCGCGGTGTTCCTGCTGCGGAACTTCTTCGCGGAGATCCCCCGCGAGCTGCTGGAGGCGGCCCGTCTGGACGGCGCCGGTGAACTGCGGCTGTTCGCCCGCGTGGTGATGCCGCTGGGCGGGCCCGCGATCGCGAGCCTGGCCATCTTCCAGTTCCTGTGGGTCTGGAACGACATGCTGGTCGCGCTGGTGTTCACCAAGTCCGGTACGCAGCCGATCACGGTCGCCCTGCAGACGCAGGTACGCCAGTTCGGCAACAACATCGACGTACTGGCACCCGGCGCGTTCATCTCCATGGTGATCCCGCTGGCCGTGTTCTTCGCCTTCCAGCGGCAGTTCGTGTCCGGTGTGATGGCGGGCGCGGTCAAGTGACCGCGGTTCCACCGAGGGGGCGGGCCGTCACCGGTCCGCCCCTCCGCCGTCACTCGGACGCTTTGAACTCCTTTTGTTTTTCAGGGAGTCCACGTGCACTCCGGCATGTGACGCGGAACCCGGTCACTCGATGACGAGTTCGACCGGGATGTTGCCCCGGGTGGCGTTGGAGTACGGGCAGACCTGGTGGGCCTGCTCGACCAGCTTGCGGCCGGTGGCCTCGTCGACGGAGTCGGGCAGCTCGACGCGCAGGGTGACGGCGAGCGCGAAGCCCTCGCCCTGCTTGCCGATGCCGACCTCGCCGGTGACCGCGGCGTCGCCGACGTCCACCCCGGCCCGGCGGCCGACGAGGCCGAGGGCGCTGGCGAAGCAGGCGGCGTAGCCGGCGGCGAACAGCTGCTCGGGGTTGGTGCCCTGCCCGTTGCCGCCCATCTCCACCGGGAGGCCCAACTGCAGGTCGAGGCGGCCGTCGGAACTGACGGCGCGGCCCTCGCGGCCGTGGGTGGCGGTGGCGACGGCGGTGTAGAGCGCGTCCATGAGGACCATCCCTCTCGAGGAGTCGTGTTACTGCCCGCACACCAGTAGAGCACGCAATTAAGTTGCGCGCAATTAAATAGTGCGCCAGAGCTACCCTGGCGGTATGACTACCGAGGTTCCGCAGGGCGCCGCCGCGCAGGACGCGGAATGGCTGCGTCTGGACCGCCAGATCTGCTTCTCGCTGCACGCAGCCTCGCGCGCCTTCAACGGCGTCTACCGCGTGGTCCTCAAGGAGCTCGGGCTGACCTACCCGCAGTACCTGGTGATGCTGGTCCTGTGGGAGCACGGCGAGACCCCCGTGAAGAAGCTCGGCGAACACCTGCGCCTGGACTCCGGCACCCTGTCCCCGCTGCTCAAGCGCCTGGAGGCGGCCGGTCTGGTGCGCCGTGAACGCAGCATGCGCGACGAGCGCTCGGTGGAGGTCCGCCCGACCGAACAGGGCACGGCGCTGCGCGCCCGCGCCCTCCGGATACCCCGCCGCATCATGGCGGCCACCGGCCTCACCCTCGAGGAGGTCCACGAGCTCCACACCCGCCTCGACCGCCTCACCACGGCTCTCGACACGGCCGCCCTGGAGGAGACACCGGGCTGCGAGTGACACGCGGCGTGTCCGCCACCGCGGTACCGTCTCCCGGCCGACTGCGGCGCCCGGGAAAATTGATCGGGTCGGACGGGGAACCCGGGTTCGAGTCTCACCGTCTATCGCACGGGAGACCAAGTCCCTCTTAAGCGGAGATTACCGACCACACCTACTATTCCCGGCCGTGGATTCCATGCACCCGCATCAGACCCCCCACGTCAGCGTCGTCGTGATCGGCTACAACGACGTCGCCCACATAGCCGACGCCGTGCGCTCGGCCCTCACACAGGGACCCGCCGTCAGCGAGGTCGTCGCCGTCGACGACTGCTCGACGGACGGCACCTTCGAACTGCTCGGCCGCCTCGCCGAATCCGAACCGAGAGTGCGGGTCGTCCGGCGCGAGGAGAACAGCGGCGGCTGCGGCACCCCGCGCAACACCGGCCTCGACGCGGTGACGTCGCCGTACGTGATGTTCCTCGACAGCGACGACGTACTGCCGCCGGGCGCCGTGGACGCGCTGCTCGGCGCCGCCCGGGAGGAGCACGCGGAGGTCGCGGGCGGCCTGTGCGTGCGCCGTGAGCTGCCCTCCGGGCGCGAAGTGCCGTGGCAGGCGCCGCTCTACAAGGAGGCCGCCGTCCTCACCCGCCCCTCCCAGCTCCCGCGCCTCGTGCACGACACCCTGTGCGTCAACAAGCTGTACCGCACCGACTTCCTGCGCGAGCACGCCATCCGCTTCCCCGAGGGCCGCTTCCGCTACGAGGACTTCGTGTTCACCGCGCGCGTGCTGGCCGCCGGACCGCGCATCGCCCTCGTCCCGGACCGGGTGTACGTGTGGAACGTGCGCCGGTCCGCCGAGAACCTGTCGATCTCGCTGGACCGCGCGACCATCGACAACTGGCGGGAGCGCATCGAGGCGAGCCGGACGGCGTACGAGATCCTGCTGAACACCGGCTGGAAGGAGCTCGCACGGGCCGCGCGCGCCAAGTTCCTCGACCATGAACTGCGCATGTACGCCCGCGAGCTGGGCCTGCGCGACGCGGAGTACCGGCGCGCGTGGTGGACGCACGCCCGCGCGTACCTCGGCGAGTACGACGCGGCCGACTGGGCGGTCAACCCGACGTCACCCGGCCGCCTCCTCGGACGGGTGATTCTGGCCTCGCCCGAACCGCGCGACCTGCCACGCCTGAGGGAACTCGCCGCCCGCCCGGCCCGGCTGTGCCCGCCGTACGCACGGGACAAGGACGGCACACCGGTCTGGGCGGAGGATCTGCCCCGGATCACGCTGGAGCCCTACCTGACCCTGCCGGTGCGCCTCCTGCCCCTCGCCGTGGACGCGGAACTGCGCCCACGCGCGCGTGGCAGCCTGCTGCGGCTGCGCCTGCACGAGCTGTACGGCAGGGTGG
>NZ_JUJA01000091.1:0-3884 GCF_001906585.1 Streptomyces kebangsaanensis | reverse complement strand
CCCGCCGGTCCCAGGGCCCTGGAGCTCCAGTGGCGGCACCGGGAGACGGGCCGCACGGCCCGGCGTGCCACCGTCCCCCTCACGCCCGCCGGCGCCGGCACCTGGTCGGCCGGGACGGTCGTGGACCTCGCGGGACTCGGCGCCGGCACCTGGGACCTGCGGGTGCGGGTGTGCTTCACCGACGGCACGAGCCGCGAGACGACGGCGCACGCCCGCGCGGGCGCCGGTCTGCTGCGCCGCCGTGTCGTGCCGAGCGTGCGGTACGGCGTCCTGCTGGTCCAGCCCTACGCCACGCACTCCGGCACGCTCTCCCTGCGCCTGGCGGCCGGGCCCAGCGGGGTCACGTCGGTGCTCCGTGGCAGGCTCCGCCGTCTGCTTCACTGAGGACGGACCGGGCCGGGAACCCCGGCCGCGCTCGCACGCACAGGACGACCTGGGCCGATTGACGAGGAGAAGCCCGCACATGACATGGCTGATCACCGGCGGCGCCGGCTACATCGGAGCGCACGTCGTCCGCGCGATGACGGAGGCGGGCGAGCGGGCCGTGGTGTACGACGACCTGTCCACCGGCATCGCCGAGCGCGTCCCGCGGGGGGTCCCGCTGGTGGTGGGCTCCACCCTGGACGGCGACCGGGTGGCGGGCGCCCTCGCCGAGCACGAGGTGACCGGGGTCGTCCACCTGGCCGCCAAGAAGCAGGTGGGCGAGTCGGTGGACCGGCCGCTGCACTACTACCGGGAGAACGTCGAGGGCCTGCGGGTCCTGCTGGAGGCCGTGACGGCCGCCGGGACCGGGGCGTTCGTGTTCTCCTCCTCGGCCGCCGTGTACGGCATGCCGGACGTGGACCTGGTCACGGAGGAGACGCCGTGCGTGCCCATGTCGCCGTACGGCGAGACCAAGCTGGCCGGCGAGTGGCTGGTCCGCGCCACGGGCCGGGCGACGGGCATGTCCACGGCGTCCCTGCGGTACTTCAACGTGGCGGGCGCGGCGTGCCCGGAGCTGGCCGACGTCGGCGTGTTCAACCTGGTCCCCATGGTCTTCGAGCGGCTGACCGAGAACGCGCCCCCGCGCATCTTCGGCGACGACTACCCCACGCCGGACGGCACCTGCGTCCGTGACTACATCCACGTCGTGGACCTCGCGAAGGCCCACGTGGCCACGGCCCGCGCCCTGCTCTCCTCCCCGGGCCTGGACCTCACCCTGAACATCGGCCGCGGCGAGGGCGTCTCGGTCCGCGAGATGATCGACACGATCAACGCCGTCACCGGCCACGACAGCCCCCCGACGGTCACCCCGCGCCGCCCCGGCGACCCCGCCCGCGTCGTCGCCTCCGCCGACCGCGTCGCCACGGAACTCGGCTGGAAGGCCGAGCACGACGTCCACGACATGATCGCCTCGGCCTGGCAGGGCTGGATCCGCTGCCGTCCGGAGGCGGCCCGCGGCTGACCTCGGTGCGCTCGTGCCCTCTCTCCCACTGGGCCCGCTCCGGCGGGCCCAGTGGCGTCTCAGCCGCCGCCAGGTGTGTTCACAGCGCCTTGAGGGCCTCGGCCGTCCCCCGGGCCAGGGCGTCCAGGTAGCCCTTGGGGAGCTTCGGGGTGCGGATGACGACCGCGCGCCAGTACAGCGGGCCCGAGATCAGGTCCAGGGCCAGGTCCCGGTCCAGACCGGGGCGGAGCTCACCGCGGCTCTCTGCCGCCGTCAGGATGCTGCTGGCCACGCTCTCCTGGCCGTCGCGCAGGGCCTTCCGCATGGCCTCGGCGATGTCTGGGTTGCGGGCCGCCTCGGCCTGCAGATCCGGGATGACCTGCGAGGCCACGGGGTGGCGCAGGGCCCGGGAGGTCACCTCGTACAGCAGTCGCAGATCGGCCTCCAGGGAGCCGGTGTCCGGCGCGGGCAGGCTCTGCACGGCGAGCGCCGAGACGATGTCGAGCACCAGGTGCAGCTTGGAGCGCCAGCGGCGGTACACCGCGGTCTTGCCGACGCCCGCGCGCCGCGCGATCCCCTCGATGGACATGCGCGCGTAGCCGACGGCCGCGAGTTCCTCGAAGACCGCGGCCCTGATCGCCTCCGTCACGTCCTCCCGCAGTACGGCCGCCCCGGCGGGGGCGCGGCGGCGCGGGCGCGTCCGGGAGTCCTCGGCGTTCGTCGTCATGGAGCCAGCATAGGGCGTGACGACGGAACGGTTGCGTCCCGACGTCACTTCGCTCTACGCTCGCGTTGCGACGATACGGTCCCGTCCCGACGTAAGAAACCGTGAAGAGGACCGTAAGAAACCGTTCCGAGCGAAAGAGCAGCGGATGTGAGCCAGGTCCTCCACGCACCGCCCCCCGCCCCGTCCCCGGCCGAGGACGACCTCGCGGCGCTCGCCGCCCGCCACGGCCTGTCCGTCAGCGGCGCCCGCCCCTCCCTGCCGGAGTACGTGCGCCGGCTGTGGGCGCGGCGCCACTTCATCAGCGCCTTCGCCACGGCCAAGCTGACCTCCCAGTACAGCGAGGCGAAGCTCGGCCAGGTCTGGCAGGTGGCCACCCCGCTGCTGAACGCGGCGGTGTACTACTTCATCTTCGGCGTCCTGCTGGGCACCAGCCGCGGCGTGGCCGACTACGTCCCGTTCCTGGTGACGGGGGTGTTCGTCTGGACGTTCACGCAGAACTCGATCATGTCCGGCACCCGCGCGATCTCCGGCAACCTCGGTCTGGTGCGGGCCCTGCACTTCCCGCGGGCCGCGCTGCCGGTCTCCTTCGCGCTGCAGCAGCTCCAGCAGCTGCTGTTCTCGATGGCCGCCCTCGTCCTGATCCTGCTCGGCTTCGGCATGACGCCCGCCCTGTCGTGGGTGCTGGCCCTTCCGGTGCTGGTGCTGCAGTTCGTGTTCAACGCCGGCGTCTCGATGGTCGTGGCCCGGATGGGCGCGAAGACGCCGGACATCGCACAGCTGATGCCGTTCGTCCTGCGCACCTGGATGTACGTCTCCGGCGTGATGTGGAGCATCGACAAGACGCTCTCGCGCAACGGCATGCCGCACGTGGTGAAGGTGCTGCTGGAGTCCAACCCGGCCGCCGTCTACATCGACCTGATGCGCTTCGCGCTGATCGACAGCTTCAAGGCGAACCAGCTCCCGCACCACGTGTGGGCGCTGGCGCTGGGCTGGGCACTGCTCGCCGGTGTCGGCGGGTTCCTCTACTTCTGGAAGGCCGAGGAGACGTACGGCCGTGGCTGAGCACACCGAACCCGTCCCCACCGTCATCGCCGACAAGGTCGACATCGTCTACCGGGTCAACGGCACCGGTTCCGGCCGCGGCAGCGCGACCGCCGCCCTCAACCGCATCCTGCGCCGCGGGAAGGCCGAGAAGGCCGCCGGCGTACGCCGGGTGCACGCGGTGAAGAAGGTCTCGTTCGTCGCCTACCGGGGCGAGGCGATCGGCCTGATCGGCACCAACGGCTCCGGCAAGTCCACGCTGCTCAAGGCGGTCGCGGGCCTGCTGCCGGTGGAGAGCGGCAAAATCTACACCGACGGCCAGCCCTCCCTCCTCGGCGTGAACGCGGCGCTGATGAACGACCTGACCGGCGAGCGCAACGTCCACCTCGGCGGACTCGCCATGGGCATGTCCCGCGAGGAGGTCAAGTCGCGCTACCAGGAGATCGTCGACTTCTCCGGCATCAACGAGAAGGGCGACTTCATCACGCTGCCGATGCGCACGTACTCCTCCGGCATGGCGGCCCGACTGCGCTTCTCCATCGCCGCCGCCAAGGACCACGACGTCCTCATGATCGACGAGGCGCTGGCCACCGGCGACCGCAAGTTCCAGATGCGCTCCGAGGCACGCATCCGGGAGCTGCGCGAGGAGGCCGGCACGGTCTTCCTGGTCAGCCACAACAACAAGTCGATCCG
>NZ_JUJA01000090.1:11053-16520 GCF_001906585.1 Streptomyces kebangsaanensis | reverse complement strand
CCGCCGCCGCCCTGCCGCTCCTGCGGTGCGGCCTCGTCGTCCAGGCGCAGGGTCAGCGAGATCCGCTTGCGCGGGATGTCGACGTCCAGCACCTTCACCTTGACGATGTCACCGGGCTTGACGACGTCCCGCGGGTCCTTGACGAACGTCCTGGACATCGCCGAGACGTGCACCAGACCGTCCTGGTGGACACCGACGTCCACGAACGCGCCGAAGGCGGCCACGTTCGTCACGACGCCCTCCAGGATCATCCCGGACGACAGGTCGGAGATCTTCTCGACGCCCTCCTTGAAGGTGGCCGTCCTGAACGCCGGCCGCGGGTCGCGCCCCGGCTTCTCCAGCTCCTTGAGGATGTCGGTGACCGTCGGCAGACCGAAGGTGTCGTCCACGAAGTCGGCGGGCTTCAGCGAGCGCAGCACGCCCGTGTTGCCGACGAGGGAGGCCACTTCCTGACCCGTGGTCTTCACCATCCGGCGGACGACGGGGTACGACTCCGGGTGCACGCTGGAGGCGTCCAGCGGGTCGTCGCCGCCGCGGATGCGCAGGAAGCCCGCGCACTGCTCGTACGCCTTCGGACCGAGCCGCGGGACCTTCTTCAGCTGGGCGCGTGAGGTGAACGGCCCGTTGGTGTCCCGGTGCGCCACGATGTTCTCGGCGAGCGACGAGGTGACGCCGGAGACGCGCGCGAGCAGCGGCACGGACGCGGTGTTGACGTCCACGCCGACGCCGTTCACGCAGTCCTCGACCACCGCGTCCAGCGAGCGGGACAGCTTCACCTCGGACAGGTCGTGCTGGTACTGACCGACGCCGATCGACTTGGGGTCGATCTTGACCAGTTCGGCCAGCGGGTCCTGCAGCCGGCGGGCGATGGAGACCGCGCCGCGCAACGACACGTCCATGTCGGGCAGTTCCCGGGAGGCGTAGGGGGAGGCCGAGTACACCGACGCGCCCGCCTCCGAGACCATCACCTTGGTGAGCTTCAACTCCGGGTGCTTGGTGATGAGTTCACCGGCGAGCTTGTCGGTCTCGCGGGAGGCCGTGCCGTTGCCGATCGCGATCAGCTCGACCGCGTGCTCCTTGGCGAGGCGGGCCAGTCTGGCGATCGCCTCGTCCCAGCGGTTGGCCGGAACATGCGGGTGGACGACGTCCGTGGCGACGACCTTGCCGGTCGCGTCGACCACGGCGACCTTCACGCCGGTACGGAACCCGGGGTCGAGCCCGAGCGTCGCGCGGGTGCCGGCCGGGGCGGCCAGCAGCAGGTCGCGCAGGTTGGCCGCGAACACGTCCACGGCCTCGTCCTCGGCGGCGGTACGCAGCCGGAGCCGCAGGTCGATGCCGAGGTGGACGAGGATGCGGGTGCGCCAGGCCCAGCGGACCGTGTCCCGCAGCCACTTGTCGGCGGGCCGGCCGCGGTCGGCGATGCCGAAGCGGTGGGCGACGATCCCCTCGTACGACGACGGGCCGTCCGTCGGCTCCTCCGGCTCCAGGACGAGGTCGAGGACCTCCTCCTTCTCGCCGCGCAGCATGGCCAGGATCCGGTGCGAGGGCAGCTCGGTGAACGGCTCGGCGAAGTCGAAGTAGTCGGCGAACTTGGCGCCCGCCTCCTCCTTGCCCTCGCGCACCTTCGCGGCCAGCCGCCCGCGCACCCACATGCGCTCGCGCAACTCGCCGATCAGGTCGGCGTCCTCGGAGAACCGCTCGGTGAGGATCGCGCGGGCCCCGTCGAGCGCGGCCTGGGGATCGGCCACCCCCTTCTCCGGGTCCACGAACGCCGCCGCCGCGGCCGTCGGCTCCACGCTCGGATCCCCGAGCAGCCCCTCGGCCAGCGGTTCCAGGCCCGCCTCCCGGGCGATCTGCGCCTTGGTCCGCCGCTTCGGCTTGTACGGCAGGTAGACGTCCTCCAGCCGCGCCTTGGTCTCGGCGCCGCGGATGCGCGCCTCCAACTCCTCGGTGAGCTTGCCCTGCTCGCGCACCGACTCCAGGATCGCGGTGCGCCGCTCCTCCAGCTCCCGCAGATAACGCAGCCGCTCCTCGACCGAGCGCAGCTGCGCGTCGTCGAGCATCTCGGTCGCTTCCTTGCGGTAACGGGCGATGAAGGGCACCGTCGAGCCGCCGTCCAGCAGCTCCACGGCGGCCCTGACCTGCCGCTCCCGTACGCCGAGCTCCTCGGCGATCCTGCCTTCGATGGACCCTGTGAGGGGTGTCGTCACGTTCCCGTACCGCCTTCTCACTCCACTGGTGCGCCGCAATTCTGACAGGCCCCACCGACAAACGGCGCCCAGGGCACCACCGCGTCGTACCGAAACCCGCCTCGCCGTGCCGTGGCGGACGGTGGGCGCATGGCAGGAAAGGTGGGAAATTCGTCATTGCGGTCGTTCCGCCGGGCGCCAAGAATCGGGTGCATGGCGCAGCGAACCGTTCTCGTCGTTCTCTTCGACGGCGTGCAGAGCCTCGATGTCACCGGGCCCCTGGAGGTGTTCGCCGGTGCGGAGAAGGCCGTACCGGGGACGTACCGCATCCGTACCGCCTCGCTGGACGGTGGTCCCGTACGCGCCTCCAGCGGGCTGGGACTCGTACCGGACGGCTCGCTCGCCGGGGCGCCCGTGCCGCACACGCTGCTGGTCCCCGGTGGCGAGGGCACCCGCCGGCCGGACGCGCGGCTGGTCGAGTGGGTGCGCGGGCACGGGCCGCGGGCGGCCCGGCTGGTCTCGGTGTGCACCGGGGCGATCCTGCTGGCCGAGGCGGGTCTGCTGGACGGCCGGCGGGCCACGACCCACTGGGCGTACTGCGACAAGCTCGCCCGCGACCACCCCGCCGTCAGGGTCGACGCCGATCCGGTCTACGTGCGCGACGGCCGCGTGGCCACCTCGGCCGGCGTGACCTCCGGCATCGACCTCGCCCTCGCACTCGTGGAGGAGGACCTGGGCCGCGACACCGCGCTCACCATCGCCCGCCACCTGGTGGTCTTCCTGCGCCGGCCCGGCAACCAGGCCCAGTTCAGCGCCCAGCTCGCCGCCCAGAGCGCGACGCGCGAGCCGCTGCGGGACGTACAGCAGTGGATCACCGAGCATCCGGCCGCCGACCTGTCGGTCGAAGCGCTGGCCGCACGCGCCCGGCTCTCGCCGCGCCACTTCGCCCGCGCCTTCCGGGCCGAGACCGGCACCACCCCCGGCCGCTACGTCGACCGGGTCCGCCTCGAACACGCCCGACGGCTGCTGGAGGACACCGCCGACGGCGTCGAGGAGATCTCCCGTGCCAGCGGCTACGGCACGCCCGAGGCCATGCGGCGCGCGTTCGTCAGGGCGCTCGGAACCGGTCCGGCCGAGTACCGGCGCCGGTTCAGCCCCGCACCCGTCACCTGACACCGGTCATCCGACACCGGTCATCCGACACTCACCGAAGGGAATCCCATGCAGATCGCCATCGTCGTCTTCGACCGCTTCACCGCCCTGGACGCCGTGGGCCCGTACGAGACCCTGGGCCGTCTCCCCGGCGCCGAGACCGTCTTCGTCGCCGAGCGAACCGGTCTCGTCCGCAGCGACACCGGGAACCTCGCGCTCACGGCCGACAAGGCCTTCGCCGAGGTCCCGAGCCCCGACATCGTCGTCGTCGCGGGCGGCCCCGGCCAGGCGGTGCTGATGGAGAACCAGCCCCTCCTGGACTGGCTGCGTGCCGCCGACGCCACCAGTACCTGGACGGCCTCCGTGTGCACAGGGTCGCTGCTGCTGGCCGCCGCCGGATTCCTCGACGGCCGCCGCGCGACCTCGCACTGGCTGGCGCTGGACCAGCTCAAGCGCTTCGGTGCCGAGCCCACGCCGGAGCGCGTGGTCTTCGACGGCAAGTACGTCACGGCCGCCGGTGTCTCCTCCGGTATCGACATGGGTCTGACCCTGCTCGGCAGGATCGCGGGCGACGAATACGCCCAGACCGTCCAGCTGGCGACCGAGTACGACCCTCAGCCGCCCTACGACGCCGGATCCCCGGACAAGGCTCCCGCGCACCTCGTCGAGGAGCTTCGGGCCATGAGCCGCTTCATCCTGACGTAGGGCCTGAGACAGGACGTGGGGCAGGGCACGACGCGAGGCTCGCGGTCTACCGCACGCTCCAGGAGAACCGCGGCGCGCGGCGCTCCAGGAAGGCGGTGACCCCCTCCGCCGTGTCGCCGCTGCCGCGCGCCTGCTCCGCCCAGTGGGCGTCACGGTCCGTGCGGCCGTCGGCGAACTCCTTGGCCGCGGCCTGGGTCAGCTGGGAGCGGGAGGTGAGGACGCGGGTGAACTCCGTGACGCGCCGGGTGAGTTGTCCCTCGGGCAGGACCTCGTCGACCAGGCCCGTGCGCAGCGCGCGCCCGGTGTCGATCAACTCGCCGGAGAAGAGCAGGTACTTGGCGGTGGCCGGGCCCACCAGGGAGACCAGACGGCGGGTGGAGGAGGCGGGGTAGACGATTCCCAGCCTGGCCGGTGTCACGCCGAACAGCGCGCCCGCCTCCGCGAACCGCAGGTCGCAGGCCGCCGCCAGCTGGGCGCCGCCGCCCACGCAGTGCCCGCGCACCGCCGCCAGCGTCGGTTTGGGGAACGCGGCGAGGGCCTCCTCGGCCAGCACCGCCAGGCGCTGCGCCTCCTCGGGGGAGCCGCGCAGGGTGGAGATGTCGGCGCCCGCACAGAACGTTCCGTCCGCGCCCGTCAGCACCAGGGCCCGTACGCCCGGGTCCGCCGCCAGGTCCTCCAGCAGCGGTGGCAGCGACCGCCACATCGCGGCCGTCATCGCATTGCGCTTGGCCGGATGGTGGACGACGACGGTGGCGACCTCGTCGGTGATGTCGTGCAGCAACTGCGGCTCCATGCGCCGGATCGTAACGACCCCGCCAAGCGTTTGATCAAGGAGGGGAGGGGGACCTGGGGAACCAGGGGTGTGGTGCGGCAGTGAGGAGGCGCCGATGGCCAGGTTCACCGAGCCCCGCGAGCCCCGCGGTGAGACGGCGAGGATGCGCCGCGGTTTCGGCTGGCTCGCCGGACTCGGGGTGCTCCTGGTGGTCGCCGGACTCGTCGGACTCGTCTACACGGCCGCCGTCACCCTGACCTCCATGCTCCTGTTCGGCTGGCTGCTGCTGATCGGCGGGTTCGTCGGACTGCTGCACGCGATCCAGGCCCGCGGCTCCAGCTTCTTCTGGCTCGGCGCCATCGTCGCCGCCCTGAACATCGCCGCCGGAGTGGTGATCGTCAGCCACCCGCACGCGGCCGCCGCCGCGCTCACCTTGTTCGCCGCCCTGCTGTTCCTCACCGGCGGCCTGTTCCGGGTGGTCGGCAGCGCCGTCGTGCGCGGCCCCCAGTTCGGCTGGACGCTCCTGCTGGGCGTCTTCTACCTGCTGCTGGGCGTCCTGGTGCTGGCCAACTGGCCGAGCAGCAGCCAGTACGTCATCGGCGCGTTCATCTCCCTCGCCCTCCTCTTCGACGGGCTCGGCCTGATCGCC
>NZ_JUJA01000090.1:0-11032 GCF_001906585.1 Streptomyces kebangsaanensis | reverse complement strand
ATCGTCGGCATGGTCTCCGACCGGACGGCATAGGACGACGCGCGGGCCACGGACCGTACAACCCGAAGAGTTCGCGAAGTCGGCGCGGACGGGGCAGGAGCAGTCCCACACGTGACCGAGTCATACGCCAACGGTCACAAAGCGCTCGAAACACGCTGACTTGTGTTCAGTCCTTGGGTGGGGAGCGGTGCGTTACCAACACTCGACGTGTGGTGACAATCGAGCGCGAGGGTGGCGACCGGACGATGGACAACCACGGGCGCGGGTACGGCCCACGCCCAGAAGGCGGCGCGGGGGCACCTCTGGACGACGGGCCGCCGGATCCGCTGCCCTACGAGGGAGTCTGGCGGTTCACCGCGCCCGCCGTCGACGCCTCGGTCCCGCAGGCCCGGCACGCGGTCCGGGACCTGCTGCTGCGCCAGGGAGTGCCGGCCTCGGACGACCTGGTCCACGGGCTGCTGCTGATCGTGTCCGAGCTGGTCACGAACGCCGTACGGCACGCGGCGCTGCTGTCGCCGATGCTCGCCGTGGAGGTGGCCGTCGGCGCCGAGTGGGTGCGGGTGTCCGTGGAGGACAACCACCCCTACCGCCCGACCGCCCTGGAGGCCGACCACGCGCAGACCGGCGGCCGCGGGCTGCTCCTGGTCACCGAGATCGCCCGGGAGGCCGGCGGCGTCTGCGACGTCGAGCACACGACGAGCGGCGGCAAGGTGATCTGGGCCGCCCTGCCCCTCAAACCCGTGCGCTAGGCCCCGCTGTCACATTCCCGCCTGTCCGAGGCGGCGCTCCCCCGGCCCGGCGGCCGGGAGAGGCCCATGGCGCTGCGTGGTCCGCCCTTCGGCCGGACCACAGGAGCTCGACGACAGGGCGGGCCTGGTCCCGATCGGCTTCGCGGACCGGCGCCGGCCGGCGCTACCAGCCGGCGGGCCCCGTCAGTTCCCTGATCGCGGGCCGGGCCGCGTCCAGCACGGTCGGGAACCAGACGGAGAAGGTGTCCCCGGCCTGCCGCTCCGCCAGCTCGGCGGGCGTCACGAACGCCGTGGCCCCGATCTCCTCCGGGTCGGGCCGCAGCGGCGACTGCACCAGGCCGACGAAGAGATGGTTGTACTCCTGCTCCACCAGCCCCGACTCCGGGTCCGGGTGGTTGTAGCGCACCGTGCCCGCCTCGGCGAGCAGCGAGGGGGAGATCCCCAGCTCCTCGTACGTCCGCCGGGCCGCCGCCGCCATGGGCGCCTCACCGGGGTACGGGTGGCCGCAGCAACTGTTGGACCACACGCCGGGGGAGTGGTACTTGCCCGGCGCCCGCTGCTGCAGCAGCAGCCGGCCGCGGTCGTCGAAGAGGAACACCGAGAAGGCGCGGTGCAGCCGCCCCGGTGGCTGATGGGCAGCGAGCTTCTCCGCGGTGCCGATCGTCGCACCGTCCTCGTCGACCAGTTCCAGCATGATCGCGTCCGCGGTGCCGTTCGACGAGCTGTGCTCCGCGGTGGCAGGTGTGATCGGCATACCCATCCTTCGCCTCGTTCCTCGAGTCCAAGTCTGCCGTACGAAACCGGCACTCCCGGCGCTTCCCGGCACTCCGCATGTCCCGCGCGGCGCCGCGGGTGGGATCCGGTAGGTCATCGTGCCCGTCCCGGTCCACCCGGAACCGTTCGGGCGCCCCGCGGGACGGGAGCGGCCCGCGGGGGCCGTCAGTGGCACAGCCGGGCCTCGTGCTCCGCGTGCCCGCTCGGCTCCAGCTGGAAGGTGCAGTGCTCCACGTCGAAGTGGTCGCCGAGGCAGCCCTGCAGTTCGTGCAGCAGCTTCTCGTGCCCGATGGCGCTGAGCGCGTCGGAGCCGACGACCACGTGCGCGGACAGCACCGGCAGACCCGAGGTGATCGTCCAGGCGTGCAGGTCGTGCACGTCCTCCACGCCGTCCAGGGCCAGGATGTGCGCCCGTACCTCGTCCATGTCGACGTTCTTCGGCGCCGCCTCCAGCAGCACGTCGAGGGTCTCGCGCAGCAGCTTCAGGGTGCGCGGCACGATCAGCAGACCGATGGCGAGCGAGGCGATCGGGTCGGCGGCCTGCCAGCCGGTGAGCAGGATCACCGCCGCCGAGATCATGACCGCCAGTGAGCCGAGCGCGTCCGCGGCCACCTCCAGGAAGGCGCCGCGCACGTTCAGGCTCTCCTTCTGGCCGCGCATCAGCAGCATCAGGGAGACCGAGTTCGCGACCAGGCCGATCGCGCCGAACACGATCATCAGCCCGCCCTGGGTCTCGGCCGGGGCGAGGAACCGCTGGACCGCCTCGTAGAGCACGTAGCCGCCGACGCCGAGCAGCAGCAGACAGTTGGCGAGCGCGGCGAGGATCTCCGCGCGGGCGTAGCCGAAGGTGCGGTTCCGGCTCGGCGGACGGTTGGCGAAGTGGATGGCCAGCAGCGCCATGCCGAGACCGAGAGCGTCGGTGGCCATGTGGGCGGCGTCCGCGACCAGCGCGAGGGAGTCCGCGAGCAGACCGCCGACGATCTCCACCACCATCACGGTGAGTGTGATCGACAGCGCGACGCGCAGGGTGCCGCGGTGCGCGGCCGCCGCCGTGCCCGAGGCTCCGGCGCCGTGCGCGTGCCCGTGATGGTGACCGGCACCCATGTGACTGACCGCCCTTTCCGTCGTTCCGCCCGGGATCACAGTGAACTACGGGTGGGGGGTATGGGGCAAAGCGGCACTGAACACCGTTGTCATGTGCCCTGACCTGCGCAAAAACGGGACGAGGGTCAGGCGTCGTGGTACCGCAGCCGGCCCTGCCACGCCGAGGAGACCATCTCGGGTACCCCGCGCCGGGCCCGCCAGCCCAGCTCCGCCGCGGCCCGTTCCGCCGAGCCGACGGCGCGCGGCGCGTCGCCGGGGCGGCGCGCCTCGACGACGGGCGGCCGCCGGTCGCCGGTGACCTCGCCGATGGCCGTGAGCAGTTCGCGCACCGACACGCCCTCGCCGCGGCCGATGTTCAGGGTCAGGTCGCCGCCGGCCTCCGGGCCGCTCAGGCGCCGGGCGGCGGCGAGGTGGGCCTCCGCCAGGTCGGCGACGTGGACGTAGTCCCGGACGCAGGTGCCGTCCGGCGTCGGGTAGTCGTCGCCGAAGACGCGCGGTGCCTCGCCGCGGGCGAGGCGGTCGAAGACCATCGGCACGATGTTGAACACGCCGGTGTCGGCGAGCTCCGGGGCGGCCGCGCCGGCCACGTTGAAGTAGCGCAGGCAGACGGTCGCGATCCCGTGGGCCCGCCCCGCCGCCCGGACCAGCCACTCCCCGGCGAGCTTCGTCTCGCCGTACGGGTTCACCGGGGCGCAGGGGGTGTCCTCCGTGATGAGGTCCACGTCGGGGTTGCCGTAGACGGCCGCCGAGGAGGAGAAGACGAACCGCCCGATCCCGGCCTCGGCCACCGAGTCCAGCAGGGCCGCCAGACCGCCCACGTTCTCCCGGTAGTAGTGGGCCGGCTGCGCGACGGACTCGGCGACCTGCTTGCGCGCGGCCAGGTGCAGCACCCCGGTCACCGCGTGCTCGGCGAGCACCCGCTTGAGCAGCTCCCCGTCCAGCGAGGAGCCCTGGACCAGCGGCACCTCGTCCGGCAGCCGCGCGGCGTCGCCTGCCGACAGGTCGTCGAGCGCGACCACCCGCTCCCCGGCCTCCGCCATGACCCGTGCCACATGCGCCCCGATGTACCCGGCCCCGCCGGTGATCAGCCATGTCATGGTCGTCCAGCTTATGGCGGGACGACAGGCGCGCGGCGCTCATATGCGCGAAATGCCCGGTCTGGCGCGGAGTTTGTGGCACGGGCCCCGGATCACCGATGATGATCGTGGCGAAGGCTGCGGCAGACCACATGAGCGGCCCCTGAACGGGCGGTGAACGCGGGCTTCCCGGTATCCGATAGCCTCTGCCGATGCCGCCCGGGTGCCACAGGCCGGCGGCGTCCCATCATGCACATGACCGGCGCGGACGCGTCGGTACCCAGGGAGTGAGTTCGGTTGTCGACCGCCATCCTCACCGGTCAGCCGGTCCCCGGATCGCCGATCGAGGGCGATCTGCGGTCCCTCGGCTTCGGTGTGCGGGTCGCCACCGACAGCTCCGACGTCGAGGCCCTGCTCGCCCAGGTGCCCGCCGATCAACGGGTCGCCGTCGTCGACGCCCGGTTCGTCGGCCATCTGCACGCGCTGCGCCTGGGCCTGACCGACCCCCGCTTCCCGCTCGCCGCCGTCCCCGGCGCGGTGACCGCACGCCCGGCCGGCCGTCAGGCGCTGACCCGTGCGATCACCCGCGAGAACTCCGCCGCCGGCGGCGGCACCACGGATGGGGGTCCCCCCGCGCGAGCGAAGTCGGGCATGGGGGAGGCCTGCAGCCTCGCCGACCGGATCGCCGACGCCCTGGACTCCGACGGCGCCGACGTGCACCGTCCCGAGCTGGGCAGCCTCGTCGCCGCCGTGCCCGACGACCCCCAGACCCGCAACGAGGCACGGCAGGCCGTCGCCGCCGTCGACGACGAGGCCATCCGCCTGAAGTCGGCCGTCAAGGCCCGCGACGGCTTCTTCACCACCTTCTTCATCAGCCCCTACTCCCGCTACATCGCCCGCTGGTGCGCCCGCCGCGGACTGACCCCCAACCAGGTCACCACCGCGTCCCTGCTCGCCGCGCTCATAGCGGCCGGCTGCGCCGCCACCGGCACCCGCGGCGGGTTCGTCGCCGCCGGCGTGCTGCTCATCGCCTCGTTCGTCCTCGACTGCGCCGACGGCCAGCTCGCCCGCTACTCGCTGCAGTACTCCACCCTCGGCGCCTGGCTGGACGCCACCTTCGACCGGGCCAAGGAGTACGCCTACTACGCCGGCCTCGCCCTCGGCGCCGCCCGCGGCGGCGACGACGTATGGGCCCTGGCCCTGGGCGCCATGGTCCTGCAGACCTGCCGGCACGTGGTCGACTTCTCCTTCAACGAGGCCAACCACGACGCCGTCGCCAACACCAGCCCCACCGCCTCCCTCTCCGGCAAGCTGGACAGCGTCGGCTGGACGGTCTGGGTGCGCCGGATAATCGTCCTGCCCATCGGTGAACGCTGGGCGATGATCGCGGTCCTCACCGCGGCCACCACCCCGAGGATCACCTTCTACGTGCTGCTCGTCGGCTGTGCCTTCGCGGCGACGTACACCACGGCGGGCCGCGTCCTGAGGTCCGTGACCCGCAAGGCACGGCGCACCGACCGGGCGGCGCAGGCGCTGGCGGACCTCGCGGACAACGGGCCGCTCGCGGCCGTCTCCGCCAGGCTGCGCGATGTCAACGCGCGCTGGTACACCGACTTCCCGCTGCTGCGCGCCCTGGTCGGCGTGGGGTTCCTGTCCTGGGCCCTGTACCTGGGCGACCTCTGGTACGTCGCCGTCGCCGCCGTCTTCTACGCCTTCTTCGCGGGACAGGCCCTCTCCCAGCCCCTCAAGGGCCCCCTCGACTGGCTGATCCCCCCGCTGTTCCGCGCCGCCGAGTACGGCACCGTCCTGGTCCTGGCGGCCAGAGCGGACGTGCCCGGAGCGCTTCCCGCGGCTTTCGGCCTGGTGGCGGCCGTCGCCTACCATCACTACGACACGGTGTACCGCATCCGCGGCGACGCCGGGGCGCCGCCGGCCTGGCTGGTGCGCGCCACAGGGGGGCAGGAGGGGCGGACGCTGCTCGTCGCCGTGCTGGCCGCCCTGCTCTCCGCCGCACAGTTCAAGGTCGCGCTCACGGCCCTCGCCGTGGCCGTCGCCCTGGTGGTGCTCGCCGAGAGCATCCGCTTCTGGGTGGCCTCTCACCTGAGAGGCGCGCCCGCCGTACACGATGAAGGAGAACCCGCATGATCGGCCTCGTGCTGGCGGCCGGCGCCGGACGGCGTCTGCGCCCCTACACCGACACCCTGCCCAAGGCGCTGGTGCCGGTGGGGCCCGAGGGCGCGGAGGACGGCCCGACGGTCCTGGACCTGACGCTCGGCAACTTCGCCGAGATAGGCCTGACCGAGGCGGGGATCATCGTCGGCTACCGCAAGGAGGCCGTGTACGAGCGCAAGGCGGCCCTGGAGCGCAAGTACGGCCTGAAGCTCACCCTGATCGACAACGACAAGGCCGAGGAGTGGAACAACGCCTACTCCCTGTGGTGCGGACGTGATGCCCTCAAGGACGGCGTGATCCTCGCCAACGGCGACACCGTCCACCCGGTCTCCGTCGAGAAGACCCTGCTCGCCGCCCGCGGCGACGGCAGGAGGATCATCCTCGCCCTGGACACCGTGAAGTCGCTGGCCGACGAGGAGATGAAGGTCGTCGCCGACTCCGACAAGGGCGTGCGGCGGATCACCAAGTTGATGGACCCGGCCGAGGCCACCGGCGAGTACATCGGCGTCACCCTGATCGAGGGCGACGCCGCCCCCGAGCTGGCCGACGCGCTGAAGGTCACCTTCGAGCGGGACCCGCAGCTGTACTACGAGGACGGCTACCAGGAGCTCGTCGACCGCGGCTTCAGGATCGACGTCGCGCCGATCGGCGACGTCAAGTGGGTCGAGATCGACAATCACGACGATCTCGCCAAGGGACGTGAGATCGCGTGCCTGTACTGACCCGGCTCATCCCGTCGCCGGTCGTCGTCGAAATCCGCTCCGGCGCCCTCGACGACCTGGCCGGAGTGCTCGCCGACGAGCGCATCTCGCACTCCGGCCGGCTGGCCGTCGCGGTCAGCGGCGGCTCCGGTGCCCGGCTGCGCGAGCGGATCGCCCCCTCGCTGCCCGGCGCCACCTGGTACGAGGTGGGCGGCGGCACCCTCGACGACGCCGTCCGGCTGGCCGGCGAGATGAAGGCCGGCCGCTACGACGCGGTCGTGGGCCTGGGCGGCGGCAAGATCATCGACTGTGCCAAGTTCGCCGCGGCCCGCGTCGGCCTGCCCCTGGTCGCCGTGCCGACGAACCTCTCGCACGACGGCCTGTGCTCTCCGGTCGCCACCCTCGACAACGACGCGGGCCGCGGCTCGTACGGCGTACCGAACCCGATCGCCGTCCTCATCGACCTGGACGTGATCCGTGACGCCCCGGCACGCTTCGTGCGCTCCGGCATCGGCGACGCCGTCTCGAACATCTCCGCGGTCGCGGACTGGGAGCTGTCCCACCGCGTCAACGGCGAGAAGATCGACGGTCTGGCCGCGGCCATGGCCCGCCAGGCGGGCGAGGCCGTGCTGCGGCACCCGGGCGGCATCGGCGACAACGGCTTCCTGCAGGTGCTCGCCGAGGCCCTGGTCCTCACCGGTGTCGCCATGTCGATCTCGGGCGACTCGCGGCCCGCCTCCGGCGCCTGCCACGAGATCAACCACGGCTTCGACCTGCTGTTCCCCAAGCGGGCCGCGAGCCACGGCGAGCAGTGCGGGCTGGGCGCGGCCTTCGCGATGTACCTGCGCGGGGCCCATGAGGAGTCGGCCGGCATGGCCGAGGTGCTGCGTCGGCACGGGCTGCCGGTGCTGCCCGAGGACATCGGCTTCACGGTGGACGAGTTCGTCCGGGTCGTGGAGTTCGCCCCGGAGACCCGGCCCGGCCGCTACACGATCCTCGAGCACCTCGACCTCACGTCCGACCAGATCAAGGGCCACTACCTCGACTATGTCAAGACCATCGGTAGCTGAACTACGACCGGTCGTGCACCCCGAGGGGGTGAAGGACCGGCGCAGTGGTGAGCACTGGGCGGGCCGCCTCTACATGCGGGAGGTGTCCCTGCGGGTCGACCGTTACCTGGTGGGCACCAGGATCACGCCCAACCAGCTCACCTATCTGATGACCGTCTTCGGCGTCCTGGCGGCCCCCGCTCTGCTGGTGCCCGGGATCGCGGGCGCGGTGCTCGGTGTGGTGATGGTCCAGCTGTACCTGCTGCTGGACTGTGTCGACGGTGAGGTCGCCCGCTGGAAGCAGCAGTTCTCGCTCGGCGGGGTCTACCTGGACCGGGTCGGGGCCTACCTCACCGACGCCGCGGTCCTGGTCGGGCTCGGCCTGCGCGCCGCCGACCTGTGGGGGCCCGGACGGATCGACTGGCTCTGGGCCTTCCTCGGCACCCTGGCCGCCCTCGGCGCGATCCTGATCAAGGCGGAGACCGACCTCGTCGGCGTCGCCCGCCACCAAGGCGGACTGCCGCCGGTCGAGGAGGCCGCGTCCGAGCCGCGCTCCTCCGGCATGGCGCTGGCCCGCCGGGCCGCCGCGGCGCTCAAGTTCCACCGGCTGATCCTCGGGATCGAGGCGTCCCTGCTGATCCTGGTCCTCGCGATCCTGGACGCGAGCAGGGGCGACCTGTTCTTCACCCGGCTCGGCACGGCCGTGCTCGCCGGCATCGCACTGCTGCAGACCGTGCTGCACCTGGTGTCCATCCTCGCCTCCAGCAGGTTGAGGTGAGTGCCATGACCTCTTCGAACCCTCCGCTCAAGGTCGGCGCCGTCGTCATCACCATGGGCAACCGCCCCGAGGAGCTGCGGGCCCTGCTCGACTCGGTCGCCGAGCAGGACGGCGACCCCGTCCAGGTCGTGGTCGTCGGCAACGGCTCGCCCGTCCCGGACGTCCCCGAGGGCGTACGGACCGTCGAGCTGCCCGAGAACCTCGGCATCCCCGGCGGCCGCAACGTCGGCATCGAGGCGTTCGGCCCGGGCGGCGGCGACGTCGACATCCTGCTGTTCCTCGACGACGACGGCCTGCTCGCCCGCACCGACACCGCCGAGCTGTGCCGCCGGGCCTTCGCGGACGACGACCGGCTCGGCATCATCAGCTTCCGCATCGCCGACCCGGACACCGGCGTCACCCAGCGCCGCCACGTGCCGCGGCTGCGCGCCTCGGACCCGATGCGCTCCTCCCGGGTGACCACCTTCCTCGGCGGCGCCAACGCCGTACGCACGCGGGTCTTCGCGGAAGTCGGCGGTCTGCCGGACGAGTTCTTCTACGCCCATGAGGAAACCGACCTGGCATGGCGGGCCCTCGACGCGGGCTGGATGATCGACTACCGGTCCGACATGGTGCTGTACCACCCGACGACCGCGCCCTCGCGGCACGCGGTCTACCACCGCATGGTCGCCCGCAACCGCGTCTGGCTCGCCCGCCGCAACCTCCCGGCCCTCCTCGTCCCGGTCTACCTGGGGGTGTGGCTGCTGCTCACCCTCGCCCGCCGCCCCTCGCGCCCGGCCCTGAAGGCCTGGTTCGGAGGCTTCAAGGAGGGCTGGACCACACCGTGCGGTCCGCGCCGGCCCATGAGGTGGCGTACGGTGTGGCGACTCACCCGACTGGGCCGGCCACCGGTCATCTGACAAGCTCGTTCCCCGGGAGCGTCCGGCCCGTCCGGCCGGTGCTCGTGCCCTGCCCGTACATCCGCACTGGGTGCGCATCTCGAAGACGAAAGTTTCCACTTGTGAGTGAGACAACGCATGACGGCGGCGTCGCCCTCGGTACGACTCCGTCGCCCGACGAGGGCCTCACGGCGGCCCAGCTCGCCGACAAGTACGGGCTGTCCGTCAGTGGGGCCCGGCCGCCGCTGACGGAGTACGTCCGCCGGCTCTGGGGGCGGCGCCACTTCATCCTGGCCTTCTCCCGGGCGAAGCTGACCGCCCAGTACAGCCAGGCCAAGCTCGGCCAGCTCTGGCAGGTGGTGACCCCGCTGCTGAACGCCGCCGTGTACTACTTCATCTTCGGCGTCATCATCAAGGCCACCCGCGGCCTGGACCGGGAGACGTACATCCCGTTCCTGGTGACGGGCGTGTTCGTGTTCACGTTCACCCAGACCTCGGTCATGGCCGGCGTGCGCGCCATCTCCGGCAACCTCGGGCTGGTGCGCGCGCTGCACTTCCCGCGCGCCTCCCTGCCGATCTCCTTCGCACTGCAGCAGCTGCAGCAGCTGCTGTTCTCGATGGTCGTGCTCTTCACCGTGGTCATCGTCTTCGGCAGCTATCCGGGTCTGTCCTGGCTGCTGATCGTGCCGGCGCTGGTGCTGCAGTTCTTCTTCAACACCGGTCTCGCGCTGGTCATGGCCCGGATGGGCGCCAAGACCCCCGACCTCGCCCAGCTGATGCCCTTCGTCACGCGGACCTGGATGTACGCGTCGGGCGTGATGTTCTCCATCGACGGCATGCTCGCCGGCCGGCCGGAGTGGTTCGTCCGGCTGATGCAGTACAACCCCGCCGCCGTCTACATGGACCTGATGCGCTTCGCGCTGATCGACAGCTACGGCTCCTCGCACCTGCCGCCGCACGTCTGGGCCGCCGCCCTGGGCTGGGCCGTGATCTTCTTCGTCGGCGGTTTCGTGTACTTCTGGAAGGCAGAGGAGAGGTACGGCCGTGGCTGAGCGGGACCGTGATCACGACACGCGCGAGGGCGGGCAGCGGGTGCCCACCGTCATCGCGGACGAGCTGCACATCGTCTACCGCGTCAACGGCGCGAAGACCGGCAGGGGCAGTGCCACCGCGGCGCTCGGCCGCATCCTCAGACGCGGCTCCGACGACGCGGCGCGGGGCGTGCGCAAGGTGCACGCCGTCAAGGGCGTCTCCTTCACCGCCTACCGGGGCGAGGCGATCGGTTTGATCGGCTCCAACGGCTCCGGCAAGTCCACCCTGCTGCGCGCCATCGCCGGCCTGCTGCCCGCAGAGAAAGGCAGGGTCTACACCGACGGCCAGCCTTCCCTCCTCGGCGTGAACGCGGCGCTGATGAACGACCTGACCGGCGAGCGCAACGTCCACCTCGGCGGACTCGCCATGGGCATGTCCCGCGAGGAGGTCAAGTCGCGCTACCAGGAGATCGTCGACTTCTCCGGCATCAACGAGAAGGGCGACTTCATCACGCTGCCGATGCGCACGTACTCCTCCGGCATGGCGGCCCGACTGCGCTTCTCCATCGCCGCCGCCAAGGACCACGACGTCCTCATGATCGACGAGGCGCTGGCCACCGGCGACCGCAAGTTCCAGATGCGCTCCGAGGCACGCATCCGGGAGCTGCGCGAGGAGGCCGGCACGGTCTTCCTGGTCAGCCACAACAACAAGTCGATCCG
>NZ_JUJA01000008.1:32153-34177 GCF_001906585.1 Streptomyces kebangsaanensis | reverse complement strand
GTGACCTCTTCGGTGTGAACGAAGCGCTCTCCCACTGAGCTAATCGCCCGGGCACGGGGAGAACATTACCGCATGTCAGGGGTGCCCGAGGCCAGGGATGGCGGCCGACCGGAACCGGCCCCGATCACCGGCGCGGGATGTCCCAGGGTGCCGCGAGGCCGAACTTCCAGACGTACACCCCGGCCAGCACCGCGGCGATCACCAGGCCGATCACGGTCAGGACGACGTTGCGCCTGCGCACCCTGGGGTCGAGAGCCCGCTGGGCCATCCCGGTGACCTTGCGTTTGGTCCAGCGCAGCACGAGCTGGGCCCACACGAACTCGGTCGCCCAGATCGCCATGCCGCCGAAGATCACGACCCAGCCCGGTCCGGGGAACACGAGCATGACGACCCCGGCGATCACGACCGCGAGGCCGACGACGAAGATCCCGGCCTGCCAGCTCAGGTGCAGCACACGGCGTGACCGGACGAACGCGGGGGCCCGCGACCCGAGTCCTCGCCGGTCCCGCGCCCGGTCGGTCTCGGCCTCGGTCTTCGCCGGATCCGGCGTCACAGCCGCCTCATCCGGCTCGCCACTGCCCGTATTCATATGGTTGAACACTACCCGAGAGAAACCAGTCACCGGATTGGACGTACCGCGCGAACTGGTTCTCGGCCGGAAGAGTTACGTAAAGCCAGGCAAAACCCTCAGAGGGGTTTACAACGACACCGTAGGTGGCATGTCGATTTCGCCGACGTGCGAATCCCCGAGCGCACACTGAGCGAAAGGCCCTGGCGCTTATGAACACCACGGTCAGCTGCGAGCTGCACCTGCGCCTCGTTGTGTCGAGCGAGTCATCCCTGCCTGTCCCCGCAGGCCTGCGGTACGACACGGCCGACCCCTACGCCGTGCACGCCACCTTCCACACCGGAGCCGAGGAGACCGTCGAGTGGGTGTTCGCCCGCGACCTCCTCGCCGAGGGGCTTCATCGTCCCACCGGCACCGGCGACGTCCGAGTCTGGCCGTCGCGCAGCCACGGGCAGGGCGTCGTGTGCATCGCCCTGAGCTCTCCGGAGGGCGAGGCCCTGCTCGAGGCCCCGGCGCGGGCCCTGGAGTCCTTCCTGAAGCGGACGGACGCGGCCGTGCCCCCCGGCACGGAACACCGGCACTTCGACCTGGATCAGGAGCTCTCGCACATTCTCGCGGAAAGTTAGCGACAGGCCTCTCGAGGCCCCGCAGACTGCCCGTTGCCGTCCACTCGGGGAGACGGCTCGGGCCAGGACAACCGCATACAGGACACACCGGCACCGGTCCTCCCCCGAAGGGGGCCTGATGCCGGTGTGCCCGCGTGGCGCGGCGGCGCCATCGGTGCTCGGGTGCGCGCGGAGCCACTACCATCGGCCTGCATCGGCGGGCGTGTGCCCGATCCCCAGGCCAGGGAGCGAAACGTGCTGATCACCCACGACACCCGGTGCGCGCTGGACACCGTGGTGGATCTGGTGAACACCGCGCCGGAGGACGATGCGGCGCCGGACGGGCTGGCGGACGTCGCGGCACTCGAGGAGTTCGTGGGCAACCACAGAATGAGCGATGTCGGGGCGCTGTCGGAGTTCGATCTCTCGGCGGTGCGCGGGATCCGCGGCCGGTTCGCGGGAATCTTCGCGGCCCCGGACTGCCGCACGGCCGCGGGCATGATCAACGAGCTGGTCGCCGCCGCCGGCACCACACCCCGGCTGACGGATCACGACGGGTACGACTGGCACATCCATTACTTCGCGCCCGGCGCCTCCGTGGCCGACCATCTGGCCGCCGACGGCGGCATGGCGCTCGCGTTCTTCGTGGTGGCCGGGGAGCGGGAACGGCTGCGGCGCTGTGAGGCTCCCGACTGCCGGCGTGCCTTCGTCGATCTCTCCCGCAACCGCTCGCGGCGGTACTGCGACAGCCGTACGTGCGGCAACCGTCTGCATGTGGCCGCCTACCGTGCGCGCCGCAAGGAGGCGACGACGGGCTGAGCGCCACGGCCGGGCGACGGGCCGGCCGCGGG
>NZ_JUJA01000008.1:25225-32110 GCF_001906585.1 Streptomyces kebangsaanensis | reverse complement strand
GGCCGGTGGTGTTGTCGTGGTCCCCGGCGGGTGGCGCCGAGGACGCACGGATACGGCTCACAGCAACAGCAGGTCGTGCAACGAAGCCATGAGCAGCAGACACCCGATCACCGCAAGGAAGATCATCAGCGGCGGCTGGGATAGGGCGAAGAGGCAGCCGCGCCGCTCGCCCTGCGGCGGCGCGGACTCACTCTGTGTCGTGTCCACCATCTCGGGGCGATGATGACGCAGCCGGCACCCGTGACGCGATCAACACGCGCGTAATGTGCGGGAGTTCCCGGTTTCCGTGATCTTCGTTTCGCTTCGGCGCAAGCCTTGATCGTTTACGGCCGGAGAACGAGCGTCATATGCCGTGCTTCTTGAGGATGGCCTCGATGTCGCTGAAGTCGTCCTCGCCCCCGGACCCTGTCGCCGGGCGGGAGGCGGGAGGGCCGGTCCGGCGGGTGGCCGGGCCCAGGGACGGCGCCGACGCCGCCGGAGCCACCGCGCCCCGGCCCGTCGCACGGGCCGCCTCCTCGCGCTCCTGCCGCGTACCGCCGCGGCGGCGCTCGACCGCCCGGGTCGTCAGGAAGAGCAGCCAGGCGCCGCCGAGCAGGCCGAAGCCCGCCCAGGCGGTCGGACTGAAGGCCGTGTCGGCCAGCCAGCCGACGATCCCGGTCATCACCAGGCCGACGGGGACGAGGGAGTAGGCGGCGATACGGGCCGCGGCGAGGAAGCGTTTGCGGTAGGCCGTGACCGCGGCGATGCCCAGGCCTGCCGCGGAAACGGCGGAACAGACGGTCTCGGCAATCATCCGGTCCTCCAGTCGGGACTCACCGGGTCGGGGCTCACCGGTCGGGGTGGTTCGTCCCTTCCATCCTGCACCGTCCGGCACTCGGGAAGCCATGTTCGGAGCGGACATCAGGGAGATCTCCGGGTCGCCTCCTCCGCGGGTGCCGGGGCCTGGGAGACTGGGCGCATGAGCGACTCCTCCCCCGCGTCCACCGCCGTTCTCGACGTCTGGTGCGAGCTGCAGTGTCCCGACTGCCGTACCGCGCTGGAGGATCTGCGGGCCCTGCGCGCCCGGTACGGCGACCGGCTGGAGCTGCGGCTGCGGCACTTCCCGCTGGAGAAGCACAAGCACGCCTTCGCCGCCGCGCAGGCCGCCGAGGAGGCCGCCGAGCAGGGGCGGCTGTGGCCGTACGTGGAGGCGGTGCTCGCCCGGGTCGAGGAGCTGGACCGCGGGGGCGAGTCCGTCCTGGTCGAGGTGGCCCGTGAGCTGGGTCTGGACGCCGAGGAGTTCGACACCGCGCTGATCGACGGCCGGCACATCCTGATCGTCGACGCCGACCAGGCCGAGGGCAAGGCGATCGGCGTCACCGGCACGCCGACGTACGTCGTCGGGGGCGAGTGCCTGGACGGCGGCAAGAGCCAGGAGGGGCTGCGCGAGCGCGTCGAGGAGATCGTGGACCGTCTGCTGGCCCAGGGTGCCTGAGCGGTCAGAGCAGTCCCTTGTAGAAGGAGTGGAGCACCGGCCGGTAGCCCAGCGACTCGTACAGTCGCTCGGCCGGGGTGTTGCCCGCGAAGACGTTCAGGCCCAGGACGCGTCTGCCCGCGGCCACCGCCTGGGCCTCGGCCAGCAGCATCAGGGAGCGGCCGTGGCCCCGGCCGCGGAAGCGCTCGTCGGCCTCGACGTCGTAGACGAAGGCCCGGTCCTCGGTGATCGCCAACCACAGTGTGCCGACCGGGGCGCCCTCGTGCTCCAGGACGCTGAGCAGCATGCCCGGGGTCGCGGGCCCCTGGGGCAACTGCCGGGCGTGGTCGTCCTCCGACTTGGCCCGTGCCTGGTCGGCGGGTACGCCGCGGTCGATCCAGCTCCGGGCGTAGGCGGCCTTGCCGCGTTCGAGCCACGGCCCGTACTCGGCCTCGGTCATGGGCCTGCCCCGGCTGCCGACGGGCAGTCCGGGTGCGGTGGTGCCGAGCTGTTTCTCCATGCCGCGGTTGCGCTCGACGTAGCCGAGTGCCGTGACGAGCCGGAGCGCTGCCTCGGCGTCGGCGGGCACGGCGGCCTCGATCCGCTCGCAGCCCCAGCCGCGCGCCACCTCCTCGGCGGCGAGCGCGGCCACCGTGCCGCGGCCCCGCNCCGCCGGCGGTCCGGCTCGTCGATGCGCAGGTCGAGGACGCGGGCGACGGCCGGCCCGAAGACGGGGTGCGTGGTCAGGCGGATCCCGCCGACGGGCCGGCTGTTCACGCACACCTGGTAGCGGCGTGAACGGGTCCCGTCGGCGTGCTGCTGAAGCGGCTCGGTCGGCCGCAGGGTCGTGGTCATCAGGGGTGTTCTACCCGCTGCGGCGCCGTGGGTCAGCCGAATATGTGCCGCTCCTACGGATCCAGGTCGTCCCCGGACCGCTCCTCGAAGACGCGCATGGCCTTGGCCGTCACCGGGCCCGGTGCGCCCGGCAGTTCGCGGTCGTCGACGCGGTGGACGGCCTGGATGTCGCGCAGGGTGGAGGTGAGGAAGATCTCGTCGGCCCGCCGCAGGACGTCCAGCGGCAGATCGGTCTCCTTCGCGCCCGTCCACTCGACGGCGAGCGCGCGCGTGATGCCGGCGAGGCAGCCGGAGGCGAGCGGCGGGGTGTGGATCTCGCCGTCGAGGACGACGAAGACGTTGGAACCGGTGCCCTCGCAGAGCCGGCCGACGGTGTTGCCGAACAGGGCCTCGGTGGCGCCGTGCTGGTGGGCACGGGCGAGGGCGACGACGTTCTCGGCGTACGAGGTGGTCTTCAGACCGGTGAGCGCGCCGCGCTCGTTGCGGGTCCAGGGGACCGTGACGACGGCGGTGGAGTCGGGGCGGCGGGTGGTCTCACCGAGGGCGACCACCAGGGTCGGGCCCTGGTCGCCGCGGTCGGAGCCGAGGGGGCCGTGTCCGCCGGTGTAGGTGATGCGCAGCCGGCCCAGCGGCATCGGGTTGGCCTCGAGGACGGCGGCGCAGGCGCGGCGGACCTCGTCGTGGTCGGGGTCCGGCAGGCCGAGCCCGCGGGCGGACCGGGTGAGCCGGTCCAGATGGCGGGTGAGCGCGAACGTCTTCCCGCCGGTCGCCTTCACCGTCTCGAAGATGCCGTCGCCCACGGTCAGTCCGTGGTCGAGAACGGAGACGCGCGCGGACTCGATGTCCCGCAGCCCGCCGTCGAGCCAGATCTTCACTGGTTCCTTACCTCGCATGTCCGTGCCGGGTGCGTCGCGTCGGCCGGGGTCCGGAGGGTGTCCCCCGGGCCGGCACAGCACTGTCGCAGTCCCTCTCAGCTTTCCTGGTACGTCCCCGACGCTACTGCGAGCAGCCGGGCCGCCTTCAGTTCGGTCTCCCGCCACTCCCCCTCGGGGTCGGAGTCCCAGGTGATGCCGGCGCCGGCGCCGAAGCACAGGACGGCCGTTCCTCCCCCGGGCTCTTCGCACAGGGGGGACCCCCGGCCGGCGCGGTCGATCCAGAAGGTGCGGATGCCGACGGCCAGCTCGCCCACCCCGCGGTCGGCGTCGACCCAGCCGATGCCGCCGCAGTAGGGGCCGCGGGGCGCGGTCTCCAGGGCGTCGATGATCCGCAGGGCGCTGGACTTGGGGGCGCCGGTGATCGAGCCGGCCGGGAAGGCGGCGTCGAGCAGCTCCGGCCAGCCGACGTCCTCGCGCAGCTCGCCGCGGACCGTGGAGACCAGGTGGACCAGGCCGGGGTGCTTCTCGACGGCGCACAGGTCGGGCACGGTGACGCTGCCGGTGGCGCAGACACGCCCGATGTCGTTGCGGACCAGGTCCACGATCATCACGTTCTCGGCGTAGTCCTTCTCCAGCAGCTCCGCCTCGGTGCGGGCGGTGCCCTTGATCGGGCCGGACTCGACGATCCGGCCGTCGCGGCGCAGGAAGAGCTCGGGGGACGCGGTGGCGATCTCCACTCCGTACCCGGGCAGGCGAATCGTTCCGGCATACGGCGCCGGGTTGCCGCGGGCCAGTACGGCGGTCAGGGCGTCCACGTCGGCGTCGGGCGTCACGGGCGCGGAGAGCACGCGGCAGAGGTTCACCTGGTAGACCTCGCCGGTCGCGATGTGCTCGCGGACGCGGCGTACGCCCGCCGTGTACGCGGCGCGGTCGAGGGAGGACGTCCAGTCGCCGGCGGCCGGACCCCGCCAGGCGCCGGGCGCGGGGGCCGGCACGGGTTCGTGCCGCACGTCACGGAAGCGGGCGCAGGTCAGACGGCCCTCGTAGTCGGCGGCGACGGCCCAGAAGCCGGTGGAGTCCAGGGCCGCGGGGTCGCCGGTGACGTCGGCCAGGCCGGTGGCGACACGGTCGCCGAACCGGGCGAGAGGAGCGAGGTCGAGCACGTCGAGAAGTGTAGGGCGGGCCCGGCTCGCCGGGTCCGGGCGTGCCGTTCCGGGCGCCTGAGCAGGTCGCGGAGTGGGCGCAGCGCAGCACGCTGCGCAAACGCGTTTTTGTACTGGCCCCGGAATCCGCTAGAGTTCAACACGTCGCCGGGCCGCGTGAGCGGACCGAAACGACAGGCGGACGTAGCTCAGTTGGTAGAGCGCAACCTTGCCAAGGTTGAGGTCGCGAGTTCGAACCTCGTCGTCCGCTCGAGGGAAGAGGGGATCTCCCGGTCCCCTCCACTCCTGGTGGAGTGGCCGAGAGGCGAGGCAACGGCCTGCAAAGCCGTCTACACGGGTTCAAATCCCGTCTCCACCTCCAAGGACGATTAGCTCAGCGGGAGAGCGCTTCCCTGACACGGAAGAGGTCACTGGTTCAATCCCAGTATCGTCCACTGGATCCACTCGAAGATCCACCCGCGCGATTAGCTCAGCGGGAGAGCGCTTCCCTGACACGGAAGAGGTCACTGGTTCAATCCCAGTATCGCGCACGCAGTGCCCATGATCCGCTCCGGAGCGCGATCGTGGCCCCGAGGACGATTAGCTCAGCGGGAGAGCGCTTCCCTGACACGGAAGAGGTCACTGGTTCAATCCCAGTATCGTCCACACACCAGGAAGCCCCCGGCCGTCTCGTGCGGCCGGGGGCTTCCTCATGGACTCAGCTGGAGAACAGCATGCGGCCGAAGCTCCTGTGCCGCTGGTGGCCGTAGTGCCCGTGGCCGCCGTGCGGGGCGCCCCAGGCGGGGGCCGGCGGGGCCGGGTAGGCCTGCGCGGGATAGCCCTGCGGGGCGGGCGGGGGCGGCGGCGCCGGCTGGGTCCACTGGGCCTCCAGGCGGGTCAGTGCCTCCAGCTCGCCGTAGTCGAGGAAGATGCCGCGGCAGCCACTGCACTGCTCGATCTGAACGCCGTTGCGGTTGTAGGTGTGCATCGGCGCATGGCACTTCGGACACTGCATCGTCGGCTCAACTCCTCGCCGGTCGGTACTGCTTCGGGCCTCACAGGGACGGACTCCGTCCCGTCACGGTCGGTTGCACCCTATGCCGTCGGCCCCTTCGGCACATCGCCGGCCAACTCCGGCGGGAGCCCGCCCATTCGGTCGCAGGCGTCGACCACGGCCTGTTCGACCTCGTCGAGCGGGCGACCCGCCTCGGTCGCCCTGACGACTGCCAGCGCGGCGGTCTGGACGGTGAGGGCGCGGGCCGGGACGTCCAGGGCGGGCCAGGGGTCGCCGTCCGTGGGGACGGCCGGGCCGCCGGCCGTGCGGTACGCGGTCAGGAAACGGGTCCACTCGTCGGGCGGGAGCAGTCCGCAGGCGTACCAGGCCGCGGGGCGGCCCAGGTCCCAGGCGGGAACGCCGGTGCCGAGGTCGTCGACGTCGATGAGCAGCCAGGGGCCGTCCGGGGCGGGGTGGCGGACGAGCTGGCCGAGGTGGAGGTCGCCGTGGCAGAGGGTCCGGCCGTCCGGCATGGGGGCCTCGGCACGGGCCCAGGCCGGGAGACCCGCCCAGGCGCGCAGGACGGCGCGCGCGGCGAGGTGGCCGGGCGCCGTGTCGCGCAGGCGGACGACGGCCCGGGCGGCCTTGGCGGGGCCGCGCATGAGGGGCAGGGCCGGTGGGGCGGGGCTGTTGTGGAGGCGGGCCAGCAGGGTGGCGGCGGCCTCCCAGGGGGCGGCGTCGGGGGTGTCCGGGTCCACCGGGGTGCCGTACGGCCAGAAGGTCACGAGACGGTCGTGGAGGGCTTCGGGGCTCTTGGTGAGCGGGGGCAGCAGGATGCCGGGGAGGTGCGCGGCCGTGGTGAGGCGGAGGGCGAGGCCGGTGGCGTCGGTGTGGGGGGCGTGGGCCTTCGCGACGGTGCTCGCGTGGCGGACCACGGTGGCGTCGGGGCGGTCGGCGAGGGTGACGGGTGCTCCGCAGGGGCAGGGGTTCGTGTCGCGGTGGGCCTCGGCTTCTGCTCTGCCGGCCAGCTCGGGTACGAGGTCTGTCACGGGGCTTCCTGGGTGGGGCGCCGGCCTTGAGCGTACGGGGTGAGCCGACTGTGGGCCGAACGGTGCCCGGTGCTGGTGTTCAGGGAGTGCCGCCGCGCCCCCCGTGCCGCCCCGGCGGCACGACTGCCCGCAGCCATGTCAACCGGGTCGGCTACGGACAATGCCGGCGCAGCTCCCCAGCTGCGCCGGCATTCTGCCGTCCGCCGCACCCCCGTCCCCACGGGGTTTCCTGGATGGGTGTCCCCGCCCGGACCGCTCTTCCGGGCCTGGGGTCGCCGCTCAGCGCCCCAGCACCGCACCCACGGACGACGCCTGTGCGGCCACTGTGTCCCAGCCGTCGAAGACGAGCAGGAGCAGGGCCGCCAGGGGAAGGGCCATCAGCGTCGCCACCAGGGGGTGGCGGCGGCCCGTACGGCGGGGGCGCGCGGCGCGTCCCCGGGTGCGGAGCAGTGTCCGCGCTGCCGTCAGGGCCATGGTCCCTCTCCCGGCCGTCTCGGTTGTCGTCGGCGGCGGCGGG
>NZ_JUJA01000008.1:21054-25201 GCF_001906585.1 Streptomyces kebangsaanensis | reverse complement strand
CACCCGCCGCTCGACCTCAAATCTAGGCGCGCGGCGGGTCCGGGTCGTCATGCCCTCGTACCGATCGGGAGGCCTCCCGGAGGATGAGCCCCGCCCCGGGGAGTACTCCCCTGGGTGGAGACGCGGGTCCGGCTCTCGGGGTCTTCCCGGAGGGGCTCCCGCCGCGACCTCTGTACGTGACTTCCCTCACTTCCACGGCAACCCGGCGCAACTCGGACTCACCCCTTCGGTGCGTCTCGCTCGCCACCGGCCCGGACGGCGGTCGTTCGAACGGTCAACCTCCTTTCGGAGACCGGTTGTTGAGGCTGTTGTCAACCCCAAGACGGCCTTTCCGCAGGCATCTTGACCACCCCTCACTTCCCCTGCCCGGCACCGACAATCGATCGGTCGAGAGGGCGCGGCCTCTGCGCGGGAACCGCCCCGGGTACGTAAGCTGTGGCTCGTCACAGGGACCGGGCAGCGGGGATGAACATGGCGATGATGCGCCTGAGGCGCGAGGACCCGCGCGTCGTCGGCTCGTTCAGGCTTCACCGACGGCTCGGCGCGGGCGGGATGGGCGTGGTCTACCTGGGCTCCGACCGGAAGGGCCAGCGCGTCGCGCTGAAGGTCATCCGGCCGGATCTGGCGGAGGACCAGGAGTTCCGCTCGCGGTTCGCGCGCGAGGTCTCGGCGGCGCGGCGGATCCGGGGCGGCTGCACGGCACGGCTGGTGGCGGCGGACCTGGAGGCGGACCGGCCGTGGTTCGCGACGCAGTACGTGCCCGGGCCCTCCCTGCACGACAAGGTGGCCGAGGAGGGTGGGCTCTGCGCCGCGGAGGTGGCGGCGATCGGGGCCGCGCTGTCCGAGGGCCTGGTCGCCGTGCACGAGGCCGGGGTGGTGCACCGGGACCTCAAGCCGTCCAACATCCTGCTGTCCCCGAAGGGGCCGCGGATCATCGACTTCGGCATCGCCTGGGCGACCGGTTCCTCGACGCTCACGCACGTCGGCACGGCGGTCGGCTCGCCCGGGTTCCTCGCCCCGGAGCAGGTGCGCGGAGCGGCCGTCACTCCGGCGACCGACGTGTTCTCGCTGGGGGCGACGCTGGCGTACGCGTCGACGGGAGACTCTCCGTTCGGGCAGGGCAGTTCGGAGGTGATGCTGTACCGCGTGGTGCACGAGGAGGCCCAGCTGCACGGCGTGCCGGACGCGCTGGCTCCGCTGGTGCGGGCGTGTCTGGCGAAGGACCCCGAGGAGCGGCCGAGCACGCTGCAGCTGTCGCTGCGGCTGAAGGAGATCGCGACACGTGAGGCGCAGGACCTGGGCGACGTGCGGCCGCCCGCGCCTCGCGCCGCCGAACCGGACCGGCCGACCGGCTCCCCGGCCGACACCTACCCGGGCCGGCAGCGTGCCGGCTACGCCGAGCGCCCGCGGGGCCGGCGGCGCCCGGTGGGTTCCTCGCCCGGCACCCCGGTGCCCCGGGGCACCGTTCCTCCGTCGCGGGGCGGCACGCCCCGGGGCGGACGGGGCGGGGGCCCCTCCCGTACGGGTGCCTCGCGCCCGACGCCGACCTCGCGGGGCGGCGGCCGTCCCGCCTCCCGGAGCGGCACCGGGCGGACCGGTCCGCGTTCCACGTCGACCGGCCGGCGCCCCGCCAACCCGCGTCTGCTGCGGCAGCGTCTCTTCGTGTTCGTGGTGGTGACGCTGCTGGTCGCCCTCGGCATCGCGGCGGCCCAGGGCTGCCAGGGACCGGCCCGCGGACTGGGCGGCGACGGCCACGGCGTGCGGGCGTCGCAGGACCACGCGCGCGTGCACGCGCCCTGAGCCGTGCTAGGGCGTGTTTCGAAAGGAGCGCCGTCCGCCCGGAGGGCGGGCGCCGCGGCGTCTGGTGCGGTGCATCGCAAGGCGGAGGGTCGCCCGCGTACTGGGCGTACGCGGGCGATCCCGACAACGCGGCGAGGCGCCGTACCAGACGCCGCGGGGCAGGCGGATTTTCGAAACACGCCCTAAGGCCGGGGGCGGCCCGTCGCCACCGCGTAGAAGGCGACCGCGGCTGCCGCGCCCACGTTGAGGGAGTCGACGCCGTGGGACATGGGGATGCGGACCCATGCGTCGGCGGCCGTCAGGGCCCGGGCGGACAGGCCGGCTCCCTCCGCGCCGAGCATCAGGGCGACCCGGTCCATGCGGTGCGGGGCGGCCTCGTCCAGGGACGCGGCCCTCTCGTCCGGGGTGAGGGCGAGCAGGGTGAAGCCGGCCTCGCTGACCGTCTTCAGGTCCCCCGGCCAGGTGTCGAGACGGGCGTACGGCACGGAGAAGACCGCGCCCATGGAGACCTTGACGCTGCGGCGGTAGAGCGGGTCGGCGCAGTCCGGGGAGAGCAGGACCGCGTCCATGCCGAGGGCGGCGGCGGAGCGGAAGATGGCGCCGATGTTGGTGTGGTCGTTGACGGACTCCATGACCGCGACCCGGCGGGCCGTCCGCAGCAGGTCGGCCGCCGTGGGCAGCGGCTTGCGCCGCATGGAGGCGAGCGCGCCGCGGTGCACGTGGTAGCCGGTGACCCGTTCGGCGAGTTCGGGGCTGACGGCGTAGACGGGTGCGGGGAGTTCGTCGATGACGTCCCGCATGACGTCGACCCACTTCGCGGACAGCAGCATCGAACGCATCTCGTACCCGGCGTCCCTGGCCCGGCGGATGACCTTCTCGCCCTCGGCGATGAACAGGCCCTCGGCGGGTTCGCGCCTGCGGCGCAGCTCGACGTCGGTCAGGCCCGTGTAGTCGGCCAGGCGCGGGTCGTCGGGGTCCTCGACGGTGATGGGATCGGCCACGGGGTGGTTGCTCCTCAGATTCCCGGGCCGACCGTGACGACCTCGCCGATGACGATGACGGCCGGCGGCTTGACGTCCTGGGCGCGGACGGTCTCCGCGACGGTCGCGAGGGTGGCGTCCACGCGGCGCTGGGCGGCGGTCGTGCCCTCCTGGACCAGGGCGACCGGGGTGTCGGGGGACTTGCCGTGGGCGACGAGCGTCTCGGCGATCCTCCCGATCTTGTCGACGCCCATGAGGACCACGAGGGTGCCGGTGAGCCTGGCCAGCGACGCCCAGTCGACCAGGGAGCGCTCGTCGTCGGGGGCGACGTGCCCGCTGACCACGGTGAACTCGTGGGCGACCCCGCGGTGGGTGACCGGGATGCCGGCCGCGCCGGGGACGGAGATGGAACTGGAGATGCCGGGGACGACCGTGCACGGCACTCCGGCCTCGGCGAGCGCCTGGACCTCCTCCATGCCCCGGCCGAAGACGTACGGGTCGCCGCCCTTGAGCCGGACCACCGACTTGCCCTGCTTGGCGTGCTCGAGGAGGGCGTTGTTGATGGCCTCCTGGGCCATGAAACGGCCGTAGGGGATCTTGGCCGCGTCGATCACCTCGACGTGCGGCGGGAGTTCGGCGAGCAGGTCGCGCGGGCCGAGGCGGTCGGCTATGACGACGTCGGCCTCGGCGAGCAGCCGGCGGCCGCGGACCGTGATCAGGTCCGGGTCGCCGGGGCCGCCGCCGACGAGGGCCACGCCCGGGGTGCGGGTGCGGTGGTGCGGGGCGACGAGCGTGCCGTCGCGCAGGCCCTCGACCACCGCGTCGCGGATGGCGGCGGTGTGCCGGGGGTCGCGCCCGCGCGCGCTGGTGGTGAGCACGGCGACCGTGACGCCCGCGCTGTGGCCGGTGGCCGGGGTCCAGGCGGTCGCCGCGTCGGCGTCGTCGGAGCGTACGCACCACACGCGGTGGCGCTCCGCCTCCGCGGAGGCGCGGGTGTTGGCGTCGTGGTCGCTGGTGGCGATCAGGGCGTACCAGGCGTCCGCGAGGTCGCCGTCCTCGTACCGGCGCCGCTGCCAGGTGATCTCGCCCGCGTCCGCCATGGCCTCGACGGAGGCGGTCGCCTCGGGCGAGACGAGGACGATGTCCGCGCCGGCCGCGATGAGCGCCGGGAGGCGGCGCTGGGCGACCTGGCCGCCGCCGAGGACGACCACGCGGCGGCCGGCCAGGCGGAGGCCTACGGGGTAGGCGGGGTGTTCAGCCATGTGGGGTACGGCTCCTCGTCCGGGTGGTCCAGGCGGTACGAACGGGGCGCTACGGCTCTGGAGCAGCCCTGACGTGCGGATTTTAGACGTGGGTCCAGCGTACGG
>NZ_JUJA01000008.1:14003-21019 GCF_001906585.1 Streptomyces kebangsaanensis | reverse complement strand
TACTTCTCGGTGACGCCCGCCGAGTCGAACGTCGCCACCTCGTGCATCGCTCGCGCCGTGCTCTGCACCAGGGGCAGGGCGAGCAGCGCGCCCGTTCCCTCGCCCAGGCACAGGTCGAGGTCGACCAGGGGGCGCAGGCCGAGCTTGTTGAGCGCGGCGACGTGCCCGGGCTCGGCGCTGCGGTGGCCCGCGATGCAGGCCGCCAGGACCTCGGGCGCGATCGCGCGGGCGACCAGTGCGGCGGCGCCCGCGCTGACGCCGTCCAGGATCACCGGCGTCCGCAGGGAGGCGCCGCCCAGGAGCAGGCCGACCATGGCCGCGTGCTCGAAGCCGCCGACCGCGGCCAGGACACCGATGGGGTCGGCCGGGTCCGGCCGGTGCAGTTCCAGGGCGCGGCGGACCACGTCGGTCTTGCGGACCAGCGTCTCGTCGTTGATGCCCGTGCCCCGGCCGGTCACCTCGGCCGGGTCGGCGCCGGTGAACACCGAGATGAGCGCGGCGGACGCCGTGGTGTTGGCGATGCCCATCTCACCGGTGAGCAGGGCCTTGTTGCCGGCCGCGACCAGGTCGCGGGCGGTCTCGATGCCGACCTCGATGGCCTTCTTGGCCTCCTCGCGGGTCATCGCGGGGCCGGTGGTCATGTCGGACGTGCCCGCGCGGACCTTGCGGGGCAGCAGGCCGGTGGTGGCGGGGAGGTCGGCGGCGACGCCCACGTCGACCACGCAGACCTCGGCGCCCACCTGGTTCGCGAAGGCGTTGCAGACCGCTCCCCCGCCGAGGAAGTTGGCCACCATCTGGGCGGTGACCTCCTGCGGCCAGGGGGTGACGCCCTGGGCGTGCACGCCGTGGTCGCCGGCGAAGACCGCGACGGCCGCGGGCTCCGGGACCGGCGGCGGGCACTGGCGGGACAGCCCGGACAGCTGCGCGGAGATGATCTCCAGCATGCCGAGTGCGCCGGCCGGCTTGGTCATGCGCTTCTGCCGCTCCCAGGCCTCGCCGAGCGCCTTGGCGTCCAGCGGGCGGATCTGGGCGACGGTCTCGGCGAGCAGGTCGTGCGGATCCTCGCCGGGCAGCGCGCGGCGGCCGTACGTCTCCTCGTGGACGACCCAGGACAGCGGGCGGCGCTTGGACCAGCCGGCCTGCACCAGTTCGGGCTCCTCCGGGAACTCGTCGACGTACCCCACGCACAGGTAGGCGACGGCCTCCAGGTGCTCGGGCAGGCCGAGGGCGCGGACCATCTCGCGCTCGTCGAAGAAGCTCACCCAGCCGACGCCCAGGCCCTCGGCGCGGGCGGCGAGCCAGAGGTTCTCGACGGCGAGCGCGGAGGAATACGGCGCCATCTGCGGCTGGGTGTGGCGGCCCAGGGTGTGCCGGCCGCCGCGGGTGGGGTCGGCGGTGACGACGATGTTCACCGGGGTGTCGAGGATGGCCTCGATCTTCATTTCCTTGAACTGCTTCGCCCGGCCCTTGGGCAGCGACTTGGCGTACGCCTCGCGCTGACGCATGACCAGCTCGTGCATCGCGCGCCGGGTCTCGGCGGAGCGGATGACCACGAAGTCCCAGGGCTGCGAGTGGCCCACGGAGGGTGCCGTGTGGGCCGCCTCCAGGACGCGGAGCAGCACCTCGTGCGGGATGGGGTCGCTGCGGAAGCCGTTGCGGATGTCGCGGCGTTCGCGGATCACCTTGAGCACGGCCTCGCGCTCGGCGTCGTCGTAGGCGGGCGCGGGCGGGCCGGCGGGCTTCTGTTCCTGGTCGGCGTCCTGGGCCTCGGGGCCGGGCTCCTCGCCGGGTACGGCGGCGGCGTCGCCGTCGCGGGGCGCGGGAACCGTGGCGGTGGGTTCCTGCGGGGTCGGGGCCAGGTGCGGGGTGGTGGGCACCGAGCCCTCGACCGGCACGAACTCTCCGAGGAGCTGGCCGGGTTGGGGCTGCAGCGGGATGCCGGGGGTGATCGCTTCGGGTTCGGCCGGCCGGGGCTGGGGGTCGGACGGTTCGGGGGCCGCGTCGCCGACGGGCTCAGGTGTGTTCGGATCGTGGACGGCGGGGTCCGCGATGTGAGCGGCGGGGGCTGTGTCCCGGAGGCCGGTCTCCGGGGCCTCGGGGTGCGGCTGCTCCGCCGCCTGGGCGCCGGCGGGAGGCACGGCGACCGGAGCCGGCGGCTGCGCGGCGTCGTCCGCGGTCTCCGGCACGGCTGCGGCCTCCGGGACCTCCGCGGCCTCCGGCACGGCCGCGACCTCAGGCGCGGCCGCGGTCTCGGCCCCAGTCGGTTCCTGGGCGACGTCGGGTGCCTCGGCGGCGTCCGTGCGGCCCGCCTCGGGGATCGGAGCGGCTGCCGGGGCCTCCGCGGCCTCCGGAGCGGTTCCGTCCGGGCCCTGCTCCGTGGACACGCCCTCGTGGCCGGCCCCGGGCTGCGGCTCCGCCTCCGCGACCGGCACGGCGTGGGCGGGCTCGTCCGGGTCCACGACCTCGGCGGGCTCCTCGGCAGGGGCGGCAGCGCCCTCACCACCGGGCGCGTGCCCGGTCTCGGGCACCTGCTCGCCGGCCTCGGACACCTGGCCGTCCGCCGGGCCCTGGACGCCCTCCGGGGCATACGTCGCCTCGACGCCACCGTCAGGCACGACCCCGGCATCCGGCGCCTGCCCGCTCGGAGCGGCTTCGTCCGCCCCGGACATCCGCCCGGCCTCGGCGGCAGGCGCGGCCTCCGCCGCACCACCGGGCTCGACCCCGTCCTCGGGCGCCTGACCGTCCACCGGGCCGAGGGGAGCGCCGGCCGGCGCCTGCTCATCCTCCGGGGCGTACGCCTCCTCGACCGCACCGCCGGGCGCGGTCCCGGCATCCGGTGCCTGACCGTCCATCGGTCCCGGTCCGCCCGCCTCGGCCGTGAGGCGGGCCAACGTGGCCTGGGCCGCGGTGGCAGGCTCCGGGTCCGGAGCAGCCGTTTCCGCAGTCGTCGTCCCCGCGCCGACCGGCGGGGCCGCCGGGGCTGCCGGGGTCGCCGCGGCGGCCTGGGCTCCCCAGGGAGCGGCGCCCTGCGGGGCCATCTCGCGCAGCGGGGGGACGTCGAGGTACTCGGGTCCGGACGTGGGCGGTACGGGATGCCGGACCGGCGCGCCCGCGGGGCCGCGGTCGGCCAGGGAGCGGACCGGGCTCGCGGAGGCGTCCGGGATCGGTGGCCCGAGGTGCAGCGGCCGTCGCGGGGGCGTCGGCGCGGCGGGCACCGCGGGGCCCACGGGGTCGGGGTGCCGTACGCCCGTGAGGTCGACCGAGCCGCTGTCACGGCCGGAGGTCTCGTGCGGCCCCGGCTCGTGGACGGCCTCGACGACCGGCTCCGGGGCGGGCGGGGGCACCTCGTTGCCCCACGCGCCGTGCGAGCCGGGCAGCAGCAGGTCTTCGTCCTCGGCGGGAGACTCGGAGAGGTAGGCGTACGCACCGTGCGCGGCGACGCCCGGCTGCTCCACCATGCCTGCGCTCTCCGGCAGCCCCTCGCCCGGGACCTGGCCGGTGTCGGTCATGCGTACCCCTCGCCCATCGGTTTCGTGCTCCTACGACCAGCTCACCCGGAACGGCGCACCGACCGCCCCGTGGTGAAGAACGAGCGTCCGCGCCCTGCGGCACGAACAACCCGTCCGGAAAAGGCGACAAAGCCATTGAGTGGCATTCTCGCGGTCGTCCGGCCGCCGCGACAGCGTGATCCGCGACAGTCCGCTGTGGACTGCGCCACGTTGCGCGCCCTCCGGTTCCGCCGTACCACACCCGTCCCGAAACGGGTGGGTTTTCCGGAGGTTGAAACGGACATTGACGAACGAATTTCCGGACCACCCGGTGCGGTGCGACGATCGGCCAGCCTACCGCGCGCGGTACGACAACCTGATCACGGGGCACGTTCGGGCAGTACACCGCTGAGCAGGAACACCACGCTCCGCTCCTTCTCCGTCCACGCGCGCGTGTCGAGTTCGAGGGACTGCAGCAGGGAGCACTCGACCCGGTAGCCGTGCTCGGTGAGGTCGCGGCCGACGAGTTCGGCCGCGTCCCGGGTGGCGGCGTGGGCGACGATCCGTTGCGGGCGCCGGTCGGCGACCGCGGAGACCACGGCCGCTCCCCCGCCTCCGACGCGGACGACGTCCGGTTCGGGCAGGTTCTCCAGGACGTGCGGGGCGCTGCCGTGCACCACTTGCGGCTGGACGCCGAAGCGGCGGGCGGCCGACTCGGTGCGGGCGCAGGCCCGGGGGTCGCGGTCGACGGCGATGACGGCGGCGCCGGCGCGCGCGGCCTCGGTGGCGAAGGCGCCGCTGCCGCAGCCGATGTCCCACACCAGGTCGCCGACGCGCGGCCCGAGGCGGGCCAGTTGGGCGGCCCTGAGCAGATCCGTTTCTCCTTCGCCGAGTCCGCCGCCGTAGACCTCGGCGGGCTGGGTCCAGCCGCGCGGCCCGGCCACCGGACCGCCTCCGGCGATCCAGCCGCCGCCCTCGGCGCCGCCCCGGCCGCCGATGACGATGACCACGTTGGGGTCGCGCCAGGTGTGGTCGGCGGCCTTGTCGGAGGTGACGACGCTGACCTGTTCGCGCTCGGTGCCGAGTTCCTCGCAGATGACGAAGGTGCGGTGCACGCCCTCCAGGAGCAGGCCCAGCTCGGCGGGTCCGGCGCCAGGGGCGGTGAGCACGGCGACCTTGGTGTGGGCGCGGCATACATTCACCGCGCGGCGCAAGGTGCGCTTGTGTGCGACGACCACTTGGGCGTCGTCCCAGGGCATCCCGGCGCGGGCGAAGGCGGCGGCCACGGACGACACGGCGGGTACGACCTCGACCTCCAGGCCGAACTCGGGCGCGCGCAGGGCCCGTACGACCCCGAAGAAACCCGGGTCGCCGTCGGCGAGCACCACGGCGGTGCCGCGGTGGGCGGCGATACGGCGGGCGGCGAGGGCGACGCTGCCGAGGCGGACGCGTTCGGCGGTGTGCGGCACCTCGGGCAGTGCCAGGTGGTGGGCGGCTCCCGCCACGAGGGTGGCGGCGCCCAGCGCGCCGCGTGCCGCGTCGGTCAGCGGCGAACCGTCCCAGCCGATCACCGTGACCCGGTCGGCCATCGTCGTCAGTCTCCAGGATTGCGCAGGTCGTGAGGGTACGGGCGCCCTCGGGCGGGCCCCGTGAGAGTACCCGGTGGAGTTGTACGGCGCGCGGCAGGGCGGGGTCCGCCGTCCCGGCGTGTCAGTTCCAGTCCGAGAACGATGTGAAACCGCCGGTCTCGGCGAGTTGTTCGCCCGCGCCCTCCAGGTCCTCCGGCAGCAGGCTCCACACGATGTAGTCGGTCCGCGTGTCGGTCCAGGTGCCGTCCTCGGCGCGGACGTGCGCTATGCAGGCGTTGCGCAGCACGCCCTCACTGATGCAGCCGACCTTCTGCGCCACCCGCTGGGAGGCGGTGTTGTCGGCGGCCGTGCGCAGCTCGATGCGTTCGAACTCCTGGTCGCGGAAGAGCCATTGGGCGGTGGCCAGCACGGCCTCGGCGGCGTAGCCCTCGCCGCGGGCCCAGGGGGCGACGACGTACAGCAGTTCGGTGGACCGTACGTGCCAGTTGGTCCTGGTCAGCTGGATGATGCCGACCAGCCGCTGGGTGAGGAACTCGGTGACGGCGAGGTGCAGGCCGCGGCCGGCGGTGCGCTCGGCGGGGGCGTGCTCGGTGATCCAGGCGCGGGCACCGTCCTCGGTGAACGGCTGGGGGACGTCGGTCCAGGCCGCGACCTGTTCGTCGTTCATCATCTCGGCCAGGGCGGGCACGTCGTCCTCCTCCAGGGGGCGCAGCACCAACCGCTCCGTGCTGATGGAGATGTCGGGGAAGGTGCTAGTCATGCGCCGCTCCGTAACCTTCGGAAGAACCGTCAGGGCTTGCTGAACTGTTCAGCATGCAGCATGAAAGCACCGAACCGCACCACGGGGTCCTCCCCCACTACCTGGACGGTGTGGGGGTACCCCCGTCCGGTGAGGGAGCGGACCCCGTCCGTGGCCGTACCCGGCGGGCGGTGTGCGGTCCGGCGGGCGGATCAGAACGCCGGGACGACCGCGCCGTCGTACTTGTCCTCGATGAACTTCTTCACCTCGGGCGAGGTGAGCAGCTCGACCAGCTTCTTCACGCGCGGGTCGTTCTCGTTGCCCTTCTTCACGGTGAGGAGGTTGGCGTACGGGTTGCCCTCGGCGGACTCGGCGGCGAGTGCGTCCTTGGCCGGGCTGAGCTTGGCCTCCAGCGCGTAGTTTCCGTTGATCACCGCGGCGTCGACGTCACCGAGGGAGCGCGGCAGCTGGGCCGCCTCCAGCTCCTTGAACTTGAGGTTCTTCGGGTTGGAGGCGATGTCCTTGGGGGTCGCGTCGTACCCGGCGCCCGCCTTGAGCTTGATGACGCCGTTGGCCTCCAGCAGCTTCAGGGCGCGCGCCTCGTTGGTGGTGTCGTTGGGCAGCGCGACGGTGGCGCCCTTCTTCAGGTCGTCCAGCTTCTTGACGCTCTTGGAGTACACGCCGAGCGGCTCCAGGTGCACGGTGCCGCCCGGGACCGGGACGATGTCGGTGCCGTTCTTCTTGTTGAAGTCGTCGAGGTACGGCTTGTGCTGGAAGTAGTTGGCGTCGATCTGGCCCTGCTGGACGGCCGTGTTCGGGGCCACGTAGTCGGTGAACTCCCTGACCTCCAGCTTCAGGCCGGCCTTCTCCGCCAGGTTGTCCTTGATGTAGGTGAGGATCTCGCCCTGCGGGGCGGGGGTGGCGGCGACGGTCAGCGTGGCGTTCGCGTCGGCCTTGGCGGAACCGGAGTCCGAACCGGAGCCGCAGGCGGTGAGCCCGAGGGTGAGGGCTCCGGTGGCCAGGACAGCTGCGGTGATCTTGGCGGTGTTACGCACGAAAAGTGCCTTTCCTTGGTGGTGCGACCCCTGAATTCAGGGGGCGTCGGCGCGAAGCGCCGTCGTTGAGGGGTGGTGGTCGGGCGACGGGCGGGCGAACGGGGGAGTCATGGGCGGCCTCAGGCGGCCTTGCTCACGTCGGCGG
>NZ_JUJA01000008.1:0-13995 GCF_001906585.1 Streptomyces kebangsaanensis | reverse complement strand
CCTTGGCCTTCAGCAGCCGCAGCCTCGGCCCGGGGCCGGAGCGGCCGGAGCGGCGGTGCAGGGCGCGGGCGGCGGCGTCGCCGGCGAACTGGATGGCCGAGATGACCACGGCGAGGATCGCCACGGTGATCCACATCAGCTGGGTGTCGAAGCGCTGGTAGCCGTAGCGGATGGCGATGTCGCCGAGGCCGCCGGCGCCGACGGTGCCGGCCATCGCGGTGTAGCCGATGAGGGCGACGACCGTGGTGGTGGTCGAGGAGATCAGCGAGGGCAGGGACTCGGGTACGAGGACCTTGCGCACGACGGTCCAGGTGTTGCCGCCCATGGCCTGGACGGCCTCGACCAGCCCGCCGTCCACTTCGCGGACGGCCGTCTCGACGAGCCGGGCGAAGAAGGGGATGGCGCCGATGGCCAGCGGCACGATGGCGGCCTCGCGGCCGATCGTGGTACCGGTGACCCAGCGGGTGAAGCCCATCAGGGCGACCATCAGGATGATGAACGGCATCGAGCGGGTGATGTTCACGACCTGCCCGATCACCTTGTTGGCGACCACGTTCTGCAGCAGCCCACCCCGGTCGGTGAGGACCAGCAGGATGCCGAGGGGAAGGCCGCCGGCGACGGCGATGAGCGTGGACCAGCCGACCATGTAGAGGGTGTCCCAACAGGCCTCGGACAGCAGCGGCTGCATCTCGGACCAGGTCACTTGGCACCTTCCTTCACCAGCACGGGCTGCTGGGCCGTGGCGTGGTCGACGACGCCGATCTGCAGACCCTGTTCGCGCAGGAAGCCGATGGGCACCACGTTGTCCTCGTAGCGGCCGGGCAGTTCGATGCGCATCCGGCCGACCTGGAGGCCGCCGACGGTGTCGATGGCGGCGCCGAGGATCGATATGTCGATGTTGTAGGTGCGGGCCAGCTGGGAGATGACGGGCTGGGTGGCGCTGTCGCCGTGGAAGGTGACGTCGACGACGGTCCGGTCCTCGCCGGAGGCGTCCCCGCCGACCGGGAAGAGCGCGGCGGCCAGCTCCGAGCCCGGGGTGGCGAGCAGTTCGCTCACCGTGCCGGACTCGACGATGCGGCCCTTCTCCATGAGCGCGGCGGAGTCGCAGACCGACTTCACGACGTCCATCTCGTGCGTGATGAGCAGCACGGTCAGACCGAGCTGCCGGTTCAGGTCGCGCAGCAGCTGGAGGATGGAGCGGGTGGTCTCCGGGTCGAGGGCGCTGGTGGCCTCGTCGGACAGCAGGACCTTGGGGTCGCCGGCCAGGGCGCGGGCGATGCCGACGCGCTGCTTCTGGCCGCCGGAGAGCTGGGCGGGGTAGGCCCCGGCCTTGTCGGCGAGACCGACGAGGTCGAGCAGTCCGAGCGCCTTGCTGGAACGTTCCTTCCCGGACTTGCCGAGGATCTCCAGGGGGAGCTCGACGTTGTCCTGCACGGTGCGCGAGGACAGCAGGTTGAAGTGCTGGAAGACCATGCCGATCCTGCTGCGCGCCCGCCGCAGCTCCTTGCCCGCCCGGGGACCGCGCCCGGCGAGGGCGGTGAGGTCCTGTCCGGCGACGGTGACCGTGCCGGAGGTGGGGCGCTCCAGCAGGTTGACGCAGCGGATCAGCGAGGACTTGCCGGCGCCGGACTGGCCGATGACGCCGTACACCTCGCCCTCGCGGACGTGCAGGTCGACGCCGTCGAGCGCGGTGATCTCGCGGCCGCGCGAACTGTAGACCTTGGTGAGGCCCGATGTGGTGATCACGTGGGTTTCCGTCACTGTCGAGTGCGCGGCGCGTCCTGGGCGCCGGGCACGGCATTCATGGTCGGGGACAGCCAGAACGCAGCACGGTTCCCGCAGAAGTGCTCGAACCGGGAGAAACGTGTGCGCGGGGGCGTGGCTCAGCCGCGGGTTCCGGGCGGGCCGGGCGCGGACGTGAGCGGGCTCTCGCTTCGGGGCGCGAGGCTCAGTTGGTGCAGGGGCCCTCTAGCAGGCACACATTCGACGTACAGCACGCATGCAACGAGCACCGGGCGGCACAGTCGCCTCGGTCGCCGGGATGCGGTCGCTCGTCGTGGTCATGCGGTCAGTAAACCAGACCTACGGTGCTGACAGGCCACCTCTGTCCACATGTTGGACACACGTGGACACCCCGCCCGCACGGCGCGGACCTCGGGGTTCGCACCTTTGACCAGTACCGACAAGGCCTGCCACCGCTGTTGGGGAGACCGGGGACGGGGCACGCGGCGCGCCGGGCTGTGGCCAACGCCACGGCGGCGGACCCGGGGGCGGCCGGCCGGAATCGCATGCCCGGGCCGGGCGCGGCGGTGTGTTCGCCCCGTAATAAGGTCGCAGCATGCTTGATGCCCTGACGCTGGTGACCGGCGTCGCCGCGCTGCTGCTCGCCGCCTGGTGCGGCTGGGCGGCCCACCGCGACCAGCCGACGAAGGACTGGCACTTCATCGGGATGGCCGTGGTCTCGGTGCTGGCTCTCGTCCAGCTGGTGATCGGGGTCGTGGCGCTGGCGCGGGGCGAGAAGCCGGCCCAGGGGACGACGATCTTCGTGGCGTATCTGCTGGGCGCCTTCGCGTGCGTTCCGGCGGCCGGGCTCATGTCGCTGACCGAGCGCACGCGCTGGGGTTCGGTGACGGTCGCGGCGAGTGGTGTCGTCCTCGCCGTGCTGCAGGTACGGCTCTACGACATCTGGGGAGGCTGAGATGACCACCGTGGAGGAGAAGCCGGCCGGGACTCGGCTCGTCAGCGGTCCGGGCATGCTGCTGGTCTGGCTGTACGGCGTGATGGTCGTCGGCGCGGTGTCGCGCTCGGCCTACCAGATCGCGACGGAGTTCGACCGGGCGCCGCTCGCCTACTCGCTGTCGGCCGTCGCCGGCGTGGTGTACGGCTTCATCACGTACTCGCTGGTGCGCGGCGGGGAGACGGCTCGCAGGCTGGCCCTGGTGTGCTGCGCGGTGGAGCTCGCGGGTGTGCTGGCGGTCGGGACCTGGACCCTCGTCGACCCGTCCGCGTTCCCCGACGCGACCGTGTGGTCGAAGTACGGCATGGGCTACGTCTTCGTCCCGGTGCTGCTCCCGCTGTCGGCCATGTACTGGCTGCGCAGGTCCCGGAAGCAGCAACCGGAAGCCGTCTAGAGGGCGGCGGGTCGTGGGGCGGGAAATCGGCGGTCGGCCGCCGGCCCGGGGGGCGGGGGCGTCGGGGGTTCCCTGACCGGAGAGCTCGGGGGAGCGTGCCGGGTCCCTTGTCCGCGGCATGGTCCGCCGGGCGGGCCCTGGGTCCGCGGCCCGGTCTACGCGGTCGCCGCGTAGGTGCCGGCCTGTTTCTCCAGGACGACCATCGGGACGCCGTCGGCTCCCCGGGAGGTGCCCACCGGCCGGTAGCCGACGCGCCGGTACAGGCGCAGGTTGCCCTCGCTGCGGTGGCCGGTGTGCAGGCGGAACCTGGTGGCGCCGCGCTCCTCGGCCAGCGCGGACTCGGCCGCGCGCAGCAGCCGGGCGCCGATGCCGTGTCCCTGCAGGCGCGGGTGGACGCAGAGCATGCCGATGGAGGCCGCGCCGTCCTCGGTGATCCGGCCGCGCACCGAGCCGACCACCTCCTCGCCGAGCCGCGCCACGAAGACGCAGTCCCGGGCGACCTCCTGACGGACCGAGTCGAGACGCTCGACGAGCGGGTCGATGCGGTAGTTGCCGTAGAGGGCGGCCTCGCTCTGGAAGCACAGGTACTGCAGCCTGAAGATCTGCTCCGCGTCCTGTTCGGCCGCCGCAGAGATGGTCACGCTCATGCCCATGTGCGCATGCCTCCCGCTCACCTGATCACCTGCCGTCCCTCACTCCTATCCCCGCGCTCGACGGGCCGCAACCTCCGGCGCGAGCAAACGTCGCAGACATCCCAGACATCTGGAACGTTCCGGACCGATGCCGCCCTGTGGGATACCCAACTCCACCGCGATCTCCCGGTAGGTGAGGTCCCGCGGCGACAACAGCGCTTCCAGCAGCCGGGGACAGCGGCCGGGCAGCCGGCGCACCGCCGCGCGCAGGGCGCGGCGGTGGACGGAGGCCAGGGCGAGGTGTTCGGGACCGCGCTCGCCGTCGTCGGCGGGTTCCAGGTCGTACGGCCGCTCGACGCCGTGCGTACGGCGGACGCGGCTCGCCTCGCCGCGCACGGCCCCGCGCAGCCAGCTCTGCGGATCGTGCGGGAGGCCCTCCGTCTCCAGGAGCTCCAGCAGCCGTAGCCAGACCGCCTGTTCGAGGTCGCCGGGCTCCGTTCCGGAGGCGTGTGCCTCCGCCGAGGCCTCGGCGGCGAGCAGCGGACGCAGGGCGACGAGCAGGTCGTGGGTCATGTGCGGCACGACGCGGCCGTCCCGGCAGCGGGTTGCCGGGACGGCCTGGGTTCACCCCGAGCGGGTGGGGCGGTTCAGCGGTTGACGTGCCGGCCGCTCAGGAAGTCCTCGCGGGCGAGCAGTCCGGTGTCCGGGTTGTCGGTGAAGATCCCGTCGATGCCGGTGGCGAAGTACGCCTGGAACAGGCCGAAGACGTCACCGTAGGCGTCGGCGGCGGTCCCCTTGCGGAACTTCGGCGGCAGGAAGGGGTTTTCGTTGCGGACGGTGTAGGGGTGCAGGATCAGGCCCACGGCGTGCGCGTCGCGGACGAGGCTGCTCGGCTCGGTGAGGTCGCCGTTCGCATCCTTGGGGATGACCAGATCGACGGTCGGGCCGATGCCCTGCGCGTAGGAGGCGATCTCCCGCAGGCCCTTCTTGGTGACGAGGTCGGCGACCGTGCGCGGGTCGCCCGCCTCGACGAAGTCCCAGGGACGGGTGTTCGCGCCCGACAGCAGCACGACGAGCGGGGTGTCGACGAGCTTGTTCAGCCGCTGGATGCTGGTCGGCTCGAAGGACTGCAGGATGACCGGCGAGTTCTTCCTGTCCTTGCCGTACTTGCGCAGCAGCTTGGCGGCCCGCTCCTCCAGGCCCAGGCCCAGCTTGCGGAAGTACGTCGGATGCTTGAGCTCGGGGTAGATCCACACCTGCCGACCGCGCTTGCGGGTCTGCTCGTCCTGCCACGTCAGGACCTCTTCGAAGGTGGGGATCCCCCAGCGGCCGTCGTAGAGGGTGCTGTGCGGGCGGTTGGCCGGGATGCGCTCGACCGCGCGGAGCCTCTTCAGCTCGGCGAGGGTGAAGTCCTCGGTGAACCAGCCGGTGGTCGGGACGCCGTCGAGGGACTTGGTGGTCCTGCGGCCGGCGAACTCCGGGTGGTCGGCCACGTCCGTGGTACCGCCGATCTCCGGCTCGTGCCGGCACACCAGGTGGCCGTCCCTGGTGGACACCAGGTCGCCGGCCTCGACGACGTGGGCGCCGAGGTCCAGGGCCAGGTCGTAGGAGCCGAACGTGTGCTCGGGCCGGTAGCCGCTGGCGCCCCGGTGGCCGACGATCGTCGGCACGGGCAGGCTCTTCAGCCCGCCGCCCCGCCCTCCGGCGGCCCCGCCGTACCCCGCCGCCCCGGCCGCACCGGGCAGCCCGAGCACCGCTCCGCCCGCGCCCAGCACCGCCGCCCCGAGCACCGCCCGGCGCCCGGCCCCGCGTGCCTGCTCGTCCGGCTCCTGCGTCCCCATGAGCGCCTCCCGCTCTCGTGTCGTCGTGCGCGCGCCGATCGTAGGTGCGCGCCGGTGACGACCGGGAGAGCGCGTGACGAACGCGGGAGTGACTCCGGATGTCGTCGGAAGCCGTACGGGACACAGCGGACTTAAGAGGCAGGACGGGTGACGCCCCGTCGGCATGACCCGGACCCGCTCGGGAAGGCGGATTCAGTGGCCGGCGTCGCGGTCCGTTCCTCCAGAACGGTGAGCGACCTCAGTCACACCGTTCCGTACGGGTTACCGAGGTGCTACGGGCCTCCCGCGCAGGTAAACGTATGTCAACAGTGCGTAAGACGTGGTGAGCCCGATGTGCAATCGGGCCCGGGGCGCGAGTATCGTCCTCACCTGCACAGACTCCCGTACAATCCCTCGACATCTCTGACACCGGAGGGCCCGTTGTCCCGCTTCGCGTTCATCAAGGCAGTGCTCGGACCGATCATGCGCCTGATGTTCCGCCCACGGGTGGAGGGCGCGGAGCGCATCCCGGGCGACGGCCCCGTCATCCTGGCCGGCAACCACCTGACCTTCATCGACTCGATGATCCTGCCCCTCGTCTGCGACCGGCAGGTCTTCTTCATCGGCAAGGACGAGTACGTCACGGGCAAGGGCCTCAAGGGCCGGCTGATGGCCTGGTTCTTCACCGGGGTCGGCATGATCCCGGTCGACCGCGACGGCGGCAAGGGCGGGGTCGCGGCCCTGATGACGGGCCGCCGGATCCTGGAGGAGGGCAACATCTTCGGCATCTACCCCGAGGGCACGCGCTCCCCCGACGGCCGCCTGTACCGGGGGCGCACCGGTATCGCGCGTCTGACGCTGATGACCGGTGCGCCGGTGGTGCCGTTCGCGATGATCGGCACGGACAAGATCCAGCCGGGCGGGTCGGGGATGCCGCGGCCGTGCCGGGTCACGGTCCGCTTCGGCGAGCCGATGGAGTTCTCCCGGTACGAGGGGATGGACCGGGACCGGTATGTGCTGCGGGCGGTGACGGACTCCGTGATGACCGAGGTCATGCGGCTGTCCGGCCAGGAGTACGTCGACATGTACGCCACCAAGGCGAAGGCGGCGTGACCCGCGCTCCTCACAGTCTCTGCCCCTTCAGCAGGAACCACGCCGCCACCGCCGTTGCCAGCAGGACCGCCGCTCCCGCTCCCGAGGCCAGGTGGAGGCCGTGGAGGAAGGCGTCCCGGGCCGCGTGGAGCATGGCCTCGGAGGTGTGGGGCGGCAGGGTCGTCGCCGCCTCCACCGCGCCGCCCAGGGATTCACGGGCCGCGGGCGGTGTGCCCGCCGGGCCGGTGAAGTCCCGGTAGGTGGCCGTCACGATGGAGCCGAGCAGGGCGATGCCGAGGGCCGCGCCGAGTTCGTACGCCGTCTCGGAGACCGCCGAGGCCGCGCCCGCCTGGTCCTTGGGTACGCCGGTCAGGATCACGTCCGCGGTCACCGTGAAGGAGAGGCCGGCGCCGACGCCGACCACCAGCAGGGCGGCGCCCAGCAGCGGGTAGCCGGTGGACCGGGTGAGGGTGGTCAGGACGGCCAGCGCCAGGCCCACGGCGGCCAGTCCGCCGGAGACCACGGCCCGCACGGAGAAGCGCCGGGCCGCCCGGCCGGCGACCAGACCGGCCGCCACCGCGCCCACGGCGGCGGGCACTTCGGCCAGGCCCGCCTCGAACGGCCGCCTGCCCTGCACCAGTTGCAGGTACTGGGACAGGAAGAACACCAGACCGGACATGCCGAGCACGGTCAGCAGGTCGGCCAGGACGGCGCCGGAGAAGCCCCGGCTGCGGAAGAGCCGCATGTCCAGCAGCGGGGCCGGCAGGGTGAGCTGGCGGCGGACGAAGCCGTACAGCGCGGCCGCGCCCAGCAGGCCCGTGGCCAGGACCGTCCAGGTGACTCCGTGCGCGGCGGCCTCCTTGACGGCGTAGACGACACCGACCGTGCCGACCAGTGACAGGACGACGCCGGCCAGGTCCCAGGGGCCCGGACTGGGGTTGCGGGACTCGGGCAGCAGCCGGATGCCGACCAGGACGAGCACCGCCATCACGGGCAGGTTGATGAGGAAGACCGAGCCCCACCAGAAGTGCTCCAGCAGGAGTCCGCCGACGATCGGGCCGACCGCCGTGCCGGCCGAGGCGGTCGCGCCCCAGATGCCGACGGCGAGGCTGCGCTCGCGCGGGTCGTGGAAGAGGTTGCGGATCAGGGCGAGCGTGGCGGGCATCAGGGTGGCGCCGGCGACGCCGAGCAGCGCCCGGGCCAGGATCAGCAGCTCGGGTGTGGTGGCGTAGGCGTTGAGGACGGACACCGCGCCGAACGCCGTGGCGCCGCCGAGCAGGATGCGCTTGCGGCCGACGCGGTCGCCGAGGCTGCCCATGGAGACCAGCAGACCGGCGATGACGAACGAGTAGATGTCACCCATCCACAGCAGCTGGGTGCCGGAGGGCCTGAGGTCCTCGCTGATGTAGGGGGTCGCGAGACCGAGGACGGTCGCGTCGACGGCCACCAGCAGCACGGCCAGGACGAGGACGCAGAGCGCGAGCCAGCGGCCCGGGCGCTCCTCCACCCCCTCCTCATGTGCCGGCTGCAGGGTGCTGGTCATGGTCCCTCTCTCCGTGGTTCTCCCGCGCCGGTTCCTCCGTGCGCAGTGCGCCGCCGAGCATCAGCTCGACGATCATGTGGTGGAAGTCCTTGGGGGCGGCCTTGCCGCTCAGGACGACGTAGGCGCCGGAGGCGATCAGTCCGAACAGCGCCTCGGTGAGCCAGGCCGGGGTGAGGTCGACACGGAACTCGCCGCTGAGCCGGCCGCGCCGGAACAGCGCGGAGACGCGCTCGTCGATCCGGGCCCAGCCCTCGTTCTGCTCCTCGCCCTCGAACAGCTGGTTCTCGGTGTAGAGGAAGGAGAGCAGCCCGGCGGCCGGCTCGAGCTCGCGGACCAGCCTCCGTACGGCGTCGGCGGCCGGCCCGTCCTCCGGGCGGGCCGCGTCGAGGGCGGCCTCGCACTCCTCGATGCCGAGCGCTTCCAGCGCCCTGACCAGGGCTTCCCGCCCGGCGAAATGACGGTGCAGCGTGGCCCGGCTGATCCCGGCCGCTCTGGCGACCTCGTCCAGGGTGGCGGTGGATTTGTGGGTGAGCAGGGCGGCCGCGCTGCGCAGCACGTGGTCACGGTCGACAGCCATGAGACGACGTTACCTCATGTGAGACATTGATGTCTCATCACAGGCACGCGTGTCTCACCTTCTCGTGTTCAGGAGGGGCGGTGGGGCTCAGTGCCAGGGCAGCCGACCGCGTTGCCGCCAGTACGCCTGCGGGTCCTCCGCCAGCGCGTCCAGGCGGGTGAGCTGGTCCTCGTCGAGGTCCACGGCCGGGGCGTGCAGGTTGGAGGCGAGCTGGCCGAGGGTGGCGGCGCCGGAGAGGACGACTCCGGCCCACGGGCGGCGCAGGACCAGGGCGAGGGCGACCGCGTCGCAGCCGAGGCCCGCCTCCCGGGCGACGGCCTTGAGGGGCTCGGGGGCGTGGGGCTCGGCGAGGCGCCCGTTGGCCATGCCCTCCTTGACGATCACCGTGAGTCCGGCGTCGTGCGCCTCGGCGAGGGCGGGTCCGGCGGAGGTCTCCAGGGCGTTGTACGTCGACTGGACGGTACGGAAGAGACGCTCGCCGTCGACGGTCACGGCGAGGGCGGCCCGGACGGCGTCGGCCTGGGCGGGCCCGCTGGTGGAGAAGCCGATGGTGAGGCCCTGCGCGGCGGCCTCGGCGAGGCGCGCGTGCAGCTCCTTGTCGGTGAGGGCGGGACTGTCCGGGGTCACCGAGTGGATCTGGTAGAGGTCGAGGCGGTCGCCGAGCAGTGCGGCGGTCTCGGCACGCTGTCGCTCGTAGGCGGCGAGGCTGTGGTCCTTGACCTCGTGCCGCTCGGCGTCGGTGGTCCAGTCCGCCGTGTAGGTGTAGCCCCACTTGCTGCCGATCACCACGTCGCCGGCGTCGGGGCGGGCCCTGAGCCAGTCGGCCAGGAACTCCTCGGAGCGGCCGTAGGAGCGGGCGGCGTCGAAGTAGCGGACGCCCTGGGCGTAGGCGGCGTCCAGGAGTTCACGGGTGCGCTCGCGCAGGGCGTCGACGGTGCGGTCGGCCGGGAGGTCTCGGTCCCGGCCGAGGTTGATGTAACCGGGCCGCCCGACCGCGGCGAGCCCCAGGCCGATGTGACAGGTGGGGGTCGTGGCCGAGGCCAGTCGGGCGAAGGGCATCGCGGGCTCCGTTCGGTCGCTTCCTTACGGCTGTGGACCAACGTAACCCGCGACGCCCCGCCACGTGCGTACCGCTACTTCTTCGCGTCCGCCCACCGGTGCTGTGCCGCCACGTCCGCCTTGACCTCGGCGAGCTGGACGGCGACCGCGCTCGGGGCGGTGCCGCCGCGCCCGCTGCGGGAGGCGAGGGCGCCGGGGACGTCGAGGACGGTGCGCACCTCGGGGGTCAGGTGGGCGGAGATCTTCGCGAACTGCTCGTCGGTGAGCTCGTCCAGCTCCTTGCCCTCGGCCTCGGCGACCTTCACGCACTCGCCGGCGACCTCGTGCGCCACCCGGAACGGCACGCCCCGCCTGACCAGCCACTCGGCGATGTCGGTGGCCAGCGAGAAGCCGGCCGGGGCCAGCTCCTCCATGCGCTCGCGGTGGACGGTGAGGGTGGCGATCATGCCGGTGAAGGCGGGGAGCAGGACCTCCAGCTGGTCGCAGGAGTCGAAGACGGGCTCCTTGTCCTCCTGCAGGTCGCGGTTGTAGGCGAGGGGCAGGGCCTTCAGCGTCGCCATCAGGCCCGTCAGGTTGCCGATCAGCCGGCCGGACTTGCCGCGGGCCAGCTCCGCGATGTCCGGGTTCTTCTTCTGCGGCATGATCGAGGAGCCGGTCGAGAAGGCGTCGTGCAGGGTCACGAAGGAGAACTCCTTCGTGTTCCAGATGATGATCTCCTCGGCGATGCGGGAGAGGTTCACGCCGATCATCGCGGTGATGAAGGCGAACTCGGCGACGAAGTCCCGGGAGGCCGTGCCGTCGATGGAGTTGCCGGCGCTGCCGTGCTCGAAGCCGAGGTCCCGCGCCACCGCCTCCGGGTCCAGGCCGAGGCTGCTGCCCGCCAGCGCCCCGGAGCCGTACGGCGACACCGCCGTCCGCTCGTCCCACTGGCGCAGCCGCTCGGCGTCCCGCGTCAGGGACTGGACGTGCGCGAGGACGTGGTGGGCGAAGAGGACGGGCTGGGCGTGCTGGAGGTGGGTGCGGCCGGGCATGGCCACGTCCGGGTGGGCCTCCGCGAGGCCGATCAGCGCGCCCTGGAGGTCGGCGATCAGGCCGCCGATGATCCGGGCGTGGTCGCGCAGGTACATGCGGAAGAGGGTGGCGACCTGGTCGTTGCGGGACCGGCCGGCGCGCAGCTTGCCGCCGAGGTCGGGGCCGAGGCGCTCGAGCAGGCCGCGCTCCAGGGCGGTGTGCACGTCCTCGTCGGCGATGGTGCCGGTGAAGTCGCCCGAGGCCACGTCCGCCTCGAGCCGGTCGAGCCCGGCCAGCATGCGCTGGAGCTCGTCCTCGGTGAGCAGGCCCGCCGTGTGCAGCACGCGCGCGTGGGCGCGGGAGCCGGCGATGTCGTAGGGCGCGAGCCGCCAGTCGAAGTGGACGGACGCGGACAGCTTCGCCAGGGCCTCGGCGGGACCGTCGGCGAAACGGCCGCCCCAGAGCCGTACGTCACCGCTGTTGCTGCTCACTGCGTTGCTCCTCGGAAGATGGCGGTGTGCGGCCGCCTCCCCACTTCCGGTGAGTGAGGAGGCGGCTGTCAGGCTGATGCGTGTGAGGGGATCGTCAGGGCGTTACGCCAGGTCGCGCTTGGCCGCGATCTTCGACGACAGGCTGTAGATGTCGATGAAGCCCTTGGCCGCGGACTGGTCGAAGGTGTCGCCGGTGTCGTACGTGGCGAGGTTGAAGTCGTACAGCGACTCCTGCGAGCGCCGGCCGGTGACGACCGCGCGACCGCCGTGCAGGGTCATCCGGATGTCGCCGGAGACGTGCTGGTTGGCCTCGTTGATGAAGCCGTCCAGGGCGCGCTTGAGCGGGGAGAACCACAGGCCGTCGTAGACGAGCTCGCCCCAGCGCTGCTCGACCTGCCGCTTGTAGCGGGCGAGTTCGCGCTCGACGGTGACGTTCTCCAGCTCCTGGTGGGCGGTGATCAGGGCGATCGCGCCCGGAGCCTCGTACACCTCGCGGGACTTGATGCCGACGAGGCGGTCCTCGACCATGTCGATCCGGCCGACGCCCTGGGCGCCGGCGCGCTCGTTGAGCTGCTGGATGGCCTGCAGGACGGTGACGGGCTTGCCGTCGATGGCGACCGGGACGCCCTCCTTGAAGGTGATGACCACCTCGTCGGGCCCGCGGGAGGCGGCCGGGTTCTGGGTGTACTCGTAGATGTCCTCGATCGGCGCGTTCCAGATGTCCTCGAGGAAGCCGGTCTCCACGGCGCGGCCGAAGACGTTCTGGTCGATGGAGTACGGGGACTTCTTGGTGGTCGCGATCGGGAGGTTCTTCTCCTCGCAGAACGCGATGGCCTTGTCCCGGGTCATCGCGTAGTCACGGACCGGGGCGATGCACTTCAGGTCGGGGGCGAGGGCGACGATGCCGGCCTCGAAGCGGACCTGGTCGTTGCCCTTGCCGGTGCAGCCGTGGGCGACGGTGGTGGCGCCGTGCTTCTTGGCGGCGGCGACCAGGTGCTTGACGATCGTGGGCCGGGACAGGGCGGAGACCAGCGGGTAGCGGTCCATGTAGAGGGCGTTGGCCTTGATCGCCGGGAGGCAGTACTCGTCGGCGAACTCGTCCTTGGCGTCGGCGACCTCGGCCTCGACGGCACCGCAGGCGAGCGCCCGCTTGCGGATGACGTCCAGGTCCTCGCCGCCCTGGCCGACGTCGACCGCAACGGCGATGACCTCGGCGCCCGTCTCCTCGGCGATCCAGCCGATGGCGACGGAGGTGTCCAGACCGCCCGAGTAGGCGAGTACGACGCGCTCGGTCACGGGTTTCTCCTCACACTGCATTCGCTGACATGCATGAGTATGCAGAACTCTGCATGGTTCGTCAATCCCGGGCGGGGTGCGGCGTGGCGCCGCGGGTTCCGCAAGGTGCCTGCGAAATTCCCCCACCGCCCCTTGAACGAGGGCAACCGCTTTCCCGTATCTCTCGCAGAACGCAGGCGCCGCGTTCGCCATGACAGACACCCCCGATCCGAGTGAGGCATCCGTATGTCCAGGGCCCTTCCGAAGTACGACAGGCGCCGCGTCGCGTTCATCGGCGGCGCGGCCGCAGTGGTGCTGTCCGGTGCGGTCGTCGCCGGTTCCGCGCTGGCCGGGGAGACGTCCCAGCAGGGCGGCGCCCAGAACGCCCGGACCCTGGCGAGCCCCGGCACGATCACGTGCCCGGACGTCAGGTCCCAGCTCCCCGCGGTTCCCGCCTCCGCCCGGGCCGAGATCGACCGCAACCTCGCCCTGCTCGACACCCAGATCCAGGAGGCCAACACCCGCCTGCGGAACACCGTCGGACAGGGCGGCCCCAACTTCGTGCAGAACGCCATCCTCGGCCCCCTCAAGGACAAGCGCGTGGCCACGATCAACCGGATGGCGACGGCGATCGGCCGTACGGCCGCCAAGCCGCAGGGACTGGACTCCCTGGCCGCCTGCACGCTCACCAAGTGAGGTGACAGGCAGCCGTGGCCGCCCCGAACAAGCGCCGGCCGGGGCGGCCGCGGCGGGTCGAGCGGATCGCGCAATTCTTTAGACAGCCGAAAGGAATGCCGGAACAATCGTCAGGCATGGGAAAGACCTATGAGCGCATAGACGGCAGGCTGCGCACGTTCATCGAGGAGCAGCCCCTCTTCTTCACCGCGACCGCCCCGCTGTCCGGCGACGGCACGGTCAACCTCTCCCTCAAGGGGCTGAAAGGTTCCTTCGCGGTGCTCGACGAGCACACCGTGGCCTACCTGGACTTCGCCGGGTCCAACGCGGAGACGATCGCGCACCTGCGCGAGAACGGCCGGATCACCCTCATGTGGTGCGCCTTCCAGGGGCCGCCCAACATCGTCCGCGTCCACGGCAGGGGCGAGCCGGTCTTCCGCGACGACCCGCGCTTCAAGGACCTCCTCAGCCGCTTCCCCGGCATCGACCCGGCCTCGCACGGACTGCGCGCGATCATCGTCGTGCGCGCCGAACTGATCCGGGACACCTGCGGATACGCGGTGCCCTTCATGGCGTACGAGGCGGACCGCGACCTGCACGGCAAGCGCTTCGCGCGCGAGGACGACGCCTCGCTGAACGCGTACTTCACCAAGAAGGAGCACGTGGCCACCAGCCTGGACGGCCTGCCC
>NZ_JUJA01000089.1 GCF_001906585.1 Streptomyces kebangsaanensis | reverse complement strand
CCCGCCACGTCGACCAGGACCACCACATCGCAGTGGTCCACCACACCGCACAGGAAGGTGCCGCCGCATGACCGCACCCCGGCACGACTCCGCCACCCCGGTCCGGGACGACGGCCTGGCGGGCAAGGTCGCCGTCATCACCGGAGGCGCCAGCGGCATCGGCAGGGCCCTGGCGGTCTCCTTCGCCCGCGCCGGCACCCTGAGCGTGATCGGCCACTACCCCAAGGACCCGCACGACGTACGCGAGGCCGTCAACGAGGTCGAGGCCGTCGGGGGGGTGCCCCTATCTGTTTCGTCAACCCTGGCGGGGCTGGTTCGTAGGGGTTCGTGCTGGTTTTCGGGAACGTCACGCGAAGCGTGACGTTCCCGGCGGATCGGGTGTCGTGTGGGCAGGCCGGTGGCCGGCTTGGCGGGGTGGCCGTGCCAGTGCGCGGGCGTGACGGGGTGGGAAGGGTAGGCGGGTGGGGTGTTCAGGCGGCGAGGTCGAGGGTGCGCGGTTCGTAGAAGGTCCCGGTGCGGATCATCGCGTGGATGACGTTCACGCGTTGCCGCGCCAGGCGGAGGATGGCCTGGGTGTGAGTCTTGCCGCGGGCGCGCTGACGGTCGTAGTAGACCCTCGAGGACAGGTCGCTCTTGCAGCCGATCGCGGCGAACGCGGCCTGGAACAGAGCCCGTTTGAGCAGGCGGTTGCCGCGATGGGGGGCGTGCTCGCCGCGAATGGAGGTCCCCGAGGACTTCGTCGCGGGGGCGAGTCCGGCGTAGGAGGCGAGGTGCCCGGCGGTGGGGAAGCCGCTGCCGTCGCCGATGGCGACGATCACGGCGGCCGTGGTCCTGACGCCCATTCCGGGCAGTGACGTCAGGAGGTGGAAAAGAGGGAGGGCCTCCAGCAGGGCCGCGATCTCCTGCTCGGTGACCTGTCGCTGGGCGTGGGCGGCGGCGAGCTGGGCGGCCAGACCCGGCACGATCAGCGCGGACGCCTCGGTGCCGGGAACGACGAGGGTCTGCTCGGCGAGCGCGTCGAAGATCTCGGTGGTGAGGTGGTGGGCCTTGCGTGAACCGTGTGCCTTGAGCAGGGCCTCGCAGCGGGTCCGGCCCAGTTTCCTCAGTCTCGCCGGGGAGCCGTGCCGTTGGAGGAGGGCCTGGACATAGGGGTAGGCCAGGCGTGGGCCGAGCACGCGCTCGAGGGAGGGGTGGATCTGGGAGAGCAGGCCGCGCAGCCGGTTGGTGGCGCGGTTGACCTCGCCGGCCAGGTCGTTGTCGTAGCCGGTGAGCATGGTCAGCTCGGCCAGTACCTCGTCGTCTCGGTCCACCGCGCGCAGGGTGTGCGGCATGGTCCGGGCGGTCTCGGCGATCACGAACGCGTCGCGGGCGTCGGTCTTGGCCTCGCCCGGGTGCAGGTCGGCGGCCCGGCGCATCGACAGCCCGGGCAGGTAGGCCACCCGGCAGCCCGCCGCGCGGGCCACCGTCAGCGGCAGCGCGCCGATGTTGGCGACCTGGTCCACGACCACCAGCACTGTCCCGAACTTCGCCACCAGCTTGCTGAACAGCTCCAGCAGCTTCGGCTCGGTGTTGGGCAGCCGCTTGTCGTGCACGGTCCTGCCGTCCCCGGTCCGGCCGTGGGCGTGGTGGAACTCCTTACCCAGGTCCAGGCCGAGGAAGAGATCTATCGCGGTCGTGTCGACCATGTGCGCGTGCCCCTCGCCTCTCGTCTTCCCAACTCCCGGCCGTCCCTGCGGCACCACACGCCGGCAACCACGTTACGCAGACATCCCCGCCCTGAAGCGGTCCGGCGTTGCACCGGACCGGGCGGTCGTCAGGCCCCTCATCAGCGGTCAAGCGGTGCCCCGAGGCCCGGCGGCAACACCCCCCAGGTCATGCGTGCGACAGGGGGCAAACAGCCATACCGGACCCGGGGGCCAGGCGCCCCGTTGCGGGGCCACGAGAAAGGTAACGGG
>NZ_JUJA01000088.1:120939-122138 GCF_001906585.1 Streptomyces kebangsaanensis | reverse complement strand
GCAGGGCAAGACCGCCCACGCCAACAACCTCGACGGCTGGATCAAGCAGTCCTTGAAGATCATGAAGGCCAAGGGCATCCCCGGCAGCTACGACGGCCTCAAGCGCAACATCCTGCGCGAGTCCGGCGGCAACCCCCACGCCCAGAACAACTGGGACACCAACGCCAAGAAGGGCACCCCCTCCAAGGGCCTCCTCCAGGTCATCGACCCCACCTTCAAGGCCTACCACGTCGCCGGCACCCCCCACAGCGTCACCGACCCCGTCGCCAACATCACCGCCGCCGCCAACTACGCCGCCCACCGCTACGGCTCCATCGACAACGTCCACTCCGCCTACTGAGAGCCGCCCAACACCCGCACAGCAGGACCGAGGTCCAAGTGCCGGGGAGGAGCCTTTAGCCCACCTGGCCGGGGGTGACGGAGCGGGTCACGGGTCCGTGCGGCCTCTCGTGATTCCATCGCGCCAGGAGGCAGACGGCATGGTCGATCAGCGACAGCACGAGAACCGTTTTCGATTCACCACGTCCCGGCACCGGGTGCCGACCGCGGCGGCCCCGGCGCCCGCGAAGGACGTGGGCCAGGCTCTCGGCCGTTCCGGTGACATCCGGGACCTCGCGGTCCGCTCCCACGGCCGTGTGGTGCTGCCTCCGAGGCCGGCCTCCACCGCCTCTGCCGGCTTCCAGCCGTTCAGCGGTGGCCTGGTGACGGCAGCCGAGGAAGTCCGGCCCGCTCTCATGGCCGGCGGGGCACCGGCGGTGCCGTGAGGCTCGCACACGCCCTTCGCCAGGCCGTGGACACCACCGACGTCGTACCCATGCCCGGAGGAGCCAACTGATGACCGGCGAGAACGAGACGGTCAGATGCCCGTTCGACTTCAGCGAAGCCCTTGAGTTCGACCCCGCCCTCGCGGACCTGATGCGCCGTGAGTCCCCCGCCCGGATCCGGCTTCGCTACGGCGATGCCGACGCCTGGCTGGTCACCGGCTTCGACGCCGTCAAGCAGGTGACCACCGACCACCGCTTCAGCCGGGCGGGCATCATCGGCCACGACTACCCCCGGATGACGCCCGAGCCGATCGTGTCACCCGAGTCGATCAATGTGATGGACCCGCCGCACAGCAGCCGCGTCCGCCACCTGGCCTCGCAGGCCTTCACCCAGCAGCAGGTCGAGGGCATGCGGCACCGGATCGTCCGGCTCGC
>NZ_JUJA01000088.1:102587-120917 GCF_001906585.1 Streptomyces kebangsaanensis | reverse complement strand
CAGGGCCCGCCGGCGGATCTGGTCCAGCACCTGTCCGACCCGCTTCCCCAGCACACCGTGCTGGACCTCCTCGGCATCGAACGGGAGGAATGGCCCCGCATCCAGGAGTCCGTGCGCCAACTGCTCGTCGTGGGCGCGGGCAACAAGGAGGCCTCCGCGAGCGCCAAGGCCGATCTGACGGCCTATTTCGCCAAACTCGTCGAACAGCGCCGGAACTCACCCGGCGCGGACCTCATCAGCGCGATGGCCGCGGCGCGGGACGGTGAGGAACAGCTCGACGACAGGGAACTGGCGGTCATGGCGCTCACGCTGGCGCTCAGCGGCCAGGACACGGCGACCTGCGAGATCAGCGACATCGTGTACCTGCTCCTGACCCGTCCCGAGCTGATGGAGCGCCTCAGGAGCCGGCCCGGAACGCTGACCGACGTCCTGCACGAGTTGCTCCGCCACATCCCGTTCCGCAAGGGGGTGGGAATTCCCCGGGTGGCTCTCGAGGACGTGGAACTGGACGGTGTGCGGATCCCGGCGGGCGACTTCGTCCACGTGTCGTACCTGACCGCCAACCGCGACCCGGAGCGCTACCCGGACCCGCACGCCATCGACCCCGACCGCCCGAACCGCCCGCACATGACGTTCGGCTGGGGCGGGCACCGGTGCATCGCGATGCCCTTGGCCATGGCGGAGCTCGAAGTGGCCGTCGGGCGGCTCGTGGAGCGCTTTCCCGGGCTGCGGCTCGCGGTGCCGCCGCAGGAGGTGCGGTGGGACACGGAGACGATCAGGCGGTTTCCCCTGGAGCTGCCGGTGGCCTGGTAGGCACCGCCGTCGGTTCAGGCCGGCAGCCGCGGCACGCTGTCGATCAGGCGGCGGGTGTACGGATGCGCGGGCCGGCCCAGCACCTGGGCGGTGTCGCCCTGTTCGACCACACGGCCGCGTTCCAGGACGGCGGTGCGCTCGCACAGGGAGGCGACGACCGACAGGTCGTGGGAGACCATCACGAGCGTCAGCCCCTGCTCCTGCTTGAGCTCGGCCAGCAGGTCGACCACCTTCACCCGGGTGGTGACGTCGAGCGCGCTCACGGGTTCGTCGGCCAGCAGGACCCGCGGTGAGCAGACGGTGGCGCGGGCGATGGCGATCCGCTGGCGCTGTCCGCCGGAGAACTCGTGCGGATAGCGGTCCGCCGCATCCGCCGGCAGGCCGACCCGCTCCAGGGCCGCGGCCACCTTCGGCCCGGCCGTGGCGCGGCGGTCGAGGCCGAGGGAGAGCAGCGGTTCCGCGACGGTGGCGCCCACGCGGCGGCGCGGGTCGAGCGAGGAGTAGGGGTCCTGGAAGACGCACTGGACGCTGCGCCGGAAACGGCGCGTCTGCTCCCGGTCCCGCCCGGACAGCCCGGCGCCGTCGAAGCGGACCTGGCCGGCGGTGGGCCGGGCGAGGCCCAGCAGCAGCCGCAGCAGCGTGGTCTTGCCCGCTCCGGACTCGCCGACCAGCGCGAGACTGTGTCCGGCCTCGACCGTGAGGGAGACGTCCTCGACCACGTTGTGCGTGCTGCCCCGGTGGCGCAGCGCGACGTCGGACAGTTCGAGTACGGGGGTCATCGCGCGCTCCTCAGGTCCAGGGCCGACTCCAGGCGCCGGGCGCTGGCGACGAGGGTCTTGGTGTACTCCTCGCGGGGTGCGCCGACGATGGCGTCGACCGGGCCTTCCTCCACGGCCCGCCCGTCCTTCAGCACCAGGGCGCGGTCGGTCACCTTGGCCACCACGGCGAGGTCGTGGCTGACGAACAGCACGGCCATCCCGCGCTCACGGACCAGCGTGTCGATGAGTTCCAGCATCTCGGCCTGTACGGACACGTCCAGGGCGGTGGTCGGCTCGTCCGCGATGAGCAGCTTCGGTTCGCAGGCCAGGGCCATGGCGAGGGCCACGCGCTGGCGCTGCCCGCCGGAGATCTCGTGCGGGAACGCGCGGGTGATGCGCTCGGGGTCGGGCAGCCGCACCTGTGCGAGCGCGTGGGCCACGGCCCGCCGCAGGTCCTTGCCCTTGAGGCCGGTGCGCCTGCCGAGGGGTTCGGCGATCTGGCGGCCCACGCGCATCAGCGGGTCGAGCGCGGTGAGCGGCTCCTGGAAGACGACGGCGGCGTCCCGGCCGCGGACGGTGGTGAGCCTCTTCTCGGGGGCGCCGATGATCTGGGTGCCCGCGAGTTCGACGCTGCCGGTGGCGGTCATGCCGTCGGGCAGCAGGCCGAGCACGGCGAGTGTGGTCAGGGACTTGCCGGAGCCGGACTCGCCGATGAGGCCGAGGCGTTCGCCTCCGGCCACGGTGAAGGACAGGTCGTCGACCAGGGTGCGGCCGTCGCCGGTGCGGACGGTCAGCCCGCGTACGTCGAGGAGGGTCATGCGCGCCTGCCGCGGGTGGCCGGGTCGAGGGTGTCGCGCAGGCCGTCGGCGATGAGGTTGACGCCGATTACGAGCAGGACGAGCAGGATGCCGGGGGCGAGCGCGCCCGCCGGGGCGGTGGTGAAGGTGGCCTGGGCCTCCTGGAGCATCCGGCCCCACGAGGCGTTCGGCGGGGGCGCGCCGAGCCCCAGGTAGGACAGTCCGGCCTCGGCCAGTACGGCGAGCCCGAACTGGAGGGCGAGGTTGACCACGAGGGTGGGCCAGATGTTGGGCAGTACGTGGCCGGCCACGGTCCGGGGCCAGGAGGTGCCGGAGGTGCGGGCGGCGGTGATGTAGTCCTGTGCCAGCACCCGTTTGACGAGGACGCGCACCAGCCGGGCGACGACCGCGCTCTGCGCCAGGCCGATCGCGAGGACGGCCGAGCCGAGGGTCGCCGAGCGGGCGGCGACGATGAGCATCGCGAGCAGCAGCGTCGGGAAGGCGATCAGGATGTCGAGGAACGCCGCGAGCGTGTCGTCGAGCCAGCCCTGTGCGAACGCGGCGAGCACACCGAGGGTGACGCCGAGCACGGCGGCGACGATCACCGACCCCAGGCCCGCCTCGACGGCGATCCGCGAGCCGGTCATCACCTGGGTGAACAGGTCGCGCCCGAGTTTGTCGGTGCCCAGCAGATGTCCGTCCCCGGGGCCGGCCAGCCGTCCGCCGGAGGTGTCGTCGGCGGGGTAGGGCAGCCAGAACAGGGAGACCAGGGCGAGCAGCGCGATGAGGCCGGCCAGGACGCAGCCGGTGACGAGGGTGGCGGAGCGCCGGGACCGGCGTCCGCTCGGCGGCGCCTTCTCCGGCCGGACGGGCCCGAGCACGTCTGCCCGGTTCATCGGGCACCTCCCGAGAGCCGGCCGCGCAGCCGCGGGTCGATGATCCGCTGGGCCAGGTCGGCGACGAAGCCGATGAGCAGCACGGCCAGGGTGGAGACGAACAGCACGCCCTGGACGACCGGGTAGTCGTGCTGGGCGATGCCGGTGGCGAGCAGGGAGCCGAGTCCCGGCAGCGCGTACACCGACTCCACGACGACCGCGCCGAGCAGTGTCGAGGCGAGTTCGATGCCGAGAACGGAGATGACCGGTACGGAGGCGTTGCGCAGGCCGTGCCGCCACATCGCCTGTCCGAACGACGCTCCCAGGGCGCGGGCGGTGCGCAGGTGGTCGCTGCCGAGGACGTCGAGGGTGGCGGAGCGGACGTAGCGGATCAGGGACGCGCTCATCACCAGGGCGATGGTGAGGACCGGCAGGACGAGTGCGCGGATCGCCTCGGCCGGCTCCGACCAGCCGTCCGGGGGGAAACCGCCGGCCGGGAGCCAGCCGGCGTTCAGCGCGAAGACGGCGATGAGGATCATGCCGAGCCAGAACACCGGTATGGCGATGCCCAGTTGGGACACGCCGCTGAGCAGCGTGCCGTACCAGGTGTGCCGTTTGTGCGCGGCGACGAACCCGGCGGGTACGGCGATGAGGACGGCGAGGACGAACGCGGCGAGGGTCAGCGGCACGGTGACGTGCAGCCGGGAGGTGACCTCGGGTCCGACGGGCAGCGAGCTGACGAAGGAGGTGCCCAGGTCCCCGCTCGTCAGCTGCCCGAGCCAGTGGGTGAACTGCTCGGGCAGCGGCTTGTCCGATCCGATGGACTGCCGTGCCGCGGCGATCTGTTCCGGGCTCGCGCCCACCGCGGTGAGCGCGTTGGCCGGGTCGCCCGGCAGCATGCGCAGCAGGGCGAACAGCACCACGCTCGCCAGGGCCAGCGACACCAGGAGGAAGGCGAGGCGGCGCAGGAGATAGCGTGCCATCAGCCCTTCTTCTTGATGTCGTAGGCGTGGAACTGGGAGTTGAGGCCGTTGACCGGGTAGCCGGACAGCTTGCTGCTCGCGACGACGATCTGCGGGTAGAGGTAGAGCCAGTCGCTGGCCGCGTCCTCGGCGGTCTTGCGGTTGACCTTCTTCAGCAGTTCGGTCTGCTCGGCGGTGGTGGAGGCCTCCTCGGCCTGCTCGACCCACTGCGTGACCTGCTTGTCGTCGTAGCCCCAGTAGAAGTCGGGGTTGCCGTACCAGACCAGGTCGCGGTCGTTGACGTGCTCCTGGAGCGTGGCCGTGAAGTCGTGGTTCTTGTAGACCTTCGTGTACCACTCGTCCGGCGTGATCGTGTTGATCCTGACGGTGATGCCGACCTTGGCGAGCTCGGACTTGATGAAGGTCGCGGCGGTGGGGTGCGGGTCGTAGTTCGGGGTGTCGAGGGTGAAGCTGAAGCCCTTGCCGTAGCCGGCCTCGGCGAGCAGCGTCTTGGCGCGGGCCGGGTCGTAGGCGTTGACCTTGGTGAGGTCCTCGTACCAGGGGTCGGAGGGCGGCACCATCGAGCCGATGAGCTTGCCGTAGCCGCCCCAGACCGACTCCAGCAGCTTCTTGTCGTCGATGGCGGAGGACACGGCCTGGCGCACCTTGACGTCGGTGAAGGGCTTGGCCTTGTCGTTGAAGGCGAGCAGCAGCTTGGTGGTGGAGTTGCCGTCGGTGACCTTGTAGTTCTGGTTGTTCTTGAACTGGTCGAGGGCGTCGGGCGACTGCTCGCTGGTGACCACGTCGACGGCGTTGGTCAGCAGCGCGTTGTTGAGCGCGGTCGCGTCCTTGTAGTAGTGGAAGACGACGCGCTTGTTGTTCGCGGCGTCCCCCCAGTAGCCGGGGAACCGGTCGAGGCTGAGGGCGGAGCCGCGGGTCCACTTGGCCAGGGTGTAGGGGCCGGTGCCGTCCTCGGTCGTCTTCAGGTTCTTCGCCTGGGAGTTGATGACCCAGACGTAGGAGAGGTTGTAGACGAAGGAGATCGACTTCTTCGACAGCGTGACCTTCACCGTCCGCGCGTCGGGGGTGGCGATGTCCTTGATGACCGCGAGGTTGCTCTTGCGGGCGGACTGGGAGTCGTCCGCGATGACCTTCTCCAGGCTGTACTTGACGTCCTGGCTGGTCAGTTGCTTGCCGCTGTGGAACTTCACGCCGTCGCGCAGGGTGAAGGTGTAGGTGAGCCCGTCGTCGCCGACCTTGTAGTCCTCGGCGAGCAGCTTCTCGACCTTGCCCTCGTCGGTGAGCTTGAACAGCCCTTCGTAGACGTTGCCGTTGAGGGCCTCGGTCACGCCCTGGCCGCCGCCGGCGGTGTTGTCGAGGTTCTGCGGCTCGTACAGGGAGCCGATGTTGACGGTGGCGTTCTTGTCCCAGGCGCCGCCCGAGGCGCTGCCGCCCGAGCCGGAGCCGCCGCAGGCGGTGGCGGTCAGGGCGAGGGTGGCCGCGGTGGCGGTGCCGTACAGGAACGTCTTGTTGATGCGCATGGGTGAGGGACTCTTTCGTGCTGCGGAGCGGGAAGCGGTGGGGTGATCAGTGCTGTGCGGGGAAGCCGCCGCGGAAGACGGGGAGCTTCTCGCCGGCCTCGACGGGCAGGTGGAAGCGGTTCTGCCGCGGCGGCATCGGACAGTTGTACTGGTCGGAGAATCCGCAGGGCGGCACGAAGGCGCGGTTGAAGTCGAGCAGGACGCGGTGGTCGTCCTCGGTGCGCCGGACGAAGAGGAAGCGGCCGGCGCCGTAGGTGGTGTCACCGTTGGTGGGGTCGCCGAAGACGAGCAGCAGGGCGCCGTCGTCGTCGAAGGCGCTGAGGGTGTGGGCGCGGCCGTCGACGGTGAGGGTGATGTCGCCGGGGACGACGAGGTCACGGGTGCCGCCGTTGTCCCGGATGTGCTCGAAGGGGACGCGGCGGGCGCCGGGTACGGGTGTGTAGGTGGCCTCGAGCACCCAGGCCGGGTCGTAGGGGAAGACGTCGACCCGGTCGAAGTGGCGGACGGCGGGCGAGTCGGCGTCCCAGAACCGCAGGCCGTGCTCCCTCTCGCCGGTGGCGAGGTCGGTGCGCTGGAGCGTGGTGACGGTCACCGTGTGCGGCCGGCCGGTGCGGGCGGCCTCGGCGTCGGGGCGCTCACCGGCCGGCAGCCAACGGGTCTCGACGAGGGCGAGGTTCCCGGTCGGCGAGGTGAGGGCGCGGTGGCGCTCCGCGCGCCAGGCCTGCCACTCCCCCGCGGGAGCGGTGGCGGGTCGGCCGGAGGCGGACTGGGACATGTCAGGACTCATTCATTCACGCAGCGTTCGTCGTCATCACGCCGCAGATGTCACGCCGCGTGAACAGATGGCCAAAGCATCACCTTTATCTGCCATAAGAGCCTCTAATGTCAAACGAGATCCCCAGGTCAGGTGGCCCTTCTCACAGGCGCTGAGCGGGACCGCGCCCAGGCGGCCCGGTCGTCCTCCCGCCTCCGGACTTCGGCGGCAGCGCGTCGGCGGGGCCGGGCCCGTGCACGGACACCGACCCCGCGGGGAGGTTCTTGTCGCCGCTGCCGGGCCGGACGCGGCTGACGCATACGGAGGCCTGCTGCGACGGGATCCCCGGTCTGCCGACGCGAGGTCGGCGGGGTCTCAGGGCGGCGCTGTCGGCCGCCCTGCCGCGCAGGCGCCGCTGGAACGGCTTGTCCCGGGGTCGTCAGGGCTTGCGGGCGAGGCCGCCGTGCTCGGCGACGGGTTCCTCGGGAGCGGAGTCGGGGTCCGGGCGCCAGTGCGGGACGGAGACGACCCCGGGGGCCACGAGGTCCAGGCCGTCGAAGAACGCCGTGATCTGCTCGACGGTGCGCAGGTGGTAGGGGGCGGCGCCGCTTTCGTTGTAGGCGTCCTGGGCCTGTTCGAAGACCGGGTCGACGCCCCGTGAGCCGTCGTTGACACAGAGGTGGCTGCCGGACGGCAACGCGTCCATCAGACGGGTGACGATGGAGCGCGCCTGGCCGAAGTCGGCGATGTGGCCGAGGATGTTGCTGAGGACGAGAGCGGTGGGGCGGGTGAGGTCCAGCGTCCTGGCGGCGGCCGCCAGGACACGGTCCGGGTCCCGTACGTCGGCGTCGACGTAGTCGGTCGCTCCCTCCGGTGTGGAGTGGAGCAGGGCGCGGGCGTGCGTCAGGACCATCGGGTCGTTGTCGACGTGGACGATCCGGCACTCGGGGGCGACGCGCTGGGCCACCTCGTGGGTGTTGTCAGCCGTCGGCAGGCCGGTCCCGACGTCCAGGAACTGACGGACGCCCGCCTCGGCGACCAGGTACGTGACGCTGCGGCGCAGAAAGGCCCGGCTGCTGCGGGCGATGGTGACGATGCCGGGAAAGACGGCGGTGTACGCATCGCCGGCCTCCTCGTCGACGGGGTAGTTGTCCTTCCCGCCCAGCCAGTAGTTCCAGATCCGGGCCGAGTGCGGCACCGACGTGTCGATCTCCTGACGCGCCGCTGGTTCCGGAGCCGTCGGGTGGGTCATGGGCACCGTCCGTCCTCGGTCGAGGTGAGCCGATCGGTGGCGGCCGTACGCACGGACTCCTGGCCGCCGGTCGGGACCGGAGCCGAGCCTAGCGGTTGAACTCCGGTTCGTGGAGAGGGATTTCCCCGGTCGTGGCGTCGAGGCGCCGGTGGTCGCACCCGCCGGCCGGAAACCCGGGAGGGCCGGACGGGTGCGTGCCCGGCTCAGTGGAATACGCCGCTGTAGGCGTTGAGGGCGGGCTGGCCGCCCAGGTGGGCGTACAGGACGTTGGAGTCCTCGGGGATGTCTCCGCGCTGGACCAGGTCGATGAGTCCGGCCATGGACTTGCCCTCGTAGACGGGGTCGATGATCATGCCTTCGAGCCGTCCGGTGAGCCGGATGGCGTCCAGGGTGGACTGGACGGGGACGCCGTAGAGGTCGCCGGCCCAGCCCTCCAGGACGGTGATCTCGTCGTCGCGCAGGTCCCGGCCGAGGCCGATGAGTTCGGCGGTGTTGCGGGCGATCTTCGCCACCTGGGCACGGGTCTCGTCTATCTTCGCCGAGGCGTCGACGCCCAGCACGCGGCGGGGCCGGTCCTGACCCGCGAAGCCGGCGATCATGCCCGCGTGGGTGCTGCCGGTGACGCTGCACACCACGATCGTGTCGAAGAAGACCCCGAGTTCGCGTTCCTGCTGCTGGACCTCGTGGGCCCAGTTGGCGAAGCCGAGGCCGCCCAGGGGGTGGTCGGAGGCTCCGGCGGGGATCGCGTACGGAGTGCCGCCGGCGGCCCGTACGTCCTCCAAAGCCTGCTGCCAGCTGTCCTTGAAACCGATGCCGAACTCGGCCTGGACCAGGCGCACGTCGGCGCCCATGACGCGGGACAGCAGGATGTTGCCGACCTTGTCGTTGACCGCGTCCGGCCAGTCCACCCAGCTCTCCTGGACCAGGACGGCCTTCAGACCCGCCTTCGCGGCGACCGCGGCCACCTGCCGGGTGTGGTTGGACTGGACCCCGCCGATGCTGACCAGGGTGTCCGCGCCCTGCCGGAGCGCGTCGGGGATCAGGTACTCCAGCTTGCGGGTCTTGTTGCCGCCGAAGGCCAGTCCACTGTTGCAGTCCTCCCGCTTGGCCCAGATGCGGGCGCCGCCGAGGTGATCGCTGAGCCGGTCCAGCGGGTGGACCGGGCTGGGGCCGAACAGCAGGGGGTAACGCTCGAAGGCGTCGAGGGACATGCGTGGCTCCTTGCAGGGTGCGCCCGCCGTGGGCTGTGGGTTGTGGGCTGTGGGTCGTCGGGGTGCCGGAGTGCCGGGTCAGCGCGGGGAGGAGACGCTGCCGTCCTCGCCGTCCGGCTCCTCCCCGTCGGGGGACACGGTGTCGAGCAGGGGCAGCAGCGTCTGCCAGTTGGCGCGGGTGGCGGCTACGGCCCCCTCGACGTCCCCGGCTTCGCACAGCGCGACGATCCGGTCGTGCTGGGCGACCGAGCCCCGGCCGCTCAGGGAGGAGAAACGCAGTCTCTCCAGTCGCCGCAGCACCGGTGTGAACTGCTCCAGGACGGTGCGGACGGCAGGATTGGCGCAGGCGGTGACGGCGACGCCGTGGAAGGCGTCGTCGGCCGCGATCGCCGCGTCGACGTCATTGCGGCGCAGAGCCTCGGCGAAGCGCGCGTTGGCCTCGCGCATGGCGTCCAGCTCGGCGGTGGACAGGTCGGGCATCGCCTCGCGGACGGCGAGCTCGTGCATGGCCGCCGTCACCGACTGGGCCGCCCGCACGGCGCGGACGTCCAGCGGACTGACCATCGTGTAGCGGCCGGGTTTCGTCCGCACCAGGCCGGCCTGCTCCAGACGCGCCAGCGCCTCCCGGACCGGCGTGCGGCTGACCCCCAGCCACTCCACCAGGTCACTGTCGTTGAGGCGCTCCCCCGGCGCGAGCGTGCCGTCGACGATGGCGTCCCGGATCGCCCGGTAGGCGTTGTCCCGGAGGAGTGATCTGGAGACGAGTCCGCGGCTCTGTGGAACTGGCATGCAAAATATTGCACGCTGCATGACGTACGCCTGTCAAGCCCTCCCCACCTCCGCCCCACCTCCTCGATGAGCAAAATTTGTCCGCATTGCTCGTACACAGTGGGCGATAAGGGCAGAAAAGGACCTATCGCGGTGCGGTTCAAGTTGCCGCGACAAGACCAAGAGACCTATAAGAGGAGCGTGGCCGAAGCGATTCCGGGAATTCCGGTGACTGCCGGCCGCAGAGGTTTCCCATGTTTCTGACTCCGTCCGACACGGAGAAATTGCTGCTGAGTGTTGCCGGAATGGTCGCCCGCGTCAGTGACCTGATGACCGAGGGACGGCATGTCCTCACCCGTGCTGACGTGCTCGAAGGAGTCCCCGAGATGCTCCATGACGTCCAGGTCGAGGCGACCTTCCCCGACGGGCGCAAGCTCGTCACGATCACCTCGCCGATCCCGTGATCCCCGGCGAGATCCGGACCGGGTCCGGCGTACTGGAAATAAATGGAACCCGTACTCGACTTCAGGTGACCGTGGTGAATGAGGGCGACCGCCCCATTCAGATCGGATCGCATCTGCATTTCCCCGACGCGAATCCCGCCCTTTCCTTCGGCCGGTCTTCGACCCAGGGATTCCGGCTCGATATTCCCTCCGGAGCGTCTCTGCGCTTCGAGCCCGGAGTCGGTGTCGAGGTCACCCTCGTCGAACTGGGCGGCCGTCGGAAGGTGCCCGGCATCGTCGTGCCCGGCGGCCGGAGCGCACGAACGGAGGACATGTGACATGGCAGAGCTGACCCGAGCCGCCTATGCGTCGCTCCACGGACCCACCACCGGCGACCGCGTCCGCCCCGCCGACACCGACCTGTGGATCGAGGGCGAGGAGGACCGCTGCTTCGGCGGTGACGAGGCCGTGTTCGGCGGCGGCGACGTCGCCCGCAAGGGCGGTCCCGGCATCGCCGGCGCCGACCTCCTGATCGTCAACAAGACCGACCTGGCGCCCCATGTCGGCGTCGACGTGGACGCGATGGTCGCCGACGCCCGAAGTGCCCGCGACGGTCTGCCGGTCCTCGCGCTCTCCCGGCACGACCCGGCGTCGATCGCCGAACTCGCCGACTGGGTACGGTCGGTGCTCGCACGCCACCGCGACGGCACCCACGTCCCCACCGACCCGGGGCCGATGGCACCCCACAGCCACGCCCACCACCACGACTCGTGACCGGACGCACGGCCGCGGGCACCGAGCCGGCCGACCCCACGATCGTCGCCGTCGAGCGCGAGGACACGGGCCGCCACCTCGCCCGCGAACTGCGCCCCGGCGCCTTCCTCGCCCCCCGCCCCCTGCTGCCGGCCCCCGACCGCGTGCGGATCGCCCTGGTCGGCACCCGCGCCGGTCTGCTCGCGGGCGACGACCTGCTGCTGCACGTCTCGGTCGGCCCCGGGGCCCGCCTGGAGCTGACCGAACCGTCCGGCCTGGTCGCGTACGACCACCGCGGCGGCGCATCGAGGTGGCGGGCCCGCGTCGACATCGCGGAGGGCGGCGAACTGCACTGGGACGCCAGACCGTTCGTGGTCTGCGACGGCGCCCGGGTGGAGCGCTCGATGGACATCGCGCTGGCGGCCGGGGCGCGGATGCTGTGGCGGGACACCCTGGTCCTGGGGCGTTCCGGCGAGCGGGGCGGCAGCGTGCGGGCGACCACCCGTGTCCTGTACGACGGGCACGATCTGCTGGTCGAGGACCTGGACCTGACGGAGCCGGACCTTCGGGAACTCCCCGGCGTCCTGGGGCCCCACCGCGTCATCGGTTCGGTCACCGCCCTCGGTTCCCGTCCCCAGGGCCCGCCCCACCCGTACCGCACGGAGCCGGCCGGGCCGGGCGTCCAGGTGCGGCTGCTGGACACGGTGGCACCGGCGATCGAGGCGGAACTGGCCGCGGTCTGGCAGAGCTGGCGGTACCGCTGACACCGGCTCCGGGCGTCGACGCCCCGGCCGGTCTTCGCGGTACCGCCGGTCCCGTCGGCGCGCTGGAGTGCGTCCGGGACGACGGGGGCCGAGGCCCGTTCCTCAGATGCCGCCGGAGAAGGTGTCGCACCGGGCCGGGGAGCCCGTGGTGTACCCGGTGGTGAACCAGTGCACGCGCTGCCGGGAGCTGCCGTGGGTCCAGCCCTCCGGGTCGACGCGGCCCTGGACGCGCTCCTGGATGCGGTCGTCGCCGACGGCCGACGCGGCGTCGATGGCCTCGCGGATGTCGTCGTCGGTGAACGGCTCCTCGTAGAAGCCGGTGGCGACGGCGTTCTTGGCCCAGACTCCGGCGTAGCAGTCGGCCTGCAGCTCCAGACGGACCGAGGCGCTCTCCGCCCCCGCGCGGTCCCGGCCGACACGGTTCATGGTGCCCAGCAGGTTCTGCACGTGGTGGCCGTACTCGTGGCCGATGACGTACGCCTGCGCGAAGGGCCCGCCCTTGGCGTCGAACTTCTCTTCGAGCTCCTGGAAGAACCCGAGGTCGATGTAGACACGGTGGTCGGCCGGGCAGTAGAACGGGCCCACGGCGGAGCTTGCCCGGCCGCATCCCGTGCTCACTCCGCCGGAGAACAGCACCGTCCGTGCCTGGCTGTACGGCTGCTGGGCGTGCTCGGGCAGGGCGTCCCGCCAGTAGCGCTGGATGCTGTTGACCACCCCGACCACGCGGCACTTCTCGGACTGGTCGGCATCGCTGCCCGCCCGGCACTGGGCTCTCAGGTTCGACCCCTGCCGCGGTGCGCCGGAGCTCGAGTCGGAGTCGCCGAGGAGACCTGCCGGGTTGACGCCCAGGAGCAGTGCGACGATCACGGCGACGATCCCGACGACGCCGCCACCGATGGCGAGCCCGCCTCCGGGCATGCCGCTGCCGCGGTCTTCGACCTGCGAGGCATCAAGTTCCACATCGTCGCGGAAGTCCATCGTTCCTTCGTCTCCTGAGCGTTGGTGATCACCCCATTGTGCCCAAGAGACTCACCGGGTCACACCGGCCGGTGACGGCCGAGGGCGGATTCCACCGTGACCGCGAACGTCGGGTGCATCAGCCGGGCGCCCGTCAGGATGTGCGCCGGGCCGAGCACGCGCTCGGCGAGGGCGATGCCGACCGAGGCGAAGAAGTCGCTGAAGCGGACGGCGAACAGGCCGGGGAACAGGATCCCCCGGCCGGTCGCCCACGGAGAAGAACACGGTCGCACCCGGCGCCGGGAGGACCATGCAGGCGGTCGTCATGCCGGCGTTCGGCCGGGGGTCGTTGCCGCGACAGCGGTTCCCCCCGGGGGGGGGACCGGTGGACGCCGTAGGCCGAGAACGCGGGCGCGGCCATGTACAGCAGCGGTTCCCCGAGCACCTGGAACCAGGCCGGGCCGACGAACAGGACGACGGACGACACCGGTGACGAACGGGCAGAACCCCGGCAGCCGGGCTCCCCGGGTCCCGACCGGCCGGTCCACCCGTTCGCCGCGACGGGGCCGGCCGAACAGCCCATGGGTCCCCTTTCGGCATCCGGCGCAGCAGCTCGCCCCGCCCACATCATCGACTTGCGGAACCCCACCCCCGCGTTAGCGTCGAAACCGGTGAACGCCCCGAAGAAGGAGCAGGCACATGAGCCTGGAACGGTGGATCGGCGCGTGGCCTGTGTACCGGCAGCTCACCGGAGCGGACCGGCTGGGGCGGGGCAAGGCGGCCGAGTCCCGGCGCTCGGCGGGACTCACGCCCCGCACGGACACCGCGGACCGTGTGGTGGCCTCCGTCTGCCCGTACTGCGCGGTGGGCTGCTCGCAGCGCGTCTACGTGAAGGGCGAGCGGGTCATCCAGATCGAGGGCAACCCGGACAGTCCGATCTCGCGGGGCCGCCTGTGCCCCAAGGGATCGGCCAGCAAGCAACTGGTCACCGGCCCCCAGCGTGAGCAGAAGGTGCTGTACCGGCCGCCGTACGGCACCGCCTGGCAGGAACTCGATCTCAACACGGCCATGGACATGGTGGCCGACCGGGTGCTGGACGCGCGCCGCAGGGGCTGGCAGGACACCGACTCGGCCGGGAACACGCTGCGCCGCACCATGGGCATCGCCAGCCTGGGCGGCGCCACCCTCGACAACGAGGAGAACTACCTGATCAAGAAGCTGTTCACCGCCCTCGGCGCGTTGCAGATCGAGAACCAGGCGCGCATTTGACACTCCGCCACCGTTCCCGGTCTGGGAGCCTCGTTCGGACGCGGCGGCGCGACCGACTACCAGCAGGACCTGGCCAACGCCGACTGCGTCGTCATCATGGGCTCGAACATGGCCGAGGCCCATCCGGTCGGGTTCCAGTGGGTGATGGAGGCCAAGGCCCGCGGTGCCAGGGTCATCCACATCGACCCGCGGTTCACCCGCACCAGCGCGCTGGCCGACCAGCACGTCACCCTGCGCGCGGGCACCGACATCGCCTTCCTCGGCGGCGTGATCAACTACATCCTGTCCCACGGACTGGAGTTCCGGGAGTACGTGCGGGCGTACACCAACGCCCCGTTCCTGTTGAGCGAGCGCTACCGGGACACCGAGGACCTGGACGGTCTGTTCAGCGGGTACGACCCGGCCACCGCCTCCTACGACGCCTCCAGCTGGGCGTACGAGAGCATCGACGTGGAAGAACGCGGCGGCAGCCGGCACAAGGAGCAGTCCGCGCCGTACCAGCACGGTGCCGGCGGTCCGTCCCTCGATGCCGGCGCGGGCCGCATCGCGAGCGACCCGACGCTGGAGCACCCCCGCTGCGTGTTCCAGGTGCTCAAGCGGCACTTCGCCCGCTACACGCCCGAGATGGTGGAGCGGATCTGCGGCGTGCCCCGGGAGCGTTTCCTGGAGGTGTGCCGGGCCTGGACCGAGAACTCCGGCCGGGAGCGCACCGCGGCGCTGGTGTACAGCGTGGGCTGGACCCAGCACTCGGTCGGAGCCCAGTACATCCGGGCGGGGTCGATCATCCAGCTGCTGCTGGGCAACATCGGCCGTCCCGGCGGCGGGATCTTCGCGCTGCGCGGGCACGCCAGCATCCAGGGGTCCACGGACATCCCGACCCTGTTCAACCTGCTGCCCGGCTACCTGCCGATGCCGGACACCACGCACGAGGACCTGGCCGGCTATCTGGACAGCATCCGCCGCCCGGGCCAGAAGGGGTTCTGGGGCAACGCGGACGCCTACACGGTCTCGCTGCTCAAGGAGTACTGGGGCGAGGCGGCGACGGCGGAGAACGACTACTGCTTCGACTACCTGCCGCGGATCAACGGCGACCACGGCACCTACCGCACCACCATGGACATGATCGACGGGAAGGTCTTCGGCTACTTCCTGCTCGGCCAGAACCCGGCGGTGGGCTCGGCCCACGGCCGTCTGCAGCGGCTGGCCATGGCCAACCTCGACTGGCTGGTCGTCCGTGACCTCACCATGATCGAGAGCGCCACGTTCTGGCGGGACGCCCCCGAGATCGAGACCGGGGAGATCGTGCCCGAGCGCTGCCGCACCGAGGTCTTCTTCTTCCCCGCCGCCTCGCACGTGGAGAAGTCCGGCACCTTCACCCAGACCCAGCGGATGCTGCAGTGGCGGGACCAGGCCGTCGAGCCGAGCGGCGACCAGCGCTCGGAGCTGTGGTTCTTCTACCACCTCGGCCGGCTCGTCAAGGAGAAGCTGGCCGGCTCGGCCGACGAGCGCGACCGCCCCGTCCTCGACCTCGCCTGGGACTACCGGACCGAGGGCGACGAGCCGTCCGCCGACGACGTGCTGCGCCACATCAACGGCATCGACCTGCGCAGCGGACGCACGGTCGACGGCTACGCCGGCCTGAGGGCCGACGGCACCACCGCCTGCGGCTGCTGGATCTACAGCGGGGTCTACGCCGACGAGGTCAACCAGTCCCGGCGCCGCAGGCCCCGGTTCGAGCAGGGACCGTACGAGGCGGAATGGGGCTGGACCTGGCCGCTGAACCGGCGCGTGCTGTACAACCGCGCCTCGGCCGACCCCGAGGGGCGGCCCTGGAGCGAGCGCAAGGCCCTGGTGTGGTGGGACGAGGAGCGCGGTGAGTGGACCGGGCACGACATCCCGGACTTCGAGCGGACCAAGCCGCCCGGCCACCGGCCTCCCGAGGGGGCCTCGGGGCCTCAGGCCCTCGCCGGCGACGACGCGTTCATCATGATGGCCGACGGCAAGGCGTGGCTGTTCGCCCCGTCCGGGCTGGTCGACGGCCCGCTGCCCACCCACTACGAGCCGCACGAGTCACCCGTGCGCAACCTGCTCCACGGCCAGCAGGGCAACCCGACGCGCAAGGTGTACGGGCGGCCCGACAACCCGTCCAACCCCGCCCCGCCCGAGGCGCACGGCGAGGTGTTCCCCTTCGTGGTCACCACGGCGCGGCTCACCGAACACCACACCGCGGGCGGCATGAGCCGTCAGCTGCCGTACCTGTCGGAGCTTCAGCCGGAGCTGTTCGTGGAGGTCTCGCCCGAGCTGGCGAGGGAGCGCGGCCTGCGCCATCTGGACTGGGCCCATGTGATCACCAGCCGGACCGCGGTGGACGCCCGGGTCGTGGTCACCGACCGGCTGGCGCCCCTGCGGGTCGAGGACCGGGTCGTGCACCAGGTCTGGCTGCCCTACCACTGGGGGCCGGCGGGACTCGTCGGCGGCGACGTGGTCAACGACCTGTTCGGCGTGGTGGCCGACCCCAATGTGCTCATCCAGGAGAGCAAGGTGGCAACCTGCGACATCCGTTCCGGCCGCCGGCCGAGGGGCCCCGCCCTGCTCCGGTACGTGCGGGACTACCGCCGCCGGGCCGGGATCACCGCGGAGACCGGCACCCGCGTCATGACGGCGGGCGGCGAGCACAAGCCGGCCCACATCGAACCGGACAGCCCGGAGGAATCCCCATGACGGACGAGAACAGCCTGTACGGGCCCCTCGCCGACCCCGCCGCGGACGCCGGCCACCCCGACCCGCCGCCCCGGGTGGGCTTCTTCACCGACACCTCCGTGTGCATCGGCTGCAAGGCGTGCGAGGTGGCGTGCAAGGAGTGGAACGACGTTCCCGAGGACGGCCTGGACCTGCTCGGCATGTCGTTCGACAACACCGGCATGCTCGGCGCGAGTTCCTGGCGGCACGTCGCCTTCGTCGAACAGCAGCGCCCGCTGGGCCGGCAGGACGCGGGACTGTCCGGCCTGCCCACCGGCCCCTCCGGCACCGAGGCCACGGACCGGGTGGTGGCCGACGCCCTGCGCGACTCCGAGCGGGGCGGCGGCGGGCTGGGCACCGGTCCGGTCGATCTCGGCTTCCCCTCCTTCGAACTGCCCGGCGCCACCGGCGGCGCCGGGAGTCGTACCGAGTTCCGCTGGCTGATGTCCTCCGACGTGTGCAAGCACTGCACCCACGCGGGATGCCTCGACGTCTGCCCCACCGGGGCGCTCTTCCGCACCGAGTTCGGCTCGGTCGTGGTGCAGCCCGACATCTGCAACGGCTGCGGCTACTGCGTGTCCGGCTGCCCCTACGGGGTCATCGACCGGCGGCCCGACGACGGGCGGGCCTGGAAGTGCACCCTGTGCTACGACCGGCTGCGCGGCGGTCTGGAGCCCGCCTGCGCCAAGGCCTGCCCCACGGACTCCATCCAGTTCGGCCCGCTCGACGAGCTACGGGAGCGGGCCGACCGGCGGCTGGAGGAACTGCACGGGGCGGGCGTGGACGAGGCACGGCTGTACGGGCGCGACCCCGGCGACGGCGTGGGCGGCGACGGCGCCTTCTTCCTGCTGCTGGACGACCCGGAGGTGTACGGGCTGCCACCGGACCCGATCGTGCCCACGCGTGATCTGCCGTCCATGTGGAAGCACGCCGCGGTGGCCGCCTCGGCCCTGCTGGCCGCGTCCGCCGCCGTCTTCTGGAAGGGAGGCCGGCGATGAGCGGGGACGACGGAATCCCCCGCGAACCGCGCAGCGACGCCGGGGCCGGAGACGTCCACGCGCGCACGTTCGGCTCGGGCGCCCGGGAGGCACGCGGTGAGCGGTCCGCCGAGCCGCGCCCGGAGTTCCGCTCCTACTACGGCCGGCCGGTGCTGAAACCGCCGGTGTGGACGTGGGAGGTGCCGGCCTACCTGTTCACCGGCGGGCTGTCGGCCGGTTCCGCCCTGCTCGCCGCCGGCGCCGACCTCACGGGGCGTCCCGCGCTGCGCCGGGCGGGACGCCTGGGCGGCTTCGGCGCGCTCGTGGCCAGCACCGGACTGCTGATCGCGGACCTCGGCCGGCCCGAACGGTTCCACCACATGCTGCGGGTCGCCAAGCCGAGTTCGCCGATGTCCGTCGGTACCTGGATCCTCGTGGCCTACGGGCCCGGCAGCGGGCTTGCCGCCGTGGCCGAGCTGCTGCCCGCCCCGGTGCGCGCCGGCCTGCCCGGGCGGCTGCTGTGCCGGGCCGCCCGGCCGGCCGGTCTGTCCGCGGCCGCCCTCGCGCCGGGACTGGCCTCGTACACGGCCGTGCTGCTCTCCCAGACGGCCGTACCGGCCTGGCACGACGCCCGCCGGCAGCTGCCCTTCCTGTTCACCGGGTCGGCGGCCGCGAGCGCCGCCGGGCTCGGCATGCT
>NZ_JUJA01000088.1:93344-102548 GCF_001906585.1 Streptomyces kebangsaanensis | reverse complement strand
GCCCGCCGGCTCGGCGCGATCGGCGCGGCGGCGGAGGTCGTCGCGGCCCGGCTCATCGAGCGCCGGCCCGGCCTGGTGCCCCAGGCGTACACCACCGGCCGGGCCCGCCTCCTGCGCCTGGCCTCGGAGGGCCTGACGCTGGCGGGAGCGCTCGCGGCCGTGTCCGTCGCCCGGCGCAGCCGCCCGGCCGCGGCCGCGGCGGGACTGGCCCTGCTCGCCGGGAGCGCCCTGCAGCGCTTCGGCACCTTCGAGGCGGGCGTCGCCTCCACCAGGGATCCCGCCTATGTCGTCGTCCCGCAACGCGAACGCCTGAACGCGGCCGACGCGGGCCACACCGGTCGCATCGGTCGAGAGGTCCCGTGACTACGGGGCCGGCCGGCTGTCCTGTGCCCGGGAGCCCGCGGACGGCAGGGGCGCGTCCTGCCGCGCGGGACCGCCGTCGGCCATGGCGGCGGCCCGCCNNNGGGACGGCGCGGCGGGCGCCGTGGGCGTCCTGCCGTCGCGTCCGCGGACCAGCGAGGCGGCCGCGGCGGCCAGGGACATGACGATGGCCAGGGAGAAGACCACGACGAGGCCGTCGTGGAACGGCTGCGCGACGAGGTGGGGGAAGAACTCGCGCCCGGTCAGGTGGGCCTGTGCGGACGGGGAGAGGTGAGCGAGGATCGTCGGGCCCAGCAGATGCCGGACCGGGTTGTAGCCGAGGAAGGCGGCGAACAGGACGCCCACCGGTGGCAGTACGGCGACGGTGTGCGCGGCCCCGGCCGGGACGCCCTGGGCGGACAGGCCGGAGGCCAGGGTGTGCGGCAGGGTGCCGGAGAGCCCGGCCACCATGAGCGAGAAGAAGACGCCCATGGACAGCACCATGCCGGCGTTCTGGAAGGTGGCGCGCATGCCGGAGGCCGCGCCGCGGGCGTCGGCGGGCACGCTCGACATGACGATCGCGGTGTTCGGGGCGGCGAACAGGCCGCCGCCGAGGCCGTTGAGGAGGACCAGCACCGCGAAGACGCCGTAGGAGAAGTCGCTGGGCAGGACGAGCAGTCCGGCGAACGACACGGCCATCACCACGAAGCCGGCCGCGGCGAACAGCCGCGCGCCGAACTTGTCGGACAGTGCGCCGGCGACGGGGCCGGCCAGCAGGAAGCCGATGGTCAGCGGCAGCATGTAGATGCCGGCCCACAGCGGCGTGTCGGCGTAGTCGTAGCCGTGCAGGGGCAGCCAGATGCCCTGCAGCCAGATGATGAGCATGAACTGCAGTCCGCCCCGGGCGACGGCGCCCAGCAGGGTGGCCGCGTTGCCGCCCGCGAAGGCCGCGTTGCGGAACAGGTGCAGCGGGAACATCGGCTCGGGGACCTTCAGCTCGACGAGGCAGAAGACCGCGAGCATCACCGCGCCGCCGATCAGTCCGGCCAGGACCCACGGGTTGGTCCAGCCCATGGTGTGGCCGCCGTAGGGCTGGATGCCGTAGGTGATCCCGGCGAGCAGCGCCGTCAGGCCGGCCGCGAAGGTGATGTTGCCCCACCAGTCCGTGCGTCCCGGCGTACGGACACCGGTCTCGCGCAGTGACCTGTACGCCCACACCGTGCCGGCCAGGCCGATGGGCACGTTGACCCAGAAGACGGAGCGCCAGTTCCACGTCACGAGGAACCCGCCCAGCACCAGGCCGATGAACGACCCGGCGATGCCGGCCACCATGTTCACGCCGAGGGCCGTGCCGCGCTGCCGTGCGGGGAAGGCGTCGGTGAGGATGGCCGCGGAGTTGGCCATCAGCATCGAGCCGCCGACGGCCTGGGCGATGCGCCAGCCGATCAGCCACAGCGCGCCGGCCGCGCCGTGGAAGGGGTCGAGGGAGAGGACGACGGAGGTGAGCGTGAAGACCAGGAAGCCGGCGTTGTAGATGCGGACCCGGCCCAGCATGTCGCCGAGCCGGCCGAGGGCGACCACCAGCACCGCGGTCACCAGCATGTAGCCCATCAGGATCCACAGCAGGTAGCTGACGTTGGCGGGCTGGAGCGGGTCGAGCCGGATCCCGGTGAAGATGCCGGGGAGCGAGATCAGCACGATCGAGCTGTTGATGGTGGCGAGCAGCATGCCCAGCGTGGTGTTGGTCAGCGCGACCCACTTGTAGCGCGGGTGGTCCGCGCCGATCCACGTCCTGCGGTCGCGGTGCCCGGTACCGGCGCCGCCCGGTACGAGGCCACGCTTCTCGCTGGTCATCGCGTGCTCCCGGTGTGCTGTCCGGCCGGTGGACGCGGTCGCGCGTCGTCCTCGGTCATCCGTCGCACGAGCGGCAGGGCGGTCCGCATCGCCGCTCCCAGTTCCCGTTGCTGCTCCACGGGCAGGCCGGCCAGCAACTCCGCCAGGCGGGCGTCGCGCGCCCGCCTGCGCTCGGCGAGTACGTCGCGGCCGGTGTCCGTGACGGCGACGAGGCTGACCCGCCCGTCGCCGGGGTCACCGACGCGCGTCACCAGGCCCTGGCGTTCCAGACGCTGCACCAGCTGGGTCATCGACGGCTGGGTGACGCCCTCCGCCACCGCGAGTGCGGTGAGCCGGGCCGGGCCCTCGCGTTCCAGGCGGGCCAGGGTCGAGGCGGCGGTGAAGCTCATGCCGCGCCGGTCCGTCATGGTCCTGATCACGGCGGAAGCCACCTCCGCCAGGGCGTGTGCGGTTGCCCGCGGACCGTTCTCCCGGTGCGTCTCCTCCACGATTCCAAGTATCACGCGCCTATATAGGCGGCCTATGAAAAACTTGGTAAGGGAAATCCCGGAGTCCCTGCCCCGCGGCCGCCTCCCGGGGCTCGCTTCAGGTCCCGTCCGCGCGGCCGGGCGGCGCCGCCGTGCTGTCGCGCACGACCAGGCGGGTGGGTACGAGGGTCGTCCCGCGGTCCGGTCCCTCCCGGCGCACCTTGCTCAGTACGGCCGCCACGCACAGCCGCCCCACCTCGGCGAAATCCTGGTGCACGGTGGTGAGCGGCGGCAGAAAGGAGGCCGACTCGGGGATGTCGTCGAAGCCGATGACGCTGACGTCCCGAGGTACCCGCCGGCCGTGCTCGTGCAGGGCGCGCAGCAGGCCGAGGGCCATCTGGTCGTTGGCCGCGAAGACGGCGGTGCAGTCCTCATGGCCGGCGAGTTCGCGGCCCGCCCGGTAGCCGGACCCGGCCGACCAGTCGCCCCGGACGAGCGGTGGCGGGACGCGGCCCGCCCCGGCCAGGGCCGCGCGCCAGGCGTCGGCGCGGCGCTGGGCGGCGAAGGAGCCCTCGGGCCCGGCCAGGTGCCACACCGTCCGGTGACCGAGGCCGAGCAGGTGACGGACGGCGGCGCGGGTGCCGCCGGCCTGGTCGGTGTCCACGACCGTGTACCGGTCGCCGGCGTCGGAGTCCACCACCACGACCTGGACGTGGGGCGGCAGCGTGAGGGTGGCCGCGTCCAGCAGGTGCACCTCCATGATCACGATCACCGCGTCGACCGCGAGTTCCTCCAGCCGGGAGAAGGCGCCCCGGACCTCGTCCTGGGTGGGCACGGCGACCGGCAGCAGCGTCACCGCGTAGCCCTCACGGGCCGCGGAGGTGGCGATCGCCTCCAGCGTGCGCACGTTGCCCGTGGTGGACAACGAGAAGGTGATGACGCCGATGGTGCGGAACTCGCCGCGTTTGAGGGCCCGGGCCGCGCTGTTGGGGCGGTAGCCGAGTTCCTTCATGGCCGCGCGCACCTGGCGGCGTGTCTCCTCCGTCACGCCGGCGTAGCCGTTGGACACCCGGGAGACCGTCTGCGAGGAGACTCCCGCCAGACGGGCCACGTCCGCCATGGAGGCACTGGGCCGCCCGCTGCCGCGCCGGCGGCCGCCGGCGGGCTCCGGGCCGTCGCCAGGGACGTCCGCCGGGGCGCTTCCAGCCATGACCGCGTCGTCCTGCCTCTCTGTCGTCGCTCAACCGGGCCTTCGGAAAGGGCTCTTGACCGTCTTTGTCGGGGCAGTGTAGACATGCCGCGATCGGATGTTTGCGTAAACATAGCAGTCCGGCGCTTTTCGGTGATCGATGTTTGCGTAAACATCCGCGCGGTACGGGGCGCCTGGAGACCGGGTGGCGCCAACGGTTCCGGGACTGGACGAGCGGGGAACGACATGACGACGTTGCAACCGCGGGCCGCCGCCGAGCCGCGGCCCGCGTCACCCCGGGCGAGAGGGGACCGCCGCTCCTGGACGGGATGGGGCTTCATCGGTCCCTTCGTGGCCGTGTTCGCCCTGGTCTTCCTCGCCCCGATCGCGTACTCGGTCCATCTGAGCCTCTACCGCACCCGGTTGATCGGCGGGACCGCCTTCGTCGGTCTGGACAACTACCGGCAGGCGCTGCGGGACGACCAGTTCTGGGCCGCGCTGGGCCGGGTCTCGCTCTTCCTCTGCGTCCAGGTGCCGATCATGCTCGGCATCGCCCTGCTGGTGGCCCTCGCGCTGGACAGCGGGCGGCTCTACGGCAGGAACTTCTTCCGCGTCTCGATCTTCCTGCCCTACGCCGTGCCCGCCGTGGTCGCCACACTGATGTGGGGCTTCATGTACGGCACCCGTTTCGGCCTGGTCGGGGACCTGGGCGACGCGTTCGGCGTCCCCCTGCCCGACCCGCTCTCCCCGCACCTGGTGCTGGCCTCCATCGGCAACATCGTGACCTGGGAGTTCGCCGGCTACAACATGCTGATCTTCTACTCGGCGCTGCGCGTCGTCCCGCACTCCCTCTACGAGGCGGCTCGGATCGACGGTGCCGGCCAGTTCCGGGTCATCACCGCCATCAAGCTCCCCGCGATCCGCGGCGCCCTCGTCATCGCGACGGTCTTCTCCGTCATCGGCAGCTTCCAGCTCTTCAACGAGCCGAGCATCCTGCAGCCGCTGGCGCGCAACGCGATCACCACCGACTACACCCCCAACTACTACACGTACTCGCTGTCCTTCTCCGGCCAGCAGCACAACTACTCCGCGACGGTCGCCATCGTCATGGGGCTGATCACCATGGTCATCGCCTATGCCGTCCAGCTGCGCGGCATGCGCAAGGGAGCGTGAAGCGGCGATGACCGGTCCCGTCACCACCGCCCCCGGCCGCTCCGCGACCGCGTCGTCCGGCTCCTCGGGCTCCATGCCCCGGCTGCGCACTCCCCGCCGCCGGCACGTCCCCGGCAGACCCCGGCGCAGTGTTCTGCTGACCCTGCTCACCGGACTGGTGCTGCTCCACAGCCTCCTGCCCCTGGCCTGGCTGACCATCAGCGCGACCAAGTCCCAGCAAGGGCTGACCCGTTCGTTCGGCCTGTGGTTCGACCACGACTTCGCCCTGTGGCACAACATCAGCGAGACGTTCACCTACCACGACGGCGTCTTCACCCGCTGGCTGCTCAACACCCTGCTGTACGTGGTGCTGGGGGCGGGCGGCGCCACCTTCCTCGCCGTACTGGGCGGTTACGCCCTCGCCACGTTCGACTTCCCCGGCCGACGCGCCGTCTTCGCCGTCGTCATCGGCGCGGTGGCCGTCCCGGGCACGGCCCTGGCGGTCCCCACCTTCCTGATGTTCAGCAGGATGGGGCTCACCAACACCCCGTGGGCGGTCGTCATCCCCTCGCTGATCTCGCCCTTCGGCCTCTACCTGATGTGGGTGTTCGCCACCGAGGCGATCCCCGCCGAACTGCTGGAGGCCGCGCGCATCGACGGCGCCGGCGAGACGCGCGCCTTCTTCCAGGTGGCGCTCCCGTTGCTGGCGCCCGGGATCGTCACCGTCCTGCTGTTCACCACGGTCGCCACCTGGAACAACTACTTCCTCCCGCTCATCATGATCAAAGACCCGGACTGGTACCCGCTGACCCTGGGCCTGAACAGCTGGAACGCCCAGGCGGCCACCGCCGGCGGCGAGGCCGTCTTCCACCTGGTCGTCACCGGCTCCCTCATCACCATCGTGCCGCTGATCGCCGCCTTCCTGCTGTTGCAGAAGTACTGGCAGTCCGGTCTCGCCGCCGGAAGCGTCAAGGAATAGCCCCCTGCGATCCCATCCGTCACGGCTTCGGCCACGAAGAAGTGGAAGCCCTACGATGCACAAGCACTCACGCCACCTGCTGCGCGGCATCGGCCTCGTCTGCGCCCTCGCCCTGGGATCGACTGCCTGCGGCGGATCCGGCGACGGCGGCTCGGACCACAGGGCCGTCTCCGCCGCGGACATCCGGGCGGCGCTGAAGAAGGGCGGCACCATCACCGTCTGGGCGTGGGAACCCACGCTCGAGCAGGTGGCGGCCGACTTCGAGAAGGCGCACCCCGGCGTCACGGTCGAGCTCGTCAACGCGGGTACCGGCAACGAGCAGTACAAGGCACTGCAGAACGCCATGTCCGCCAGGAAGGGCGTCCCCGACGTCGCCCAGATCGAGTACTACGCCATGGGCCAGTACGCGCTGACCAAGCAGCTCACCGACCTGGGGCCGTTCGGCGCCGGCAAGCTCTCCGCCGGCTTCTCCCCCGGCCCGTGGAACGGCGTGAAGGCCGGCGGCAGCGTCTACGGCCTGCCCATGGACTCCGGCCCGATGGCCCTGTTCTACAACAAAAGGGTCTTCGACAAGTACAGGATCAAGGTGCCCACCACATGGGACGAGTACGTCGACGCCGCCCGCGCCCTGCACAGGGCCGACCCGAAGGCGTACATCACCAACGACGCCGGTGACGCCGGCTTCACCACCAGCCTGCTGTGGCAGGCCGGTTCGCGTCCCTACAAGGTCGACGGCACCAAGGTGCGGATCGATTTCTCCGACCAGGGCGCCAGGACGTACACCGGCACCTGGCAGAAACTGCTGGACGAAAAACTCCTCGCACCCGTCAACAGCTGGACCGACGACTGGTACAAGGGCCTCGGCGACGGCACCGTCGCCACCCTCGCCACCGGCGCCTGGATGCCGGCGAACTTCGCCTCCGGGGTGAAGGACGCCGCGGGCGACTGGCGCGTCGCCCCGCTGCCGCAGTGGACGGCGGGCGGCAGGGCGAGCGCCGAGAACGGCGGCAGCGCCCTCGCACTGCCCGAGCTCGGCGGGAACGAGGCGCTGGCCTACGCCTTCGTCGCGTACGCGAACGCCGGCGAGGGCGTGCGGACCCGCGTGGCGGGCGGCGCCTTCCCGGCGACCACCGCACAGCTGAACTCCGAGGAGTTCCAGGACACCGGGTTCCCGTACTTCGGCGGCCAGCAGGCCAACAAGATCTTCGCCGAGTCCGCCGCGAACGTCGCCGACGACTGGTCGTACCTGCCGTACCAGGTGTACGCGAACTCGGTCTTCAACGACACCGTCGGCAAGGCCTACGTCTCCGGCACCAGGCTGACCGACGGCCTGAAGTCGTGGCAGGACGCCTCGGTCGAGTACGGCGACGAGCAGGGTTTCACCGTCGAGAAGTAGACGCCGGGCGGCGCGGCCGTCCCGCGCCGCCCCCGTGCACCACCGGAAGGACCGCCATGATCTCCACCCTCCTGTCCCGCAACCACCGCGGGCCGGACGGTGACCGCTCTCCCCGTCTCGCCTACGGCGCCGACTACAACCCCGAACAGTGGCCCCGGGAGGTGTGGGAGGAGGACGTCCGGCTCATGCGGGAGGCCGGCGTCACCATCGTGTCCCTGGGCATCTTCTCCTGGGCCCGTGTCCAACCCGCCCGCGACGCATGGGACTTCGCCTGGCTCGACGAGATCATGGACCTGCTGCACGAGGGCGGCGTCGGGGTCGACCTGGCCACCGCGACCGCCTCCCCGCCGCCCTGGCTCACCACCGCGCACCCGGAGATCCTGCCGGTCACCGAACGCGGCGAGACGCTGTGGCCCGGAGCGCGCCAGCACTGGCGGCCCACCTCGCCCGTCTTCCGCGAGCACGCCCTGAGACTGGTCCGCGCGATGGCGCACCGCTACGCCGGCCATCCCGCGCTGGTGGCCTGGCACATCTCCAACGAGCTGGGCTGCCACAACGTCCACGACTACTCCGACGACGCCGCCCGGGCCTTCCGCGACTGGCTGCGCGTCCGCTACACCACGCTGGACGCGCTCAACCACGCCTGGGGCACGTCGTTCTGGTCGCAGCGCTACGGCGACTGGGAGCAGATCCTGCCGCCGCGGCTGGCCGCCTCCCACCCCAACCCGACCCAGCAGCTGGACTTCAAGCGCTTCTCCTCGGACGCGTTGAAGGAGTACCTGCGCGCGGAGCGGGCGGTCCTGCGGGAGATCACTCCGGACGTGCCCGTCACCACCAACTTCATGGTGATGGGCGGTACTCGGGGCATGAACTACCCCGACTGGGCCGACGAGATCGACTTCGTGTCGAACGACCACTACGTGCGCCCCGGCCCCCAGGACCGCGACGAGCTGTCCTTCTCCGCCAATCTGACCAGCGGGATCGCCGGGGGCCGGCCCTGGTTCCTGATGGAGCACTCCACCAGCGCGGTCAACTGGCAGCCCGTCAACGTGGCGAAGCGGCCGGGCGACCTGGCCCGTGACTCGCTGCTGCACGTGGCGCACGGCGCCGACGCCGTCTGCTTCTTCCAGTGGCGGCAGTCGGCGGCCGGAGCCGAGAAGTACCACTCGGCGATGGTCCCGCACGCCGGCGCCGACAGCGATCTGTTCCGTGCCGTGACCGCCCTGGGCGCCACCCTGCGCACCCTGGCTCCGGTCGCCGGGTCGGAGCGGGAACCCGCCCCGGTGGGCGTCCTGTACGACTGGGAGTCGTGGTGGGCGAGCGAGCAGGGCTCCCACCCCACCTCCCTGCTCGACTACCGGCAGGAGGCGCTCGACTGGTACTCGGCCCTCCTCGCCCTCGGGATCCGCGCCGACCTGATCACCACCCGCTCCGGCCTCGACCGGTACCGGCTGCTGATCGCACCCGTCCTGCACGTGGTGCCCGCCGAGCTCGCCAAGGAGCTGACCCGGTTCACGGAGCAGGGCGGTCACCTGGTCACCACGTACTTCTCCGGGGTGGTCGACGAGAACGACCACGTCTGGCTCGGCGGCTACCCCGGGGCGCTGCGCGAGCTGCTGGGGATCCGCATCGAGGAGTTCGGGCCGCTGCTCGCCGGCCGGACGGTGGAACTGGACGACGCGTCCACCGGCAGCCTGTGGACCGACCGGATCACGGTCACCGGCCCCGGCACCGAGGTCCTCGCCCGCTACCGCACCGGCACGTACGCCGGCCGTGCGGCGATCACCCGCCGCCGCAGCGGCGGGGG
>NZ_JUJA01000088.1:85147-93318 GCF_001906585.1 Streptomyces kebangsaanensis | reverse complement strand
CACCCGGCTCGGCGCCGACGGGCTGGCCTCCCTGCTGCCCCGTCTGCTGGCCCCCGCCGGCGTGAGCAGCGAACTGCCCGAGGCGGCGTGCGGCCGCGTGGAACTGACGGTACGTCAGAATCCCCGGGGACGGTTCCTCTTCCTGGTCAACCGCACCGACGACGAGGTGCCGGTGCCCGGCCTCGACGGCGAGCTGCTCACCGGCACCGCCGGCGCCGACGGCACCCTCCTCCTCCGCCCCAGGGACGTCGCCGTCCTGCGGCAGCCGCACGGCTGAGGCAGGGCGCACCGACCGTACGGAACACGCCCGCACACCCGAGACGGGAGCACACGATGGCACGCCGTACCCGCAGCAGACGCCTTCCCGAAGCCGCCGCCCTGACCGCGCTGGTCACCGCGGCCGCCCTGGCCGGCCTCCCCGCGCCGCGGGCCCGGGCCGAGGCGGCGCCGGCCGCCTCGGTCACGGTGCGGCCGGACCCGTCCTACCGGCAGGAGAAGTTCGAGGGCTGGGGCACCAGCCTGGCCTGGTTCGCCAACGCCACCGGCGGCTACCCCGCGGACATACGCGAGAAGCTGGCCGGGCTGCTCTTCGACGACGACGGGCTCGCGCTGAACATCGCCCGCTACAACATCGGCGGCGGCAACGCCCCCGACGTGAAGGACTACCTGCGCGCCGGAGGTGCCGTACCGGGCTGGTGGAAGGCCCCCGCGGGCACCACCCGCGCCGACACCGGCTGGTGGGACGCCGACGACCCGGCCGACTGGAACGCCGACGCCGACGCCGCCCAGCGCTGGTGGGTCGACCGCGTCAAGCACGACGTCGACCGCTGGGAGGCGTTCAGCAACTCCCCGCCCTGGTTCATGACCGTCAGCGGCTACGTCTCCGGCGGCTTCGACGCCGGCACCGACCAGCTCAGGAATGACTCGGTCGACGACTTCGCCGCCTACCTGGCGGGCGCCACCGAGCGGCTGGAGAAGGCGCACGGCATCGAGGTCGACACCGTCGACCCGTTCAACGAGCCGAACACCACCTACTGGAGCACCCGCCCGGGCGCGGACGGCGAGCCCGTCGGCGGCCGCCAGGAAGGCGCCCACATGAGCCCCGCGCTCCAGCAGAAGGTGCTCGCGGCCCTGGCACCCGCGCTGAAGAGGGCGAAGACCAAGGCACGGATCTCGGCGATGGACGAGACCAACCCGGGCACCTTCGCACAGAACTGGAACGCCTACTCCCCGCGGTCCCGCGGCCTCGTGGACCGGATGAACGTCCACACCTACGGCACCGGTCGGCGCACCACCGTACGCGACCTGGCCAAGGCCGCGGACAAGCCGCTGTGGATGAGCGAAGTGGAGGGCGACTGGGGCGACGGCCAGAACTTCACCGACATGCGGCCCGGCCTCGGACTCGCCCAGCAGATCGTCGACGACCTGCGCGAACTGGAGCCCCGCGCCTGGGTGTTCTGGCAGCCCGTGGAGGACTACGACAACATGCGGCCCGGCGGCGAGTCGGCCAAGGGCGGCAACTGGGGCAGCATCCAGGTCCCGTTCGGCTGCACCGCGAAGGACACCCTGAGGACCTGCCCGGTCCGCACCAACACCAAGTTCGACACCGCCCGGAACTTCACCCACTTCATCAAGCCCGGTGACCGGCTGATCAGGACGGACGACGCCTCCACCGCGGCGGCGGTGACCGCGAACGGCAAGGGCGCCTCCCTCGTCCACGTCAACCGCGCCACCGCGCCGCGCACGGTCACCATCGACCTGTCCAAGTTCGGCGACGTGAGCCGCAGGGCGACCGTCACTCCCGTCGTGACCAGCGCCGACGGCAAGCTCGAACAGCACGCCGCCATCAAGGTCACCGACCGCCGGGCCGCCTTCACCGTGCCGGCGCAGTCCGTGACCTCCTTCGTCGTGAGCGGCGTGACCGGAGTCGCGAAGGACGCCCCGCTGCTGCGCAAGGGCCACACCTACACGCTGACCGGCGTGCAGAGCGGCAAGGCGGTCACCGTGTCCGGCGACGGTACGAGCCTGGTCATCGGCGCCGGGACCGACGCGGCCGCCCAGCGGTGGAAGCTGAGCGCGGTGCACGGCGACAGCGGCGTCCGTCAGCGCCACGTCTTCACCAGCCCGGCGACCGGCAGACGCCTGGCCGTGCGCGACGACGTCCCGGTGGCGGAGCCCGACAGCGGCCGGCGGGACGCGGCCACCCAGTGGATCATGTCGACCACCGGCGACGGCACCTGGACCCTGGTCAACGCCGCCACGGGACGGCTCCTCGAAGTCGGTGGCCAGGCCACGAACGAGGGCGCCGCCGTCACCACCTGGCCGCCCGACTCCGGCTCCAACCAGCGCTGGACGGTCACCGACGTCACCGGTGGCGCCGTCTGATCGCCGTCGGCGAAGGCGACGTCGCGTGCACCGCCCCCGGTGGCCGGGAGCCGGCCGTCACCCCTGGCGCAGGTCCCTGACCCGGCGGATCTTGCCCACCGAGCGCTCCAGGGTCTCCGGCTCGACCACGTGGACCTCGATACTGACGCCGACCGAGTCCTTCACGCCCTTGGTGATGGCCTTGGCGGCTGCCTCGCGCTGGTCCGGGCCGGCGCCGGGGCGGGCCTCGATGCGGACCGTCATGTGGTCCATGCGGCCGCGCTGGGTCAGCTGGATCTGGAAGTGCGGGGCGACGCCCGGCACGCCCAGGACCACTTCCTCGATCTGGCTGGGGAAGACGTTCACACCGCGCAGGATGATCATGTCGTCGCTGCGGCCGGTGATCTTCTCCATGCGGCGGAAGGCGGGCCGTGCGGTGCCGGGCAGCAGGCGTGTGAGGTCACGGGTGCGGTAGCGGATGATCGGCAGGGCTTCCTTGGCCAGCGAGGTGAAGACCAGCTCGCCGCTCTCCCCCTCGGGCAGGACCTCGCCGGTGAGCGGGTCGACGACCTCGGGGTAGAAGCAGTCCTCCCAGATGTGCAGGCCGTCCTTGGTCTCCACGCACTCCTGCGCCACGCCCGGGCCCATGACCTCGGACAGGCCGTAGATGTCGACGGCGTGGATGTCCATGCGCTCCTCGATCTCGCGGCGCATGGCCTCCGTCCAGGGTTCGGCGCCGAAGATGCCGACCTTCAGGGAGCTGGTGCGCGGGTCGATGCCCTGCCGCTCGAACTCGTCGAGCAGGGTGAGCATGTAGGAGGGCGTGACCATGATGATCTCGGGCTGGAAGTCCCGGATGATCTGCACCTGGCGCGCGGTCATGCCGCCCGAGGCGGGGATCACGGTGCATCCGGCCCGTTCGGCACCGTAGTGCGCGCCGAGGCCGCCGGTGAACAGGCCGTAGCCGTAGGAGATGTGGACCTTGTGGCCCGGCCGGCCGCCGGCGGCGCGGATGGAGCGGGCGACGGCGTCGGCCCACATCGACAGGTCGTTCTCGGTGTAGCCCACGACGGTGGGGCGGCCGGTGGTGCCGCTGGAGGCGTGGATGCGCCGGACCTCGGACATGGGGACGGCGAACATGCCGAAGGGGTAGGTGTCGCGCAGATCGGCCTTGGTGGTGAAGGGGAACCGGGCCAGGTCCTCGAGACCGCGGCAGTCGTCGGGCTTCACTCCGGCCTCGTCGAACTTCCTGCGGTACTGCTCGACGTTGTCGTAGGCGTGTCGCAGGGTCGCGCGGAGGCGGTCGAGCTGCAGCTCGCGGAGCTGTTCGCGGGTCAGGCGCTCGCCGCTGTCCAGCAGCTCGTCCGGGAGCGGCTGTCCCAGCCGGGGCCCCTGGTCCGCCGGGGCCGTCAGTTCGCTGCTCATCGCGACTCCTTCGTGTTCGTGCTTCGCATGCTGCGGCTGCGTCCGCGGAACTCCGCGATCACCTCGTCGCCCGCCCGCCTCCCGCCGCCCTCGACGGACCGCGCTTCGCGCGGGCTGCCGTCGATGCGCCGGACGCTCACGTCGTAGATCCCGCTGCGGCCGTACCGGGTGCGCTCGCGGGCCGTCGCCTCCAGTACGTCGCCCTTGTGGGCCGGGGCGACGAAGTCGATGTCGGCCGCGGCCGCGACGGTCACCGGTCCGTGGCTGTTGCAGGCGCAGGCGAAGGCGGTGTCGGCGAGCAGGAAGAGGTAGCCGCCGTGGGCGATTCCGTGCCCGTTGACCATCTCCGGCGTCACCGTCATCCGCAGCACGGCGGTCCCCTCGCCGTGCCGTACCAGCTCGATGCCCAGTGACCGGGAGGCCCGGTCCGCGGCGAACATCGTCTCCACCGGGCCGGGGTCCACGTCAGTGGCCTGCTCCACGTTCTTCACCGCCTTGTGTACCGACCGAACATTCGGTTAGCGTCGGTCTTGTCAAGAAATCAAGCATCACCACTGCCTGTCAAGAGGTGGACCGCATGCCCAGCAACACTCCCGAGACCGTCGACTTCTTCGCCCGCCACCGTGAGCTGCTGGAAACGGCCGTCGCGGCCACCGCGAGCCGGGACCACTGGACGCCGTATCCGGAGTCCCCCAGCAGGTCGGTGTACGGCGAGGAGGCCGCGCAGCTCGGCGAGGCCGCCTTCCGGGACCAGCTGGGCAAGCCGTTCGCGCTGCCCGGGCACCCCGGGGACGGGACGGTGCGGGCCACCGAGACCTCCCCCTACGGCTTCGCGCTCGGGATCAGCTACCCCCGGGTCGCCCCCGAGGAGGCGGTGTCCGCCGCCAAGGCGGCCACCGGCACCTGGCGTGCGGCGGGCCCCGATGTACGCGCCGGAGTCGCCGTCGAGATCCTGGCCCGGCTGAACGCGGCGAGTTTCGAGAACGCGCACGCCGTGCAGCACACCACCGGCCAGGCCTTCGTCATGGCGTTCCAGGCCGGCGGCCCGCACGCGCAGGACCGCGGCCTGGAGGCCGTCGCCTACGCCTGGGCCGAGCAGAAGCGGCACCCGGCCGCGGCCCGCTGGACCAAGCCGCAGCGCAAGGGCGGGGCGCTGGCCATGGACAAGAAGTTCACCCCGGTCGGCCGCGGTGTCTCGCTGCTGATCGCCTGCAACACCTTCCCGACGTGGAACAGCTATCCGGGCCTGTTCGCCAGCCTGGTCACCGGCAACCCCGTCGTGGTCAAGCCGCATCCGGGCTCCGTACTGCCCCTGGCGCTCACCGTGCGGACCGCCCGTGAGGTCCTGGCCGAAGCCGGCTTCGACCCCGATCTCGTGATCCTGGCCGCCGAGGAACCCGGCGAGCGGACCGCGGGCTTCCTCGCGCTCCACCCCGACGTCCGCATCATCGACTTCACCGGCTCCACGGAGTTCGGCGACTGGCTGGAGACCAACGCGCGCCAGGCCGCCGTGTACACCGAGAAGGCGGGCCTGAACACGGTCGTCCTGGACTCCACCGACGACTACCGCGGACTGCTGGGCAACCTCGCGTTCTCGCTGTCCCTGTACAGCGGGCAGATGTGCACCACCCCGCAGAACCTGCTGATCCCCCGTACGGGCATCACCACCGACCAGGGCGTGAGGACCGCCGACGAGTTCGCCGCGGATCTGGGCGCCGCGCTGGACAAGCTGCTGGGCGATCCGGCGCGTGCGGCCGGCACGCTCGGCGCGATCGTCAACGGCGGTGTGCTCGAGCGTCTGGAGAAGGCGGCGGCGCTGGGCGGCGTCGCGCATCCCTCGCGGCCCGTCGAACACCCCGAGTACCCGCAGGCCGTCGTCCGTACGCCGCTGGTCGCGCTCCTGGACGCGGAGGCGGACGAGGGGACGTACACCCGCGAGTGGTTCGGGCCCGTCTCCTTCGTCATCGCCACCGACTCCACCGAGCACAGTCTGCGGATCTTCCGTGACACGGTGCACGCCCACGGTGCGCTCACCGCCGCGGTGCACTCCACCGGTGAGGAGGTCCTCGCCGCGGCCGAGTCGGCGGCCCTGGACGCGGGGGTGCACCTGTCGGAGAACCTCACGGGCGGGGTCTTCGTCAACCAGTCCGCGGCGTTCAGCGACTTCCACGGCAGCGCCGCCAACCCCGCGGCCAGCGCCACCCTGTCCGACCCCGCGTTCGTCACGGGCCGCTTCGCGACGCTGCAGTCGCGCCGCCCCGTCGTCCCCCAGGAGGCCACCCATGCCTGACGAGGTCTTTCTCATCGACGGGGCCCGCACCCCGCAGGGCCGCTACGGCGGCGCCCTGGCCTCCGTACGTCCCGACGACCTGGCCGCCCTGGTGGTCGGTGAGGCCGTCCGCAGGGCCGCAATCCCGGCCGAGGCCGTGGACGAGGTCATCCTGGGCGCGGCCAACCAGGCCGGCGAGGACAACCGCGACGTGGCGCGCATGGCCGTGCTGCTCGCCGGGCTTCCGCACACGGTGCCCGGCTACACGGTCAACCGGCTGTGCGCCTCGGGCCTGACCGCGGTCGCCTCCGCGGCCCAGGCGATCCGGTCCGGGGAGGCCGACCTGGTCGTCGCGGGCGGCGTGGAGTCGATGACCCGGGCCCCGTGGGTCATGGAGAAGCCGGGCACCCCCTGGGCCAAGCCGGGCGAGGTGCACGACACGTCCCTGGGCTGGCGCTTCACCAACCCGCGCTTCGCCGCCGCCGACCGCGCGGTGCCCGCCGGGGCGGGCCCCGAGACGGTGAAGGTGACCCTGTCGATGGGCGAGACGGCCGAGGAGGTCGCCGCGCTCGACGGCATCACCCGCGCCGACTCCGACGCCTTCGCGCTGCGCAGCCACCGGCGTGCCGTCGCCGCGCAGGAGGCCGGGCACTTCGACCGCGAGATCGTTCCGGTCCCGGTGAAGGACGGTCTCGTGGAGCGCGACGAGGGGCCGCGCCCGTCGACGACGCCGGAGAAGCTGGCCTCCTTGCGCACGATCTTCCGCAAGGACGGCATCGTCACCGCGGGTTCGTCCTCGCCGCTGTCCGACGGGGCCGCGGCCCTGGTGGTGGCGAGCGCGGCGGCCGTCGAGCGGTACGGGCTCACGCCGCGCGCCCGGGTCGTGACGTCCGCCTCGGCCGGGGTGCGGCCCAACATCATGGGCCTCGGGCCGGTTCCCGCGACGGAGAAGGCGCTCGCCCGCGCCGGCTGGCAGACCGCCGATCTGGACGCCGTCGAGCTCAACGAGGCCTTCGCCGCGCAGGCGCTGGCGGTCGTCCGCCGGCTCAAGCTCGACGAGGACAGGGTCAACGCCGACGGCGGCGCCATCGCGCTCGGCCACCCCCTGGGCTGCTCGGGTGCCCGCATCCTGCTCACACTGCTGGGCCGTCTGGAGCGCGAGGACGCCCGCCGCGGACTGGCCACGCTGTGCGTGGGCGTGGGGCAGGGCATGGCGATGCTGGTGGAGCGGGTATGAGCGGCTCTCCGAGCGACATGACGAACGGCACGGCGGGTGACACGACGTACGGGACGCTGCTCGTCGAGGAGCGCGAGGACCGGGTCGTGGTCACCCTGCGCCGCCCCGAGGCGCGCAACGCCATCAGCGGGCTGATGATCCGCGAACTGCACGCGGTCTGCGACCTGTTGGAACGCGATCCGAAGCTGCTGCTGCTCACCGGCCACGGCAACGTCTTCGCGGGCGGCGCCGACATCGCGGAGCTGCTGCGGCGCGGCCGGGACGAGGCGCTGCAGGGGATCAACAGCCGCCTGTTCGAGCGGGTGCGCAGGCTGCCCATGCCCACGGTGGCCGCCGTCGACGGCTGGGCCCTGGGCGGCGGCGCCGAGCTGTCCTACGCCTGCGACATCCGTATCGCGGGGCCCGGCGCCGTCTTCGGCAACCCGGAGCCGGGGCTCGGCATCCTGGCGGCGGCCGGGGCCTGCTGGCGGCTTTCGGAGCTGGTCGGCGAGTCGGTCGCCAAGCAGGTGCTGCTCGCCGGGCGGAACCTGGACGCGCGGGCGGCTCTGGCCGCCGGTCTCGTCATCGACGTCGTGCCCGCGGAGAATCTGCTCGACGAGGCGCACGCGCTGCTGGACCGCATGGCGCGTTCCTCGGCGACGGCGCTGCGTCTGACCAAGCTCGTCGTCGACGCGCCGGGCGCGCACCCGGTCGCCGACGACCTGGCGCAGGCCGTGCTCTTCGAGGGCCGGGACAAGCAGGACCGTATGACGCGCTTCCTGGCGAAGAGGAACAGGAGCAAGGCATGAGCAGTCCGACCGCGCCCGCCGTCGTCGGCGTGATCGGCGGCGGCCGGATGGGGGCCGGCATCGCGCAGTCGTTCGCGGCGATCGGCTC
>NZ_JUJA01000088.1:64937-85068 GCF_001906585.1 Streptomyces kebangsaanensis | reverse complement strand
GCCGCCGAGCGCGACAGGCTCTCCGAGCCCGCCGAACAGATACTCGGCCGGGTCGCGACCGTGGAGTCCGTGGACGGGCTGCCGCCGGACACCGAGCTGGTCGTCGAGGCCGTACCGGAGAACGCCGCCCTCAAGGCGCGGCTGCTGGCCGCGGCCGAAGCGGCGGTGGACGCCACGACCGTGCTGGCCACCAACACCAGCTCCTTGTCGGTCACCGAGCTGGCCTCGGCACTGAAGGAGCCGGGTCGTTTCCTGGGCATGCACTTCTTCAACCCCGTGCCCGCCTCCGAGCTGGTCGAGATCGTCGTCGCACCGGACACCTCGCCCGAGGTCGTGCGGACCGCGCTGGCCTGGACCCGGGCGCTCGGCAAGAAGGACGTCGTCGTCAAGGACTCCCCCGGCTTCGCCAGCAGCCGGCTCGGTCTGGCGCTCGGCCTGGAGGCGATCCGCATGGTCGAGGACGGGGTCGCCGAGCCGGAGGCGATCGACGACGCCATGAGCCTCGGCTACAAGCACCCGATGGGTCCGCTGCGCCTGACCGACCTGGTGGGACTGGACGTGCGCCTGGCCATCGCCGAATATCTGCACGCCACCCTCGGGGAGCGGTTCGCCCCGCCGCGGCTGCTGCGCGACAAGGTCGCCCGGGGCGAGCTGGGCCGCAAGTCGGGGCAGGGGTTCTACACCTGGCAGTGACCTTGCCGGGAGCGGCCGGGGCGGCGGCCCGGGGGGTTGCCGGAGCCGCCGAAATCCGACAGACTATGTACCGAACGAACGGTCGGTTGGGGAGCTGGTTATCGATGACCACGTCACAGGGCGCTCAGTCGGACGGCGACGGTGCGGAGCAGCGGCTCCAGGAGCAGTTCGACGCGACGATCGCGAAGGATCAGCGGATCGAACCCCGGGACTGGATGCCCGAGGGCTACCGCAAGACGCTGATCCGGCAGATCGCGCAGCACGCCCACTCGGAGATCATCGGCATGCAGCCGGAGGGCGAGTGGATCACCAGGGCGCCCTCGCTGCGCCGCAAGGCCATCCTCTTCGCGAAGGTCCAGGACGAGGCCGGACACGGCCTGTACCTGTACTCGGCGGCCGAGACCCTGGGTGCCGACCGGGCGGACCTCACCGAGCGCCTCATCGAGGGCCGGCAGAAGTACTCGTCGATCTTCAACTACCCGACGCCGACCTTCGCGGACGTCGGCGTGATCGGCTGGTTCGTCGACGGCGCGGCGATCTGCAACCAGGTGCCGCTGTGCCGCAGCTCGTACGGCCCCTACGCCCGCTCCATGGTGCGGATCTGCAAGGAGGAGTCGTTCCACCAGCGTCAGGGCTATGAGCTGCTGATGACGATGATGCGCGGCACCGACGCCCAGCGGGAGATGGTGCAGGACGCGGTGAACCGCTGGTGGTGGCCGTCCCTGATGATGTTCGGCCCGCCCGACGGCGACTCCCCCAACTCCGCGGCCTCGATGGCCTGGAAGATCAAGCGGCACAGCAACGACGAACTGCGCCGGCGCTTCGTCGACATGACCGTCCCGCAGGCCGAGAAGCTGGGCGTCACCCTGCCCGACCCCGAGCTGCGCTGGAACGAGGAGCGCGGCCACCACGACTTCGGCACCCCCGACTGGTCCGAGCTCAAGCGCGTGATCAGCGGCGACGGCCCCTGCAACGAGCAGCGCGTCGCACGGCGGCGGGCCGCCCACGAGGAGGGCGCCTGGGTGCGCGAGGCGGCGACCGCCCACGCGGCCAAGCGGGCCGCCCGGTCCGCGCGGGCCCAGGAAGCGCAGAACACCCAGGAAGGAACGGCGGCATGAGTAACACCGAGGGAACGAAGAACGGCTGGCCGCTGTACGAGGTGTTCGTCCGCGGCAAGCGCGGCCTGAACCACGTCCACGTCGGATCGCTGCACGCCGCCGACGACGCGATGGCGCTCAGCCACGCCCGCGACCTGTACACCCGGCGCAACGAGGGCGTGAGCATCTGGGTGGTGCGCTCGGAGCACATAGCCGCCTCCACCCGCGACGAGAAGGACCCCTTCTTCGCCCCCAGCGCCGACAAGGTCTACCGCCACCCCACCTTCTACGACATCCCCGACGATGTCCCCCACATCTAGGAGCAGGACGGCATGAGCGACGTCACCGACGACCACGTCTACCTGTCCCTGACCGAGGACCACGGGGACTCGGACGCCCGCTGGGCCTTCGGCACCGGGTTCGAGGACCCGCTGCACGGCGTCGACACCGCCGTGCCGGCCACGGTCGACGCCGCCGAGCTGGCCGCGTACTGCCTGGCCCTCGGCGACGACGCCCTGGTCGGCGCGCAGCGCCTGGCCCAGTGGTGCACCCTGGCTCCCGAGCTGGAGGAGGAGGTGGCCCTGGCCAACATAGGTCTCGACCTGCTCGGCCAGGCACGGCTGCTGTACGCGCGCGCCGGGCAGGTGGACGGCAGCGGCCGGGGCGAGGACGCCTACGCCTACTTCCGCGACGCGGAGGACTTCCGCAACGTCCGGCTCGCCGAACTCCCCAACGGCGACTTCGCGTTCTCCATCACCCGGCTGCTGGTCCTGTCCTGCTGGCGCCTGGCCGTCTTCCAGCGGCTCGCGGCCACCGCACCGGACCCGGTGCTGAAGGCCATCGCGGCCAAGGGGGTCAACGAGCTCGCCTACCACCGCCAGTTCGCGGCCGACTGGGCGGTACGCCTGGGTGACGGCACCGAGGAGTCGCACCGGCGGATGCGGGCGGCCCTGGCCGGCATCGCCCCGTACACGGCCGAACTCTTCGTGTCCCGGCCGGGGTTCGGCGTCGACCCGGCGGACGTGCGGGAGGAGACGACGGCCGTGCTCCAGCAGGTCCTCGACGCCGCCGGGCTGGAGCTTCCCGAGGCCGGGGCCCTGCCCGGACAGGGCAGGGAGGGCGACCACACCGAGCACCTGGCCCCCCTGCTGGCCGAGTTGCAGAGCGTGGCCCGCGCCCACCCGGAGGCGACATGGTGACCGCCCTGGACGAGCGGCGCGCCCGGCGCGTGGCCGAGCAGGTCACGGACCCGGAGATGCCGATGCTCACCCTGGCCGACCTCGGCGTCCTGCGCGACGTCGAGGTGAGGGAGGACGGCACGGTCGTCGCGAACCTGACCCCCACCTACTCGGGCTGCCCCGCGATGGCGGAGATGCGCGCCGACGTCGCCGCGCGGCTGCGGGCAGCCGGCTTCGCGCGGGTGGAGATCCGTACGGTGCTCGACCCGCCGTGGACGACGGACTGGATCACGCCCGAGGGCCGCCGCAGGCTCGCCGAGGCCGGCATCGCGCCGCCCGGTGCCGCGCCCCGGCGCACCGGCGGGCCCGTGCCGCTTCAGCTGTCGGCCACGCGCCGCGCGGTGGCGTGTCCCCGCTGCGGGTCGTCGGACACCGAGGAGACGTCCCGCTTCTCCGCCACCTCCTGCAAGGCCCTGTGGCGCTGCCGCAGCTGCCTGGAGCCGTTCGAGTACGTCAAGGAGATCTGATGGGCCCGACCCCCACGCCGGCGGACACCTCCGTGTCCGCCGCCCCCGCGCGCCCGCGGCGCCGTCCGGCCTTCCATCCGCTGCGGGTCGCCGCGGTGCAGCCGCTGTGCGCCGACGCGGCCGCCATCAGCTTCGACATACCCGACGAGCTGGCGGAGGAGTTCGCCCACCGGCCCGGCCAGTCGCTCACCCTGCGCCGCGAGATCGACGGCCGCGACGAGCGCCGCTCGTACTCCATCTGCTCCCCCGTCGGCTCCCGCCCCCGCATAGGCGTGCGGGTCGTGCCCGGCGGCCTGTTCTCCTCCTGGCTGGTCAACGAGGTGCGCCCCGGGGACACGGTCGAGGTGATGGCCCCCACCGGTGCCTTCACCCCCGACCTCACCGAACCGGGCCACCACGTCCTGATAGCCGCCGGCTCCGGCATCACCCCGATGCTGTCCATCGCCGAGTCCGTGCTGGCCGCGGACACCCGCTCCCGGGTCACGCTCTTCTACGGCAACCGCCGCACCGACACGGTGATGTTCGCCGACGAACTCGCGGACCTGAAGGACCTCCACCCCACCCGCTTCCAGCTCGGGCACGTGCTGTCCCGCGAGCCGCGCGAGGCCGAACTGCTGTCGGGGCGCCTGGACGCCGAGCGCCTCGCCACGCTCATCGACGGTCTCGTGGACGTGCGCGGCGCGGACCACTGGTGGCTGTGCGGTCCGCACGGCATGGTCCGTGACGCGCAGAAGCTCCTCGGTGACCTCGGCGTCCCGGCGGACCGCGTCCACCAGGAACTGTTCTTCGCCGACGACGAACCGATCCGCACCGTCCGCCACGAGGACGCCGCCGCGGACGGCCCGGTCAGCCAGGTCACCATCACCCTCGACGGCCGCTCCACCACCGCGCCGCTGCCCCGCGGGACGACGATCCTGGACGGGGCGGCGCGGGTGCGTCCCGACACGCCGTTCGCCTGCAAGGGCGGCGTGTGCGGCACCTGCCGCGCCCTGGTCACCGACGGCGAGGCCGACATGCGCCGCAACTACGCGCTCGAACCCTCCGAGGTCGACGCCGGATACGTACTGACCTGCCAGACGTTCCCCGTCTCCGAGACGCTGACCGTCGACTTCGACAGCTGAGCGCCGAGGCACCTCGTCCGTCGGGGAGACGGCGAGACCGAAGGCGGTGGTGACACCGATGAGGACCGGCCCGGTCGACGCCCGCGGGATGTCGCGCCCGGGTGGGAACCCCCACCGGCGAGCCGGCCGGCCTGCTCGAAGCCGAGCAGGCCGGCGGCGGTGATGACCGCCATCGGCGCGACCGCGACGGCGCTGCCGGGTCCGGCCGGGGTGCGCCCGCGCCGTCGCGCTTCTCCCAGCCACCCGGATCCAGTACCCGGCCCCTCCGCGGCCCGGACGAGTCCGATGAAGCCGACCTCGCGTACGGCCGTGGGCCGCAACCCCTCGGAAGGGTGACGCTCACCTTCGCCGTGCCGCGGTGACGCGGCCCCCGGCCGTCTCCGGACGAGCGGGAAAGCGGCCCACGTGGACGCGCGGGACACGGCGTGCGGACCGCGGAGCTTCCCCTGCCGGACGGTCGTTCCGGCGAACAGCGGGGAAACACTTGCGTCTTCGTCCGTCCGACACCTTGTTGCAGGCAATCTACGCGCGTATCTTTCCACGAGTCGCCGCCACCTCCCACGGCTTTTGTCGCGTCGTTCTCTCATCGACTCCCCTACGAAAGAGCCCCACGTGTCTCCACGCATACCGCTCGCCCTGCGCGGCAGAGGTTTCAAGGCCGGCCTCGTCGCGCTCCCCCTCGGCATCGCCGGATCACTGATCGCCCTCCCCCTCACCGCCCAGGCCGCACCGTCGCCGGACGCCGTCATCTCCGAGGTCTACGGCGGCGGCGGCAACTCCGGCGCCCCCCTCACCCACGACTTCATCGAGCTCGGCAACGCCGGCACGGCGCCGTTCGACCTGGGCGGCTGGTCCGTGCAGTACCTCAGCGGCTCGCCCACCGCCACTACCAAGTGGCAGGTCACGCCGCTGACGGGGGCCATTCCCGCGGGCGGCAACTACCTGGTCCAGGAGGCCAAGGGCGCCGCGGGCGACACCGCCCTGCCGACGCCCGACGCCACCGGCACCATCGCCATGTCGGCGGCCAGCGGCACCGTCGCGCTGGTCCACTCGACCACCGCGCTCACCTGCCTGACCGCCGCCGACTGCGCGGCGGACGCCACCGTCAAGGACCTGGTGGGCTTCGGCACCGCCGTGGTGCGCGAGGGCAGCCCCGCCACCGGGGCCGGCAACACCACCTCCGTCTCGCGCGACGCCGCCCTCACCGACACGGACGACAACGCGGCCGACCTCACCGGCTCCACGCCCAGCCCGCGCAACAGCACCGGGGACGGCTCCGGCGACCCGTCGCCCTCCCCCACCCCCTCGCCCACCGACACCGCACCGGGCAGCCTGCGCATCCACGACATCCAGGGCACCACCCGGACCTCCCCGTACGACGGCCAGACCGTCACCAATGTGCCCGGCGTGGTGACCGGCGTGCGCAGCACCGGCACCAAGGGCTACTGGATCCAGGACTCCGACCCGGACGGGAACCCGGCCACCAGCGAGGCCGTCTTCGTCTACACCGGTTCCGCCACCCCCGTGGTCAAGGCCGGCGACTCGGTACTGGTCTCGGGCAAGGTCAGCGAGTACTACCCCGGCGGCCAGAGCAGCGGCACGCAGTCCGTCACCGAACTCACCGCGCCCAAGGCCGTCGTGCTGTCGGCCGGCAACCCGCTGCCGGCCGCGGAGGTCATCGACTCGGCCACCCTGCCCGACGCCTACGCCCCGCAGGCCGGGGGAGGAAGCATCGAGCCCCTGGAACTCAAGCCCGGCACCTACGCGTTGGACTGGCTGGAGTCCCGTGAGGGCATGCTGGTGCGGATCGGCGACTCCCGTGTCGTGGGCGCCTCCAACGCGTACAACGAGACCTGGATCACCACCAAGCCGAAGCAGAACCCGACCCCTCGCGGCGGCACCGTCCTGACCGGCTACGGCAACCCCAACTCCGGGCGCCTGCTGGTCGCCTCCCTGACCGGCGACAAGCTGAAGGCCGACGTCGGGGACACCCTCACCGGTACGACCGCGGGCCCGCTGGACTACGGCAACTACGGCGGCTACAGCATCCAGGCGACCAAGCTCGGCACGACCGTACCGGGCGGGCTGACCCCGGACGTGGCGAAGCCGGGCAAGTCCAACGAACTGTCCGTCGCCACGTACAACGTCGAGAACCTCTCCCCGGCGGACTCGAAGAACAAGTTCGACCGGCTGGCCCAGGGCGTCGTCAAGAACCTGGCCGCCCCGGACATCCTGAGCCTGGAGGAGATCCAGGACAACAACGGGCCCACGGACGACGGCACGGTCGCGGCCGACAAGACGGTCGCCAAGTTCGTCGACGCCGTCAAGGCGGCGGGCGGCCCGGCGTACGACTGGCGCTCCATCGACCCGGTCAACGACCTGGACGGCGGCCAGCCCGGCGGCAACATCCGCATCGTCTTCCTCTTCAACCCCCAGCGCGTGAGCTTCGTGGACCGGCAGGGCGGCGACCCCACCACGGCCGTCGAGGCGGTCCGCGACGGCAAGAAGGGTGTGCGGCTCTCGGTCTCGCCGGGCAGGATCAACCCCGCCTCGGACGCCTGGAAGAGCAGCCGCAAGCCGCTGGTCGGTGAGTTCACCTTCCGCGGTGAGCAGGTCTTCGTGGTGGGCAACCACTTCAACTCCAAGGGCGGCGACCAGCCGTCGCACGGCGTCTTCCAGCCGCCGACGCTCGGTTCGGAGATCCAGCGCACGGCCCAGGCCAAGGAGGTCAACGGCTTCGTCTCCTCCCTGCTGGCCCTGGACAAGAAGGCCAAGGTCGTCGTCCTGGGCGACCTGAACGACTACCAGTTCTCCAAGCCGCTGGCCACGTTGACCTCCGGCGGAGTCCTGACGGACCTGATCGGCACGCTGCCCGTGAACGAGCGGTACAGCTACGTCTACGACGGCAACTCCCAGACGCTGGACCACATCCTCGTCTCACCCGCCATCAAGAAGCCCGGCTACGAGGTCATCCACGTCAACGCCGAGTTCTCCGACCAGATCAGCGACCACGACCCGCAGGTGGTCCGGATCAAGTAACCGTTCCTTCCCTGCCACCGGCCCCGGCCCCCTCTCGCGGGGTGCCGGGGCCGGTGGCCGCGCATACGGTGGTCTCTCAGCGCGCCGCGCGCGCGTGCGCGCGCTCGAAGGCGGCGAAGGCGACCTCCTGACGCCACTCCAGGTTCGCCTTCGGGCTGTCCGCCAGCAGGCGTCGGCAGGCCTGCGCCCGGACGGGCTCGCCGGGGCGTTCGCCGCGGCAGGCCGCGGCGAGGTGGTAGCCCCGGTCCGTGGGGTTGCCCTGCCACAGGCTCTCGCCCGGCAGGAACGCGTACTCCAGCGAGGCGCGGGCCAGGTCCTTCAGCTCGGGGTAGCTCAGGTCGTAGGTGCCGGCCGCGTACTCGTACTCGTGGCTGATGTCGACCCGGGACACGCCGGGGTCGTCGGTGGCCAGGACGACCGGGACGCCGTAACGGCGGTAGGTGGTGAAGGGGTGGTCGGCTCCCTTGACCCCGAGGATCTGGGCGTTGCTGGTGAACGGCACTTCGACGGCGACCCGGCGGGCGGCCATCGTACGGGCCGTCTGCTGCCAGTCGTCCTCGTGGACGAGGTCGACGCCGTGGCCGACGCGCTCGGTGCGGGCGACGCCGACGGCCTCCTTGATGTGGAACCTCAGGTCCGCCGGCTTGACCAGCCCGGGCCACAGCTCGCCCGCGTGCAGGGTGACGTGGGCCTTCGGGTACTGGGTGCGCAGATAGCCGACCATGCGCATCTGCAGGCTGTAGTCGCGCAGCGCGCTGTCCGCGTCCTCGGGCTGGACGAGGTTGACCGCGACGAAGCGCGGATCCCTCTCGGCCAGCCGCATCCCCAGCGCCAACTGCGTGAAGACCCGCTCCGGGGCGCTGCCGCGGGACGCCTGGGAGACCCAGCGGACGGTGAGCCGGCAGCCCGGCCGCGGCTGCCCGGTGCCGCACCGCTCGGTGGCCCGGAACTCGGCGTCGCCGTCGTCGGCCTCCTCGCGGGCCTCGGCCACCAGCCGGTCCAGCTTCCCTCCCGCCACCAGCTTCCGGTGCAGGGCGGCGAGGTCGTCGTCCCAGCCGACCTCGGCGGCCAGCTGCCGGGCGCCGTCGGACGCGGGCGTGACCATGGTCTCCAGATAGAACTGGTTCTGGCGCACGACGCCGTCGGCGACCTCGGCGAGCAGCTTGCCCCGGTGCCGCCAGGTCACCTCGCCGAACTTCCCGAAGGTGTCGAAGAAGTGGTCATGGCCACTCTGGCCGGGCGGGAAGTCCTCCATGGACCAGGCACGCACCAGCGCGTCGTGGAAGGCGCGGTCGGTACGGGCGTCCGCGGCGGGGCGCGTACCGGTACCGCACGGCGGGGCGACGGCGGTCATCGTCGCGGTGTCGACGCACAGCCCGTCCTCGGCGGCCAGTTCGATGAGGTACTCCGTGGACACCGCGCCGGAGAGGTGGTTGTGCAGGTCTCCGCCCTTGGGCAGCCGCACGAAGAAATCCCGCAGCAGCGCGGGGCGGCCGCGCACCGAGTCCAGGTAGGCGTCGGTCCTGGCCTCGGCGGCCGTCGCTTTCCTGAGTGCGGGCGCGGCGGAAGCGCTCTGCCCGGCGGCCGGCTGTGCGGCGGCGGGCAGGGCGGACAACAGGGACAGGGCACCGAGGGTGCCCATGGCGGCCGGAACGAACCGGCGGCGTACGGTACTTCGGCGATTCGAGCTCACCCGGGCATGATCGAGGGACGATCATGTGCCGAATCGATTCTCTCGGACGAACGGCCCCTCGACGGCACCCGATCGGCCGACGCGGACGTACAGGACGTGCCTCCGCGCGACGCGGAGCGGTGCGGCAGATGCCGGCGATCGGGTTCCGTCCATGCCGAACGAGTCGTGGACGGGCCGCACCCCGACCGCCACGACTGGGCCAGTCCGGCTCCGTTCGGCATCCCGCCGGTGTCCGCCACCGGTGTCCGCCAGGCCCTGGTGGAGGGCCTCGTGCCCGCGGAACACATCCGCACGCTCCGCGGCAGTCATCGCTTCGGTCACCGCGGGATCGGCCTACGTCAGCACCACGGACTCCATGCCGTCACCTCGGGAGCACAGGCCCGGCCCGCGTCCCGGACTCATCCGGGGTACGGGCGGCTGGTCCGAGGCCGCGTGCGCACTTGGCCTCGGTGGCACGGGAGGCCGCCGTCACGCCGAGTCTCCGAGGCCCTGTGCACACCCGGCACACACTTTTGAAGTCCGCAGGTCACAAAGGCTCCGGAAGGCAGTAGGGTCCGAGTTGTTCAGCTCCATCCCATGACCGCAAGCGGGGCAACCGTGGACCTTGAGGCCCTTCACTCCTTCCTGGCCGTGGCCAAACACCGGAGCATCTCCAAGGCCGCCGCCGGCCTCTATGTCACGCAGCCGACCATGAGCCAGCGGTTGCGGCGCCTGGAGGAGAGCCTCGGGTTCGCGCTGTTCGAACGTGACTGGACCGGTGTGGTGCTGACGCACCAGGGCGCGTACTTCCTGCCGTACGCCGCCCAGCTCATACGGGACCTGTCGAACGCCTCCGCGGTCCTCGGCAGGAAGGGCACGTCCAAGCCGCGCAGCTTCGCCGAGGTGGCCGGCCACCCTCACAAGGTCATGTTCGGAGTGGACAACTGGCTGTCCGAGCGGTCGGTGCGGGCCGTGGTGAGCAGCGCGCTGAGCTCCTACGGGGCCGATGAGTTCCGGGTGACCAGCCGTCCGGCCACGACCTTGATCGACCTGCTGGAGCTCAACCAGCTCGACGCCGGGCTGTTCTACTCCACGGACCCGGACTACCCGTTCCACACGGAGGTCATCGGCACGGAGGAGATGGCTGTCGTCCATCCGCCGGGTACGGTCCTGGAGGAGACCAGCGCCCCGGCGCTGAAGGAGCTGCTGTCCTGTTACCGGTTCGTCCTCTTCGACAATCCGGTGCTGACCCACCACGCGCGGATCACCACCACCCTGATCGAGACCTATGAGATCTCCTGCTTCCACGTGGTGGACGACTACCGGACCATGCACGCGCTGATCCGCCTGGGCGAGTGCATCACGGTGGTTCCGGCCGGTGCCGTCCTCGACGACCGGGGGCAGCGCACGACGGACCTTCCCTCCACCCCGCTGCCCGGCCTCCTCCCGGAGATCAGCGTCACCGTGGGCGTCAGCGACGCCGGCCGGGACCACGGGGTGACCGAGGCGTTCGCACGGTCGGTCGCACATTTCCTGCACGGCGACCCGCCCGGCACCGGATGACGCTCGCCCACACATGCGCCATCCGGTCCGGGCAGGTTCTTGGTGGTCAGGGGCGGTCAGACTCCCGTGTCCGCCGTGACGGCGGCGTCCTTGCGTGCGGCGCTTCCGGCCTTCTTCGGTGCCGTCTCCTGAAGGAAGCTCGCGGCTGACACGCAGAGCAGCAGTCCGCCGAGCGCCAGGTAGAGGACAGTGTGGATACCGTGGTGCTGGGCCAGGTATCCGGCGACGGACGGGGCGACGCCGCCGCCGAAGATCTCCGCGATGCCCATGACGGTGCCGGCGGCGGCCGCCATGAGGCCGGCGGGGACGGATTCCACGGTCACGGTTCCGGCGAGCAGGGCGAGGCAGCCGTTGGTGCCGAAGGCTATGAAGAACAGCAACAGGAACAGCAGCGGCACCACCGGCCCCTGCAGGATGAAGCCGACCAGCATGCACATCGCCATCAGCAGGGAGACGACGATCACGGGCTTGCGGCCGAAGCGGTCGGACAGCCCGGGAATGGCCAGCTGACCCGCGAAGGCGCCGAACCCGATACCGGAGGCGATGACGCCCATCTGGCTGGTGCCGATGCCCTGGTGGTCGACGAGATAGCTGGGCACCATGGCGCTCAGCACGAAGATGCAGGTCATCGCGCCGCACAGGGCGACAATGGCCAGCCGGATGTTGCGGTAGCGGAAGAGGTCCAGCCAGCGGGTCCTCTCCTGGGGGGCGGGCGCGACAGCGGACTCGAAGGCCGGCAGCTGGTGGGGTTCGCGGATGGTCCGGAAGACGAACCAGGCCAGGGCCAGGCCCGGCAGCAGCATGAGCCCGAACACCCAGTGCCAGCTCGGGAGCACCCGCAGCAACTGGGTGGCGATGATCGGACCCAGGCCGATGCCGAAGAGGGCGAAGGTGCTCTGCTGCATGCCCATGTTCAGTCCGCGGCGCTCCGGGCGGGACGCCTCCGCCGTGGCGGCCACCGCGGTCGGGGTGAACGCGCCCTCGGTGATGCCCATGACGGCCCGCACCATCAGGAGACTGACGAGTCCGCCGACGAACCCGGTCAGCAGCGAGCAGACCGAGAACAGGACGATCGAACCGACCAGGATCCTGCGCCGGCCCAGCCGGTCGGAGAGGCCGCCCATGAGGAGGGAGGAGCATCCCCAGGCCAGGCCGAGCACGCCGATGATGTTTCCCAGGTCCTGGTAGTCGAGCCCGAGTTCCTTCATCATCGAGGGAAACAGCGGGCTGATGATCCAGCGGTCCAGGCCGACCAGACCGAATCCGAGGGACAGCAGCAATACCGCCGAGCGCTCGTAGCGGACGTCGTACTCTCTTGGTCTCATTCCGCTCCTCCCTCCCGGCCCTCACGGATCTCCGCAACCAGTTCCCCGGTCGAGAGCACCCGGCCGAAGAATGTGCCGATGGTTTTCTCCGTGGCCGTTTGCGCCTCGTCGCTGAGCGCTCCGGTGGCATCGCTGACGAAAGCCACCTTGAAATCGCGCATGTAGGCCCCGCGCGCGGTGGAGTCGCAGCAGACCTCGGTGAGGGTGCCGATGATGATCACCGTGTCCACCTGACGCAGGCCCGAGATGCTGGTGAGCACGTTCTCCAGCTGCGTGTTGTGGAAGGCGTCGTAACGGTGCTTGACGATGACGACGTCGTCCGACCCGGGCTTCAGGTCGTCGATGACCTCGGAACCGAAGCTGCCCTTGCGCATGCCCGCGCTCAAAAGCGCCGGATTGTAGGCAGTTTCCAGTGGAGACACATTGAACGTGTCCAGCAGAATGTGCCGGGTGTAGACGACCGGAATACCGGCCGCCCGGCATTCGGCGACGGCCTCCTGCATCCGGGGTATCCGCCGGCGTGCCATCGGCACTTCCATCGGATATCCCTCGAGAACGAAGTCGTTCTGCATGTCGATCACGAGCAGTGCCGTCTTCTGCGGATTCACGCGCCACATCGCGTTCAACGGGTGGACTCCTCTTGCGTCGGGGAATAAGGGAGCCCCGGATCATGGCCCGAGGATTGGGCACAGAGCCTAACCGTGAAACGCGAGCCGCCAGGCATAGGAATTCTTTATACCGTCGTCGGGCGGTTCCCGGCTCGGCCGGGCGCGGCGCCGGCGTGCTACCAGGGGAGGCGGCCCATGACGTCGAAGTAACCTCCGGTGGGACCGTCGGGGCCCGTCTGCGCCATGCGGACGATGATCTCGGCGCCTTCCTCGACCGTCTGCGTACCCGTGTGACGGTTGAGGTCCGTCGCCGTGTATCCAGGCTCCACCGCGTTGATCCGCATCCGCGGGAACGCCTTCGCGTACTGCACGGTGATCATGTTGACCGCGGCCTTCGACGCGGGGTAGGCGACCCCCGGGTAGGCGTGTGCCGGTGTGTCCGGGTCGGTCACCCGGGTCAGCGAGGCCAGGCCGCTGCTGACGTTGACCACGACCGGGTTGGCGGAGCGTTGCAGCAGCGGCAGGAACGCGTGGGTGACGCGCACCACGCCGAAGACGTTGGTCTCGAACACCGCCCGCATCGCCTCGGCGGTCACCTCCTCGGCTCCGATCACGCCTCCGTCCGGTGACCGCGCTTCCACGCCGGCGTTGTTGACCAGCACGTCCAGTCCGCCGTCGGCCTCGACGGCTTTCACCGCGGCGGCGACGGACGCGTCGTCGGTGACGTCGATCCGCACCATGCGCGCGCCGAGCCGTTCGGCGGCGCGACGCCCGCGCTGCAGGTCCCGGCTGCCGACGTAGACGGTCTGGCCGGCGGCGACAAGGCGGCGGGCGGTCTCGAATCCGAGCCCCTTGTTGGCTCCGGTGATCAGTGTTGTCGTCATACCTCCAGGTTCCGGGCGGGCGCTGCGGTCAGCCAGTCGGCTTCTCGTCCCGGGACCGCCGGCACCGGGCAGGCCCGCCGGTGGCCCGTGCGCGCCGCTGACGCGCCGAAGGCCCGACCTCCCTCGATGCACATCAGGTCTTCCCGGCCGCACCATCACCTTGACTCCCGCTGTTCACCGACGCTTCGAAGACTCCGAGCGTCCCGAGCAGTACGTCCTTGTCGGCAGCAGGAGTTACGGATGAGCCACGGTCACAGACACGGCCACGGTCACGGTCACCACCATCACCACCCCGGGGGCGGCGATTCCTCGTCCTTGCCGCCCGCTCTCGACATGTCCGTTTCCGACGAGGAGTTGACCCCGAGCCAGCTCTCGCGCCGGTCGATGCTGCGACGCACCGGCCTGCTGGGGGCCGGCCTGGCGGCCGGCAGCGTTCTCGGCGGTGCGGGCCAGGCGGCCGCCGCGGCACCGGCGTCCCACGGGTCCAACAGCGCTCGTTCCGGCGGTTATCTGTGGCTGGCCGGTGACCACCACATCCACACGCAGTACAGCTCCGACGGCAAGTACCGCGTGATCGACCACGTCCGTCAGGCGAACGCACACGGCCTGGACTGGATGGTCATCACCGACCACGGCAGCGAGGAGCACGCCAGGATCGGCGTGGAGAAGGTCAACCCGGACATCGTCGCGGCCCGCCGGCAGATCGACGACACGCTGGTCTTCCAGGGTCTGGAGTGGAACATCCCGGCCGCCGAGCACGGCACCGTCTTCGTGCACCCCGGCAAGAACGAGGTGGCGGTCCTGAAGGAGTTCGAGAACTCCTTCGACGGCGCGGTGAAGAAGGCCACCGGCAACACCGCGGCGAACGAGGCGCTCGCCATCGCCGGCGTCAACTTCCTTGCCGAGCAGGTCCGGCGCCGCAAGGTCGAGGACGTCCTGTTCCTCGCCAACCACCCGGCCCGCAAGGGCATCGACTCCCCGCACGAGATCCGTGCCTGGCGCGACGCGCAGCCGACGATCGCCGTCGGCATGGAGGGTGCCCCCGGCCACCAGGCCGCCGGCCTCCCCGCCCCGCAGGGTCCCGGTTCCGGGCGCGGTTACTACGACAACAGCCCCGGCGCCGACTCCTTCCCCGGATACCCGCTGGAAAGCTACCGCACCTGGGGCGGCTTCGACTGGATGACCGCCACCGTCGGCGGTCTGTGGGACAGCCTGCTCGCCGAGGGCAAGCCGTGGTGGATCACCGCCAACTCCGACTCGCACAGCGTCTACGCCGACAGCGCCGTGCGCGGCCCGAACAGCGACTTCAAGGCCGACGGCCGCTACAACGACCCGGTGTACGGCGGTGGCCTGAACCTCACGGACGGGGACTACTGGCCCGGTCAGTACTCCCGCACCCACGTGGGCGCCGTCAACTTCTCCTACAAGGCGGTCATGGACGGCATCCGGGCCGGCCGCGTCTGGGTCGACCACGGTGGACTCATCAGCGGCCTGGACGCCCAGCTGCGCTGCGGCGGCAAGGCCGTCACGCTGGGCGGGATGCTGCAGGTCCGCCGCGGCAGCCAGGTCGACCTGGTCGTCGAGATCTCCCTGGCCAACGGCCCCAACTGGGCGCAGTTCCTGCCCGCACTGGCCCGCGTCGACGTCATCCAGGGTGACGTGACCGGCCGGGTCGCGGACAAGGACACGTTCATCACGCCCAGCACCAGGGTCGTCAAGTCCTTCGAGGTGAACAGGTCCACCGGTTCGGTACGCCTGACGTACTCCCTGGGGCGTGTCGACAAGCCGGTCTACGTACGGCTGCGCGGTACCGACGGCAACCGCGGCGCCGTCGGCCTGCGGGGTGCCGCCGTCGACCCGGCAGGGCCCGCCATGGATGTCCTCGGCGACGCCGACCCGTGGAAGGACCTGTGGTTCTACAGCAACCCGATGTGGGTCCTGCCCGCATGACGACAGCGCACCACGACGTGCCCGGCGTCCGCTCCGTCATCGGAGTGGACGCCGGCACGGCGAGCCTTCGCGAGGCCGATCACCTCATCCACCAGCTGTTGGAAGGTCTCGGCCTCCCTCCGGGCACGATCGCCTGTACGCACCTGGTCCGCACCGACGCCCGCAGCGGGGTCGCCGTCTCCTTCGCCGTGCGTGGAGAGGAGGCGGCCGAGGAGGCGTGGCGACGGCTGACCGGGCCGGCGGGGCCGGTCCCGGGCGCCGTCCTGGGCGAGCGCGCGTACGGTCCGGAGCAGGCCGTGCGCGTGGCTGCTCTGGCCGCCGCGGAACATGTCCGTCGCAGTGGCGGGCGCGCCGTGGTCTATCCCGGAGTGGAGCGCCTCTCCGGCACGGTCACCGTGGCCGACCTGCCGGCCCTGACCGCCATCGAGGACGTCGTCGTGGTCGGCTCGCCGTCGCCGGATCGTCAAGGGCCGGACCCGGCCACTTCCGTGATCACCCGCGACCACGTACGGCCCGAGTGGCGGGACGGCCGGCTGACCCTCGCCCTGGTTCCGGCCGCCGCCGGCGCTCTCGCACCCTTCGAGGTGCCGAACCCCACTCCGTGCTGCGCCGACCACGTCTGACGCCCGGGACCGCGCGTCCTGGAGGCAGGCGAACGGGGCGCGTCCACGGCCGCCTTTCCGGAGGTCGGCGATGTTCGCCACCGGTAAGCTGCCGCACCCTGCACACGCTCCGGGGACCGGATGACGGCAGCATGCGGATGTGTCCGATGTCCGGGAGGTGACCTGCCGCCCCCCGCTCGAGGCTCGGCCTGCGCCGGCGGCCGTGCCGTGGCCCGGCATCACCGGACCCGGCCCGTATCATCCGCGTGCCGGACCGGCCACCGGTACGCATCACGCAGTCGGTCCGGAGCTACCCGGCAGCCTGGACCGGGTAGGTCAGCCGCCCGTCCCGGACGCGTGCGTGCTGGTGCAGGGCGGCGGGCTTCGTCGTCGTGGGGGACATGATGTCCAGGACCTCCACGCCCGCGACGATCAACGCGTCGGTGATCAGCCCGCGATGGCAGCGCCAAGGCACCGCCTCACTGCACATGATCGCCGGTCGTTCGTGCTCCGCCAGCTCGAGCAGTTCACCCAGGCCCTCGGCGAACGCGTCGGTCGCCATGTAGTCGGCGTAGTCGCGGAACGCCTTGACGCGCCATGCCCCGTTCGCACTCGGCACGCCCTCGGGGGTGTGCCGTCGGCCGCCCAGTTCCCGGATCCACCGGTATCCGATGCCGGCGGGCAGCGCCCGGACGATCGCCGGCCGGTTCCACTGCGGGAACTTCCTGGACGACGGGAAGGAGCGGACGTCGACCAGGTACGTGACGTCGTTGTTCCGCAGCATCGTCAGCATCTCGTCGAAGTCGCGGGTCGAGTGTCCCACCGTGCAGATGCGGTTCGTCATGCTCCCACCTCTGGCGCACGCGGTCCCACGGTCACACCATCATGCACCGGGCGCAGGGAGCGCTGCCCCCGCGGTGCTCCGCCTCTCCCGCCTGGTCAGGTTCGCCCGGTGGTGCGACGCTGGGGAGGTGAGGTGTCCTGGAGGGAAATCCGGGAGGGCCGATGGGACGTGACGTCCCGGCGATGGTCTTCACCCGCGAGGACCGCCGCCGGTACCGGATCAAGATGCAGGAGTGCCTCGACGCGTTCGCGCAGATGCTGCGCGAGTCACGGTTCGAGTCCGAACGTCCCCAGGTGGGGCTGGAGATCGAGCTGAACCTGGTCGACGGCGAGGCGGAGCCGGCGATGCGCAACAGCGATGTGCTCGAGGCGATCGCGGATCCCGCCTGGTCCACGGAGCTGGGCCGGTTCAACCTCGAGATCAACATTCCGCCCCGCCGGCTGACGGCGGGCGGCCCCGACGCCTGGGAGTCCGAGATCCGCGCCGCGCTGAACCACGCGGAGCAGCGCGCGCGGTCGGTCGGCGCGCATCTGATCATGATCGGCATCCTTCCCACGCTGCGGCAGGAGGACGTCGGCGAGGCCGCGCTGTCGGAGAACCCGCGCTACCGGCTGCTCAACGACCAGGTCTTCGCGGCCCGGGGCGAGGACCTGCGCATCGAGGTGGACGGCGACGACCGGCTGCGGACCTACGCGGACACGATCACCCCGGAGGCCGCGTGCACCAGCACCCAGTTCCACCTCCAGGTGTCCCCGGAGGAGTTCGCCGGCTACTGGAACGCGGCGCAGGCGATCGCCGGTGTCCAGGTCGCGCTGGCGGCGAACTCGCCGTTCCTGTTCGGCAAGGAGCTGTGGCACGAGACCCGTATCCCGCTGTTCGAGCAGGCCACCGACACCCGCCCGCAGGAGATCAAGGTGCAGGGGGTACGACCCCGGGTGTGGTTCGGGGAGCGGTGGATCAACAGCGTCTTCGACCTCTTCGAGGAGAATCTGCGCTACTTCCCGGCGCTGCTGCCCCTGTGCGACGAGCAGAGCCCCGCGGAGACGCTGGACCGCGGCGACGTCCCCGAGCTGAGCGAGCTGACCCTGCACAACGGCACCATCTACCGCTGGAACCGCCCGGTCTACGCCATCGCCCACGACAAACCGCACCTGCGGGTGGAGAACCGTGTACTGCCCGCCGGTCCGACCGTCGCCGACACCCTCGCCAGTGGGGCCTTCTACTACGGGCTCACCCGTGCCCTGGTGGAGGAGGACCGGCCGGTGTGGTCCCGGATGTCCTTCTCGGCCGCCGAGGACAACCTGCACACGGCAGCCCGGCACGGCATCGAGGCACGGCTGTACTGGCCCGGGATGGGCGAGGTGCCGGTGCCCGAACTCGTCCTGCGGCGGCTGCTGCCGCTGGCGCACCGGGGGCTGGAGCGCTCCGGCATGGACGAGGCCTGGCGGGAGCCGCTGCTCGGCATCATCGAGCAGCGGTGCGTCACCGGCCGCAACGGAGCGGTCTGGCAGAAGGAGATGTTCCACCACCTCGACGACACCACCCATGTGGGCCGCCATGAGGCCCTGCGGCGCATGACGCGGGTGTACAGCGACTACATGCACCTCAACGCCCCGGTCCACACCTGGCCCGTCGACTGAGCGGTCCGGTCGCCCGCCGGCCCCTCACCGGACGGGTGCGGCGGCTACCGCGTGGTCAGATAGTCCTCCACTCCCGGAGCCGTGTGGGCGTCCTCGGCGTTCACCACGCCGCCGACCGCCTTCGCGTCGGGCCTCAGCACATACGTCTCGACGCTCGCGGGACGGTCTACGTCGGAGAAGTCCTGCGCGGTGCCGAGACCGGTGTCCGCGTTCTTCTGCGAGCGGTGCGCCTTGACGACGTCCTCCCGGGTGAGGCCGCCCGCGTCGCAGGCCTTCTTCAGGTCCGCGCCGAGCAACCGGGCGGCGTTGTAACCGGACAGCACCCCCGAGTCGACCGGCGAGTCCGGGTACTTCTTCCGGTACGACGCCACCATGCGCCGCACGCCCGGCAGATCGGAGCTGACCGCGGGCGCGGCGCTGACGATGTGCAGCATGGCCGCCAGTGCCGGTGCGGCGGGGGTCTTCATCAGCTGGGGCGCGAAGCCCGGGGCGCTGCTGACGACGGGGACGCGCAGCCCCCGGGAGGCCGCGACGCCGACGAGGGATGCCGTCTGGGCGGGGCCGGCGCTGATCAGTACGGCCTTCACGCCCTCCTTGCGGAACGCCGACACCTGGGCGGACAGATCGGTGTCCGTGGCCTGGATCTTCTGGCCGGTCACCTTCAGCCCGGCCTTCCGCGCCGCCCATGTGGAGCCCTCCAGCGCGTTGGCGCCGTAGTCGCCCTCGAAGTAGACGTGGCCGATGGTGTCGCCCTTCCTCAGTCCCTTGGCGCGGGTGAGGAAGTCCACCGCGGCGATCATGTCGACGTCGTAGGTGGTGCCGAGCACCTGGACGGCGTCCTTGCCGAGCAGGGAGGCCGCCCAGGCCTGCGGGAAGGTGAGCATCCGGTCGCGCTCGATGTCGTCGAGCAGGGCCGCCACGACCGGGGAGCCGATGACCTGGGGCAGGGCCACGACGTCCGGGGCGATGTCGGCGTAGGCGGTGACCGCCTTCTGCACGTCGTACCCGTGGTCCTTGACGACGATCTCGACCGTGCGGTCGCAGATGCCGCCCTTGGCGTTGGTCTCGTCCGCCCACATCTGCTGGGCCTGCACGATGCTCCTGCCGAGCGTGGCGTAGGGGCCCGTCAGGTCGGTGAGGGCGCCCAGCCTGATGGTCCTGGCGCCGACGCCCGGTCCGGTGCGTACGCCGTCGGCGGCGTCGCCGCCCCCGTTGCCGCCGCCGGCCTTGGAGCTGCATCCGGTGGCCGCGAGCAGCAGGGCGAGGGTCCCGGCGAGGACGGTCCCGGTGGTGCGGTGCCGGTTGCGGTGCCTGGGGTGCGTGAGGTTCACGGGGTGTGCTCCTTGGATCGTGCGGCTGCAGCCGGTTGCGGGGGTGGAGTGGCGGGG
>NZ_JUJA01000088.1:47896-64930 GCF_001906585.1 Streptomyces kebangsaanensis | reverse complement strand
GGGGGCGGCGGAGCCGTACGCGGTCCCGGGCGCGGTGGGCGACGCCGTGCAGACCGTCGGGCGCGTACAGCAGGACCAGGACGATCACGGCGCCGTAGAGGTAGCGGGCGGCCTCGGTGGGACCCGCGAATCCCTCGGCCGAACCGGGGGCGGTCACCAGCGGGAGCCGGTCGGCGTAGCGGGTCATCAGCAGAGGGAGCGCGGTGACGAAGACGGCGCCCGCGGTGGCTCCGGCGACCGAGCCCAGACCGCCGATGACGATCATGGCGAGGTAGTCGACGGAGAGGGCGAGGGAGAAGTAGTCCGGGACGACGCGGCGGAAGACGAGTGCCAGGAGAACGCCTGCCAGACCCGCGTACAGGGACGACACCACGAAGGCCGCCGAGCGGTGCCGGGCCACGTCGACGCCCATCACCGCGGCCGCGGTCTCGCTGTCGCGCAGGGCGGCCAGGGCCCGGCCGGGGCGCCCGCGCAGCAGGCCGCGGGCGGTGAACCAGGTGAACGCGAACAGTGCCAGGCCCAGGAACCACAGCCGTTCCTCGGCGCCGAACGGCACGCCGAGCACGGTCAGTTCGGGGTCGCCGGCCCCGAAGGTGAACCCGCCGAGCGTGAGCGGGGGAACGGAACGGCCGTTGAAGCCGCCGGTGACGGAGTCCGCGGTCAGCAGCACATGGTGGCCGAGGAAGACCAGCGCGAGGGTGGCGATGCCCAGGTAGATGCCGCGCACCCGGCCCGCGACGGGGCTGAACAGCCCGCCCGCCGCTCCGGCGAGCAGGACGGCGAGGAGTGCGGCGAGGGCCGGTGGCAGCCCCGGTCCGGGCTCCCCCGCCAGCCATACGTAGCCGTAGGCGCCGACGGCGAGGAAGAAGGCGTGTCCGAGCGAGAGCTGGCCCGCGGTGCCGGTGAGCAGGGCGAGTCCGACGGCGCCGATGGCCGCGGCCATGGAGAACAGGCCGATCCGCAGCCAGAAGGCGTCCAGGTAGAACGGCGGAAGGCACAGCGCGACGGCAAGCAGCGCGATCCCTGCCCGGCGGCTCGTCAGGCCGTCGAGGAAACGGTCAGACACGGGCCGCTCCCTTCGCGCCGAACAGCCCGTTGGGCCGTATCAGGAGCACCAGCAGCATCACGGCGTACGGGGCGACGTCGCCGAACCCCTCGCCGAGCAGGTGCAGGTCGGTCTGGTGTCCGACGACGAGCGCCTCGGTCAGGCCGATGAGCAGGCTGCCCGCGAGGGCGCCGGCCGGGGAGGCCAGCCCGCCGAGGATCGCGGCCGGGAACGCGTTGAGCGCGATCTGGCCGGTGGTGCGCTCCAGGCCCGGCGCCGGGAACGCGGCGAGGAACACCGCGGCCAGTGCGGCGAGCGCGCCCGCCAGGCACCAGGCGCCCGCGCGCACCCGGCTGAGCCGTACGCCCATGAGGGCGGCGGCCTCCAGGTCCTCCGCCGCCGCCCGCAGGGACAGCCCCCAGGCGGTGAACCGGAAGAGCGCGAACACCGCGCCGATGACCACGGCGGACACCAGGACCGCGGCGAGCCGGCTGTCGGCGACGGTCACCGGTCCGAGTGCGGTCACCGAGTCGCCCCACGGGTCGCCCAGCGACAGCAGGTCGCCGCCGATGCGCCGGGCCAGGTCGGTCAGCAGGACGATGTCGATGCCGATGGTGATGATGGTCTGCACGTGGGCGGAGTGGGCGTTCCGGCCGCCGCGCTGCAGCAGGAACCGGTCGAGAACGCCCGCGAGGGCGGCGGTCGCGAGGACCGCCGACGCCAGGGCACCGGCGAAGCCGAGGTCGTCGTGGAGGACGGCGGTGAGGTACCCGCCGAACAGGAGAAGTGAGCCGTGGGCGAAGTTGAGGACGCCCGAGGCCTTGAAGATGACGACGAAGCCGAGGGCGATCAGCGCGTAGACCGAGCCGAGGGCGAGTCCGCCGAGGAGGTCGTCGAGGAACCCGGTCATGCGGCGTCCTCCGCCTGTGCGTCGGCGCCGAGGTAGGCGCGCAGCACCTCGGGGTCCTGGCGGACCTCGTCCGGGGTGCCGTGGGCGAGGGGCCGGCCGAAGTCGAGCACGGTGACGTCGTCGGCGAGGCGCATGACCAGGCCCATGTCGTGCTCCACGAGGACGATGGACAGCCCGAGTTCGGCTCGCAGATCGCCTATGACCCCGGCCGTGCGGGCCCGTTCGGCGGCGTTCATGCCGGCCACGGGTTCGTCGAGAAGCAGCACACGTGGCTCCAGACAGAGGGCGCGGGCGAGTTCCACGCGTTTGCGGTCGCCGTACGACAGCAGCGCCACCGGACTGCCGAGGTGCCGGCCGAGGCCGGTGAGTCCGGCGATCTCGCGCACCCGGTCGAGGTGCTCGCGCTGCTCCCGCACGGCTCGCGGCAGGCGCAGCGCGCTCGCGGCGAAGCCGGCACGGGACAGGGCGTGGCGGCCGAGCATCAGGTTGTCGGCGACGGTGCCACGGGTGGTGACGATGTTCTGGAAGGTACGGGCCACGCCGAGCGCGGCGATGCGGTGCGGGGCGAGCCGGGTCAGTTCGGTGCCGCCGAGCGTCACCGAGCCGGCGGCCGGGCGGCACAGGCCGGACAGCACGTTGAAGCAGGTCGACTTGCCGGCGCCGTTGGGTCCGATGAGCGCGTGCACCGAGCCGGGCGTGACGGTGAGGGAGACCCCGTCGAGTGCGGTGAGTCCGGCGAAGCGCACGGTCACGTCCCGTACGTCGAGCACGGGCGGTACGGCCGGGGTGCGGTCGTTCACGCGGCCCCCTGGTCCTCGGCCGCCTCGCCCAGGTAGAGGCGGCGCACGGCGTCGGTGCGGGCGAGTTCGCCGGCGGGGCCGGACAGGCGGGTCTCGCCGACCTCCAGGACATGGGCGTGGTCGGCGAGGGAGAGCGCCATGCCCGCGTTCTGCTCGACCAGCAGCACGGCGGTGCCCTGGGCGTTGATCTCACGGATCACCTCGGCGATCCGGTGCACCATCTGCGGGGCCAGGCCGAGTGAGGGCTCGTCGAGGAGGAGCAGACGGGGGGCTGCCATCAGGGCGCGGCCGATGGCGAGCATCTGCTGCTCGCCCCCGGACAGCAGGCCGGCGGCCTGGTGGGTGCGCTCCGCGAGCCGGGGGAAGAGCGCGAACACACGGGCACGGGCCTCCTGGACCTGTGCCCGGCCGCGCCGGCCGAGCCCGAGTCCGCCGCTGCGCAGGTTCTCGTCGACCGAGAGCCCGGCGAACACCCGCCGGCCCTCGGGGACCTGAACGACTCCGGCGCGTACCGCCGCCACCGGGTCCTTGCCGTCGAGCACCGTGTCGCCGTAGCGGATACGGCCGCCCGTGATCGCGCCACGGTGCAGGCGCAGTGTGCCGGACACGGCCCTCAGCAGGGTCGTCTTGCCGGCACCGTTGGCGCCGAGCAGCGTCACGACACCGCCGTGCGGCACGGTCAGGGACACGGAGCGGAGCGCGGACAGGGCGCGCCCGTACGTCACGTCGCCCTTCTCGACGTGCAGCGCGGGCCGGTCCTCCGGTGGTGCTGCGGGCATCACGGCTCCTCGGGGCCGTGCCGCGGGGCGGCAACGGCTTCGGGGGATGGGAGGCTCACAACAGCACGGGCGCGAGTGGGCGGTACAGGCCTTCCGGCCGGGGTCGCTGCGCTGTCCCAACGGGGGTGGGCGGGAGTTGTGCGGATGCCCAGGCGGGTGGCGGGCCGACGCTCCGGGCGGGAGCCCGTCTCCGGCCGGTTGCCCACCGCACCGCGTCGGGCCGTACAACACGCCTGGCCGCACAGCGCGTTCCGGCCGTGTGGGCCGACGCTCCCGGAGGCCCTCGAGGACGGAGGCACACCGCGGTGCGCCCCGGGACCGGCCGGACGACGCCGAGCGGCACCCAGGGGGCCGGCCGGACGACGCCGAGCGGCGGCACGCGCGGCCGAGGCACCGCGGCCGGCCCGCCCCCGCAGACGTCCCTCAGGCTCCCCCGCGGGGTCACCACCCGCGCGTACGGGGTCGGTCCGCGCGTGCGGCCGGGTGGCCCGGTCCGGTCAGCGCGGGGGGCGTGGGAGCAGTGTGCGGGCGGTCAGGGCGAGGGTCACCTCGACCAGGTCGGAGGGGCGGGAGAGGGAGCACCCGGTCAGTTGCTCGTAACGGCGCAGACGGTTGAGGACGGTGTTGCGGTGGCAGTACAGCCGTCGGCTCGCCCGCTGAGCCGAGCCGTCGCAGGCCAGCCAGGTGGCCAGGGTGTCCAGCAGGACCTCCGCGTCGGCGGGTTCGAGGTCCGCCAGCGGACCGAACACCCGGTCGGCGAGCGCGGCGCCGAGTCCGGGGGACGACACCACCAGCGCCGCGGGCAGGTGTTCGGGCAGACGGACCGTGCCGCCGGTCTCCGGGCACAGGCTCAGCGCGGTGTCCGCCAGTCTGCGCGCCTCCCCCACGGCGGCCAGTCCCCGCACGGCGCTGCCGACGCCCACCCGTGTCCCCGGTGCCTGCTCGTCCGGCACCACCGGCTCCGCGCCGTCCTCGACCAGGACGATGCCGTAGTGCGCGTCCACGCCCGTGTGCCAGTGCACGCGTGCACCGGGGACGAGGGCCGCTCGGGCACGCGGGCATGCCGTGAGCCGAGCGCCGCCGACCGCGACGACCAGGTACCGGCCGTGCTCCGGCAGGTTGAGTGCCAGGGCCGCCTCGGGCAGGTCGGCGATGCGACTGGTGCCGTCCAGCAGTGTCCCGGCCAGCAACCGCACGCGGTTCTCCCGCCGCCAGGCGAGGTGCCGCTCGGTGTGCCGGTAGCCGTCGGCCACGAGGGTGCAGTGCTCGTCGACGAATTCCCACACGTCGGACGCCACGTGCACCAGCAGCCGTACGTCCTCGGGGGCCGACCGGGAGGTCTCGTCGACGAGGCTCTGCCACACCAGTGAGCCGCCCAGCCGGAAGGCGTGAAGCAGCGCGTCCAGCGGCAGCCCCTGCTCGGCACGCGTGGCACCGATCCTCCAGGAGCAGCGGCGTGCCGCGTCCCGGGTGCCGCACGGGTCCAGCAGAGAGGTGACGCTGTACCGCAGCGAGCGGTGCGCTTCCTGCCAGACGCCGGTGGCGTCCTCCTCCACCGCCGCCCGGTACGCGGGCTCCTGCTCCTGCAGCAGGGCGAGCAGGCGGTCGGTGAGCCGGGGCAGGTCGTCCAGCAGTACGCGGGCGGCACCGTGCAGCACGCGCAGCGCGTCGGCGTCGATCAGCGACCGCACGCGCCGTGCCCGGGTCCGCGGCGCGGGCACGGGTCCGTGGCGAAGCAGAGTACGTGGCCGTGCGGCATGTTGCATGACGCATCTCCCCCAGGGTCGGCTTCCGGCGGCGCCCGCGCGGCGATCCCCGTACCGGCGCCCGGCCGGCCGCGGAACCCGTGGGCCGGCCGCCACCTGATCGTCCTGCCCGAAGGATGGCATACCGTCCGGTCGGTCCCTAGAGCTGTGCACCGGTCTTTTCCGCCCGCACCGCCTGTTCGACCAGTCGCACCAGTTCGACCCGTGAGCGGACACCGAGCGTGGCGAAGACGTTCCGCAAGTGATAGTCGACCGTGCGCGTGCTGACGGACAGGCTGAGCGCCACCTCCCGGTTGGTGGCGCCCTCGGCCACACACCGTGCGATACGCAGTTGCTGCGGGGTCAGCCTGGACAGCTCCCCCGCTCCGTGCCGGGACGGCTCCCCGGTCCCCGCCCCGCCCGGGGCCGCTCCGTTGGCGCGCAGTTCCGCGGCTGCCTGCTGCACCCACGGATGCGCGCCGCAGCGCTCGAAGCCCACCAGCGCCTCCCCCAGACGCACCCGTGCCTCGCGCAGCCGGCGTCGGCGTCTCAGCCACTTGCCGTACAGCAGTCCGGTGCGGGCCCGCTCGAAATCACCGGCCGTCTCCTCATGCCGGTCCAGGGCACGCCGGTACAGCTCGCCCGCCGCCTCCGGTGCTGCCAGCAGGGCGCGGCAGCGCAGGAGCTGGGCGGGGGCCTGCGGGTCGGCGCCACAGGCCGCCCAGAGGGCGAAGTCCTGAACCACCGTGCGGGCGTGCTCGGGTCGGCCGGCGAGTGCCGCGGCCTCCACGAAGCAGGGAACGGCGAGCATCCACACCGCGAAGTGCCCGCGCCGCGCACCGGGCAGTACCAGCGGACCGAGCCGGTCGGCGGCTTCGCGGGGGCGGCCGGCGCCCAGGTCGGCACGGGCCGCCGCCCATTGGGCGAGCGTGGCGGCCTGGGCCAGTCCGTGCCGCCGGGCCGTGGAGAGCGCCGCCGTCACCTGCTCGGCAACGTGTTCCCTCTCTCCCTCGATCGACGCCGCGAGGGCCAGGACCGCGTGGTGGTGGGCCGCGGTGTTGCGCTGTCCGGTCCGCCGCGCGGTGCGCAGCCCCTGCTCGGCGTGGGTGCGGGCGAGCTGGTGCCGGCCGGCGCGCAGTTCGGCGTAGGCCAGGTACTCCAGTGCCCTCGCTTCGAGGGCGGCGGACCCGAGGGTCCGGGCCGCCGCAAGCGCCCGTGCCCCGGCCCGGCGGGCGGCGGTCACGTCGCCGAGCATCAGGGCCGCGGCGGCCGAACGCAGCAGCCGTTCGGGCCCGGAGGCGGGCCGGCCCCGCTCGACCACGCGTTTCAGTGGATCGGCGGCGAGGCCGAAGCGTCCCAGGAGGACTGCGCGCATGCCGTCGCGGTAGTCGCGGAGCAGTGCGGGGTGCTCGGGACGGGGCAGTGCCGCACTGCTGCTGCGGGCAGTGCCCAGGACGGCGCTGGTGCCGTCGACGGCGGTGCCGGTCGCTGCCGCGGCGGTCCCGTCGGCTGCGGGACCGCCAGTGCCTTCGTCAGCGGCGGGGGTGCCGTGTCCGAGTGCCGTGAGGCAGGCCGTCAGGTCACCGGCGGCCCACGCCGCGTCCGCCGCGCCGAGGCCGGCGACGGCGGCCTCCTCCGGGCTGCGATCCGCCAGGAGACTGGCGGCGAGCAGGAAGGACTCGCGGGCGTCGTCCACCGGACCGTCCGTCAGCAGCACCCCGCCCCGCAGCAGTTCGGCACGGCCACGGACCGCCGCGGGTGCCGGGCCGCTCCCCGCGGCGTCGAGCAGACGCAGGGCCTCGGACGAGTGCCCCGCGAGCAGGGCCTGCCCCGCGGCGGCCGTGTACCGGTGCACACGCTCCGCGCCGTCCGGCGTCAGTTCGGCGGCCCGCACTCGGGCCGTGCGGCGCAGGCCGGGTGGCGTCGCGGACGCCGGGTCGGCCGCCGCGGCCGCCAGTTCGGCCGCGAGGACGGGAGCGGGGCCCGTGACGGTCCACGAGCGGTGCAGCAGCGCGGGGACCGTGTGCGCGTCGGAGAGTACTCCGGCCAGGGCCCGGTGCGCGGCGCGGCGGTGCTCGGGCGGCGCACCGGCGTACACCGCCCTGCCGAGCAGCGCACTGCGGAACCGGAGCCGGCCCTCGGCCAGGAGGAGCGTCTCGGGCCACCGCCCTGTGCACAACGGCGCGTCGGCCGACGTCGTGGCACGCCACGCCTCCGGGGCGGGTACGCCCGCGGACCACCCGGCACAGCTGTCCACTGCCCGTCGTACGAGCTCCGCCTCCGCGTCCGGCTCACCGGTGGCCCGCAGGGCGGCCGCGACCGCCAGCAGCAGGCCGGTCCGGTCCGGCGGCAGACCGGTCAGGCACCGCCCCGCGACGGCGGTCAGCGCCTCGGCGTCGGCCAAGGGGTGGGGAAGCGCGCGGTGGCCGCGGAGCTGGGCGGGCGACAGACGACGGGTCAGGGCCAGCAGCAGGGCGGGGTTGCCCTGCGCCTCCGTCACCAGCTCGTCGCAGACGGCCGGTTCGACGGCACCGTCCGTCACATCGTGCAGCAGGGCCGCCGCGTCCCCCGGTTGGAGCGGGCCGAGGCGCAGCACGGGCAGTCCTGCCCACTCGCGGTCGACGGGCCGGTGTCCGGGCACGGTGAGGAGCAGGCCCGCCCGGCCGCCCTCCGAGTGCACCCGTGCGGCCACGTACCCCAGCGCGGCGCGCGAGGCGCTGTCCCACAGGTGCACGTCGTCGACGCACACCAGAAGGGGTGTTTCGGCGGCCTTCGCGTCCACGGCGGCGAGGAGCGCCTTCGCCGCGGTCCCGTCACCGGGAAGGTCCACGGAACGGCCGGCGGCGTGGAGCAGGGTGCGCAGCCCGCTGTGGGGCCGGGCGGAGCGGGCCGGGTCGGCCCGGACGTACCACACGGCTCCGGCGCGCGGGCAACGGGAGACGAAGTCGAGGAAGGCCGTGCGGCCGCAACCGGGTTCACCGGTCACGACACGGACGCCGCCGCCGGCGTGCAGTGTGTCCAGCAGTTCGGCGACCTCCTGCCGCTCCGGTCCCGCGTGATACCGGAGCGAAGCGGGTCCCGGGAGCCTCTGTCTGGTCATCTCCGCGACGTTACTCACGCGTAATGGACGACGGAAGGCGTCCGTCCGCGCCTCGAAGCCGGCTCATCCGCCGCTCCACCAGCGGGTTGTGCATCCGCAGGGAGGAAGCGGAGTGTGCCGCGGCCCAGGCCCGGTGACCCGCGGCGGTGCACCCGCACAGCACCGGTGGCGGCCCGCGCCGTGCGCGGGCCGCCACCGGGTCGGGGTCCAGCAGTGCGTCAGGAGGTGTGCGGGCAGTTGCCCCGGGACTCCTCGATCGTCAGGCTCGGCCGTGGCAGCGGGCACAGGAACTGCTCGTAACGGGTGTCTTTGTCGATGAACCGCTTCAGCCACGAAATGCTGTACTTCGCGATCGTCGTGTTGGACGAGTTGGGCGTGAAGTGGGTGGCGTTGTTCAGCTCCAGGTAGGCCCGGTCCAGTGAGGACGGCAGGCCGTTGTACAAGGGCTTGGCGTGGGTGGCGACCGGGGCGACCGTGTCGCCGTCGGCCCCGAAGACCAGGGTGGGTGTCCTGACCTCGGGCCAGGTCTTGTCGAGGTTCCAGGGCGTCAGCGGGACCGCGGCCCGGAGCGAGGAGCGCTTCTTGGCGGCTTCGAGGGTGCCGCCACCGCCCATCGAGTGGCCCATGACGCCGAGCCGGCTGCTGTCGATGCGGCTGCGGACCGCGCTGCGGCCGGTGAGGTAGTCGAGTGCGGCGAGCAGCTGGTCGCCGCGGGAGGCGGGCTGGTCGAGGGTGGTGTTCGTGTCGATGGTGAAGACGACGAAGCCCTGGGAGGCCAGGCGCGGGCCCAGCCAGGCGATGGAGGACTGGTAGGCGGTGTAGCCGGGCGAGACGGCGATCGCGCCGAAGGTGCCGTCGGCGGTACTCGTCGGGTAGTAGATGGTGCCGCCGCCGAAGCCCGTGACGGAGAGCGAGGAGACGGAGATCTCCGAGACGGCGTACGGGCCGCGCAGTGCCTCGATGCTGGAGTCGGTCGGCGCCGGGCCGCGCTGGTAGGGGTTGTCCGCGGCGTGGACGCCGGGGCCGGTGAGGGTGGTGAGGCCGACGACGGCGGCGACGGTCGCGGCCAGTCCGGCGATCCGGCGGGTCCTGCTCCGTCCGGCACGGAGCGGCAGCGGGTTCGCGGTCGAGCCGGCGGTGCGGGTGGGGGGGTGCTGCTGCACGACGAGTGGTCCTCTCTGTCGCGGCGAGCCGCCGGTCCGGCCGGTGCGCGGGGACACGGCAGGGGTTGTGTCCACGCACCGGCCGGAGGCGTCGCCGATGGGCTGGCGGTGCCACTGTCGGAGAGGAAGGGACCGGTGCGGACCGGCAAGTTCACCGGTCTCGTGCGCCGCGCGGGTCGGGTCGTGGGCTACGAGAACGAGGTGCTCACCGGCCGGGCCGCGGGCGATCGCAGGGCAGCGCGAGGGCACGCACCGTGCACGGTCCGGCCCGTCGGCCCGGGGACGCCGCCGGTCATCGACGCCGACCGGTCCGTCGGCTCGACCACCGCCGTCCTGTTCCCGGGGCCGTGTGTGCGGCCTACGGCCGGCTGATGGCCGACCGCGGCTTGCAGACCCGCCGGCCTCACCACTCGGCCGAGCCTCGAAAGCCGTTGTCCGGCCGGCGGCGCGCCGGCGGAGACGACGTCACGGTCCCGGGCGGGCGCACGACGTCCGGACGGCAGGCCGGGCTCCGTCCGCCCGGCTGTGAAAAAGCAGTCCTCGACTGTGAGGGTTCGGTGCACCCGGAGGCAATGGCCACCTCTCCCTCGGAGACGGCTTGACCATATAAGTGGCGTATGCCGCGCAATCAGCGATCGGATTGCGGAGTCGGCCGAGTGCGGTCTCTCGCGGTTGCGAAGGGTCCCCTATGTGGGTGATAGCATCCCCCCGTCTGTGACTTTGGCCCACTCGGCCAGGCGCTGCATTGAGGTCGGCCCGCGCTCGGCGCAACGGCGGTCGAGTCGTTCTGAGCGGTTGTGCCACGGAATCCCGTGAGGTACATCCGCCGACGGCTGCAGGCAACACGCCAGGAAAGGTTTCCATGAATCAAGACGCACTTGTTTGGTGCCTGGTTGCAGCGGTGGCGGTCTCCGTTGCAGCGGCCCTGGTGCTCAATCGCCGCAACAAGGCCATAGCGGCGAAAAAGAGCCAGGTCGAGGCCACCATGACACAGAAGCTCAGTGAGACCGAGGGACAACTTGCTACTGTATGGGCCGAGTTGCAACAGCACAAGGCCCAGCATGCCGAGACCATCCGGGAAGCCGAGGAGGCGGCGGAGGAAAGCACCAAAGCCGTCCTCAAGGGCTCCGCGCGCTTTTTGCAGAGCCTCGCCGCGGAGCAGTTGGCGCTTCTCGAGGAAATCCAGCGCAAATACGGCGGTCACGCAGTCCTGGGCGATCTGCTGGAAGTCAACCACGCCAATGCACAAATGGCGCGCAAGGCACAGGGCATTGCGGTGATGTGTGGTGCGCCGCTGGGCCGCCGCAGCAAAGCCGCGAGCGTTTATGACGTAGTGCGCAGCGCGCAGGGACAGATTCGCAATTTCCGGCGTGTCGAAATCATGCAGCAGACCGGTTTCGCACTGAAGGCGTCCGCCGTTTCTCCTGTTGCGCTTGCCGTGGCCGAGCTTCTTGACAATGCTGCCAGCTTTTCTCAGCAGGGGTCGCCGATCGAGGTGACTTTCCAGCGGGTGCAGAAGAACCTGTGCATCGTGATCGACGACGCCGGCGTCGGCATGGGCGACGAGGACCGGCAGAAGGCGTCCGCGCTGCTCTCCGGTGACCACCGCTCCCGTCTGTCGCAGCTGGGCAACCAGCCGAAGTTCGGTTTCCCCGTCATCGGTCTGCTGGCACAGCAGTACGGCTTCCGTGTGGACGTCACCGGCATATCCCGTTACGGAGGTGTTCGCGCGGTCGTGTTGCTGCCCGAGGAGCTGTGGACCGAGGAAGAGACCGCACCGGCCGAGGCGCCCCAGCTCAGCAGCATCCACGGCACCCCGGCCCGCCCGGAGTCCGCCGCGCGTACCGCGCACGGTCTGCCCCGGCGAGGAGCGCGCCAGGTGCCCATCGCGAGCGTTCCCGACCGGGACGACACGGCGGCCCCGCCCGTCGCGGCACCGGAAGAGGCCGGCCGCGCCGCCGGCCGCAGCCTGGGAGCCTTCCAGCGCGGCACGCTCTCGGGCCGGAATCTCGCCCCGGCACCGTTCGAAGGGTCCGATGACGCATGAGCACAGACCTGTCGTGGATGCTCGACGACATCGTGGACAACGTGCCGAAGGCGCGGCACGCCGTCCTGCTGTCCGCGGACGGCCTCCCCCGCGGAGCGACCGACGGCATGTCCCGGAAGGACGTGAGAACCATCTCCGCCGCCATGGCGGGGATGCAGTCGCTCAGCCGGGCGACCTCCCACTTCGCGGGGCCGGGAGAAGACAGGCAGTGGAACCAGACGATCATCGAGTTCTCGCACGGCTGGATCTTCCTGATCGGCGCGGGGCAGGGGGCGTACCTGGCCGCGGCCGCGGAGCCCGATGTCGACATGCAGCAGATCTCCTTCTGCATGCACCGGCTCGTCGCCAGGCTCGGCAACAACCTCACCTCGCTGCCCAGAGTGGACGCCCAGGACCCGGCCGAGCGGCCTGAGCGCGGCGAGGACCGGCAGGAGGCCGCCGGCAGGGCCGGGGTCGCCATCACCGACCTCGACGAGGCGGTCGCCGAGGTGCAGGGCGCCCGTCACGCCGTGCTGCTGGGCGCCGACGGGCTGCCCCGCGGCGCGACCACGGGGATGAACCAGGACCTGGCGGACACGATCTCGGCGGCGATGACGGGGATCCACGCCTACAGCCGCGCCACGTCGCAGTTCGCCGGCGCGCACGAGGGCACGCAGTGGAGGCAGACCGTGATCGAGTTCCAGCACGGCTGGATCTTCCTGATCTCGGCGGGCCGCGGCGCCTTCCTCGCCGCGGCGGCCGAACACGACGCGGACATCGAGGAGTTCACGACCCGTCTGCATCAGGTGGTACCCCGCCTGGACGCATACCTGGCACCCCGCGGGATGGTGAGCAGCAAGTGAGGGACGAACCGGACCACGACCTGGAGCTGACCTCTCCCTTAGTGCCACTCTTCGTGATCACGAACGGGCGTTCCCTGCCCCCGGAGCACGTGTACGAGCGCACCACCCTCGTGTCCGCGCACGAGGGCGCCTCCGCCGCCGCTCGCACGCTTTCCCCCGAGGCCCGCCTGGTTCTGGACCTGGTCATGGACGGCTTCCTGTCCGTCGCCGAAGTGGCCGCTCATACGCACCTGCCCCTGGGGATCGTCCGGATTCTCCTGGCGGAGCTGGAGGAGAGCGGTCTCGTCATCACGAGGAAGCCTGTTCCCCGTGCCGAACGTGCCGATCGAGAACTCCTCAACGCGGTGCTCGACGGCCTCAAAGCCCGATTCGGAGCGTGATTCGTGTACCTGGATTCAGGCGTCTCCACCGCGGTGAAGATCCTTGTGGTGGGGCACTTCGGGGTCGGGAAGACCACGTGCATCGGAAGCATCTCCGAGATCGAGCCGCTGCGCACCGAAGAGGAAATCACCGAAGCCAGCATAGGATTTGATGATCTTTCTGGAACTCCGGACAAGACCACCACGACGGTGGCGATGGACTTCGGCCGGCTGACCATCAGCGACGAAGTGGTGCTCTATCTCTTCGGCACGCCCGGGCAGGAACGTTTCAAGGAGATGTGGGAGGAGCTGTCCCGGGGCGCGCTGGGCGCCCTGGTCCTCGTCGACCCCGAACGGCTGTCCGACTCCTTCCCCGTCCTGGACCTGGTCGAGCGGTTCGGCCTGACGTACGCCATCGGCGTCAACCACTTCGACGGCACCACCACCTACCCGCTCTCGGAGGTGCGCGAGGCGCTGAACCTGTCGGCGGAGACGCCCGTCGTCACCTGCGACGTACGGGACCAGCGCTCGGCGGCGCAGGCTCTCATCACCCTCGTGAACCACCTTCTGTCCCTCATCGACTAGGAGCCACCCCACATGCAGCAGAGTCCCGGCATACAGGGGCCACCACCCGGCTGCCCCGCGCACGGAAACGTCCAGCTCTACGGCCCTCGGTTCGGCTCCGACCCCGACGGCCACTACGAACACCTGCGCGCCCTGGGCCCGAGCGCGCCGGCCGACATCGCCCCCGGGGTGCAGGTCGAGCTGGTCACCAGCTACGACGCCGCCCTGTACATCCTGCAGAACCCCGCTTCGTTCGTCAGGGACTCGCGGCGCTGGAACGCGCTGAACGAAGGACGCGTCCCCGAGGACAGTCCGGCCCTGCCGATGATGGGCTACCGGCCCAACGCGCTGTTCAGCGACGGCGCGGCGCACGCCCGGCTGCGCCAGGCGGTCACCGACAGTCTGGCCGGCGTCAACGAGCTTCAGCTGGTGCGGCAGACCCAGCAGTCCGCCGACTACCTGATCAGCCGGTTCAGCACGGACCGCCTCGGCCAGGCGGAGTTGATGGCCGACTACGCCCACCCTCTGCCGCTGCTGGTCTTCAGCGACCTGTTCGGGTGTCCGCCCGAGATCGGCGACCGCGTCATCGTGGGGATCAGCGGCATCTTCGACGGCACCCCCGACGCCGACCAGGTGCTGGGCGGTGCGCTCGCCGAGCTGATCGCCCTCAAACGGCGCCGTCCGGGGCAGGACCTGACGACCCGTCTGATGGAGCACTCCGCGCAGCTGACCGACGAGGAGGTGCTGCACCAGCTCGTGACGCTGCTCTCCGGAGGCACCGCGCCCCTGTCGGCGGCCATCGGCACCAGCAGCGCCCTGATCCTGGACGAGGACTGGGAGTCCGGGCTGCCGGTCGAGGACGCGGTCACCCGGGTCCTGTGGAACTACGCGCCGATCGCCAACTACGCGGCCCACTACCCCACCCACGACGTGGAGTTGGGGAACAGGACGCTCAAGGCGAACGACCCGGTGCTGATCTCCTTCGCGGCGGCCAACACCGATCCCCGGCTGGCCGAACACCGCGAGCAGCTCAGCGCCAAGGCCCATCTGGCCTTCGGGGCCGGCCCGCACGCCTGTCCCGCCAGGGACGCCGCGTTCATGATCGCCGTCACCGCCGTCGAGTCGCTGCTCAACCGGTTGCCGGACGTCGAAGTGCGCGTGCCGTTCAAGGACTTGAACTGGGTTCCGGCTCCGTGGAGCCGCTCCCTGGTGACCCTCCCGGTCCGGTTCACGCCCCGTGCGGTGGCTCCGGTGCCCCCGCAGACACAGCCGCAGCCCCGGACGCCGGAGGCGACCGTGCCCTCCGCCCCTCTCGCCCCGGCGTCCGTGCCGAGGCCTGCGGCGATGCCCGCGACCAGGCCCAAGGCAGGACTCTTCAGCCGATTTCTGGCATGGACCCGAGGAGAGTGACGTAGTCAACTATCCAGAGGCATAGTCATCTCGTATGTTCCGATCATCGTCAGGGTAGGCATGGCGGCTGATACTCAGGAAGGAGCCGTCGTGGAGACTGCGGTATCGCCGCCACCCGACAGACGTTTCGCCGTTTCGCTCTTCTCGCGTCTGCGAACAGCGAAGGGCCAGGCCAATCCCTTTCCGATCTACGCGGAGCTGAGAGCGAGGGGCCCGGTCGTCGCAGCGCCCTGGGGAGGGCACCTGGTCACCGGATTCGATCTGTGCGACCGGGTCCTGCGCAACCGTGACTGGCTGGAACCCGACGCACGGTGGCGGGAGCAGCAGGGAGACGGCACACGCTGGACGGCACCGTCCTCGCGTGAGATGAGCCGGACACTGCCCGCGCTCAACCCGCCCGAGCACACCTGGGTGCGCCGGTCGGCGGGCATGTTCGACCGCACCTCCCTGCAGGAGATCAGCGGAACGGTCGGCCGCACCACGACCAGGCTCCTCGACACCCTCGGCGAGCGGCTGCGCGACCGCGAGGCCGACTTCAACGCCCTGGTGAGCGAGGAGCTGCCGATCGCCACCATCGGGTACTGGCTCGGCCTGCCGACCGCGGACTTCCCCCGGCTGCGGGAGCTGACCCACGACCAGGTCTTCACCCAGGAGTTGCTGCCCTCCGCCAGTCAGCTGGCCACGTCCGACGCGGCCACGGCGGAGCTGCGTGCCTACTTCATGGAGTTGGTACGGCACCGGCGCGCCCACCCGGGCGAGGACCCGGTGTCGCGCTGGATCGCCACCTGGGACGCCTTGGAGAGCGATCAGGACAAGGCGGACGAAGCCGTCTACTTCCTCGCCCTGTTCGTGCTGCTGGCGGCCCTGGAGACCACGTCCACGCTGCTGTCGACCATGACGCTGCTGCTCCTGGAGCACCCCCGGCAGTGGGACTGGCTCACCGTCCACCCCGACCTGGTGCCCGCCGCCGTCGAGGAGTCGTTGCGCTACGACCCGCCGACCCACGTGATCAGCCGCGTCGCCTCCCAGGACTGCGCCCTGGGTGGCGTCGAGATACGCAAGGACGAAATGGTCCATCTCATGGTGGGGGCGGCCCATCGCGACCCCGCCAGACACGAGGAACCCGAGTTGTTCAACCTGCACCGCAAACCGGCGCATCTCGCCTTCAGCGGAGGCATCCACTACTGCCTCGGCGCGCCGCTCGCCCGGCTGGAGGCCCAGACCCTCCTTCGCCAGCTGGTCGGGCGGTTCCCCGGCCTCACTCTCGTGCGCCGCCCGGCATGGGCGCCGCGCGTGGCCTTCCGACGCCCGCTGAACCTGGATGTCGCCCTCATATGATGGACATGACCAACGACTTCGCCGACTTCCCGTACAAGGCGCTGCGCGTCGACCGGGAGGGACCGGTCCTGCGGGTCCGGCTCAACCCCTCGGGTCAGGACAGCACGCTGAACATCGCGGCCCTCGACGACCTCATCGCCCTGCTCAACAGCCTCCACGAACGGCCCGACATCCAGGTGCTGGTCCTGTCGGCCCTGGGTGACGACTTCTGCCTCGGCGCCGACCGCGACGAGTACCAGGCGGCGCTGGCCGAGGATCCGACCGGGGCCGCCACGCGCCGCATCGTCGACAAGGCGTACCGCGTGTGCGACGCCCTGGAGACCACCCATGCGGTGACCGTCGCCCGGCTGCACGGCAGGGTCGTCGGCGCCGGCCTCGCACTCGCCTCCTTCTGCGACCTTCGCGCGGGGGCGGACACCTGCCGGTTCCGTATGCCGGAGGTGGGACTGGGCATACCCCCCGCGTGGGGAGGCGCCATGGGCCGCCTGGTCGCCGAGAGCGGAGCCGCCAGGATCCGCGAACTCATGCTGACCGGCGAGCCCTTCGACGCGGCCACCGCTCACCGGATCGGTCTCCTGCACAAGGTGGCGCCTGCCGGCGAACTGGACGCGACCGTCGACGCCTGGGTCAGGCCGCTGGTCCGGCGTTCCCCCGAGGCGCTCACGCTCACCAAGCGCATGCTCGCCGGCTACGCGCGGGCGGACCGCACCGCCGACGTGGCACTGCTCGACGCCCATCTGCTCACCGCGCAGCTCGGCCGGCCCCGGCCACAGCGTGCGGGCCGGCACTCCGCCGCCCCGGTGAGCGGCCCGTGACGGCGTACGCGCGAGAGACCGTTTCCGCGTACGGCCGGCGCGAGTGCGCGGTGCCGCGGTCCGGATAGCACGCCAAGGCCCGGACACCGAACGGCCGTCGGCCCCCGTGGGAAGCCC
>NZ_JUJA01000088.1:38715-47878 GCF_001906585.1 Streptomyces kebangsaanensis | reverse complement strand
GGGGCCGACGGCGTTCCGTGTCCGGCCGTCACGCCCGGCCGGGCCTCATCCGCCGGGGACCGGCGTCGCGCCGCGCACCGCCCGGTGCACGGCGCGGGCCAGGCGGGCGCCCCACAGCGAGCGGGGCCCGGCGAAGGTGTGGGGCTCCTCCCCCGCACCCGGTACGCGGGCGGCCACGCACACCGCGTCGGTGGGAGTGCCCGAGCAGTCGTAGCCCGCCTCCAGCAGTGCCTGCACCTTGGCCTCGGTGGCCGTCATGACGGCGTTGACCAGGGCGGCGTCCGACAGCGCGACCGGGAGCGCGGCGACGACGTTGATCGTGCCCGGAGCCTGCGGGCCGCACTCCCCCGGCTCCGGCGCGGCGGCCCACCCCCGCACCCTGACACCCGAGGTGGCGACGGCGACGGCGCCGCCGTCGCACGCCCGGCCGTGGGCCTCGACGTCGGCGGCGGTCATCAGGCCGACTCCCGCCCCGTACAGGCCGGCCGAACCCGCCAGTTCGGCGAGGTGGCGTTCGGGATCGGTGCGCCGATAGCCGTGAGCCACCTGCGCGTTGAGGACCCAGCCGCGCTCCCCGATGCCACCGCCCAGCACGGCGTTGCTGATCATCCGCCACCCCGGACCGGCCGACCACACCAGCGCGGGCAGCCGTGTTCCGTCCTCGGTGCGGGTCAGCAGCCGCGGATGCAGCAGGCCGGCGTCCGTGGACGGCACGACGGAAGTCACGGGCGGGGCTCCTTGCCGACGGGGTGCCCGCCGATGGTACGCGAGGGCCGGCCGGGGTCGACGGGGCGGGGGCGGCGAACAGCGGCCGGGACGCGGTCCGTTCGCGTCGGCGGTCCCGTCGGCCGACCCAGGCCGATGTGGACCGGGCCTCCGCCGGGTGAGACGCCGTCGTCGTGGCCTGAGCCCCGTGGCCCGGCTCCTGGCGCGTGCGCCGGTGCGGCACGGAGGACGATGCGCGGTCCGGGGTGCGCCGCGGTGCATCTTTTGCGGTACCACGCGGAGTGATACGGGACAAAAATGTGTGATTCGGTGATACGTCCGGCCATGGGCTGCTGGGCACGCTGTCCGTCTTCGGCACGGTCGCGCACGACCGCCTGGTGAGCTCCACCGCGCCCTTCCCGGACGCCGTGAACACCATGTTCGGCGGCTCCTGGGGCGGAGGGGCCGTCGCGATCGCCGCGCTGGTGTCGATGACCGGGTGCCTCAACGGCTGGACGCTGCTGAGCGCGCAGACGCCGTACGCCGCGGCGCGGGACGGGCTGTTCCCGGCCGCCTTCGCGCGCCGGCGGCGGGGCGTTCCGACCGTCGGCGTCGCGGTCACCGTGGTCCTCGCCTCGCTGCTCACCGCCTACAACTACGCCTCGGGCTCGGCCAAGGTGTTCGAGATCCTGGTCCTGGTCACCACGTTCACCGCGACGGTGCCGTACCTGCCGGCCGCCGCCGCGCAGATCTTCCACCTCGTCTCGGGGCGGCACGAGCGGGTCGACCGGGCGCGGCTGGTGCGGGACACCGTGGTCGCGGCGGTCGCGGCCGCCTTCTCGATGTGGCTCGTCGCGGGCGCCGGGTACGCCGCGGTGTACCAGGGCGCGCTGTTCCTGTTCGCGGGCGTCGTCGTCCACGCGGTGATGGCGGCCCGCCGGAACAGGGCGGCGGCCTGATCCGGCGGGCCGCCCGGACCCGGCTCACGAAGCCGCGTGGGCCGGGCCGGCCGGACGGCCGCCGGGGTGGCGGTGGCGCCAGAACCAGAAGACCGCACAGGAGACGACGGCCCAGCCCGCCAGGACCAGGAACGGGAAGGCGTGTTGGTGCCCCGCGAAGTACACGGCGGTGTGCTGGGCGTTCACCGAGGCGCCGGGGGGCAGCCGGCGGCCGATGACGCCGAGCGGGGAGGGCAGCAGCGGCCAGGAGACCGCGCCGCCCGAGGACGGGTTGCCGAGCAGGATCATCAGCCCCCAGGTCGGCAGCATGGCCCAGCGCCCGAACAGGGTGTTGAACATGGAGAAGACCATGCCGGACGCGAACATGGTCAGCGCCAGGATCAGCCAGGACTCCACGAACGGCAGACGCAGCGCGCCAAGCATCCAGTCCACCACCGCGGCGATCACGAAACCGCCGAGCAGGGCGTAGGCGACGGTGAAGGCGATCCGCTCCAGCGGGTTCAGCGCGCGTGCGTGCACGCTCAGCTGGATGGCGCCGACGAAGCCGATGATGACGGCGGCGAGCGAGATGTAGAAGATCGCCAGCCCACGGGGGTCGCCCTCCTGCAGCGGCTTGAGGTCGCGGACGGTGACCGGTACGCCGGTGGCCCCGCCGACCTTCACCGCCGTCTCCCCCAGCACCTGGGCGACGCTCGCTCCGGACGCACTGGACACGTCCAGCGCGACGGCGTTCCCGGCGGGCGGGACGTCGAGCACGGCGAACACCTTCTGGTCGTCCACCGCCTGCTCGGCCGCGCCCCGGCCGTCGTACGCGCTCAGCTCCAAGGAGGCGTTCAGCGCCTTCTCCATGCCGTCGACGAAACGCCGGCCCCGCTCCTGGTCGTAGGCGCCGACGACCGCGGTGGGAACGGTGTGCGGTGTCGGTCTGGCCATGGCGTACGTGTACGAGCCGGCGAAGAGCCCGGCCGCGGCGGCGAGGATCAGCGTGAGCACGATCGCGGGCAGGAACGGCGAGCGCCGGAAGTCGGCCCAGCGCTCGGCCCGGCTGGGCGGTCGGCCATGAGCACCGTGCGACAACTCGGACATACCGCCCACGCTAGATCATCGGTGCCCTCCGCCTCTCACGCCGGGGCCGGCTTCTCGATGGAGTACATGCACTGAGGAGCACCCCACTCCACGAAGCCGCCGGCCGGCCGCATCCCGAGCGCCTCGAGCAGACGGCGCGAGCGGCTGTTGGCCTCCTGGGTGACCGCGATGACGGAGGGATCGTCCGACGGGACGTGGTCGAACGCCCAGCCGACCGCGGCTGCCACGGCCTCACGGGCACATCCCCGTCCCCAGTGCTCCGGCAGGAAGGAGTACGACACCTCCCGCCGGCCGCCGAACCGGGACTCCGGGTCGATCGACACCGAGCCGAGCACGGCCGCCTCCCGCCTCGTGGCCACGGTGAACAGATACGGCCGGCCCGCGAAGTGCCGCCGGTAGACCGGGAGGAGGTCCTGCGCGACGGGGCCGCCGAGAAAGCGCCGGACCTCGGGGTCGGTCCACAGGCGGGTGTACTCGGGGGCGTCCGCGGGTTCGGCGGGGCGCAGGATCAGCCTCGGGGTGGTGAGGACGCACGGCCAGGGTCCCGCGGGAAGAGGCAGGGGCACGACGGTGATTCTCGCACCGGCCGTTCGTGGTGCCGGTCCTCCCCGCCCGTGTGCGATGCGGGGTCCCTCGCGGGAAGCGGGGCCCGTGCCGGTGGGGGGACGGGCGGGGAGGACCGGGGATCAGCGGTGCGGGGGTCAGTCCGCCTTGTTCAGCTTGTTCAGGGCCTTGACGAGGCCGTTGGCCCACAGCTGGTTCACGCGGGCGCGCTCGTTCGCGTCCGGGTAGCGGTTGGTGCAGGACGTGCCGGGGCCGCCGCCCGACATCAGCTCGCTGCAGGGACCGCTGTAGTGGTCCGGCAGACCCAGCACGTGACCGGTCTCGTGGGCGGTGACGCGGATGGAGTCGTACTGCCGGTTCTGCGCGTAGTCGAGGAAGATGTAGCCCTTGCCGTGGCCGTTCGTGGAGGCGTAGGAGCCCCGCGAGTCGTTGCCCTCGTAGTAGGTGAAGTCGGCGCTGCCCGACGTCGCCTGGAGCTTGACGTTGGACACGGAGCTGTTCCAGATGGAGGCGGCGCTCGATATCTGCGAACGGAAGCTGGGCGCCTGGGCGGCGTTGTAGTAGACGGTCACCGCGGCCTGCAGGCCCGGCCGGGCGGCCTGCCTCTTGGCGACCGACTCCAACACGGCTTCGAAGAACGCCTCGTTGCCGGCGGCGTTCTCCGCCGAGCCGGCGTACTGGACGTACGAGGCGGCGGACCCGGACGGCGCGGATCCGGTCGCCTGGGCGCTCACCGGCAACGCGGTGCCCAGCGCGGCCGAGGCCAGGCCGAGGCCGAGCGCGAGAGCCGTCAGTCTCGTGCGGAACGACTTCATGTGGGGGAACTCCTCGTTCGTGTGGGGTGGTTCGTGCGGGGTGGTGAACGATCGGTCACGCAGGAGTGTCGGGCATACCAACGGCCCGGCGGATGATGGCAATCGGGGATAGCACGGAGCTATCGAGGACCGACTCGTGCGGTTCCGCTGGTTCCGTTGGGATTTGAACATCTGGTGTGGCGTCCGGCGCCGCCCTACGCTCCCTCCCATGGAGCTCGAGGTGAGGCACCTGCGCGTGCTGTGCGCCATCGCCGACCACGGCAGCCTGCACCAGGCGGCTCGCCGACTCGGCCTTTCACAACCCTCGTTGAGCACCCAACTGCGCCGCATCGAGCACGCCCTCGGCGGTCAGCTCTTCCTGCGCACCCGTACGGGCTGCCGCCCCACACCGCTGGGACACGCGGTACTGAGCCGCGCCAGGCCCCTCGTCGCCGAACTCGCCGCGCTCGTCACCGAGGCGAGGGCGGCGGCGGCACGCGCCACCGGCGGGCCCCAGCTGCGCATCGGCGCCACCGCCAGCCGTGCCCTGCCGGGCTGGCTGCGCCGGCTGCGCACCCGCGTGCCCCGGACCGAACCCACCCTCCAGATGGACGTGTCCGCCAACTCCCTGCTGCGCATGGTCGCCACGGGCCGGCTCGACATGGCCTTCGTGCACGAGGTCGAGGGCAGCCCGCTGCGCATCCCGCCCGGGCTGTGTCTGCGCGTACTGGTCGAGCGCGAACCGCAGTTCGTCTCACTCGCCGCCGATCACCCGGCGGCCGCGCGGCCCGAGGTACGGCTCGCCGACCTCGCCGGCGACCGCTGGATGGTCGACTCCACGGTCGACGGCGAATGGGACGCCGTGTGCCGCGCCCTGCGCGGGGCGGGGCTCGAACCCGCCATGCTGCACGGCGACTACCTCACCGCCTACTCCCTGGCCGCCACCGGCGAGGTGGTCACCGTCAGCCAGCCCACCGCACGCCCCCGCTCCGACCTCGCCATCCGGCCCCTGCAGGGCGACCCGATCGGCGTACGGCTGCTGCTCGCCGCCCGCAGCGAAGCCGAACTCGACAACGGCTACGCCGAGTTGGAAGAGGCCTACTGGGAAGCCGCCCGTCAGGCACCGGCGTACCGGGAGCGGCTGGAGCGTTCGGACACGATCCGCGCGCCCCACGCCCCGCGGCCTCCGCGGAAACGACCGGTGGGGGTCGGCCCGTAGCCGCCCTCCGGCCCGTCCGCCGTGTTCCCGGCCGTGACGACCGCGAGGCGCACCGCCGGCCGTGCCGGGGTGCGCCTCGCGCCGGTGGGTCAGTCCACCTCGACGAGCAGGTCGCCGCCCTCCACCTGCTGGACGCGGTTGATGGCCAGCCTGGTCACCCGGCCCGCCCTCGGGGCGGTGATGGCGGCCTCCATCTTCATCGCCTCGATGGTGGCCACGGTCGCGCCGGCCTCCACCTCGTCGCCCTCGGCGACCGCGAGGGTCACCACGCCGGCGAACGGGGCCGCGACATGGCCGGGGTCGGTCCGGTCGGCCTTCTCGGTGACGGGGACGTCGGAGGCCGCGGCGGCGTCGCGCACCTGGATCGGGCGGAGCTGGCCGTTCAGCGTGGACATCACGGTGCGCATGCCGCGTTCGTCGGCCTCGCCGATCGCCTGCAGCTCGATCAGGAGCCGTACGCCGGGCTCCAGGTCGACGGCGTACTCCTTGCCGGGGCGCAGCCCGTAGAAGAAGTCCTTGCTGTCCAGCACGCCGGTGTCGCCGTAGGTCTGGCGGTGGGTCTCGAACTCCCGGGTCGGGCCGGGGAACAGCAGCCGGTTGAGGGTCGCGCGGCGGGACTTGTCCAGGCCCTCACGGTCCTCGGCGGTCAGCTCCGTCACGGGCTTGGCCTGCGCGCGGCCCTTGAGGGCCTTGGTGCGGAACGGCTCCGGCCAGCCGCCGGGCGGGGTGCCCAGCTCGCCGCGCAGGAAGCCGATGACGGAGTCGGGGATGTCGAAGCGGTCCGGGGTCGCCTCGAAGTCCTCCGGTGCCAAACCGGCGCCCACCAGGTGCAGGGCGAGGTCGCCGACCACCTTGGACGAGGGGGTGACCTTGACCAGGCGGCCCAGGATGCGGTCGGCGGCGGCGTACATCGCCTCGATGTCCTCGAAGCGGTCGCCGAGGCCCAGCGCGACCGCCTGGGTGCGCAGGTTGGACAGCTGGCCGCCGGGGATCTCGTGGTGGTAGACGCGCCCGGTGGGTGAGGCCAGGCCCGCCTCGAACGGGGCGTAGATCCTGCGGACGCCCTCCCAGTACGGCTCCAGGTCGCCGACGGCCTGCAGGTCCAGGCCGGTGGGGCGGTCGGAGTGGTCGGTGGCGGCGACGATCGCCGACAGCGACGGCTGGGAGGTGGTGCCGGCCATCGACGCGACCGCGCCGTCCACGGCGTCGGCGCCGGCCTGGATCGCGGCGAGGTAGGTGGCGAGCTGACCGCCCGCGGTGTCGTGGGTGTGCAGGTGCACCGGCAGGTCGAACTCGCGACGCAGCGCCGACACCAGTGTGGCCGCGGCGGGGGCGCGCAGCAGTCCGGCCATGTCCTTGACGGCCAGGACGTGCGCTCCGGCGGCCACGATCTGCTCGGCCAGGCGGAGGTAGTAGTCCAGGGTGTAGAGGCGCTCGGCAGGGTCGGAGAGGTCGCCGGTGTAGCACAGGGCGACCTCGGCGACGGCCGTCCCGGTCTCGCGTACGGCGTCGATGGCCGGCCGCATCTGGCCGACGTCGTTGAGCGCGTCGAAGATGCGGAAGATGTCGATGCCGGTGGCGGCTGCCTCCTGGACGAAGGCGTCGGTCACCTCGGTCGGGTACGGCGTGTAGCCCACGGTGTTGCGGCCGCGCAGCAGCATCTGCAGGCAGATGTTGGGCGCCGCCTCGCGCAGGGCGGCCAGGCGTTCCCAGGGGTCCTCGGCGAGGAAGCGCAGGGCGACGTCGTAGGTGGCGCCGCCCCAGCACTCCAGGGACAGCAGCTGGGGCAGGGTCCGCGCCACCACCGGGGCGGCCGCCAGCAGGTCCTTGGTGCGCACCCGCGTCGCGAGCAGGGACTGGTGGGCGTCGCGGAAGGTGGTGTCGGTGACGCCGATGGTCGGCGACCGGCGCAGGTGGCGGGCGAAGCCGTCCGGACCGAGCTCGACGAGCCGCTGCCGGGAGCCCGCGGGCACCTCGCCGTCGGGCAGCGGCGGCAGCTTGGTGACCGGGTCGACGGAGTCGGGCCGCTCGCCGTGGGGCCTGTTCACCGTGACGTCGGCGAGGTAGGTGAGCAGCTTGGTGCCGCGGTCGGCGGAGGTGCGGGCGGTCAGCAGGTACGGGCGCTGCTCGATGAAGGACGTGGTGACCCGGCCGGCCTGGAAGTCGGGGTCGTCGAGGACGGCCTGCAGGAACGGGATGTTGGTGGCGACGCCGCGGATGCGGAACTCGGCCACGGCACGCCGCGCCCGGCCGATCGCGGCCTTGAGGTCCCGGCCGCGGCAGGTGAGCTTGACCAGCATGGAGTCGAAGTGCGCGCTGATCTCCGTACCGGCGTGGGTGGTCCCGCCGTCCAGGCGGATGCCCGAGCCGCCCGGTGAGCGGTAGGCGCTGATCCGGCCGGTGTCCGGACGGAAGCCGTTGGCGGGGTCCTCGGTGGTGATGCGGCACTGCAGGGCGGCGCCGCGCAGGGTGATGCTCTCCTGGGAGAGGCCGAGGTCGGCCAGGGTCTCGCCGGCGGCGATGCGCAGCTGGGCCTGGACCAGGTCGACGTCGGTGACCTCCTCGGTCACCGTGTGCTCGACCTGGATGCGCGGGTTCATCTCGATGAAGACGTGGTTGCCGTCCCGGTCGAGCAGGAACTCCACGGTGCCCGCGTTGCGGTAGCCGATCTCGCGGGCGAAGCGGACCGCGTCGGCGCAGATCCGCTCCCGCAGCGCGGGGTCGAGGTTCGGCGCGGGGGCGAGCTCGATGACCTTCTGGTGGCGGCGCTGCAGCGAGCAGTCGCGCTCGAAGAGGTGGATGACGTCGCCCTGCCCGTCGGCGAGGATCTGCACCTCGATGTGGCGCGGGTCGACGACGGCCTTCTCCAGGAAGACGGTGGGGTCGCCGAACGCGGACGCCGCCTCGCGGGAGGCCGCCTCGATGGACTCGCGCAGCGCGGACGGCTCCTCGACCCGCCGCATGCCGCGCCCGCCGCCGCCGGCGACCGCCTTGACGAACACGGGGAAGCCGATGTCCTCGGCGGCGCGGACCAGTTCGTCGACGTCCGTGGAGGGCGCCGAGGAGCCGAGCACCGGCACACCGGCCGCGCGGGCGGCCGCCACCGCGCGGGCCTTGTTCCCCGTCAGCTCCAGCGTGCCGGCGTCCGGTCCGACGAAGGTGATGCCCGACTCCTCGCAGGCGCGGGCGAGTTCGGGGTTCTCGGACAGGAACCCGTAGCCCGGGTAGACGGCGTCCGCGCCCGCCCGGCGTGCGGCGCGGACGATCTCCTCCACGGAGAGATAGGCGCGCACGGGATGCCCCGGTTCGCCGATCTGGTAGGCCTCGTCGGCCTTGAGCCGGTGCAGGGAATTGCGGTCCTCGTGCGGGAAGACCGCGACGGTTCGCGCGCCCAGTTCATAGCCGGCGCGGAAAGCGCGAATCGCGATTTCGCCGCGGTTGGCGACGAGCACCTTGCGGAACATTCTCTATCCCTTCGGCCTGCCGGTGAGAGGACCATGGTGGCGGGCATGCCCTCGTCACGCCATGTGAGGCGGGCCACTCACCTCCGATTGTCCCGCGCGTGTCGCCGGTTTCCCGCGGAACCGTCCGCGATCGGTAACGGCGGGATCCGAAGCCGGTCCTTCTCCGTCCTGACGGGTGTACGGGATGCACAGGCACGGTGAGGAACGGGGCGGGACATGGGGCGGCGTGGCGGGCGAGGATGGCACGGCCGGGTACTGACGGCGGCGGTCGGGGTGACGGCGGTGGCCGCCGCGGCCTCGGTGTGGACCGCGCAGGCCGGCCCGGTCGCGGGCGAGGACGCGCGTCCGGCCGTGTCGGCGCGTCCGGCCGTG
>NZ_JUJA01000088.1:33537-38697 GCF_001906585.1 Streptomyces kebangsaanensis | reverse complement strand
CCCCGCCGTACCCGGCGCGCGCCCCCAGGACCCCGGGGCGGCGCCGGTGTCGGCGGACATCGTCCACGCCTCCGACCGCGGCGCCCGGGGCGTCAACATCACCATCGACGACGGGCCCGACCCCGTCTGGACGCCGCAGGTGCTGCGGGTGCTGCGGGACAACGGGGTGAAGGCGACCTTCTGCATGGTGGGCACGCAGGCCGAGGCGCACCCGGACCTGGTGAAGGCGGTGGTGGCGGCCGGGCACCGGCTGTGCGACCACACGGTCTCCCACGACACCGCCATGGACACCAAACCCGAGAGCTACCAGTCGCGGCAGATCCTGGACGCCGAGCACATGATCACCCGGGCCTCCGGGGGCGTCCGCCCGCAGTACTACCGCGCTCCGGGCGGCGCCTTCACCCCGTACAGCCGGCGGCTCGCCGCCTCCCGGGGGATGCGGCCGCTGGGCTGGAACGTCGACACCAAGGACTTCGAACGCCCCGGCACCGCCGCCATCGTCGCCACCGTCGAGAACCAGGTCGGCAACGGCCCGACCGTCCTGTTCCACGACGCCGGCGGAGACCGCTCCCAGACCGTCGCCGCCCTGCGCGAGGTCCTGCCCCGGCTGAAGCAGCGGGGTTACTCCTTCGGCTTCCCCGTGCGCTGACGCCGCGGCGGCCGGGCGGATCAGCCGCCGAGTGCCGTCAGCACCACCTGCTTGGCCTCGTCCTGCACCTGGGAGAGGTGGCCGGGTCCCCGGAACGACTCGGCGTAGACCTTGTAGACGTCCTCGGTGCCCGAGGGGCGGGCCGCGAACCAGGCGTTCTCGGTGGTCACCTTGATGCCGCCGATGGGGGCGCCGTTGCCCGGGGCTTCGGTGAGCACGGCGGTGACCGGCTCGCCGGCGAGGGTGCCGGCGGTGACCTGGGCCGGGGACAGCTCGGCCAGGCGTGCCTTCTCCTCGCGGGAGGCCGGTGCGTCGATGCGGGCGTAGGCGGGTTCGCCGAAGCGGGCGGTGAGGTCGGCGTAGTGCTGGGACGGTGTCCTGCCCGTGACTGCCGTGATCTCGGAGGCGAGCAGGGCCAGGACGATGCCGTCCTTGTCGGTGGTCCACACCGAGCCGTCCCGGCGCAGGAACGACGCTCCGGCGGACTCCTCGCCGCCGAAGCCGAGCGAGGCGTCGATCAGCCCGTCCACGAACCACTTGAAGCCGACGGGCACTTCGACCAGTCGGCGGCCGAGCTCGGCGGCGACCCGGTCGATCATGCCGGAGGAGACCAGTGTCTTGCCCACGCCCGCCTCGGCGGGCCACCGGGTGCGGTGGGCGTAGAGGTAGGAGATGGCCGTGGCGAGGTAGTGGTTGGGGTTCATCAGCCCGGCGTCCGGGGTGACGATGCCGTGCCGGTCGGCGTCGGCGTCGTTGCCGGTGGCGATGTCGAAGCGGTCGCGCTGTCCGATGAGCGAGGCCATCGCGTACGGCGAGGAGCAGTCCATACGGATCCTGCCGTCCCAGTCCAGCGTCATGAAGCGCCAGGTGGGGTCGGTGAGCGGGTTGACCACGGTCAGGTCGAGCCGGTGCTGCTCGGCGATGCGGCCCCAGTAGGCGACGGAGGCTCCGCCGAGCGGGTCGGCGCCGATGCGGATGCCCGCGGCCCGGATCGCGTCGAGGTCGAGCACGCTCGGCAGGTCGGAGACGTAGGCGTCCAGGAAGTCGTAGCGGCCGGTGCCGGGCGCGGCCAGTGCCCGCGTGTACGGGATGCGGCGCACGTCCTTCAGGCCGCCCGCGATGATCTCGTTGGCCCGGTCCTGGATCCAGGAGGTGGCGTCCGAGCCGGCCGGGCCGCCGCTGGGCGGGTTGTACTTGAAGCCGCCGTCGCCGGGCGGGTTGTGCGAGGGGGTGACCACCACGCCGTCGGCGAGGCCCGAGGCGCGGTCGCGGTTGTGCGTCAGGATCGCGTGGGAGACCGCCGGGGTCGGGGTGCAGCCGTCCGCGGTGTCGATGAGCACGGTGGTGTCGTTGGCCGCGAACACCTCCAGCGCGGTGGTCCGCGCCGGCTCGGACAGGGCGTGCGTGTCCGAGCCGAGGAAGAGGGGGCCGTCGGTGCCCTGGCGTTCGCGGTACTCGCAGATGGCCTGGCTGGTCGCGGCGATGTGGTCGTCGTTGAACGCGGTCGCCAGTGACGATCCGCGGTGTCCGGACGTTCCGAACGCCACCCGCTGCCCCGCCTCGGCGGGGTCGGGGTGCAGCGCGTAGTACGCCGTCACCAGCCGGGCGACGTCGATCAGGTCCTCGGGCCGGGCCGGCTTGCCCGCTCGCTCGTGCTGCATGGCACCCACGCTCCTCCGGGTCGCTCCTGAGTCCGCTGTCCACTCGCGATCTCATCCTCCCCCCTGCCGGGGAGGCGAGTCGCCCTTGCTCCTTCCCCGGAGCGTCGCCGGGGCACCCGGGAGCGCGGGATGCGGCGTTGCGGGTGTGAAGAACGCCGTCCGGGGCAGCCGGTCGGCGCGTACCGGAATCCGGTCCTCGATCAGGGTTCCCGGACATCGCACACACGGACGGACGAGCAAGGTGGCGTGGTGGTGGATGTGACACCCGACGGCCCAGCCGGTTCCGCCGGCGCGGAAGAGCCGCGGGAACGTGCGACGGGCATGCCGCGGCAGGCCCGCGAGGAAATGGCCCGGCGGGCGCGGCGGCACAGGCGCGCCCTGCGCAAGGAGGACGTCCATGTCGTCGAGCCCCCGCTGCTCAGGCGGGCGGTCGGCGCCTCCGCCCTCGGCAACTGCATGGAGTGGTTCGACTTCGGCATCTACAGCTACCTGGCCGCCACCATCGGAAAGGTGTTCTTCCCCGGTGTCTCGCCCGGCGCCCAGGTGATCTCCTCCTTCGCGACCTTCGCCGCGGCTTTCGTGGTGCGGCCGCTGGGCGGCCTCGTGTTCGGCCCGCTCGGTGACCGGATCGGCCGGCAGAAGGTGCTCGCCGCCACCATGATCATGATGGCGATCGGCACGTTCGCCATCGGCCTGATCCCCGGTTACGGCACTATCGGTATCGCCGCCCCGGTCCTGCTGCTGGTCGCCCGCATGGTCCAGGGCTTCTCCACCGGCGGCGAGTACGGCGGCGCCACCACGTTCGTCGCCGAGTACTCCCCCGACCGCCGCCGCGGCTTCCTCTCCAGCTGGCTCGACTTCGGCACCTTCGTCGGTTACGCGCTGGGCTCCGCCCTGGTCACCGTGTTGCAGTTCCTCCTCGACGACGCCCAGATGCTCGCCTGGGGCTGGCGGATCCCGTTCCTGATCGCCGGCCCGCTCGGCGTGATCGGTCTGTACATGCGGCTCAAACTGGAGGAGACGCCCGCCTTCCAGCAGCAGTTGGACGAGCACGAGAAGAGCCTCGCCCAGAAGTCGGCGGGCAGCGAGTTCAGGACCATCATCAGGAACCACTGGGGTGCGCTGCTCGTCTGCATGGGCCTGGTGCTGCTCTACAACGTCACCAACTACATGGTCACCGGCTACCTGCCCACCTACCAGACGGAGACCCTGCACCGCCCCAGCGGCTCCGCCGACGTTCTGGTGCTGGTGGGCATGGTGTGGATCGTGCTGCTGATCACCTTCGTCGGCCGGCTCAGCGACCACGTCGGCCGGCGTCCGGTCTACGGCGTCGCGGCGGCCGCGATGATCGTCCTGGCCGTTCCCTCCTTCCTGCTGATCAGGATGCACGGAACCTGGCCGCCGGTCCTCGGGGTGCTGGTCCTCTCCACCCTGCTGGCCTGCTTCGCCGCGCCGAGCGCCGCCACCCTGCCCGCGCTCTTCCCTACCGCGGTCCGTTACGCGGCCATGGGCATCGGCTTCAACGTCGCCGTCGCCGCGTTCGGCGGCACCACTCCGCTGGTCACGGCCACCCTGGTGCACGCCACCGGCAACGACATGATGCCGGCGTTCTACCTGATGGCGGCCGGTGTCGTCGGACTGGTGACCGTGAAGTTCCTGCCCGAGAGCGCCCAGGTGCCGCTCGACGGCTCCCGGCCGATGGTGGGGTCCGTGGAGGAGCGCGGGGAACTGGTCGCCACGTCCCAGGCGCTGTACGAGCACGCCCGCAGCCGGTCGTGACCCGTCACCGCCGGCGGCGGGGGCGACCCGTGCCCGCCCTCGTCGCCGCACGTGGGAGAGTGGGAGGTACGTACACGGTCGTGTCGGGGAGGAAGACCAGTGCCGGAAGAACGCCCGAAGCGTTCGAACAAGTCGCGTCTCGCGCTGATCGCGCTGATCACCGGTCTGGGTACCTGGCTGGGTGTGGTGTGCTACTCCATCGCGACCGAGGCACCACCCGGGGCGCCGACCCTGACCGCCCTGGCCGACAGGGTCGGGAAGGCGGCGGCCGACGGGGACGCGGACGCCCTCCAGACGCTGTTCGACGAGGACACCGTCTCCGACGGCTACGCCGCCGACTTCCTCGGCCGGCTGGGAGAGCACCCGCCCCCGCTGCGGGCACGGGTGGGGCACCGGGGCGGCCACGACTTCCTCCTGCTGCGCTCCGCGCGGGACGACTCCCTGTGCACGGCCTGGCACGTCACCGAGCGGGACGGCCGCCGGCTGCTCGACGGCGTTCCGCCCGCCGAGGACCTGTGCGCCCGCTGACCTTCCTCCTCGCCCTTTCCCCCGGGCCGCTGCGGATGCAGCCGGTACGGCGGTCGGTCATTCTGGGAATGACCGACGGAGCGAAGGAGTATGCGATGGGCATGCTGGACAAGCTCAAGGGACTGATGAAGGGTCACGAGGAGCAAGCCGACAGGGGCGTCGACAAGGCGGGTGACTACGTCGACGAGCGGACCCAGGGCAAGTACAGGAGCCAGGTCGACACCGCTCAGGACAGGATCAGGGAGCAGCTCGGCGAGCAGGGCCCCGACCAGGACCAACCGCCGCGCTGAGCCCGCCGGAGGAGCCCGCTCAGGGCCGGGCGACGGCCAGGGCCAGGATCCCCGCCGCGGCCAGGACGGCCAGGACGGCCAGGACGAGCGTCAGGCACCGTGCCCGCAACTGGCGGTAGCGTTCCTCGTACTCGCCGCGCAGCGCGCGGCACCGGTCGGCGACCCGCTGCAGGTCCGCCCGGGCCCGCAGCAGGCAGTCACGGACGTAGTGTTCCTCGATCTCCTCGCGCTGCGCGGTGGTCAGCCACTGCAT
>NZ_JUJA01000088.1:26109-33493 GCF_001906585.1 Streptomyces kebangsaanensis | reverse complement strand
GCCACAGCAGATACCCCTCCACCTGGTTGACCACCTCGGCGGACGTGACCGGCTTGCCGTCCGGGTGGTCGGCCGTGCCCGTCATCCCGGCAGGCCCAGGTTCTCCCGCTTGTCCGTGATCGAGACCTCGGGATGGTGCAGGTCGAACGCCGGGGACTCGCTGCGGATCAGGGGCAGGGTGACGTAGTTGTGCCGCGGCGGGGGGCAGGAGGTCGCCCACTCCAGGGAGCGGCCGTAGCCCCAGGGGTCGTCCACGCCGACCTTCTTGCCGTACTTGGCCGTCTTCCAGATGTTGTAGACGAACGGCAGCGTCGACAGACCGAGCAGGAACGCGCCGATGGTGGAGACCTCGTTGAGGGTCGTGAAGCCGTCCGCGGCGAGGTAGTCGGCGTACCGGCGCGGCATGCCCTCCGCGCCCAGCCAGTGCTGGACCAGGAAGGTGGTGTGGAAGCCGGTGAACAGCGTCCAGAAGTGGATCTTGCCGATGCGTTCGTCGAGCATCTTCCCGGTGAACTTCGGCCACCAGAAGTAGAAGCCGGCGAACATCGCGAAGACGACCGTGCCGAAGACGACGTAGTGGAAGTGGGCCACCACGAAGTACGAGTCGGTGACGTGCCAGTCCAGTGGCGGCGAGGCGAGGATCACCCCGGTCAGGCCGCCGAAGAGGAAGGTCACCAGGAAGCCGATGGACCACAGCATCGGCGTCTCGAAGGACAGCGAGCCCTTCCACATGGTGCCTGTCCAGTTGAAGAACTTCACCCCGGTCGGGATCGCGATGAGGAAGGACATGAAGGAGAAGAACGGCAGCAGCACCCCACCGGTCGCGAACATGTGGTGTGCCCACACCGTCACCGACAGACCCGCGATGGCCATGGTGGCGCCGATCAGGCCGACGTAGCCGAAGATCGGCTTGCGGGAGAAGACCGGGATGACCTCGGTGATGATGCCGAAGAACGGCAGCGCGATGATGTACACCTCGGGGTGCCCGAAGAACCAGAACAGGTGCTGCCACAGCAGCGCACCGCCGTTGGACGACTCGAAGATCTGGGCGCCGAACTTGCGGTCCGCCTCCAGTGCCAGCAGCGCGGCGGCGAGCACGGGGAAGGCCAGCAGGACCAGCACGCCGGTCAGCAGCACGTTCCAGGTGAAGATCGGCATGCGGAACATGGTCATGCCCGGCGCGCGCATGCAGACGATCGTGGTGATGAAGTTGACCGAGCCGAGGATGGTGCCGAAGCCGGACAGGGCCAGGCCCATGATCCACAGGTCGCCGCCGATGTAGGGCGTGTGGATCGCGTCGTTCAGCGGGGAGTAGGCGAACCAGCCGAAGTCGGCGGCGCCCTGCGGGGTGAGGAAACCGGCGACCGCGATGAGCGAGCCGAACAGGTACAGCCAGTAGGCCAGCATGTTCAGCCGCGGGAAGGCCACGTCCGGGGCGCCGATCTGCAGCGGCATGATCCAGTTCGTGAACCCGGCGAACAGCGGCGTCGCGAACATCAGCAGCATGATCGTGCCGTGCATCGTGAACGCCTGGTTGTACTGCTCCGTCGACACGATCTGCAGACCCGGACGGGCCAGCTCCGCACGGATCACCATCGCCAGGATGCCGCCGAACAGGAAGAACAGGAACGTGGTGACCAGGTAGAGCGAGCCGATCGTCTTGTGATCGGTCGTCGTCAGCCACTTCACCACCACGGCACCGGGCCGCAGGGGACGACGGGGAGCGGCGGTTTCCCGCGTGGGGTGCTGAACGTCTGTCATGCGGCCCGTGACACGCTTTCTCTCAAGAGACGGGTACGTGAAGGTCCACGCGGTGTCCCGCAGGGCCCAGAAGCATCCTTCCGCCCCGCGCCGCCGAACCCCCGGCCGTCGTCGCCCTGACGGAGTAACATCCGGCCCTTTGCACCCGATCGGCCTACACCCCGCGCGGTCACGGCCGCCCGTGCCGTCCTGCCGGACGGTGCCGCCTCACTGGACGGCGTACGGCGGCAGTTGCGCCGGGCTCACCCGCTCCCCCAGCACCTTGGACATGAACTCCACCAGCCACCGCTGGGAGGGGCTGCGGGAGGACTCGTGCCGGGCGTACAGGGCCACCTCGATCGGCTCGGTCTCGAACGGGAGCCGGACCAGGCGCAGGGGGCGGAAGGAGGTGAAGACCTCGCCGACGTACTCGGGGACGATGGCGATCAGGTCGGTCTGCTCCAGCAGGTAGGGCAGCATCGAGAAGCGGGTGGCCTCCACCACCACCCGGTCCAGGAGCCCGTGGGCGGCGAGCGCCGCCCGCGGCACCACGTGTCCGCTGGGGCCGAAGACCGTCGCGTGGTGCTCGGCCGCGAGCTCCGGCAGGGTGACCGCCTCGCCCCGCACGCGCGGGTGGTCGGCGGCGACCATGCCGACGTAACGCTCGTTGAAGAGCGGGATCCGCACGGTCCGGTGGGAGGTCAGCACCGGGGTGGCCACGAACGCGTCGAGGTCGCCGCGGTGCAGCTGGTCCTCGGCCTCGTCCACGTCGAGCGGCCGGACGGTGAAGGACACCCGGGGCGCGTGCTCGCGGGCCGCGGCCAGCAGGCGCGGCAGCAGGGTCGCCTCGCCCAGGTCGGACAGGGCCACCGTGAAGCGGCCCGGCATGGTCCCGGGGTCGAAGGAGTCGGCCTGGCGGACGGTGCCGTCGATGTCCGCCAGGGCGCGCTGCAGCGGCTCGTACAGCCGGCGGGCGCCGGCGGTCGGCGTCAGTCCGCGTCCGGTGCGCCGGAACAGCTCGTCGCCGAAGTGCCGGCGGAGCTTGCCCAGGCTGTAGCTGACGGTGGGCTGGGTGACGTGGAGCGCCTCGGCGGTGGCCGTGACGCTGCCGGTCTCGTACAGCAGCACGAAGACACGGGCGAGGTTGAGGTCGAAGTTCCTCATATCGAAACAGTCTATGTCGCGACGGTAAAAGATTTATTGGCGCTCATGTCGGGGCTTCCCTAGCGTGTCGTGCGTCACTCGGAAAGGAACGTCTGTGCCATCCGTACGTCGCCTCTGCCACGAGCTCCTGGAGCGCCAGGGGCTCACCACCGTGTTCGGCAACCCGGGCTCCAACGAGCTGCCCTTCCTCGCCGACCTCCCCGACAGCTTCCGCTACGTCCTGGGCCTGCACGAGGGCGCCGTGGTGGGCATGGCCGACGGGTACGCGCAGGCGACCGGCCGGCCCGCCCTGGTCAACCTGCACGCGGCCTCCGGCTCCGGGAACGCGATGGGCGCGCTGACGAACGCCGTGGCCTCCCGCACCCCGCTCGTGGTCGTCGCCGGCCAGCAGGTGCGCTCCGCCATCGGCCCGGAGGCCAACCTGTCCAACGTGGACGCCCCCGCGCTGATGAAGCCGCTGGTCGGCTGGGCGGCGGAGCCGGCGTGCGCCGAGGACGTGCCGCGCGCCCTGGCGCAGGCCGTCTTCGAGGCCGAGCTGCAGCGCCGGCCTACGTACCTGTCCGTCCCCTACGACGACTGGGCGGCCGACGCCGGCGACAACGCCCTGGCGGTCCTCGACCGGCGGGTCGGGCGCGCCGGTGTGCCCGACGCCGAGCAGGGCCGCCGGCTGGCCGAACAGGTGGCCGCCGCCCGGCGGCCCGCGCTGGTGCTCGGCGGCGACATCGACTCGGCCGGCCTCTTCGACGAAGCGGTCCGGCTGGCCGAGCGCCTGGGCGGCCCGGTGTGGGCGGCTCCGTCGCAGTTCCGGCTGCCCTTCCCCAACCGGCACCCGCTGTTCCGCGGGGTGCTGCCCGCCGGGATCGCGCCCGTCTGCGAGGCGTTCGAGGGCCACGACCTCGTGCTGGTGCTGGGCGCGCCCGTGTTCCGCTACCACGAGTACCTGCCCGGCCGGTACTTGCCCGAGGGCACCCGGCTGATCCAGGTGACCGAGGACGCCTCCGCCGCGGCGCGGGCGCCGATGGGCGAGGCGCTGGTCGCCGACCCCGGCGCGGTCATCGAGCTGCTCGTCGAGCTGCTGGACGCTCCCGGGGAGCCCGCCGGCGCCTTCCGGCCGGTGCCCGAGCCGGCCACCGCCGAGGGCCCGCGCCTGCACCCCGAGCAGGTCTTCGCCGCGCTGCGCGACGAAATGCCCGAGGACACCGCCTACGTGGTCGAGTCGACCTCCACGAACTCCTCCTGGTGGCGCCAGATGGACCTGCGCCACCCCGGCTCCTACTACTTCCCGGCGGCCGGCGGGCTCGGCTTCGGACTGCCCGGCGCGGTCGGGGTCGCCCTGGGCCGGCCCGACCGTCCGGTGGTCGGGGTCGTCGGGGACGGCTCGGCCAACTACGGGATCACCGCCCTGTGGACGGCCGCCCAGCACCGGGTGCCGCTGACCGTCGTACTGCTGCGCAACGGCACGTACGGGGCGCTGCGCTGGTTCAGCGGCCTGCTGGGCGTGCCGGACGCGCCCGGTCTGGACATCCCCGGTCTGGACTTCACCCGCGTCGCCGAGGGCTACGGCGTGCGCTCCCGGCACGTCGGCGGCGTCGAGGAGCTGCGTGCCGCCCTGGCCGAGCGCCCGGACCACCCGCGGCTCATCCAGGTGGACACCGCGCTCACCACCCCGTCCTGACCGACACCCCTGCGAAGAAGAGAGGGAAACCGATGGCACTCCTGGACAGCGAGGTCTGGGGCAAGAAGTTCTTCAGCGACGGCTGGCGGGCCGCGTCCGCCGAGCAGCCGGTCGTCGAGCCGGCCACCGGCGAGCAGCTGGCGACGGCTGGCCTGGCCACCGCCGAGGACGTGGGCCGCGCCGCCGCCCGCGCGGCCGAGGCGCAGCGCGCCTGGGCGGCGACCTCCCCCCAGCGGCGGGCCGCCGTGCTGCGCCGGGCGGGCGAGCTGCTGACCGAGCACGCCGCGGAGGTGGAGGACTGGCTGGTGCGCGAGGCCGGTTCCGTGCGGGCCAAGGCCGCCTTCGAGGTGCAGCTCGCCGTGGGCGAGTGCTTCGAGTGCGCGGGCCTGCCGACGCACCCGCAGGGCGAGGTGCTCACCTCCGAGGACGCCCGCTGGTCCCTGGCCCGCCGCCGCCCGGCCGGCGTCGTGAGTGTCATCGCGCCCTTCAACTTCCCGCTCATCCTCGGCCTGCGTTCGGTGGCCCCCGCGCTCGCCCTGGGCAACGCCGTGCTGCTCAAGCCGGACCCGCGCACCACGGTGAGCGGCGGTGTCGTGATCGCGCGCGTCCTCGAGGAGGCCGGACTGCCGGCCGGCGTCCTGCACCTGCTGCCGGGCGACGGCTCGGTCGGCCGGGCGGTCGTCGAGGCACCCGAGGTCCGGGTGGTCTCCTTCACCGGTTCCACCCCGGTCGGACGGGCCATCGGCGAGCAGGCCGGCCGCCTGCTCAAGCGGGCCCACCTGGAGCTCGGCGGGAACAACGCGCTGGTCGTGCTGGAGGGGGCGGACGTGCGGAAGGCGGCCTCCGCGGGTGCGTTCGGCTCCTATCTGCACCAGGGCCAGATCTGCATGACGACCGGCCGGCACATCGTGCACGAGTCGCTGCTGGAGGAGTACACCGCCGCGCTCGCCGCGAAGGCCGCGGCGCTGCCGGTCGGCGACCCCGCCCGCGAGGAGGTGGCGCTCGGCCCGATCATCGACCGCAAGCAGCTGGAGCGGGTGCACGGCATCGTCACCGACAGCGTCGCGGCGGGCGCCACCCTGGCGGCGGGCGGTGAGATCGTCGGCGCCGGCTACCGCGCCACCGTACTGACCGGGTTGACCACCGACATGCCGGCCTGGCGGGAGGAGATCTTCGGCCCCGTCGCCCCCGTGATCGGCTTCTCGACGCTGGAGGAGGCCGCGCGGATCGTCAACGACTGCGAGTACGGGCTGTCCGTCGGCATCCTCGGCGACGTCGGCACCGCGATGAAGCTCGCCGACCGGATCGACTCCGGCAAGGTCCACATCAACGAGCAGACCGTCAACGACGAGCCCAACGCCCCCTTCGGCGGGGTCAAGGCCTCCGGGACCGGTTCCCGTTTCGGAGGCGCCGCCGCCAACGTCGAGGCCTTCACCGAGACCCAGTGGGTCACCGTACGCCCCGACATCGCCGACTACCCGTTCTGACCCCGCCCGCCCGCTCCCGTCCCCAGGGGGAATCTCCCGATGACATCCACCATCTCGTCCGGCGCGCCGGCGCGGACCGCCACCGCCGAACGCGGCGCCTGGACGGTGATCCTGTGCTGGATCACCGTCATGCTCGAGGGCTACGACCTCGTCGTCCTCGGCGCCCTCATCCCGACCCTGCTCAAGACCCAGCACCTCGGCATGACCGCGGGTGACGCGACGACGATCGCGACGCTGTCGCTCGTCGGCGTGGCCATCGGTGCCGTGTGTGTCGGCCCGCTGGCCGACCGGCTGGGCCGGCGGATGGTGCTCATCGGGTCGGTGGTGCTGTTCTCCGTCTTCACCTTCCTGGTGCCGCTGGCCGGTTCCGTGACGATGTTCGCCGTCCTCCGCCTCGTCGCCGGCCTCGGTCTGGGCGCCTGCATGCCGGTGTCGCTCACGATGATGGCCGAGCACATGCCGGCCAGCCGGCGCGCCCGGGCGAGCACGCTGACGATGACCGGCTACCACACCGGTGCCGTGATCACCTCGCTGCTGGCGCTGCAGTTCACCGGCAACTGGCACCTCCTGTTCTACGTCGCGGGCGTCGCCGGTCTCGTCGTCGCCGCCATCCAGTGGTTCCGGCTGCCGGAGTCGGAGGCCTTCGTCGAGGCCAAGCAGGCGACCGACACCCAGCGGGTCCCGCTCACCGAGCTGCTCAAGCCGGCCTACCTGCGCGCCGGCATCGGCATCTGGGTCGCGTCCTTCATGGGCCTGCTGCTGGTCTACGGTCTGAACACCTGGCTGCCCAAGCTGATGAACGACGCCGGCTACCCCGTCCCCACGGCCGTCACCCAGCTCCTCATCCTCAACGTCGGCGGCGTCATCGGCCTGGTCATCGGCGGTTTCGTCGCCGACCGGCGCGGCATCAAGGGCACCACGCTCGGCTGGTTCGGGGCGTCGGTGCTGATGCTGGCCTGCCTGAGCATCAAGATGGACAGCAACCTGATGCTCAACACCGTCGTCTTCTTCACCGGCGTGTTCGTCTTCTCCGCCATGGTGCTCGTCTACGCCTACGTGACCAACTACTACCCGGCCTCGGTGCGCAGCACCGCCCTCGGCTCGGCCTCCGGCATCGGCCGGATCGGCTCGATCGTCGGCCCGACCATCACCGGCGCCCTGGTCACCGCGGGGATCGGCCACCCCTGGGGCTTCTACTTCTTCGCCGCGGTCGCGGTCCTCGGCTTCCTCGCCGTACTGACCCTGCCGCGCCGCCCGCAGCACACCGAGCCGGAGGCCGTCGAGCCCACCGCCTGACACTCCCCCGTCACGACGGCCC
>NZ_JUJA01000088.1:16322-26097 GCF_001906585.1 Streptomyces kebangsaanensis | reverse complement strand
CCCGCCCGCAAGGGCCGGGACCGGGCCGTCGCCGTGTGCGCGCGGTGCGCGGTGCGCGCACCGGCCGTGTCCGGTCAGCGGATGGCGGTGGGTTCCGGGAGGGGGAGTTCCGCCCAGATGACCTTGCCCCGGGGCGAGTAGCGGGTGCCCCAGCGCTCGGTCGTCCGGGAGACCAGGAACAGGCCGCGGCCGCCCTCCTCGGTCGTGGCGGCGTAGCGCAGGTGCGGCGAGGTGCTGGTGCCGTCGGAGACCTCGCAGATCAGGGTGCGGTCGTGGATCAGGCGGACGTGGATCGGNGCAGCCGTGGCGGATGGCGTTGGTGACGAGTTCGCTCAGGACGAGTTCCACGCTGAAGCCGAGCTCCGACAGGCCCCACTCGTCGAGCTTGCCGGTGGCGGCGAGGCGTATCCCGGCGACGGCGGCCGGGTCGGGCGGTACGTCCCAGTCGGCGACCCGGTCGGACGGCAGCGCGCGGGTGCGGGCGATGAGCAGGGCGACGTCGTCCTTGGGCCGCGACGGCAGCAGCGCGTCCAGCACGGCCCGGCAGCTCTGCTCCGGCGGCCGGTCGGGGTGACCGGCGAGGGCCTGGCGCAGCAGTTCCATGCCGACGTCCAGGTCGCGCCTGCGGTCCTCGACGAGGCCGTCGGTGTAGAGGACGAGCTGGGTGCCCTCGGCGAGCTCGAACTCGGCCGTCCTGAAGGGCATGCCGCCCAGGCCCAGGGGCGGCCCGTGCGGCAGGTCGGGGAAGGTGACGCCGCCGTCGGGGGCGACCAGGGCGGGCGCCAGGTGGCCCGCGCGTGCCATGGCGCAGCGGCGGGTCACGGGGTCGTAGATCGCGTACAGGCAGGTGGCTCCGACGACGGCCGCGGCGGCGTCCGTACAGGCCTCGTCCTGGTCGATCCTGCCGACCAGGTCGTCCAGGTGGCTCAGCAGCTCGTCGGGCGGCATGTCGAGGGTGGAGAAGTTGTGCACCGCGGTCCGCAGCCGGCCCATCGTGGCGGCGGCGTGCAGGCCGTGCCCGACCACGTCGCCGACGACGAGCGCCACCCGGCCGCCCGGCAGCGGGATCACGTCGAACCAGTCGCCGCTGACGCCCGACTGGGCGGGCAGGTAGCGGTAGCCGACCTCCAGGGCACTCTGCTCGGGCAGGGCCCGGGGCAGCAGGCTGCGCTGGAGGGTGACCGCCAGCGCGTGCTCACGGGCGTAGCGGCGGGCGTTGTCGATGCTGACCGCGGCCCGGGCGACCAGCTCCTCGGCCAGGGACAGCTCCTCCTCGTCGAACGGACCGTGCTCCTTGGAGCGCCAGAAGTTGGCCACGCCCAGCACGACTCCGCGGGCCCGGATCGGGGCCGAGATGAGCGAGTGGATGCCGTAGTCCACGATCGCCGCGGCGCGCTCCGGGTCCTGCGCGCGCCAGCCCGACGCGGAGGACAGGTCCGTCACCAGCTCCAGGTGCCCGGTGCCGTAGCCGCGCGCCTGGGGCGTGGAGGGGAGGAAGTCGATCAGCCGGCCCTTCTCGTACAGCGGCGGGTCGTCCTGGACTCCGCGCACGGCGATGCGGCGCATGCCGGTCGCCGTGGTGGCCGGCTCCTCGCCGCGCAGGACGCCGTCGGCGAGGTCCACGGAGACGAAGTCGGCGAAGCGGGGGACGGCGACCTGGGCGAGCTCGTCGGCGGTGCGGGCCGCGTCGAGGGTGGTGCCGATGGCCAGTCCGGCGTCGTAGAGCAGTTCGAGCCGCTCCCGGGCGACCTCGGCCCGGCCGGAGAGGGCCTGCAGTTCGGTGGAGTCGCGCAGCGTCACCACCGTGCCCCTGGGGCCGCCGTCGCGGTCCGTGGGCCGCTGGTTGACCGCCAGCAGGCGGGCTCCGGCGAGGTGCACCTCGTCGGTGGCCACCCTCCCGGAGGCGAGCAGGTCGACCGTGCCGGACTCCAGCCCCGGCAGCTGCGTCACCGGCCTGCCCTCGGCGTCCGGCGGCAGGTCCAGCAGCCGCCTGGCCTCGTCGTTCGCCAGCAGCAGCCGTCCGTCGTCACCGATGATGAGCACGCCTTCGCGCACGGAGTGCAGCACCGCGTCGTGGTGGTCGTACATGCGGCGCATCTCGTCCGGCGCGAGGCTGTGGGTCTGCCGGCGCAGCCGCCTGCCCACCAGTGCCGTCACCCCGGTGGCCAGGCCGAGCGCCGCCGTCCCGCCGGCCAGGATGACCGGTATCTGCCGGTCCACCTCGCTGGTCACGTTCTTGACCTTCATCCCGGCGGAGACCAGGGCGACCACGTGTCCGCCGGTGTCCCTGACCGGAACGGTGGCCTGGACCTCCTGGCCGAGCGGCCCCTGGACGCTTTCGGTGTGGACCCTCCCGGCGAGCGACGGCCCGATGGTGCCGACGAAGCGTTTGCCGATGCGGTCGGGCAGGGGGTGGGTGTAGCGGACGCCCTGGGTGTCCATGACGACGATGAAGTCGACCCCCGCCGACGTGCGCCCCGCCTCGGTGAGCGGCTGGAGCACTTCCGATGGGGCGGGCGCCCGCAGCGCCGTCCGGATGCCCGGGGAGTGCGCGAAGGTCTGCGCGACGGCGAGGGAACGGCGCTCGGCCTCGGCGTTGGTGTCCCGCTGCGACTGCAGCATCAGGGCGAGGACGGCGGAGGCTACCAGCAGAACCACCAGCGCCACCTGCAGAACGAACACCTGTCCGGCGACGCTTCGCGGGCTCTTTCCCACCAGCGAGCGCCACGATATGCGCCGAAGGCGGGTGAAAGGGTCAACCATCCGGCCTTTTTAGCATCAACCTCCCCGAATCGTCACGACTTGGTTGACTGATCGATCAGATGGAGCCCTTCCTCGAGGGCTGCGCGGCGCCGAAAGGGCCCTCGGCCGCGAAGGCCAGGGCGGCGAAGCGTTCACCGATACGGCGGTGGGTCCCGGCGTCCGGGTGCAGTTCGTCCGGCAGCGGCAGCTCGGCGTAGTCGGCCTCGCCGTAGAGGGCACGGCCGTCGAGGTGGTGCAGGTGGGGGTCCTCGGCCGCGCGCTGCCGGACGATCCGGGCCAGCTCGTCCCGGACGACGGCGAGGGTCAGTCCGCCGCTCGCCCGGGCCGCGGGGTCGCCCGCGGCCCGGAACCGCAGCCGCCCGGCGCCGAGGGCGGTGAGGTCCGGCAGGCTGGGGCCGGGTGTGTCCTCGTGGATGGGGCAGTGCAGGGGCGAGACGACCAGGAGAGGCGTGGTGGGCCGGCCCTCGCGGATGGTGTCCAGGAAGCCGTGGACCGCGGGGGTGAAGGCGCGCAGGCGCATCAGGTCGGTGTTGACCAGGTTGATGCCGATCTTGAGGCTGATCAGGTCGGCGGGGGGGTCGCGCACGGCGCGGGCGGTGAACGGGTCGAGCAGGGCGCCGCCGCCCAGCCCCAGGTTGATCAGGTCCACGCCGGCCAGAGAGGCGGCCAGGGCGGGCCAGGTGGTGCTCGGGCCGTCCGCGTCGGAGCCGTGGCTGATCGAACTGCCGTGGTGCAGCCACACCCTGCGGCCCCGGTCCGGCACGGGCTCGACGGGGGCGTCGGTGCGCAGGGCGACGAGTTCGGTGGTCTCGTTGTGCGGGAGCCAGATCTCGACGTCCTTGACGGTGCCGGGCAGGCCGGTGAAGCGGAGGGTGCCCACCGGGCCGGTCCGGTGCCCGGTGGTGCCGGTGGCCATGTCGACGGTCAGGGTGCTGCCGCCCGCCACACTGCCCCGGGCGGCCAGACGTCCGTCGACGAGCAGGTCGTACACCCCGTCCGGGCGGGGCGGGGCGCCGACGTAGTGGCGCTTGGTGGGCAGGGTGTCCAGTTCGACGGCGGTGGCCCGGGTGCGCAGCGCCAGCCGTACACCGGAGGGCTGGGACTCCGCCATGGCGAGCTGCGCGTCGGCGCACTGGGCGCGGGCCCGGGCGGGCAGCCGGTGCGGCAGGAGGCCGTGAGCGGTGCGCTCCAGGTCGAGGGCGCCGCGCAGGAGGCCGGCGGTGATGGGCGTGGTGATCCAGTCGTATTCGGTGTTCATGCTCTCAGCCGGTCGATGGGGGGATTGGGGTCCGTCCGGCCGTTCCCGCCGGTCCCGCGGGGTTCAGGCCGGGGGCCAGTCGCGCAGCGTCGCGTCGAGGCGGTCGAGGATCCACTCCCAGGTCTCCTGCGGGTCGGGGGCGCTGTGGCTGAAGCCGCCGGCCAGCTCGAGGCCGACGTAGCCGTGGAAGACGCTGCCCAGCAGGCGGACGGCGTGCGTCTGGTCCGGCTCGGTCAGGTCGTAGCCGCGCAGGATCGCGCGGGTCATCTGCGCGTGTCTGCCCCCGGCGCTCGCGGCCGCCGCCTCGGGGTCGAGCCGGAGCCGCGCCGCGGCGTAGCGGCCGGGATGTTCGCGGGCGTAGTCGCGGTAGACGTCGGCGAAGGCGATCAGGGCGTCCCGGCCGGCCCGTCCGGCCAGCGCGTCGGCGGCCCGGTCGGCGAGTTCCTCCAGAGCGAGCAGGGCGATCCTGGTCCGGAGGTCCTGGGAGTTCTTCAGGTGCGAGTACAGACTCGCGACCTTGACGTCGAACCGTCTGGCGAGCGCCGAGACGGTCACCTGGTCGAAGCCGACCTCGTCGGCCAGCTCCGCCCCGGCCCTGACCAGGCGTTCGGTGGTCAGCCCCGCTCGCGCCACGCCGTCTCCCTCCGTGAGTTCTCGTGCCCCTGAAGCCATTCAATACTTACCTAATCACATTAGGCAAATAACGTCACTGTTTAACCTGGCGAGAATCTTCTGCATTGGCATGGACCTGACTACCCGGTCTGGCTAAGCTGCTCCCCGAACCGGATGAGAGCGCTCTCAGGTCGCGGTTGTTCCACCCCCACCTTGTCTGGAACGACGAAGGGCACCTCCTGTGAGACGCACCCGACTCCTCCGCGTCGCCGTGGCCGCGCTCGTACTGCTCGGCGGCTGGACCGCGGCGGGCACCCTGCCGGCCACAGCGGCCACCTCCGCCACCGCACCCTCCACCTCCCCCGGACTGCTGCGGGCGATGCAGCGGGACCTGGGACTCTCCGCGCCCCGGGCTCAGGCCCGGCTGGCGGCGGAACGCACCGCCACGGCCGTGGAACCGAAGGCCCGGAAGGCCGCGGGATCCGCCTGGGGCGGCTCGTGGTTCGACGCCGGGGCCGGACGGCTGACCGTGGCCGTCACCTCCGGCGCCCCCGCCTCGACCCTGCGCGCCGTACGGTCCACCGGCGCCGCCGTCCGCACCGTCGAGCACAGCGCGCGGCAGCTCGACGCGGTCAAGGCACGCCTGGACCACTCCCCCGCGCCCCGGGGCGTGAGCGCCTGGCGGGTCGACCCGGCCGCCAACACGGTGGTCGTGGACGTCGTCCGCGCCGAGCGTTCCGACAACGATGTCCAGCGCTTCCTCGCCCGGGCCCGCGAGGCCGGCCCGGTCACCGTCCGCACGGTCTCCTCGGCGCCGCGGACCTTCGCGGCCGGAACGGTCGGCGGCGACCCGTACTACACCGGCAACGCCCGCTGTTCCATAGGCTTCTCGGTGTACGGCGGCTTCGTCACCGCCGGGCACTGCGGCCGGCCGGGCGCGGGGGTGAGCGGCTGGGACGGCTCCTACATCGGCACCTTCCAGGGCTCCTCGTTCCCCGGCGACGACTACGCCTGGGTCAGCGTCGGCAGCGGCTGGTGGACGGTCCCGGTGGTCCTCGGCTGGGGCACCGTCCCGGACCAGCTGGTACGCGGTTCCGCGGAGGCGCCCGTGGGCGCCTCGGTCTGCCGCTCCGGCTCGACGACGCACTGGCACTGCGGCACCGTGCTGGCGAAGAACGAGACGGTCAACTACAGCCAGGGCGCGGTGCACCAGCTGACGAAGACCAGTGTCTGCGCCGAACCGGGCGACTCCGGTGGCTCCTTCATCAGCGGTGACCAGGCCCAGGGCGTCACCTCCGGGGGCTGGGGCAACTGCTCCGGCGGCGGCGAGACCTGGTTCCAGCCGGTCAACGAGATCCTCAACCGCTACGGTCTGACCCTGCACACGGCCTGACCCGCCGATCCCGGGGGTTCCGGCCGGCCCGGCCGGAACCCCCTCGCGCACGGGCGTCGTACGCGGTCAGGGTGCGGCCACGCGTCGGCCCACGTGCCGGGCGAGGCGGGTCGCGGTGTACGCGGTGCCGGCGACGAAGCGCATCATCGGCCCGAACATCGGGGCGGCGAGCGATCCGGCGAAGTACAGGCCGGGCACCGAGGACTCGAACCCCGGGCCCAGACGCGGCGCCCTCGAGCCGGGCACGTGCCGCAGCGCACGGCGTGTCTCCGGCGACAGGAAGGGAACGGCGTCCAGGTCGAGCCGGTATCCGGTGGCGGCCAGCACGTGGTCGACGTCGAGGACCTCCGCACGGCCGGCCGGCCCGGCGACGGTCAGCCGTACGGCGGACCCGGCCGCCTCGGCCCGTACGACGCGGCGCGATGTGCGCACCGGTACGACGCCCTCGACCCGGTCCCGCAGCCACCACCCGCCCGAGGGCCGCAGCGCGCGCCGGAACAACAGCAGCCGGGCCGCCGGGGGCAGGCGCCGCACTCCGCCGGGCGCCCGGCAGACCGCGGCCAGGACCCAGCCGGTGCCCAGGGGCGAACGGGGCCTGCCGATCCGCCGTGCCCGGGACCGGGCCGGATCCGGTGTCGTCCCCCACAGCACGCTTTCCTCCCGGACCAGCACCTGCGCCCGGGCGCCGGCCTCGTGCAGCAGCGCGGCGCTCTCCAGGGCGGACTGGCCGCCGCCGATCACGGCGATGCGCCGGCCGGCGTACCGGGACAGGTCGGTGTGCTGGCTGGTGTGGGACACCAGGGCTTCGACGCCCGGACCCGAGGGTGCGAGCCGCCGCAACTCATCGGGTACGTGGGCCAGTCCGTTCAGGCCGGTGGCCACGACCACGGCACCGGCCGCGAGTTCACGGCCGTCGTCCAGCCGTACGGCGAAACCCGGGCCGGACGGGGCCAGACGGACGGCCGTCACCCGCGTCGGCTCCGCCTCACCGACGTACTGCTTCTGGAACCACTGCCCGTAGCGCACGAACACCTCGCACGGGATCGGCGTCAGCTCGGTCAGCTCCGGCTCGCCGTGCACCCGGAGGAAGTCCGCCAGCCGCCCGCCGGGCTCCGGCGCGGACAGGTCGACGGCGTCGGGCGTCGACTTCAGGAACATCCCGGTCGCCATGGCGTGTCGCCAGCTGCCCATGACCTCCCCGAACACACGCACCGGGACCCCCGCGCCCCGCAGGTGCGCGGCGACCGACAGCCCGTACGGCCCGGCGCCGATCACCACGACCGGAAGCGCCCGGGTCCCCGTGAACGCCCCCTCACCCGCAGGCCGTCGTCCTGGAAGCGACTGCGTCATGCATCCCCCCGTCGGTCCGCTCGCCGCCTTCCCCAAGGCGGCGTGACACTCCGGGATGGGCACGCCGGCACAGCGCCGCCGTGCTCGTCCCCCCTCCGCCGCTCAGTGTTACCCATGGGCCGGTGCCTGAATGCGACATGGAAACACGTTGCCAAAAATTGGTCGGGTCGTTCACCCGCCGACGCCCGTCGTCCGGGCGGACGACGGGCGTCGGCGGGTCCGGACATCCGGACCTAGTGCCGCAACAGGCAACGTTCGCCCCGTCGCGACGCCCGGCACGCTCCCCCAAGCTCTTCGAGCAGGGGGGACCCCCACTCGCCGCACCGCCCGAAAGCCCAAGTACATCCAGTACGAGGACTTCCGGCCGGCACTCCCCCAAGCTCTTCGAGCAGGGGGGACCCCCAGAGCACGCACCGGACGCCGCTCCTTGACGGGCAAACGTTGCCTGCCGCGGCACTAGTGGTCCGTGGCGGCCGGGGAGCCGACCGCGGGTGGTGCGGTCATCAGCTTCCCGAACAAGGCCATGCAGGTGGAACAGTGCCCAGCCCGCTGTGCACTCGCGCCGTCGACGTGCTGACTGAGTGTCTGGCCGCACAGGGTGGTGGTCGTGTGCTTGGCCATGACGTGCCAGACCAGTGCTCCGCCGGGTTTCTCGACTCCTGCACACATCTCATACATGATCGGCTCCACTCCCTCGATGGACGCCTCTCTCGCTCCAGGAGACACCGAGTGGGCCGTTCGCACGCAGCCACGGACGGCCATTCAGGTGAAAAATTCCGCCGGGGAGCGGGTCTCGGCCGTCGGGTCCGGCGTCACCGCTCCGCGTCGTCGCGCAGGGCGACACGGGCGACGATGCGCTTGCCCACCGGTTCCCGCCGCACCTCGAAGCGCTCCACGACGGCCATCACGATCTCCAGGCCGTGCTGCCCCACCCGGCCGGGGTCGGCGGCCCGCGCCACCGGCAGCACCGGATCGCTGTCCCAGACCGCGACGTCCACGGCCTCGCCGACGACCCGCAGATCCATCAGGATGGGACCGGAGGCGTACTTGCGGGCGTTGGTGACCAGCTCACTGACCACCAGCTGGGTCACGTCCATGGCCCGGTCCGAGACCGCCGGCCCGTGCCCCGCCCGCACCCGGGTCAGAAAATCGGCCGCGAGACAGCGGGCCTCGGCGATGCACGCGCTGCCCCCGTCGAAGGCGGCCTCCACGCGCATCACTTCAGTGCCCGACACCGATTCCCCGCCACCGAGGAGGACGGATTCCATCCCAACCGCCTTCACCACCCTGTTCACGGGCTGCGCATACCCCTCTTCCCGCCGGGCACGCCTCCCGAATTCATGTCAGCTGCGTCACACCGGCGTCGGTGGAGGACACGGCGTTCGCACCGTGAACCGCCCATCCCGTCGCACAGCGTCGCCGGAGGCCGTTTTTCACTACCGGCAGTAACATGATCAACTCTGACGCAGGCGTTCCCTACTGCCGAGTAGGGTCCACCGCGCCGTCAGCCACCCCCTGCGAAGGATCCTCATGCCGTCTCCGGATGATGCTCTGCAGCAAGCGCGTTCCGACTACGAACAGCACATGCGGACATGCCGTCAGTGTCATGCGCACGCCGTGCAGTGCGCCTTGGCCAAGCACCTCCTGCGCGTCTACAACAACGCCCGAAGGGGCCTCGCCCACAGCAGCAAGTGACATGACGGAGGGGCGGTGGCAGGACCGGTTCCACGGTCCTGCCACCGCCCTCTTTCACGGCTTTTCACGGCCTGCGGTACGTCATGTACGTCACACGGCGCCGCGCCTGATCCGGCGGAGCAGGACGAATCCCGCGACCACGAGCACCGCTCCGGCGGCCGCCGGCCACAACTGGGCTCCGGTCTCGGCGAGGTTGCCGCCCCTGACGGCCTGGGGTTCGGTCTGCGCGCCCGCGGCCTGGTCGTTGCCACCGGGAACCGGCGTCTGGGTGGGCGTGCCCACCTCGCCGCCGCTCGCGGACGCGGTACCCGTGGTGTTCTCCGCGGCCGGACGGGAGACGTCGGCCTTGGGCTCCACGGCGCCGGGGGGCGTGGACGCGCCGCCGCGCGCCGGCTCCTCGACCGGTGCGCCGGCCGTGGGCTTCGCCGACTGCTCCCCGTCCGCCTCGCGACCCTTGCCGTCCCGGCCGCCCTTGCCGTCCTTGTTGTCCTTGCCGCCCGCGCCGTCGTCCCCTCCGGCCGGTGCCTCGGCGTCCCGGGTCGGCCCGTCCTGGGGGTCCTGCGGCTGCTGCGGCTGCTCACCGGGTTCGGAGCCCTGATCGGCCCCGGAACCGCATTGCCTGCCGCTGTTGACGCAGTCGACCACCTGACGCATCAGGTCCTCGTCGAAGACGTTGATGAAGTCGCCGTGGTCGGTGACCGGCT
>NZ_JUJA01000088.1:3054-16296 GCF_001906585.1 Streptomyces kebangsaanensis | reverse complement strand
CGGCGAACAGCGGAGTGGTCCTGCCGCCGTCCTGCAGGCTCGGCGCGTCGACGTCGTAGACGATGCGCTGCACCAGCTGCGGGATGGCCCGGAAGCCGTCCGGGCAGGTGCCGTCGGTGTCGGCGAACGCCACGTGCGCACGGTGGTTGGCGCTGTCGGCGTTCCGGCCGTCCCAGCAGCTCTGGAACTTGAAGGTGCGCACCACGTCGCTGCCCTGCGGGCACAGCGGGTACTTGTCCTTCAGTTGCCGGTCCTCGAACCCGGTGCAGGACCAGGAGGCGTTGGCGTTGGCGGGGCCGTTGACGAACGCCTTGGCGTCACCGGTGATGATGCGCAGGAAGCGCGGCATGGCCGTCACCTTGCCGCGCGGGCTGCCCTCGAAGGACAGCGTGACCTGCTTCGGCGTCACGATCCTGCCCGCGTTGCCCTCGATTCCGCCGCCGGGCGAGTTGGCGTCCCGCTCCTGGGTGCCGTCCTGCAGGCGCAGCACGGGCCAGTAGTAGGTGGACTTGTCGCCCTTGTCCTCGCAGGTCGTGTCGCCGCCGGCCAGGTCCTGGTCGCTGGCGAAGGCGTTGTTGGCCTGGTTGCCGATGTAGTCGTGGAAGTGGTGGGCGCCGTTGGTGACGCCGGGGGCGACGATCACGTTGTCGGAGTTGAACAGGCCGTTCTCGTTGACTCCGCAACTGGAGGCGAAGGTGCCGCGGGAGGCGTCCGCCCCCTCACGGGGCTTCTGCGTGTTGGGCTGCACGGTGGTGATGTCCACGTAGTCCGCGGCGACGGGACCGTTGCCGGCCTGCCCGCCGTTGCCGCCCTGCTGCCCGTCCCCCTGACCGCCCTGGTCCTGACCGTCCCGGTCCTGACCGTCCTGGCCCTGGTCCTGACCCTGGCCGGACTGCCCGCCGCCGTCCTGGTTGCCGGCGTCCCGCAGGGTGCAGGCCGCGAGGTCGTCGAGTCCCTCCGGGCGGCCCCCGGCACGGCCGATCGCGTCCGTGACGCGTCCGATCGTGCCGGCCCGCTCCTCCTTGAGCGGATTCATGATCGTGCTCTCGACGGCGCCGGCGTCCAGTCGGCCGTCCTGGGCCGCGCTCTGCACCTGCTGGTACGCCTTGGCGATCTGCTGGTCCAGCGCCGCGAGTTGCTCGTCGACCGTCGCCCTGGCCTCGTCCGGCACCGAGGTGAGCCGGGTGCCGACGTCCGGGCAGTCGATCGTGGCACCCGCCGCCGCCCAGTCCTGACCGGAGTCCGGCTTCTCGACGGACTGTCCACTCAGGACACCTTCGGTGGCGGAGGCATACACGTTGGCCACCATCAGCCCGCCTCCGCCCAGGATGAGCGCCATCGCCCCGAGCGTGGCGCGTCGCGGACCTGTGGGTCGTCTGCGCGTGTTGCGTCTCACCGAAGTTCTCCTACGCGTCGTGACCGGGCATGAAAATCCCCCCGTTCCGTACGGAGTTGAGCGCGGAGATGTTCAACGGCCCCACGAATTCACGGAAAACTCATGACGCATGGGCCGGAACGGCCGGCCGGACCCGCAAGACGAAAGCCCCACTCCCGTGACGGGAGTGGGGCTTGTCCACGAGCGCCGGGCAGGCCTTGCACCTGCATTTCCCCGCAGGAAGCGGGGCGTCTTTCCTTAGACGACCAACGCGTGGCCGAGCGCCGGGAGTTCCGGCGATCCGCTCAAGATCGAGCATAGCCCATGTGCGCGGTTCCGGCATGTCGCCGCGCGGGCCGGGGGCGCATCAGGAGGCGTTCACCTGTGCGGTGGAGCCCCCGGCCGCCCCGCTTCCGGAATTCCGAATCGCCGAGATCGGCAGACGCGCCGCCGCGCTTGTCCCATATGTCCATGAAAACCGTGTGTTATTCAGTCATGCACTCATATACGCGGCGTACCTTGCTCAGTGCCTCGATCACGGCTGCCGCCTCAGGGCTCCTGACCGCCTGTTCCGGGGCCCGCTCCCGCCCTGAGTCCGGCCCGCACTCGAGGTCCGCGCGGAGCTCGGGGGCCGGGCCGGGCTCGGGGTCCGGGCGGGGCCCCGGGACCGTCGACGGTGTCCGCCCGTTCGTTCCCAAGGGGCCCAGGGGGTACGTGAACCCGTCCGACCCGGAGGTCCTGGCCGCCGAGCGGGAGCGTGGTTCCGGACGGGTGCGCAAGTTCAGGTTCACCGCCAAGGAGACCTCGGTCGACCTGGGTGGAAAGACCGTCAGGACGTGGACGTACGGCGACTCGGCGCCCGGTCGGGCGGTCCGGGTCACCGCGGGTGACATCCTCGACCTCACGCTCGCCAACCACCTGCCCGTGGGAACGACGCTGCACTCGCACGGGGTGCGCCTGCGTTGCGACATGGACGGCGTACCGGGCCTGACCCAGGAGACCGTCAAACCCGGGGCGAACTTCAACTACCGGTTCGCCGTGGCCCATCCCGGCACGTACCTGCTGCACTCGCACGAGGGCATGCAGCCCGACCGCGGCCTGTACGCACCGCTGATCGTCGACGACCCCAGGGAACCCCTGTCGTACGACAGGGAGTGGGTCGTGGTCCTGGACGACTGGGTGGACGGTGTGGCCGGTTCCACTCCGGAGGCCGTGCTCGCCCAGCTGCAGAAAGTCAAGGGACCCGTCCCCAGGGGCATGGACATGGGCGGCGGTTCCGGCCACCACGGGCACTCGGCCCCGCACGGCACGGGCGGCGGCCCCGACCGCATCCTGCGGGGCGCCCTCAGCAGCTTGCTGCAGGGTATGAGCGGCAATGTCGACTACCCCTATTACCTGGTCAACGGCTGTGTCCCGCACGACCCGTCGGTCTTCCGGGCCCGTCCCGGCGACCGCATCCGGCTGCGGATCATCAACGCGGGCGCCGACACCGCCTTCCGGGTGGCCCTGGGCGGCCACGAGATGACGGTGACGCACACGGACGGCTATCCGGTCGAGCACCGCACGACGGACGCGCTGCTGCTGGGCATGGCGGAGCGCTACGACGTCATCGTCACCGCCCAGGACGGGGTGTTCCCGCTGGTCGCGCTGGCCGAGGGCAAGAACGCCCGCGCGCTGGCCGTGCTGAACACCGGAAGGTCGAAGGACCTGCCCGCGCCCTCCGTCCGCCTCGACGAGCTGGACGGACGCCTCGTCCTGGCCCACCAACTGGTCCCCGACGACTCGGTGGCCTTCGCCGACCGCGAGCCGGACCGCGAGATCCAGATCAAGCTGAGGGGCAACATGAAGTGGTACGACTGGAGCTTCGACGGCAAGCCCTACTCGGTCGAACAACGCCATCCTGTCCGTCAGGGCGAGCGGGTCAGGCTCGTCTTCCTCAACCACACCGGCATGTGGCACCCCCTGCATCTGCACGGCCACACCTTCGCCCTGACCGGCCCGAAGGACGCCGGTGCCCGCAAGGACACCGCGATCGTGCTGCCGCAGCAGAAGCTGGTGGTGGACTTCTACGCCGACAACCCGGGCCTGTGGATGCTCCACTGCCACAACCAGTACCACTCCGAGTCGGGCATGATGACCATCCTCGGCTACCGCAAGTGACCGGAGCGCCTCCCGCGCGGGACGGGGGCCGGACCCGCCGGGGGCCCGTCACTCCTTCCGCGGGTCCTGGCGCGCGGGCAGGGCGGCGGGGCTTCGGTCCTGGCGTGGGACGACCGCCGTCCGAGGGTGCCCACCGAGCGGGTGGTTCCGAGGACCTGGCCGCCGGGAGGGCGGATCGCCGATGAGGCTTGTCGTCGGCCTCGACAAGTGCCAGGGGTACGCGCAGTGCGCGTTCCTCGCGCCGGACGTGTTCACGATGCACGGCGAGAAGTCGCTCGTCCACAACGCGCGGGTCGGCGCGGAGCGGCGGGAGAAGGTGGCGCGCGCCGTCACGGCCCGCCCGGTGCAGGCGATCGCGGTGGAGGGGCTGCGGGAGGCGTCCGATGCCGGGTGAGGCGTTCCACGAGTGGCTCCGGCGCGAGGGCCGGACCGTGACCGTCGGTGCCTCGCCGGCGGGACTCGGGGCGGCCGAGGCGCTGCACGCCGGGGGCGCCGGATCGCTCACCATGATCGGTGACGAGCCCCACGAGCCGTACGACCGTCCGCCGCTGTCCAAGGCGTGCCGCTCGGCAAGCCCCCAGCACACCGAGCCGCCCCGGCGCCGGAAGGTCGACGCGACCCGGCGGCTCGGGGCCGCGGCGGCCGGACTGGGCATGGCGGCCAGGCGGGTGCGGCCGGCCGACGGCGAGGAGGTGCCCTACGGCCGGCTGCTGATCGCGACCGGTGTACGTGCCCGGCCCTGGCCGAAGGAGGAGGCCCGGCTGGACGGGGTCTTCGTGCTGCGCACCCGGGACGACGCCGTACGGCTGCACCGGCGGATGGCGGCCCCGTCGCGCCGGGTGTTCGTCGTCGGTGCCGGTTTCACCGGGCCGGAGATCGCCTCCGCCGGCCGCGACCGGGGCATCGCGGTCACCGCGGCCGAGCGCGCGGACGCGCCGCCGGTGGGCGCGCCGGGCGGGGTGATCGGCGCGGTGGCCGCGGATCCGCACCGCGACAACGGGGTGGACCTGCCCACCGGGGTCACGGTCAGCGGCCTGGAAGGGATACGACGGGCCGGGTGCGGGCCGCCCATCTGTCCGACGGCGGTGTCGTCGAGACGGACGCCGTGGTGGTCTCGCCGGCCGCGACCCGCAACACCGACCGGCCGGCCGGCTCCGGGCCGGGTGGCCCGCGGCATCTGCGCGTCGCGGTCGACGCGGCACGTCCGGGCGAGGCGGTGCGCTCCCGGCACCGGTGCCCACCGCGCCCTGCGCGAGGTCAACCGAACAGAAAAACTTCTAGACATATTCATAAATTCGGACAAAATGGTAAAAGTCTGTTCAGTGACTTCGAGGAGCCGCACCCGTATGGCGTACGGAGCCCCCCACAGCCCCACCCCTCCTCCCCACCCCGACCTGGGCCTGGCTCGCGACTGCGAGCACTGCCTGGGCTGGGGGACCATCGTCACCCGCGACGGTGACCACGAACTGTGCGGCACGTGCCAGCCGGGTCCGGACGACGACCCGCCCGCCGACACCGCCGCACGAGTGGTGCCCCACCCGCCCCGGCCGTAGCGTCGTCAACGGGTCAAGGCGTCGTCGGCCGGGAGCGAACATGGGCGGACAGTCGGTGAGGACAGTGATCGCGCTCTGCGCCGCGGGACTGCTCGCCGCGGGCACCGGAACGGCATCCGCCGCACCCGCGGCATCGCCCGCGAACGCGCACCCGGCGCACGCCGTGCAGCGGCCGAAGGGCCGGCCCGTGCTCGTGGACTGCTTCTTCAAGCCGCAAACCCGCCCCGACGCCTTCATCCTCGCCTGCGGCGACGGCAACAGCCGTCTCTCGTCGCTGCACTGGTCGCAGTGGAACGACCGGTCCGCGGTGGCCAAAGGCCTCAACTTCGTCAACGACTGCAAGCCGTACTGCGCGGCCGGCAGGTTCCACTCGTATCCGGTGATCGTGCGGCTCGACCGCCCGGAGCCCTGGAAGAAGCACCCCCACACGCAGCGCTTCACCCGTCTGAGCCTGGCCTTCCCGGCCGCGCGGCCGGACGGCTACCAGCGGATGGAGACCTACGCCCTCTGGGACTGACCGGCCGCAGCGGGCCGGGGCGCTGTTTCGGTTGTGTCAGCTGGGAACTCGGAGAGCCGGCACGACCAAGGGAGCGCCCGGTATGCACTCAGTGACCAAAGGCCTGCCGGCCGGCGCCGCGGGCACGCTCGCGCTGGATCTGGCCACCTACGGCGACATGCTGCTCCGCGGCCGTGGCTCCAGCGGAACGCCGGCCCAGGTGGCGGAGCGTCTCGCCGACCGCGCCGGGGTGCCGCTCGGGGAGGGCGAGGAGAAGGACAACCGCGCCCAGGCGGCCGGCGCGCTGCTCGGCTACGCCACCGGTCTGGGCACGGGAGCGGCGTACGGGCTGCTCCGGCACCGGCGGGCGCCCCTGCCGGACTGGGCGGCCGGGCCGGTGCTCGGCGCCGCGGCCATGGCGGGCAGCGACGTCCCGGCCACCGCCCTGCGGGTGACCGACCCCGCCTCGTGGGATCTGAAGTCGTGGGCGTCCGACGTCGTACCGCATCTGGTCTACGGCCTCACCACCGCCTCGGTGTACCGGGCCCTGTGCTGAGCGGGCGGATCGCGAGGGCAGGGAAAGACCGTGACACTGCGCATCGGGGCAGAGGAAGAGTTCCACGTGCTGGACGTGGAGAGCGGCCGGCTGGTGCCGCGCGCCCGCGCCGTACTGGACCGGCTGGACGGGCCCGGGTTCACGACCGAGCTGCAGCAGTCGGTCGTGGAGAGCAACAGCGGGGTCCACGCCACCCTCGGCGCCCTCCACGCGGACCTGGCCGCCTCCCGGCGGCGGCTGGACGCGGCGGCCTCCTCGCTGGGCCTGGCGTCGGTGGCCGCCGGCACCGTACCGCTGGCGCGGGTGAGTCCCGGCCGGGTCACCGCCGGCCGCCGCTACCGGCACATGGCCGACGAGTACCGCAGGGTCGCCGACGAGCAGCTCATCTGCAGCGCGCAGGTGCACGTCGACGTACCCGACCGGGACACCGCCGTACGGGCCATGTGCCTGGTCTCGCCGTGGCTGCCGCCGCTGCTGGCACTGTCCGCCAGCTCACCGTTCTGGCTCGGCGCGGACACCGGCTACGCGAGCTGGCGCACCATGCTGTGGCAGCGCTGGCCCACCGCCGGGCCGGCCGGCCACTACACGGACGCCGCCGACTACGACGCCGCGCTGGAGGAGCTGATCCGCTCGGGCGTGATCAGCGACGCCGGCATGGTCTACCACGACGTACGGCCCTCCGCGCACCAGCGCACGCTGGAGCTGCGGATCTGCGACGCCTGCCCGCGCGTGGAGACGGTCGTGCTGGTCGCGGGGCTCTTCCGGGCCCTGGTCCACGACGCGTGCGACCGGCTGGCCCGCGGGGACGGCCCCCGGTGCGACGGCCACCACGAGTGGCTGCGGGCCGCCGCCTGGCGGGCCGCCCGCTCCGGCCTCGAAGGCCCGCTGGTCGACCCCGTCACCCGGCGCGCCGCCCCCGCCCGCGTGGTGCTGCGGGGCATGACGGCCCGGCTGCGCCCGGCGCTGGAGGCGTCCGGCGACCGGGAGACCCTGCGCGACCTGCTGGCCGAGGCCCTGGCCCGCGGCAGCGCCGCGCACCGGCTGCGGCGNNNNCGGGCGGCCGAGGACGAGGACCTGCTCGCCGGCGTCGACCTGTTGGTCGCCGAGACCCGCGGCGCGCCCGTTCCGCGTGCCGCCGCGCCGGCCGGAACCACCCGCGTCCGCCGGGCCGGTCCGGTCGCCGGCGGGGCCGGAGCCTGACGGCGCCCGCCGCCCGTACCCGATGTCCGCCCGTCCGGCCCGCTTCGCCGCCTGTCGCCGGCGGTGCCGTACGACCGTTCGAGGAGGGTCGTTCCCCGCCATGTCCCATGCCCCCGCTCCCGAGACCACCGCCGACCGTCCGCCCGTTCCCGGGACCGCAGAAGGGAGGTGCGCCTGATGTGCGGACTCAGCGGAGAGGTCCGCTTCGACGGCGGACGGCCGGATCTGGCCGCGGTCGAGCGCATGACCGACCGGCTCGCGCCCCGCGGGCCCGACGGGCGCGGGCTGTGGTCGCAGGGACCCGTCGCCCTCGGGCACCGCCGGCTGAAGATCATCGACCTGTCGGACGGCGGGGCCCAGCCGATGGCCGATCCGCGGGCGCGTCTCGTGGGCGTGTTCAACGGGTGCGTCTACAACTACCGGGAGCTGCGTGCCGAGCTGGCCGCCCGCGGACACCGGTTCTTCTCGGACTCCGACACCGAGGTGGTGCTGAAGGCGTACCGGGAGTGGGGCGCCTCCTGCGTCGAGCGCTTCCACGGCATGTTCGCCTTCGTGCTCGCCGAGCAGGACAGCGGGCGAGTGGTCCTGGCCCGCGACCGGCTGGGCATCAAGCCCCTCTACCTCGCCGAGTCCCCCGAGCGGCTGAGGTTCGCCTCCTCGCTGCCCGCGCTGCTGGCGGGCGGCGGCGTGGACACCTCGATCGACCCCGTGGCGCTGCACCAGTACCTCAGCTGGCACGCCACCGTGCCGGCGCCCCGCACCGTCCTGGGCGGCGTACGCAAACTGCCGCCGGCCACGGTCCGGGTCGTCGAGGCCGACGGCACCCGCCGCGACCACCGCTACTGGCAGCCCCGCTACACCCGCCGCCCGGAGCACGCCGGTCTGACCGCCCAGGACTGGACGGACGCGGTCCTGCAGGCCCTGCGCACCGCCGTGCGCCGCCGGATGGTCGCCGACGTGCCGGTGGGCGTGCTGCTGTCGGGCGGTCTGGACTCCAGTCTCATCGTGGCCCTGCTGGCCGACGAGGGGCAGGAGGACCTGGCCACCTTCAGCGTCGGCTTCGAGTCGGAAGGGGACGAGGAGGGCGACGAGTTCCGCTACTCCGACCTGGTGGCGCGGCACTTCGGCACCGACCACCACCAGCTGATGGTCCCCTCCGACCGGGTCTCGCAGGCCCTCGACGGAGCCGTGCGGGCCATGAGCGAACCCATGATCAGCCATGACGTGGTGGCCTTCCACCTGCTGTCCGAGCAGGTGGCCAAGGAGGTCAAGGTCGTGCAGAGCGGCCAGGGCGCCGACGAGGTCTTCGCCGGCTACCACTGGTATCCGGCGATGGCACGGGCGCCACGCCGGCGGGCGGCCGAGGCGTACGCCGAAACCTACTTCGACCGGCCGCACGCCGACCTCGCGCGCATGCTGGAGCCCGACATGCTGCCCGCGCGCGACGTCTCCGGCGACTACGTGCGCGCGCACATGGCCGCACCGGGTGCCGAGACCGCGCTCGACGCGGACCTGCGGCTGGACACGCACGTGATGATGGTCGACGACCCGGTCAAGCGGGTCGACAACATGACGATGGACTGGGGCCTGGAGGCCCGGGTGCCGTTCCTCGACCACGAACTGGTCGAGCTGGCCGCCGCCTGCCCGCCCGGGCTCAAGCTCGCGGACGGTGGCAAGGGCGTACTGAAGGCCGCGGGCCGCAGGGTCCTGCCGCGGGAGGTCGTCGACCGGCCCAAGGGCTACTTCCCCGTCCCGGCGATCAAGCACATGGCCGGACCGGTGCTGCAACGCGTCCGCGAGACCCTCCACGCCCCCGAGGCGAGAACCCGCGGCATCTTCCGCCGGAGCTGCGTCGACGAACTCCTCGCCGCCCCCGACACGCACCGCACCAGGCGCGGGGCCAACGCGCTGTGGCAGGTTGCTTTGCTGGAGATATGGCTGCAGACCCACGAGATCCGGTGACCGAGGCCCCGCTGTCGCCGCCCCCGGGCGGGGCCGGTTCGAAGGACCGGGCAGAGGACGGAGCGAAGGACCGGGCCGTTGCGGACGGGGCGGGAACGGTCCGGGCAGAGGATGCCGACCCTTTTGTGCGCGCGGTCGCCACCGAGCTGCCCGGTGGAACGGGGCCCGTCGGGGCGCGGCCCGCGCCCGAGCCCGTGCTCCTGCCGGACACGGCCCTCCCCGTGGACGCGGTGCCGCGGTCGCTGGTCTCGCACGGGTGCTGGTATCCGTCGGTGGATCCCGGCGGGCGGCACGTCGCCTTCGTGTGCGACCGGGCCGGTGTGCCCCAGCTGTGGGCGGGGCCGGTCGAGGGTGACGACGTGCACCTGCTGGACGACGAGCCGCATCCGGTCACCGAGGTGGCCTGGTCGCCCGACGGGCGGTGGATCGCGTACACCACCGCGCCGGGCGGTGGTGAGCACACGCGCGTGCTGTGCGTACGCCCCGACGGCACGGGGCGGAGGGTCCTGGCAGGCGGTGAGCCGGGCACCTCCGCGCACCTGGGCTGCTGGACGCACGACGGTTCGGCGCTCGCGGTGACGGTCGCCGAGGCTCCCGCGCACCTTCCGCCGGCCGGTGCGGAGGCCGGCGGTCCGGGCGCGGACGCCGTTTCGCCCGCGCCGCTTCCCGAGGGCTGGGCCGCACGCGACGGCCGCGCGACCCTTCTGACCGCGCCGTCGCGCCCGCCGACCGCCGCTCTCGCGCCCGGGGGCCCACCCGCCTCCGCCGAGCCCGTGCCCAGGACCCTGTCGGCGTACCTCGTCGCCCCCGACGGCTCGGCCGCCCCCGTCCTCCTGGCGAGCGAACGCGACGCGGCCTCCCTGCGGGTGTGCGACGTGAGCCGGGACGGGCGGCTGGCGCTGCTGCGCCGGGGGCCGCGCGGCCGGCGCGAGGCGCTCGTCGTCCGTCTGCACGACCTGCGGGTGACCTGCGGGGTGCCGGTCGCCGACGGCGACCCCTGGATCGGCGCGTTCGCGCCGGACGCCCGTACGCTGTGGCTGCGCAGCGACCACGCCCGTGAACACGCCGCCCTGTACGCGGTCGTCCTCGACCGGCGAGGACACCGGCTGGGCCTGACGGTGGCCGCCGAACGCGACGGCAGCGGCCTGGACCTGCTGGCCCTGGACCGCGACGGCCGCGGCGCCGTGCTGTCCTGGAACGTACGCGGCGTCAGCGAGCTGGAGGTCGCCGCGCTGGCCGCGGCCGGTACCGCCGGGCCGCCCCGCGCCGTACCGCTCCCCCACGAGGTCGTCACCCGGGTGGCCGTCACCGCCGACCCGGACGCGCCCGTCGTGGCACTGTCCGGATCGCTGCGCCGGCCCGGTGTGTGGTGGCTGCCCCAGGGGGCCTCCCTGCGCACCCCGTGGTCCTCGCGCGACGAGGACGTCGCCCCCGGGGCCCACCCTCCCGTACGGCCGGTGCCGGTGCGCCCGGTCGCCCGGGACGGACTGGACCTGGGCGGCTGGTACTACCGTGCGCCGGGCCGCTCGCCCGCGGAGCCCGCGCCGTGCGTGCTGCACCTGCACGGCGGTCCGGAGGAGCAGGAGCGCCCGGTGTTCGAGCCGCTGTACCACGAGCTGCTGGGCCGGGGACTGGACGTCTTCGCCCCCGACGTGCGCGGCTCCTCCGGGTACGGCCGTTCCTTCGTCGACGCGGACCTGGGCAGGGGGAGGTTCGCGGCGATCGACGACGTCGCCGACTGCGCGGCCCACGCCGTCCTGGAGGGCCTGGCCGACCCTCGCCGGCTGGCCGTGATGGGCCATTCCTACGGCGGCTACCTGGCGATGGCGTCCCTGGTGTGGCATCCGGACCTGTTCCGCACCGGCGTCCCGGTGTGCGGCATGTCGGACCTCACGACGTTCTTCGCCGGCACCGAGCCGTGGCTGGCCCGGTCGGCCGCACACAAGTACGGGCATCCGGACCGCGACCGCGAGCTGCTGCACGAGCTGTCGCCGATGAGCCGCATCGACGCGCTGCGCGTCCCGGTGCTGGCCGTGCACGGCGAGCACGACACCAATGTGCCGCCGGGCGAGTCCGAGCAGTTCGTACGGGCCGCACGGGAGCGCGGGGTGGAGGCGGAACTCCTCGTCCTGCGCGACGAGGGACACGACTTCCGGCGCGCGGACAACCGCCGTGCCTTCCGCAGGGCCGCCGCCGACTGGATCCAGCGCCATCTGGCCGGCTGACCGCCGCATCACCCGCGCCGGGCGTTTCGTCACCGGCTTCCGCGGCAACCCCTATGTGTGGAACGTACCGCGCCTGGAACGTACCGTGACCCGGGGGCCGCGATGTGGAAGCGCAAGAAGCGGGCACGGCCGGCCCGGCCGCTGCCGTTGGAGCTGTGCGACCTGTGCGGCACGACCTTCCCGGCGGACGGGGCGGTGCGCGGTTACGTCCCCGACTCCTCCGCCGTCCATCCCGCCAACGACTGGTTCGACGGCCTGCGCCGTGTCACCGCCTGCTGCGAGGAGCACCTCGCCGCGGTCCGGGAGGAGTACGAGGGCCGTGCGTTCGTGCCGGAGGAGCTGTGGGCCGCGAAGATCGACCGCGCCCTGAGCAGCGGCATCCGGTTCCTCACGATGGAGCGGCTCGGCTGCCGTACCGGCCTGCAGGAGCCCCAGATCCGGCGTGCCATCGCCTGGCACAACGCGCACCTGGGGCAGCGGCCCGGCCCGTGAGCGTTCCGGGCCGGTCAGGCCGTGCGGAACAGACCGCCGACCACCGCGGCGATCCTGCGCCGCAGGGTGCGGCGCGCGATGCCGGGCAGGAACAGCCGTTCGGCCTTTCCCGCTCCGACGGCCGACGCCCAGTCGGGCGGGGTTTCTCCGTCCACGACGAACTCCAGCAGGACCGGGCCCGTGGACCGCAGGGCGCCCTCCCAGACGGAGGTCACCTCGCCCGGGTGCTCGCAGCGCACGCCGGGCAGGCCGAGCAGCCGGGCGTAGTCGGCGTAGGACATGCGGGGCAGCTCGCCCGAGGGAGCGAGGAGGGGGTCCCCGGCCTCGCTGCGGCGTTCCCAGGTCAGCCGGCTGAGGCCGCCGTTGTTCAGGACGCAGAAGATCAGCGGAGGCGTCCGGGCCGGCCGTCGCAGCTGCCACCGGACGGTGATCAGCTCGTTCATCCCGTTCGCCTGGAGCGCTCCGTCGCCGATCAGGGCGACGACCGGACGGTCGGGGAGAGCCAGACGGGCGGCCACCGCGTAGGGTACGGCGGCTCCGGGCGTGCCGAGGTGGCCCGAGAGGGAGGCGCGCATGCCGGTGCGCAGTTCCAGGTGCCGTGTCCACCAGTCCAGGGCGGAGCCGGAGTCGGTGACGACGACGGACCGGTCCGGCAGGCGCGCGGACAGCTCGGCGACGACGGAGCGGGGATTGACGCGGGCGCCGAAGAACCGCGACGCCTTCCGGCGGCCCTGAGCACGCCACTGGCCCACCGCCCGTTCGACGTCCGTGCGCCACCGCCGGTCGCGCTTGCGGCGCAGCAGCGGGACGAGCGTGTCCAGCGCGGCGGTGACGTCCCCGGTCAGCCATACGGTCTCGGACGCGCCGCGGACCGCCGGCCGCGCGGAGGTGTCCGGGTCGGCGCTGATCACGCGCGGGCCCCGGCCCGGCAGCAGGCGCCCGGCGAAGTCCTCCGCGCCCACCAGGAGCAGCGTGTCGCACTCCCGCAGCAGGGCGGCGGCGACGGCGCTGCCGGAGGGAGCCGCCACACCGGTGACGTAGGGAAGTGCGTCGGGCAGTACGTCGCGGCCGAGCGGTGTCTTGGCCACTCCGGCGCCCAGCAGTTCGGCCGCGCCGACGACCTGTCCGGAGGCGGCGGCGCCGCCGGGCCCCACCACGACCGCGACCCTGCGTCCCTCGTTCAGGACGACCGCGGCCCGCCGCACTTCCCGCTCGTCCGCCTG
>NZ_JUJA01000088.1:0-3034 GCF_001906585.1 Streptomyces kebangsaanensis | reverse complement strand
GCCGACGGGGGCGTCGGCCGGCCTGCCCCCGTGCGCGGGTTCCGGTACGGCCTCGGTCCGCAGGACCGCTCGCGGCACGATCAGCACGGCGACGCCCCGGCCGGTGAGCGCGGCGCGTGCCGCCCGGTCCAGCGCGTCCCGCACCTGCCCCGGCTCGGACACCACTTCGCAGAACTCGGACACGTCCGCGAAGAGCCGTGCCGCCGGGACGGCGCGCCGCCGGACGTCCGCGTCCGGGGAAGGCCGGTCCTCCCCCACCAGCGCCACGACCGGCTGCCGGTCCAGCGCGGCGTCGTACAGGCCGCTGAGCAGGTGCAGCGCGCCGGAGCCGGCCGGGGCGAGGCAGCAGCCCGGCCGGCCGGTGAACCTGGCGTGGGCGCAGGCCATGAGCGCGGCGGACTCCGCGTGCCGGGCCTGGACGAACTCCGGGCCGTGGTGCTCGTCGCCGAGCGCGCCGAGCAGGGCGTCGACGTCCGGTCCCAGGACGCCGAAGACCCGGTCCACCCCCCACGCCCGCAGGCGTGCCGCGATGAGCTCACCAACGCCGGCCACGTGCACCTCCCGCAGCTGGGAGCCGAGGATCGCGGCACCGGGTAGCCCGCCCCCGCGCCGCCAAACCGCCGGTGATCACCGCGGGCCTCTCGCCCCGTCGTGATCTGATGATCATTCTTTCGCGTGGACGGGCGTGCGCTCCCCCGTGGACGGCGCCGGTCCTGGTTGGGTGACCCGCAGCACCCGGAGTCTCCACCCACCTGCGAGGGAGCCGTATGAGCGCATTCACCGAGACCCCGCCGGCCCCCGTCACGGACGAGCGCTTCGAGGCGGTGCTTCGCGAGACGGTGGGGCCGCTCGCCGACGAGGTGGACCGCACCGGCCGGTTCCCGGGGCAGGGCGTGCGGGCCCTGGCCGAGGCCGGGCTGCTGGGGCTGCTCGGCTCCCCCGAGGACGGCGGGGGCGGCGGCGACCTGCGGCAGGCGGCCGGCGTGGTGGAGCGGCTGGCCGGGGCGTGCGGGTCCACGGCCATGGTCCTGCTCATGCACTACGCGGCCGTCACCGTCATCGACCGGTACGGGCCGCGGGACGTGCGCCGGGCGGTCGCCGAGGGCCGGCACCTGAGCACGCTGGCGTTCTCCGAACGCGGATCGCGCAGCCACTTCTGGGCGCCCTGCGGCACCGCGGCCCCGGGGCGGCCGGGCACGGTCCGGCTGGACGCGGAGAAGTCGTGGGTCACCTCCGCCGGGGAGGCCGACAGCTACGTGTGGTCCAGCAGGCCGCTGCGGGCCGACGGCGTCATGTCGCTGTGGCTGGTGCCCAGCGGCAGTACGGGACTGCGCGTCCGGGGCGAGTACGACGGCTTCGGGCTGCGCGGCAACGGCTCCAGCCCCGTCACCGCCACGGGCGTCACGGTGCCCGGGACGGCCCTGCTGGGCGGGGACGGCGAGGGCCTGGACACGGCCCTGGAGCTGGTCATGCCCGTCTTCCTGGTCCTGAGCGCGGCCTTCTGTCTCGGTGTGACCGGCACGCTGCTGGACCTGACGGCCGAGCACCTGCGCGGCAGCCGCCTGGAGCACCTGGAGCAGTCCCTGGCGCAGCAGCCGACGGCCCGCCAGGGCTACGCCCGGCTGCGGCTGCGCGCCGACGCCGCCCGCGCGTTCCTGGACGACACGCTCACCGCGCTGACGACGGACCGCCCCGACGCGCGGCTGCGGGTGCTGCAGGTCAAGGCGCTGGCGGCGGAGACCGCCGCGGAGGTGGCGGACGGCGCCATGCGGCTGTGCGGCGGCGCGGCCTTCCGCCGGGAGCTGGGCGTGGAGCGGCGGTTCCGTGACGCGCTGGCGGCGCGGGTGATGGCACCGACCACCGAGGTGCTGCACGACTTCTGCGGCCGGGCCGGCCTGGGGCTGCCGCTGTTCGAGGAGGCCCGGTGAACAGTCCGCTGGTCCTGGGGGCCGTGGCCTACGACCCGAAGGTCGTCACCATCTGGTCCGGTTTCCGTACCTGGCTGCGCCGGCACGGCCTGCCCTTCGACTTCGTGCTCCACGCCCACTACGAGCGGCAGGCCGAGGACCTCGTGCGCGGCCGCATCGACGCCGCCTGGCACTCCCCGCTGGCGTGGCTGCGCACCCGCCGGCTGGCACGGGCGGCGGGCGTGCCGGTGCGGCCGCTCGTCATGCGGGACACCGACCGGGACCTGACCTCGGTGGTCGTCGTCCGGGCCGACTCGCCGATCGGCGCCGTCGCCGACCTCAAGGACCGGACCGTCGCCGTCGGCGCGGTCGACTCGCCGCAGGCGACCCTGCTGCCCCTGCACCACCTGCGGGAACTCGGCCTCGAACCCGGCGTGGACTTCCGGGTCGTACGCCATGACACCGGGGTGGGCCTGCACGGCGACCACATCGGCGGCGAACGGGACGCGGCCCGCGCCCTGATGGCCGGCGAAGCGGCGGCGGCCTGCATGATCGACGCCAACCACCTGCTGTTCGGCCAGGAGGGCACCCTGCCTCCCGGCGCCACCCGCCTGCTGACCCGCACCGCCCCCTTCGACCACTGCGTCCTGGCGGCCGGGCCGTCCCTCGGCCCGGAGCCCGGCGAACGCCTCACCGCGCTGCTGCTGTCGATGTCCGCCGCGGACCTCGAGGTGCGTCACCTGATGGACCTCGAAGGGCTCACCCGGTGGCTGCCCGGGCGGGAGAGCGGGTACGCCGCCCTGACGGCCGCGGTGGACGAGGAGGGCTTCTACGACGCGGACGGCCGGATCACGGCCACCGGCTACCACCCGTGACCACCGGGCCGCCACCGCCCGGCACCGCCCTGCTCGACCTGGCCGGGCTCGGCCTCGACCGGGGCGCCCACCTGCTGCTGGACCGGGCTCTGCGCGCACTGCCGCCCGGCGGGCGACTGGCCGTGTCCGGCACCGATCCGGCCCTGGTCGCCCACCTGGCCGCCTGGTGCCGCCGGGAGGGCCACCCCATGTCGGCCGCGCCGCCCGGCGACGCGCCGGTCCGGGCGCACGTGGTGCGCGGGACCGGCGGGG
>NZ_JUJA01000087.1 GCF_001906585.1 Streptomyces kebangsaanensis | reverse complement strand
GGACCGATCTGCAGGGCCTCGCGGACCTCGTCCGGGTTGTACGGCTGCTGGCCGTCGAAGCCGTTGAGGGCGATGACGAACGGCAGGCCGCTGTTCTCGAAGTAGTCGACCGCCGGGAAGCAGTCGGCCAGGCGCCGGGTGTCGACCAGGACGATGGCGCCGATGGCGCCGCGGACCAGGTCGTCCCACATGAACCAGAACCGGTCCTGGCCGGGCGTGCCGAACAGGTAGAGGATCAGGTCCTGGTCGAGCGTGATGCGGCCGAAGTCCATGGCCACCGTGGTGGTGGTCTTGTCCCCGGTGTGGGTGAGGTCGTCGATGCCCGCCGAAGCGGACGTCATGACGGCCTCCGTGCGCAGCGGGTTGATCTCCGAGACGGCGCCCACGAACGTGGTCTTGCCCACGCCGAAGCCACCCGCCACCACGATCTTTGCGGAGGTGGTCGCCCGGCCCGCGTCAGAGCTTGCGAAGTCCACTGAGCACCCTTTCGAGCAGCGTCACGTCCGGTGCGCCACCGTTGTTCTCGTCGCCGCCCGGCTGGTGGATGGCCACCAGACCGGCCTCGGCAAGGTCCGCGACAAGGATTCGTGCCACGCCCAGCGGCATGGCGAGAAGCGCCGACACCTCGGCGACGGATTTCACCTCACGGCACAGGTGACAGATCCGCTGGTGTTCCGGGAGCAGTCCCATCAGCGCTGCCGGGTCGGCCGTGGTGCTGACCAGCGCCTCGATGGCGAGCTGGTAGCGCGGCCGGGTCCGGCCGCCGGTCATCGCATACGGACGTACCAGCGGCTGGTCGCCCTCGTCCCCGTACGGCTCTGCGTACGGATCATGAGAGGCGGGGGGCGGGGTCATGAATCCTCCGGGCGGGACAGCAAGTCGGTCAGTCAAGCCGTCTGACAGGGCCGGTGGGGGGATTGTGGCGGCCGGACGGTGATTTGGTGAGGTGGGTGGTGCCGGAGCCGGTCAGTGCAGCAGACTGCCCTGTAGTTCGGCGCGCAGGTCGGGGGTGAGGACCGCCCCTGCACGGTCGACGAGCAGTGCCATCTCGTAACCGACGAGGCCGATGTCGCACTCGGGGTGGGACAGGACCGCGAGCGACGACCCGTCCGACACGGACATCAGGAAGAGGAAGCCGCGCTCCATCTCCACGACCGTCTGCGCCACAGTGCCGCCCTCGAAGATCCGGGAGGCCCCGGAGGTCAGCGAGGTCAGACCGGAGGCGACGGCCGCGAGCTGGTCGGCGCGGTCGCGCGGGAACCCTTCGGACATCGCCAGAAGCAGTCCGTCGGCCGACACCACGACGGTGTGGGACACCCCGGGGGTGTTGTCCACGAAGTTGGTGATCAACCAGTTGAGGTTCTGTGCCGCCTGGCTCATCTGGCTCAACTAACGCTCCTGCTGGTGAGTGGGGAAGCTGCCCGTCTGGCCGTGGCCGGCCTGACGACCCTGCGCGATGCCCCGACGGAGATTGGTCAGCCGGCCGCGTACGTCGTCAGGCGCACGCGAGACCTGCGGACCGCTCTGGTGCTGTTGCTGCTGAGCCGTGCCCGGGACGAGGTTCGCCCGGGGCACCCGGCGCGGCAGGCCGGAGGTGGTGACCCCGCCCGAGGCCGGCTGCCTGACCCGCTCGGCCTGCCGGACGAGGTCGTCGTTCGGCGAGTTGCGCCAGGCGGGGGCGGTGTTCCGCTGGGGAGTGGGGGCCTGCGGCTGGGGAGTGGGTGCCTGCGGCTGCTGCGCGGCCGGAGCCGGCTCGCCGCCCTGCTGCTGGCCACCACCGTGGAACCAGTTGGTTTCCAGGGTGTCGTACAGCGGCGTACGGCCGTCGCCGGGACCGGGGGCCGGCGGCAGGGCCCAGCCGTCGTCGGGCCGCTGCTGCGGGGTACCCGCGCCGCCCTGTTCCGGACGGACGGGCCGCTGCCGCGGCTGCTGGGCGGCAGGGCCGCGCAGGCCGCCGAAGTCGGCGGGACCGCCCGGCTGCGGCCGCTCGAACTGCCCGGTGGACGCGGGGTCCTGGTGGCCCGGCCGCTCGAACTGCCCGGTGGATGCGGGGTTCTGATGTCCTGGCTGGGCGAACTGCCCGGTGGACGCGGGGTTCTGATGTCCCGGCTGGGCGAAGTGGCCCGTGGACGCGGGGTCCTGGTGGCCCGGCTGGGCGAACTGGCCCGTGGAGCCGTTGCCGTAGCCCTGCTGGGCGGCGAACTGGCCCGTGGAGCCGTTGTCGTACGCCTGCGGGGCCGCGAACTGACCCGTCTGGGACGGAGTGCCCTGCCCGGACGTACCGAAGACGTCCGGACGGACGAACTGGCCCGTGTGCTGCGCGTCGCCCGCGCCCGGGTGCGGGGCGTCGAAGTCGGGACGGGGGAACTCCGCGGTCGAGCCCGGCCCCTGCCGGTCGTCGATCCGGGGCATCTCCGTCGTCGAGCCCGGCCCCTGGCGCCCGTCGAACCGAGGCATCCGGGAGGTCTGCGCCGCGTCCTGCTCGTCGTGGCCGCGCGGTGCGTCCAGGGCGGCCCGGCCGCCCGCGTTCTCGTCGCCCCAGCCCTGCGTACGGGACGGCCCGTTGCCACCCGGCAGCTCGGGGCGCGCACCGCCGCGCGGCGGCAGCTGGGGCTGCCGGCCCTGCTCGCTGCCGTTCGCCCGCTGCGGGGGTACGGCACCGCGGGCGCCGCCACCGAAGACGTCCTGCCGCCGGCCGTCGCCGAAGCCCTGCGGGGCACCCGGCCCGGTCGCCTGCGGAGCCTGCGGCCCACCGGGCGCCTGGCCGCCGAAGGCACCGGCCGCGCCCGCCGGGGCCGGACGGCCCTGCTGCGGCT
>NZ_JUJA01000086.1 GCF_001906585.1 Streptomyces kebangsaanensis | reverse complement strand
CTGGAGCAGCTGGAGCAGGACTGTGCCGGTCTGAAGGCGGACGCGGGGCATGTCCGGGACACCGGGCAGGCCGTGCACACCGGGTTCCAGGGCCTGTCGGCGTACTACTCCGCGCCGGAGGCGGAGCAGCTGTTCGCGACGACGCGGCCGGTCAAGGACCGGGCGGACGGTTTCGCGGACCAGCTGGAGACGGTCTCGTCGGCGCTGTCGGCGTACGCGACGGAGGTCCGCCCGCTGGCGGACAAGCTGAAGGAGCTCAAGGCCCGGGCGACGACGTTCGTCGACTCCGTCAAGGACGACGAGAAGTGGGAGTACGACGGGGACAAGGTCGAGGCGCACAACGCGCTGCGGGACGAGATCACGGCCACGGTGGCGGCGTTCTGGGCGGCGGAGCGCACCTGCCACAACAAGATCGTCGCGCTGGTGCCGGGCGGCACGCCGGTGGTGGCCGGCGACGGCTCGGACCGCAAGGACCAGTACGGGTTCACGGCCGAGGACATGAAGGACGCCCAGCTTCCCTGGGGCGACCCGGTGGAGGAGCGGCACCACTGGTACGAGGTGGGGCACTGGACGAAGTCGTTCGTGTGGGACGGTCTGATCGTCGACGGGGTGTGGGGGACGATCAAGGGTCTGGGCACGCTGGTGGGGGTGGACGGCTGGGAGGCGGCGGGGCAGGCGTGGAAGGGCCTGGGCCAGCTGGCCACCGGCCTGGTGCTGACGGCGGTGCCGGTGGTGGGGGCGGCGTTCTGGCTGCTGCCGGACGACAAGCTGCCGTCCTGGGTGCGGGACTCGCGCACGGCGATGAAGGAGACGGGCAAGGCGCTGGTGGCGTGGGACGAGTGGGGCAAGAACCCCGCCCGCGCGGCCGGGGCGGTCACCTTCAACGTGCTGACCACGGTCTTCACCGGCGGCGCGGGCGGTGCGGCCGCGGGGGCGGGCAAGGCGGGCGCGGCGGCCAAGGTGCTGTCGGCGGCGGGCAAGGCGGGCCGGGCCCTCGACCCGATGACCTACGTCGCCAAGGGCGCCGGCGCGGGCCTGTCGAAGGTCGGCGACATCAGCAAGGCCCTGAAGGGCGTCGGCACCATCGACATCCCCAAGCTCCCCGACGGATCGGTCCACCTGCCCGACGGCCGTTTCCTGGACCCCCACGGCAACATCATGACGCCCAACGGCGTCATCGACACCACACCGATCCCGCACGAGACGGCGGCCCCGAAGCTCCCGGACCACTGGACGATCCAGGGCCAGCAGCCGGTGTACGCGGGAGCCCACACGGGCGACGGTTTGGCCGGCAGTGCCCATACGACCGACGCCGTGGGGCGCTACGACACGGCCACGCACACGTCGTACGACCATGCGTCGGCGGGCGCGCCCACGCACGACGTCCCCTCGGGCGCCCCGCACACTCCGCACACCGGCGGGCACGACGTTCCCGGCAGCGGCGGCCACGCCCCGGACCCGGCACATCACGGCCCGGCTCACGGCACATCCGCAGGCCACGCGGACGACGCCGCCCACGGAGCCGGCCATACGGACGATGGCGGCCACCACCCGGACCACACGGCGGGACACGCGGACGACGCCGCACACATGGGCGACCACGCGGACCTCGGCCACACGGCCGTGGACACCGCCGCACACCACGGCGCCGACACTCCGGCCGCCCCGGGCCACCCGGGCACGGACGTGCCGGGGCACGGGGGAGGGGAGCCGTTCGAGTACAAGCCACACATGTCGAAGGCAGAGTTCGCAGTTCTGAGCGATGCCGAGAAGCACGCGGTGGCCACAGCCGAACTGGCGCACGGTACGAACCCTGTGCCCAGCGTCAGCAACGAGGCTGGACTGAAGTACGGCAACACGTACTGGAACGACTTTTTGGACGACCTCCATCCAGAGTCGAGAAGCGCGCTGGTCACCTATACCGGTTCTGCTTACACCAGCATCAACGGTCACCTTCGCTTCGGCGAGCACGCGTCCGAGTACACGTTGCACACCATCGATGAGATGGACAAGGTCATGGGAGCACGCCCCGTACCGGAGGACGTCATGATCGTGCGCGGCACCGGAATCGACCACCTTGACCTGAAGTCGCCGATGGACATGCAGGGCGGTGTCTTCGACGACAAGGCGTATACCTCTACTGCACTCGGTAAGACGCCGCCACCGCCCTTCGACGGCAAACCGGTGTGGATGCATCTGCGGGTGCCGAAGGGGACACCCGCCCTCTGGCTGGATCATCTCTCCCAGGTCCCCGGGGAACGGGAACTGCTCCTCGCCCGCGGTACCGAGTACAAGGTGACGCGCGTTTTCATGGACGAGGCGGACGGCAAGTGGCACGTCTACGGGGAGGTTCTGCCGAGGCCGTAGCCTCGTTGCGGATCCAGCAAAGGCAAAGGAACGTGGACATCATGAGCAGTGAACGACCGATCAACCCGCGCTTCGACGACGATATGTGGTTCAACCAGGTGTCGCCGGGCCCGCCGCGGTACCAGACCCGGACCGACAAGCCGGTGCGGTACTTCACCGTGGTCGACAAGCAGGGTGGCGCGGTCCTCGGTTATGTGTGGGCCAACGACGAGGACGACGCCGCCGCGTGGGAACCGCGACAGGCCGCCGGGCCGCGGGCGATGTCGGAGGGCAGCATCTGGCACGCCAGGCTGGAGGAGGCCAAGGGGCGGGGCATTCTGCCGTCCCAGGCCCTTGCGGAGATGCTGGCCAATCCGGAGGGCAACAAAGGCCGGGCCCTGCCGGGCTCCCTCACCGATGCCCCGAATGCCGCCGCAGTCGAGGCTCTCGCCGAAAGTAACTAGGGTCTGTTGTGAAAGTTGATCACGGTCGTGGATGATCACGTGTCGTGGGACGAGGTGATCTGACCAACACTCAGTGGGATCGACTTAAGCCGTTGCTGCCGCTGGGCAAGAAGCAGGGCCGGCCGCCGACTTGGACGCGCCGGCAGTTGATCGACGGCATACGGTGGCGGACCAGGGTCGGTGCGCCGTGGCGGGACGTGCCTGAGCGGTACGGGCCATGGGACCGGGTCTACGACCTATTTCGACGCTGGCAACGGAACGGCACCTGGAAGCGGATCTTCGTGCAGCTGCAGGCCGAGGCCGACGGGAAGGGCTTGATCACCTGGGATGTGAGCGTGGACTCCACGGTTGCCCGGGCTCACCAGCACGCCGCCGGGGCGCGTAAAAAGGGGATCTGCAGAAGGAGCCGCCTGGCGGCGTCTTCACTGAGCCCGACGACCACGGCCTCGGACGGTCGCGTGGCGGCCTGACCACCAAGCTGCACGTGGCCGTGGAGCAGGGGCAGAAGCCACTGTCGTTGATGGTCACCGCTGGGCAGCGGCACGACAGCCCACAGTTCCAGCCCGTCCTGGAGGGCATCCGGGTACCCCGTATCGGCCCGGGCCGGCCGCGGACCAAACCGGATAGAGTTCGAGCGGACAGGGCGTACGGCTCCCGCGCGAATCGCGCCTACCTGCGCAGACGCGGGATAGGCTGCACGATCCCAGAGAAGGTCGACCAGGTCCGCAACCGTAAGAAGCTCGGCGCCCGCGGCGGCCGCCCGCCGAGGTTCGACAAGGACGACTACAAGGAACGCCACGCGGTGGAGTGCGGCATCAACCGGCTCAAGCGCCACCGGGCCGTGGCCACGAGGTACGACAAGCTCGCGGTTCGCTACGAAGCAACCGTCCTGGTGGCAGCCATCAACGAGTGGCTGTGACCAGGGCTTTCAGGGTCTTCTCTCATAGGGACCGCCCCGGAAGTACGTGCTCCCATACGATCGGGGACGGTCACCGCGCTCATGCGCGGCGTCGGAGCGGTCGGCAGGCGCCGACCGTTTGGCCAGTGCTCGCAGCGTCTCCAGACCGGCCAGGACTTCAGAGCGGTTGTCCGACCTCTTCATCCACGGTGGCAGCCGCGCAAACATTGCCATCGTCGGCCGCGCCCCGCCACGCTCGCGCAACTGGGCGCCGACGTAGGCGGACAGTTCGTTGACGTGCGCCTCGTTGTAGGCCCACAGGATCTGGCCGGCGCAACGGGTCTGCAGCCATAGTGGCCGCCGGAAGAACGGATCCTCACTACCGCCCAGTACTGCGCCGGCCAGCCCAGCGCCCCGCACCTCGGGTTCCCAATCGGCGACGGCACCGCACCCTCCGCAAGCCAGACGGCGTGGCTGGAACAAGAGCTCACTGAAGTACCTGGGTGCGGGGAGACCAGGCCGGGGAACCACGAGCGCACAGCCTCCGCATTGCGGGCAGACCACAAGCATGCGGCCAGCGAACCGCGCCAACGAGCTCCCTGGGTCGTAGTGGCGGGCAGGCTCGGCCCCCGACTCAGAATCCATAGCAGACACCCTCGCAGGTTCGCGATGCTGCTCGCGACCGGGTTCTCGAACGCAACCCACAGCACGTCGGCGGCGCTGAGCGCACTGATTTCCAACAACCCACGAGCCGCTTTCGCAACACGGCCTAGTGCCGCGTCACCCAGCGTTCGCCCTGTTGGCGGCTGGTACGACGTCGGGACAGACTGCCCTGCATGGAATTGATCGGGCGGGGGCGGGAAGCTGACGTGTATGCCCTGGACGAGTCCAGGGTCTTGCGGCGTTATCGGCAGGGGGGACCAACGGAGCTGGAAGCGCGGTTGATGACGCATCTGGCGGCCTGTGGGTATCCGGTGCCGAAGGTGTACGAGGTCACCGGTACCGACATGGTCCTGGAGCGGCTGACCGGGCCGACGATGCTGGAGGCGCTGGCCCGGCGCCCGTGGCGGGTCGGCTCCCTCGGCCGGGCGTTGGGCCGCCTGCACGACCGGTTGCATGCGTTGCCGGCGCCGAAGTGGCTGCCCCAGCGGTTCGCGACGGCGGGTGATGACCGGGTGCTGCATCTGGACCTGCATCCGGGCAACGTGCTCCTGACTCGGAGAGGTCCCGTGGTGATCGACTGGCGCAACGCGGGCGCCGGTGATCCCGCTGCGGATGTGGCGATGACCATGGTGACCGTCGGCAGCGCGGAGGTCCCCGGCCTGGCCGTCCGCCTGGGACGGAGTCTGCTTGTGCACAGTGTGCGCAAGGGTTGTCGGACCGATCCTGCGGGACGTATCCGGGAAGTGGCCGAAGCCAAGCTGGCCGATCCGAACCTCACGCTTGCGGAGGCGGCGTGGCTGCGGCGTCGTATCGGCGGCCGGACCGGGCAGCCGGGCTGCTGATCGGTGGCCGGGTGCGTGCGGGTTCGTGAGGTCGACGACGACAGGCGTGATGAGTGGTCGGATCTTGAACAGGGGACCGGGTGAACGGCGAAGGGCGCGACCGTTCACCCGACCACCCCGCTCCCCCTCCGCCAAGCCCTTGGGCACCCATGATCCCGACGAGTGCGACGCAGAGCCCACTCCGGGCACCTTGAGACGGACCTGACGTCACAACGGACGTGGCATGGATACGCTGCCGGGCCCCGGCCGCGCAACGCCTGGCATGTCCGTCAGTACACCGCACCTGGACGACATTGAGTTCTATAGACCCCAAACAGTCCAGAGGTTGGGGCAACCACTTCAAAAGCGCCAACGTTACGCGGCGGCCAGCTCGCACCATACGACCTTCCCCCGGTTGCCTTCCCGTGCCAGCGGCTGCCAGCCCCACAGGTCGGCGCAGGCCCGGATCAGCGCCAGTCCACGACCCTCTTCCAGGTCGGTGATCTGTTCCAACGGCACGGGCGGCTCCGGCGGCCGGGGGTCCGCGTCCCATGCTCCGATCCGCAGGACGCCGGCGGCCCACCGTACGCGCAGGGCGGCGGGCCCCTTCGTGTGCCGTACGGCGTTGGAGATCAGCTCGGTCGCGAGCAGTTCGGCGGTGTCGGCCAGGCGGATCAGGCCGTGCATGGTGAGGACCAGGCGCCGAGGGAGTCTGCCCGCCGCTTATCAGGATCTTGCCGAGCTCGATCACCTGATCTCTTGCGGGGAGGCCCCGGCGTTCACGCCGGGGGGAATCGCATCCCGCGACAGCGGCACGGAGCGCCCTGGCGGCCTGTCCGGCGGGGCCGGGCGGACGCGAACACGTGTCCCGGTATTCGCCGATCGGGGTGATCGCACTGGAAGAGAGGTGCGGCTGTTCGGGTGCCGCGCATACGGTCGCAGGGCGGGCGTCGGGTGACCGGGACAAGAGCCGGGGGGTGACGGGCATGGCGGCGGTACGGGAGGCCGGCGGGGGCGGGCACGCCCGCTACACGTACCGGTTGCGGGTGCCGGCCACCGCCCGTACCGGGCTGGAGGCGGAGTGGGGCCGGTGCCGGTGGCTGTGGAACGAGTGCGTGGCCCGCGCGAAGAGGGCCCATGCGGAGGGGGAGGCGTGCGGTCCGGCCCGGCTGGACCGGATGCTCACCCGGGCCCGCGCGGTGACCCCGTGGCTGGCCGCGGGCGCCTCGGTGCCGCAGCAGCAGACCGTCCGCGACTTCACCGCCTCCCGCGCGAAGGCCCTGAAGGACCTCAAGGACCGGCTGCCCGCCAGGCGGCGGGCCGGCATGCCCCGGCCCAGGAAGAAGCATGAAACGGATCCGACGCTGAACTACACGCGGCGCGGCTTCCGGCCCAGGGACGGGCGGCTGCACCTGGCGGGCGGGATCGTTTTGACCGTGGTGTGGTCCCGTCCGCTGCTGGCCGAGCCGTCCTCGGTGCGCGTGTACCGCGACCGCCTCGGCCACTGGTACGCCTCGTTCGTCGTCCCTGCCCCGGTCGAGCCGCTGCCGCCGACCGGTGCGGTGATCGGCATCGACTGGGGGTGCGGGAGACCGCCACCACCACCTCCGACGCCCACGACCTCCCCCACCCCC
>NZ_JUJA01000085.1:94928-110502 GCF_001906585.1 Streptomyces kebangsaanensis | reverse complement strand
CGCCGCCCGAGCCGGGGTCCCCTCCCCCGCCGAAGTCGCCGAAGTCGCTCGGGTCGAAGTCCGCGCCGGAGACGTCGCCGCCCCCGTAGCCCCCGTAGCCTCCGAAGTCGCCGTAGCCGGTGCCGTAGTCGGCCGCGTAGGACGGGGTGGCCATCATGCTGCCGAGCAGGGTGCCCACCAGGAGACCCGGGAGGAGGCCGCCGCCGAAGTAGCCTCCGGCCCAGGGGCCGTACGCGGGGCCGGCGTCCCAGTAGGGGCGGCGGCCCCAGTCCGTGTCGACCTCACGGATCCGCGGGTCGCGGCCGTCGGCCAGGCGGACCCGGTCGGCGGCGCAGACCGGCACCTGACGCGGCGCCCCGCCCGGGGGCGTCCACGTCGCGTCGGCGACCGAGGGGCCGTGGCGCGGGTCGAAGAAGCAGGGCGGGCGGCGCTCGGGCAGGGGGCGGCCCTCACGGCGGGCGGCCAGCTGGGCGAGCGAGAAGCGGCCGTCCTCCAGGGCCTCGGTGACCGCCCGCACGTCCTCCGGCCTGCGGGCGTCGGCCATGGACTGCTTGGCCTGCTCGTAGGCGTCCAGCGCCCGCTCGTAGTCCGCGCGCATGGCGTCGTCCGCGCCGGCCTCCGCCGGGTGGAAGTCGAGGCGGTCGAGTTCCTCGCCGAAGGCGGTGATGTCCTCGTCCACGACGACCCGCAGCTTCTCCAGCGCGGCCCGCTGCTCCGCCTCCCGGCGGCTCCGGCCGCGCCTGACCAGGGCGTACGCGCCCACACCGCCCGCCACCAGGACCGCGCCCGCGGTGATCAGAGCGGTGGTGGACCCCGTGCCGCCGGCCCCGGTACCGCCCCAGCTCGCGGGGGCCGAACCGCCCATGTTGGCCAGGGCCCGGTCGGTGAAGTCCGTGAGCTGCGTCTTCGCGTCCTCGCCCTGGACGCTGGTGACGAGGTTCCGCACGGCGGTGCGCGGCAGGACCGACGCGTCGGCGCGGGCGTCGAAGCGGTCGCCCAGGCGCACGGCGTACGCGCCGGTGATGCCGGTGGCGGTGCGCAGGTCGGTGAACAGGTCCCGCGTCGGATAGCCCGCGGGCAGGACCGCGATGAACAGAGGTTTGTCCGCGTCCTTGATCTTCCGGCTGAGCGCGGCCGCTTCGGCCGGCGGCAACTGGGCGGACGCGGCCGGGTCGACGTACACGGGGCCCCTGCGGAGCGCTTCGGCGACCGTCGAGATGCCGGTGGCCGCCGCCGCACGGGGGACGCCCGTCGACAGGACGGCCACGACAGCGACCGCGAGCGCCACCAGCAGTCGCACAGAAGCTCGGGTCAGGGCGACGGCCTTCATCCTTCGAAGCTACCCGAACCGGTCGAAAAGGGTTATGCGCGGCCGACGCGGGACCGGGCCGGCGGCTCCCGGTGGCCGTATCGTCGGGTGCATGACCACACCGCGGGACCTGTTGATCCTCAGCCTGGACGTGCCGTCCAGCCGCCCCGTCGAGCAGGGCGACCTGTCGCTCGCCCTGGCGGGCGCCGAACTGGTCGACCTCCTCGCCGCCGGGGCCGTCACCCTGGACGGCGACCGCATCGTGCCCGTCCCCCGGCGGGACACGGGGGACCGCCTCCTGGACCAGGCCGGGGCGGCGCTCAAGGAGCGGCCGCCGTACGAGTCCGTCGAGGACTGGCTGTGGCGCCGGGGCGAGGGTCTGGCCGTGGCCTACATCGACGCGCTGGAGGCGGACGGGCACCTCACCGGGCGGCGGCACCGCTGGATGCCCGCCCGCGGCGGCCGGACGACGCCCGTCGACTCACCGGAGCGGCGCGAGGCGGCCGAGCGCTGGGCCTCCCACGACCCCGTCATCGCCGGACTGGCCGCCGCCGTGGGCATCGAGGCCGAACCCGGCGGGGAACTCGCCGCCCCGGACGACGACGCCCTGGTGACCGTGCTGGCCGCCGTCAACGGCGCGGTGACGGAACTGGAGGCCGTACGGCAGCGGCGGCGCATCGAGAACGTCGCCTTCGACAACATCTGGCGCGCCCCCTGACGGCCGCCGGGCCCGCCGGCCGGCATCCCCGACCGGCACCGCCGTCCGCCGGTCGCGCCCCGCCGGGTGGTGCAGCCGGTCAAGTGCCCGGAACGCGCAGGTCACCGCCGCATCGACGCGGTTCGGGGACCGCCGATGACGCTGACGGCGGGTCGGCCGCGCACGGCGCGGGGCTGTCGTCCCACGGGACGGCCGGCGTGCGGTTTGCCGGAGCGCGTCGGGCAAGGCCGCTCACACCGGGCGGGTACCACGCCGGCGCGCAGCAGGCCGTAGGTGTACGCGTCCTCCAGGGCCTGCCAGGAGGCGGCGATCACGTTGTCGGCCACGCCCACCGTGGACCACTCGCCCTGGCCGTCCGAGGTGGAGATGAGCACGCGGGTGGTGGAGGAGGTGCCGTGCTTGCCCTCCAGGATGCGGACCTTGTAGTCGACCAGGCCGAGGGAGGCCAGCTGGGGGTAGATCTTCTCCAGGGCCACGCGCAGGGCGCGGTCGAGGGCGTTGACCGGGCCGTTGCCCTCGGCGGTGGCGACGATGCGCTCGCTCTTGGCCCACAGCTTGACGGTGGCCTCGTTCGCGTGGGTGCCGTCGGGGCGGTCCTCGACGATGGCCCGCCAGGACTCGACGTCGAAGTACTTCAGCGGCCTGCCCTCGGCCTCGGCGCGCAGCAGCAGTTCGAAGCTCGCGTCGGCCGCCTCGTAGGTGTAGCCCTTGAGTTCGCGCTCCTTGACCCGCTCGACCACCCGGCCGACGAGCTCGCGGTCGCCGCCGAGGTCGATGCCGAGCTCCTTGCCCTTGAGCTCGATGGACGCGCGGCCCGCCATGTCGGAGACCAGCATGCGCATGGTGTTGCCGACCTGCTCGGGGTCGATGTGCTGGTACAGGTCCGGGTCGATCTTGATCGCGGAGGCGTGCAGGCCGGCCTTGTGGGCGAAGGCGGAGACACCCACATAGGGCTGGTGGGTGGAGGGCGTGAGGTTGACGACCTCGGCGATGGCGTGCGAGATGCGGGTCATCTCGCGCAGCCGGCCCTCGGGCAGCACCCGCTTGCCGTACTTCAGCTCCAGGGCCGCCACGACCGGGAAGAGGTTGGCGTTGCCGACGCGCTCGCCGTAGCCGTTGGCGGTGCACTGCACGTGGGTGGCGCCCGCGTCGACGGCGGCGAGGGTGTTGGCGACCGCGCAGCCGGTGTCGTCCTGGGCGTGGATGCCGAGGCGGGCGCCGGTGTCCGCGAGGACGGTGGAGACGACCGCGTTGATCTGGGCGGGCAGCATGCCGCCGTTGGTGTCGCAGAGGATCACCACGTCCGCGCCGGCCTCGGCGGCGGCCCGTACGACGGCCTTGGCGTACTCGGGGTTGGCGCGGTAGCCGTCGAAGAAGTGCTCGCAGTCGACGAAGACGCGGCGGCCCTGGGCGCGCAGGTGGGAGACGGTGTCGCGGACCATCTCCAGGTTCTCCTCCAGGGTGGTGCGCAGGGCCAGCTCCACGTGCCGGTCGTGCGACTTGGCGACCAGGGTGATCACCTCGGCGCCGGAGTCCAGGAGCGCCCTGACCTGGGGGTCGTCCGCCGCCTTGCCGCCGGCGCGGCGGGNGGAGCCGAAGGCGACGAGCCGGGCGTGCTTGAAGTCGATCTCCTGCCGGGCACGGGCGAAGAACTCGGTGTCCCGCGGGTTGGCGCCGGGCCAGCCGCCCTCGATGAAGCCCACGCCGAAGTCGTCCAGGTGACGGGCGATGGCCAGCTTGTCGGCGACCGTGAGGTTGATGCCCTCGCGCTGGGCCCCGTCGCGCAGGGTCGTGTCGAAGACGTGGAACGAGTCGTCGTGCCGGCTGGTTGCGGTCATGGTCTCAAGGCTCCTGTCAGCAATCTCGGTCTTACCGGAATGACCGGCTCCACCGTCCCCCCAATGGTCCCTCGCGCTGTGATCCCGGCTGCAGGTGGGCCAGGAAAACGAAAAACCTCTCGCGGGTGCGAGAGGTCTGCGCGCGGGTCGAGGACAACGGTGTCCGCCCGCACCTGGTCGTACGTGGCGGTCACTGCGGACCGGCGCGCCTGCTGCCAATAATCATGGCGAACGAGAGCACGGGGGAAGTGTGGCACAAGTCCGGCGTCCTACGCACAGCGTCTCAGGATGCGGGCGGCGCGCTGGACGCCCCGGGTGGCGTACGTCATGCCCGAAACGCCGTGAGTGTCGCGCGTCACGCGTTCGCGCGCCCGGGCCGGTTCAGGGACTCGTCGAGGAACTCGCCCACGTGACGCAGGACTTGCTCCCGGCCGGTGCCGCGCAGGCCGATCGCCACGTGAAGGGAGAAGCCGTCGAGCAGGGCGCGCAGCCGGGCGGCGAAGCGGTCGGCGTCGACCGGACGGAACTCCCCGCGCGAGACGCCCTCGGCGACCAGGGCGGCGAGGTCCCGGTGCCAGGCTCCCTCGATGGCGGCCTGCCGGTCACGGGCGTCCTCGCCGGCGTCCAGTGAGCGGTTCCACACCTCCAGCCACAGCGTCCAGTGCGGGTCGCGGTGGCCGTCGGGGACGTACAGGCCGACGTAGGCGTCGAGCCGCTCGCGGGCCGGGGCCTCGCGGGTCAGCAGCCGCCCGCGCTCGGCCCCGAGCCGGCTCTCGCTCCACTCCAGCGTCTGTAGGAGGAGTTCGTCCTTGGAGCGGAAGTAGTACAGCAGATGGCCGCTGCTCATCCCGACCTCACGCCCGAGCGCCGCCATGGTGAGCTTCTCCAGACCGCGCTCGGCGATCATCTCCATGGCGGCGGCGAGGACCTGCTCGCGCGGCGGCGCGTTCCTGCGCTCCCGTGCCGCACCGGCCATCCGCGCCTCCTCGTACGGGGTCAGACCTTCGGCTGCTGCTGGGTGATGCAGTGGATGCCACCGCCACCGGAGAAGATCGTACGGGCGTCCACCAGGGTCACCGTCCGGTCGGGGAAGAGACGGCGGAAGATGCCGGCCGCGACCTCGTCGCGGGGGTCGCCGAAGGCGCAGAGGACGACGCCGCCGTTGCAGAGGTAGTGGTTGATGTAGGAGTAGTCGGCCCAGCGGCCGTCGGCCTCCAGGACGGTGGGGGCGGGGACCTCGACCACTTCCAGGCGGCGCCCCCGGGCGTCCGTCGCCGACTTCAGGACGCCGATGACCTCCTTGGTGACCTCGTGGTCGGGGTGGGCCGGGTCCGGCTGGTGGTGGGCGACGACGACACCCGGGCGGGCGAAGGCGGCGACGATGTCGACGTGGCCGAGGGTGCCGTAGCCGTCCGGGGTGTAGTCGCCGGTCAGGCCGCGCGGGAGCCAGATGGCCCTGCTGGTGCCGAGGTGGGCGTGGATCTCCGCCTCGGCCTGCTCCTTCGTCCAGTGCGGGTTGCGCTCGGGGCCGAGCTGCACGGTCTCGGTCAGCAGGACCGTGCCCTCGCCGTCGACGTGGATGCCGCCGCCCTCGTTGACGAGCGCGGAGGCGTACGTCTTCGCGCCCGCGAGGTCCGAGACATACGAAGCGATCTTGGCGTCGTGCTCCCAGCGGGCCCAGTCCTGGGCGCCCCAGCCGTTGAACGTCCAGTCGACGGCGGCGAGTCCGCCCTTGCCGTCGGTGAGGAAGGTGGGGCCGATGTCGCGCATCCAGGCGTCGTCGAGGTCGCGTTCGACGGTGTCGACGTCCTCGCCCAGCAGGGTGCGGGCCTCGGCCGACTGACCGGGGCCGCAGACCACGGTCACCGGTTCGAAGCGGCGGACGGCGCGGGCGACCGACGCCCAGGCGGCGCGGGAGGCGGCGAGGTCGTCGGGGGTGTCGAAGGTCGGGTTGGGGCCCGGCCACGCCATCCAGGTGCGCTCGTGCGGCGCCCACTCGGCGGGCATGCGGAAGCCGTCGGCGGCGGGGGTGGTCACGTCGTGGGTCCTCACAGGAAATACAGGCGGTTGAGGGAGACCGAGTCGGCGGGCTCGGAGCGGACCGGGGCGCCGTCGAGGGTGACCAGGCCGGTGCGCCGGTCGACCTCGACGGATCCGGTACGGGTGTTCAGGCGCAGGTCGGCGGGGCCGATGCCGCGGGTGCCGCGCACGGCGACCCTGCGCCGCCGGGTGGGCATGCGGTCGTTGCCCTGGTCCACGGCGGCCTGGGCGACGAACGCCACCGAGATCTCGGCCGGGGTGGCGCCGTGCGCGCCGAACTGCGGGCCCAGGACCAGGGGTTCGCAGGTGTCGGTGGCTGCGTTGGGGTCGCCCACCACGCCGTACGCGGGGAAGCCCGCCTTGAGGACGAGCTGCGGCTTGGCACCGAAGAACTCGGGGCGCCACAGCACGATGTCGGCCAGCTTGCCGGTCTCGATCGAGCCGACCTCGTGCGAGAGCCCGTGCGCGATGGCCGGGTTGATCGTCAGCTTGGCGATGTAGCGCAGCACGCGCGCGTTGTCGTCGTCCGGGCCGTCGCCGTCCACCGGGCCCAGCTCGGCCTTCATCTTCCCGGCCATGGCGAAGGTGCGGCGCACGGTCTCGCCGGCCCGGCCCATGCCCTGGGCGTCGGAGGAGGTGATGCCGATGGCGCCCAGGTCGTGCAGCACGTCCTCGGCGCCCATGGTCCCGGCGCGGATGCGGTCGCGGGCCATGGCGGCGTCGCCGGGCAGGTCGGTCTTCAGGTCGTGGACGGAGACGATCATGCCGTAGTGCTCGGCGACCGCGTCCCGGCCGAAGGGCAGGGTGGGGTTGGTGGAGGAGCCGATGACGTTCGGGACTCCGGCCATCTTCAGCACGTTGGGGACGTGTCCGCCGCCGCAGCCCTCGATGTGGAAGGCGTGGATCGTACGGCCCTCCAGGACGCGCAGGGTGTCCTCGACCGACAGGCACTCGTTCAGCCCGTCGCTGTGCAGGGCCACTTGGACGTCGTGCTCCTCGGCGACCCGCAGGGCGGTGTCCAGCGCCCGGGTGTGGGCGCCCATGTCCTCGTGGACCTTGAAGCCGGACGCGCCGCCCTCGGCGAGGGCCTCGACCAGGGGAGCCGGCGAGGACGACGAACCGCGGCCCAGGAAGCCGATGTTGACCGGCCAGGCGTCGAACGCGCCGAACGCGTGCCGCAGCGCCCAGGGCGAGTTGACGCCCACGCCCCACACCGGCCCGAACTCCTGGCCGATGACGGTGGTCACGCCGGAGGCGAGCGAGGCCTCCATGATGCGCGGCGACAGCAGGTGCACATGGGTGTCGACGGCACCGGCGGTGGCGATCAGCCCCTCGCCGGACACGATCGAGGTACCGGTGCCGACGACGACGTCGACGCCGTCGAGGGTGTCGGGGTTCCCGGCCCGCCCGATGGCGTGGACGCGGCCCCCGCGGATGCCGATGGACACCTTCCGGATGCCCTGCACGGCGTCGATCACGACGACGTTGCTGATCACCACGTCGCAGGTCTCGCGCACCGCGGCCGCCTTGAGGTGCAGCCCGTCGCGGGCGGTCTTGCCGAATCCGGCCAGGAACTCGTCGCCGTACTTCTGCGCGTCGGACTCGACCCGCACCACCAGCCCGGAGTCGCCGAGGCGGAGGCGGTCGCCGGCGCGGGGGCCGTGGGTGGCGGCGTACGCGTACGGGTCGATGCTCATCGCTGTGCTCCCAGGTATCCGCAGGCGGCGGCCCGGCGCAGGGCCTCCTCCCGGGCGCCCGGTGCGTCCAGGGGCCCGTCGACCAGCCCGGCGAAGCCGATCGCGACGCGCTCGCCGCCGATCGGCACGAGGCCGACCTCGACGCTCTCCCCCGGCCCGAACCGCACGGACGACCCGGCGGGCACGGCGAGCCGCATGCCGTACGCCCGCGCGCGGGGGAAGTCCAGGCGCGGATTGGCCTCGAAGAAGTGGAAGTGGGAGGTGACGGAGACGGGCACGGTCGCGGTGTTGGTGACCGTGATCCGCACGGCCGCCTCCGGCTCGGCGTGCCCGGGCCCCGGCAGCAGCGCGCCCGGCCCGCGGTCGTCCAGGGAACCGCCCGCGAGGGGGTCGGAGACCACCGCGAGCCGCGACCCGTCGTCGAACACGGCCTCGACGTGCACCTCGGTGACCACGTCCGCGACACCGGGCAGGACGTCCTCGGGGCCGAGCACCGCGCGGGCGCGCTCGATCGCCTCGGCGAGCCGGGCGCCGTCGCGAGCGGCCTCGCAGACCGTGTCGGCGATCAGGGCGGTGGCCTCCGGCACGTTGAGCCGTAGCCCGCGGGCCCTGCGGGCCCGGGCCAGCTCGGCGGCCGTGAACAACAGCAGCCGGTCACGCTCGCTGGGCGTCAGTCGCACGCCGCGACACCTCCTCGCCTTCCTCGTTTAGAACAGCACTCTAAACATGAGATCCATGCAGGGGAAGGCTTTGGTGTATCGCGACCGCGTCACATGGAACGCTGCTCCACCCTTCGGGCGGTGGCCGGAAACGCGTCGGGGCCGCCGCGGACGAGGAGTCCGCGGCGGCCCCGACCGTGGGACGGGAAGCCTCAGCCGAGCTCGTGCATCCAGCCGTGCCTGTCCTCGGTGACGCCGCGCTGGATGTCCAGCAGGGCCTGACGCAGCTTCAGGGTGACCTCGCCGGGCTCACCGCCCGACTGCTTCCACTCGGCGCCCGCGCGCTTGACGGTGCCGACCGGGGTGATGACGGCGGCCGTGCCGCAGGCGAAGACCTCGGTCAGCGTGCCGTTCTCGGCGTCGCGCTGCCACTGGTCGATGGAGACGCGGGCCTCCTCGGCCTCGTGGCCGAGGTCGCGGGCGACCGTCAGCAGCGAGTCACGGGTGACGCCCTCCAGGATCGAGCCGCTGAGGGACGGCGTGACGATCTTGTCGCCGTAGACGAAGTACAGGTTCATGCCGCCGAGTTCCTCGACCCACTTGTGCTCCACGGCGTCGAGGTAGCAGACCTGGTCGCAGCCCTCGGCGGCGGCCTCGGCCTGGGCGAGCAGGGAGGCCGCGTAGTTGCCGCCCGTCTTGGCGTCGCCCATGCCACCGGGGACGGCGCGGACGCGGTCCTCGGAGGCCCAGATGGAGACCGGCTTCACACCGCCGGGGAAGTACGCGCCGGCCGGGGAGGCGATCACGAGGAACAGGTACTCGTTGGCGGGCTTGACGCCCAGCCCGACCTCGGTGGCGATCATGAACGGGCGCAGGTAGAGGGACTCCTCGCCGCCGTGCGCCGGCACCCACGCCTTGTCCTGCCGGACCAGGACGTCGCAGGCCTCGATGAACGTCTCCACGGGCAGCTCGGGCATGGCCAGCCGGCGGGAGGAGGCCTGGAAGCGCAGGGCGTTCTTCTCCGGACGGAAGGTGGCGACCGAGCCGTCGGGCCGGCGGTAGGCCTTCAGTCCCTCGAAGATCTCCTGCGCGTAGTGCAGGACGGTGGTCGCCGGGTCGAGGGAGATCGGCGCGTACGGAACGAGCTGGCCGTCGTGCCAGCCCCGGCCCTCCGTCCACCTGATCGTCACCATGTGGTCGGTGAAGTGGCGGCCGAACCCGGGGTTGGCCAGGATCGCCTCGCGCTCCGCGTCGGAGAGCGGGTGGGCCGAGGGCTTGAGCTCGATCGTGGGCGTCGTCATGAATGAGTGTCCTTCACCGGGTTGTAGTGACGGGCCGCGCTCACGCCCGCACGGCCGGTGCTGGGGCGTCCGAGCATTCCCTCCTGTCGCGGCTCCGCGTTCGATTATCGCGCGGCGCCGGCAGCGTGAGGAGAACGGGGTGAAGGCGGCCCGGGAATTGATGGTGGCACCCGGCGGTGGACAGGGGGAAGCCGCCGGGCGCGGATGCGACCCGACGGCTTCGAGGATTTTCGAGTGGCTCGGCCGGGTCAGCCCGCTACTCGTACGCGGAGCGCGTCGCCGATCTCGGAGGTGCTGCGCGCGGGCAGCACGCCGCGCTCCGCGAGGTCGGCGGAGACGGCGTCCTCGATCCGGGTCGCCTCGGCCTCGTGGCCGAGGTGGCGCAGCAGCAGGGCGACGGACAGGACCGTGGCGGTGGGGTCGGCCTTGCCCTGGCCGGCGATGTCCGGGGCCGAGCCGTGGACGGGCTCGAACATGGACGGGAACACGCCGGAGGGATTGATGTTCCCGCTCGCGGCGACGCCGATGCCGCCGGAGACGGCCGCGGCGAGGTCGGTGATGATGTCGCCGAAGAGGTTGTCGGTGACGATGACGTCGAACCGCTCGGGCTGGGTGACCAGGTAGATCGTGGCGGCGTCGACGTGGATGTACTCGGTGGTGACCTCGGGATACTCCTCGGCCACCCTGTTGAAGACGTTCGTCCACAGGTGGCCCGCGAAGGTCAGCACGTTGTTCTTGTGGACCAGCGTGAGCTTCTTGCGCGGGCGGGCCTGGGCGCGGGCGAAGGCGTCGCGGACCACGCGCTCGACACCGTAGGCCGTGTTGACGGAGACCTCGGTGGCGACCTCGTGCTCGGTGCCCTTGCGGATGGTGCCGCCGTTGCCCGTGTACGGGCCCTCGGTGCCCTCGCGGACGACGACGAAGTCGATCTGCGGGTCGCCGGCGAGCGGAGTGGCGACACCGGGGAGGAGCTTCGACGGCCGCAGGTTGACGTGGTGGTCGAAGGCGAAGCGGAGCTTGAGCAGGAAACCGCGCTCCAGGACGCCGGAGGGCACCGACGGGTCGCCGATCGCACCGAGCAGGATGGCGTCGTGCTGCCTCAGCCGCTCCAGGTCGGCGTCGGTGAGGGTCTCACCGGTGGCGTGGTAGCGCCGGGCACCGAAGTCGTACTCCTTGGTCTCCAGCTTCACATCCTGCGGGAGGACGGCGGACAGGACCTTCAGGCCCTCGGCCACGACCTCCTGGCCGATGCCGTCACCGGGAATCACTGCGAGATTGATGCTGCGAGACATGTCGGCACCCTACTCCTCGTCCCATGAGATGACACGCCGCGTCCGCGATACGGACGCCCGGACGGAGGAGGACGGAGACGGACAGGGGAGGAGAGGGGAGGGCGGAGGCGGGTGGGGTACGGCTCAGTGACCGGTCTCGCCGCCGTTGTCCCGGCGGTCGAGGGCGCGCTGGAGGGCGGCGGCGGCGTTCTTGCGGTCGGACTCGCTCGCACGGGAGGTGTGGCGGACACGGCGGCGGACGGCGGTTGCGGCCATGGGGAATCGACTCCTTCGGCACACGTGGAGTGCGGATGGTGCAGGAGGGTTACGGGAGGCCGGAAGGGGCGGGAAGCGGTGCCGCAGGGGTGTCCTGCACGGGGCCCGGCTCACGACCGCCCTTCGCTCGATCGAGCGAGACGTTCGGCTCCTACAAAGTTAAGCGAGGAGCGGGCACCTGTCTCCACAATTACTCGGACTTCCTACTATCTGAGACGGTGGATTGGGTCACACACCGCTGACCTGCGTCTTCTTCCGAACCAGGCGGGCCCGGACGGGTCAGAGGACGTCACCGTCACGCCAATCGAAGAGCAGCTCGGCGGCGGGTTCGACGGCGGGCCACACGTACGTGCAGCCCTCCCCCTCGGCCAGCCGCACCACACCGTCCGGTCCGAGCGCGTGCAGCCGCCCGTCCCACACGCGCCAGCCGCGCGCCGCGTACAGCGGCGCGCCCTCGTCACTCGCGGCCAGCGCGCCGAAGTCGTAGGCGCGCGTGATGACGCCCTCCAGCTCGGCCATGATCCGGCCGCCGATCCCGGTCCGCCGTACGTCGTGCCGGACGGCGACGGCCTCGACGTAGCCGACCCGCGCCCACCGCCCCCGGTACCGCACCCGCCGCATCACCACGGCCCCGTGCCCGGCGAGTCCGCGTGCGTCGTACCCGAGCGCGTGCACGCCGCCCAGCGCGTGCTCCCAGTCGTCGTCACCGAAGTCGCCGTCGAAGGCGTCGTACAGCAGCCCGTGGACGGCGCGGAGTTCGGCGGACGTCAGTTCGGCGGTGTGGGCGGTACGGAGTGAGAGGGCCATCCGGCCAGTATTCCGGGCGGTCCCGGAACGACGCCGCCCCCGGTCCGGAGGGGTGCGTCCGGAACGGGGGCGGGGTCCAGGGGTGCCGCGCGGGCGTCAGCCCATGTGCGGGTAGGTGTAGTCGGTCGGCGGGACCAGGGTCTCCTTGATGGCCCGGGTCAGGGTCCAGCGCATCAGGTTCTGCGGGGCGCCGGCCTTGTCGTTGGTGCCGGAGGCACGGCCGCCGCCGAAGGGCTGCTGGCCGACCACGGCGCCGGTCGACTTGTCGTTGATGTAGAAGTTGCCGGCCGCGAAGCGCAGCTTCTCCATCGTGTACGCCGCCGCGGCACGGTCGCCCGCGATGACCGAGCCGGTCAGGGCGTAGTCCGACACCGACTCCATCTGGGTCAGCATCTCGTCGTACTTGCCGTCCTCGTAGACGTACACCGCGAGGATCGGGCCGAAGTACTCGGTCGTGAAGACCTCGTTCTCCGGGTCGGTGCACTCGATGACGGTCGGGCGGACGAAGTAGCCGACCGAGTCGTCGTAGGTGCCGCCCGCGACGATCGTGCAGGACGGGTCCTCCTCGGCCCGGTCGATCGCGGCCTTGTTCTTGGCGAACGAGCGCTCGTCGATGACCGCGCCGATGAAGTTCGACAGGTCGGTGACGTCACCCATGGCCAGGGAGTCGACCTCGGCGGCGAACTCCTCCTTGAAACCGGAGTTCCAGATCGACGCCGGGATGTAGGCGCGGGAGGTGGCGCTGCACTTCTGGCCCTGGTACTCGAAGGCACCGCGGGTCAGGGCGGTCTTCAGCACCGCGCGGTCGGCCGACGGGTGGGCCACCACGAAGTCCTTGCCGCCGGTCTCGCCGACCAGGCGCGGGTAGGCGCGGTACTTCTCGATGTTGTTGCCGACCGTCTTCCACAGGTACTGGAAGGTCCTGGTCGAACCGGTGAAGTGGATGCCGGCCAGGTCGCGGTGGTTGAGGGCGACCTCGGAGACCTCGATGCCGTCGCCGGTGAGCAGGTTGATGACGCCCTTGGGCAGGCCCGCCTCCTCCAGCAGCTGCATGAGCAGGACGGCGGCGTGCGTCTGGGTCGGGGACGGCTTCCAGATCACCACGTTGCCCATGAGGGCCGGCGCGGTGGGCAGGTTGGCGGCGATCGCCGAGAAGTTGAACGGCGTGATCGCGTAGACGAAGCCCTCCAGCGGGCGGTGGTCCATGCGGTTCCACACGCCCGGGGAGTTGGCCGGGGGCTGCTCGGCGAGGATCTGGCGGGCGTAGTGCACGTTGAAGCGCCAGAAGTCGACCAGCTCGCAGGGGCTGTCGATCTCGGCCTGCTGCGCGGTCTTGGACTGGCCGAGCATGGTGGAGGCGGCGATCGTCTCGCGCCACGGGCCGGACAGCAGCTCGGCGGCGCGCAGGATGATCGCGGCACGGTCGTCGAAGGACATCGCGCGCCAGGCCGGGGCCGCGGCCAGGGCGGCGTCGATGGCCTCCTGGGCGTCGGCCTTGGTGGCGTTGCGGTAGGTGCCGAGGACGGCCTTGTGGCGGTGCGGCTGGACGACCTCGAAGGACTCGCCGCCGCCCATGCGCTTCTCACCGTTGATGGTGCAGGGCAGGTCGATCGGGTTCTCGGCCAGCTCCTTGAGCCTGGCCTCCAGCCGGGCGCGCTCGGGCGAGCCGGGGGCGTAGCCGTGCACCGGCTCGTTGACGGGGGTGGGGACCTGGGTCACAGCGTCCATGGGCTCCAGAACTCCTTGACGTGAGCGGTGTTGCGAGCGGGGTGCGGGGCTCAGCCCTTGCTGACCATCGAGCGGACGAAGAAGCGCAGGTTCGCCGGCTTCTCCGCGAGACGGCGCATGAAGTAGCCGTACCAGTCGGTGCCGTAGGCGGTGTAGACGCGCATGCGGTGGCCCTCGGCGGCCAGCCGCAGGTGCTCGTCGCTGCGGATGCCGTACAGCATCTGGAACTCGTACTCGTCGAGCTTGCGCCGGGCCTTGCGGGCGAGTTCCTGGGCGATGCCGATGATCCGCGGGTCGTGGGAGCCGATCATCGGGTACCCGTCGCCCTCCATCAGGGTGCGCAGGATGCGGACGTACGCCTTGTCGATCTCGTGCTTGTTCTGGTACGCGACCTCGGCGGGCTCCTTGTAGGCGCCCTTCACCAGGCGCACCCGGCTGCCGTTCGCGGCGAGGCGGCGGGCGTCGGCCTCGGTGCGGAAGAGGTAGGCCTGGATGACGCAGCCGGTCTGCGGGAAGTCCTTCCGCAGCTCCTCGTGGATGGCGAACATCGAGTCGAGGGTGGTGTGGTCCTCCGCGTCCAGCGTGACCGTCGTGCCGATGGCGGCGGCGGCCTCGACGACCGGGCGGACGTTGGCGAGGGCCAGCTCGTGGCCGTTCTCCAGCGCCTGGCCGAACATCGACAGCTTCACGGACATCTCGACCTTCGGGCCGAGCCGAAGGTCCTTGATCCGGTCGACCAGCCTCAGGTACGCGTCCCGCGCGGCGGTGGCCTGCTCGGGGGTGGTGATGTCCTCGCCGACCACGTCCATGGTCAGTTCCAGGCCCTTGCCGGTCAGGTCCTCGATGATCGGGACGATGTCGTCCACGGTCTCGCCGGGGATGAAGCGGTCGACGACCTGTTTGGTCACCGGGGCCGCCGAGATCAGGCGTCGCATCCGGTCGCTGCGCGACGCGGCGAGAATCACGGGACCCAGCACGGGGCACCTCCAAACAAGCCGAACAAGGCCGAAACCCGATGATTCGGGGCGGCACGGAGAACCACCGTGAAAGTAAAGGATTCTTCAGATCGTCGGCCATCGACAGCTGTCACGCATCCGCGCCCTGGAAGTCAGACAGATGTATGAAGGACCTGGGAACATGCGGGAGAATGCCCGCGTGAGGGCCAATGACACCTGACAAGGGCGACTACCAGGAGCTGGTCGACGAGATCTCGGAGCTGCTCGGCGCGCCGGCCACGCTGGAGAACCGGAACTTCGAGCTGATCGCCTTCGGCGCCTACGACAGCGAGGGCGACCTGGACCCGTCGGCCCTGGACCCGGTGCGCACCCGCTCGATCCTCACCCGCCGCTCCACGGCGGCGGTCCGCCGCTGGTTCGAGGGCTTCGGCATCACCCGTGCGACCGGGCCGGTGCGGATCCCGCGGACCGTGGAGGCGGGCGTGTACCGGGGACGGATCTGCCTTCCGGTACGCCACCGGGGTGTCGTCCTCGGTTACGTCTGGCTCCTGGACTACGACCCCGGGCCCACCGAGCAGCAACTGGCCGCCGCCATGCGGGTGACCGGGCGGATCGGTGCCCTGCTCGCGGACGAGGCGCAGCACGGCGCGGACCTCACCCGGGAGCTGCGGGCGGTGCTGACCGCCGAGCGGGGGTGGCCGCGGGACATGGCGGTGGCGGAGCTGCGGACGGCCCTGGGGGTCCGCGCGGACGGCCCGCACACGGTGGTGTGCGTGGCCCCCTGGCCGTCGGCCGACCCGGACGACGCCCCGTCGGTGCGCACCCTGCCGGGCGCGAGGGCGCTGTGCACGGTCCCCTGGGGGACGACGGACCAGAGCCTGGCGCTGCTGGTCCGGCTGCGCTCCACGGACACGCTGACACCTGCGGTGTCGGCGGCGACGCGCCTGCTGGAGCGGGCCGACGCGGCAGGTCCG
>NZ_JUJA01000085.1:78646-94866 GCF_001906585.1 Streptomyces kebangsaanensis | reverse complement strand
AACAGCCGGTCGGGACAGCGGCGCGAGCCGGACCACCGCCGGGGGTGCCCGTGGTGGGGCCGGGAGCGTGAGTGTCGCCGCCGGGATCGCCGCGGCCCGGGTCGGGCTCGCCGAGCTCGGTACGGCCTGGGCGGAGGCGTCGGCGGCCGCGCGGGCCGCGCTGGCGGAGCCACGGCTGGGGCCGGTCGCGCAGTGGGCGGCGATCGGGCCGTACCGGCTGCTCACCGGTCTGCCGCCGGAGGCCGCCCACGACCCCGTCCTGCACGATCTCCTCTCCCCCGCCCACCGGGAGCTGGCCCGTACCGCCGAGGTCTACCTCGACTGCGCGGGCCAGGCCGGCCGCACCGCCGCCGAGCTGGGCATCCACCGCCAGACCCTCTACTACCGCCTGTCCCGGGTGGAGCAGCTGACCGGCCTCGACCTGGACGACGGCGAGGACCGCCTGCTGCTGCACATGGCGCTGAAGGCGGCGCGGCTCCAGTAGCGCTCTAGGAGGTGCGCCCGGTTCCCGCGATCACCCGGCGCAGACCCTCGGCGAGCTGGTCGGCGTCGGTCGCGGAGTCGGGGTCGAAAAGCCACTGCACCATCAGACCCTGCAGCAGGGTCTGGTAGAGACGGCCTTCGCTGTCGATGGCCTCCTCGCTCTGGTCGGCCTCGGGGATGTCGTTGAAGAGGGGCAGCAGCCCGGAACGGCCCTGCTGTTCCGCCTCCGCCAGCAGCTTGCGTACCTCGGGGAGCCGGTCGCCCTGGAGGACGAGCTCGAAGCCGATCAGCCAGACCGCCCGCGACTCGGGCATCGAGCGGATGACGTTCGCCCACACCTCACGGAAGCGCTCCAGCGAGCCGGGGGGCGCCTGGGTGGTGCCGCCCGCGCCCCACCCGGGCTCGAAGCGGTCGCCCATCTCCTCGATGAGGGAGACGTACGCCTGCACCAGCAGCGCGTCCTTGGACCCGTAGTGGTAGCCGATCGAGCCGAGGTTGGTCCCCGACTCCTTGACGATGTCGCGCGCGGTCGTGCGGACGAATCCCTTCTGCAGCAGGCAGCGCTTGGCGCCTTCGAGCAGGTCCTCGCGGTGTCCCATGCCGGTCACCCTACCCGCGATCCATACAACCGTCCTAGACAGATGACTTACACGAATGAGCTATACGCCCGTCCTATACAGACGTGTAAGACGCTCGTACATTGCTGGGCATGACGAATCCGACGAGCACCGCCACGACCCCCTCCGCGCCCCCGCGCGCGGGGCGCCGCGAATGGACCGCCCTCGGCGTGCTGATGCTGCCGCTGCTGCTGGTCTCGATGGACGTCTCGGTCCTGTACTTCGCCATCCCCGCGATCAGCGCGGACCTGGGGCCGAGCGGCACGCAGCAGCTGTGGATCTTCGACATCTACGCGTTCGTCCTGGCCGGCCTGCTGATGACGATGGGCTCGCTCGGCGACCGCGTCGGCCGCCGCAGGCTGCTGCTTACCGGGGCCGCCGCCTTCGGCGCCGCCTCCCTGGTGGCGGCGTACGCGAACAGCGCCGGGACGCTGATCGCCGCCCGCGCGGTGCTCGGCATCGGCGGCGCGACCCTGATGCCGTCGACGATGGCGCTGGTCCGCACGATGTTCACCGACCCCGCCCAGCGCGCGAAGGCGATCGGCATCTGGTCGGGCGTGATGACCGGCGGGATCGCGCTCGGTTCCGTGCTGAGCGGTGTCCTGGTCCAGTTCTTCTGGTGGGGCTCGGTGTTCCTGGTCAACCTGCCCGCGATGGCGCTGCTGCTGGTGATCGGCCCGTTCCTGCTGCCGGAGTCGAGGAACCCGGCGCCCGGACGCTTCGACCTGCTGAGCGTGCCGCTGTCGATGGCGGCGGTGCTCCCCCTGATCTACGGCTTGAAGGAGATCCCCTCCGAGGGCGTGCGCCCGCCCTACGTCGTCTCCGTCGCCGTCGGTCTGCTCTTCACCGCCCTCTTCGTCCACCGCCAGCGCACGGCGGCCGCGCCGATGATCTCGCCGACCCTGTTCCGCGGCCGGGGCTTCGCCCCCGCGGTGGTCCTGAACCTCGTGTCCTCGTTCGCGCTGATGGGCTCGGCGTTCTTCTCCACGCAGTACCTGCAGTCGGTGCTCGGCAAGAGCGCGATGGAGGCGGCGCTGTGGTCGCTGCTGCCGTCGGTGCCGATCGGGATGGCCGCGCCGGCGGCGGCCGTCCTGGTCCGGAAGGGCGTCAACCGGGCGTACGTCGTCTCGGCGGGCTTCGCGGTCGCCGCGGCGGGCTACGGGATGCTGGCCCTGGCCGGTACGGACTCGCTCTGGCTGGTGCTGGCCGCGTGCGGTGTACTGGCCTGCGGCGTCGTGGTCGTGATGTCCCAGATGACCGACCTGGCGCTGGGCGCGGCTCCGGTGGAGAGGGCGGGCGCGGCCTCCTCGCTGCTGGAGACCGGCGCGGAGTTCGGCGGCGCGCTGGGGATGGCGGTGCTCGGCTCGATCGGTACGGCGGTCTACCGCCACGGGATCCCGGCCTCGGCCCCGGCCGCGGCCCACGAGACCCTGGGCGGCGCGCTGGCCGTCGCCGGGCAGCTTCCGGGGCGCGCGGGAGACGCCCTGGCGGCCGCCGCCCGGACCGCCTTCACCAGCGGGATGCACGGCGCGGCGCTCGCGGGGACGGCGGTCCTGCTCCTCGCGGCGGCCGGGGCGGCGGCGACGCTGCGCCGGATCCGTGTCGGGGCCTGAGAGCCACCCACAGCGCGGGAAAACACCGGACGGGCCGCTGGAGCCCGTCCGGCGTTCACGGCAGCCTCAGACCAGGTTCACCGAGCGGGCGGAAGTGGCTCCGATCTCCTCGGCGACCTCCGCGAGCACCCCGGAGGGCACCGTGTCGTCAACGGTGAGCACCGCCAGCGCCTCGCCGCCCGCCGTCGCGCGCGCGACCTGCATGCCGGCGATGTTGATGCCGGCCTCGCCGATGATCCGGCCGACCGTGCCGACGACGCCGGGACGGTCCTCGTAGCGCAGGACGACCATGTGGTCGGCGAGCGCGAGGTCGACGTCGTAGTCCCCGACCGCGACGATCTTCTGCAGGTGCTTCGGCCCGGCCAGCGTGCCGGAGACGGACACCTCCTCGCCGTCGGCGAGCGTGCCGCGCACGGTGACGACGTTGCGGTGGTCGGCCGACTCCGAGCTGGTGGTCAGGCGCACCTCCACGCCGCGCTCCTGGGCGAACAGCGGCGCGTTGACGTAGGACACCGTCTCGTCGACGACGTCCTCGAAGACGCCCTTGAGCGCGGAGAGTTCGAGCACCTTCACGTCGTGCTGGGTGATCTCGCCGTAGACCTCGACGTCGAGGCGGACGGCGACCTCGCCCGCGAGCGCGGTGAAGATGCGGCCGAGCTTCTCGGCGAGCGGCAGGCCCGGCTTGACGTCCTGGGCGATGACGCCGCCCTGGACGTTCACCGCGTCCGGGACCAGTTCACCGGCGAGGGCGAGGCGCACCGACTTGGCGACCGCGATACCGGCCTTCTCCTGGGCCTCGTCCGTCGACGCGCCGAGGTGCGGGGTGCAGACCACCTGGTCGAACTCGAACAGCGGGGAGTCCGTGCACGGCTCCTTGGCGTACACGTCCAGGCCGGCGCCCGCGACACGGCCCTCCTTGAGCGCCGAGTACAGCGCCTCCTCGTCGACGATGCCGCCGCGCGCGGCGTTGACGATGCGCACGCCGGGCTTGACCCTGCGCAGCGCCTCCTCGCCGATGAGGCCGACCGTCTCGGAGGTCCTGGGCAGGTGGACGGTGAGGAAGTCGGAGACCTCGAGCAGCTCGTCCAGGGTCAGCATCTTGACGCCCATCTGCGCGGCCCGCGCGGGCTGCACGTAGGGGTCGTAGGCGACGATCTTCATGCCGAAGGCGGACATGCGCTGGGCGACCAGGGCGCCGATGCGGCCGAGGCCGACGACACCGAGGGTCTTCTCGGCGAGCTCGACGCCGGTGTACTTGCTGCGCTTCCACTCGCCGTTCTTCAGCGCGGCGTTGGCCTGCGGGATGTTGCGGGCGGTGGCGACGATCAGGCCGCAGGCCAGCTCGGCGGCGGTCACGATGTTGGAGGTCGGGGCGTTGACGACCATCACGCCGGCCTTGGTGGCGGCGGGGACGTCGACGTTGTCCAGGCCGACGCCGGCGCGGGCGACGACCTTGAGCTTGTTCGCGGCGGCGACGGCCTCGGCATCGACCTTGGTGGCCGAGCGGATCAGGATCGCGTCCACGTCGGCGATGGCGGGCAGCAGTTCGGCCCGGTCCGCGCCGTTGCAGTGCCGGATCTCGAAGTCCGGGCCGAGCGCGTCGACGGTGGCGGGCGACAGCTCTTCAGCGATGAGTACGACGGGTTTCGAGCTCACGTGAGTCCTCACAAGTCCAAAGCATGCGGACGGCCGTCCCGACGGCCGCAGGCGGAGGAGGGGAGCGGCGCCGGGGAGGTGCGGGTGCGTCCCTGCGTCGTTCGGCGCGTGCTCTCGGCGTGCCGGACGGAGGTCCTCGTAGCTGGAACTACCAGGGCCTTTGGCCGGTGCGGCGAGAGTGCGTGCCGGGCGTCGTGGGGACGTGCTCGCACTTCCTCGATGTCGCTTGGCCGCGTGGAAGACGCACGACGCTGTGAGCCTGACGCGTTGTTCTGCAGCAGTGTAGTGGCGCCGCGTGCGTCGTATTGCGCCGCTGCGGAAGGATCACCCGTCCGTGGGTGGACGGGACGGACAACGTCGCGGGTCCACCGGGGACTCCGACGTTACCCCAGGTTCGCCGAAGGGGCCGGGGCTGTGCGCCCCGGCCCCTCGGCTGAGGCCTACGCCTCCTCGTTCACCCAGCTCATGAGCTTGCGCAGCTCCTTGCCGGTGGTCTCCAGCAGGTGCTCGGAGTCCTGCTTCTTGTACTCGTTGTACTTCTTCAGACCGCTGTGGTACTCGTCCATCCAGTTGCGGGCGAAGGAGCCGTCCTGGATCTCGGCGAGGACCTTCTTCATCTCGGCCTTGGTGGCGTCGGTGATGATGCGCGGGCCGGTGACGTAGTCGCCCCACTCGGCGGTCTCGGAGATCGACCAGCGCATCTTCTCCAGGCCGCCCTCGTACATGAGGTCGACGATCAGCTTCAGCTCGTGCAGGCACTCGAAGTAGGCGATCTCGGGCTGGTAGCCCGCCTCGACCAGGGTCTCGAAGCCGGCCTTCACCAGCGCCGCGGTGCCACCGCACAGGACGGCCTGCTCGCCGAAGAGGTCGGTCTCGGTCTCCTCGGTGAAGGTGGTCTTGATGACGCCGGCGCGGGTGCCGCCGATGCCCTTGGCGTACGACAGGGCCAGCGCGAAGGCGTTGCCGGAGGCGTCCTGCTCGACGGCGACGATGCAGGGGACGCCGCGGCCTTCCTCGTACTGGCGGCGCACCAGGTGGCCCGGGCCCTTCGGGGCGACCATGCAGACGTCCACGCCGGCCGGGGGCTTGATGAAGCCGAAGCGGATGTTGAAGCCGTGGCCGAAGAACAGCGCGTCGCCGTCCTTCAGGTTCGGGGCGATGGACTCCTCGTAGACCTGGGCCTGGATCGGGTCCGGGACCAGGATCATGATGACGTCGGCCTCGGCGGCGGCCTCGGCCGGGGTGACCACGCGCAGGCCCTGCTCCTCGGCCTTGGCCTTGGACGTGGAGCCCTCGTGCAGACCGACCCGCACGTCGACACCGGAGTCACGCAGCGACAGGGCGTGGGCGTGGCCCTGGCTGCCGTAGCCGATGACCGCGACCTTGCGGCCCTGGATGATGGACAGGTCGGCGTCAGCGTCGTAGAACAGCTCGGCCACTTTGGGTTCTCTCCTTGTGTGCGGGTTGTGCGTCCCACCGTATGACGGTGGGGGGACGGGAAGTCTCGGAGTCTCGGTATCCGGGCGGCCGGTGTCACCCGGCCGCCCGCACACCGGGTTATGCCGAACGGTCCAGGGCGCGCAGCGACCGGTCGGTGATCGAACGGGCACCGCGTCCGATCGCGATCGTGCCGGACTGGACCAGTTCCTTGATGCCGAACGGCTCCAGCATCTTGAGCATGGCCGACAGCTTGTCGCCGGAGCCGGTGGCCTCGATCGTGACGGCCTCCGGGGAGACGTCGACGGTCTTGGCGCGGAACAGCTGGACGATCTCGACGATCTGGGAGCGCGTCTCGTTGTCGGCGCGCACCTTCACCAGGACGAGTTCGCGCTGCACGGCCTGTGAGGGCTCCAGCTCGACGATCTTGAGCACGTTGACGAGCTTGTTGAGCTGCTTGGTCACCTGCTCCAGCGGGAAGTCCTCGACGCTGACCACGATGGTGATGCGGGAGATGTCGGGGTGTTCGGTGACGCCGACCGCGAGGGAGTCGATGTTGAAGCCGCGACGGGAGAACAGCGCGGCGATCCTCGCGAGGATGCCGGGCGTGTTCTCGACGAGGACCGAGAGGGTGTGCTTGGACATGGTTCTCACTCAGCTCTCTGTCAGTCGTCTTCGTTGTCGCCGAAGTCGGGGCGGACGTCCCGGGCGGCCATGATCTCGTCGTTGGAGGTGCCGGCCGCGACCATCGGCCAGACCATCGCGTCCTCGTGGACGATGAAGTCGACGACGACCGGGCGGTCGTTGATGGAGTTCGCCTCCTCGATGACCTTGTCGAGGTCGTCGGGGGACTCGCAGCGGATGGCGTGGCAGCCCATGGCCTCCGACAGCTTCACGAAGTCGGGGACCCGCGTGCCCCTGGCCTCCGGGTTGACGTCGTCGGGGCCTGAGTGCAGCACCGTGTTGGAGTACCGCTGGTTGTAGAACAGGGTCTGCCACTGGCGGACCATCCCGAGGGCGCCGTTGTTGATGATGGCGACCTTGATCGGGATGTTGTTCAGGGCGCAGGTGGTGAGTTCCTGGTTCGTCATCTGGAAGCAGCCGTCGCCGTCGATCGCCCAGACGGTCCTGCCGGGCTGTCCGGCCTTGGCGCCCATGGCGGCCGGGACGGCGTAGCCCATGGTCCCGGCGCCGCCGGAGTTCAGCCAGCCGGCGGGCTTGTCGTACTGGATGAAGTGCGCGGCCCACATCTGGTGCTGGCCGACGCCGGCGGTGAAGATCGTGCCCTCGGGGGCGAGCTGCCCGATGCGCTCGATGACCTGCTGCGGGGACAGCGAGCCGTCCTCGGGCTGGTCGTAGCCGAGCGGGTAGGTCTCGCGCCAGCGGTTGAGGTCGTTCCACCAGGCGGTGTAGTCGCCCCGGTGGCCCTCGGCGTGCTCCCTCTGCACGGCCTGGACCAGGTCGGCGATGACCTCGCGGGCGTCGCCGACGATCGGCACGTCGGCGGCGCGGTTCTTGCCGATCTCGGCCGGGTCGATGTCGGCGTGGACGATCTTGGCGTACGGGGCGAAGCTGTCCAGCTTGCCGGTGACGCGGTCGTCGAAGCGGGCTCCGAGGGCGACGATCAGGTCGGCCTTCTGCAGCGCGGTGACGGCGGTGACCGAACCGTGCATGCCCGGCATTCCCACGTGCAGCGGGTGGCTGTCGGGGAATGCGCCGAGCGCCATCAGGGTGGTGGTGACGGGCGCTCCGGTGAGTTCCGCGAGGACCTTCAGCTCGGCCGTGGCGCCGGCCTTGACGACGCCGCCGCCGACGTAGAGCACGGGCCGCCTCGCGGAGGTGATGAGCCTGGCCGCCTCGCGGATCTGCTTGGCGTGCGGCTTGGTGACGGGCCGGTAACCGGGCAGGTCCATGACCGGGGGCCAGGAGAAGGTGGTCTTCGCCTGGAGGGCGTCCTTGGCGATGTCGACGAGGACCGGGCCGGGACGGCCGGTGGAGGCGATGTGGAACGCCTGCGCGATCACCCGGGGGATGTCCTCGGCCTTGGTGACCAGGAAGTTGTGCTTGGTGATCGGCATGGTGATGCCGACGATGTCCGCCTCCTGGAAGGCGTCCGTGCCGATCGACGAGGACGCGACCTGGCCGGTGATCGCGACCAGCGGGACGGAGTCCATGTGGGCGTCGGCGATCGGGGTGACCAGGTTGGTGGCGCCGGGGCCGGAGGTGGCCATGCAGACGCCGACCTTGCCGGTGGCCTGCGCGTAACCGGTGGCCGCGTGGCCGGCTCCCTGCTCGTGCCGGACCAGGACGTGGCGCACCCGGCCGGAGTCCATCAGCGGGTCGTAGGCGGGAAGGATCGCACCACCGGGAATGCCGAATACGGTGTCGGCGCCGACCTCCTCGAGAGAGCGGATGAGGGACTGCGCACCCGTGACGTGCTCGGGCGCGGACTGGTGTCCTCCGGATCGGGGCCGCGGATGCGGGTGAGGGGCCCCGGTGGCCTGCTCGGTCATCGGCATTCTCTTCTCGATGCTGAGGGTTTTTGCGAGGTTTGAGAGAGTTGTGACGCTGCACGATCGGTGCTCGTGCAACAAAAAACCCCTCGTGCCACAAGGCAAGCGAGGGGAGCGCGCCGGTGAAGGTCGCCGGGTGTTCCGGATCGTCGTCCGGTGGATCCCAGCTCAGCCGACGCGCTGTCCAAGTACGAGAATTCGGGTGCGCATGGCACTGACCCTCCCTCCGACACGCACCCGATGTCAAGTGGGTGGGACACGCGTCTCATTATGTGGGCCCAGGGCGGTCGCGCTGTGCGAGCCCAGGACGGCCGTGCCGCCGAGAACGGCCGGCACCCCGCCGGCGCACACCCCCGCGCCTCCCCCGGCGAACGCCGGTTCGGCCGGACCGTGCGGCACCGGACAGCGGCCGCGGGTGAGCGCCCGGCGCAGCCGGTACTCGTCCAGCGGCCCCGAGAACGCCATGCCCTGCCCGTGCGTGCAGCCCATCGCGCGGAGGGCCACGGCCTGCTCGGGCAGGTCCACGCCGTCGGCCACCGACTGCAGCCCGAGGTCGGCGGCGATGCGCAGCAGCCCGCTTGTGATCTTGTGCAGCCGGGCGGACTCGGCGACGCCCTCGACCAGACCGCGGTCGAGCCTGAGCACGTCGACGGGGAGTCTCCTGAGAGCCGTGACGGCCCCGTGGCCGCTGCCGAAACCGTCCAGCGCGATCCGCACGCCGAGCCGCCGGAGGGCGGCCAGGCGCCGCTCCAGTTCGTCCAGCGGCGCCCGCGGATCCGTGTCGGACAGCTCGATCACCAGGGCCCCGGGCGGCAGCCCGTGCCGGGTCAGCAGGGCCTCCACGGAGCCGGGCGGCAGCGAACGGTCCACCAGGCGGCGGGCGCCCATCCGGACCACCACGGGCACGGCGAGTCCCGTCGCGGCGCGCTCGGCGGCCTGCTCGACCGCCTCCTCCAGCGTCCAGCGGCCCAGTTCGGCGGCCCTGTCGCTGTCCTCGGCCACCCGCAGGAACTCCGCGGGCGTGAACAGCACTCCCCGGGAGGAGCGCCAGCGCGCCTGGGCGGCGACCGAGGTGATCCGGCCGTCCTCCAGGCGGACCACCGGCTGGTGCAGCAGGGTGAACTCGCCGTCGTGCAGCGCGGCCCTGAGCCGGGTGGCCAGCTCCGCCCTGCGGACGACGTCCTGCTGCATCTGCGGCTTGTACAGCTCGACCCGGCCCTTGCCGGCCGCTTTGGCCCGGTACATGGCGAGATCGGCGTTGCGCAGCAACTCCCCCGCACCCAGACCCGGCTCGGCGAAGGCCACGCCGATGGAGGCGGCGACACGGGCTTCGTTGCCGTCGATGAGGTACGGCTGCGACAGCGTCACCCTGAGGCGGTCGGCGAGCTCCAGGATGTGCCCTTCGCGGGCGGTGCGGTCGCGGGTGCCGTCCCCGACGATGAGGGCCGCGAACTCGTCGCCGCCGAGCCGGGAGGCGGTGTCGCCGTACCGGACCGCCTCCTGGAGTCTGCGGGCGGCCTGGACGAGCAGCTCGTCCCCGGCCTGGTGCCCGATCGTGTCGTTGACGGCCTTGAAGCCGTCGAGGTCGATGAAGAGCACGGCCGTGCCGCGGTCGGTGGAGCGGCGGCCGGACAGGGCCTGCTGCACGCGCCGGGTGAACAGCGCGCGGTTGGGCAGGTCGGTGAGCGGGTCGTGCTCGGCGTTGTGCTGGAGCTGCGCCTGCAGGCGCACTCTCTCGGTCACGTCCCGGCTGTTGAAGATGAGGCCGCCGTGGTGGCGGTTGACGGTCGACTCCACGTTGAGCCAGCCGCCGTCACCGGACCGGAAGCGGCACTCGATGCGCGTGGTGGGCTCCTGCAGGGGGCTCGCGACCAGGAAGCGGCGCACCTCGTGCACCACGCAGCCCAGGTCCTCCGGGTGGATGAGACCGGCCAGCTCGGTGCCGATCAGTTCCTCCGCGGGCCGCCCGTACACCCCGGCGGCGGCCGGGGAGACGTACCGCAGGATGCCGTTGGGCGCGGCGATCATGATGACGTCGCTGGAGCCCTGCACCAGGGAGCGGAAGTGGTTCTCCTGCTGGGCCAGCTCCCGGGTGAGGGCGATGTTGTCGCGCAGCACGATGCCCTGGCGCACGACGAGGGCCAGCACGACGGCGCCCGCGGTGATCAGCACCACGCGGTCGACGCTGTGGCCGTTGAGCACGTTGTAGAGGACTCCCAGCGTGCACACGGCGGCGGCCAGGTACGGGGTGAGGGCGGCGAGGGGCCGGCTGGTCGGATACCGGTCGTGGTCACCGCCCGGCTCGAGCGGCGGGAGGTGGTGGGCGGCGCGCGCGATCGGGGGCCGGTCGGGCACGTCCCCGTGCACCGCGCGGCTGTGGCCGTCGGCGCGCGCGTGCGCGTCGGCCGCGCGTGTGTGGCCGTCGGCGGCGTACTGGTCCGCCTCGTGCGGGTCCGCGTGGGGTTGGTCCGCGTGGGGTTGCTCCACGTCGTCGTACCGGTGCGCGTCGTGCCGGTGCGCGTCGTCGTGCCGCTCGGCGGTCGTCCGTCCGGAGTGGGGCGCGGCCCAGGGGGCGTACGCCAGGAGCAGTGAGCCGGCGAACCAGCCGGCGTCGAGCAGCTGCCCGGAGCGGTAGCTGTGGTGCAGCAGCGGCGAGGTGAACAGGGCGTCGCACAGCACGGTCAGGGCGAGCGCGCCGACCGCCGTGTTCACGGCGGTGCGGTTGACCGCGGAGCGCCGGAAGTGCAGCGCGAGCACCATGCTGACCAGGACGATGTCCAGCAGCGGGTACGCCAGCGAGAGCGCGGTGTGCGCGACGCTCGGACCGTCGAACCTGGCCGCCTGAGCCAGCGCGATGCTCCACGACAGCGTGAGCAGCGAGCCCCCGATCAGCCAGGCGTCCAGTGCCAGGCACACCCACCCGGTCTTCGTCACCGGCCGTTTGGCGAGCACCAGCAGGCCGACGATCGCGGGCGGTGCGAAGCACAGGAAGAACAGGTCGGCGTAGCTGGGGCTGGGCACGTGCCGGTCGAGGACGACCTCGTACCATCCCCAGACCGCGTTGCCCAGGGCCGCCATCGCCGAGGAGAGGGCGAACAGCAGCCAGGCGGTTCGAAACCGGACGCGGCGGCTGCGCGTGTACAGGGCGCAGGAGACGGCGGCCGCGCCGGCCGCGGCGCTCAGCCCGAAGTCTCCCATGACCAGCGCGACCTCGCTCGAACCCCAGCCGCACGCGGAGCCGACGGCGTAGCCCGCGCACATCAGCGCCACCAGGAGTTGCGGAGCCAGTCCCGTACGGCCGGCGGCGGCCGACGGCCGGGACAGCGGCGTCCCCGGCGAAGACGGGCTCCGCAGTGCGCCGTCGAGCACGGTCAGGGCGGGCAGTGGCGGGCTCACCGGAGCCTCCTGGTCCGCGCTGCCGGGTCCCGGGGGTCCCGGTGTGCCGGCCTCCGGCGGCCGCCGGGCCTGCGGTGGTGGTGATGGCCGCTGTGCCGGCCGCGTCTGTGCGCGGCCGTGTGCCAGGGCCTTTGGCGGCGGCCCCGCCGCGTCGGATCGTTCGTCCATGGGCCGTGCATCGTCCGTCGCCCCCCTCGCAGTCTGAAATGTCCGTCCCCGGCGCCGAACGGTGCGCGGCGCAGCCCCTGTCGGGACGATACACCAGTCTCGTCACTCAGGGACATAGTTCCTCTACGCTCCGTGACCAACAAGGGGGCGTGGGCACGCACCGCGTCCGAGAGGTCGCGGACGGTACCGGAAGCGGACTACGCGCTTGCCGCGCCCGTTGTCAGGATCACGTTGGCGAGCGGCTCCTGGTTCACGAAACGGCGCAACTGGTCCGTCAGAAGCCGCTTGGCGCGCGGCAGGAAGGCGGACGTGGGGCCGCCGACGTGGGGGCTGATCAGCACGCCCGGCGCGTGCCACAGAGGGTGCCCCGGGGGCAGCGGCTCGGGGTCGGTGACGTCGAGGGCGGCGGTGAGGCGGCCGCTGTCCAGCTCGGTGAGCAGCGCCTTGGTGTCGACGACGGGTCCGCGCGCGACGTTCACCAGCAGCGCGCCGTCCTTCATCCGGGCGAGGAAGTCGGCGTTCACCAGTCCGCGCGTGGCCTCTGTCAAGGGTGTGGACAGGACGACGACATCGGCTTCCGGGAGCAGGGAGGGCAGATCGGTGAGCGGAAGCACCGGACCGCGCGCCGTGGTGCGCCTGGAGCGCGCCACACGCGCCACCCGCGCGAGCTCGAAGGGCGCGAGCCTGTCCTCGATGGCGGCGCCGATGGAGCCGTAGCCGACGATGAGCACGTTCTTGTCGGCGAGGGCCGGATGGAAACCTCCCTGCCACTCGCCCCGGTCCTGGGCCCTCACGAAGCCGGGGATGCCGCGCAGCGAGGCCAGGACGAGCGTCAGGGCGAGCTCCGCCGTGCTCGCCTCGTGCACTCCGCGCGCGTTGCACAGCCGTACGCCCGGGGACAGGTGCCGCAGGCCCGGCTCCACGTGGTCGGTGCCCGCGGACAGCGTCTGTACGACCCGCAGGGAACTCATGTGCGGCATGGGGCGTACGCCGATGTCACTGGGCTTCATGTACGGCACGACGTAGAAGACGCAGTCGGCGGGGTCCGCGGGGAACTCCTCGGCGCCGTCCCAGAAGCGGTAGGCGGGCCCCTGCGGAAGCCCCTCGATCTCGTCCGGCGGGATGGGCAGCCATACGTCAGCAGTCATGGTCAGGAGGCTATGCCAGGGGCGTGGGGAGGCAGAGGTTAGGTTGGTGGACCCCGAGAGAGGGAGGGTTACGGCCAAGTGGAGCGCAGGACGATCGGCGCGGCGGCACTCGCGGTGGGAGCCGTAGGACTGGGGTGCATGCCGATGAGCTGGGCGTACAGCGCGTCGCGGCAGCGGGGGGCGGAGTCGCTCAGGGCCGTGCACCGGGCGCTGGATCTGGGCTCGACGCTCCTGGACACGGCCGACATGTACGGCCCGTTCACCAACGAGCTGCTGGTGGGGCGGGCGTTGAAGGAGCGGCGGTCCGAGGCCTTCGTCTCGACGAAGGTCGGTCTGCTGGTGGGTGATCAGCACCTCGTGGCCAACGGCCGTCCCGGCTATGTGAGGCGGGCCTGCGACGCCTCGCTCCGTCGGCTGCAGACGGACGTGATCGACCTCTATCAGCTGCACCGCGCCGACCCCGAGGTCCCGGTCGAGGAGACCTGGGGGGCGATGGCGGAGCTGGTGCGGGCCGGGAAGGTGCGGGCGCTGGGGCTGTGCGCGGTGGGTGCGCGCGGCCGGCGCCGGTCCGGGGCGCGGCTGTACGACGGAACGATCCGCCAGTTGGAGCGGGTGCAGCAGGTCTTCCCGGTGAGCGCGGTGCAGGCCGAGCTGTCGGTGTGGTCGCCGGAGGCGTTGGAGTCGCTGCTGCCCTGGTGCGAGGCGCGCGGGGTCGGCCTCCTGGCCGCGATGCCCCTCGGCAACGGCTTCCTGACCGGCACACTCGTCCCCGGCGAGGGCTTCGAACCGGACGACGTACGTGCCCGCCATCCCCGTTTCACCGCCGAGATGATGGCCGCAAACCAGCCGATCGTGGCCGGCCTGCGGCGAACGGCCGAGCGCCACGGCGAGCACGTCACCCCCGCCCAGGTGGCCCTGGCGTGGGTACTGGCCCAGGGACGCCACGTGATCCCGGTGCCGGGCGCCAAGCGGGAACACTGGGTGAGGGAGAACGCGGGCGCGGCGGCGCTGCGCCTGACGCCGCAGGACCTGGCGGAACTGGGCCGGCTGCCGGCGGCACGGAGGTCGTGGGACTGAGGTCGTGGGACTGAGGGTGCGCGGCGGCGGGCGCGGGCGTCCGGCTCGGTGGACGCCCGGTCGACGGGCCTCGGGCCGGCGGGCCTCGGGCCGACGGGCATCGGTTCCGGGGGTTCGGGAACCCTGGAGGGCGCGGACGGGGTATGACAGGTAGGACCCGCCGCGTCGAAGGGACGAAGATCGTGCAACGTCGAGTGGTGACGGGCGTACTGGCCACCGCCCTGCTGTTGACGGCCGGATGCTCCTCCGGGGGCGCGTCGGCCGGTGGGGAGGCCGTGGCGCCCGGCCGTACGCCGGCGGCGTCCTCGTCCTCCGGACAGGCGCCCGGGGAGAGCACGCCGCCGGCCAAGGGCTCGGTGAAGGTGCTGCGTACGGTCGCGGAGGGGCTGAACTCGCCGTGGGGGCTGGCACCGATCCCCGGCGGCGGTCTGCTCGTCTCCTCGCGCGACAAGGCGACGATCACGCGCGTGGACGAGAGGACGGGGAAGAAGACCGAGCTGGGCACGGTGCCCGGGGTGGCGCCGGAGGGCGAGGGCGGCCTGCTGGGCATCGCGCTCTCCCCCGACTTCGCCTCCGACCACATGATCTACGCCTACTTCACCTCGGCCTCGGACAACCGCGTCGTCCGGATGCTGTACGACGCCAGGAAGCCGGCCGGACAGCAGCTGGGCGCCCCCGACACGATCTTCAAGGGGATCCCCAAGGGATTCATCCACAACGGCGGCCGGATCGCCTTCGGCCCCGACCGGATGCTGTACGTGGGCACGGGCGAGACCGGCGACCGGGGGCTGGCCCAGGACCGGAAGTCCCTGGGCGGCAAGATCCTGCGGCTGACCCCGGAGGGCGAGCCGGCCCCGGGCAACCCGTTCCCCGGCTCCCCGGTGTACTCCTACGGCCACCGCAATGTGCAGGGCCTGGCCTGGGACGACAAGCAGCGCCTGTTCGCCTCGGAGTTCGGCCAGGCGACCTGGGACGAGCTGAACGCGATCAAGCCGGGCGACAACTACGGCTGGCCGGACGCGGAGGGCAGGTCCGACGACCCGAAGTTCCACAACCCCGTCGCCGAGTGGCACACGGACGTGGCCTCCCCCAGCGGCATCGCCTACGCCGAGGGCTCCATCTGGATGGCCGGCCTCCAGGGCCGGCGCCTGTGGCGCATCCCCCTGAAGGGCACGGAGGCCTCCGCGGCGCCCCAGGCGTTCCTGTCCGGCGAGTTCGGCCGCCTGCGCACGGTGGTCCCGGCGGGTGGCGACAAGCTCTGGCTGACCACCAGCAACACGGACGGCCGCGGCAACCCGAAGAAGGGCGACGACCGCATCCTGGAACTGGAGGTGAAGTAGCCCCCGCCCTTCACCCCTCGCCGGCCCCGTCCTCCCCCGAGTGAGCCCCGGGCGGCCGTACGACCACCTTCCCGGACGCGAGGTCGATCGGCCCCCGCCCGGGATCGTTGTCCCCCACGTCCTCCCGCGTCAGCTCCAGCCGCTTCTTCTCGTCCCGGGTGTGCTTGCGTCCGGGCGCGAACAGTTCCTCGAAGACGTTGAACATGGCTTCCTCCCCGGCCTCGTGGCGGCCCTCTGCTCCTCCTCGACGAGGAGATGACGGAAACGCGCCACCGACAGCAGGAGCGACGCCGTCTCGTGAACCGCGTAGTGGACGATCGGCCGAGGCGTGAGGGCGACGGCTCGCCTGCCGCCTCCGCCAACGGCTCGCGAGACGGGCGTGAACGGATCCTCGGTGAGCTTCGGCAGGCCGCGTTCCAGCTTTTCGCACCGGTCCTCGGGGAGTGCGTCGCGTTGCCGCGCGGCGTGCTCGGTGAACCCGGTCACGTGTGGCACGGCGCCCTCCTCGGAGACGAGTCCCTCCCGGCATGCCTCACCCCACGACCAGCCGGTCTCCGGCCCCCGGGGGGAACAGGCCCAGCCGGTGGGCCACCGCCGCTGCTTCCCCGCGGCCCGAGACACCCAGTTTGGCGAGGATGTTGGAGACGTGGACGCTGGCCGTCTTGGGGGAGATGAAGAGTTCCTCGGCTATCTGGCGATTGGTGCGGCCGGCGGAGACCAGGCGCAGGACGTCGCGTTCGCGGCTGGTCAGGCCCAGGGACTCGGCGGGGTC
>NZ_JUJA01000085.1:62717-78617 GCF_001906585.1 Streptomyces kebangsaanensis | reverse complement strand
GTGAGGCGGGCGCGGCGGGCGAGCAGGGCGACGGAGTCGACGAGCGGGCGGGCGCGCAGGTGCTCAGCGACGGCGTGGGCCAGACGCAGCAGTTCGGTGGCGCGGTCCCGCTGGTCCTCGTCGGCCGCGAGCAGCGCCTCGGCCAGGCGGCAGCGGACGCGGGCGAGGTCGTAGGGACGCTCCAGCGCCTCGAAGGCTGCGACGATCTCCGCCCAGTCCTCCGGCCGGCCGTGGCCCTCGGCGCGCAGCAGTTCGGCACGCACCCAGCGTTCGTACGCCTGCCAGACGGGCACGTTGGCGGCCAGCGACTTGGCGGCCCGGCGGATGCGTTCGAGGGTCTCGGGGCGTCCCGGGCCGGCGACGGGCAGTCCGGCCGCGCCGGTCTCCACGGTGGCGGCGGTCAGCAGCAGGGGCCAGCCGTAGCACTGGGTGCCGGGCGGGAAGCCGGCCTCCAGGACGCGCTGGAGTTCGGCGCGGGCGTCCAGCAGGCGGCCCTCGCCCGCGGCGACGCCGATCGCGATGCGGGACAACGGCAGGGAGTGCTGGGGAGCGCAGTCGTGGGTGCCGAAGTGCTCCCGGGCGCCTGCCAGTTGCTCGGATGCTTCGGCGAGGTCGCCGCGTTCGAGGGCGAGTTCGGCGCGGATCCGGGCGTGCAAACCGCGCGGCTTGGCACTCTGCTCGACGTGCCGGGACCGGGACGCCGCCTCGGCGGCCTCCTCCCAGCGGCCCAGGGTGAACAGCGACTCGGCGAGGTTGCCCCACACCCAGGCCTCGCTGTTCAGCAGGCCGAAGCGCCGGGTGAAGGCGATCCCCTCCTCCATGAGCGGCACGGCCTCGCGGGAGCGGCCGACGGACTCCAGTTCGGAGGGCAGGTTGACGTAGGACCGGCCGGCGACGGCGGCGATGCCGTCGGCGACGGTGCGCCTGTTGACCTCGTACATCTCGGCGAGGCCCGCCTCGACGTCGCCGGCCTGGACCATGAGGCTGCCGAGGGTGAGCCGCGCGGTCATCTCGATCTCGCGGGCACCGACCATGCGCGCGTACTCCACGGCCCGTTCGGCGGCGGAGAAGGCGTCGGGACCCGGCACGTGCACCATGGACCAGTTGGCGACGTTGGCCAGCACCTCGGCGTGCACCTCGGACGGCGGCAGTCCGCGCACCAGCTCCTGCGCGGTGCCCAGTTCCCGCCAGCCGTCGCCGTGAGCCTTCGCCTGGGCCAGCCAGGAGCGCTGGACCCAGAACCAGGCGGCCCGCAGGGGGTCGTTCTCGTCCTCCAGGAGACGTAGCGCCCGCTTGATGATTTTCATGGAGCGGTCCCGCTCCCCGCAGAAGCGGCCGGCGACGGCGGCCTCGGCCATCAGGTCGAGGTAGGTCAGCGGGGTGGTCGCCGGGTCGCAGCCGCACGGGGAGTACGTCACGGTGTAGTCGACGAGGCGCAGCCTGGAGCGCACGTCCTGCGGTGCGGCGTCCCACAGCTCCATCGCCCGCTCCAGCAGACCCAGTTGCTCGCTGTAGGCGTGCCGGGCGCGGGCCGCGACGGAGGCGTCGAGGACGGCGGGCAGGGCCTTGGCCGGGTCGTGGGCGTGGTGCCAGTAGCTGGCCAGTCGCATGACGCGCTGGTCGGCGGGGACGAGGGTCGGGTCGGCCTCCAGGGCCTCGGCGTAACGGCGGTTCAGGCGTGAGCGCTCGCCGGGCAGCAGGTCGTCGCTGACGGCCTCGCGGACCAGGGAGTGCCGGAAGCGGTAGCCGTCGCCGGTGCGGGCGGCGATCAGGATGTTGGCGTTCACCGCGTCCCGCAGCGCCTCGATGAGGTCGTCCTCGGCGAGCCGGGCCACGGCGGCGAGCAGTCGGTGCTCGACGGTGGACCCGCCCTCGGCGGCGATCCGGGCGATCCGCTGGGCGGGCTCGGGCAGCGTCTCGACCCGGACGAGGAGCAGGTCGCGCAGGGATGCGCGGAGACCGGGGCAACAGCGCTCGTGGACGGCGACGGCGAGCTCCTCGACGAAGAAGGCGTTGCCGTCGGAGCGTTCGAAGATCTCGTCGACCTGGGCGGGGTCCGGTTCGGTGGCCAGGATGCCGGCGATCTGACGGCCCACTTCCTGGCGGGTGAACCGGGCGAGCTCGAGGCGGCGGACCGTGCGCAGCCGGTCGAGTTCGGCGAGCAGGGGCCGCAGCGGGTGGCGGCGGTGGACGTCGTCGGAACGGTAGGTGGCCAGGACCAGGAGGCGGCCGGTGCGCAGGGTGCGGAAGAGGTAGGCGAGCAGGTGCCGGGTGGAGGCGTCGGCCCAGTGCAGGTCCTCCAGGACCACGACGACGGTGTGGTCGGCGGCGACGCGCTCCAGCAGCCGGGCGGTGAGTTCGAAGAGGCGGGCCATGCCCTCCTCGTCGTACCGGCCCGTGCTCCGCGCGGCGGGAGGCTCGCCGAGTTCGGGCACCAGCCGGGCGAGTTCCTCCTCCTGCCCGGCGGCCGCGGCGGTGAACTCGTCGGGCAGTTCGCGGCGCAGGGCGCGCAGGGCGGTGGAGAAGGGGGCGAACGGCAGCCCGTCGGCGCCGATCTCCACGCAGCCGCCGAGGGCCACGACGGCGCTCCGGCGGGCGGCGGCGCCGGCGAACTCCTCGATCAGGCGGGTCTTTCCGACGCCCGCCTCACCTCCGAGCAGCAACGCCTGCGGCTCTCCCGCGGTGGCGCGGGAGAGCGCGTCGTGCAACGTGCTCAACTCGTCGGCGCGGCCGACGAACACCGGACTGACGGACCTGTTCTCCACAGCCCCGAGCATCGCATGCGGGTCCGACGGCGCGGCACCGGTTTTCCCGGTCCGCGCCACCACGTTCATGCCGCGTGGGTGAACCGGTGCCGGCGGGGGCTGTGGGTATGAGGCTCCGCCTCGGGGGTTCGCCGGGCGGCTGTGCGGCGCGCGGCACGGCGGGCGCTCAGGGCCTCGCGGACCAGCCGGTCCTGCTCGGCGCGGCGGTAGAGCTCGGTGACGCGCTGCTGGTGGAGCTCGAGGTGGAACATGACGTCTCCCTGGTGAGAGGTGGTTTTCGGCATCGCTTCCGGCGATGCCTCCACCTTCCTCTCCCAGGGGGGCCGGCCACATCGGGAGAGTTCCGCATCTTCCCGCGGCGCAGGGGCCTTAGACGCGTGCGGAGGGTCCTCAGAACGGCCGTGAGGCACTGTGGGAAGCCTGGTGAGGCACCCGGTGGCCGTCACCGGCCGCCACACGCGCGTGCCTCGCGCCACTCGGGGGCGAGGACCGCCCACACCTCCGTGTCCTGGCGTACGCCCCGGTAGGGGAAGCTCTCACGGAGCACGCCCTCGCGGATCATCCCCAGCCGCCGCGCCACCTTGACGCTCGCCTCGTTGGCCGACGACGCGTGCCACTCCACGCGGTGCATGCCGCGCTCGTCGAACGCCCAGTCGACGAGCACCCGCGCCCCGCGCGTGACGAGCCCCCGTCCGGTGCCGGCCGGCTCCAGCCAGCAGCCGATCTCGCAGGTGCCGGTCGCCGCGTCGAAGACGCGGAACAGCAGCCCGCCGACCAGCTTGCCCTCCAGCCACAGCCCGTGCAGGAAGCCGCTGTCGGCGGCGCGCTTGTCGGCGTACGCCTGCAGGGTCGCGCGGGCGGAGCCGAGGTCCGTGGCGTTCGCCCCGAACGGGATGTGCCGGGTGATGAACTCCCGCCCCCGGTCCAGGTGCGCGAGGAACTCCGCGGCGTGCCAGGGCTCCAGCGGTCGCAGTTCGGCTCCGTCGTCACCCAGGGATATCGCGTACATCCTGCTGTGGCTCCTTCGCCAGTGCCTCCACGACGTCCGTGATCTTCTCATGGGCGGCGCGGCACTCGGGCGGCTCGATGCTGATCCGGGGCAGCACCCGGTCCAGTGGCCGCGGCAGCCACCAGTTGGCGCGGCCGAGCATGTGCATCAGAGCGGGCACGAGCAGGGTGCGCAGGACGAACGCGTCCAGGGCGACGGCGGCGGCGAGCGCGATGCCGAACATGGCGATCACCCGGTCGCCGCCGAGCACGAAGGCGAGGAAGACCGAGATCATGATGACCGCGGCGGAGTTGATCACCCGGCTGGTCTCGGCGAGGCCGACGCGGACGGCCCGCCGGTTGTCGCCGGTCTCCAGCCACTCCTCGTACATCCGGCTGACCAGGAAGACCTGGTAGTCCATGGACAGCCCGAAGAGCACCGAGACCATGATCACGGGAAGGAAGGGCTCGATGGGTCCGGCCCGGCCGAGGCCCAGGAGCTCGCTGCCCCAGCCCCACTGGAAGATCGCGACGACGACCCCGAAGGCGGCGGCGACGGCGGCGACGTTCATCGCGGCGGCCTTCAGGGGGATGCCGACGGACCGGAAGGCGAGCAGCAGCAGGACGCAGCCGAGGCCGACGACCACGCCGACGAACAGCGGCAGTCTGCCGATGATCACCTGGGCGAAGTCGTCGTATCCGGCGGTGACCCCGCCGACCTGCAGGTCGAGCGAGGTGCCGGTCTGGGCGCGCGGCAGCACCTCGGTGCGCAGCCGGTCGACGAGCTCGCTGGTGCGCTGCGACTGGGGCGCGGAGTCGGGGACGACGGTCAGGTAGGCGGTGGTGCCGCCGGTGTTGTAGGTCGCCGGGGTCACCGCGGCGACGCCCTCGGTGGTGCGCAGGGTGGCGTCGAGGTTGTCGAGGGCGAGCCTGGCGTCGGCCCCGTCCACGCGGGTCACCAGCGTGAGCGGCCCGTTGACGCCGGGGCCGAAGCCCTCGGCTATGAGGTCGTACGCCTTGCGGGTGGTGGCCGTGCCGGGGTCGTTGCCCTGGTCGGAGGTGCCCAGGCGGAGGGAGAGCGTGGGCAGGGCGAGCACGGTGATCACGACGAGGGCGACGGCGCCGAGCAGCTTGGGGTGGCGTTCGACGAAGGCCGACCAGCGGGCGGCGAACCCGGTGGGCAGCTCCGGTTCGGGACCGTTCTCGGCCAGCCGGCGCCGCTCGCGACGGCTCAGGGCGCGCGGGCCGATGAAGGACAGCAGGGCGGGCAGCAGGGTCACCGAGGCCGCGACGGTCAGGACCACGGTCACCGAGGCGGCGACCGCCACCCCGTTGAGGAAGCCCAGCCGCAGGATCAGCATGCCGAGCAGGGCGATGCAAACGGTGGCACCCGCGAAGACGACGGCCCGTCCGGTGGTGGCGACGGCGTTCGTGGCCGCCTCGGTGACGCCGAGTCCGCGCTTCAGTCCGCGCCGGTGCCGGGTGACGATGAACAGCGCGTAGTCGATGCCGACGCCGAGCCCGATCAGCATGCCCAGCATGGGCGCGAAGTCGGCGACCGTCATGGTGTGGCCGAGGAGCTCGATGGCGGCGTGGGCGGTGCCGACGCTCACCAGGGCGGTGGCGAGGGGCAGCAGGGCGGCGGCGAGCGAGCCGAACGCGAGCAGGAGCACCGCCCCGGCCACGGCCACGCCGACGACCTCGGCGAGGTGCCCGCCGGGGGCCTTCGTGACCCCGATCGCGCCGCCGCCGAGCTCCACCTGGAGCCCGTCGGTCTCGGCGGCCTTGGCGGCCGAGACCACGGCCTGCGCCTCGGGCTCGGTGATGTCCTGGGCCTCGTGGGTGAAGGTGACCGTGGCGTACGCGGTGTGTCCGTCGCGACTGACCTGGTGCGCCCCCTGGCCCTTGTAGGGGCTGGTCACGGAGGCCACCTGGGGCAGGGCGGCGATCCGGTCCAGGGTGCGGGTCATCGTCTGCTCGACGTCGGCGGCGCGCACGGTGCCGGCCGTGGTGTGCCAGACGACGGTGTCGCTGTCGCCGCCGAGTCCGGGGAAGCCCTCCCGGAGCAGCTGGGTGGCGCGGCCCGACTCGGTGCCGGGGACCTCGTAGTCGTTGGAGTACGCCGAGCCGGTGACGGAGGCGGCCGTGGTGACCCCGCCGAGGGCGAGGATCCAGAGCAGTACGACGACGAGGCGGTGCCGGACACACCAGCGTGCTAGGGCTGCCACGAACGTGCTCCCAGGGGGTATGTGGATCTTTGACCGGGAACAGTCGTCCATGATCGGAACGGCCCGCAAAGAACGCATGAGCAATCTGAAGCCACTCTTGCAGGCAAATATGATCGTTTGCCTCGTTCGTGGCTTTATTCACATGAGTGCGACCCAATTCACAGGGCAGCCGGCCACTCAGTCGAACTGATCGCCGAGCGCCATCACCATCACCCCGGCGATCAGCAGCCACAGCGCACGCCGGGTGCGGCCGCGGGAGCCGAGGAAGGCCGCGAGGGCGCAGACGGCGGCACCGATCGCGTAGGCGGCCGGGACGAGCGCGGGGGCCGGGCCGGTGAGCCGCAGCAGCGCCGCGGCGAGTCCGGCGAGCGTCAGCAGCGCACCGGCGCCGGACGCGGTCCAGCGGGCGCGGCGCGCGACCTGGGCGGGGTCCTCCTCCTCGTCCTCGGCGTCGCTCTCGTCGTCGTCCTCGCCATCGTCCTCTCTGCCGCCCTCGCCGTCGTTCTCGACCTCGTCCCCGGCTCTGTCCTCCGCGTCCTCGGTGTCGTCGGCGTCGTCCCGCACCGCGGCGGCCTGGACGGCGTCGGCCTCGGATATCTCGGGGTGCGTATCGGAATCGGCGCGTCCACTCATGGCGGGCGAGCGTAGCGCCTGCGGCCGGCGGCCCTGACGCGGGGTTGGGCGTGCCCCTTGTGACGGCACGCCGCGGGGGGTGCACCGGATCCGGTGCACCCCCCGCGGCGTGGTGCGCGAGAGCCGGCTCAGCCCTCGCCGACGCCCAGCTTCTGCAGGATCAGCTCCTTGACGCGGGCCGCGTCGGCCTGGCCGCGGGTGGCCTTCATGACCGCGCCGACCAGGGCACCGGCCGCGGCCACCTTGCCACCGCGGATCTTGTCCGCGACGGCCGGGTTGCCGGCGATGGCCTCGTCGACGGCGGCGGTCAGCGCGCCCTCGTCGGAGACGACCTTCAGGCCGCGCTTGTCGACGACCTCGTCCGGGGTGCCCTCGCCGGCGAGAACGCCCTCGATGACCTGGCGGGCCAGCTTGTCGTTCAGATCACCCTTGGCGACCAGCTCGGTGACCCGGGCGACCTGCGCCGGCGTGATCGCGAGCTCGTCCAGGGCCTTGCCGGACTCGTTGGCGGCACGGGCGAGCTCGCCCATCCACCACTTGCGGGCGGAGGCCGCGTCGGCACCGGCCTCGATCGTGGCGACGATCGGGTCCAGTGCGCCGGCGTTGAGGATCGCCTGCATGTCGGTGGCCGAGATCGCCCACTCCTCGCGGAGCCGGTTGCGGCGCACCAGCGGCAGCTCCGGCAGCACGGCGCGGATCTCCTCGACCCACTCGCGCGACGGGGCCACCGGCACCAGGTCCGGCTCCGGGAAGTACCGGTAGTCCTCGGCCTCCTCCTTCACCCGGCCCGAGGTCGTCGACCCAGTGTCCTCGTGGAAGTGGCGGGTCTCCTGGATCACCGTGCCGCCGCCGGAGAGCACGGCGGCGTGGCGCTGGATCTCGTAGCGGGCCGCGCGCTCGACGGACCGGAGCGAGTTGACGTTCTTCGTCTCCGAGCGCGTGCCGAACTTGTCGGCGCCCTTGGGCATCAGCGACAGGTTCACGTCACAGCGCATCTGGCCCATCTCCATCCGGGCCTCGGACACGCCGAGAGCCCGGATGAGCTCGCGCAGCTCACGGACGTACGCCTTGGCGACCTCGGGGGCGCGCTCGCCGGCACCGGTGATCGGCTTGGTGACGATCTCGATCAGCGGGATGCCGGCGCGGTTGTAGTCCAGCAGGGAGTGGGACGCGCCGTGGATACGGCCGGTGGCGCCGCCCACGTGGGTGGACTTGCCGGTGTCCTCCTCCATGTGGGCGCGCTCGATCTCCACGCGGAAGACCTCGCCGTCCTCCAGCTGGACGTCGAGGTAGCCGTCGAAGGCGATCGGCTCGTCGTACTGGGAGGTCTGGAAGTTCTTCGGCATGTCCGGATAGAAGTAGTTCTTCCGGGCGAAGCGGCACCACTCGGCGATCTCGCAGTTCAGCGCGAGACCGATCTTGATGGCGGACTCCACGCCGGTCGCGTTGACGACCGGGAGCGCGCCGGGCAGGCCGAGGCAGACCGGGCAGGTCTGGGTGTTCGGGTCGGCGCCGAGCCCGGTCGAACAGCCGCAGAACATCTTGGTCTTGGTGCCGAGTTCGACATGGACCTCGAGGCCCATGACGGGGTCGTACGACGCCAGGGCGTCCTCGTACGACACCAGGTCGGTCGTGGTGGTCACGGTGAAAACTTCCCTCTCAGCCCAGCAGGACGTCGTCGTCGCCCAGCCGCTTCAGCTCGCGGTAGAGGATGGCGAGGCCGGTGACGATCGCGACGGCGGACACGGTGGCGTCGATCAGACGCAGCGTGTCGTGTTCGACGCGGGCCTTCTTGATCTGCTTGGCGACACCGAACGCGCCGAACGCGGTGGTGGCCATGGACAGGTACGTACCGGACTTGGACTTCTTGAAGCCCTTGGCCTTCTGCAGTGCCTTGCTCACAGCGACGGAGCCTCCTCGAGCAGCGGATGCCCCCACTTTTCCACGAAGGCGGCCTCGACGGCGGCACCCACCTTGTACAGGCGGTCGTCCTTCATCACCGGGGCGATGATCTGCAGGCCGACCGGGAGGTTGTCCTCGGGGGCGAGACCGCAGGGCAGGGACATGGCCGCGTTGCCCGCCAGGTTGGTCGGGATGGTGCACAGGTCGGCGAGGTACATCGCCATCGGGTCGTCGGCGCGCTCGCCGATCGCGAAGGCGGTGGTCGGGGTCGTCGGGGAGACGATCACGTCGACCTGCTCGAACGCCTTGTCGAAGTCCTGCTTGATGAGGGTGCGGACCTTCTGGGCGCTGCCGTAGTACGCGTCGTAGTAGCCGGAGCTCAGCGCGTACGTACCCAGCATGATCCGGCGCTTGACCTCCGCGCCGAAGCCCTCCTCACGGGTGAGGGAGGTGACCTCCTCGGCGGAGCGGCTGCCGTCGTCGCCGGCGCGCAGACCGTAGCGCAGGCCGTCGAAGCGGGCCAGGTTGGAGGAGCACTCGGACGGCGCGATCAGGTAGTACGCCGACAGGGCCAGGTCGAAGGACGGGCAGTCCAGCTCGACGATCTCGGCGCCCAGCTCCTTCAGCAGCTCCACGGCCTCGTCGAAGCGCTGGACGACGCCGGCCTGGTAGCCCTCGCCGCGGAACTGCTTGACGACGCCGACGCGCATGCCCTCGACGCTGCCGTTGCGGGCGGCCTCGACGACCGGCGGGACCGGCTCGTCGATGGAGGTGGAGTCGAGCGGGTCGTGCCCGGCGATCACCTCGTGCAGCAGGGCCGCGTCCAGGACCGTGCGGGCGCAGGGGCCGCCCTGGTCGAGGGAGGACGAGAAGGCGACCATGCCGTAGCGGGAGACCGCGCCGTACGTCGGCTTCACGCCGACCGTGCCGGTGACGGCGGCCGGCTGGCGGATGGAGCCGCCGGTGTCGGTGCCGATGGCGAGCGGGGCCTGGAAGGAGGCGAGCGCGGCGCTCGACCCGCCGCCGGAGCCGCCGGGGATCCTGGTGAGGTCCCAGGGGTTGCCGGTCGGGCCGTAGGCGCTGTTCTCGGTGGAGGACCCCATGGCGAACTCGTCCATGTTGGTCTTGCCGAGGATCACCACGTCGGCGGCCTTGAGCCGCTGGGTGAGGGTCGCGTCGTACGGCGGGATCCAGCCCTCGAGGACCTTGGAGCCGACGGTGGTCGGCACGCCCTCGGTGGTGAAGATGTCCTTCAGCGCGAGGGGAACGCCGGCCAGCGGGCCCAGCTTCTCCCCGCGCTCGCGCTTCTCGTCGACGGCGCGGGCCTGGGCGAGGGCGCCCTCGCGGTCGACGTGCAGGAAGGCGTGCACCTTCTCGTCGACGGCCTCGATCCGGGCGAGGTGGGCTTCGGTGACCTCGACGGCCGTGAGCTCGCCGGAGGCGATCTTCTCGGCGGTCTCGGCGGCGGTGAGCCTGATGATGTCCGTCATGATTGCTTACTCCTCCCCCAGGATCTGCGGCACCTTGAAACGCTGCTGCTCCTGGGCCGGGGCTCCGGAGAGCGCCTGCTCGGGGGTGAGCGACGGACGGACCTCGTCCGCGCGCATGACGTTGGTCAGCGGCAGCGGGTGGGAGGTCGGCGGTACGTCTTGGTCGGCGACCTCGCTGACGCGGGCCACCGCGCCGATGATGTCGTCCAGCTGTCCCGCGAAGTGGTCGAGCTCTTCGGGCTTCAGCTCCAGACGCGCCAGCCGGGCGAGGTGGGCGACCTCCTCGCGCGTGATGCCAGGCATGCAGCGTTCCTCTGGTGAGTGTGTGTGGTTTGGGCCCAATCCTAGGGGGCCGGGACCACTACCTGTGAAACGGTCGGCTCACTCGTCGGCCGCCGCCGCGGGCAGCGCGGCGGCGGGGCGCACCCAGCCGCGCGACCCCCGCGCCCGCAGCCACGCCGTGGTCTCCTCCGGGGGCATCGCGGCGGCGACGAGCCAGCCCTGTACGGCGTCGCAGCCCAGGTCCCGCAGCCGCTCCCAGGTCTCGTCGTCCTCGACGCCCTCCGCGACGACGAGCAGGCCGAGGGAGTGCGCGAGGTCGACGGTGCAGCGCACGATCTCGGCGTCCTCGGTGTCGACCGCCAGCCGGGCCACGAACGAGCGGTCGATCTTCAGCTCGCTCACCGGCAGCCGCCGCAGGTGCACCAGCGAGGAGTACCCGGTGCCGAAGTCGTCCAGCGACATCTTCACGCCGTGCCCGGTCAGGGCGTGCAGGGTGTCGGCGGCCCGCTGCGGGTCCTCCAGCAGGACGTGCTCGGTTATCTCCAGTTGCAGCGCTCCGGCCGGGACGCCGTGCCGGGCCAGCCGGGCGGCCACCGAGCCGGCGAAGCCGGGGACGTGCACGTCGCGCGGGGAGACGTTGACCGCGACCGGTACGTACAGGCCCTGCGCCCGCCACCGGGCGACCTGTTCGAGCGCGGTCTCCAGCACGTAGTCCGTCAGGTGGGGCATCAGCCCGGAGGACTCGGCGATCGCTATGAACTCGTCCGGCGGCACCTTGCCGCGCTCGGGGTGGACCCAGCGCACCAGCGCCTCCAGGCCCGCGACCTGCCCGTCGAAGCGGACCTTGGGCTGGTAGTGCAGCTGGACCTCGTGGGCGTCCAGGGCCCGGCGCAGGTCGCCCAGCAGCCCCAGCCGGTCGGGGGTGTTGGAGTCCCGCTTGGACTCGTAGACCTCCACTCCCGTGCGGTCCCGCTTGGCCTGGTACATCGCCACGTCCGCCCGGCGCAGCATGCCCTCGGCGTCCAGGGCGTGGTCGGGGAAGACGGCGACCCCGGCGCTGGCCTCCAGGACGAGGGTGAGCCCGTCGAGGTCGAGCGGGGAGCTGAGGGCGGTGACCAGGGCGCGCGCGACGCGGGTCGCGGACGTCGTGGAGTCGGCGACCGGCAGCAGCACGGCGAACTCGTCGCCGCCGAGCCGCGCGGCCTCCGCTCCGCGCGGCAGCGCCTGGCGCAGCCGGTCGGCGATCTGCAGCAGCAGCCGGTCCCCGGCGAGATGGCCGAGCGTGTCGTTGACCGAGCGGAAACGGTCCAGGTCGATCAGCATCAGGGCGGACCGGGCGTCGATGCGTTCGGCCTCGTCCAGGGCGGTCCAGATGCGCTCCAGCAGCCACTGCCGGTTGGGCAGCCCGGTCAGCGGGTCGCGCAACTGCTCCTCGGCCCGGGCGCGGGCCATCCACAGGGTGGAGTCCAGCGCGATGAGCGGGATGGCGAACAGCGGCAGCAGGACGGGTTCGGCCACGGCGACGACGCAGATCAGCGGGGCGATGCCGAGCAGGGCGACGGCGACCAGGCCCTGTCTGACCAGGGCGGTGCGGGCGACCGTGGGCACTCCGGCGGTGCGGGAGATGTGCAGGAACCACAGCAGGGTGCGGGTGACCGCGAGGTAGGCGGCGGCGACCAGCACCACCTGCAGGGCGGTGTACGCGGTCCAGCCGTCCGGGTTCCACGGGCGCTCCACGGTCGGTACGCGGCCGAGGGCGCCCAGCACCAGGGCGCCGGCGCCGATGCCGAGGATGTCCACCGCGCCGTGTACGACGCCCTGGCGCCAGCGGTGGCGGCGGGCTATGCCGACCAGGACGACGACGGTGAGGCTGACCATGCCGGCGGGCACCCAGCCGTGGAGCAGCAGCACGGCGAGGGTGAGGGCGGTGCCGGAGCCGGTGCCGCCCCACCAGCGGGCCCGGCCGAGCATGACCAGGTGACCGACGATGACGCCGGTGAGCACGGCCAGGGACCAGCCGACGGTGCCGGACGGGAAGAGCGCGTGGCCGCCGGTGAGTGCCATGCAGGAGCCGGCGCCCAGGGCGAGGGCGGCCGCGGTGACGACCACCGCCGGCAATGTGGGCCGGAACCGGTGCTGTTCGGGTTCGGCACCCGGCAGTCCGGAGGCGTGTCCGACGGCCGGCGGTACGGGGGCGCGGAGTTCCGTCGCGGTGTACTGTCCGGCGACGTAGCCGGAGCGTTCCTTCGCGCCCGGCCGTTCCGGTGTCCGCCCCCGGATCCCCCGCCAGGCGTCGGCCAGTCGGCGCAGCCGTGAGTGCGGGGCGGCGCTCTCCGTCGGTTCCATTCCCGTCCCTCTCACAGCCGGCGGTGCCCACGCCACGCGGTCCGCTGCCCGACGACCACGGGGCGGCACCGCGCTGGAAAACCCTTCCCCGTGCTCATGGCGAGCACGGGGATGCCCCGACCGCAGCTGGGCATGGCAGGCGCACACCTCAACAGTAGGCCGCAGAAGCCTTTCACGGGCAGCGGTCGTCGACGGTTGCCCGAATGCGCCCCGGCCACCCGTATGCATCTGGTATGCGCCGAACGGGGGGACTTCAACCACTACTCGCCGGTCGGAAGCGCGACTTCGGCCGCCGCGTCCGGGCCCTGCTCCAACAGGACGCCGAAACCGTCCTCGTTGAGGACCGGAACTTTGAGCTGCATCGCTTTGTCGTATTTCGAACCGGGATTGTCGCCTGCGACCACAAAGGAAGTCTTCTTCGAAACCGAACCGGTCACCTTCGCTCCCCGGCTCTGCAGCGCCTCCTTGGCGCCGTCCCGGGTGAACTTGTCGAGGGTGCCGGTGACCACGACCGTCAGGCCTTCGAGCGGGCGTGGCCCCTCGTCCTCACCGGTGCTCTCGTCCTCCAGCGGCACCCCGGCGGCCTTCCACTTGCGGACGATCTCCCGGTGCCAGTCCTCGGCGAACCACTCCTTCACCGCGGCGGCGATGATCGGTCCCACGCCGTCGGTGTTCGCCAACTCCTCCTCGCCGGCCTGCTCGATGCGGTCGATGGAGCGGAACTCGCGGGCCAGGGCCTGGGCGGCGACCGGTCCGACGTGGCGGATGGAAAGTCCGTTCAGGAAGCGGGCCAGCGGGCGGTCCTTGGCCGCCTCGATGTTCCGCAACAGCGCCAGGGTGTTCTTCTTCGGCTCGCCCTTCTGGTTGGCGAAGACGGTGACGACCTTCTCCTCGCCCGTCTTCGGGTCGCGCTTGGGCAGCCCGCTGTCCGGATCGAGGACGTAGGCCTTGATGGGCAGCAGCTTCTCCACCGTGAGATCGAACAGGTCGCCCTCGTCGACGAGCGGCGGGTCGGCCGGCTCCAGCGGGCGGGTGAGCGCGGCCGCCGCCACCTCGCCGAAGTGCTCGATGTCCAGGCTCTCCCGGCCCGCGAGGTAGGAGACCCGCTCCCGCAACTGGGCCGGGCACGTACGGGCGTTGGGACAGCGCAGGTCCACGTCGCCCTCCTTCATCGGCTTGAGCCGCGTACCGCACTCGGGGCAGTGTGACGGCATCACGAACTCCCGTTCACCGCCGTCGCGCAGGTCGACGACCGGACCGAGGATCTCCGGGATGACGTCACCGGCCTTGCGCAGCACCACCGTGTCGCCGATGAGCACACCCTTGGCCTTGACCACGTCCTGGTTGTGCAGGGTGGCGAACTCGACCTCGGAGCCGGCCACCGTGACCGGCTCGACCTGCGCGTACGGCGTGACCCGGCCGGTGCGGCCGACGCCCACCTTGATGTCGATCAGCTTGGTGTTGACCTCTTCGGGCGCGTACTTGTACGCGATCGCCCAGCGCGGCGCGCGTGCCGTGGAGCCCAGCCGGCCCTGGAGGCGGATCTCGTCGAGCTTGACGACCACTCCGTCGATCTCGTGCTCCACCGAGTGCCGGTTCTCGCCGTAGTACGCGATGAACTCCCGGATGCCTTCCAGGTCGTCGACCACCTTGTTGTGCCGGGAGGTGGGCAGGCCCCAGGCGTGCAGCAGGTCGTAGGCGTGGGAGAGGCGGTCGATGCCCTTGAAGCCCTCCAGGGCGCCGATGCCGTGCACCACCATGTGCAGCGGCCGGGTGGCGGTGACCCGGGGGTCCTTCTGGCGCAGTGAACCCGCCGCCGCGTTGCGCGGGTTGGCGAACGGCTTGTCACCGGCCTCGACCAGACGGCGGTTGAGCCCCTCGAACTTCTCCATCGGGAAGTAGACCTCGCCGCGGATCTCCACGAGGTCCGGGACGCGGTCGCCCTTCAGCCGGTCCGGGATCTCCGCGATGGTCCGGACGTTGGGCGTGATGTCCTCGCCGGTGCGGCCGTCGCCGCGGGTCGCCGCGCGCGTGAGCCGGCCGTGCTCGTAGGTGAGGTTGACGGCGAGTCCGTCGACCTTGAGCTCGCACAGGAAGTGGTACTCCTGGCTGCCCAGCTCCTTGGCGATGCGGTCGGTCCAGGCGGCGAGGTCGGCGTCGTTGAACGTGTTGTCCAGGGAGAGCATCCGCTGCCGGTGCTCGACGGCGGTGAACTCCGTCTCGTAGGAACCGGCGACCTTCTGGGTGGGCGAGTCGGGCGTGCGCAGCTCCGGGTACTCCTCCTCCAACTCCTCCAGGGAGCGCAGGAGCTGGTCGAACTCGGCGTCGCTGATGACGGGGGCGTCCTTGACGTAGTACCGGAAGCGGTGCTCCTCGACCTGCTCCGCGAGCTGCGCGTGCTTCTCCCGTGCCCCTGCGGGCACCCCTGTCTCCGCCTGCTGCTTGTCGCCGGCCACCGTGTTGTCCTCCCGTTACTCTGGGTTGTCCGCGAGGGATCTCGCCGCCTGGACGCAGTGGGCGAGCGCCCGGCGTGCGTAGGCGGGGGAAGCACCCGCGAGTCCGCACGCCGGAGTGACCGTGACCGTCTCGGCGAGAAGCCCCGGTTCCAGCCCCAGCCTGCGCCACAACGTCCTGACCCCCATGACGCTACCGGCAGGGTCCGACAACGGGCCGTCCGTGCCGGGCACGACGCCCGCGAAGAGCCGGGTACCCGCCTCCACCGCTTCCCCGATCGCCTCGTCGTCACGCTCGGTGAGGAGCGAGACGTCGAGGGAGACCGCCGCGGCGCCCGCCCGGCGCAGCAGGGCGAGCGGCACGTCCGGCGCGCAGGAGTGCACCACGACCGGACCCTCGGTCTGCACCCCGAGGACGTCCCGGAGCGTGGCCTCCACGACCTGCCGGTCGACGGCGCGGTGGGTCCGGTAGCCGCTGGCGGTCCTCACCTGCCCGCGCAGAACGGCGGTCAGGGACGGCTCGTCGAGCTGGAGGACGAGCCGGGCGCCGGGAACGCGCCGCCGCACCTCCGCGAGATGGAGCCGCAGCCCCTCGGCGAGCGAGGCGGCCAGGTCCCGGCAGGCCCCGGGGTCGGAGAGGGCCGCCTCGCCGTTCCTGAGCTCCAGGCCGGCGGCGAGCGTCCACGGCCCCACCGCCTGCACCTTCAGCGCACCCTCGTAGCCCTGGGTGAACTCCTCCAGGGCGTCCAGGTCCTCCCCGAGCCAGGACCTCGCCCGCTTGGTGTCCCGTCCCGGCCGGTCCCCGATCCGCCAG
>NZ_JUJA01000085.1:56081-62705 GCF_001906585.1 Streptomyces kebangsaanensis | reverse complement strand
GGGCTCCACGCGCGCGTACAGCTCGACGAGCATCCCGGCGGTCCGCCCGATCATGTCGGCGCCGGGCCCACGCGCGGGCAGCTCGGGCAGGAAGGGGAAGTCCTCGAAGGTGCCGGTGACGGTCTTGACGGCCTCCCGGGCGTCCCCGCCCGGCATGGACCCGACGCCGGTGGCGGCACCGAAGGTGAACTGGCTGTTCTCACTCACCCGGGAAGCGTACGCAACTCCCGGCCCGGCGTGCGGGGTCCGCTCACCGCCCCGGCCGGACCGTCAGGTCGTTGACCTCCGCGTCCCGCGGCAGGTCCAGGGCCATGACGATGGTCGTGGCGACCGACTCGGGGTCGATCCACTTCCCCGGGTCGTACTCCTTGCCCTCCTGCTGGTGGACCTTGGCCTGCATGGGGCTGGCGGTGCGGCCCGGGTAGACGGAGGTGACCCGGACGCCGTTCGCGTGCTCCTCCTGGCGCAGGGAGTCGGCCAGGGCCTTCAGGCCGTGCTTGGAGGCGGCGTACGCGGACCAGGCGGCGCCCGCGTTCAGGCCCGCGCCCGAGTTGACGAACACCACGTGCCCGCGCGAGGCGCGCAGCTGGGGCAGGAGGAGGCGGGTCAGTTCGGCGGGGGCGAGCAGGTTGACGTCGAGCTGGTGGCGCCAGCTCCTCGGGGTGAGCTCGCCGACCGGGCCGAGGTCGACCACGCCCGCGACGTGCAGCAGGGAGTCCACCCGGTCGGGCAGCGTCTGGTGCGAGAACGCCCAGCTCAGCCGGTCGGGGTCGGCCAGGTCGCCGACGAGCGTCCGGGCACCGGGGAACTCGGCGGCCAGTTCCTTCGCGCGGCCCGCGTCGCGCACGTGCAGCACGAGCTCGTCCCCGCGCGCGTGCAGCCGGCGGGCCACGGCCGCGCCGATGCCGGAACCGGCCCCGGTGATCACATGTGTAGCCATGCCCGCCATGCTCGCACCACGGCGTCAGCGGCCGCTCGGCGACTCCTCCAGGTACGTCATCGCGCCCGCGGGCTCCTCGGCGAAGAGCACGAGCTCGGCGAGCGGCCGGGGCAGGAACCCGTCCTCCTCCATGCGGCGGAACTGCTGCCGGAGGCCGTCGTAGAAGCCCTCGGTGTTCAGCAGCACCACCGGTTTGTCGGTCCGGCCGTGCTTCTTCAGCTCCAGGATCTCGGTGGCCTCGTCGAGCGTCCCGGTGCCGCCCACCATGATCACGACCGCGTCGGCCTTCTCCAGCAGCAGCTTCTTGCGCTCGGCGAGGTCCCGCGCGATCACCATCTCGTCCGCGCCGGGCCGCGCCTTGGCCGACAGGAAGTCGACCGACACGCCGACGAGCCGCCCGCCCGCCTCCTGCACACCGTCCGCGACCACCTTCATCAGCCCGGTGTCGGACCCGCCCCAGACCAGGCTGTGCCCGCCCTTGCCGATCAGCCGGGCGAAGTCCCGCGCGGGACGGGTGTAGCGGTCGTCGAGATCGGCGGCGGAGAGGAAGACGCAGATGTTCATGGGCTCAACGGTACGGGGCGGGAAGCCGGCGCCGTACGCGGGAAGAACCGTGCACTCCCGGGCGCTGTTCCGATATGACCCAAGGACACACGATCACGATCGACAAGAGCGGCGAGCACGTACGCGTGGTGCACGACGGCCAGGTCCTCGCGGAGAGCGACCGCCCCCTGGTGCTCCGCGAGACGGGCTGTCCCCCGCGGTACTACCTGCCGCCCGAGGACGTGCGCCTCGACCTGCTGACGCCGTCCGACACGCACACGTACTGCCCCTTCAAGGGCACGGCGTCCTACTGGTCCCTGCCGGACGCGCCGGACCTGGTGTGGGCGTACCCCGACCCGAAGCCGGACGTGGCCGGGATCAAGGACCACCTGTGCTTCTACGACGCGGAGGCGTTTTGACCGAATGAGTCCGCCGAGCCGTGGCAGTCTCACTGACATGACCGGCATGGACAAGAAGACCGTCTCGCGTGACGGCACCTCCCTCGCCTACCACCGCGCCGGACAGGGGCCGGTGGCCGTCCTCGTCAGCGGCGCGATGTCGACGGGCGCGACGATGGCACCGCTGGCGGCGGCGCTGTCGGACCGCTGCGACGCCGTCGTCTACGACCGCCGGGGCCGCGGCGGGAGCGGGGACACGGCGCCGTACGCGGTGGAACGCGAGGTCGAGGACCTCGCCGCGCTGATCGATGCGGTGGGCGGCGAGGCGTCGCTGTACGGCGTCTCCTCGGGCGGCGCGCTGGCCCTGAGGGCGGCGGCGAGCGGGCTGCCGGTCCGCCGGGTGGCCGTCTACGAGCTGCCGTACGCCGTCTACGAGGGCGGCGAGCGGGAGCGCGCCGAGTACACCGAGAACCTGACCGAGGCGCTCGCCCAGGGCCGCCGCGGCGACGCGGTGGAACTGTTCCTGCGGCTCACCGGCCTGGCTCCCGAGATGATCGCCAGCGCCCGCCAGTCCCCCCTGTGGGCCGGCATGGAGTCGATCGCGCCCACCCTCGCCCACGACAACGCCGTGATGGGCGACGGCCTGGTCCCCCACGACCTGCTGGCCACGATCACCGTGCCGGTGCTGTCCGTCTCGGGCGGCGCGAGCCCGCCCTGGCTGCGCGAGGCCGCCAGGGCGATCGCGCAGGCCGCGCCCCGGGGGACGTACCACGTCCTGGAGGGCCAGACCCACGCGGTGGAACCGGAGGTACTGGCACCGGTACTGGCGGATTTCTTCGCCGCGTGAAACGGTCTTCGTCCGCGGTACGGCGGGACTGGATGCGGTGGGCCGGGACCGGAGATGCGCCGGGACCCGTCGTTGTCGGCACCCACCGGGACGGCGGCCCCGCCCGACCGGGGACGCCCCGCGACCGGAAGGGACACCACAGCCATGCCCAGCACCGCTCACGACGTCACCGAAGCCACTTCCGCCGAGGACGCCTCCCGCCCCTGGACCGTGGCCGTGCTCGGCCCCGGCGGTGTCGGCGGACTGCTCGCCGCGCTGCTGTCCCGGGCGGGTCACCGGGTGATCTGCCTGGCCGGGGACGCGACGGCGCAGGCCCTGCGCGAGGGCGGAATACGGGTGCGCAGCGGTCAGTTCGGGGACTTCACCGCCGAGGTCGAGGCGGACACCGAGCTGCGGGAGCCGGTCGACCTGTGCGTGGTGGCCGTCAAGCACACCGGTCTGGACGCCGCGCTGGACCGGGTGCCGCCGGCCGTGCTCGGCACGGACGGCCTCGTCCTGCCGCTCCTCAACGGCATCGAGCACCCCGGCACCCTGCGCCGCCGCTACGGCGACGACCGGGTGGCCGCGGGCGTCATCCGCGTCGAGTCGACCCGCGTCGCGCCCGGTGTCATCGAGCACGGCAGCCCGTTCACCGAGATCGACCTGGCCGGGACGACCGCGCGCCCGCTCGCCGGCCCGGCCGCCGTGCTGGAGTCCGCCGGCGTGCGGACCCGCCTGGCCGGGTCCGAGACCGCCGTCCTCTGGGCGAAGCTGGCCTTCCTCGCCCCTTTCGCCCTCCTCACCACCCGCTACGACGTCACCATCGGCACGGTCCGCACCGGTCACCGCGAGGAACTGCTCGCCCTCGTCGGCGAGATCACCGCCGTCGGCCGCGCCGCCGGGGCGCCGCTCGACCCGGGCCGGACCCTGGCGATGTACGACGCGTTTCCCGCCGGGATGAAGTCCTCCATGCAGCGCGACGCCGCGGCGGGCCGCGCCCTGGAGCTCGACGCGATCGGCGGCGCCGTACTGCGCGCCGCGAAGCGGTACGGCGTTCCGGCGCCGACGGCCGCCCGACTGGTGTCCGAACTGGCACTCCTGTGACCAACTCAACATCTCCCAGGGGGAGTTAACGACCGTAAACTCCCCGTGCGGGAGCGGCGAACGACCGCGCCCACACGGGGAGCAGCCATGCGTTACGCCGACCGGCCCAGCACGCACCGCGAGGTGCACATCGCGGCGGAACCCTCGCGGGTCTGGGAAGTCGTCACCGACGTCGAGGCCATGGCCGGGTGGAGTCCCGAGCTGGTGCGCGTGGAGTGGCAGGACGGTGCCGACGGGCCGGCACCGGGCGCCCGCTACTTCGGACACAACCGGAATCCGCTCGTGGGCGAGTGGCGGACCCTCTCCCACATCACGGAGGTCGTCCCGGAGCGCACCCTCACCTGGTGCGTGCTGGACCCCGACGGACGCTACGGCAAGGCCGGCGAGGACCCGGCGGACCGGATGGCCACCTGGTCCTTCGCCCTCACCCCGGCGCCGGAGGGGGGCACCGTACTGCGCCAGTCGGTCACGGTCGGCCCCGGCCGCTCCGGCCTGAACGCGTACATCGACCGCGCCCCCGACCAGGAGGAGGCGATCATCGACTACCGCCTCAACGAACTGGGCAAGGGCATGGACGCCACCCTGGCCGGGATCAAGGAGACGGCGGAACGCCGGCCCTAGCGGTACGGGCTCCGTCCCCCCGCCTTCGGGCACGGGCAGTGCCGGGTGGCTGAGCGTGATGCCACCCTGCCGGGGTGTCGGTGCGTCCGGTGTGCCCTGGTCTATGGTGGGCACGGCCGGAAGGAGGTGCGGGGATGCTCGGGAAGCGGCACGGTGCCATGGGCGCCGCCCTCGCGCTGCTGACCCTGCTGGCCGCGCTGTTCTGCGCCACGTCGGTCCGCCCGGACGTCTCCGTGGCCCCGGTGGTCTCCGCCTCTCCCGTGGTGGAGGGTCCCTTTGCCGCGGCCGCCGTCTCCTCCGTGGCCCTCCCCTCCCTCGACGCAGCCGGTCGGAGCGGCGGTGCCGCCGCCGCGGACGGGCCGTGTCTGAAGAAGGTGGTCCCGGACCAGCCGCAGCCGCGAACCGGCGCCGCGCCGGTCAGCGGTCTGTCCGCGGGAGCCGGTGGCACGGCGTGGGTCCGCGGGTCCGCGCACGCGGTTTCCCGGCACGCCGGTCCGGCTCCCTCTCCTCCCGACCTCACCGAGCTCTCCGTACGACGCGTATAGGCCGCGCATCGAGTCCGTGTGCTCCTGTCGGCCCGTACAACCGCGCGATCGCGCAACCGGAGAGTCTCCCGTTGTCCTCTTCCCGCTCGCCCCGGGCGGCGTGGGCCGCCCTGCGCCGCTGGCCCCGTGGCCGGTGGATCGCCGTGGCGGCCGCCACGCCGCTGGTGGTCCTCGCCCTCGGTGTGCCCACAGCCCTGGTGCCGAACCCGTTCTTCTCCCGCTCGGTGCCCCCGGTGTGGTGGAACCACATCGTGCTGGTGCTCACCGCCCTGCTGTCGGCCGTCGTGCTCGCCACCTACGTCCGGACGGGGACCCCGCCCCGTGACGACCGTGAGCGCACCGGGCGTTCGCTCGGGTCGGCCGGCGCGGTGCTGTCCTTCCTCGCGGTCGGCTGCCCCGTCTGCAACAAGGCCGTTCTCCTCCTCGTCGGAACGTCGGGGGCGCTGAGCTACTGGGCGCCCCTGCAGCCCGTCGTCGCGGTGGTCTCGCTCGCCCTGCTGACCGAGGCCGCGCTGCGGCGTCTGGCGTCCGAGGCGGCGTGTCCTGTCCGGCCCGGCGCCTGACTCCCGTCTCCCTCCTTTCTCCCTCCCTCCTTCCGCACGTTTCGCTTCGGAGTGCCATGTCTTCCTCTCTTCGTGCCCGTCGTCGCCGTCTGGTCCTGATCACCGCGGTGAGCGGCGCGGCGGCCGTGCTCGCCTCGACCATCGCCCTCACCGGCACGTCCGGCGGCCCGAGTGCCGAGAAGGCCCCGGCGGCCTCCTCCTCGGCCTCCGTCCCCGACGAACGGGAGGCGTCGCTGCTCGCCCTGGCCCGCCGGGAGGCCGGGGATCCGCTGGCCAAGGGGAAGGCCGACGCCCCCGTCGTGATGATCGTCTACTCGGACTTCCAGTGCCCCTTCTGCGGCAAGTTCGCCCGCGAGACCGAACCCGAGCTCGTCCGCGAGTACGTGGACAAGGGCGTGCTGCGCATCGAGTGGCGCAACTTCCCCGTGTTCGGCGACGAGTCGGAACGGGCCGCGCGGGCCGCCTGGGCCGCCGGACAGCAGGGCAGGTTCTGGCAGTTCCACGACGTCGTCTTCGGAAAGCCGCGGGAGCGCAACCAGGGCCAGTTCTCCGCCGTACGCCTGCGGGACATGGCCCGTGAGGCGGGCGTCGCCGATCTCGACCGCTTCGGCACCGACATGGAGTCGGAGGCCGCGGGTGAGGCGGTGAACACGGACCAGGAGGAGGGTTACGGCCTGGGGGTGTCCAGCACGCCCGCCTTCCTCGTCAACACCACGCCGGTCCTGGGTGCCCAGCCGCTGACCGCCTTCACCGTCGCCGTCGAGAAGGCGGCCGAGGAGGCCGGGGCAGCGGCGCGATGAGCGAGATCACCGCCGCCACCGCCTTCCTCGGCGGACTGCTCGCCCTGCTCAGCCCCTGCAGCGCGCTGCTGCTGCCGGCGTTCTTCGCGTACTCCTTCACGACGCGCACGCGCCTGCTCCTGCGCACCGCCGTCTTCTACGCGGGGCTGTGCGTGACGCTGGTGCCGCTCGGGGTGGCCGGCTCCTTCGCGAGCCGGCTGTTCTACGGGCACCGCGGGACACTGGTCGCCGTCGGCGGCTGGACACTGATCGCGCTGGGGCTCGCGCAGGCCCTGGGGCTCGGG
>NZ_JUJA01000085.1:50264-56051 GCF_001906585.1 Streptomyces kebangsaanensis | reverse complement strand
GCCCGCCGGACGGGATCCGCCCTGTCCGTCTTCGCCCTGGGTGCCGTCTACGGCCTGGCCGGCTTCTGCGCCGGTCCCATCCTGGGCGGCATCCTCACGGTGGCCGCGCTCGACGGCGGTCCGCTGCACGGCGGTGTGCTGCTGGCGCTCTACGCACTGGGCATGGCGGTGCCGATGTTCGTCCTGGCGCTGCTGTGGGACCGCTACGACCTCGGACGCCGGCGCTGGCTGAGGGGGCGGGCCCTGCGGCTGGGCCCCCTGACCGTGCACTCCACCTCGCTCGTCGGCGGATGCGTCTTCGTGCTGCTCGGGGCCGTGTTCCTGCTGTTCGACGGCACGTCCGCGCTGCCCTCGCTGCTCGGCGTCGACACCGAGGCGGCGTGGGAACAGGGGGTGACGCGCATCGGGGAGGCCGTCTCCGACCGCTCCCTCGCCCTGGTGGCGGCCCTGACCGCGGGCGCCACGGCCGCGGTGGCCGCCCTGCGGCTGCGCCGGCTGACGCGGCAGCAGGGCGGGGACGAGGCCGACTCGTCCCCGTGATCAGACCGCCGTGGCCGCGTCGTCCGCGCGGACCGTGGACGCGATGGTCGCCGAGCCCACCACGCGCGTGCCGTCGTACAGGACGATCGCCTGACCGGGGGCCACGCCGCGGACCGGCTCGGTGAAGGCGACCCGGAGTTCGCCGTCGACGAGCTCCGCGGTGACCTCCGTCTCGCCGCCGTGGGCGCGCAGCTGGGCCGTGTAGGTGCCGGGGCCGGTGGGGGCCGTGCCGCACCAGCGGGGCCTGATGGCCGTGAGGGCGGTGACGTCGAGGGCGGAGGCGGGGCCGACCGTGACCGTGTTGGTCACCGGGGAGATGTCCAGGACGTAGCGCGGCTTGCCGTCGGGGGCCGGGGTGCCGATGCGCAGGCCCTTGCGCTGGCCGATGGTGAAGCCGTACGCGCCCTCGTGGGCGCCGACGACCGTGCCCGACTCGTCGACGATGTCGCCCTCGGCCTTGCCCAGGCGGCGGGCGAGGAAGCCCTGGGTGTCGCCGTCGGCGATGAAACAGATGTCGTGCGAGTCGGGCTTCTTGGCGACGGCGAGGCCCCGGCGCTCGGCCTCCGCGCGGATCTCGTCCTTGGTGGTGACCGTGTCGCCCAGGGGGAACATCGCGTGCGCGAGCTGCTTCCCGTCCAGGACGCCGAGGACGTACGACTGGTCCTTGGCCATGTCGGAGGCGCGGTGCAGCTCGCGGGTGCCGTCGGGCAGCGTCACCACGCGCGCGTAGTGGCCGGTGCACACCGCGTCGAAGCCCAGCGCCAGCGCCTTGTCCAGCAGCGCGGCGAACTTGATCTTCTCGTTGCAGCGCAGGCACGGGTTCGGGGTGCGGCCGGCCTCGTACTCGGCGACGAAGTCCTCCACCACGTCCTCGCGGAAGCGCTCGGCGAGGTCCCAGACGTAGAAGGGGATGCCGATGACGTCCGCGGCGCGGCGGGCGTCGCGCGAGTCCTCGATGGTGCAGCAGCCCCGCGCGCCCGTGCGGAAGGACTGCGGGTTCGCGGAGAGTGCGAGGTGGACGCCGGTGACGTCGTGGCCGGCCTCCGCGGCGCGCGCGGCGGCGACGGCGGAGTCGACCCCGCCCGACATGGCGGCGAGGACGCGGAGGGGACGGGTGCGCTGCGGGGTGTCAGTCATAGCCCCTCCAGGGTACGGGGGGTGCGGGAACCCGGGCCGCCGGATGTCCGTTGAAGATCGCATGGGGGCGAAAAAGCAGGAAGCGAACCGGCGGCCGGGGCGGCGGGCGCTGCTCATCGGCGCGGCGGCGGTGGTCGTGGGCGGGGCCGCGCTGGAGCGCAGCGGGCTGTCCCGGCTGTGGTGGCGGCTGCCGGGCGCGCAGAAGCCGCGGGTGGAGGGCGCGGTGGACTTCGGAGGCGCCCGGTGGGTGGCGGCCTCCCCGGCGAACTACCGAGGGGCGGACCGCCCGGACGACTACCGGATCGACCGGGTCGTCATCCATGTCACGCAGGGCAGTTTCGCGAGCGCGGTGAAGGTCTTCCAGGACCCGGCGCACGGGGCCGCCACGCACTACATCGTCCGCAAGGACGGACACGTCACGCAGATGATCCGCGAACTGGACGTGGCCTTCCACGCGGGCAACCGGGGGTACAACGAGCGGAGCGTCGGCATAGAGCACGAGGGCTTCGTCGACGACGCCTCGTCCTTCACGGACGCGATGTACGCCGCCTCGGCGCGGCTGACGGCCCGGATCTGCGCGCGGTACGGGATACCCGTCGACCGGGAGCACATCATCGGCCACGTGGAGGTGCCGGGCGCCGACCACACGGACCCGGGGCGGCACTGGGACTGGGACCGGTACATACGACTGGTCCGCGCGGCTGGGCCCACGCGGACCTGAGCCGTTCCGTTACGTCAGTCCTGCCGCGCGGGCGCGTTCCACCGCGGGGCCGATGGCCTTGGCGACCGCTTCGACGTCGGCCCGGGTGGAGGTGTGGCCGAGGGAGAAGCGCAGGGTGCCGCGGGCGAGGTCCGGGTCGGTGCCGGTGGCGAGCAGGACGTGGCTGGGCTGGGCGACGCCCGCGGTGCAGGCGGAGCCGGTCGAGCACTCGATGCCCTGGGCGTCCAGCAGGAGCAGCAGGGAGTCGCCCTCGCAGCCGGGGAAGGTGAAGTGGGCGTTGGCCGGAAGGCGGCCCTCCGGCGCGGGGTCGCCGCCGAGGATCGCGTCCGGGACGGCCGTACGCACCGCCTCGATCAGCTCGTCGCGCAGCGCGCCGATCTCGCGGGCGAACCACTCGCGCCGCTCGGCGGCGATCCGGCCGGCCACGGCGAAGGAGGCGATCGCGGGGACGTCGAGGGTGCCGGAGCGTACGTGCCGCTCCTGGCCGCCGCCGTGCAGCACGGGTACGGGGCTGTGCTCGCGGCCCAGGACCAGCGCGCCGATGCCGTACGGCCCGCCGATCTTGTGGCCGGAGACCGTCATCGCGGCCAGTCCCGAGGCGGCGAAGTCGACCGGGACCTGACCGAGGGCCTGCACCGCGTCGGCGTGCAGCGGGACGCCGAACTCGGCGGCCACGTCGGCCAGTTCGCGCACCGGCAGCAGCGTGCCGATCTCGTTGTTGGCCCACATGACGGTGGCGAGGGCGACGTCGGCGGGGTTGCGGGCGACGGCCTCGCGCAGGGCCTCGGGGTGGACGCGGCCGTAGGAGTCGACCGGGAGGTACTCGACGGTGGCGCCCTCGTGCTCGCCGAGCCAGTGGACGGCGTCGAGGACGGCGTGGTGCTCGACGGGGCTGGCCAGTACGCGGGTGCGGGCCGGGTCGGCGTCGCGGCGGGCCCAGTACAGGCCCTTGACGGCGAGGTTGTCGGCCTCGGTCCCGCCGGAGGTGAGGACGACCTCGCTGGGACGGGCGCCGAGGGCTTCGGCGAGGGCTTCGCGGGACTCCTCGACCGCGCGGCGGGCCCGGCGGCCCGACGCGTGGAGGGAGGAGGCGTTGCCGGTGACGCCCAGCGCGGCGGTCAGCGCCTCTGCCGCCTCCGGGAGCATGGGGGTGGTCGCGGCGTGGTCGAGGTAAGCCATGGTGAGGCCGATTCTACGGGCGCCCGCGACCGGCCCGGGGATCAGGACGGGCCAGGTGTCGGAAACTCCAGGACACCGTGTGGTCCGCCGGCACGAAGGCCGGGAGGGCCGCGAGGCCGGCCAGGGCGACGGCGACGGGGCCGACCCCCGAAGAGGCCGGCGCCCACGAGCCCTTGCGGCCCGACTCGCACAGCGGCCGGTCAGCCCAGCCCGACCCGCGCGAGCTGCCGGGACTGCGCCACCAGCCGGTCGGCGCTGTCCCAGACCTCGGCGTCCTCCTCCAGGAAGCCGCCGGCGAGGTTGCGGGTGGTGATGGACACGCGCAGCGGGCCCGGTGCCGGGCGGCAGCGGACGTGCACGGTCAGTTCGACGGTCGGCACCCAGCCCTTGATCCCGAGCTCGAAGGCGGTCGGGGGCAGCGCGTCCACGGCGAGCAGCAGGGAGAGCGGGTCGTGGTCCCGGCCGTCGGCGAGGCCGAACCAGGCCCGCATCTCGCCGTTGCCGGAGGGCGAGCCGAGCGCCCAGCCGAGGGTGGCCGGGTCCAGCTTGAGCATCAGGCGGTCGGCGATGGCCGAGCTGCCGGGGACCGGGGCGGGAGCGTCCTGCGGGCCGAAGCACTGCTCCACGGGCGGGATCGCGGGCGGCTTCGCCGTGGTGCGCACGTCGTCGGGCAGGGCGCCGAGGTCGCCGTAGGAGGCCAGGACGCGGATGCGCTCCACCTCGCGGCCGTCCTCGTCGCGCTGGAAGAGGGAGGCCTGGCCGGTGGAGAGGGTGCGGCCGGTGCGGGCCACGTCCGTGCGCACGACGGCCGGCCCGGGCCGGGACGCGGTGAGGTAGTGCGCGGAGATGGTGAACGGGTCCGGGTGCGGCAGGGCGTCCGCGAGCGCGCGGCCGAGGACGGCCAGCAGATAGCCGCCGTTGACGGCGTTGATGATGGTCCAGCCGGCGGAGAGGTCGATGTCGTACACGCCGGGGGCGCGCTGGACGACCGCGGTGTCACGATCGAACTCACTGTCGCCGATCGTGGCCCGCACGGCCGGTGCGGTGGCTGCTTCTGACATGGGTGAACGATACAACAGGAAATTACTAAGCAGTAGCTTTTAGCGGGCCTCACTCCTCCAGTACCGTCGAGCGCCTGTTCCAGGCCCGCGGAGCCCGCCAGTGGTACCGCATCGCGAGCAGGCGCAGGACGAAGGTGGAGACCACCGCGAGGCCACTGGTGAGCGGGGTCAGCGCGTCGTAGTGGATGCACAGCGCCACGACGGTGGAGCCGACGATCGCCGGGACCGCGTACAGGTCGCGGTCCCAGCGCAGCAGCGACGGCACCTCGTTGGCGAGTACGTCCCGCAGCACGCCGCCGCCCACGGCGGTGGCCAGGCCGAGCGTCGCCGACGCGGTGAGGCTGAGTCCGTAGGCGTACGCCTTGGTCGTACCGGCCACGCAGAACAGGCCGAGACCGGCCGCGTCGAAGACGTACACCGCGGTCTGGATGCGCTCCACGTGCGGGTGCAGGAAGAAGACCACGAGCGTGGCGAGCAGCGGGGTGAGGAAGTACCCGAGGTCCGTGAAGGCGGCCGGGGGTACGGCCCCGATGACGAGGTCACGGAACAGCCCTCCGCCCAGCGCGGTCACTTCGGCGAGGACGGCTATGCCGAAGACGTCGAAGTTCTTGCGAACGGCCAGCAGCGCGCCGGAGATGGCGAACACGAAGATGCCGACCAGATCGAGCGTGTGCTGGACGGAGGGGCTGAACAGTTGCTGAAGCACCTTTACATTCTTGCTCAGCAAGAACCCCTCGCCTTACAAATCAAGGCGAGGGGTGATATGAGCTTGCTGTCCGGTAACCGATCGGGCGAGGTCCCGGACTTCGGCAGAGCCTCGGCAGCCGGCTACACGGCCTTCTCGGCTTCCTCGACCTTCTCGGCCTTCTCGGCTTCCTCGGCCTTCTCCGCAGTCTCCGCCTTCTCGGCCTTCTCGGCCTTCTCGGCCTTCTCGGCCTTCCCTGCGGTTTCCGCCTTCTCCGCAGTCTCCGCAGTCTCCGCCTGCTCGGCCTCGTTCTCCTGCTCCGGCGGCCCGGGCTGCTCCGGCACCGTCGCCGTCTCGGCCTCCTCGGACACCGGGTTGTCCTCCACGCCCTCGCGCGTTGCCGCCACGACCTCGCCCGCGGTCCGCTGCAGCGTCCCGGCCGCGATCTCCTCGGCGTAGTGGCA
>NZ_JUJA01000085.1:46441-50250 GCF_001906585.1 Streptomyces kebangsaanensis | reverse complement strand
CCGCCGACGTCCCGCAGCTCCGGCCGCTCGGTCGAGCACCGCTCCTGGGCCCAGGGGCAACGGGTGTGGAACCGGCAGCCGCTGGGCGGGTTCGCCGGGGAGGGCAGGTCGCCGGCGAGCAGGATGCGCTCGCGGCGGTCCTCCACCTCCGGGTCCGGCACCGGCACGGCCGACATCAGGGCCTTGGTGTACGGGTGCTTCGGCTCGGCGTAGAGGGCGTCGCTCGGCGCCTCCTCGACCAGTGAGCCCAGGTACATCACGCCGATCACGTCGGAGATGTGCCGGACCACCGCGAGGTCGTGGGCGATCACCACGTAGGTCAGGCCGAGTTCCTCCTGGAGCTCCTCCAGCAGGTTGATGACCTGGGCCTGGATCGACACGTCGAGCGCGGAGACCGGCTCGTCGCAGATGATCACGTCCGGTTCGAGGACGAGCGCACGAGCGATGCCGATGCGCTGGCGCTGGCCGCCGGAGAACTCGTGCGGGTAGCGGGAGAGCGCGTTGGAGGGCAGGCCGACCCGTTCCAGGATCGACTTGATCTTCTCCCGGCGCTCCTCCTGGTCCTTGCCGATGCCGTGGGCGACCATGCCCTCGGACAGGATCGACTCGATGTTCTGCCGGGGGTTGAGCGAGCCCAGCGGGTCCTGGAAGACCATCTGGAGCCGGCGCCGGAAGCGGCGCATCTCCTCGCCGGGCAGCTTCGCCAGGTCGGTGCCGTCGAGGACGACCGAGCCCTCGGTGATGTCCACCAGCCGCAGCACCGACCGCCCCAGGGTGGTCTTGCCGCAGCCGGACTCGCCGACCAGGCCGTACGTCTGTCCGGCCTCGACCTTCAGCGACACCCCGTCCACGGCGTAGACGTGACCGACCGTGCGGTCGAACAGGACGCCCTTCTTGATGGGGAAGTGAACCTTGACGCCGTCCAGTTCGAGCAGGCTCATGCGGGGACCTCCTCGGCCTTCGCGTCGTCGAGTACGGGGTTGACGCACCGCACCTGGTGACCGGCCGCGCGGGGTTCGGTGAGCTGCGGGGTGCCGGTCAGGCAGCCCATCTCGTACCGGTCGCAGCGGGGCGCGAAGGCGCAGCCGTCGGCCCAGGCGATGCGGTCGTTGATGGAGCCGCGGATGGGCTTGAGGGACTCGCCCCGGGGCGAGTCCAGACGCGGGACCGAACCCAGCAGCCCGTGCGCGTAGGGATGGGTGGGGTGGGCGAACAGTTCGCGGCGCCCGGCGGACTCCACGGCCTTGCCCGCGTAGAGCACGTTGACCTGGTCGCAGAGGCCGGCGACCACGCCGAGGTCGTGGGTGATCATCAGCAGGGCGGTGCCCTCCTGGTCCACGAGCTCCTTGAGCAGCTCCAGGATCTGCGCCTGGATCGTCACGTCGAGGGCCGTGGTGGGCTCGTCGGCGATGAGCAGGCTCGGGGCGCAGGCCACCGCCATGGCGATCAGCGCGCGCTGGCGCATGCCGCCGGAGAGCTGGTGCGGGTACTCCTTGAGCCGCCGGGTCGGGTCGGGGATGCCGACCCGGTCCAGCAGGTGGGCGGCCTCCTTGCGGGCGGCCTCGCCCTTCATCCCGCGGTGGCGCTCCAGGATCTCGGTGACCTGCACCCCGACCGGCACGACCGGGTTGAGGGAGGACAGCGGGTCCTGGAAGATCATCGCCATCTTGCTGCCGCGCAGGTCACGGCGGGCGGACGAGCTCATGGTGAACAGGTCCGTGCCGTCGAATACGGCGCGGCCACCGATCGTGACGCCCTTGTGCGGGAGCAGGCCCATCAGGGCCAGGGAGGTGACGGACTTCCCGCAGCCGGACTCGCCGACCAGGCCCACGACCTGGCCCTGGTCGACCTCGAAGGAGACGCCGTCGACCGCCCGGGACTCCTTGCGGCCGCGGCCGCCGAAGGTGACGGTCAGTTCGTCGACAGTGAGCAGAGACATGGTGGTTCAGCCCCTCAGCTTCGGGTCGAGGGCTTCCCGCATGGCCTCGCCGAGAAGGGTGAAGCCGAGGGCGGTGATGATGATGCCGACGGCGGGGTAGACCGCCATCATCGGCGCGTTGTCGAAGAAGCGCTGCGCCTGGGCGAGCATGACGCCCCACTCGGGGATGGCCGGGTCGGGGTTGCCCAGGCCCAGGTAGGACAGGGCGGCCGCTTCGATGATCGCGGTGGCCAGGGAGAGCGTGGCCTGCACGATCACCGGGCTGAGCGAGTTGGGGACGATCTGCGAGACCACGATGCGCCGCTTGCGCACGCCCAGGGACTTGGCCGCGAGCACGTAGTCCGCACCGCCCTGCGCCAGCATGGAGCCGCGCAGCAGCCGGGCGAACACCGGCACCTGGACGACACCCACGGCGATCATCACGGTGGTCAGTGACTGGCCCATGACGGCGGCGACGGACACGGCCAGCAGCAGCGAGGGCAGCGCCAGCATCATGTCGATGAAACGCATGATGACGGTGTCGACGCGCCGTCCGGCGTCGCCGCCGAGGGTGGCGGCGGCTCCGGAGAGGCCGCCGATCAGGAAGCCGACGGTCAGGCCGATGAGCGTGGAGACGACACCGACGAGCAGCGTCTGGCGGGCGCCGACCAGCATGCGGGAGAACATGTCCCGGCCGAGGTTGTCGAGCCCGAACCAGTTCTCGGCGCGCGGGCCGACGAACTCGCCCCGGTTGGGGAAGACCTCGCCCCGCCAGGTCTGGGCGGTCGGGGCGTACGGCGTGAGGTAGGGCCCGACGATCGCGAGGACGACGAACACGGCGATGATGACCGCGCCGATGATCGCCATCTTGCTGCGCCGGAGGCGGCGGAAGGCCTCCCGCCACAGGCTGGCGCCGGTGCTGGTCTCCTTGGTCGCGGTCAGTTCCGCGAGACGCTGGATCTTCTCGGTCTTGGTGGCGACACTCATGTCAGTGCACCCGCACTCTCGGGTCGATGAGGCTGTACGCCAGGTCCACCAGCAGGTTGATCAGGACATACACCATCGCGATGAACATGATGAACCCGACGAGCACGGGGTAGTCGCGGCCGTCGATCGCGGTCCGGATGAAGGAGCCGATGCCGCCGAAGGAGAACACGGACTCGGTCAGGACCGCGCCGGACAGCAGGGAGCCCGTGAGCAGGCCGACCGCGGTCACCACGGGGAGCATCGCGTTGCGCAGCACGTGCCGGCCGCGGACGACGCTCCGCTTGAGGCCCTTGGACTCGGCGGTGCGGACGTAGTCCTCGTCCTGCACCTCGAGGACGCTGGCGCGGGTCATGCGCACGATGACCGCGAGCGGGATGGAGGCCAGGGTGACGGCGGGCAGGATCAGGTGCATGATCGCGTCCCAGGCGGCGTCGAGCTCCCCGGTGAGGACGCCGTCCAGGACGGCGAATCCGGTCACGCTGGTGGCGTCGATGCCGGTTTCCTGGCGTCCGTAGCTGGGGAAGATCCCGAGCTTGACGGCGAAGATGCCCTTGAGGATCAGGGCGAGGAAGAAGACCGGGATGCAGATGCCGACGAGCGAGCCGGAGACCGCGGTGACGTCGAGCCAGCCGCCGCGGTTGCGGGCGGCGAAGTAGCCGAGCGGGACGCCGACGGCCACGGCGATCAGGATCGCGAGGAGGGACAGCTCCACGGTCGCGGGGAAGCGCAGGACGAACTCGTCCCACACCGGCTGTCCGGTCTGGGTGGAGGTGCCCAGGTCGAGTTCGACGATGCGCTTCAGGAAGCGCCAGTACTGGACGTAGACGGGCTGGTCAAGCCCGAGCGCACGGTTGATGCGCGCCACTTCGGCCTCGGTGGCCTTCTCCCCCAGGATCGCTGAGGC
>NZ_JUJA01000085.1:42712-46420 GCF_001906585.1 Streptomyces kebangsaanensis | reverse complement strand
AGCCACAGGAAGAGCAGAACCGACAGGCCGAGCAGCGTGGGTATGAGCTGGAGCAGTCTTCGTACGACGAGACGCAGCACCCCGCTTGCCCCTTTCTTGCGTGATGTCTTACATGAATGGACCCGCCCGGTCGCCGAGTTGCGACGACCGGGCGGACCCCCCGTTCTTGGTTTCCTGCCGCTTGCCCGCTTACTTGAAGGAGGTCTCGGAGAAGATCTCCTGCGTCAGCGGGGAGACGTTCGGCGGGTTCACGTTCTTGCCGAAGACGATGGCCGGCGGGGAGGAGGAGATCGGGACACCCGGCAGGTAGTCCATGACGACCTCGTTGGCCTTCTCGTAGGCGGCGGTGCGCTCCTCGGCCTTGCCCAGCTTCGAGCCGGCGTTCACGGCGTCGAAGACCTTCTTGTCCTTGAAGCCCCACTGCTTGTCGAACCCGGCGAACCAGGTGCCGATGAAGTTGTAGCCGTCGTTGAAGTCACCGGTCCAGCCCATCATGTGCAGGGCGCAGGAGCCCACCTGGACGGCGTCGATGTAGTCCGGGGCCCACTTCATGGCCTTGGGCTTGACGGTGATGCCGGCCTTCTCCAGGTCGGCCTTCATCAGCTCGAACAGGTCCTGCGGGGCAGGCATGTACGGGCGGGTGACCTCGGTCGGGTAGCAGAACTCGATCTGGAGCTTCTGCTCACCGGCCTTCTTGAGGAGGTCCTTGGCCTTGGCGGTGTCGTACGGGTACTTCGCGACGTTCTTGGAGTAGCCCGCGATCGTGTCCGGCATGAACTGGTCCGCGGCCTTGCCGCCCTCGGGCAGCTGGGTCTTGACCAGGTTCTCCTTGTCGATCGCCTGCGCGATCGCCTGGCGGACTTCCTTCTTCTTGAGGGCCTTGTTGGCCCCCTGGCTCATGCCCACGTAGAAGAGGTTGAAGACACCACGGGTCGGGACGACGTAGCCCTGCTTCTCGAGGGTCTTGACGTCGGCCGGGGCGACGAGGTCGTAGCCGTCGATGTCACCGGCCTGGAGCGCCTGGCGGCGGCCCTCCTCGGTATCGATCGTGCGGAAGACCAGGTTCTTGATCTTCGCCTTCTCGCCCCAGTAGTCGTCGAAGCGCTCGAGGGTGACTTCCTTGTTGCCCTTGTTCCACTTGACGATCTTGTACGGGCCGGTACCGGCGACCGTGCCGGCCTCCTGGCTGTACTTGGGGTACGTGATGGCGTCGCCCTTGCCGGTCGCCTCCTGCTTCGCGTACTCCTTGATGGCCTTCGGCGAGTGGATCGCCAGGGCGTTGAGGGAGAAGCCGCCGGGGAGGTTGGCGGAGGGCTCCTTGACCTCGATGACGGCGGTGTTCTCGTCCTTCGCGGTGCAGGACTTGTAGTTCGCCTCGGGCGTCTCCTTGTCCTCGTTCTTCGCGAAGCCGCCCATGATGGTCTGCCAGTAGTAGGAGACCGCGCTGGACTGGTAGGTGCCCGTCCAGTTGAACCAGTGGTCGTAGTTGGCGCAGACGGCCGCGGCGTTGAGCGCCTCGCCGTCGTGGAACTTCACGCCCTTGCGAAGGTTGAAGGTCCAGACGGTGCCCTTGTCGTTGCTCGACCAGGTCTCGGCGAGGCCGCCGACCAGCTCGGTACCGCCGGACTTGTGCTCGAGGAGGGCCTCGAACGCCTGCCGCGTCACGCGGAAGGTTTCACCGTCGCTCGCGAGGGCAGGGTCCAGGGAGCCAGGGTCACCGGCGCCGGCGAAGACGAAGGTGTCCTTCTTGCCGTCGCTCTTGTTGCCGGCGTCCCGCTCGCTGGAGCAGCCCGTGGCGATCAGACCGACCGCCACCGCGGCCGTGATCGCCCGAGCGACTCGGGACTTGGTTATGCGCATATTGGGGCCACTCCGGGTCCGCTATGTGGATGCATCTTGACCGGCCGAACACTACAGACGTTCGCAGTGAGTCAGGAACAGTCCGGATAGCGGTGATACCCACCTGAGATCTGAGCAGTTGACATAAGGGGCAGTTCAGGCGTCCCACCGTCGGGATGTGACCCGACGAACACACGAGACGGCCCTCCCAGGGGCTGCCCGAGGAGCTTCGGGCCATGCGAAGAACAGGTGAAACCGCAGGTGACAGGTGGTCAAGTGGCCGTAGCTGAGCGCACATGGCCGAAAATCTGACGCGAAATCATCGCTGGGCGACGGACGAACGGCCCCCTGCGGCACCCGTGTCCACATCGTGGACACGGTCACGCTGAGTCAGCGGAAGCGGGACACCGCCGGTCCGGTCGGCCGGCCGACCGGACCGGGATCCACGCGGATACGACCCGGTCAGCGGCGGTGCGCGGGCGGGTAGCCGTAGCCCGGGGCGGGGGGCGGAACGGCGCCGTGCGCCTCGCGGTCGTAGAACGGGCGGGAGTTGGCGCGCAGCCACATCGCGACCGGGTCGTACTCGTCGGACATCGCGACGGTCGACACCGGCAGCCCGTCGGGGACGGCGCCGATGGACTGCTGCATCATCGCGCGCACCGAGTCGACGGCGGCCGGCGAGGTGTCGTACACGTCCAGGCCGATGGCGAGGTACGGCGCTCCGAGCGCGGGCTGCACCCAGGCGCGGCGCAGCGAGCGGACCGCCGGGGTGCGATGGGCGTTCTGCGTGAGCAGGGCGTAGAACTGCGGGACCTCGACGGCCGGCTCGGACAGGCTGAGCGGCCCCGCGGGCTGGCGGTCCAGACCGGTGGCGATGCGGCGCAGGTCGAGCCAGGGGACGCCGACGCCGCCGCCCGGGGCGTGCGGGTTCAGCCAGAGGCCGTAGTGGTCGGGGTAGAGGGTGCGGGCCACGTCGAGGCCGTCCACCACCTCGTACGACCGCATCCAGCCGCTGGCCGACAGCTCCTGGGCGGAGGTCACGCAGGGCGCGTAGCCGTGGCCGTCGACCTCCATCCGCCCGTACTGGGCGTCGGGGGAACCCGCCTGGCCGTGCCACAGCAGCATCCAGATCTGGCCGGAGGACGGCGTCGCCAGTGCGCGCAGCAGCGCCTCGTAGGCGTCGTAACGCCCGGGCGTCACCTGGCGCAGCGTCTGCTCGACCTGCCCGGCCGTCGTGCCGCTGGCGCTCACGCTCACCTTTTGTACCGCCCCTCCACGAACCCCTCGACGAGCTGTGCACCTAGTGCTGCGACGGGAAAGGTCCGCCGGAGAGCTCTCGGCGTCCGGTGCGGTGCATCGCATGGCGGAGCATCACCCGGGTACGGGACGTACTCGGGTGATGCGACAACGCGGCGAGGTTCCGTGCCGGGCGTCGCGAGCCGGTGAACCTTTCCGGTCGCAGCACTAGCTTAAGGCCGCCCGTGGACTCGGTGGCTGTCGCCGTTTTCGCGGTTGCGGGCCGCTCGTGGGTGCCCTCAGTGGCCGTGCTCGTGGAACGGCCGGACCTTTTCCCTCATCCAGTCGGCCACCGGGTCCTGGGCCACGTCCAGGAGGACCAGGTTGACCGGCCACGCGACCGGGGACTTGGCCAGGGCGCGGCCCAGGGCGTCCAGGGGGCGGGCCAGCGGGTCGTCCTCCTGGTGGGTCAGCTCGACGCCGATGAACATGACCGGGTCGGCCGTCTCGATGGCGGCCAGGCAGCGGCGGGCGGTGCGGACCACCCCGGTCGCGGCGAACTCGGCGGAGGCGGCGGAGAGGAAGTCCACCGGGTCGTCCTGCCAGTCGGGCTCGAAGAGGCGGACGCGGCCG
>NZ_JUJA01000085.1:34933-42692 GCF_001906585.1 Streptomyces kebangsaanensis | reverse complement strand
CCGGCCGGCGGGGTGCCTCCCGCCCGGCACAGCTCGGCCACGGCCGGCGGCGGCAGCGGGATGCCGACCACGCCGTCCGGGTTGAGGGCGATGCCGGCCTGCGGGGGCAGTCCGCGCGCGAACTCGACGGCGGGCGCGATGGTGTACGCCATGTGCGGGCCGACGGCCTGACGGAACTGTTCCTCGGAGCTGAAGACCGGTACGTACGCCTGGCCGTCGATCTCCAGCGTGGGCAGGTCGAGCGGGCCGCTGTGCGGGCCGCCGCCGTTGGGCAGGGGCACCCAGAGGAAGCTGCGGCCGAGGACCTCGATGATCCGGCCGCCGGCCGACGGGACGCCGAGGGAGGCCGACAGCACCTCCTCCAGCTCGTTGCCGGGCCAACCGCCGTGCGGGTGGGGGTGCGCCTGTGCCGGGAAGTCCGGGGAAGAGTCCGCGGAGAAGTCCGCCGGGAAGTCCATCTGCTACCGCCTGCTGGGAACCGCTGTTGTGACCGGAAGGCTATCGGGTACGGGTACGAACTCGATCCGCCGCAGGGCCGCCGCGGCCTCGCGGTCCAGCAGGACCGCCGAGCCGCAGCCCTTCGGCGGCTCGCCCCGCCGCAGCGCGCGCAGCAGGCGGGCCACTGCCCGGCGGTGGCGGCGGAAGGCGTGCGGCGAGACGCCGCGGCCGCGTTCCCGCTGGCCCGCCAGGGCGGCGCCGGGGGCGACGTCCAGCAGGAGCAGGTGCAGGGTGCCGCCGCGGCGGCGGGCGGCACGGGCCAGCCAGGCGCGGACCCAGGGCTGCGTGCCGCAGTCGTGGACCACGGCCGGGTCGCCGGAGCGCAGGGCGCGGCGCAGGCCGGCGTAGTGGGCGAGGCGGACCAGGGGGCGGTAGAGGGCGTAGGGCAGGTACTGCGCCAGACGGGCGTCCCAGCGGTCACGGACGTCCTGGGAGTCGATCCGGGTGCCGGACACCGCGCGGCGCATCAGTGTCGACTTGCCGCCGCCGGGCAGCCCGGTGACGATGACCAGGTCCCCCGGCCCGAACCACAGCACGCGCACACCGCGTCCGGCTTCTCCTCGCAGGTCGCGGACGGTGGGCGTACGCCCCTGCAGCGGGGCCCGGCCCCCGGGCGTGGCCAGGGGCTGGTGCGTCGTGTGTGCCGTGGGCCTGTTCATCGTGGTCGTCCTCCCCCGGAGCGGTCATGGTCCGTCCTCCCCGCCGAACGTAAAGAGAAGGTAATGGACGCACCTCGCGTTTCCGTGTGCGTACTGCCACAGGCCCGTCACAGAAGCGGTCCTGCCGCGGGCGGGCCGGGCGTGCAATGATGGGCGCGGCAACTGCATACCGGCCGCTTGAATCCGCGCGGGAGAGTCCCCAGCCGTGTCGCTGGGGCGCCGAAGGAGCAAGTCCCTCCCTTGAATCTCTCAGGCACCGTTACCGCGCGGGCGAGGCACATCTGAAAAGCGGGCCGCTGGCGCAGTGGCTCCACCCAAGGTGCAAGCCGTGACCGTCCGTCCGACGGCGGTCGCGGCGAACCTCTCAGGTTCCGATGACAGATGGGGAGGACATGAGATCTGTCCTCGCCCGTCCTGCCTTGGAGACCGACCGATGAGCAGTACCGAACCTCCTCGACTCCGCCATACCGCGCTCGACGCGCTGCACCGCTCGCTCGGCGCGACGATGACCGACTTCGCCGGCTGGGACATGCCGCTGCGCTACGGCTCCGAGCGCGACGAGCACCTCGCCGTGCGCACCAGGGCCGGCCTCTTCGACCTCTCCCACATGGGCGAGATCACCGTCACCGGCCCGCAGGCCGCCGCGCTGCTGAATTACGCCCTGGTCGGCAACATCGCCACCGTGGGCCCGGGCCGCGCCCGCTACACCATGATCTGCCGCGTCGACGGCGGCATCCTGGACGACCTGATCGTCTACCGGCTCGCCGAGAACGAGTACCTGGTCGTCGCCAACGCCTCCAACGCCCAGGCGGTCCTCGACGCGCTGACCGAGCGGGCGGCCGGCTTCGACGCCGAGGTCCGTGACGACCGGGACGGCTACGCGCTGCTCGCCGTCCAGGGCCCCGAGTCCCTGGCCGTCCTGAAGTCCCTCTCCCCCAAGCACTCGGCTTCGCTCGTGCAGGGAGGTGCCCCCATCGCCGACCTGGACGGGCTGAAGTACTACTCCGTCCTGTCCGGCACCGTCGCGGGCGTCCCCGCGCTGATCGCCCGCACCGGGTACACCGGCGAGGACGGCTTCGAGCTGTTCGTGGCCCCGGGCGACGCGGAGAAGCTCTGGCAGGCGATCACCGAGGCCGGCGCACCGGCCGGGCTGGTGCCGTGCGGCCTGTCCTGCCGGGACACGCTGCGCCTGGAGGCCGGCATGCCGCTGTACGGGCACGAGCTGTCGCTCGCGCTGACCCCGTTCGACGCGGGTCTCGGCCGGGTGGTCAAGTTCGACAAGGAGGGCGACTTCGTGGGGCGCGAGGCCCTGCTGGCCGCCGCCGAGCACGCCGCCGCCGAGCCGCCCCGGGTCCTCGTCGGCCTGGTCGCCGAGGGCCGCCGGGTCCCGCGCGCCGGGTACGCGGTCGTCGCCGGCGGCGAGGTGATCGGCGAGGTCACCTCCGGCGCCCCCTCCCCCACCCTGGGCAAGCCGATCGCCATGGCCTACGTCGACGCCGCGCACGCCGCCCCGGGCACGGCGGGTGTCGCGGTGGACATCCGGGGCAACCACGAACCGTACGAGGTCGTGGCGCTGCCCTTCTACCAGCGGCAGAAGTGACACCGGAGCAACCGGTCGGCGTGACGTGAGCCGCGTCATCCGTGGTCACGCACGCCTTTCGCAGTCCCCCATTCACCAGCATTCCCCGCGTACAGGAGAATTCAGGCCATGAGCAACCCCCAGCAGCTGCGCTACAGCAAGGAGCACGAGTGGGTGTCGCCCGTCGAGGACGGCGTCGCCACGATCGGCATCACCGAGTTCGCGGCCAACGCGCTCGGCGATGTCGTCTACGCCGAGCTCCCGGCGGTCGGCGACACGGTGGCCGCGGGCGAGACCTGCGGCGAGCTGGAGTCGACCAAGTCGGTGTCCGACCTGTACTCCCCGGTCAGCGGTGAGGTCACCGAGACCAACCAGAACGTCGTGGACGACCCGTCGCTGGTGAACTCCGCGCCCTTCGAGGGCGGCTGGCTCTTCAAGGTGCGCCTCGAGGGCGAGCCGGCCGACCTGCTCTCCGCCGACGAGTACGCCGCCCACACGGCCGGCTGAGGAGCGGAGCGAAGCACATGACCGAACAGAAGAGCGTTCTCGACACGCCCCTGCACGAACTCGACCCGGACGTGGCCGCCGCGGTCGACGCCGAGCTGCACCGCCAGCAGTCCACCCTCGAGATGATCGCCTCGGAGAACTTCGCCCCGGTCGCGGTCATGGAGGCCCAGGGCTCGGTCCTCACCAACAAGTACGCCGAGGGCTACCCGGGACGCCGCTACTACGGCGGCTGCGAGCACGTCGACGTGGTCGAGCAGATCGCCATCGACCGCATCAAGGCCCTCTTCGGCGCCGAGCACGCCAACGTGCAGCCGCACTCCGGTGCCCAGGCGAACGCGGCCGCGATGTTCGCGCTGCTCAAGCCCGGTGACACGATCATGGGTCTGAACCTCGCGCACGGCGGGCACCTGACCCACGGCATGAAGATCAACTTCTCCGGCAAGCTCTACAACGTCGTCGCCTACCACGTGGGCGAGGACGGCCTGGTCGACATGGCCGAGGTGGAGAGGCTGGCCAAGGAGTCCAAGCCGAAGCTGATCGTGGCCGGCTGGTCGGCGTACCCGCGGCAGCTGGACTTCGCCGCGTTCCGCCGGATCGCGGACGAGGTCGGCGCGTACCTCATGGTCGACATGGCGCACTTCGCCGGCCTGGTCGCCGCGGGCCTGCACCCGAACCCCGTCCCGCACGCGCACGTGGTCACCACCACCACCCACAAGACGCTGGGCGGCCCGCGCGGCGGTGTGATCCTGTCGACGGCCGAGCTGGCCAAGAAGATCAACTCCGCGGTCTTCCCCGGTCAGCAGGGCGGTCCGCTGGAGCACGTGATCGCCGCCAAGGCGGTGTCCTTCAAGGTCGCGGCGAGCGAGGAGTTCAAGGAGCGCCAGCGCCGTACCCTGGACGGTGCCCGCATCCTGGCCGAGCGCCTGGTGCGGGACGACGTGAGGGCGGCCGGCGTGGACGTGCTGTCCGGCGGCACGGACGTGCACCTGGTCCTGGTGGACCTGCGCGACTCGGAGCTGGACGGACAGCAGGCCGAGGACCGGCTCCACGGGATCGGGATCACGGTCAACCGCAACGCGATCCCGAACGACCCGCGCCCGCCGATGGTCACCTCGGGCCTTCGGATCGGCACGCCGGCCCTGGCGACCCGCGGCTTCACGGCCGAGGACTTCGCCGAGGTCGCGGACGTGATCGCCGAGGCGCTGAAGCCGTCCTACGACGCCGACGCCCTCAAGGCCCGGGTGAAGGCCCTGGCCGACAAGCACCCGCTCTACCCGGGTCTGAACAAGTAGGACAAGCAAGTCCCCACGCGGCGGCACCGCGCGCGGACGGAGATCCCACTCCGCGCGCGGTGCCCCCGTCCGCACCCCCTGGCACCACCCCCGCACTGAGGAGTCACCGTGGCCATTTCGGTCTTCGACCTGTTCTCGATCGGCATCGGCCCGTCCAGCTCCCACACGGTCGGCCCGATGCGGGCCGCCCGCATGTTCGCGCGCAGGCTGCGCAACGAGGGCCTGCTGGAGAAGACGGCCCGGGTCCGTACGGAGCTCTACGGCTCCCTCGGCGCCACCGGCCACGGCCACGGCACACCGAAGGCGGTGCTGCTGGGCCTGGAGGGCGAGTCCCCGCGGACGGTGGACGTGGAGACGGCGGACGAGCGGGTCGAGACGATGAGGGCCTCGGGCCGCCTGAGCCTCCTCGGCGAGCACGAGCTCGCGTTCTCCTACGACGAGGACCTGGTCCTGCACCGCCGCGAGACGCTGCCCTACCACGCCAACGGCATGACCCTGTGGGCGTACGACGCCTCGGGCACCGAGCTGCTGACCAGGACGTACTACTCGGTGGGCGGCGGCTTCGTCGTGGACGAGGAAGCGGTGGGCGCGGACCGCATCAAGCTGGACGACACGGTCCTGAAGTACCCCTTCCGCACGGGCGACGAGCTGCTGCGCCTGACGAAGGAGACGGGCCTGTCGATCTCCTCCCTCATGCTGGAGAACGAGCGGGCCTGGCGCACCGAGGAGGAGATCCGCGAGGGCCTGCTGGAGATCTGGCGGGTGATGCGGGAGTGCGTCGCGCGGGGCATGGGCCAGGAGGGCATCCTGCCGGGCGGCCTGCGGGTGCGCCGCCGCGCGGCCGTCACCGCCCGCCAGCTGCGCGCCGAGGGCGACGCGGCGGGCCGCGCCATGGAGTGGATCACGCTCTACGCGATGGCGGTGAACGAGGAGAACGCGGCCGGCGGCCGGGTGGTCACCGCCCCGACCAACGGCGCGGCCGGCATCATCCCGGCGGTCCTGCACTACTACATGAACTTCATCCCCGGCGCCGACGAGGACGGCGTGGTCCGCTTCCTGCTCGCCGCGGGCGCGATCGGCATGCTCTACAAGGAGAACGCCTCCATCTCCGGCGCCGAGGTCGGCTGCCAGGGCGAGGTCGGCTCGGCCTGCTCCATGGCGGCGGGCGCCCTCGCCGAGGTCATGGGCGGCACGCCCGAACAGGTCGAGAACGCCGCCGAGATCGGCATGGAGCACAACCTCGGCCTCACCTGCGACCCCGTGGGCGGCCTCGTCCAGATCCCCTGCATCGAGCGCAACGGCATGGCCGCGGTCAAGGCCGTCACCGCCGCCCGCATGGCCCTGCGCGGCGACGGCCGCCACCACGTCTCCCTCGACAAGGTCATCAAGACCATGAAGGAGACCGGCGCGGACATGTCGGTGAAGTACAAGGAGACGGCGCGGGGCGGGCTGGCGGTCAACATCATCGAGTGCTGAGGAGACAGGCCGCCCTCTCCGCTCGGGCGGCGAAACCCCAGCCCCATAACAAGGGGTTTGTTAATCTCGCCGCATGGCTACCTCCCCGGCTCCCGGCGAAGGCCCCGTCCGCCCGGTCTCCGTCTCGCTCCACGAAGGCACCATCGCGGCCCTCAAGGCACGGACCGGCAAGCGCGGCATGTCCGCCTACGTCGAAGCTCTCATCCAGCGCCAGCTGGAACGCGACCGGCTGCGCGAACTCATCGAGGACGCGGAAGCCGAGCACGGCCCCGTCGACCAGGCCGCCGTCGAGGCCAAGCGAGCCGTCCTGCGCGGCGACGCGGCAGGCTCGGCGGACGCCGCGTGAGCGGCACACTCGTCCTGGACTGCGAGGGCCTGTCCGGTCTCGTGCGGCGCACACCCGAGCTCACCGAGTGGCTCGCCGCCGCCGAGGCCGAGGACATCCGCGTCGTCACCAGCTCGGTGACTCTCGTCGAAGCCCGCGACCCCAGGACCCACCAGGCCCGCTTCGATCACGCCGTCTCCCGTGTGAACATCATCCCGCCCACCGAAGCCATCGCCCGCCACGCGAGCAAGCTCCTCGCCGCAGCCGGACTGCACGGCCACGAGTACGCCCTCGACGCCATCGTGGCCGCCACCGCACTCGCCTCGCCCGCCCCTGTCACCATCCTGACCTCGGACCCCGAGGATCTCCGCATGCTGTGCGGCACGGGTGCCCGAGTGACCAAGATCTGACCGAGCGCTCTGCTCGCGCACTCTGCTCGCGTCCAGTGGTCCCGCATGTCGCGGCTGCCGGCCGGACGGATCAGGAAACTCCTTCCGAGGTCGAGGGGCTCGGCTTCCCGCCCGGTGGTGGAGAAGTGGATGTCCCGGCCGTTCGCCGTGGAAAAGCGACCGCCTGCGGACCGGCCGGAACCCTGCCGCTGTGACACCTGTTCCCCCAGGGGCTACCGCATGGTAACCGCCTGCCTCTACGCTGCCGCTCAACTCTGCGACAACGAAGGGGAGTTGGTCCATGCGCGTGGCAAGAGGTACGGCGGCGTTACTGGGTGCCGTCGCGTTGCTGGTGGTGGTTCCCTCGAACGCCGGTGCGGCTCAGGCACCGAAGTTCTCCGAGACGACGGCGATCGGTACGCACAACGCGTACGAGAAGTCGAAGTACACGTACTTCGCCCAGGCGCTGGACTCCGGCGCCTCGCTGCTCGAAGTCGACGTCTACACCGACCCGTTGACCCGGCGCTGGCGGGTCAGCCACAGCAACCCGCTGGGCAACGACAACAACTGCGAGGCCGCGAAGACCCCCGGCGAGCTGTACGGCAAGAGCCGCAACCAGGACCTCGGCAGCTGCCTGGACAACATCGCCGCCTGGCACCAACTGCACCCCGACCACCGGCCGATCGTCTTCAAGGTGGAGATGAAGAACGGCTTCAACCAGACCATCGGTCTCGGACCGGCCGCCTTCGACACCCTGGTGCGGCAGAAGCTCGGCAGCATGGTCTACAAGCCCTCCGACCTGCTGGACGGGAAGCATCCGACGCTGGACGCGGCCGCGAAGGCCGGCGCCTGGCCGTCCCGGGACGACCTGACCGGCAAGGTGATCTTCGAGCTGATCCCGGGTACGGTGGAACAGGCCAACCCCTTCGACCACTACTGGACCGACCAGGAGTACGGCGACCACCTGCGCGACCTGTACGCCGCCGGGAACATCGCCACGGCCCAGGCCTTCCCCGCCGTCCTCGGCGCGGCGG
>NZ_JUJA01000085.1:34658-34861 GCF_001906585.1 Streptomyces kebangsaanensis | reverse complement strand
GGCAACCTACGTCACCCAGGGCTACGACACGTCCTTCTACTCCGCGAACCACTACATCCTGATCACGACGGACGCGGCCGGCGTCTCCCCGGCGATCTCCTCGACCAGCCCCACGGACGCGGAGGTGGCCGCCCGTCTGGCCCTCCTGGCCGGGAAACACGCCAGCGTGATCACCTCGGACTGGTCGGCCAAGTCGCCCGCCG
>NZ_JUJA01000085.1:24947-34651 GCF_001906585.1 Streptomyces kebangsaanensis | reverse complement strand
CTGGGTTCGGTGGTCGACCGGAGCTGATGTTCGAACGCCCTGAGGGGATCGTCCGTAGGGGAGACGGGGCAGAACACGACCAACGACTCCTCCCCCCACGGCACTTTCAGGGAGTGTGCATGCTGCACGGCATCGACGTGAGCGCCTACCAGTCCTCCACGTACGGCACGAGCGGCTCCTCCTTCGTCTTCATCAAGGCGACGGAGGGCCGTTCGTACGTGAACTCTAAGCTCAGCGCCCAGACCAAGCACGGCCGCGACGCGGGCCTGGTCGTCGGCTTCTACCACTTCCTGTGGCCGGGCAACATCACGGCCCAGGCGGAGTACTTCGTCTCCCACGCCCCCGAGAAGGCGGGCGACATCCTCGCCGTCGACTGGGAGACCACGGGCGAGGGCACCCACGCGAGCAACGCGGAGAAGGACCAGTTCATCCGCAAGGTCAAGGCCCTCCGCCCGCACAACAGGGTGATCCTCTACACCAACCGCAACTTCTGGCTCAACGTCGACACCACCTCCTACGCGGGCGACGGCCTGTGGATCGCGGACTACGTCGCCGCCGGCCACCCCCGCATCAAGGCGAAGTGGCTCTTCCACCAGTACACCGACGACCCGCACGACACGAACGTGGCGAACTTCAGCAGCAAGGCGGCCCTGCGGGAGTGGGCCAAGGGCGCCTGAGCCGGACGGAGGGCTCACCCCCGCCGCTGCGAGCCCAGATCGAGCAGCACCTGGCCGAGTTGAGCCTCGGTGAGCGCGGCCCCGGGCAGACCCGACGCGACCGGACGGGCGCGCAGGCCGTCGAGGAGCAGGGCCAGCGGGCGCCGCCAGGCGTCCGCCGCGGCCGTGGTCAGCGCGGGAACGGCCCGGCCCAGCGCGGCGAGGGCGAACAGCAGGTCCTCGGTGGTGACGTCCGGGCGGATCACGCCCTGCTCCTGACCGCGCCGGAGCAGCCCGCCGACCGTCTCGCGGTGGTGGACGTGGATCGCCTCCAGCGAGGTGACGCCCTTGAGTCCCGTCGTCATCAGGTCGTTGGTGCCCCGGTCCGCCGCCAGACCTGCGAACACCGCCCGCAGATACTCCGTCAGGCCCGCCCACGCGTCCTCGGCGCCCCGGGCGCGCTCGCCCGCCGCCGTCGTTCCCGTCAGCGCGTCCCGGAAGACCTCGTCGACGAGCGCGGCACGGCTCGGGAAGTGGCGGTAGAGCGTGGCGTTGCCCACGCCCGCCCGCCGGGCGATCTCGTCGAGGGGCGCGTCCAGGCCCTGTTCGGCGAAGACCTCGCGGGCCGCCTCCACCAGCAGCCCGCGGTTGCGCCGCGCGTCACGGCGCCGCACCGGTGACGGTTCGCCCACCATGTCTCCCTCTCTCCGACCTCGGTACCGGGGACTGCTCCCCGGTACCGATGCTATCGTCGCCCGCAGAAGCGGGGACTACTCCCCGTTTCCTCTCGACGCACATCCACGGAAGGGGGAGGCATGGCCGACACCGCACTCGTGCTCGGCGGCGGTGGACCGATCGGCGGGGCCTGGCTGGTCGGGGTGCTCGCCGGGCTGGCCGAGGCCGGAATCGATCCGGGTGCCGCCGACGTCGTGATCGGCACCTCCGCGGGCGCCGTCTTCGGTTCCCGGCTCGCATCGGGGGTCTCGCCGGCCGAGCTGTACGAGCGTCAGCTGTCCGGTGCGGACGCGATCCGCCTTCCGGTGACCCTCGGACAGACGGCGCGCTTCATGTGGGCGGCGCTCGGCTCCCGCGACCCGGAGCGGTCCGTGGCCCGCCTCGGCCGTACGGCCCTGAGTGCCCGGACCGGCCCCGAGTCGCAGGTCTTCGACACGATCGGCCCCCTCCTGGGCGACGTGCGCGACTGGCCCGCGCGTGAGGTACGGATCACCGCGGTCGACGCCCTCACCGGAGAGGTCGAGGCGTTCGACGCGCGCTCCGGTGTCACGCTCCTCGAAGCGGTCGCGGCGAGTTGCGCCGTGCCCGTGGTGTGGCCGCCGGTCACGGTCGCGGGCCGGCGCTGGCTGGACGGCGGCTGCCGCTCGACGGCCAACCTCCAGCTCGCGCGCGGCTGTCGCCGGGTCGTGGCGGTGGCGCCGATCCCCCGGGCGGTCGGCCCGCACCCGAGCGCCGCGCGCCAGGCGGCCGAGCTGTCCGGCGACGGGTCGCGGGTCGTGCTGCTCTCCCCGGACCGTGCCGCACGCCGTGCGATGGGCCGCGACATGACGGACGACACGCGCCGCCCCGCCGCCGCCCGCGCGGGCCGCGCCCAGGGCGTCGCACTCGCCGCGTCCGTGGCGGAGGTCTGGCACGGGTGACGTCCGGACGGGGCCGACATCGCGCCACGCCCGGGGGCTTCTCCTTCTCCGCCGGTCACGGATTCCTTCGACCTCGGACGGCGGGAGGACGGAGGGGGAACGGACCGGTTCTTTCTCGTCCGTGAACAAGCCGCTGCCGCAGGCGAGTTGCTCCGCCTTCGGGCCCGCCCGTGCCCGCGCCCGGGCCGCCCTTCCCCCGGTCCCGGGCTCCCGGCCCGACGAGCCGGACATGTGGTCCATGCCACTTGCCGCTTCGCGGCATGACGGCGCAACCTTTGGCGGATCTTGAGGGTCTGGTGTGTGAGTCGTCCGCCCTGCCGGTGCGGGTGCCGCCTGTTTTCTCGCTCCTCACGAAGGACATCGCAGATCCGTCATGGGTAGATCTCGTTATATCTGGGGTACGACCGCCGTGGTCTCGGCAGGGCTCGTCGGAGGACTCCTGCTGACCGGAGGCTCCGACCAGCCGGGCCGGAACGCCGACCGCGACGGCAGACCGGGCCCCGTGAAGAGCCAGGCCCGCACCGCCGCGCTGCCGACGACCGATCAGGGCACCAGGGCCACCCTGAAGCAGGACCGGACCGAGCCGTTCAGCATGCTCGGGATCACCTGGAGCGACCCCGCGGCGCGGGTCACGGGCACGATCGAGGCGCGGACCCGCGCGGCGGGATCCGGTCAGTGGTCCGACTGGCTGCGGCTGGACGGCACCGGCGGCCAGGGCGAGGCGGGCGCCCGACGCGGTGGTACCGAACCGGCCTGGGTGGGGCCGTCCGACGGCGTGGAGGTGCGGGTCACGGCGGACGGACGTACCTCCGACCGGCTGCCCGCCGGGTTGCGCCTGGACATGATCGATCCGGGCGGGGGCGACAGCGGCACCGGAGTGCCGGGCGGGATGGAGCCGGCGGGCCACCACGTCGACGCGCCCGACGATCCCGCCGAGTCGCCCGACCCCGCGGACACGGAACCGGGCGAGGTCCCCGATCCGGACGCGCCGGCCGGCGAGGAGGAGACCACGGCTCCCACCGAGCCCGAACCCCCGGTCGAGCCCGCCCCGTCGAGCCAGACGCCGACGGCCTCCCCGCCCGCCTCCCCGCCCCCGTCGGCGACGCCCAGCCCCAGCGCCAGTGCGACCGGGCCAGCGGCTCCGCCGTCCACCGCGCCGCGCCCGGCGATCGTCTCGCGTGCCGGGTGGGGTGCGGACGAGTCGATCAGCCCCGAGGAGCCCGGCTACCTGCCCGGCGGGAAGATCAAGGCGGTGGTGGTCCACCACACCGCCGAGAGCAACAACTACACCTGCGCCGACGGGCCGGCCGTCGTCCGCGGCATCTACGCCTACCACGTCAGGCAGCTGAAGTGGAAAGACCTCGGCTACAACTTCCTCGTCGACAAGTGCGGCACGGTCTACGAGGGCCGCAAGGGCGGGGTGGACCAGCCCGTCATGGGCGCCCACGCCTACGGCTTCAACGCCGAGACCACCGGCATATCCATCCTGGGCACCTACACCGACGTCGCCCCCAGCAACGCCGCCCTGACCTCGGTGGCCCGGATCGCCGCCTGGAAGCTGGGACAGTACGGCGTGAGCCCGGCCGGCACGGCCACCCTCACCGCGGGTGAGAGCGGCAGCAACTACACCCGCAAGACCTGGGCCAAGGGCGCCAAGCTGAGCCTGCCCGCCCTCCACGGCCACCGCGAAAACTACAACACCCAGTGCCCCGGCAACGCGTACTACGCCAAGCTGCCCACCCTCCGCGACTGGGCCGCCGGCCCGGTCAAGGGCCTGGCGATCAAGTCCGTCACCGGCGCAGGCCTGTCCGGCACGACGTACTACACCACGGCCGCGGTCACCGTGAGCTGGACGGCCACCACACCGTCGGCGCTGATCGGCAAGTACGAACTCCTGGTCGACGGCGAGCCCGTGGCCACCGCCGCGGGAACCGCCACCTCGGCCAGGGCCACCCTGGCGCCGGGCAGCCACCAGGTCCAGGTCCGCGCCACCCACCAGTCCGGGAAGACCGCCACCTCCGCGGCGGCCACGGTGGTCGCCGAGACGACCGCCCCCACCTTCCCGGTCAAGCCGGCCCTGGCCCTGCGCACGGGAACGGTGAACACCACCGCCGTCCCCGTCACCCTGAGCTGGAAGGCGTCCGACGACGCCGCCCTGAAGGAGGTCAGGCTCACCGCCCCGACCACCGCCACCTACGGGCCGGCCACCACCAGCGCGGGCCTCACCGCCAAGTCCGGTGCGGCGACCTCCTGGTCCCTGACCGCCCACGACCAGGCGGGCAACACCGGCACGGCCACCGTGTCCGGTACCCCCGTCATCGTCCAGGAGACGTCCGCGACCAGGACCGGCACCTGGACGGGCAAGTCCTCGACCAGCTACCTGGGCGGCAAGTCCCTCACCAGCTCGGCGAAGGACGCCTCGCTGACCTGGACCTTCACCGGCCGCTCCGTGGCCTGGCTGGTCTCCCGGGCCGCCACCTCCGGCCAGGCCCACATCTACGTCGACGGCACCAAGGCCGCCACGGTCGACCTGAAGTCGGCGACGGCCAAGTACCGGGACGCCATCTGGACCAAGACCTGGTCCACCAGCGCCAAGCACACCGTCAAGGTCGTGGTCGTCGGCACCTCGGGCCGCCCCGCCGTCACCACGGACGGCATCGTGTACCTCAAGTAGCACCGCACCGTCCGGCGCCCTGCGATCAGGGCGCCGGCACGCGGGCGCGCAGGGCGGCGATCAACCAGGCGAACTCCTTCTCGTGCGCCGGTGCGGGCGTTCCCTTCAAGGTCGCCAGCAGTTCGCGGTAGCGGGCGAGCCTGACGTTGTGGGACGCCTGTACGCGTTCGAGGACGGCACCGCGGTCGGCGTCGCCGAGCAGGTTCCGCAGTACCCCGTCGGCTTCCGGTGCCTCCGGGGCGACGCCGCGTTCGAGGGCCTGCCCGACCAGCTGGACGAGCCGCCGGGCGAACCACATGGACGCCCCGGCGGGCGACTCGTGCCCCCGGTCGGCGGCGTTGAACTCGGCCGCCCTGCGCATCTGCGCCCGGAAGTCCGGGTCCCGCAGCAGCTCGGCCAGCTCCACCCAGGCGTCGACCTGCTCGGGCGTCGGGTCGTCCGGCAGGTCCATCGCACTGCGCCGCATGCGTTCACGGATCTCCGGATCGGCGGTGTCGAGCCCGTGGAACATCTCCTCCACGAACTCCTCCATGATCCGCCTGCGTTCGGCCGCCGACAGCCGCGCCAGTTTGTTCATCAGGGTCGTCTCCTCCACACTCGAGCCACGTCGTGCCACGGTCGACAGCACCGCCCGGGTCACCTTCAACGAGCTGATCTGCGCGTCCAGCGCGGCCACGTGGGCGGCCGCGACCTCCGCGACCGTCCGCTCCCCCGCCAGCACCGTGCGCACGTCGTCCAGGCCGAGGCCCAGTTCGCGCAGGGTGCGGATCAGTTCCAGGCGGGCCACGGACGCGGCGTCGTAGAGGCGGTAGCCGCCCGGGGAGCGGGCCACCGGGGGCAGGGCGCCCTCGTCGGACCAGTAGCGGATGGTCCGCACGGTCAGTCCGGTGGCCCGGGCCAGTTCGCCGATCGTGAGCAGTCCGGTGCCGTCTTCCCTCATGCCGGCGAGTCTGCGGCTTCCAGTGGGTGGAGACTCAACCCGGGGACTCGGCCCGAGGGATCCCGCGGTCAGCGGAAGATTCCCGTGTGGCCCAGCGAGTAGCGGCCCGGCTGGGGGTAGACCGCGAGGCCGTGGGGGCCGCTGCCGACCTTGACGCGGGCGAGCTGGGCGCCGGTGCGGGTGTCGATGGCGTACACCTCGGAGTGGTAGCGGCCCGAGAGCCACAGCACCTTGCCGTCGGCGGAGACGCCGCCCATGTCGGGGCTGCCGCCGTGGGGCAGGCGCCACTTCTTGGTCAGCCCGTTCCGGGTGAAGTCGAAGACGGAGACGGTGCCCTCGCCGCGGTTGGAGACGTACATCTCGCGGGAGTCGCGGCTGACGTAGAGGCCGTGGGCGCCCTTGCCGGTGGGGAGGAAGGCCGGTTTGCCGAAGGTGTCGCCGTCCAGGATCCACAGGCCGTTGGCCACCATGTCGGCGACGTAGAACCTCTTGCCGTCGGGTGAGACCTTCACGTCCTGCGGCATCGCGCCGCGACGGTCCAGCTTCTGTTGGCCGACGACCTTCATCCCCGCCGTGTCGACCTTGAGCAGTTCGCCGCTGAACTCGCAGGAGACGATGAAGTAGCGGCCGTCCATGGAGAAGTCGGCGTGGTTGACGCCGGCGCAGCTGACCGGGACGGTCTTCGCCACCTTCATGGTGTGCGCGTCGCGGAAGACGAGCTGGCGGTCCTTGGAGGCCATGACGACGGCGTACTTGCCGTCGGGCGTGAAGTAGAGGTTGTACGGGTCGTGCACGTCGACCGGCTTGCCCGCCCTGCCGGTCTTCGGGTCGATGGGGGTCAGGGAGTTGCCGAGGTCGTTGTTGACCCACAGCGTCCTCAGGTCCCAGGACGGCACGACGTGCTGGGGCTGGCGGCCGACCGGGATGGTCTCGATGACCTTGTACGTCTTCGGGTCGATGACCGTGACGGTGTTGGAGTTGGTGTTGGGGACGTAGACACGGGAGGGGAAGTCCTTGACCACCGGGGAGAGCCGGTTCGGGCGGTCGGCGGCGTAGACGTCGGCCGGGTCGAGGACGGGCGGCATGCCGGGCAGTCCGTCGAAGGCCTGCTGCTTGGGCTCGGGCTGTGCGGGCGCCTTGCTGCCGAGGGCTTCGTCGGCCTGGTGCTCCGCGCCGCCGCCGCTGCAGGCGGGCAGTGCGGTGAGGACGAGGCAGGCGGCGCCGGCGATCAGGGCCCGGGCGATTCGAGTGGGGTGCATCAGCTCAGCAGCTCCGTGGTCGTGACCGCGTGCAGGCCGCGGCGGTCGAGTTCTTCGAGTACGTCGGGAAGGGCGGTGACCGTGTCCGGATAGCCGAAGTGCAGGCTCACCACGGAGCCGCTCCGGGCCTCGGCCAGGATCTTGCGGGTGACGGCGGGGGCGCCGGGCCGGGTGTGGTCGAGGGAGTCGACGTCGTACGACAGCACGTGCGGGTACCCGGCCGCGCGGGCCAGCCGCTGGACCAGCGGGGAGGCGGTCGGGGCGCGCGAGGGGCGGAACCAGGTGCCGATCGAGCCGGTGAGCCGCTTCAGGCGGTCCGCGCAGCCGGTGATCTCGGCGCGGGCGCCGTCCTCCGTCATCGCGTTGACGGCCAGGTGGCGCTGGGTGTGGTTGCCGAGGTCGTGGCCGCCGTCGAGGATCCGGCGGGCCATCTGCGGATACTGGTCGAGCCAGGTGCCGACGGCGAGCACGGTGAGCCGGGCGCCGTGTTTCTCGGCCTCGGTGAGCAGGGCGCGGGCGAGCGCGGGGTCGCCCTGGCCGTGGAAGGTGAGGGCGACACGGGGCCGGTCGCGCGGGCCGTGGGTGATCTGCGCGGGCTGCCGGGGGAAGGCGCGCGGGGCGGGCGCGGCCCGGGGGGACGCGGTGTCCGAAGGCCCGGAGGGCGATGCGGAGGACGGGGCGGAGTACGGGGCGGCGCCGGTGGACGAGCACCCGGCGGCGAGCGCGCCCCCGGCGACGAGTCCGGCACCGGCCCGCAGCACACCGCGGCGGTCGGTCGTGGTCACCCGCACCATTGAAGAGACACAAGGTAAGAAAAACGGGCGAATCGCGTGGACGGGTGCCGAAGTGAGTGCCGGTCAGGTGAACGAGGTGCCCGTCATCGGTCGGCCACGCGCATCTCGAACCACGTCGTCTTGCCGCGCGGCAGCAGGTCGACTCCCCAGCGGTCGGACAGCTTGTCGACGAGGAACAGGCCGCGCCCGCTGATGTCCATCTCCTGCACCGGCATCAGACACGGCAGTCCGCGGGAGGGGTCGCGGACCTCGACGCGGATCCAGCCGCGGCGGCGGCGCATCCGCAGGCCGAAGACCCTGGCGCCGGTGTGCCGTACGGCGTTGCCCACCAGTTCCGAGACGAGCAGGACGGTGTCCTCGGCCATCTTGGGCGTCAGTCCCCACTGGCGCAGGACGACGACCTGGGCGAGGCGGCGGGCGGTGGCGGCGGACTCGGGACGGGACGGCAGCGGAACCTCCGCCTCCGTCGGATTGCCGAACAACTCCAGCGCCTGTTGCGCGCGTTCGTCCTCGACCGCGGGCGACCAGCGCGCCGCGGTCGCACGTGACTGTCCCCGCGGCTGTTCGATACCCTCCAGCCCCGCCATGCCCCCATCATGGCCGTCCACGGCCTCTCCCGGGGTCGTTACGGGGGAATACGCCCCCTGGGCGCCCCCGGTACGCATCTTCCGCGCGGCATATGCCAATGGCACCTCGGGCCCCGGAACAGCCCGGCTGACCTGCGCGGACGGTTCGGCTGGCGGCAATCGACCGGCTCCCTCGACAAGACACGCTTAAGGCTGCGTTAAGGCTGCCATAAACCACTCTGCCGAGGGACCCGGATCAGACATCACGTCAATTGCAAGTCCCCGAAAGAGGGAATCACAGGAATTTCGCCTTGCCCGGACCCTCTTCCACGAAGCTGCGCATGCCGCGCTCGCGGTCCTCCGTGGCGAACAGGCCGGCGAACCAGTTGCGTTCCACGGCGAGGCCGGTCTCGAGGTCGGTCTCCAGGCCGGTGTCGATCGACTCCTTGGCGGCGCGCAGCGCGATCGCCGGCCCCTGGGCGAGCCTGGCGGCCCACGCGTGCGCCTCGGCGTAGACCTGGTCGGGTGCCACCACGCGGTCCACCAGGCCCAGCGCGAGGGCCTCGTCGGCCTTGACCTGACGGCCCGTGAAGATGAGGTCCTTGGCCTTGGAGGGGCCGATCAGCCGGGACAACCGCTGGGTGCCGCCCGCGCCGGGGATGAGGCCGAGCAGGATCTCCGGCTGGCCGAGCTTGGCGTTCTCCCCGGCGATGCGGTAGTCCGCGCAGAGCGCGAGTTCGCAGCCGCCGCCGAGCGCGTACCCCGTGACCGCGGCGACCACCGGCTTGGGGATGCGGGCCACGGCGGTGAAGGAGTCCTGCAGGGCGCGGGCCCGCACGACCATCGCCGCGTGGTCCATCACCTGCATCTCCTTGATGTCCGCGCCGGCCGCGAACACCTTCTCGCCTCCGTAGATCACCACGGCGCGCACGTCCTCGCGGCGGGTGGCCTCCTCGGCGAGCTCCTTGATCCGGTCCTGCGTGGCGACGTCGAGCGCGTTCATGGGCGGGCGGTCCAGGCGCAGCGTACCGACGCCCTCGGCGACTTCCAGAGATACGGTCATGGGAGCAGGTTAACGGGGACTAACGGCGGCCGGCCCGGTGCGGTCGGTCACACCCGGCCGGGGGTCCGGGGGTCGCCCCCGAGCAGGCACGGCACGG
>NZ_JUJA01000085.1:20641-24929 GCF_001906585.1 Streptomyces kebangsaanensis | reverse complement strand
CGGCCGGCCCGGTGCGGTCGGTCGCACCGGGCCGGGCCGGGCCGGGCCGTCGGCGACGCGTTACGCCTTCCACTCGTCCCAGGGCATGTTCCAGCCGTTGAACCCGTTGTCCGGGGCGACCGTCCGGTCGCGGGAGTTCTTGACGACCACCACGTCGCCGACCATCGAGCGGTTGAAGAACCAGGCGGCCGGCGTGCCGCCGTCGTAGCCGCCGCGTACGTCGCGCAGGCCGATGCAGCCGTGGCTGGCGTTGTAGCTGCCGAAGGCGCCGCCGCTCCAGTAGTTGCCGTGGAGGAAGGTGCCGGAGGTGGTCAGGCGCATGGCGTGCGGCACGTCCTTGATGTCGTACTCGCCCTTGCCGTCGGAGTCGGTGAAGCCGACCGTCGCGCCGTTCATGCGGGTCACCTTGAGCTTCTCGCTGACGACCATCTGGCCGTTCCAGGTGGCGGTGCTCGGCGCGCCGGCGGTGATGGGGATGGTCTTGATGACCTTGCCCTCCCGCATGACCTTCATCGTGTGCTTCTCGGCGTCGACCACGGAGACCTGGTTGCGGCCGATGGTGAAGGAGACGGTCCTGCTCTGCTTGCCGTAGACGCCGGGACGGCCCTCGACGCCGTCCAGGTCGAGCTTGACGGTGACCTTGGTGCCGGCCTTCCAGTAGTGCTCGGGGCGGAAGTCGAGGCGGTCGTTGCCGAACCAGTGGCCGGCGACCTCGACGGCCGGCTCGGTCTTGATCTCGATCGCCTTCTCGACGGCCTTCGGCTCCGTGATGCCCCGGGTGAAGCGGAGCGAGAACGGCATTCCGACGCCGACGGTGGAGCCGTCCTCGGGAGTGAAGTGGCCGACGAAGGTGTTCTGCGGGGTCAGCGTGGTGAAGCTGGAGTCCTCGGCCGCCTCGATGCCCTCGGAGTCCTTGGCCACCACGTGCACCGTGTACTTGGTGGAGGCGGCCAGGTGCCTGCTCGGCGTCCAGGAGGTGCCGTCGCCGGACAGCTCCCCGGGTATCTCCGTGCCCTTGGTGTCCTTGACGACGACCTGGGTGAGCTTGCCCTTGCTCACACCGACCTCGAGGGCACCGCTGGTCTCCACGGACTTGGCGCCGTCCTTGGGCGTGATGGCCACGACCGCCTGCGACTGCTTGTTCCGGGCCGTGTCGGAACCCTTGCCCCCGCTCTTCCCGGGCCCCTCGTCCGAGGCGCCCCCGCCGCACGCGGTGACGGCGAGAACCAGCATGCCTGACACCAGTGTCAGCAGCCCCTTGCGTCCCCGTCGTCCCCGCGCGTCCACCGACGTCCCCGATATCGGCCGCACGTTCAAGTTCGTCTCCCCTCCCCGGGCCGATCGGGCCCGAGCCCCGGTGCGCGTCGCGCGCATTGGCCGCATAGTAACCACAAGGTCAGGGGCAATTTGTCAGGCGATTGTCACTGTTCAGTCCCAACTTCAACAGCTTCCGGGCGGGCGGGGGCGAACGGCCCCTCAGTCCCCGCCTCCGCCGGGTCACTTGCCCGCGCCGCCCGCCTTCCACCGGCCCCAGTCCATGTTCCATCCGCCGAGGCCGTTGTCGGGAGCGACCGTCCCGTCCTGGCTGTTGACGATCCGGACGATGTCGCCGACGAGGCTGCGGTCGAAGAACCAGGCCGCCGGCGTCCCGGTCCCGCCGCCCTTGACGTCCCTCAGGCCCACGCAGCCGTGGCTGATGTTCTCGCGGCCGAACGTGTTCCGAGGGGACCAGTAGTTGCCGTGCAGGTAGGTGCCGGAGGTGGTGAGCCGCAGGGCGTGCGGGACGTCGGGGACGTCGTACTCGCTGCCGAAGCCGACCGTGCGGCTGTCCATGCGGGTGACCTCGTGCATCTCCATCACCACCATCGTCCCGTTGTACGTGGCGTGCTTCGGCGTCCCGGCGGTGATGGGGAGCGTGTCGAGCAGTCGGCCGTCACGGCGGACCTGCATGGTGTGGGCGGCGACGTCGACCAGGGAGACCTGGCTGCGGCCGATGGTGAAGGAGAAGGTCTTGGACTGCAGACCGTAGACGCCGGGCGCACCCTCGACGTCCCTCAGGCGCAGCTCGACGGTGACCCGGGTGCCCGGCTTCCAGAACTCCCGGGGGCGGAGGTCGAGCCGGCTCCCGCCGAACCAGTGCGGGCGGATCTCGACCGGTGGCTCGGCGGTGACGCGGACGGCCCGCTCGACGGCGGCGCGGTGGGTGACGGGCCGGTTGAAGGACAGCGAGACGATCATTCCGGTGCCCACGACGGAGCGGTTCTCCGGGGTGACGTAGCCGATGAAGCGTTTGTCGGGGACGAGGGTGGTGAAGGTGGTGTGCCGGGCGGAGCGGTTCCCGGCCTCGTCGTCGGCCACCACGTCGACGGTGTACTTGGCGGCGAGGGCGAGCCGGTCGTCGTCGGGCTGCCAGGTCCGGCGGTCGTGGGAGAAGTGCCCGGGCACCGGGGTGTTCTGCGCGTCCTGGGACCTGACGACCGTGACGGACTCCAGGTGCCCGTCGGCGGCCCGCACCCGCAGCTTCTCGCCGGGCCGGACGCCCTTGCTGCCGTCGTCCGGAAAGACCTTGACGACGTCCTCGGGCGCCGGGGGGTCGCCGAAGACCCGGTCGAACGCCTTGCCGCCCGAGGTGCAGCCGGCGGCCCCGGCCAGTAGTCCTGCCCATGTCAGTACGGCGGCCAGTACGGCCCCCGCGCGCCGTGCGCGTCCAGTTGCATGCCTCACGGGCTGCCCAACGACCGGGCCCGCCCGGGGAAACGTGAGTGCGAGGCACGCCGTGGGCAGAACAGTGGGGAGGACCGCGCGACGGGAGCCGCGCCCGGGAGCCGGCCGTGGGGAGGGACGGGCCGGAGGCGGAGGAGCCGCAAGGAGCACAAGAAGCCGTGAGAGCTGAAAAAAGGGGCCGCCCAGGTGTCCAGCGCAGCCGAGCAGGGGGCGGTGGCGGGCGGACGCGCCACCGAGGACGGGTGCGCCGCCGGGGACGGGTTCGCCACCGGGGACGGACGGGCCACCGGGGACGGGCGGGCCGCCCAGGAGGACCGTCCGTCCGCCGCCGTGAGCGGCGCCCGCCGCGCCGCGCCGCCGCCCGGCGTGCCCGTGTGGCCGGGCGCGCCGACACCGCTGGGCGCCCGCTTCCGGGCCGGCCCGGAAGGGGTGGTGGGCACCAACTTCGCGCTGTGGGCGGGCGGGGCGGAGGCGGTGGAGCTGTGCCTGTTCGACGGGTCGGGCAGGGAGACCCGCGCCCGGCTCACCGAGCTGACGCACGAGATCTGGCACGGCTTCGTCCCGGGCGTGATGCCGGGGCAGCGGTACGGCTACCGGGTGCACGGCCGCTGGGACCCGTGGACCGGCGCCCGCTGGAACCCGGCCAAGCTGCTGCTCGACCCGTACGCGCGCGCGGTGGACGGTGCCAAGGGAAATGACTACAGCCGGCTGCCCCCTCAGGTGTACGGGCACGTCCGGGACTGGCCCGACCAGTCGGTGGCGGACACCGTGCGCGACGAGCGGGACTCTGCGCCGTACGTGCCCAAGGGCGTCGTCGTCCACGATGACGACGACTGGTCCGACGACCGCCGCCCCAAGACGCCGTGGGCCGACTCGGTGATCTACGAGCTGCACGTGCGCGGCTTCACCAGGCTGCACCCCGGGGTCCCGGAGGAGCTGCGGGGCACCTACGCCGGACTGGCCCACCCGGCGGCGGTCGAGCACCTGGTGAGGCTGGGCGTGACGGCGGTGGAGCTGCTGCCGGTGCACCAGTTCGCGCACGAGGACCACCTGTTGCGCCGCGGCCTGCGCAACTACTGGGGCTACAACTCCATCGGCTACTTCGCCCCGCACGCGGCCTACGCCGCCTCCGGCACCGCCGGTCAGCAGGTGGGCGAGTTCAAGCGGATGGTGCGCGCGCTGCACGCGGCCGGCATCGAGGTGATCCTCGACGTGGTCTACAACCACACGGCGGAGGCGAACGAGTACGGTCCCACGCTGTCCCTGAAGGGCATCGACAACCAGCGCTACTACCGCCCCCAGCCGGACCCGCGCCGGTACGCCGACTACACCGGCTGCGGCAACACCCTGCACGTGGTCCAGCCGCACGTGCTGCGTCTGATCACCGACTCGCTGCGCTACTGGGTGACCGAGATGGGCGTGGACGGCTTCCGCTTCGACCTGGCGGCGGCGCTGGCCCGCTCCATGCACGACGTGGACATGCTCTCCCCGTTCCTCGCGGTCATCGCCCAGGACCCGGTGCTGCGCCGGGTGAAGCTGATCGCCGAGCCGTGGGACGTCGGCT
>NZ_JUJA01000085.1:0-20610 GCF_001906585.1 Streptomyces kebangsaanensis | reverse complement strand
CCCGCCGCTGTGGACGGAGTGGAACGACCGCTACCGCGACGCCGTACGGGACTTCTGGCGGCACGCCCTGCCGGACGTGCGGGAGATGGGCTACCGGCTGTCCGGCTCCAGCGACCTGTACGCGTGGAACGGCCGCCGCCCCTACGCCTCCGTCAACTTCGTCACCGCGCACGACGGTTTCACCCTCCGGGACCTGGTGTCGTACGACCGCAAGCACAACGAGGCCAACGGCGAGGACAACCGGGACGGCACCGACGACAACCGCTCCTGGAACTGCGGGACGGAGGGCGAGACCGACGACGAACCGGTACGCGCGCTGCGGCGCCGGCAGCTGCGCAACCTGCTGACCACGCTGCTGCTGTCGACGGGCGTGCCGATGCTCGTCGCCGGCGACGAGCTGGGCCGCACCCAGCGCGGCAACAACAACGCCTACTGCCAGGACAACGAGATCGGCTGGCTGGACTGGAGCCTGCTGGCGGACCCGGGCTGGCGGAGCCTGTTCGAGCTGACCTCCCGACTCATCGCCCTGCGCCACCGGCACCCCGTGCTGCGCCGGCGCGCGTTCTTCTCCGGGCGCGCGCACTCGGCGGACGGGCTGCGGGACCTGGCCTGGTTCACCGCGCGCGGCACGGAGATGACGGAGGGGGACTGGTACGCCCCCGCCGCCACCCTGGGCATGTACCTCTCCGGCCGGGACATCCCGGGCCGTGACGGGCGCGGCGCCCCGGTCGTCGACGACAGCTTCCTGGCCGTACTGCACGCCGGGGACCGTCCGGTGGGCTTCGTCCTGCCGGGGCCGCCGTGGGCGGAGCGGTACGAGGTGATCGTGGACACCTCGCGGGAGGAACAGGCGGAGGCGCCAGGCGTACTGCACGCCTCGGGTGCGGCGGTCACGGTACCGGCCAGGTCCGTCCTGCTGCTCAAGGTCGCGGGCTAGCGGACCGGTGGACTAGCCGAGGATCCCCCGGTCGTACGCCACCGCGACCGCCGCCGCGCGGTCCTTGGCGCCGAGCTTGGCGTACAGGTGGGTGAGGTGGGTCTTCACGGTGGCCTCGCTGATGAACAGCTCGCGGGCGATCTCCCGGTTGGAGGTGCCCTTGGCGACCAGGGCGAGGACCTCGCGCTCGCGGGCGGAGAGGGGCCCGGAGGCGGGCGCGCGGACCGCGGAGACCAGCCGGGAGGCCACGGCCGGGGAGAGCACCGTACGGCCCTGCGCGGCAGCCCGGACGGCGGTGAACAGCTCGTCGCGCGGGGCGTCCTTGAGCAGGTAGCCGGTCGCGCCCGCCTCGATCGCGGGCAGGGTGTCGGAGTCGGTGTCGTACGTCGTCAGCACCAGCACCTTGGCGCGGGCGCCGCGGCCGGTCAGCTCCCGGATGGCGTCCACGCCGGAGCCGCCCGGCATGCGCAGGTCCATGAGGATCACGTCCGGGTCGAGGGCGGCGGCCTTCTCGACCGCCTCGACGCCGTTCGACGCCTCGCCGAGAACCGTGAACCCGGGCACGGGCTCGAACATGCCGCGCAGGCCGTCCCGTACGACGGGATGGTCGTCGACTATCAACACGGAGATCACGGCGTCATCGGTCATGGCGCACCAACGGTACGCGAGCCGAGACCGCTGTGCCGTGCCCCGGTTCGGACTCAACTGTCAGGGAGCCTGCGATGCGTTCGGCGCGGGCGCGCATGCCGTCGAGGCCGAAGCCGCCGGCGCGGGTGCGCTCGGGCAGGGCGAGCGGGTCGAAGCCGCGGCCGTCGTCGCGGATGTCGAGGGAGACCTCGTCGCCCATGAAGGACAGGGTGACGCCGACACGGGAGGCGCGGGCGTGCCGGTCGGCGTTGGACAGGGCCTCCTGGGTGATGCGCAGCAGGGTGGCCGCGACCTCCTCGTGCAGCTGCTCGGCGGTGCCGGTGACGGTGAAGTCGGCCCGTGAGCCGGTGCGTTCGCCCCAGTCCGCGACCGTCTTCTTCAGCGCCTCGGGCAGACCGTTGCCGTCGAGGGCCACCGGGGAGAGGTTGTGCACGGAGCGGCGGGCCTCGCCCAGGCTGTGCCGGGCCAGGTCGATCGCGCGGCCGACGTGCTCGTGGGCCACCGCCTCGTGCGGGGCGTTCGCCACGACCTGGAGCTGGGCGATGATGCCCGTCAGGCCCTGGGCGAGGGTGTCGTGGATCTCGGCGGCCAGACGCCGGCGTTCGTCGGCGATGCCGGCCTCGCGGGCCTGGACGAGGAGTTGGGCGTGCAGGGCGGCGTTCTCGTCGAGGGCCTGCTGCAACGCCGTGTTGGTGCGCTCCAGTTCGGCGATGGTCTCGGCCTGGGCGCGGGCCCGGCTGTCCTCCAGCGCGGCAAGGTGGACGAACAGCGTGAGCAGCATGACGTTCACCGCGAGGAGGGCCCCGAAGAAGACCCAGCCCATCTCCCCCCGCGGGGGCATCCCGCCCGACTGGGAGCCTGCGACGGTCACGGCGGTGGCGAACAGGCCTGCCTTGCAGAGCCGTTGCGGCAGCAGCCGGTCGGCACCGAAGTAGCCGCTGTAGGCGTAGAAGGCGAACAGCGGGTTCAGCCAGGTGAGCGTGAAGGCGAGTGCCCAGCGCAGGCCGTAGTAGGCGGCGCTCGCCTTCGACGGGCCGGGTCGGGCACGGGAAACCCGCCCCCAGCACAGCTCCAGGGCGAAGGCCGCCACGACCAGGCCGGCGGCGGCGTACCACTTCTCGCTCGTCATACCGACCGCGTCGGCGGCCGCCGAGGCGACCAGGGTGCCGACGGTCAGCAACCCGGCCGGCCCCCAGCGGTGGAACACAGCCCACCGCTGTTCGACCACCTCTTTGTCGTTCATCCGCCCAGTGTCGAGCACGGCGGCGCGCACGGTCCCGCTCATTCCCAGCGGAACCAGCGGGCGGCCGCCGCGGTGAGCAGCACCGTCCACGCGGCCGTCACCCCCAGGTGGGACCAGCCGGGCCAGTGGCCCGCCGCCGCCTGGTTCAGGGCCTGGGCGGCGGCGCCGAACGGGGTGCAGCCGACGATCCGGGCCAGCATGTCCGGCATGGCCTGCACCGGCAGCCACACGCCCGCGCAGAACATCATCGGGAAGAGCGCCGCGGACCCGATCGCGCCCGCGATCTTCGTGGTGCGGGACAGCGCGGAGATGGCCGCTCCCAGGGCGAGCGCGGCGAGTACGGCCGGCAGCAGGGCGAGAACGTAGCCGAGCGGCTGCCGGGGCAGGGCCACGTCGAAGGCGAGCCGCCCGACGGCGAGCGCGAGCAGCGCCGAGGCCAGGGACGCTCCCCCGTACAGCACCATCTGCGCCGACAGCAGGGCGGCGGGCCGGACCGGGGTGGTGGACATCCGGCGCAGGATGCCGCGCTCGCGGTAGCCGGTGAGGGTCTGCGGCATGCCCTGCAGCCCTCCCATGAGCAGCCCGAGCAGTACCGAGACCGGCACGTAGGCGTCGATGGGGCGCAGGCCCCCGAAGGAGTCGTCGGGCTGCCGGAAGGACGGGACGGAGCCGAGGATCACCAGCAGCAGGGTGGGGAACAGCAGGATCCAGAAGACCGAGCCGGGCTCGCGGCCGAAGAGGCGGATCTCGGCGCGCAGTACGGCGGGGTTGACCAGGGCGTTGTTCATGCCTCGACCTCCGTCAGGTCCAGGAAGGCGTCGTCGAGCGTGGCGTCGGTGACGCGGAGTTGGTGGGCGGTGACGCGGTGGCGGGCGAGCAGGGTGATGACGGCGTTGACGGTCTCGTCGGTCCCGGAGAGCGTGATCCGGCCGTCCTTGTGGGCGAGGGAGGCCAGCCCGGGCAGCACGTTCAGGTCGTGCTCGTCCAGGGGCGCGGACGGGGTGAAGCCGACGACGGTGGCGCCGGCCGAGCGCCGGATCAGGCCGTCCGGGGTGTCCAGGGCGGCGACCCGGCCCTTGTCGATGACGGCGATCCGGTCGCACAGCCGCTGGGCCTCCTCCATGAAGTGCGTGACGAGGAGGACGGTGACCCCGCTCGCCCGGACGTCCTCGACGAGCTGCCAGGTGTCGCGGCGGGCGCGCGGGTCGAGTCCGGTGGTCAGCTCGTCGAGGACGACCACGCGGGGGTTGCCGATGAGGGCGAGCGCGATGAACAGGCGCTGCTTCTGGCCGCCGGAGAGCTTGGCGAACCGGGTGGTGAGCTTCTCGGTCAGGCCGAGGCGTTCGGCCAGGAGCCGCCAGTCGGCCGGGCGCGGGTAGAAGGAGGCGTACAACCGGAGCGCCTCGCGCACGGTGAGTCTGGCCTGCAGTTCGCTCTGCTGGAGCTGGGCTCCGAGCACGCGGGCGACCCGCTCGTGGTCGGCGACCGGGTCGAGGCCGGTGACGCGGACGCGGCCCGCGTCGGGGACGCGCAGGCCCTCGACGCACTCGACGGTGGTGGTCTTTCCGGCGCCGTTCGGGCCGAGGATGCCGAAGACCTCGCCCTCCTCGACGGCGAAGGAGACGCCGTCGACGGCGGGCCGGCCGCCGTAGGACTTGCGCAGTTCGCTCACTTCGATGATGGACATGGCTCAAGGTTCGCGGTGGGCGGGGCCCGCGCACATCGCCCGTCGCGCTCGGGGAAACATCAGCCGATCGGTTGATGTCGCGGTCATACCCAGCAGGTCAGGCGGGTGTTCGTACGGCCGTACGCGCAGGTCGTAGGACCAGCGACGGAGGGCAATCCAGCCAAAACCCGGTGGGCGATGTCGGTGGCGGTCCGTAGGCTCGCCCCTGATGCCCGAGACACCTGCCTTCGCCGAGGATCCCGCCGACCGCACCGGCCCGACCGGCCGTTCGGCCGTGCGTACGCTGCTGCGCCTGTGGCCGTACGTGCGGCCGGTGCGGGTGCGGCTGTCCACCGCCGCGTTCGTCGCGATCGTCGCCTCCTGCGTGGGGCTGGTGATCCCGCTCGTCCTGAAGTGGATGGTGGACGGGCCGGTCGCCGACCGGGACCCGCGCGGCGTGTGGCTCGGGGCGCTGTACCTGCTGCTGCTCGGAGTGGCGGAGGCCCTGCTCTTCGGGCTGCGGAGGTGGCTGGTGGCCCGGCCGCTGTCGCACGTGGAGGCGGAGATGCGGGCGGGCCTCTACGGGCATCTGCAGCGGCTGCCGGTGGCCTTCCACGACCGGTGGGCGTCGGGCCAGCTGCTCTCCCGGGGCACGACCGACTTGATGCTGCTGCGTCAGTTCCTCGCCTTTCCGCTGACGTTCCTGCTGGTCAACGGCGTGACGATCGTGGTCGGCGTGGTCATCATGCTGCTGCAGGACTGGACGCTGGGGCTGGTGATGCTCGGGCCGGCCGTACCGCTGATCGCTCTGAGCGCGGTCTTCGAGAAGCGGTACGCGCACGTGGCGCGGCTGGCGCAGGACCAGGTCGGGGACCTGACGACGGTGGTCGAGGAGAGTGTGCTCGGCATCCGCATCATCAAGGGGTTCGGCCGGCACCGCAGCCAGACGCGGGCGTTCCGCGAGCTGTCCCGGACCCTGCGGGGCACCGAGCTGCGCAAGGCCCGCCTGCTGGCCACCATCTGGGCGGTCATCATGACCCTGCCGGAGGTGGCCATCGGGGCGGCGCTGGTGGTGGGGGCGGTCCAGGTCGCGGACGGCTCGCTGTCGGCGGGCACGCTGGTGGCCTTCCTGTCCACGGCGCTGGCGCTGCGCTGGCCGGTGGAGTCGATCGGCTTCCTGCTGGCGATGAGCCAGGAGGCGGCGACGGCGACGGAACGGTACTTCGAGGTCCTGGACGCGAAGCCGGAGTCCGCGGAGCCGTCGGCTTCCGGTGAGCGTGAGCCGGTGCCGGGGGGTGGGGTGCGCAGCCCGTCGGCACGACTGCCCGCGGCTTGCGACGGGCTGCGGTTCCACGGCGTCCGTTTCCGTTATCCCGACGCCCCGCCCGACTCCCCGCCCCTGCTCGACCACATCGACCTGCACATCCGCCCCGGCGAGTCCATGGCCCTGGTCGGCGCGACCGGAAGCGGCAAGACGACCCTCACGGCGCTCGTCCCCCGCCTCCACGAGGTGACCGAGGGCCGCATCACCCTCGACGGGCAGGACATCACCGAGGTGTCCCGCGAGGAGCTGCGCTCGATGGTCGCCGTCGCCTTCGAGGAGCCCACCCTCTTCTCCACGAGTGTCGGCGACAACGTTCTCATGGGCGCCGGCGCCACCGCCGGCGCCGCCGAGCTGCGCCGCGCGCTCTCCATCGCGCAGGCGGACTTCGCGCACACCCTCCCCCGGGGCACGGACACGCAGGTCGGTGAGCAGGGCCTCAGCCTCTCCGGCGGCCAGCGGCAGCGCCTCGCGCTGGCCCGTGCCGTCGTGGGACGGCCCCGGTTCCTGGTCCTGGACGACCCGCTGTCCGCCCTGGACGTGCACACCGAGGCCGCCGTGGAGGCCGCCCTGCGCCAGGTCCTCTCCGACACCACCGCCCTGATCGTGGCCCACCGCCCCTCCACGGTCCTGCTGGCCGACCGCGTCGCCCTGCTGTCGGACGGCCGGATCGCCGCCGTGGGCACGCACCACGAACTGCTGCGCACCAACGCCGAGTACGCCCACCTGATGTCAGGGGGGCACTCGCCCGAAGAGGAGGACGAGGAGCGATGACGGCCCCCACGACGTCCGTCCCCACCCCCGCGGACGAGGCGGACCCACCCCGCCCCGAGGACACCGGCGACCCCTTCGACCGGGACGCCCTGCCCGCTCCCCCGGGCGCCACGGCCGCCCTGCTGCGCTCCCTGCTCGCGCCCATGAAGGCCCGCGTGGCCGGCACCACGCTCCTGCTGCTGCTCCAGCAGGCGGCGGTCCAGGCGGGCCCGCTGCTGGTGGCGTACGCGATCGACACCGCCGTACCGGCGTTCCGCGACCACGACCACGGGCCGCTGGTCGCGGTGGCCGTCGGCTACCTGCTGTGCGCGGTCGCCTCCGGCGGGCTGCAGTGGGCGTTCATCGCCGCGGCGGCCCGGGTCAACCAGGACGTGCTGCTGGACCTGCGCGGCCGTATCTTCCGCCACGCCCAGGCGCTCAGCGTCGACTTCCACGAGCGCTACACCTCCGGCCGGCTCATCTCCCGCTCCACCACGGACGTCGAGTCGCTGCGCGAGCTGCTCAACGAAGGACTCCAGGAACTGATCACGGTCGTCCTGTCCTTCGTCTACATCTCGGCGATGCTGCTGTGGCTGGACCTGAGCATGGGCGCGGTCGCGGTGGCCTCCTTCGGGCCCCTGTACCTGCTGGTCCGGCTCTACCAACGGCGTGCCGGGCGGGTGTTCCGGGAGCGGTCGACGGCGATCGCCGCGGTGATCGTGAAGTTCGTGGAGACGATGAACGGCATCCGGCCGGTGCGCGCCTTCCGCCGCGAGGCCGTCAACGACGCCGACTTCCGCGTCCTCAACCGGCGCCACGAGCGCACCAACGGCGACGCGCTCCTGGAGATGGCCCGCTACGTCGTCGGCTCCCGCCTGGTCGCCAACACGGCGGTCGCGTTCATCGTGCTGTGGGGCGCCTACCGGGTGGCGGACGGCGCGCTGGAGCTGGGTGTGCTGGCGGCGGCGGTGCTGTATCTGCGCCGGCTGTACGACCCCATCGACCGGCTCGGCATGTTCCTCAACTCCTACCAGTCGGCGGCGGCCTCGCTGGAGAAGATCGCGGGCCTGCTGGCGCAGACCCCGTCGGTCCCGGAGCCGTCGGCGCCCGAACAGCTCCCGGCGCTCGAGTCGGACCTGCCCGGCCGCGAGGTCGTCTTCGACGGCGTCCGCTTCGGCTACCGCACGGGCGGCGAGGTGCTGCCCCGCTTCGACCTGACCATCCCGGCCGGCCAGACCGTCGCCGTGGTCGGCTCCACCGGCGCGGGCAAGTCGACCCTGGCCAAGCTGCTCGCCCGCTTCTACGACCCGAGCGACGGTCGTGTGCTGCTGGACGGCGTGGACCTGCGCGAACTGGCCGTTCCCGAACTGCGGCGCGGGGTCGTCATGGTCACGCAGGAGGCGTTCCTGTTCTCCGGCACGGTCGCCGAGAACATCGCCGTCGGCCGCCCGGACGCGACCCGCGAGGAGATCGAGCGGGCCGCGAAGGCGATCGGCGCGCACGACTTCATCAGCGCCCTGCCCGACGGCTACGACACGGACGTACGCAAGCGGGGCGGCCGCATCTCCGCGGGCCAGCGTCAACTGGTCTCCTTCGCACGGGCGTTGCTCGCCGACCCGTCCGTGCTCATCCTCGACGAGGCCACCAGCTCGCTCGACATCCCGGGCGAACAGGCGGTGCAGCGCGCGATGACCACGGTCCTGCGGGGGCGTACGGCCGTGGTGATCGCCCACCGGCTGTCCACGGTGGAGATCGCCGACCGGGTGCTGGTGATGGAGCACGGCCGGATCGTGGAGGACGGCCCCCCGGCCGACCTCGTCGCCGGCACGGGCCGGTTCGCGAACCTGCACCGGGCGTGGCGGGACAGCCTGGCCTGACGGCCGGACGGGAACGGGGAGAGCAGTGATCGACGCGTACGAGGACCCGGGCACGCCCGACCGCCGGGGCGGGTGGTGGTACCTGTGGTGGCTGGTGAGGTGCCAGCCGGGCCGGTCGGCGGCCGGGGCGGCGCTGGCCAGCGTCTGGATGGTGCTGATGGCGGCGACGCCGTACCTGATGGCCCGGGCGATCGACGACGGCCTGCAGCCGGGGAACATGGCGGCGCTGGCGGGCTGGGCCGGGGCCCTGGTGGCGGTCGGGGCGTTCAACGCCTGGGTGAGCGCCATGCGGCACCGCACGATGACCCGGCTGCGGATGGACGCCAACTTCCGCACGGTCAAGGTCGTCGTCGACCACGTGGTCCGGCTGGGCGCCGCGCTGCCCCGCCGGGTGGGGGCCGGGGAGGTCGTCACGATCGGCGTCGGCGACGTCCAGACCATCAGCCAGTGCCTGACGGTGGTCGGCCCGGGGGCGGGCGCGGTCGTCGTCTACGCGGTCGTGGCCGGGCTGCTGATGTCGGTCTCGGTGCCGCTGGCGGTCGTCATCCTGCTGGGGGTGCCGCTGATCGCGGTGCTCGTCGGGCCGCTGATGCGGCGGCTGCAGGGTGCGGAGGCCGAGTACCGGGAGCGGCAGGGGGTGCTGACCGCGCGGATCGGCGACCTCTCGGGCGGGCTGCGCGTGCTCAACGGGCTGGGCGGCAAGGGGCTGTTCGCGGACGCCTTCCGCCGGGACTCGCAGCGGCTGCGGGCGCAGGGCTACAAGGTGGGCGCCGTGACCAGCTGGATGCAGGCGTTCGGGGCGGGTCTGCCGACGCTGTTCCTGGCCGTGGTGACCTGGCTGGCGGCCCGGCTGGCCGCCGAGGGGCGGATCACCGTGGGCGAGCTGGTGTCGGTGTACGGCTATGTGGCGGTCCTGGTGTTGCCGGTGGCGTTCTTCGTCGAGTGCGGCTACCAGCTCAGCCGTGGCGTGGTGGCCGCCCGCCGGGTGGTGGGGCTGTTACGGGTGGAACCGGACGAGGACACCGGAACGCGGGACGCGCCTGCCGAACCCTCGGTGCTGTACGACCCGGAGTCCGGCGTCCGGGTGGTGCCGGGGCGGCTGACCGCGCTGGTGTGCGCCCGCCCCGCCGAGGCGGCGGCGGTGGTCGACCGCCTGGGCCGCTACGAGCCGTCGGCGGCCACGTGGGGCGGGGTCCGGCTGGACGAGATCGAGCTGTCCGCCGTGCGGGAGCGGATCCTGGTCGCCGACAACGAGGCCGACCTGTTCGCCGGGACCCTGCGGGAGCTGGTGTGCGGGCACCGGGACCGTGCGGACGCCGACGTGGCCCGGGCGGTGCGCGCGGCCGTCGCCGACGACATCGTGCAGGGGCTGCCCGACGGGCTCGACTCGGCCGTGTCCGCGCAGGGCCGCAGCCTGTCCGGCGGCCAGCGGCAGCGGGTCCGGCTGGTGCGGGCGTTGCTGGCCGACCCGGAGGTGCTGCTGGCGGTGGAGCCGACCTCGGCGCTCGACGCGCACACCGAGGCCGCGGTCGCGGACCGGCTGCGCCGGGCGCGCGAGGGCCGTACGACGGTCGTCACCACCACCTCCCCGCTGGTGCTGGCCCGCGCCGACACCGTCCACTACCTGGTCGACGGCAAGGTCGTGGCCGGCGGCAGCCACCGCGAACTCCTCGACGCCGAACCGGGCTACCGGGCACTGGTGGCGCGCGACGCCGAGGACACCGACCGGACCCCCACCGCAGAGGAGGCCGTGCGATGACCGCTCAGGTTCCGGGACGACTGCCGGTCGCCGGACCCGCGGACGTACGACGGGCGGCGGTACGGCTGGTCCGGGCCGACGGGCGGTCCTTCACGGCCGTCCTGCTGCTGAACGCGCTGGCCGCCGGCGCCGGCCTGGCCGGTCCGTGGCTGCTCGGCCGGATCATCGACCACGTCCGGGCCGGGGGCGGGGTCGGTGCCGTGGACCGGATGGCGCTCGCCATCGTGGTGTGCGCGCTGGCTCAGCTGCTGCTGGCGCGCTGGGCGCGGTACGTGGGGCACCGCTTCGGCGAACGCACGCTGGCCCGGGTGCGCGAGAAGTTCGTCGACCGGGCGCTCGGGCTGCCCGCGTCGGTGGTGGAGCGGGCCGGCACCGGTGACCTGACCACGCGGGGCACCGCCGACGTGGCCGCCGTCGGCACCACGCTGCGGGACGTGGGGCCCGAGTTCCTCGTGTGCGTGGTGCAGGCGTTGTTCGTGCTGGTCGCGGTGTTCGTGCTGGACCCGCTGCTCGGCATCGTCGGGGTGCTCGCGCTGACCCCGATCTGGTGGGTGCTGCGCTGGTACCTGCGCCGGGCGCGGGACGGCTACCTCGCCGAGGGCGCGGCCACCTCGGAGGTCGCCGAGATCCTCGCGGCGACCGCGTCCGGGGCCCGTACGGTCGAGGCGTTCCGCCTGTCCGGGCAGCGGGTCTCGGCCGGCCGGGACGCGCTGGACACGTCCCGGCGCACCCGTCTGTACACGCTGTTCCTGCGCAGTGTCTTCTTCCCGGTGATCGAGGTGTCGTACATCCTCCCGGTGGCCGGGGTGCTGCTGGTGGGCGGCGTCCTGCACGCGCGGGGCGCGGTGAGCCTGGGCACGGTGGTGGCCGCGGCGCTGTACCTGCGGCAGTTCACCGAACCGCTGGACCAGATCCTGATGCACGTGGAGCAACTGCAGAGCAGCGGCGCGTCGTTCGCCCGCGTGGAGGGCCTGGCCCGCGCCCCGCGGTCCGCCGGGACCGGCGCCTCCGCCCCCGCTCCCGCGGACGACCGCATCGACGTGACCGGGGTGCGCTACGCCTACGAGCGCGGCGGCGAGGTGCTGCGCGGGGTCGACCTGACCGTGCGGCCCGGCGAACGGCTGGCCGTGGTGGGCCCGTCCGGCGCCGGCAAGACGACCCTGAGCAGGCTCCTGGCGGGCGTCGACGCGCCGACCGAGGGCTCGGTCACGGTGGGCGGCGTGCCCGTGGCCGGCCTGGAGCCGGAGCGGCTGCGCCGCCAGGTCGTCCTGGTCACCCAGGAGCACCACGTGTTCCTGGGCACGGTCCGCGACAACCTGCGCATCGCCGAACCCGCGGCCACGGACGAGCAGGTGTGGTCGGCGCTGGCCGCCGTGGGCGCCGACACCTGGGTGCGGGAACTCCCGCACGCCCTGGACACCGGACTCGGCACCTCCGCCCACCGCACCGACGGCTCCCAGGCCCAGCAACTCGCCCTCGCCCGCGTGGTCCTGGCCGACCCGCACACCCTGATCCTGGACGAGGCCACGGCCCTGCTCGATCCCACCACGGCCCGCCACACCGAACGCGCCCTCGCCGCCGTCCTCCGGGGCCGCACGGTCATCGCCATCGCCCACCGCCTCCACACCGCCCACGACGCCGACCGCGTCGCCGTCATGGAGGACGGCCGCCTCACCGAACTCGGCACCCACGACGACCTGGTGGCGTCCGCGGGGGCGTACGCGGCGCTGTGGCACACGTGGCACGGGGACGCGGGGAACGCGGGGCTCTCCTCCGGGGAGGACACCCGGGACGCCGCCGCCGACCGTGGTGCGACGGCTCGGACCGGCGGACGAGCGCCTTGAGCGTCCGGCCGCACAGGTGTGCCGGTCCCGGGGATCGTGTCGGCCGGAAACCGCGGTGCCGGCGCCGCGTGGATGGGAGGGTGTGCGCGCTCACGTCCGTTCACCAAGGAGAACGCCCGGCATGGCCGTCATCCACCGCACCACCCTCGAGCCGACCAAGCTGGAACTGCTCGCCTCGTGGCTGCCTTCCCGCCCGTGGTACCAGGGCGGCGCGGACGCACCGCGGCCGGCCAAGGCGGGCGGCTTCCGGCTGGACGACCCCCAGGGCGAGGTCGGGATCGAGTTCATGGTCGTCAACGACGCCTCCGGCCCGCGTCCGGTCACCTACCTGGTGCCGCTCACCTACCGCGGTGCCCCGCTCGACGGGGCGGACTCCGCCCTGGTCGGCACCACGGAGCACGGCGTGCTGGGGCGGCGCTGGATCTACGACGGCTGCCAGGACCCGGTACTGGTCGCCCAGTTGGCGGCCCTGGTCGAGGGCCGGGCCCAGGCCCAGGCCCAGAGCACGAGCGACACCCCCGACCAGGAGGTCGTCCGCTCCTGCGCGGGCGCGGGCCCGCTCCCGGAACTCACCACGGCCACCGACACCCGGGAGAGCACCGAACTGGCCGCACCGGACGGCACGGTCCTCCGCCTGCACCGGGTCCTGCGGCCCGCCCCGGACGGCCCGCTCCTCCCTCCGCGGACGGCGTCCGGCCACGTCGCCGGCGCCTGGAACCTGCCGGACGGCACCCGTGCCCAGGGACTGTTCGCCGTGCTGCACACCGGCCCCCGGACGACCACTGCCGAACTTCCCGGGGCGACCGGCTGAGGGCGCCGCGTCACGCACGGCGCCCTGCGGGAGGGCGCGTGCCGTCGTCGCGAGCAGGCGGGCACGGCGAGCGGGTGAGCCGCCGCGTGCCCCGGATCTCCCGGCGGATCGAGTGGTCGGCCCCTGAGGCCGCGCCTGCCCCCGCCGGTCCCGGCGCCCCGTCCGTCCGGCGCCCCACCCGTCCGGGGCACTCGGCGGCACCGGAGCCGGCGCCGAGCAGCCCGCCCGCGAGGTGGTCCGGGGCGAGCGGTCGGCCCGTGCCGGCGCCCGGAGACCGTGAGCGGCGGACACCTCCTCCGTCGCGGTCTCCGGGCGCGGTGACGGCTCCCCGCCGAACCCTCAGGTTTCGGTCGACATCGCGCACTTCCGGCGCGGTGGTCTCCCGGTCGGCCCGGCCGTCCCGACCGGGACGGCGCACCGACTGAAAAACACCGTTACGACCCGGCGCGGGACGTACGCCGGACATACCTGGTCACGCATCCTCCGCCCCGGTCAACGGCTTTTGGAAGCCGCGCGTCCAGGACCGCGGCGCGGGCGGCACCGGCCGCGCCGCTGGCCGAAAACTGCCCTTTCCGCGACCCGCCCGGACGCCCTCGGCCGGAGGACCGGTTTTCGAGGTCCCACGTCCCGTGACGCCGCCCGCTCCTGACACCGCGTCATTCATCGAGCCGTCATTTTTCGGCCAACATCACTTCGGAGCGCTGACATGTACGCGTCCGCGGTGTCACTCTTCCTCCACCCGCCGCACGAGCACAGCACCCTCACCACCGCTCCGGCCCGGCAGCCCCACGCCGGCCCGGACACCCCCACATAAGGAGCTTGTGTGACTCCCCGCATCGCGCGTCACAAGCGCACCACTCTGGCCCTCGCCACCGCTGTCGCGGCCGGAGCCCTCCTCAGCACTGCCCTGAGCACCAGTGCTTCGGCCCAGACCCCGGCCGACTCCACCGGCGTGGCACCCCTCGCCGCCGCTCCCGTCCTGCTCTCCGACACGGCCCGCGCCGCCCTGATCCAGCAGGCGCAGACCGAGGCCTCCGGCACGGCCCAGGAGATAGGCCTCGGCGCCCAGGAGAAGCTGGTCGTCAGGGATGTCGTCAAGGACGCCGACGGCACGGTGCACACCCGCTACGAGCGCACCTACGCCGGACTGCCCGTCCTCGGCGGCGACCTGGTCGTCCACACCTCCAAGGCCGGCAAGACCCAGGGCGTCACCAGAGCCACCAAGGCGACCATCAAGGTGGCCACGCTCACGCCGAAGATCGCCGCCGCCAAGGCGGAGAAGCAGGCGCTGGCCCTCGCCAAGGACGCCGGCTCGGAGAACACCGCCCCCGACCAGGCCCCGCGCAAGGTCGTCTGGGCGGGCGACGGCACTCCGGTCCTCGCCTACGAGACGGTCGTCGGCGGCCTCCAGGACGACGGCACCCCGAACGAGCTGCACGTCATCACCGACGCGGCCACCGGCGAGACGCTCCACGAGTACCAGGGCGTCCACACCGGCACCGGCAAGACGCTGTACTCGGGCAGCGTCACTCTCACCACCACCCTGTCGGGGTCGACGTACCAGCTGTACGACACCACGCGCGGCGGCCACAAGACGTACAACCTGGCCCGCGGCACCTCCGGCACCGGCACCCTGTTCACCAACACCACCGACGTGTGGGGCACGGGTACGGCCTCCAGCTCGTCCACCGACCAGACGGCCGCCGCCGACGCCGCCTACGGCGCCCAGGTCACCTGGGACTTCTACAAGAACACCTTCGGCCGCAACGGCATCAAGAACAACGGCGTGGCCGCCTACTCGCGGGTCCACTACGGCAACGCCTACGTCAACGCCTTCTGGCAGGACAGCTGCTTCTGCATGACGTACGGCGACGGCGCGGGCAACGTCAAGCCGCTGACCTCGCTGGACGTGGCCGGCCACGAGATGAGCCACGGCGTCACCGCCAACACCGCCAAGCTGAACTACTCCGGCGAGTCCGGCGGCCTGAACGAGGCCACCTCCGACATCTTCGGCACGGGCGTGGAGTTCTACGCCAACAACGCGTCCGACCCCGGTGACTACCTCATCGGCGAGAAGATCAACATCAACGGCAACGGCACCCCGCTGCGCTACATGGACAAGCCCAGCAAGGACGGCGCCTCCGCCGACTACTGGTCCTCCAGCCTGGGCAGCAAGGACGTGCACTACTCCTCCGGCCCGGCGAACCACTTCTTCTACCTCCTCTCGGAGGGCAGCGGCGCGAAGACGATCAACGGCGTCAGCTACAACTCGCCGACGTACGACGGCTCCACGATCACCGGCATCGGCCGCGCCAAGGCGCTGCAGATCTGGTACAAGGCGCTGACCACGTACATGACGTCGACCACCAACTACAAGGGCGCCCGCACGGCGACCCTGAACGCGGCGGCGGCGCTGTACGGCTCCGGCAGCACCGAGTACAACACGGTGGCCGCGACCTGGACCGCGATCAACGTCACCTGAACGTCCGGTAGTTGACGGGCGCGGCCCCCGGGAGGAAGCCCTTCCCGGGGGCCGCCCTACGCTTGGGTCCCATGTCTACGGATGACTTCACCTACGAGGAGGTCGGTGCGACCCGCGAGCAGGGCCACTGCCCTCCGGGCTTCCACCCCCTGCACATGCGTACGCGCATCGGCGAGGGCGAGGAGGTGTTCCGGCGAGCGTCCGAGGCCGTACTGACGTGGGAGGTGCACCGCGCTCTCGGCGTGGGCATCGAGGCGAGTGCCGAGCGTGCGGCGCCCGGTGTCGACGTCACCCTCAGTGTCGCCGGCATCGTCAGGGCACCGTGCCGTGTGGTCTGGACGGCCGAGGAAGGGCGCCGCGCCGGCTGGGCCTACGGCACGCTGCCCGGCCATCCGGAGTGCGGTGAGGAGGCCTTCGTGGTGGACCGTACGGGGGACGGCACGGTGTGGCTGACGATCACCGCGTTCAGCCGGCCGGCGAAGTGGTACACCCGGGCGGCGGGGCCGGCCGCCCGGGGGTTCCAGCACGCGTACGCCCGCCGGTGCGGTGCGGTGCTGCGGAGACTGTGCGCCGGCATACCGGAGCCGTGACCGCGGGGCGGGGGCAGGTTGCCCCACCCCGCTCGGGGGTGCCGCTGCGTCCACCCGTGCCGCCCTGAGGGTCCCCCCTGCTCGAAGAGCTCGGGGGAGGCACGACTGCCCTCGGCCACGGCGCTACCGCATCAGTACGCCCGCTCCCTCTCCCGTCTCCTCCGACGGGACCGTCACCAGGCCCAGCTCCGCCGGGGAGGCCAGGAGGGGGTGGGCGGGGAGGATGCGGACCGTGTAGCCGTAGGGGCCGGTGCGGTCCAGGGAGAGCGGGCCCTCGTAGACCCAGCGGCCGTCGGGGTCGGGGGCGCCCGCGGGTTTCAGCGGGACGGCGTCGGCGTCGGCGATGCGGTCCTCCTCGTCGACCCGGCCCGAGACGGCCTGCACCTCCACGTCGTCCGGGCCCAGGCCGCCCAGGCCCACGCGCACCCGCAGGCCGAGGGTGGTGCCGAGCTCGGCGGTGGCCGTGGACGGGGGTCCCCCCGCGCGTTCGGCAACGGGGGAAGAGGTCTCCACGTGGTCCACCGTCACCTCGTGCCAGGCGCCGCGCACCCGCGCCTTCCACTCCGCGAGCTCGCGCGCCGCGTCCGGGTCCAGGGCGCGGTGGGCGTGGGCGGCGGGGGCGTAGAGCCGCTCGACGTACTCGCGGACCATGCGGCCCGCCAGCACCTTCGGGCCGAGCAGGGTCAGGGTCTGGCGGACCATCTCGATCCACCGGTCGGGCAGCCCGTCCCGGCCGCTCTCGTAGAAGCGGGGCGCGACCCGCTGCTCCAGCAGGTCGTACAGCGCGGCGGCCTCGACGTCGTCGCGGTGGTCGGGGTCGTAGCCGGCACCGTCCGCGGTGGGGATGGCCCAGCCGAAGTCGGGCTGGTACCACTCGTCCCACCAGCCGTCCAGGACGGACAGGTTGAGGCAGCCGTTGAGCGCGGCCTTCATGCCGGACGTGCCGCACGCCTCCAGCGGGCGCAGCGGGTTGTTCAGCCAGACGTCGCAGCCGTGGTACAGCTTCTGCGCCATCGCCATGCCGTAGTCCGGCAGGAAGACGATCCGGTGGCGCACCCGCGGGTCGTCGGCGAAGCGGACCAGCTCCTGGATGAGCCGCTTGCCGCCGTCGTCGGCCGGGTGCGCCTTGCCCGCGACCACGATCTGGACCGGCCGTTCGGGGTGCAGCAGGAGGTCCATCAGCCGGTCGCGGTCGCGCAGCATCAGCGTCAGGCGCTTGTACGACGGCACCCGGCGCGCGAAGCCGATCGTCAGCACGTCGGGGTCGAGCACGCCGTCGATCCAGCCCAGCTCGGCCATGCCCGCGCCGCGCTGCCGCCAGGAGGCCCGCAGCCGGTCGCGCACCTCGGTGACCAGTTGCTCGCGCAGGTCGCGGCGCAGGTCCCAGACGTCCTGGTCGGGGATGTCGGCGACGGCGTCCCAGCGTTCGGAGCCGCCCGTGGTCAGCGCGTCCTCGGTGCGGTGGGCGCCGACCTGCCGGGCGCCGAGCCGGAAGACCTCCGGGGCCACCCAGGTCGGGGCGTGCACGCCGTTGGTGACGGAGGTGATCGGCACCTCCTCGGGGTCGAATCCCGGCCACAGTCCGGCGAACATCTCCCGGCTGACCGCTCCGTGCAGCAGCGAGACGCCGTTGGCGCGCTGGGCCAGCCTGAGGCCCATCACCGCCATGTTGAACAGGTTCGGCTCGCCGCCCGGGTACGTCTCCATGCCCAGCCGGAGGATCCGCTCGACGTCGATGCCCGGCAGCTCGGCGCCGGGTCCGAAGTGGCGGGCGACCAGCTCCCGGTCGAAGCGGTCGATGCCGGCCGGGACGGGCGTGTGCGTGGTGAAGACCGTGCCCGCGCGCACCGACTCCAGTCCCGCGTCGAAGTCCAGTCCCCGGTCGCACAGCTCGGCGATGCGTTCCAGGCCGAGGAAGCCCGCGTGGCCCTCGTTGGTGTGGAACACCTCGGGGTCGGGGTGTCCGGTGAGCCGGCAGTACGTCCGGACCGCCCGCACCCCTCCTATGCCCAGCAGCATCTCCTGCAGCAGCCGGTGCTCGCTGCCGCCGCCGTAGAGCCGGTCGGTCACCCCGCGCTCGCCGAGGTCGTTCTCCTCGACGTCGGAGTCCAGCATCAGCAGCGGAATCCGGCCGACCTGGGCCACCCAGATCCGGGCGCGCAGGGCCTTGCCGCCGGGCAGCGCCAGCGAGACCTGGGCCGAGGTGCCGTCGGCCTCCTTCAGCGGGGTGAGGGGCAGCTCGTTGGGGTCGAGGACCGGGTAGTGCTCCTGCTGCCAGCCGTCCCGGGACAGGGTCTGCCGGAAGTAGCCGTGCCGGTAGAGCAGCCCGACCCCGATCAGGGGTACGCCGAGGTCGCTGGCCGCCTTCAGATGGTCGCCGGCGAGGATGCCGAGGCCGCCGGAGTACTGCGGCAGGGCGGCCGTGACGCCGAACTCGGGCGAGAAGTACGCGACGGCGGCGGGCAGGCCCTCCGGCCGGTCCTGGTACCAGCGGTCGCCGGTCACGTAGTCGTGCAGGTCGTCGGCGACGGCGGTCAGCCGGCGCAGGAAGCGGCGGTCCTCGGCCAGCTCGGCCAGCCGTGCCGGGGACACGCCGCCGAGCAGGCGTACGGGGTCGCCGCCCGAGGAGGCCCAGCGCTCGGGCTCGACGGACTGGAAGAGGTCACGGGTCTCGGCGTGCCAGGACCAGCGCAGGTTGCGGGCCAGCTCACTGAGCGGGCGCAGGGGCTCGGGGAGAACGGGACGGACGGTGAACCGACGGATCGCCTTCACTTGACACCTCGGCGCGTTCGCTGGATGGACGCACTGCGCTGTGCGCCCCGTCACTGAAAACCGTACCGGTCCGGGAGCGGCCGCCGCTGGCTGTGGACGCCGCCGGGCGTCGCCGTGCCCGGAAGGGACCGGCGACGCCCGGAAGGGACCGGGTCGGCACCCGGAAGGGACCGGGCCGCGGTTTCGGCCGTGTCCGGACCGGGCCGGTCTTGTGTGTCGGCATGCGCACGAGTAGTTAACAACGTGCCGGATTGCTCACCCGAATAGGGTGGGAAGGCTCCTCCGGTACACCCGACAGGTAGACCACGCAGGACCCACCTCCCCACAGACATCCGCCCACACCCTCGTTGACGCGGACAGGAGCGGTCATGCCCGCCAAGCACCACTCGGCAGCACCACCGACAACCAGCACGAGCGAAGTCCCCGGCAGGTCCGGCGCCGACGCGCCACCGGGGCACCACCCCCACGACCCCGGACGGCGGAGCGCACCGCCGTCGGAGCGACCCCCGTCGAGCGGAACCACCGCCGTGGGCCGGATCCCCGTCCTCGACGTCCGCCCGGTCGTCCAGCACGGCCGCAGGCCCGCCAAGGCGGTGACCGGGGAGTCGTTCCAGGTCTCGGCCACCGTCTTCCGCGAGGGCCACGACGCGGTGGCCGCGAACGTGGTCCTGCGCGATCCGGCGGGCCGGCCCGGCCCCTGGACGCCGATGCGCGAACTGGCCCCCGGCACCGACCGCTGGGGAGCCACCGTGACCGCCGGTGAGCCCGGCCCGTGGACGTACACGGTCGAGGCCTGGGGAGACCCGGTCACCACCTGGCGGCATCATGCGCAGATCAAGATCCCCGCCGGGCTGGACACCGGCCTCGTCCTGGAGGAGGGCGCACGCCTGTACGAGCGGGCCGCCGCCGGAGTGCCGGAGGACGACGGCCGGGACGTGATCCTGGCCGCCGTGGGAGACCTGCGCGACGAGAGCCGGCCGGCCGCCACCCGTCTGGCGGGGGCGTTGACGCCGGAGGTGGACGCGGTCCTGGCCCGGTACCCGCTGCGGGAGCTGGTCACCGCCTCTGAGCCGCTGCACCTGCTGGTGGAGCGGGAGCGGGCCCTGTACGGGGCCTGGTACGAGTTCTTCCCCCGCTCCGAGGGCACCGCCGAGCGGCCGCACGGCACCTTCCGCACCGCCGCCCGCCGCCTGCCGGCCATCGCCGCGATGGGCTTCGACGTCGTCTACCTGCCCCCGATCCACCCCATCGGCACCACCTTCCGCAAGGGCCGCAACAACTCCCTGGACGCCGGCCCCGACGACGTCGGCGTGCCCTGGGCCATCGGCTCGGCCGAGGGCGGCCACGACGCCGTCCACCCCGCCCTGGGCACCCTGGCCGACTTCGACGCCTTCGTGGCCCGCGCCGGCGAGCTGGGCCTGGAGGTGGCCCTGGACCTCGCCCTGCAGTGCTCCCCGGACCACCCCTGGGTGCACAAGCACCCCCAGTGGTTTCACCACCGCCCCGACGGCACCATCGCCTACGCCGAGAACCCGCCCAAGAAGTACCAGGACATCTACCCCCTGGCCTTCGACGCCGACCCCGACGGCCTGGCCGCCGAGACGGTGCGCATCCTGCGGCACTGGATGGGCCACGGGGTGCGGATCTTCCGCGTGGACAACCCGCACACCAAGCCGGTCGCCTTCTGGGAGCGGGTGCTCGGCGAGATCAACGCCACCGACCCCGACGTGATCTTCCTGGCCGAGGCGTTCACCCGCCCGGCGATGATGCACACCCTGGCCCAGATCGGCTTCCAGCAGTCCTACACCTACTTCACCTGGCGCAACTCCAAGCAGGAGCTGACCGACTACCTCACCGAGCTGTCCGGCGAGGCGGCCGCCTGGATGCGGCCGAACCTGTTCGCCAAC
>NZ_JUJA01000084.1 GCF_001906585.1 Streptomyces kebangsaanensis | reverse complement strand
GTTCGATGTACTGCCGGATGATCGACAGCGGCGCGCCGCCGCAGGATGCCGCGAAGTACGACGGGGACCAGAAGTGCCCGTGCATGATCGCCCGGTTCGCGCGGCCGGTGAAGTCCCGGCGCAGGATGCGCGCGGACACGCCCTTGAGGCTGTTCACCAGCTTGGAGACGGCGACCTTGGGCGGGTAGTGCACGAGCAGGTGCACGTGGTCGTCCTCGCCGTTGAACTCCCTCAGCTCGGCCTCGAAGTCCTCGCACACCCTGCGCATGGTGTCCTCGCAGACCCTCAGCATCTCGTCGTCCAGGACGCCGCGCCGGTACTTCGTCACGAAGACCAAGTGCACGTGCATCGCAGAAACCACATGCCTGCCCCGCCGAAATTCTGCATCCGTACCCATAGACCAAATGGTACGGTCGTGGTTGTGCAGCTGAGGTACAACTTCCGCGTGTACCCCGAGCCCGGGCAGCGCGCCGCGCTGGCAAGGGCGTTCGGGTGCGCTCGCGTGGTCTTCAACGACGGGCTCCGCGCCCGGCAGGAAGCCCACGCGGCGGGGCTGCCGTACCTCAAGGACACCGACCTGCAAAAGCAGGTCGTCACCGCCGCCAAGCAGACCGAGGGGCGGGCCTGGCTCGGCGAGGTGTCCTCCGTGGTGCTGGTCCAGTCGCTGCGGGACCTGCACGCCGCGTACCGGAACTTCTTCGCCTCGCTCACCGGCAAACGCAAGGGCCCCAGGGTCGCCCCGCCCCGGTTCAAGTCCCGCAAGGACCGCAGACAGTCCATCCGGCTCACCGCGAACGGGTTCAGCATCCGGCCCAGCGGGCGCCTGTACGTGGCCAAGGTCGGCGACCTGCGGGTGAAGTGGTCCCGCACGCTGCCCTCGACTCCGACATCCGTCACCCTCACCATGGACGCGGCCGGCCGGTACTGGGCGTCGTTCGTCGTCGACACCACCCCGCAGATCCTTCCCGCGGCCGGGACGGACACAGGGATCGACCTCGGCCTGCACCACTTCGCGGTCCTCGCCGACGGCCGCAAGCTCGACTCCCCGAAGTTCCTGCGCCGGGCGGAGAAGAAGCTCAAGCGCATGCAGAAGGAGCTGAGCCGCAAGGCCAAGGGCAGCAACAACCGGGACAAGGCCCGAAGGAAGGTCGCACGCCAGCACGCCCGCGTGGCGGACCGGCGCCGGGACTGGCAGCACCAGCTCTCCACCCGCATCATCCGCGACAACCAAGCGGTGTACGTGGAGACGCTGTCCGCCAAGGGCCTGGGCCGCACCCGCCTCGCCAAGTCCGTCCACGACGCCGGATGGGCCCAGTTCGTCGGCATGCTGGAATACAAGGCCGTCAAGCACGGCCGGACCTTCGCCAGGGTCGACCGGTCGTTCCCGTCCTCCCAGACCTGTTCCGCCTGCGGATTCCGGGACGGGCCCAAGCCCCTCCACGTCCGCGCATGGACGTGCCGCAGCTGCGGCACCGCCCACGACCGGGACCACAACGCAGCGAAGAACGTCCTGTACGAAGGACGCCGGATCGTCGCCGCCGGACGGGCGGAGACGCCAAACGCCTCGCCGAGCGCAGGTAAGACCAGGACCTTGGTCCCGGCACAGCGCGTTGAAGCAGGAACCCACCCAGACGGTCAGCCGACCGTGGCAGGAATCCCCGTCCCTTAGGACGGGGAGGACGTCAACTTCCTCACCGCGGGCCCGGACAGCCAGACCCTGGTCGTGGCCCTCTACTACGCCGTGTTCTCGGTCGGCATCCGCACCCGGCAGTCCATCGACGCGATGGCCGTGATGTACACGCTGGTGCTGCTGGTGATCGCGCTGCGTTTCGTCAATCCGACCCAGTTGGTCACCCGCGTCAAGGAGGACCGGACCGCATAGGAAGCGCCGGCCCCACCGTGCCGCCCCCTGGGGGCGGCACGGCCCGGAAACGGCGGGTACAGTGCGGAGATCAGCGAAACCCACAGCCTGAGGCCCCGCACGTGTTGACCCAGACCACCTCACGGGTGCTCCAGCCGAGCGACCTGGACGCCGCGCTCGCGATCCTCGACCGCGAGCCGGTCGCGAACGCCTTCGTGACCTCCCGGGTCCGGATCGCCGGTCTGGACCCGTGGCGGCTGGGCGGCGAGATGTGGGGCTGGTACGAGGACGGCATGCTCACGTCCCTGTGCTACGCGGGCGCCAACCTCGTCCCGATCTGCGCCACCCCCAGGGCCGTACGCGCCTTCGCGGACCGCGCGCGCCGGGCCGGCCGCCGCTGCTCCTCCATCGTCGGACCGGCCGGGCCCACCGCCCAGCTGTGGCGGCTGCTGGAACCCGGCTGGGGCCCGGCCCGCGAGATCCGCACCCACCAGCCGCTCATGGTCACCGACCGCATGCCGGACGGCATACCCCCCGACCCCTACGTCCGCCGCATCCGCAAGGACGAGATGGAAACGATCATGCCGGCCTGTGTGGCGATGTTCACCGAGGAGGTCGGCGTCTCCCCGCTCGCCGGGGACGGCGGCCTGATCTACCAGGCCCGGGTCGCCGAACTCGTCGGCTCCGGCCGCTCCTTCGCCCGCCTCGACGAGCACGGCAAGGTGATGTTCAAGGCGGAGATCGGCGCCGCGACCGCCGAGGCCTGCCAGATCCAGGGGGTGTGGGTGGCCCCCGAGTACCGGGGGAGAGGCCTCGCGGCACCCGGCATGGCGGCGGTCCTGCGGTACGCGCTGGCCGACGTGGCCCCGGTGGTCAGCCTGTACGTCAACGACTTCAACACCCCGGCCCGCCGGACCTACCTGCGGGTGGGCTTCCGGGAGGTCGGCGCGTTCATGAGCGTGCTGTTCTGAGCGCACCCCGCGACGCTGTTCTGAGGCCGGTGCGAGCCCTGTAGTCTCCCCGGCATGGTCCACTTTCCCGGTCACGGACACCGCCGCTCCGAGGACGTCGTGATCGGCCCTCTCGACCTGGCGGCCCGTGTCGACGAGGCGCTCGCCGTGCAGGCCGTCGCCTTCGGGCTCGGCGCCGACGAGGTCGCCGTACGCCGGCAGATCGTGCTGCGGCACATGACGTGCCCCGGCGCCCGCGCGCTCGGCGCCACCACGCCCGACGGCCGGCTCGTCGGCTTCGTCTACGGCATGCCCAACGACCGCACCCACTGGTGGTCCACCGTCGTCGAGCCCTATCTGCGCGCCCGCGGCCACGACGACTGGCTCGACGACTCCTTCGTGATCACCGAGCTGCACGTCCACCCGCGCCACCAGAACCGCGGCATCGGCCGCGCCCTGATCACCGCCATCACCGACGACGCCGCCGAACCCCGCTCGATCCTCTCCGCGATCGACACCGACAGCCCGGCCCGCGGCCTCTACCACTCCCTGGGGTACGAGGACCTGGCCCGGCGGGTCCTCTTCCCCAGCGCGCCGATGCCCTACGCCGTGATGGGCGCCCCGCTGCCGCTGCGCCGCCGCGAGGGCGCGCGATAACCGATTTCCACCGGAACAGCCCGCCCGGCTAACCTCCTAGCCATCACCCTTCCCCGCTCCCGGCGTCGCCCGAGCGGGGGGACCTCATCGGCAGGAGTACGAGAACCATGGCGAACGCACCGGTCCAGCGCATGTCCCAGTTGTTGGCGAAGACGCTGCGCGACGACCCGGCCGACGCCGAGGTCCTCAGCCACAAGCTGCTGGTCCGCGCCGGATATGTCCGCCGCACCGCCGCGGGCGTCTGGAGCTGGCTGCCGCTGGGCATGAGGGTCCTCGCGAACGTCGAGCGGATCGTGCGCGAGGAGATGGACGCGATCGGCGCCCAGGAGGTGCTGCTGCCCGCGCTGCTGCCGCGCGAGCCCTACGAGGCGACCGGCCGCTGGGACGAGTACGGCGCCGAGCTGTTCCGCCTGCAGGACCGCAAGGGCGGCGACTACCTCCTCGGGCCGACCCACGAGGAGATCTTCACCCTGCTGGTGAAGGACCAGGCGTCCTCGTACAAGGACCTGCCGGTCATCCTCTACCAGATCCAGACCAAGTTCCGGGACGAGGCCCGGCCGCGTGCGGGCATCCTGCGCGGCCGTGAGTTCCTGATGAAGGACTCCTACTCCTTCGACCTCTCCGACGAGGGCCTCGCCGAGTCGTACGCCCTGCACCGCCAGGCCTACCAGCGCATCTTCGAGCGCCTCGGCCTGGACTACCGCATCTGCGCGGCGACCGCGGGCGCGATGGGCGGCTCCAAGTCCGAGGAGTTCCTCGCCCCGGCCGAGGCCGGCGAGGACACCTTCGCCGACTGCCCGAACTGCGACTTCGCCGCCAACACCGAGGCGATCACGTACGAACTGAAGCCGGTGGACGGCTCCGGCGTGCCCGCTGCCGAGGAGATCCCGACCCCGGACACCCCCACCATCGAGACCCTGGCCGCCTCCCTCGGCGTCCCGGCCTCCGCCACGCTGAAGAACCTCCTGGTCAAGGTGGACGGCGAGATCATCGCCGTCGGCGTGCCCGGCGACCGCGAGGTCGACCTGGGCAAGGTCGAGGCGCACTTCGCCCCGGCCGCCGTCGAGCTGGTCACCGCCGAGGACTTCGTGGGCCGCCCGGACCTGGTCCGCGGCTACGTCGGCCCGCAGGGCCTGGGGGAGAAGGTCACGTACATCGCCGACCCGCGCGTGGCCCCGGGCACGGCCTGGATCACCGGCGCCAACAAGGAGCACACGCACGCGAAGAACGTGGTCGCCGGCCGTGACTTCGAGGTCGACGCGTACGTGGACGTGGTCGTCGTGCAGGAGGGCGACCCCTGCCCGCAGTGCGGCACCGGCCTGAAGCTGGACCGCGCCATCGAGATCGGCCACATCTTCCAGCTCGGCCGCAAGTACACCGACGCCCTCAAGCTCGACGTCCTCGGCCAGAACGGCAAGCCGGTCCGCGTCACCATGGGCTCCTACGGCATCGGCGTCTCCCGCGCGGTCGCGGCGCTCGCCGAGCAGCACGCCGACGACAAGGGGCTGGTCTGGGCCAAGGAGGTCGCCCCGGCCGACGTCCACGTGGTCGCCGCCGGCAAGGCCCTGCAGACCGAGGTGGCCCTCGAGGTCTCCCAGAAGCTCGCCGCGGCCGGCGTCCGCGTCCTGGTCGACGACCGGACCGGCGTCTCCCCGGGCGTGAAGTTCACCGACGCCGAGCTCATCGGCATCCCCCAGATCCTGATCGCCGGCCGCCGCGCGGCCGAGGGGGTCGTCGAGCTGAAGGACCGCAAGACCGGCGAACGCGAGGAACTCCCCATCGAGGAGGCCCTCACCCGCCTCACGGCCTGACCCGCACGGCGGGGACCGCCACCCCGCCCATCAACGGGGCCGCCGCCCCACGCCCGACAGCACCACGGGCGGGCTCCGCCCGCCCGTGGCTGCGTGGGGGCGGAGCCCCGCTCGCCGTGGCTGCGCGGGACGTGTGCCGGGGTGCCGAGCCCGCTCGCCCGCATGACGGAAGGCACGGTCGGCGCGGCCGCGGCGGCACTGCCTCGCACGAGTCGCCGTGCGCCCCTCGGTGCCGTCCTCCGGCGGGTCGTCACGTGTCCGTGCCGCCCGGGCTCGCGTGGCCCGGGCGGAGACGGTGTCTCACCGAGGCCGGCGCGGCCCGCCCGTGTATCCGCGCGTCGTTCCCCGGAGGGCCCCGTGGGTCAGAGCCACGTGGCGAACTCCAGCAGCAGTTCCGCGTCCTTCGGGCGGCCCACCCGGCGGGCGCGTACGCCGGATTCGACGGCGCGGAAGAGGGTCCAGCCGCGGAGGCGTTCCTGGTCGACCTCCAGGGACTCCGCCAGACGCTTGACGCGGCGGCGGGTGACGGCGGCTCCGGACGGAGAGGCGATCAGGTCCTCGACCCGGTCGCGGACCAGCCGGGCCAGGTCGAAGGCGGCCTCGCCGACGACCGGGTCGGGGCCCACGGCCAGCCACGGCATCCGGTCGCCGGCGAGCACCTTGCTCTGCCGGAACGTGCCGTGCAGCAGCCGCTCCTCGGGCGGCGCCGCCAGCAGGTCCTCGCGAGCCCCGAGCGCCGCCGCGACCAGCGGCGCCACCTCCGGGTCGCCGGCCGCGCCCGCCCGCATCGCCTCGGCCTGCCGGCCGGTCCGCCCGGCCACCGTCTCGAAGGAATGCCCCGCGGGCGGCTCCACCCACAGCCGCCGCAGCGTGCCCGCCGCCTCCAGCAGGGCCCGCGCCTCCGGCAGCGACCGCACCGACACGTCCGGGTGCAGCCGCTCCAGCAGCAGGACGCCCTCGCCCGGACCGCTGTCCAGGAGCTGTACGGCGCCCCGGCCGCCCCAGTGCGCGAGCGCGGCCCGTTCGCTCTCCGGGCGGGCCCGCGGTGGGGCCAGCTTGAGCACGGCCGGAGTCCCGTCCGCCGTCCGTACCAGCACGACCAGGCTGCTGCGCCCGCCGGGCACCTGCACCCGCTCGACGGTCAGCTCGCGCACCGCCACGGCCTGCCGCGCCAGCTCGGGCAGATCGGCCAGCCAGGTGTCACCGTCCGGTGCCGTCTCACCGAGTGCCCGCACCAGACGCTGCGGCGGTTCGAAAACCATGCGCGAGCCGTTCCTTCCTGTGTCGTGTGTCGTGCGGTGCCTCCGCTCGTGCGCGTCACGCCGTGGGGGTCGACGTGCCCGCCGCACCCACCGCACTCTCCGTATCCGTGGCGGTCCGTTCGGCGAGACCAGGGAAGGCTACGCTCTCCCCGCGCCAGCGCACCGCCCGGACCGCCGCCTCGCGCAGCGCCCCCGCGGCCTCCCGCCGCCGCTCGCCCGTGCTCGCCCGGACCAGGTCGGAGTACACCCCGGCCACGCGCTCCTCCAGCTCGGCGGCGAACCGCACCGCCGCCGTGGAGTCCGGCACCGGGAACGGCAGCGCGTAGGCCGCCGCCGCGGCCACCGGCCGCCCGCCCAGATCCCGTACCACGCGCACCAGCGCGTCCCGCCGAGCCCGGTGCGCGTCGTACGCCGCCCGCGCCTCCGTCCGGCGGCTCTCCTGGACCCGTCCTCCGACGACGCCGTACCCGTACACGGCCGCGTGCTCCGCGGCGAGCGCCGCCTGCAGGGCCTCGAGCCGCCGCTTGTCCGCCTGGCTCACTTGTCACCCTCCGTCAGCAGATACGCGTGCGCGGCCCCGGCCGCCGCCACCGAGGCCAGCAGACGCGCCAGTTCGCCGGGGGCCCGGAGCAGGGCCGCCGTGCGCCGGTCGGAAAGCGACCGTTCCGCGGCGGCCAGCGAGGCCAGGGCGTCCTTCTGGTCCGCCGGGGCGGCGGGGGAGCGCGAGGCCTCGGCTCCCGCCGGCGCCCCCGATCCCTCGGGCGCCGTGGTCGCCGCCGAAGCACCGGGCGAGGGCTTCGCCGTGCCGCCGAAGGCCTCCGCATGGGCCGCGACCTGCGCACGCAGCGGCCGCAGCCGCTCCGCCAGCGCCGGATGCGCGGCGAGCACGGCGTCGTACCGCCGCGCCAGCTCCTGGCTGTCCTGTGCCGCACGCGCGCGTGCCCGCTCGGCGGCCGACGGGCCGTCGCCCGGGTTGCCGGAGTCGGAGGAACCGGTGGAGCAGCCCATGAGCAGGGCGGCCCCCGCGGCCGAGGCGAGCAGGCTCCTTCTGCGCGGGGAACTCCGGACAGGCCCTGGGGCGCGCGGGGGCGGGGGGAACGGCACGGCAGACGTCCTCGGGTGCGTACGGAACGAACGATGGTGGCGGGGCGACTCGCCCGTGATCACGGTACCCGCGCCCCCCACGGGCACCACTCGGCGGCACCGCACCTGCCCAGGTGGACGGCAACACCCCCCGGGACCCGATACGCTTTGACCAGACACGCGACCATCCCACAACAGCACACGCGGCCGAGGAGTCACCCGGATGAGCACCACCCAGAGCGAGAGGCTGCGAGAACTGCTGGAGCCGCTCGTCATCTCCCAGGGCCTGGACCTCGAGGAGATCGCCGTGCACTCCGTCGGACGCAAGCGTGTGCTGCGCGTCGTCGTCGATTCCGACACAGGGGCCGACCTGGACAGGATCGCCGATGTGAGCCGTGTGCTCTCGGCGAGGCTCGACGAGAGCGACGCGATGGGCGAGGGCGAGTACACCCTCGAGGTCGGCACCCCGGGCGCGGAGCGCCTCCTCAGGGAACACCGGCACTACGTGCGCGCCACGGGCCGGCTGGTGAAGTTCCAGCTGGCCGAGGGCGACGAGCTGGTGGCCAGGATCCTCGGGGTCGACGACGAAGGCCTCGACCTCGAAGTGCCCGGAGTGAAGGGCCGCAAGGCCACGACCCGCAGGCTCGGCTTCCAGGACGTGGTCAGGGCGCGCGTGCAGGTCGAGTTCAACCGCAAGGACCAGAAGGAAGAGGGGGCGTAGCCGTGGACATCGACATGAGTGCCCTGCGGAACTTGGTACGGGAGAAGGAGATCTCCTTCGACGTGCTGGTCGAGGCGATCGAGTCGGCCCTCCTCATCGCCTACCACCGTACCGAGGGAAGCCGCCGCCACGCGCGCGTGAAGCTCGACCGGGAGACCGGACACGTGACCGTGTGGGCGAAGGAGGACCCCGAGGACCTCGAGGAGGGCCAGGAGCCCCGAGAGTTCGACGACACCCCGTCCGGCTTCGGCCGTATCGCCGCCACCACCGCCAAACAGGTCATCCTGCAGCGGCTGCGCGACGCCGAGGACGACGCGACGCTCGGCGAGTACGCCGGCCGCGAGGGCGACATCGTCACCGGCGTGGTCCAGCAGGGCCGCGACCCGAAGAACGTGCTCGTGGACATCGGCAAACTGGAGGCCATCCTGCCGGCGCAGGAGCAGGTCCCGGGCGAGAGCTACCCGCACGGCATGCGGCTGCGGTCGTACGTCGTCCGGGTCGCCAAGGGCGTCCGCGGCCCCTCGGTGACGCTCTCCCGTACGCACCCGAACCTGGTGAAGAAGCTCTTCGCCCTGGAGGTCCCGGAGATCGCCGACGGCTCGGTCGAGATCGCGGCGATCGCCCGTGAGGCCGGTCACCGCACGAAGATCGCCGTACGGTCCAACCGTTCGGGCCTGAACGCCAAGGGGGCCTGCATCGGCCCCATGGGCGGCCGGGTGCGCAACGTCATGGGGGAGCTGAACGGCGAGAAGATCGACATCGTCGACTGGTCGGACGACCCGGCCGAGATGGTGGCCAACGCCCTGTCACCGGCCCGCGTCTCCAAGGTGGAGGTCGTGGACATGGCGGCCCGGTCGGCCCGGGTGACCGTGCCCGACTACCAGCTGTCGCTGGCGATCGGCAAGGAGGGCCAGAACGCCCGGCTGGCGGCCCGGCTCACCGGCTGGCGGATCGACATCCGTCCGGACACCGAGCAGGTGTCGGAGTAAGCACGCCCGGTACTCCCGGGAAGTTCACCCGGGAGTGGGGAATGGAACCAAGCCGTAGGCCGCTTGTAACACGACAACAGCCGTTCGATCTTTGCCCCGAAGGGGTGAGGTCGGTGCGGGGAGGTACACTGAGCAGTGTCTGGCCGGACGCGAGCCCGCGTATGCCCCGAGCGCACCTGTGTGGGGTGCCGGGAGCGAGCGGCCAAGATCGAACTGTTGCGGACCGTGGCGGTCGAGGGCGAGTGCGTCCCCGATCCTCGCGGTACGCTGCCCGGCCGGGGTGCCTATGTACACCCCGCCCCGGTCTGTCTCGACCAGGCGGTGCGCCGCCGGGTGTTCCCGCGGGCGCTCCGCGTCCCGGGACCGCTCGACGTAACGGCGTTGCGCCGGTACGTCGAGCAGGCACAAGGTTGCTGAGGCAACACGGCAAGGAAAGACGTGCCGTACGGAACCCCGTGCGGCCTGGTACCTCGCGAGTCGAAAGCAGGTCGAGATTGCGATGAGCACTCGATGAGTACGCGATGAGTACGCCCATGAACTAGCGACGGTCCGGCCGCAACCCGGACCTAAAAGGAGCGAAGTGGCTAAGGTCCGGGTCTACGAACTCGCCAAGGAGTTCGGTGTGGAGAGCAAGGTCGTCATGGCCAAGCTCCAGGAACTCGGTGAATTCGTCCGATCGGCGTCCTCGACGATCGAGGCGCCCGTAGTACGCAAACTGACTGACGCCTTCCAGCAGGGCAACGGCAGCGGCAAGTCCGCCGCGAAGCCGGGTGCCCCGAGGAAGGCCGCCCCCAGGCCCGCCGCGCCTTCCCCGGCGCAGGCCGGGGGTGCCCCCCG
>NZ_JUJA01000083.1:37162-42537 GCF_001906585.1 Streptomyces kebangsaanensis | reverse complement strand
GCTCGTTGATGAAGATCCGGCCCACCCTGTGGTGGCCGCGCTCGCCGTGCTCGCCGCCCTCGCCGCGCTCGCCGCCGCGTTCGCCGCCGCGCTCGCCGCCCTCGTTGCCCTTCCCCTGCCCGCCTTCGCCGCCCATGGGCGCCTGGGCGGGAGCGGGTGCCTGCTGGACGACGGCCGGGGCCGCCTGGGGTACGGGGGCGGCCGTGGCGTAGGTGATACCGGTCGCGGTCAGGGCCGCGGCGGCCGCGATGCCCGCGGTGATGGCAGAAGAACGGGACATGATCATGCTGCTTTACTCCTGTCTCAGAGAAGCCGGCTTTGACAGCCGACGTGTGACTGAACGTACCGACGGCCCCCAAAGCTGTCATTTCGGGCATATCGGAAGGACTGGCTCCGGAGAGCCGAACGGGGTACTCCCTGACTGTTGATGCTTCGTCAAATAGCCCAGTGAAGCTGGCGAATCGGTGATCGATTAGGCCTTCAAGGTGATCTCTGACGCCTGCTCACCCATGCGGCAGCGAGTCGCCTGGAACTGCCGGTGCGAGAGGCTCAGGCATACCGGGGCAGGCGGGTCACGGACCGGATCGCGGCAGCCGCCCTGCCCGCCGGCGCCTTGTTCCCATGACGTCCGCCATCCGGCGTTACTGACTTCGGCTCGTCAGGGTGACCACGGGCGCAGGCGCTGGTCTCGCGCGGTCCGAGCGGGTCCCGGAGGCTGCCATACCTGTCAAGTCGCCATCACGAGGTCGTTGGTGGTGGTCAGGCGCTCCTCGAACGAGGACCGGCCGAGGAGCTTGAAGTCCCGGCGGGTGACGACCCGTTCGCCGGCGGCGACGAGAAAGGCAGCGAGCCCGGCCCCGCGGCTTCCCGTCCCCTCCAGCGCCCAGCACCGGCTGCCGGGCAGCTGGTCGCGTTCCCTTCCGACGAAGACGACCGTGTGGTCGGCGTCGGCCCGGGTGGAGTCACCGCGTGGCAGAAGCGTGACGAGTCACGCCGCTTACGCGGCGGACGAGCCGCTGAGCAGGCCAACGGGTCGCCGGGTCGAGAATCACGGTTCCGATACTTCCCAAGGGCCTGCAGGAACTCGACGACCTTCCGTCCCGGGCAGAACAGGCCGGTTCGGGGTCCATCAGGAATCAGGTGTGGTGCGTCCGGTTGGCGTAAGGGTTCTTCGGTGGGCCGATCGACCTGCACTCGTCCGGCCGTGAGGCGGCCGCCGAAGAGCAGGTCGAACTCGTTGAGAGCGGCCGTTTCATTCGGGAAGTGCCCGCAGGCCCGGGCCGCGCGCCGGCAGCGTGCGTTCAGGCTCTCGATCGCGTTGGCGGTGCGGACGACCCGGCGAATCGCGTCCGGCAGCCCGGGCAAGGGCACGAACTCACTCCGGGCCCGCTCCCAACTACTGCTGATCGAGGGGTACTTCCTGCCCCACGTCTGGCTGGACCCCTCCAGTCGCCGACGGGCCCTCCTCGTCGACGGCGGTGTGGACGGGCTCGAGGTCGCGGGCGGTGTCGGCCCAGTCCCGGCGGGACGCGCAGCGCGGGCTGTTGCGGATCAGGTGGAGGATCTCCCCGTGACCGTCCACGGTGACCGCGATCGCGACGCAGACCGGGCGGTTGGCCACGTGGCCGTCGCGGATGCGGACGTGGACGGCGTCGATGAAGACGACGGGGCAGACCGGAGCAAGCGGCCGGGTGCTCCATTCCGCCATCGACTCCAGCGCTTTGTCGGTGGCGGTGGAGACGGTCTCCTTCGCCGTCGTCCCGTACACCTCGGCCAGGCGGGCGACGATCCCGCCGGAGGTCAGCCCCTTGACCGTCAGCGAGAGCACCGTCCCGTCCAGCGCGCCGGTGCTGCGGGCGTATTTCGGCAGCAGCCGCGGGGTGCGGCTGCCCNNCCCAGCCGGTCACGGGACACCCGCACCAGCAGGCAAGAGGCCACGACTCGGACGCCACCCGGCGGAAGAGCCTCTCCGCCGCACCGGGATCCACCGCTCGACCGGGCTCGGCCTGCCCTGCCTGACAGGTGCGGGCCGACCAAGAGAGACGACCGGTGAGCCCGTGGGCGCCCGTTCACTCGTTCGTCTGTGCAGCCGCCACAGGTGTCCTTCGCTGCCGCAAGGTCGATACTGCCGGTAGGAGCGCTCCGGCCTCCCCGTACCCGTCCGAGTTTCCTGATGTCCCGTCAGTAAAGTCAGCACCAGGTCGGCGCCAGTACCGCCGGACACCGCTTTCGACCGCCACGGACCGCCAAGATCAACAACAGCCCTTATGTGCCCTGACCAGCAAAAGCACAGGTCGCGGCCACACTCGCTAAGATCACTGGGAGGTACCCATGAGGATGCTCATCAACGTCGCCGAGACCGTGGTCGCGGACGGACTGCGCGGTATGGCGGCCGCCCATCCCGAGCTGACGGTCGACGTGGAGAACCGGGTGGTGGTACGGCGGGACGCGCCCGTGGCCGGGAAGGTCGCCCTCGTCTCCGGCGGCGGGTCGGGGCACGAACCGCTGCACGGCGGGTTCGTGGGGCCCGGGATGCTCTCGGCGGCCTGTCCGGGGGAGGTCTTCACCTCGCCGGTGCCCGACCAGATGCTGCGGGCCGCGGCGGCCGTGGACAGCGGGGCGGGTGTGCTGTTCGTCGTGAAGAACTACACCGGGGACGTGCTCAACTTCGACATGGCGGCCGAGCTCGCCGAGGACGAGGGCATCCAGGTGGCGAAGGTCCTGGTCAACGATGACGTGGCGGTGACCGACAGCCTCTACACGGCGGGGCGGCGCGGCACCGGCGCGACGCTGTTCGTGGAGAAGATCGCGGGCGCGGCGGCCGACGAGGGGCAGCCGCTGGAACGGGTGGAGGCGGTCGCCCGGCAGGTCAACGAGAACTCCCGCAGCTTCGGCGTCGCCCTGAGCGCGTGCACCACCCCGGCCAAGGGCAGCCCCACCTTCGACCTGCCCGCCGGGGAGCTGGAGCTGGGCATCGGCATCCACGGGGAGCCGGGCCGGGAACGGCGGCCGATGATGACCTCGGGCGAGATCGCCGACTTCGCGGTGCACGCGGTCCTGGAGGACCTGCGCCCGAGCAACCCCGTGCTGCTGCTGGTCAACGGCATGGGCGCGACCCCGCTGCTCGAGCTGTACGGCTTCAACGCCGAGGTGCACCGGGTGCTCGCCGAGCGCGGCGTGGCCGTCGCCCGCACGCTGGTGGGCGACTACGTCACCTCGCTGGACATGGCGGGCGCCTCGGTCACCCTGTGCCAGGTCGACGAGGAGCTGCTGCGTCTGTGGGACGCACCCGTGAGTACGCCGGGCCTGCGGTGGGGCATGTGATCCCTGGAGAGCGCTTCCACCCCCACCTACCACGCAAGGGAGATCCAGTGCTCGACGCCGACTTCTTCCGCCGTTGGATGACGGCGACCGCCGCGTCCGTGGACCGCGAGGCGGAACGGCTCACCGCCCTCGACTCGCCCATCGGGGACGCCGACCACGGCACCAACATGCAGCGCGGGTTCACGGCCGTGCGGGCCGCGCTGGAGAAGGAGGCACCGGACACCCCCGGTGCGGTCCTGGTCCTTGCCGGACGCCGGCTGATCTCGACGGTCGGCGGTGCGTCGGGACCGCTGTACGGAACGCTGCTGCGCCGTACCGGCAAGGCGCTCGGGGACGCCGCCGAGGTGAGCGAGGAGCAGCTGGCCGAGGCTCTCAGGGCCGGTGTGGACGGGGTCATGACGCTGGGCGGGGCCGCGCCGGGCGACAAGACCATGGTGGACGCGCTGGTGCCGGCCGTGGACGCGCTCGGTGACGGCCTCGCGGCGGCGCGCGCCGCCGCCGAGGAGGGCGCCGTGGCGACCACGCCCCTGCTGGCCCGCAAGGGCCGGGCGAGTTATCTGGGCGAGCGCAGCATCGGGCACCAGGACCCGGGTGCGACGTCGTCCGCCCTGCTGATCGCGGCGCTCGCCGAAGCCGCCGCGGTGGAGGCGTGACATGGGTGACGGCAGGGCGAGCGACGACAAGAGCGTCGGGATCGTGCTGGTCTCGCACAGCGCCGAGGTCGCGGCGTCGGTGGCGGAGCTGGCGAAGGGGCTGGCCGGCGGGGCCGCGGGGGTGCCGGTGGCTCCGGCCGGCGGCCGGGAGGGCGGCGGGCTGGGCACCAGCGCCGAGCTGGTCTCCGCGGCGGCCGCGTCCGTGGACCGGGGTGCCGGGGTGGCCGTCCTCACCGACCTCGGCAGTGCGGTGCTCACCGTGAAGACGCTGCTCGCCGAGGGCGACGAACTGCCGGGCAACACCCGCCTGCTGGACGCCCCGTTCGTGGAGGGCGCGGTGGCCGCGGTGGTCACGGCGGCGGCGGGAGCCGACCTCGACGCGGTGGAGGCGGCGGCGGTGGAGGCGTACGGCTACCGGAAGGTGTGAGCGGCGGCCGGGGGCGTGTGACGGCGGCACGGGTCACCGCTCCCCCGCCGTCCCGTCGCCGTCCTCCCGGGCCTTCTGCTCGTTCTCCCGCGCCGTCCGGCCGTCCTCCCGCGCCGTCCAGTCGGCGAGCAGCCGGCGCGCCAGCCGCTCGCCGGTCGCCGCGGCGGTCGCGTGGTCCTCGATGGCGTCGATCCGGGAGTGCTCGAAGACGATGTAGGTCACGCCCGAGTCCACGCCACCGGTGCTGGGGTCGGCGGGGATGCCCAGGCGCCGGGCGGCGGCGTACGAGGCCTCGCCGATGATGTCGCGCGGCCCGATGTCGCCCACGACCGCGTACTCCACGCGGCCCCGGTAGACGACGGCCGCGACCGACCCTCCGCCCACGCCGTGGGCGCGGTGGTCCCAGATGCGGCTCGCGGCGGGCAGGACGACGTACGGCAGCCGCTCGGCGTTGAGGCGGTGGCCGTTGGACTGCGCATAGGCCGCTCCCGGGGAGAAGTGCGGGTCGGTGCGGCGGTTGCACCGGGCGGTGGGCCGTCCGTCGCAGTCGATGTCCATGTCGGCCTTCCAGAAGACGGCTCCGCGCAGCCCGCAGACCGGGACGGTGGCGGGCGCGTCGGCGTCGAGCCGGTAACGACCGCGGGAGACCGGTCTGCAGTGCCGCACCATGGCCAGCAGGTCGGCGGCACGGACAGGGGCGGCGCCGTCGCCCTGGGCCACCGGCGCCGGCTCCTGGCGGAAACGGGGCGGCTCGGTGGGGGCGGGGGCGGGCAGCGTCGTCGGAGCGAGCAGGACGCTGCTCGCCGCGACGAGGGTCAGCGACTTGGCACGCACGGTGAGGAACCCTCTTCTCGGGGACATTACGGACAGTCACCTCATAGGTGATGAATTCGATCACGCGCCCCACGTTAGGTGACCGGGCCGCGCATGGCCCGTAACGCCCTCCGGGCGACCGGGGGACCGCGAGCCGC
>NZ_JUJA01000083.1:0-37148 GCF_001906585.1 Streptomyces kebangsaanensis | reverse complement strand
GCCCCCGGCCGCCCGTACCGGCACGGGGCCAACGACGGCAGCGACCCGCGCCGTAGCGTGAACTCCCCTGCGGATCGGGGGAGTTCATTCCGGAAGAGGCTCCCGCACACGGAACGTCCCGTGGCGCTCCCGGACGGCGGCCCTCTTGATACGGCCCCGCCGAGGCGCCATATTGGTCCGGACCATTGCACGCGCGGCGTCCAAGTCGTCCGCGCCGCTGCTGGAAAGGGGAGTCCGGCCTCGTGCGACGCGTTCCCGTCCCCGCTCCCCGACGTCACCGCACGCTCGGGCGTGTCGTGGCCTTGTGCGTCGCGTCGGCGCTGCTGACCGCCTGCGGCCGGAGCGTCACCGACGGCGGTGAGAGCGGCCGGATGCCCGGGGCGCCGACCGGCGTCACCGCGGCGGCCGGGAGCGCGACCAGCGTGCACGTCATGTGGAACGCGGCACCCGCGGCCTCGGGCGTCGCCGGATACGAGGTGTACCGGGGCCCCACGAAAGTGAAGGACGTACCGGCGTCCGAGCACATGGTGGACGTCACCCGGCTCAGCCCCTCGACCACGTACGTCTTCACCGTGCGGGCCCGGGACACCGACGGCCGGCTCGGTCCGCGCAGCCGGTCGGTGCGGGCGACGACCCCGGCCGCCGTCGTGGACCACTCGGCCCCGTCCCGCCCGCTCGACGCGCACGGCCGGGCGGTGGGCAGCCGGGCGGCCCAGCTGTCCTGGTCGCCGTCGACGGACGACCGGGGCGTGGTCTCCTACGACGTCTACCAGGCCCGCACGAAGATCCACAGCGTGGGCGGCAACCAGACGGCGACCGTGGTCACGGGCCTGCGGCCGGGTACCCGTTACTCCTTCACCGTGCGGGCCCGCGACGCCGCCGACAACCTCTCCCCCGCCAGTACCGCCGTCCGGCTCACCACCGCGCCGGGCTCCGACGACGGCCGGGCCACCGCGCCCTCCGCCTTCCGTGCCACGACACACCGGGCGGACGGTTCCCACTACCTCGACCTGAGCTGGGTTCCGCCGCGCACCGACGGGGTGGTGACGCGGTATCAGGTCCAGCTCGACGGGCAGCCGGCCACCTCCCTGGTCTGGGGCGGCACCGCCCCGCGCGAGAAGGCGTCGTACAGCTTCTTCGTGGGTCTCGGGTTTGAATCCCGAAAGCGGCTCCACAGGAAAGGCCCAGGTCATACCCTCCGACCTGGGCCTTTCTCATTTCCTTGATCGGTACGTGGTCTAGCCCACGGCCCTGCGGGGCGGGAAAACAGGCCTGATGGGTCCAAGATGGGTCCCCGCACGGATCCCAGTGGGACCCAGTGGGGCCCGCGGCCTGTCAGGCCACCCGGCGGCGCTGCCTCTTCATCACCCTCTTCATGGCTGCTACCTTCTCTGGTCGGGCGAGCTGTACCTGGTAGCTGTCGGCCGTCTCCACCGGGGCATGCCCGAGCTTCGCCGCCTGCTCGGCCTTGCGGTAGGCGGTGACGAGGTCCAGGGACGCCGAGGCGGTCGCGGCGTGCATCTCGGGCAGGACCGTCTGGTAGGTGTCGCTCGTCATCCGCAGGGACGCGTGCCCGAGCATCGCCTGCACGACCTTCGGGGCGACGCCGGCGGCCAGCGCCAGACTCGCCGCCTCGTGGCGGCCGTCGTGGAGCCGGATCGGTGGCAGCCCGGACAGCTCCACCAGCCGGTCTCAGCGGTCGGAGAAGAGCTGCGGGTGGTACACCGAGCCGTCTTCCTTGGTGAAGACCCGGTCGGCGGCCTCGGTGGGCGCGGGCACGCCGGCCGACGTCCACTGCTTGCGTTCGGCGGCCTGCTCCTCGCGCCAGGCCCGCAGCAATATCACCGAGTCCCGGTTCAGCTTGATGTCGCGGACGCTGTCGGCCTTCGGGGCGTCCTCGTGCACCTCGTAGGAGATGGACACCATCTGCTCCCTGATGTGGATCACCTCAGCGTCCAGGTCCACCTCGTCCCAGGCAAGCGCGGTCAGCTCGCCGCGGCGCAGGCCGTGGAAGAGGACCAGGTGCCAGGCGGGAAAGTGGCGGTCGTAGGCGATGTGATCCAGGAACTCGGCGGTCTGCTGCAGCGTCCACACCATGACCGGGCTCGGCTTCTCGCCGGTGCGCTTCCAGCGGGCCACGCGCGGCGGGGTCCAGGCGAGCGCGCGCGGCTTGGTCACCTTGGGGAGGCTCACGAGCGCTGCATAGTTCTTGGCGATCAGCTCCTCCCTCAGTGCGTCGGAGAGCGCGGAGGACAAGGTGGCCTTGATGGTGCCCATGGTGGCCGGGCCGGTGGTGCGCTGCAGCTTCTTCCGCTCGGCCAGGTACTCGTCGCGGGCCGCTGCCCACACTGCCCGCCGGCGGGCCCGCTCCTTCTTCTCCTCCGGGTTCCCGGTGGGCGCCTCGTGCCACGCGGTGGCCGCCGCGTCGGCGGCCTCCTTCAGCTCGGCGACCCTGGCCCGGTGCTCCTCGCGGCGCTCGTTGTCGGAGATGATCCAGTCGAACAAGCCCTGGCAGTGGCGGGCGCGCAGGTCCCGCATTTTCAGCGTGCCCAGGTGCGGCACCAGGTACAGCTCGATGTCGCGCTCGTACTCGTGGACGGTGGTCCGCTTCAGCTCGGTCTTCTTCTTCTTGAGCCAGCGGGCCAGAAATTCGGTGACCGTCTCGTCCGACAGGACGTTCACCCCGGCCTTGGAGGCCCGCCACACTTCCTCGGCCTTGGCCGCGGCCTCGGCCTGCGTGGCGAATCCGCCCTCACGGGCCCGCTTCCGCTTCCTGGTGCCGTCGCGCTCCAGTTCGATTGAGTAGTACCAGGAGCCGTGGGCTCGTTCCTTGAGCCGGGGACAGGCCCGCTCGAGGTGGCCGATTTTTTGCTTACCGTCACCGTCGAGGACGGGTGTGCCGTCCGGGCGAGTTAATGGCCCCTTGCAGGCACACCTTTTGAACGTCTTGTCTTCGAACATCGTCCCCACCCCTACGCCGGGTTGTCTCTGTCGACGCCCATTGTTACCGGAAGTTCCCGGGGTGATCCTTCGCTTGCCGGTGTATGGTGTGCGCAGGTTGGCGCGGGGGAGAACGCGACAACGAGATGGCGACGACGAGCACTCTGGCCGCCGATCGGCGCGGAATGAGCCTGGACGAGGTCTTGGCGCTGCCCGCAACGGTCAACGTCGTGACCGCAGCCCGCGCACTGGGCATCGGGCACAACAAGGCATACGACCTGATCAAGGCCGGTCAATTCCCCGTGCGGATACTGGCGATGGGGAGCACGATCCGTGTTCCAACGGCCGCCCTCTGGGAGGCGCTTGGAATCGGCTCTCTGCGTCAGGGAGGACCTGCACAGACTGCTGAGTGAGTAGGGAATGGCATGCCGCGCTTGTACGGCTTCGACAACCAGGCTCTGACGCGTGTGCGTGCCAAGGAGCAGCAAGTTGTGCGTGAGGCCGTCGGTCGTCTGCGTGCCGGACAGTCGCAGGCCGCGGTCGCTGCCTGGATGACGGCCGAGGGCCACCGGGGCACGATGGGCGGCGAGTGGACTTCCATGACGCTGGGCCGCCTGCTGGGCAATCCGGCGATCGCCGGCCTGGAGCGTGACCCTGCCACCGGCGAGCTACGTGAGACCGGCCGGGAGGCGCTGATCACGCCGGAGGAGTTCCAGTGGCTGCAGCAGCGTCCCGGCCGGCCGGGCAGTGCGCGAAACCCTGAGGGCCGCGAACCCGATTACGACTACTGGCTGAGCGGTGGGCTGGCCCTGTGCGGGCAGTGCGGGCAGCAACTGACCGGTGGCCGCACCAGTGCGCGCACTCCGTCCTACCGCTGCCCGACCACCTTCGAGGGGCGCGGCGGCTGCGGCAAGGTCCGCATCACCGCGTCGTTGCTGGAGGATCACGTCGCCGAGCATGTTCTCGGTGAGCTGATGCGCCCGGGCGCGCAGGCTGCACTGGAGCAGGTCCGTGCCGCTCTGGCGGCCGAGGCCGATGAGGCGCGCGGCCGGATCGCCGACCTGGAGAGGTCACGGACGGAGCTGGCCGGGCCGTACGCGGACGGCCAGCTGTCGCGGAGCGCGTTCGTCGCCGTCGACCGGCAGGTCAGCGCCAGCTTGAAGAAGGAACGGGCGCGGCTGCGGTTCCTGGAGCAGGCCGTGAACGTGCCACTGGGTGGGATCAAGGACCTGGCGCGCTGGTGGGAGCACGCCCCTTCGAGCTCCAAGCGGGGGCTGGCGATGCTGCTGCTGTCGAGGGTCGAGGTCCGTTCGGCGCGGGCGCGCGGGGTACGCGATGTGGACGACCGGGTCACGCTGACGTGGCACAACCCGGTCGCCGCGTAAGGGTGGCGTACGCCGGGCGCGTCAGTCCTGTACCTGGTGGTCGGGGGACGTCGCCCACCAGTAGATGACCTCGTTGAGGGTCTGTACGCCGAGCTTTCGCCGTAGCTGCCCCAGCTGCTCGTTGACCCAGGCGGAGGCGAACCCGAGGTTCTTCGCGGCCTGCGCCTGCGTGCGTCCCGCGCACAGCTCCCGCAGGATTGCGCGCGTGCTGGCGGTCGTGACGAGGCTCTTGTCGCTGTGGGTTCGGCCGTGCCACGGGGTGGCGCGCTCCCAGAACAGGTCGAAGACCGAGACGATCTGCGCCACCATCAGCGGATCGGACACCATGACGGCCTCGTCGGGGGAAGGCTCGCCTGTGTGCACGGGAATGAACGCCACGCGGCGGTCAAAAATAATGCTGCGGGGGAAGCGGCCGTTGAACGTGCGGACCTCTGCGCCGGCGGCGGCCATGTTCTTCGCCCAGTTGCCGACTGTGGCGACGCGGCGTACGGAGCTGTGGTATAGCGTCCGCATCTGCGCGCCTTGTTCGAGGGCGCGGCGGTCGCGGCCGAAGCTGAACGCCAGGTCCTCTGGCCTGCGTTGGCCGGGCTGCGCGGAGATGATCTCAGTGCGGGCGGCGGAGTGCTCTTGGGAGATGTGCTCGTTGACCAGGTCGCGGCCGGCGAGGTGTTGGATCGACTCGTGCGGCGGTCTCGATGCCTCGAACTGGTCCTGAAGAGAGGCCAGAAATCCCGGCAATTCCCCTGCATAAGCGGCAAGTGCGGATAGGTGAGTGTGGATCTGCTGCATCATCTTGAACGCCGAGTGTCGGGGTTCTACGACGCTGTAGGTGTCTTTGCTTGGAGGGGTCTCCACTACAAGGCCAGCTGTCAGTAATTCGGCAAGTCCCGGGGTCTCCGGGTCTAGTGACCTACCGTCTAGCGTCTTCCTGTACACGGCGGCTGCCTGTCCGGACAGATCAGGCAGCTCGGGAAAATGTGGCACCTAACATCCCCTGAATTGTGTGGCTCGTGAAAGTACGGTAACTCCTCGACTTGATCTTCCACACGCTTCCATTACATCGTGATCTTGACGGGCGCAGGTTGCGAACTCGTGGCCCCAGCCGGTTGGTTGCTGCCGCCGCGGACGCCTGCCCGTCAGGCCATCTTGTATGTGACCTCAGGGGAACCAGTGGTATTCAAGCGTGCTTTCCGTGCCTCTTTCGCTGTTGCGCTCGCCGCGCTCGCCGCTCTCGTCGCGGTGGGGGCACCGCAGGCGGCGCAGCATCGGATCAAGGCCGACACGACGTGGAACGTCGTCGTCGGCGGTGTCGTTCCCGACCTCACGACGGACGACACGACCTGGAACCTTCCCACCGGCAACGCCGCCAGTGGCGGCCACACCGTCGAGCCGGCCGACACCACCTGGTAGCCGACCGCGTGCGCCCAGGGGGCCGCACCGCGTCTTGGGGTGTGGAGCTGGCGAGCATGGCGTAGGTCCATGGCGGGGGGTCCCGCCCTAGGGGAGGGGTAGGAAAGTGGCGATCGATCCGGCACGCATTCGGAGGCGCATGGAGGAGGCCGAGCGTTCCGGCCGCCCCGCTCCGGGTGTTTGGGAGGCGCAGGTGGCCCTGCGTGCACTGGCCGTGGTGATCGAGGAGGCGCCGGAGCAGGTGCCGCAAGAGGTCTCGCGCGCCGCGGTGGCGCTGGTGCGGGCTAGCTGAACAGCCGGTGCGTTCGATTGGGGCGGGCACACAGTGCCCGCCCCGACACATGTCCTGACCGGCGAAAATTGCCCCAAAAAATCTAGCCCCAGGCCGGCAATGGAGCTAGAATAAGAGGAGCGGGCAGGGGAAAAGCCCCTAGCTCACAGCCTCTTGGAGACGCCGTGACGATTCAGACGCTGCCGATCAGCGACATCCGCCGCAACGAGCGCCAGCCCCGCGAGTTCTTCGAGCCCAACGCCCTGCAGGAACTCGCCGACTCCATCAAGCGGTTCGGTCTCATGCAGCCGATCGAGGTCCGCCGCGACGGCGACGTCGGCGGCTACGAGATCGTCGCGGGCGAGCGCCGTTGGCGCGCCCACCAGCTCGCCGGGCTCACCGAGATCCAGTGCATCATCACCGAGGACGACCTCACCGAGATCGAGCGGTTCAAGCGGTCGGTGGCCGAGAACATCAACCGCGCCGACATGACGCCGATGGAGGAGGCCAAGGCGTTCCGTCGCCTGATGGACGAGCAGGAAGGCGCCGAAGCCAAGGACGTCGCCAAGGAGTTCGGCAAGTCCTCGCAGTACGTGATGCTGCGCCTGGCCCTGCTGAACCTCACCGAAGAGGTCCAGCAGCACGTGAACTCGGGCGCGATCGGCACGCAGGCCGCCGTGCAGATCGCCGCCCTCACGCCCGGCAACCAGGCCGCCGTGATGAAGAAGTGGGCCAAGGGCGCCTTCGCCGGCGACAACGAGCTGGTCCACTTCGCGTACGCGCTCAAGCAGCAGCAGGGCCAGACGTTCGCACTCCTCGTGGAGGACATGACGCCCGAGGAGCGCGAGGAGCGGCAGCGCGAGCGCACCACGACCCGCAGCAACATCGACCGGATCGAGCGGGTCCTCGGCCTGCTGGAGGAGCTGGGCAAGGCCGACCCGCTGAAGCTCGCCCTGGCCCTGGAGGGCGAGGTCGGCAAGCGCATGGACCAGATGGGCCGCGTGGCCGACGCGGTCGCCAAGGCCCGCTGGAACCTGCGGCAGGCCAAGGCGCACGCCGAGGCCCGCGAGATCGCCCGCCTGAACCCCGACGCCGAGCACGAGAGCCTCGCGGCCAAGGCCGAGCCGGAGGCCAAGGCCGAGGACGCAGCCAAGGCCGAGTCGGCCGAGCTCAAGCCGGGGCCCAAGCCGAAGGTCCCCGCCAAGAAGGCCACGGCCGAGCGCGCCGTCCCGAGGCCGCGCGCCCCCAAGCGGCAGGCCCCGGCCAAGAAGGCCGCCGCCAAGCCCGCCGCGGTCTGACCCGGCACGGCCCGACCCAACCAGGATGGGTCTCCCCCATCCAGCGAAAGGAAACCCTGTGAGCGACACCGCCGACCGCCCCGACTGGTCGCGCATGAAGCCCGGCGACTTCGGCCACCGAGTCAAGCCCGCCCAGGACGCGCTGTTCCTTGTCGACGATCAAGACGCCTGTGGCACCGATGCCCTGGACGGCATGGGCTACGGCGCCGCCCTGTGGGCTGACCAGGACGGCAAGCCTCCGGCCGGTCCGGATCACCCCGGTCGATAAATGTGCCACAACGCTCGATCGTGGTACGTTCTGTTTGCTGATCGGGAACGGCTGCAGCCGCGGAACCGGCCCCTCAGCAATGCCGTGGCATGCGGCATCCCCCAACGGTGTCTGACGGGCGGCAAAACCCCCGCGCCCTGTCCGTCAGACGCCGGCCCCGCCCATGCGGCGCCACACGGGGACACCGCTGCGCGCACCCGCGAATGGACCCGCCCACGCCACCCGGCCGGGCGGGTCTCCGCGTCCCCAGGAGAAACCCTGTGACCGCGACCTACCGCTCCGACCATGCCGCCGACCCCGACCTGTTCGAACGGCTCATGAGGGAACGCTACGGACCGCTGGACAAGGTCCTGGCCGAAAGCAACCCGCCCCCGCCCCGACCTGCCCGTAACCGGAGACGCCAGATGGCCCCCGCCTACCAGTCCATGCCCGACCCCCACGCGGCCGAGCACTATGCCGTGCTGGATAAGGAAGTCGCCGAGGCCGACGGCCGCTCCGTGCCCGGAGCCGAGCGCGTCCCGCCCTACCCCGGCGCCGTCTGGTGCCACGCGTGCGACAGCTGGTGTACCCCGCAGGGGATCTGCGGCTGCAACAACCGGTAGGGCGACGTTGCGCTACTTCCACGGTGGAGTCCCCGGGCTCAGGCCCGGGGACCTCATCACCCCGCACACCCCGAACGTCATCGACGGCTGTGCTGTCTGCGAGGCCCGCGCAACCGGCCGGACCGCCACCATCGCAGGCGGCCAGCCCATCGACCCGCCCACCGGCCGCTCCGACCACGTCTACATCACCACCGACCGCGACTACGCCCGCTGGTACGCCTCCCGCTACTGGCTGGGCGACCTCTACACCGTCGAGCCGGTCGGCGACGTGGAGCCCTCCACCGAGGACCTCTTCCCCACCTGGTGCGCGGCCGCCGCCCGCGTCACCTCCGTCTACACCCGCGCCGTACGGCTCACCCCCCCACCAGCGCCGCACCCTGCTGAGACGCTGGGGCAGAGCCGACCGGGCGCACAGCCGGTGAGCCGGGCCCACCGCGGCCGGGACCAGCCGACCGTGGAGCAGATCCGGAGCCTGCTCGGCCACGCCGAATCCCGCGCCCTCACCACCACGGAGGCCGGGCGGCTCCGCTCCGGAGTGGAGCACCTGATCGCCAGCCAGACGGGTCTGGCGGCCGAGGCGGCACGCCTCACACGCCAGCTCGCCAACGGCGCCCGTCCCGCCCTCGACGTCGAATGCCCCACCTGCCAGGCCGCCATCGGCTGCCCGTGCATCAACCGCTTCGGCCATCCCATCCCCGCCCCGCACGCCCGGCGCCTCAACGCCGCCGCACTGCCCATCGACCACAGGAACAGCACATGAGCACATCCCCCCAAGACGTCGATGCGGCCGAGCCGACCGTGCAGCGCCTGGTCGAGGAGCACGAGAAGGCCATGACCGCCGCCCTGCGCGAGCGCAACCACCTCGCCGCGTGGCTCGCCGCCCTCCACCCCAGCGTGCTGGCGCCCGCACCCGACGCCGGTGACGGCTGGCACATGCTGTTCCTGCGCGCCGGGGGCTGGCAGTTCACCTGGCCGATCCCGCCCGCCGACCTGCTGCTGTTCGACCACGTAAAGCGGGTCCCCGCCGGCGACGCCCGCGCCCGCCATGACGGGCACACGAGGAAGCAGCAGTACCTGCGCATCCGCACCCACACAGCAGTGCTGTGCCTGCCCGGTCACGACACCAGCACCTGACGGCCGCCGGCACCGCCAGCACCGCCACCAGCACTGGACGCCAACAGCCGCTGATGGCACTGCCGTTGCTGCTGCAGGCCTCCACCAGCACCACTACGGTAGGCAGCACAACCCAACAACGAAACGGCCCCCGACGGTGCGGACACACCAGCCGAGGGCCTGAGCAGCAGGAGAGCGAGCCTCCCGTGCTTGAGCCGGACCGTACCGTGCCCGCGACCACCGGCCGCACCAGAGCGACGAGAGTACTGGTCACCGTCGTCTTCCTCGTCGCGGTCGCCGCATTCGAGTCTGTCGGCTTCCGCCTGTCCTACGAGGCCCTGCACCGCGTCGCCGTCGACAACGCCGTCCCCGAGCATTCCGCGTGGATGTTCCCCGTCCTCGTCGACGGCGGTATCGTCCTCGGCTCTATCGGCGTCGTCCGCGCTCTGGCAGGCCGCCGCTCCACCAGGCCGTACTGGATCGTCACGATCGGCTTCACCCTCGTCAGCTGGGCCTTCAACGTCTCCAACGCTCCCAAGACCGCCGGAGGATGGGCGGTCGCCACCGTCGCGCCGCTCGCGCAGATGGTCGCCCTGGAGATGGGCATGCAGGAGCTGCGCGCCCTGCTGCTGCAGCAGCCCGGCGCGGCAGCACAAGCACCAGCGCCAGCGCCAGCACCCGAGGCAGCACCAGCAGCGGCATCCGAGGCAGCGTCAGCACCCGAGGCAGCACCAACGCCAACAGCGGCAGCAGACGACAGCACCACGCAGCACGTCGACGACGCCGAGCAGCAGCACACCAAGCCCGAACAGCAGGACCAGCCGCAGGAGACGGCCGCCGACGACAGCACCCAGCAGCGCCCGCAGCGGCAGCGGCCCCCGCTGCAGCCGGACACCAACAGGTCCTGGGCGGTGCTGTACGAGAAGTGCAGCACCGAGGAGGAACGCGTCGCCTTGACCCGCGAGGCGCTGACCGACCGGCCCAAGCTGACAGCACCGCAGTGGTCGGTGGACATCGGCAAGGGCGAGACGCGGGCGCGGGATCTGCTGCGCGCGGCCCGCAAGCCGCCCGCCGACGATGAACCGCAGGCTCAGCTGGAGCTGCTGAGCGCGTGATCCTCTAATCTGGGCGGGCGTAGGGCGCGGGGGCACGCTCCTACACGAAGGGCTCCTGCTGTGAGTGCTGCGCCCGCCCACATCCCTGAGTCGCTGCTGCCGCTGGCGGTACCGATCGACGACCTGACCGAGTACCACCGCAATCCCCGCAGCGGCGACGTCGACGCCATCGCCGACTCGCTGCGCGTCAACGGCCAGTACAAGGCCATCGTCGTCAACCGAGGCACCCACACCGGCCGTCCCAACGAGATCCTGGCCGGTAACCACACCTGGGCCGCTGCCAAGCAGCTCGGCTGGGAGCGGATCGCCGCCACGTGGGTGGACGTCTCCGACGAGGACGCGGCCCGCATCGTCGTCGTCGACAACCGCACCTCCGACCTCGCCGGCTACGACAGCGAACTGCTGGCCGACATCCTCGAGGAACTGCCCGACCTCGACGGCACCGGCTACGACCAGGACGCCCTGGACAAGCTTCTTGACTCCCGGGCCCTGCCCGACACCATCGACCTGCCCTCCGACGGTGCGGGCACCGGATCCATGGCCAAGCTGGAGTACCTGCAGTGGGGCTACCTGCAGTGGTCCACCATCCGCGTGCAGATCACCGCCGCAGAGGTGGAAACCCTCAACGCGATCTACGAGCGGTTCGTGTCCGAGTCCCGCTCCGACCTCGGCTTCGGCTGGCACCTGCTGCAGGAGGCCCACTCCGAGGTCGTCGAGGCCCCGGCCGTCACCGTCGAGCCCACGCCCGCCGACGCCGCCGGCGAGGACTCGGACGAGGAGGACGAGGAGGACGAGGAGGACGAGGAGGATGGCGACGAGAGCGGCGACGAGGACGAGGAGGACGAGGACGCATGAGCAGCAGCGGCGCCCCCACCACCACGTTCTACGAGGCGTACCCGCTCAAGGACCTGCGGCCCGCCGACTACAACCCGCGCCACCTGTCCGAGGAGGCCTTCGCGCGGCTGAAGGAGTCCATCGGCAAGCACGGCATCGTCAAGCCGGTCATCCTCAACGCGGACGGCACCCTGGTTGCGGGCCACCAGAGAACCAAGGCCATGAAGGCGCTGGGCATCACCCACACGCCGGCCGTCATGCTCGGCACGAAGGTGCGCCTGACCGACGAGATCCAGTTCAACCTCCTCCACAACAGGGTCGAGACCGAGGCGAGCATCGTCTACGCCCAGCCCGGCCCCATCGGCGAGTGGTCGTGGATCCCCTGGCAGAGCATCGAGGTCGTCAACTCCCGCAACAAGCCGTTCCAGCAGGCCATCAGCTACATGACCGGCGGGCACGGCGCGTGGGGCAGCGTCGTCATCGACGACCAGGGGCAGGTCGCCCTCAACGCCGAGTACGCGGTCGTCGCCGCGAAGAACCACTTCGACGTCCTCGCCTGGACCTGCCCCTCCTCGGAGGCGGCCACCCTGGTCGCGGACCTCACCGGCGAGTACGGCGTGTACGACTGGTCCGGCCTGGAGGACCAGGCGCCCGTCTACAACCAGCACATCGTCCAGCCCAAGCGGCTGCGCCAGTACAGCTCCCTGCGCAAGAAGGGCAAGCTCGCCTACAAGTCGGAGGTGTGGGAGAAGCTGGCGCTGCCCCGCCTGCGCGAGCGGCCCGACATGCGGGTGGTCGACTTCGGCGCCGGGCACGGCGACTACGCCAAGAAGCTGCGCCCCGAGGGCTACCTCATCGACGACTACGAGCCGTACCGCACCACGCCGGGGAAGTACGCCGTCGACATCAAGGGCGTCGTCGGCATGGTCCGCACCGTCGAGAAGCGGCTCGAAGCGCACGGCCTGTACGACATGGTGGTCCTGGACTCCGTCATCAACGCGACCACCTCGCTGGACTACCAGCACTGGGTGCTCACCACGGTGAATGCGCTGTGCGCGGCCGACGGCACCGTGTGCATCGGCACCCGCAACCTGCTGGCCGAGCAGGCGTTCGAGAACTCGCAGCACTCCACCAGCCGTGAATCCACCCGGCTGAGCTTCCTCGACGCCGAGAACGTCGACATGCGGTTCATGCAGGGCAAGTGGATGCGGATCCGCTACCACACGCCGGAGTCGCTGCAGGAGCTGCTGGAGGCGTACTTCGGGGAGGTGAAGGTCGCCGGCCGCTCCAACGCCACCCTGCGCGCCGTCTGCAAAAAGCCCCTCAGGCTCTCCGGCCACGATTATGAGAAAGCCCTCGATGAGGAATTCAACATGCCTTACCCCAACGAATTCCGACATGGGCACCATAAGCAACTCGTGGAAATTTTGATAAAATTGGTAAAGGAAAGAGAAAGCCCCTCCGTCTAATACCAAGATGGGAAATACCGAATGCCGCAGCCGCCCGTAAGGGTCGGTATCAACAGCGCCGCACCGTACCTGATCATGTGGCTCGCCGGGGTCCGCAACGTCAACCTCGACCGCCACTGCCTGGAATCGTTCGGCGTCTCCGACCGCCACCCCGTCAACCCGCGGGCCCCCCGCCAGAACGTCACCCTGCCGGCGGAGAACCCGCCGCTGGCCTGGTACGTGTGCGCCCTGCCCCACCCGTGGGACTGGTCGAAGAACGCACACCTGGCCTTCGAATACGCCGAGGGCCACCAGTGGGAAGGCCCCGCCCTCGTGCGGGGCTTGCAGGTCACCCTCGAGAACGCTCGCCCCATCCTCGGATGGGGCGAGCACTCGATACCCGGCTGGGCCCGCAAGCGGGACTCGTGGAGGTACCGGACCTGCCGCAACTGGCAGTTCGCGTGGTGGCTGCGAACCGATCGGAACGCACCCGACGCACCACCCAGGCCGCCCGAGCCGCCCGCTGGCAATCCGGATCAGCTCACCCTGATGTGATCGCGGGTAGGGTGGGGCGGCAGTGGCCGCCCCACCCCGTCTTCAGGCCTGCCCCTCAGGGCCACTTCCCGGCCCGCGGAACAGCCGCTTCAGGGCCTCAACAAACGCGGTGATCTCGTTCGTCAACCGTGTCGCAACCAGCAGCAGCAGGCCCAAGGCCTCAAGGAACAAGACAAATTCGATAATCAGGCGTTCCATTTGAGCGCATGTCCCCTTCAGATACAGGGACAGCTCAGGCGCTTCAGCCCCCGGTCAGGCACCCAAGACGTAGTCCCCAAGTTCAACGACACCCGGGCGTTCACGCCCTGGTGCTCGTGGGACAAGGGGCACAGCGAGACGGCGCACGCCGCAGGCCCGAGACAGAGGCTCGGCCGTCTCAGATACTGGTGGAACTGCGACCCGAGCATCTTGCAGGTGAGCTGTACGGCGCTGACGCAGCCAATCCTGCAGACCAGCCAGCGAGGTGAACAGCGCGAGCGCCCGGGTCAGCTGCGCGCTGCCGAGATCATTTCGGTCGTCAGCAGCTGGCCCAGTCTGAGACCGATGGGCCTCGTCGCGGAGGACCAAGTCGTAAGCGTCACGCCGGGGCCAAGCACCTACCGCTTTGGTCTCGAAGACAAGAAAGCGGTGGCTGCGCTCAAGGCCGAAGAGCGCCGCAGACACCCCAGCCGCAGTCTTAGAAGCGATTCCTAAAGCGGACGTAGCTTCAAGTTTTCCCAGTTCAGGCATGGTTGCTGCGTCGTAAAGGCATGCTCGGGCCGTCGTGTTCAAGTCCCGGTGTGCGGAGGTGGCCGATGCCGTCGGCGATGGGGTTGCTGGAAGAACGCGAGCGGGTGGCGCTTGCGCGGGCCGAGGAGCTGAGGGTGGAGCTGGAGCGGCTTCAGGTCGCGGTGGTGGAAGCGGAGGAGGCCGCGCGGCGGGCGGTGATCGCGCGTGAGGAGCTGGTGGACGCGTTGTCCGGTGCGCCGGCGCGGGTGACGGAGGCGGCCGCCGGGGAGGCGGTGGTGGTCGGTGGCGGTGCGGGCCGGAAGGCCGGGGTGCCGGTGTGGGCAGAGGGCCTGGAGCGGTCTGCCCTGCCGGAGGAGTACGCCCGGATCGTGTCCCTGGTCGAGCGTGACGGCGCCGGGGGCGGCGGTGGTGTGCGGGCGAGGGGGCTGCGGGACGGTCTGGGCTGGCAGGCCACGGATGCGCGGGAGCAGGCGGCCCGGTTCAGGGCGAAGAGGCTGGTGGAGCGGGGGTGGCTCGTCGAGGCGGGGCCGGGGTTGTTCAGGCCGGGGCCGGGTTGGTCTGCTTGAGGCGGCGGGGTGCGGGGGCACCGCCGCGGGCGAGGCGGCGGGTGGCGGGGATGGTGGCCGCCCACCAGGTCATGGCCTCGGCACTGTCGGTGCGCGTTTCGTAGTCGCGGGCGAGGCGGCGGGCCCGGATCAGCCAGGCGAACGTCCGCTCCACGACCCAGCGGCGGGGCAGGACGGTGAAGCCGGTGGTGTCGTCGGGGCGTTTGACGATGGTCAGCGCGAGGGTGAGGACGTCGGCGGCGAAGGTGACGAGCCAGCCGGTGTAGCCGCCGTCGGCCCAGACCAGGCGGAGTGTGTGGTGCCGCTCGCGCAGGGCTCGCAGCAGGTCGGCGCCGGCGCCGCGGTCGCTGACCGAGGCGGCGGTCACGATCACGGTCAGGAGCAGGCCGAGGGTGTCGGTGGCGATGTGCCGTTTACGCCCGTTGATCTTCTTTCCGGCGTCGTAGCCGCGTGAGCGGGCCGGCACCGTGGCGTCGCCTTTCACGGACTGCGAGTCGATGATCGCGGCCGTCGGCTCGGTGTCCTTGCCGGCCAGTTCGCGCAGGCGGGCACGGAGCCGTCCGTAGAGTTCCTTGATCAGGCCGTTGTCGCGCCAGCGGCGGAAGAAGCGGTAGACGGCCCGCCACTTCGGGAAGTCGCGCGGCAGGCTTGCCCAGCGCACCCCCTCGGCGACCAGGTAGCGCACGGCATCGATCACCTGACGGTGGCAGTAGCTTTCCGGGCGTCCGCCCCGTCCGTTGAGCCAGGCCGGGACGGGGAGCAGGGGCCGGATCACGGCCCACTCCGCGTCCGTCAGGTCGGAGTCGTAGCCCGGTTCGCGATCCGGGTTGTCCGCGGCGTTGCCGTACAGATGGGCGAGGCAGTCACACGGTGAGGTGCCGGAGCTGGACGGGGCGGACACGGGCAGGACAGAGTGGGACACGAGGGCCTCCTGTTGCTCGGTTGACTCGACATCACCGAGATGTTCAGGAGGCCCTTCTCCTATGCGCCGACGACCACGTGTTCATCTGAACGGGCACCGCGCGGACGCAGGTTCGAGCCGCAGCCGTGCCGCCCGGATTGGGAATCGCTTCTTACCGCAGCCAGTGGAGAACCAGACAGTGGCCTTGCCCTCGTCATACCAGGCAGCAATGTCGGCGGTGTCGCTCAGACGGCGCCCACCGTTGACCACTGTGCTTCTGCTCCAGCGGTTCAGCCGACCAAACCGCTGCTCCAGTTGAAGCCAGACCCCTAGGAGATCTGTCTTCTGCTGCGCGAGGTGAGGCGGCATGTCGGCCATAGGCGCGTACCGCTGGAGCATGTCTGAAGGCATGGTCAGAGACACGTCTGGCAGCGACCGGGCCTCTGACTGCCCGGGGCCGAAGGTGCCCCATGTCTCCATGACCACACCGTAGATCAGCGGCCACCCCTGCTGGGCGTATTCGCCGAAACCGGTCCCATGAGAAGCGAGGCCATCCGCTGGTCGGCTCGGTACGGGATCATGTGGGTGAGGCGCGGGGGCGCTACCGGAAGGACCGCTGTCCCGTGGGACGCCCTGACAAGGCCGCCCGCGCCGCCATCGCACAGCGGCGGGCGGACGCCATCGACCTACGCCTGGCCGGCGTGGACTGGCTCACTGTAGGCCGCAAACTCGCCGCCGACCCCGCCGTCAACTCCGACCGGATCGCCTACCCGCACGGCTACGGCATCGACCGGTACACCAAGGGCCAAGAGCCCCCCACCGACGAACAGCTCATCCACGCCGCGTGCAAGGACGTCCGCCAGGCCCTCAAGGAACGCACCACCGAGGTCGAGGACAAGGCCGAGGAGCTGCGCGCCGTGGAGAACCTGCGCCTGGACCGGCTGTTCTTCGTCGCCTACCGCCAAGCCGTCAAGGACGGCGACCTGCCCGCCATCGACCGCGCCCTGCGGATCATGGAGCGCCGCGCCCGCATGAACGGCCTCGACAAGCCGTCCAAGACCGAGATCGTCACCCCGGACGCTTCGAGCAGCGAGCTGACCGCGGTCGCCCTCGACGAGCTCGAAGCCCTGATCGAGATATCCGAGGAGGCCGCGCGTGGCTCGGAAGACTAGCCCTGAGCGCGAAGCCGCGCTGCTGGCCGCCTACCGGAGCAAGCCGCCGGCCCTGCGCCGCGTCATGGCCGCGAAGGCCTCCCCCGAGCTGCGCGCCCAGCTCGCCCGCATCGAACGCCGCATCGCCATGGACGCCTCCCCGGGTGCGATGGCCGCCGTCCTCACCGAACACGCCGAGATGCAGGCCCGGCACCTGCACCTCATCGACCAGGCGTGGATCGACATGGCCGAGGGCCGCGCCGACCGCGTGATGATCACCATGCCGCCACGGCACGGCAAGTCCCGCCGGGCCTCCCGCTGGGCACCCCTGTGGTACCTGCGCCAGCACCCCGACCGCCGCGTGGCGATCACCTCCTACTCCGGAGACCTCGCCGAGGAGCACTCCCGCTGGATCCGCGACGCCATCGAGACGTGGGGCGACGAGCTCGGCATCCACCTCAACCCCTCCAGCCGGGCGGCGATGCGCTTCGACATCGCAGGCCACCAAGGCGGCCTCGTCGCAGCCGGCATCGGCGGCACCCTCACCGGCAAGGGCGCGACCATTGCCCTCGTCGACGACCCCGTGCAGGACATGGCCTCCGCCGACTCGCCCAACATCCGCCGCAAGACGTGGGAGTGGTGGCAGTCCGTCCTGCAGACCCGCCTCGAACCCGATGGGGCGATCTGCGTCATCCAGACCCGCTGGAACGAAGACGACCTCGCCGGCCGCATCCTCGCCGACGCCCAAGCCAACGAGTGGAAGATCATCGACCTGCCCGCGCTCGCCGACAGCGACGACGACCCACTCAGCCGGAAGATCGGCGAGCCGCTGTGGCCCGAACGCTTCGACGCCGAGCACCACGCCACCACCCGCCGCCGCGTCGGCGAACGCGTGTGGGCCGCGCTCTACCAGCAGAAACCCCGCCCGCCGGAGGGCGGCGTGTGGCAGCGCGCCTGGATCAACGACCACCGCATCACCACCGTCGAGTTCGGCGGCCTCGACCTCGCCCGCGTCATCGTCGCCGTCGACCCCGCCGGCGGAGAGTCCGCCATCGGCGACGAAACCGGCATCATCGGCCTCGCCCGCGGCTACGACGGCCACCTGTACGTCCTCGAAGACCGCTCCGGAAGCATGGGCGCCAACGACTGGGGCCTCACCGCCTGCCACCTCGCCCTCGCCCTCAAGGCCGACGCGATCGTGGTCGAGTCCAACTACGGCGGCGACATGGCCCGCCAGGTCCTCTCCCAGGCGTGGGAGCAGCTGCGCCGCGAAGGCACCATCCAAGGCCAGCTCATGCCCCGCGTCCTCGAAGTCACCGCCAAACTCGGCAAACGCCTGCGCGCCGAACCCATCGCCCAGCTCTACGACCAGGGCCTCGTCCACCACGTCGGCACCCACGTACAGCTCGAAGACCAGATGGTCACCTGGGTCGTCGGCATGGACAGCCCCGACCGCATGGACGCCGCCGTGCACGGACTGACCGAACTCGCCGACCCCGACCAGCTCGCCGCCGTCGCCGGACACATCCACGACGACCGCCTCGGCGGACGCCGATAACCCCCGGAAACAGCCCCATAAGGCCAACGGCCCCGCACGCCACGCCAACAGGCCCTGTCCGCCGGGGCTGCTAGAACCTCCTGGCCTGTGTGTTGTGACCGACTGCTGGCCCCGTGAGCCTCCTCACCCCCTCACGCGCGTGTGGTGGCAGGTAACTGGTCAGGGGCTGACGGCCGTCAGGCGGAACTCACGGTTGGATCACGACCGGGACCCATGTGTAGATCCCGCGTGCGTCCCGTGCGTATTCTGTGCCGCTCGATTCGCCGTGCGCATGTCGTTGCAGGTCAGGGCCTTGAGGAGTCTGCTGTGGAGTACTACCAACACGTACCGCCGTACCCGACGTCACCACCGCCGATGCCCGGACCGGTACAGCCTTGGTGGAAGCAACCGGGGGCCATCGTGGGAGGCGTCATCGCTGTCGCTGTCACCATCGCTTTCGCTGTCATGTCGTTCTTCGTGGGCTTCATCTCCGGCGGCAGCGGAGGGCCGGACCGCCTGCCCCCTGCTGAGAAGGGGAGGTCTGACGCCCAAGCGATGGTTCGAAACCACACTGCGGGTGGGGACGTGTCGATTATCAACGCCCCGCCGGAGTTTGCCTGTGGTATAGCGGTGAAGGGGGTGGGGTTCATCCGCTTCTACACCCCTGAGCAGAAGCAGGAGTACTTGGCTGCCTGCGAGCAGGAGTTTGCGGCTCTCACTGGCCAGTAGCTGACGGGCGGTGCCGCGTTTCTGCTCTGCCTCGTCGGGTTCTTCACGCCTGCTGTGCTCCGGGTCGTAGCGTGGGCTTTTTCGATCTGGAGGGGGTCCGATGGGCGAGAGGCGCCAGTACAGCCGTGCGGAGTGGATCAGCGCTGCGGTGTTCTTCGTGGTCGTGATGGCGGTGGCTGCGTCGTGCTGGCCCAATGGTTCGGGCAGCGGCAGTAGTTCAGACAGCAACAACAGCAGGGAGCTGCCCTCGCGGCACCGCGACTCCGAGCCGAAGGCCCCGAGCGGAGGTCTGGCGGTGACGGCTTCGCGGTTCACGGAGTGGCCGTTCACGGTCAGTGCTGGCGTCTTGCGGTGCGAGGGTGGAGCAGTCACGTTCGAGCCGCCTGGCGGTCCGCGCTATGCCGTGAACGGCACGGCCAAGGGCGCCGGATATCCGGAGATCACGCCGATCTGGGCTGACGACGAGACGCTGGGCCACGGGCTGAAGGTCAACATCTCTGAGGTGTTGGACAAGGGCCTGAGCCTCTGCTGATCAGCACGCTGACGCCCCGGCTGGCTCACTTCTTCACGCGCGTGGAGTGGCAGGTGACTGGTCAGGATGGGCACCATGGGATGGTCATGTCTGCCATCTTGTTTAGGTGATGGATTGGTTTGGCGCTGCGACGTCCGCAATCACAGGTGTGGTCATGGTGCTTGCGTCCATATACGTGTGGCGCGGCACCCGCACCTTCGGCAATGACGTTGATCAAGAGCGTGACCGCTTGCGACAAGAGGTGTTTGGTCCCGAGCCCACCGAGCGCGAGCCGAGCGGTACCGGAGAAGAGCCGACCCCGGAGACACGGTTCGCCAAACTTCTGATCGAGTACTACGCCTACGGCCTGGCCCAGGCTCGCCGCAGCTTCGTCGTCAGCCTCTCCTGCTCGGTGGTGGGTGGCCTCGTCCTGATCTCCGGCATTGGCATGGCGATCTTCCGTGCCGAGAGCACCGGGGACCAGTACGCCTCGGTCACCGCCAGTGTGGCCGGTCTCCTGATGACGGTCATCGGCACCTTGTTCCACCGCAGGGCAGACCTGGCGCTGAAGCACATGGAGTCGCAGACCCAGTCGCTCCGGCAAGACATGAAGGTCGAGCGGGATGCCGGTCAGGCGATCCGACTGCTGGAAGAGGTTGATGACCCGGCTCTCAAGGCCCATCTGCAAGCCGCGTTGATCTTGAAGTTCTCCGCCGCCAAGTTGCCCGAGCTGGGTGGGGTGCTGAAGCCGGCCAGCCCTTTGCTGGAGCCCGGCGCCAACGGATCGGTCCCGCAGCAGCAGTCGGAGAGTCCCGCGTCATGACCTCTGAGGGCGGTTCCTCAGGTACCAGTCGAGGAAGCGCTCGCTGACGCCCTTGCCCTCGCCAAAGTCCTCCTTGAGGACCCGCCACATGTACGTGCTGTCGTGTCCGGACGCGAAAGTGCTGTCCTCACCGATCTCGGTGCCGCAGTCGCAGAGGCAGAGGTTGGGACCAGCGGTGCTCATCATGGCCTCCTGGGCTTTCACGAGAGGACGGGATTCGTATCCTCTCGTGCTCAGGCGGCGATCTGGAAGCTCCGCCGGGGAGCGCGGCTCCAGGTGGTCGAGGGTGAAGGACATCGAGTGTCGGGCGTCCAGGCCGTAGCCGGTGTCGTGGCCGCAGATCCAGCAGGGGAGGTGCTGGGCGCGTATCCAGTCGACGAGGCGGCGGTAGGGGCACCCGTTGCGGGGGTTGCCAGCCACGGGCGCCTCCTGCGGCGTCAGGGCTGGGCGGCCTCGGAGGCCTGGTCGATGAGGTCCTGCAGGGCGTCGCGGCCGTCCTGGTTGCTCTGGGTGAGGCCATCCATGTAGCGGTCGGTCCAGTCGCCTTCGGGCAGGCCCTTGCACTCGTTCGGCTCGGTGTCACTGTCGGTGTCCGGGTTGAAGTCCGCGGGCCGGTTGCTGATCGTTTCGGCCCAGGCGTCGACGCAGGCCTGCCGGGCTTCGGCGGTGTCGACGGCCGCGGCGGACGTGGCGACCGAAGTGGCGGCGGGCTTGCTGGGTTTGTTGTCGCTGCCGCAGGCTGCGGTGAGTGCCGCGAGGGCGAGCAGGACGGCGGCGAGTGCGGTGCGGGTGCGCATGGTCCCCCCAGGGATGGTTGATGCTGGCGGGGCCATCATCCGTCATGTGAAGGCGGGGTGGTGACGGGGTGCCTGTTCTGTGGCCGTGGGCGTGAAGGAGCCCCGGCCGTCACGAAAGATCACGGTTCCGTCATATGTGTAGAACTCATGGATGCCCCGTGGTTAACCTGTGTCACCCGACTCTCTGTGCGCGATCTGGCTGCCGGTCAGGGCCTTGAGGAGCTTGCGGTGGAGAACACGTCGCCACTTCCCCCGAACGTCCCCCCGCGTCCGTCTGGCGCTCCCACGGCGCACACGGCGGCTGACTCGATGGATTCGCCGAATGGCTGGCGGGACGAGTACAAGAACCACCCGGAATACCAACGCATCCTGGCGGGACTGGAGAGGCCGTGGTGGAAGCGGCCGGTGGCCCTGTGGGGCGGCGTCGTCGCGGTCGCTGTCGCGTCGTTCTTCCTGGGTGGTGTGGTCCTGGGCTCCGATGGCGGCTCGGGCGCCTCTTCTCCGGACCCCTGGGTGCAGGATCAGATGGACGACCAGTCGCAGGAAGACCAGCAGCAGAACAACCAACCTGCTGGGGTGTCCGCCGCGCAGAAGTTCCAGATCCTCAACAAGTTCTGCAACCAGCAGGCCGGCGGCCCGTACAACGTCTCGGAGTCTGCGCTCATGGAGTGCAAGAACAGCTACTACGTGACGGATCAGGGCCAGGTGCTGCCGAAGTAACCGGGACCGAGGTCAGGCGGCCGTCACCAATACGCGCTTGGCCTTGGCCCTGGTGGCCTTCTCGGCCTGGGCGACGGCGAGATGCCGGAAGAGCTTCTGGCCCCGGTGGTCGAGGCCTTCGACTTTCAGGCGGCCTCGGCGGACCCACGAGTAGACCGTCACGACGCTGACGCCCGTCAGCTCGGCGGCCTCTCGGGCCGTCAGCCAGATCTCGTCCTCCACTGAAGCCCTCCCGAACATGCGAAAGGCCCCGGTCCGCCAGTGGCGTCGGGGCCTGCACGAGGACGTACGTGTCCTGCTGCGTTCGATTATGCGGTCGTTCGTTAGGGAAAGCAAGTACTGGTTCTGGCGGGCGTCAGTTCCGCTCCGCGACGTGCTGACGCATGGTCGTGAACCCCTCGTATTCGGGAGGGAGAGGATCGCCCCGCAGGAAGGCCCCGAGGACCTCGATCCCCTCTCGCGCAGCGGCCTGCATCCACGAGATCTGACCTCCAGCCCGCAGCCCCGGGACCAAGAGCCAGGCGTTTCCGACCTCGTACACGCGTTCCAGGCGCTCCCGGAGCCGAGGGTCAGGAATCAGCAGGACGGAAGCGTTCATGGCCATAAGGCGGCGCTCTCCAGCGTGCATGAAGTCCTGGAAGGCGCCGGACAGGCCGTACTCGGGCTCCATGGGGCGCTCACGATCGTGGACCATCAGCTCGTGCCGGAGTTGGATCAGCTCGTTCAGGGCGGCCTGAGCCGCGTCCCGCCGGTAGCCCTCAATGCGCTCTCCCCTCGCTGTGCGTGCTTGCAGCCATCCGCCCAGCAGTGCGCCACCTGCACCCACCACAGCACCCGCGAGACCCATCAGCCCCGCCAACGTCTCTGCCTGCATGGCGAACATCCTTCCGGCATGCGGGCGTTGGTGGGGGGTGATCCCGTCAGGTCCGTCAGGGTCCCGCCCACACGCCAGGGGTGCGATCTCTTCACAAGTCGGCCACATGTACGATCACGCGTCACGGATGAGGGGGCTCCTACCTGCGGTGACGCCTGTCGGTAACCCCTCCAGCACTGGTGATGGAGAGCGTGTACGTGGGCATCAAGAGCAACAACGAGATGACCAAGGGGTGTGGCGTCTTCGCGGTCATCGGAGTCATCGCGCTCATCTTGGCAGCGGCGACGGAGTGTGGCGGTGGCGATGGCAACTCGGACGCTGCGTCAACGGCCAAGCCCAGCGTCACTGCGAGCGTCGAAAGCCCGCCGGCCAGCCCTACTCCCGAGCACACGAGCCCGCCGGCCAGTCCCACTCCCGAGCGCACAAGCCCGTCGGCCACCCCCATCCCGGAGCGGCCGAAGAAGGTCACGATGACCCTCGCGGAGATCGCCGGGACTCCGGGCACCTTCAAGCAGTTCAAAAAGTTCGTGGCGGAAAACGGAACGGCCAGGCAGAAAGAGGTCGTCAGCCATCTCAAGGGATGGCAGGGGTTCAGGCGAGGTGTGGGAACAGGATTCCCCATCCTTGAGGTCAAGTCCGACTACCCAGTCATCGACATGGACGCGATAGACGCCGGAGACGAGGCGGAGCTGTATCTGTGGATGCATCTCATGGTCGAGTCTCAGCACGCTGCTGAGGCATTCGCTGCGTGGTGGGAGGCCGACGAGTCGGATCCACGACTCCAGGTCTTCGATCGCGAGGGCGAAGCCTCCTACGACAGCACATGTATCGATCCGCACAGCGTCAAGAACAGCGGATCCTGCTCCAAATCCGGACAGTGAGTCTGTGGATGCACAGTGAGGAGCCGTCCCTCCTACTCATGGGACGGCTCCTGTCGGGCCCCGGATGCCGGGTCTGCGCCCTGCTGCTTCCGCCACGGAGCCGCAGGACCGGCGAGGGTATCGAGGATCAAGTCACACCAGGTCACAGCCGCATTGACGGTCAGACGGGCGTGACGAACTCCTAGACCAGCGGGCGCGCTCGCCATTCCGTGACCGCTTCCAAACCCCTGATTACGGAGCTCGGCGACGCCAACGGCTATGTTCACCGAGCCGGACAGGATCGAGTAATTGTCATTTCTGAAGGGGCGGGTGTCGTCACGACAAACTCGCCGTCCGTTACGAAGCCACCGTGCTGGTCATGGTCATCAACGAATGGCTGTGACCAGCACGTTCACAACAGACCCCCCGGCAGGAGTGCCTTCTGTCGGGGCAGCACGTCATATCCGTACGCCTCGAGGGGTATGGCGATGGACAGTGCTACTGCGTTGACCCGGCACGGCCTGGGGGATCGCGGTCTGCGCATCACCACCTGCTTCAAGCCGCGAGGAGGGTCACCTGGGTCGTCGGCATGGACTCCTCCGACCGCATGGACGTCGCCGTGCACGGACTGACCGAACTCGCCGACCCCGACCAGCTCGCCGCCGTCGCCGGACACATCTACGACGACCGCCTCGGCGGACGCCGATAACCCCCCGAAAACGGCCCCACAAAGGCCAACAGCCCCGCAGCGCCAGGTCCATAGGACCTGTCCGCCACGGCTGCTAGCGTCACCGCCCATGACGATCAAGGGCATCATCGGCGCCGCCGGCATAGCGTGCGCGGCCGTCACCGCAGGCGTGATCTGGCTGTGGCCTCACCCGGACGCACCCAAGCCCCCCACCTCCGAGGAGATCAAAGCCTCCGCGCAGGCCCGCCTGGACGCCTCCCTCGACGAGGGGCGCACCTACCGGCAGGTGCTCCTGGACGACGACATGGAACCCTCGGACGAGCTGTGCCAGGCCATCTGGGACCGCAAGCCGCGCGCCAACCAGCAGGAGCTGCTGTACTCGATGTGGATGCACGGCTGCGCCGACGAGCCCAACCAATAGCCCCACGCGCAGTAGTAGCCTGCGGGCATCGTTCAGGCTCGGCCGCTGGGGGCAGCACGTGATCGTTCGGACCATCGCGCCGGAGGGAATGCCGCGTCCCACTGGAAAGGAAGGCCGCGTCCTCCTCAACGCGATCTGGACGTACTTCAGCGAACACCATCGCTGGCCGACTTTCGACGACATCGATCGGGAACTGTTCGCGAAGGGCCTGCAGTTCGAAGAGGTCGTACAGCAGCTGTGCCCCGCACTGCTGCTCGGAGTTGCCCCCGACCTCTCGCAGTTGCCACAAGGCTCGCAGGAACTGGCCCTGACCATCGCTGGCGCTGCGAACTGCACCGGCACCGGACCGGCCATCCGCGTATTCCTCGGCATGGTGCGCAAAGCGGCCGGAATGGAGCCAGCCTGGCGGCCCGCGGACCGCGGTGAGCTGCCATGGATGAATCCCGGAGACGTTGCACACCTCCCGGGGATCGACCCGCCACTCTTGACCAAGGAGGTCACGTTCGCCGCCGCCACGTTCGGGCAGCGTGAAACCTGCTTCCGCGGTGGAAGCATCAACCGGGAGGGGCTGGACTGGTCGCTCAACTTCGACCGGAGCATTCGGCCGTTCGCTGACGTGCACCGGCTGCAGGACTACTGGCGCATCCGCGAGCAGGTGCTGGGGATGGAGCGGACCGAGGCCGACAACCGGCCCTTCGCCAAGCGATCCACACTGCACGGACCCTTCGCACTTCCCGTACCGGTAGCGACGCCACCCGCTCCGGCCGCCCGCGCCGCGGGATCGTCGGTGTCGATGTCGGTCACCTGCAACCTGCATCCGCTGATCGCGAAGGTCGCTGCCGAGCGGTTCAACAGCGGCTTCTACGTCGACGCGGTGAGTCGCGCATTCCAGGCAGTGGAGCACCGCGTGCAAACGCTGGCCGACGAACCCGATTTTGGTGAAGGGCTCATGGGCCGTGCCTTTGGCGCCAAGCCAGGCCCCCCGAAACTCACGGTGACCCGGTCCACGGGCAACTCGCTGGCGAGCGAGCAGAACGGCATGCAGTTCCTCTTCAAGGGCGCGATGGGCGCGCTGCGTAACCCTCGGATGCACGGGCCGGACGAGAAGGACGCTCGCGACGAGGCCGAGGAGATGCTGGTGTTTGCCAGCTTCCTCATGCGGCGTCTCGACATCGAGGACGACAAGCGCAAGGCCGCCACTTCGGGTTCGTGATCACACACTGCCTCTAAGCTGGCTGCAGGCGCGGGGCCTGGTCGCCTGGAGGGGCACCCGTGAGGCTGCGCGAACTGCTCATCGACGCCTGGTCGTGGCTGAATTACAAGCAGGCCATGGCCGATCCGAACCGGCCCGGCCAGCACGCGTTTCCCGAGCTGAACACTTCGTGGGTGCCTGCCGAGGACCTGCGCCGCCTGGCCGCGTACAAGGTGCTCGCCGCGTACGACTCCAACCAGGCCGGGCAGCTTGCCGCCGTCACCGGTGACGGTCACGGTGTGGAGCGCCGCGAACTCGGTGATCCGTCCAAGCTGATCGACACCACCCTCGGCTATCTGCTCGGTGCGGAGCAGACCATCGTGGTGCCCGGCGCCGACCACGTCGGCCAGGACGGGCCGGCCCCGGAGGCGGCTGCTGCGGCCGACCTGCAGGAGCGGCTGCGTGCCTGGGCGGACAAGGAGCTGCTGCCGCTGCGCGTCCAGCAGTGCGAGCGGTGCGCGGTCCGCTGCGGCGACGGCGTCTACACCCTCGCCTGGGAGCCGACGAAACAGCGGGTGTTGCTGCGCACCTACGATCCCGGCTTCTACTTCCCTGAGTGGGACGAGGGCGAGCAGGACGCCCAGGAGTACCCGAACCGTGTGCACTTCGCGTGGGAGCTGCCCGCCGACCCGGCACGCGGCCTCAAAGCCCGGGTGCGCCGGATCACCTACGAACTCGCCCCGATCGGCTGGGCGACCCGGCCGGCCGCCGTGGACGGGCGTAGCGTGCGCGAGCTGGTCGTCGGCGGCGACGGCGAACCGGTCCTCACCGCTGGCGACACCCTCGACGCGGCGACGGGCACGGTGACCCGCATCTACCCGTGGGCGCCGGGCAAGCCGTCCGCGATCACCTGCTACCTCACGGACGGCGAATGGCTGCTGGAGGACCTCGGCCGCGCCCACGACGTGTTCTCTCTGCCTCCGGACAAGGCCAGTTACCGGGTGCGCTCCGACGGCCAGGTCCTCGACCGCCTGGACCTGATGGTGGACTTCATTCCGGTGGTGCACATCCCGAACTCGATCCCGGACGTCGGCGAACACTGGGGCAAGTCCACCCTGGCGACCCCGCTGCAGCTGCTGGACGAGCTAGCCGCCACCGACACCGACAGCGCGTCCGCCTCGGCGACCACCGGCACACCCATCGTGGCCCTCGCCGGGGCCCGGCTGCCCATGGACCGCACTACCGGGCAGCCGCTGCCGGTGCGGGTGGAGGCCGGGTCGGTGTGGCAGCTGTCCGACAACGGGCGCATGGATACCCTCGACACCTCCGCGCAGCTCGCCGAGCTCCGCGAGCGCGTCGACCACCTGATGGACCGGCTCGCCTCCAACACGCGCCTCACCACGGCCGGACTCGGCAGCCTCGACCCGGCGAAGGTGCCGTCCGGGTACGCGCTGCAGCTCGCCCTGAGCCCGCTGGACTCGTTGGTCGGCGCGATGCGCCTGGCCCGCAACCACAAGTATCAGCTGCTGCTGCGCATGGTGCAGCGCCTGCACCAGGCCGGGCGGGTGTGGCCCGCCGGCGAGTCGCTGCCCGCACGCCTGGTGTGGGGTGCGCATACGCCGACCGACCGCGCCTCCGTCCTCAAGGACGTCACGGAGGGCTACGTGGCGGGCGTGTTCTCCCTGGAGACCGCGGTGCGGATGCTGCAGGAGGCCGGGTATCCGATCGACGACGTTGCCAAGGAGATCGAGCGCATCCAGAAGCGGGCCTTCGACCAGGCCGCCCGCCTCGCCGACGCCACCGGCGACAACGGGGCCGTGCGGGAGTACTTGCAGCTGCCCGAAGCCGACCCGGTGCCAGCTGTGCCGCTCGTCCCTCCGGGTCAGACTGCGCCGGACGGGCCGCCGGGCAAGGCCGGCGAGATCGGCCCGATGGGGCCTGGGCCTCGCTACTAGGGAGAGAGCCCGAGTGAGAGGGCTGGGTCTCGGGCCGTCCCGGGGCCGTCTGAGGCCGCTCGGTAGCGGACAACGACGACCAATGAGAACCACTCAGTTGCCTGTGAACGCCGCCAAGAGCAGCGAAAACGCAAGTCAGCAAGCTCGGAGACAAGACCCAGGCAAGAAGAAGTAAGCAGTATTGAAAGCACCGAAGCCGGCCGGCCCGAGGGGATCTCACCCTCGGGCCAGCCGACCAATGGTGTTCGTAGGTGCCCACGCTGCCACAGATGACTGCGGTGAACGGCCGCGGGCGTCGCGGGTGAAAGATGTGGCCAGGAAAGGTAGCTTCGGGGACACACTCCACGGCTGCGCAGGTCCAGGGCATGAGATACTCGAAATTCGGCTGCGACGCGCGGCCTTACATATCATCCCTGTCCCAGGCCATCGCTCTTCAAGCGAAGCCCGCAGCGTGTGCCGTCATGTCTGCACCGCGTACAGGCTACCGTCCCAGCTGCCGACGTAGACCACGCCGCCGGCCACCACCGGCGAGGAGTACACCTCGCCGTCGGTGGGGAAGGCCCAGCGCTGCTTTCCGGTTGCGGCGTCCACCGCATACAGGTTGTGGTTCCTGCTGCCGACGTAGACCGTGCCGTCGGCCACCGCTGGCGACGAGTACATCACAGCATTACTGGTGGGAAAGGCCCAGTGCCGTTTTCCTGTCGCGGCGTCCACCGCATACAGGTTGTAGTCACTGCTGCCGACGTAGACCACGCCGCCGGCCACCACCGGCGACGAGTCCACAATGCCGCCGGTACGGAAGGCCCAGCGCTGCTCAGTGGAGGAGCTGTTGTCGAGGATCTTCCAGGTGGTGAGGGCGGTTCCGGCGGCGAGCGCGGTGCCGGTTAGGGAGAACAGAGCACGGCGCCGGGACATGAGCGGCTTGGGTCCGGGGAACTGGCCGTGCGGCGGAGGTGTGGGGTCAGCCGACTGTGGTGCCGGGACGGATGGGCTGGGGACGTCAAGGGCGGGCTGTCCCCCCGTCCGGGGGGCCTGATGCACCCCCGGTGTCGCCGGGGCAGCGGAAAATGCGGGTTGGGGTGTCTCCGGCAGTGTGGAGGCCACCGAAACGCCGGCGCCGGGCCAGGTTGCCGCAGGCGGCGCGGGGGGCATCGCCGGGGGTGGGGTACGAGGCAGGGCGGTGGTGGCGTTCTCCTGGACGAGCTGGGTGACCGGGTCGGGCATCCAGCTGGGCTCGGTCAGCAGTGTGGCGGCGTCCGCCTCGCTCTCCCCGCCCGTGCTGCCCGCGGCGGTCAACCGGTCGAGCAGGGCGGCCACGGTGGGACGCTGGTCGGGGAGTTTGGCCAGGCAGGCGGCAACCACCTCGCGCAGCTCGGCAGGGAGGGCGTCGATGTCGGGCTGTTCGTGCACAGCGCGGTAGTGCAGGGCATGTGGGGTGCCCGTGCCAAACGGCCCTGTGCCGGTGGCGGTGTAGGCCAGCACCGCGCCCAGGGCGAAGACGTCGCTGGCGGGTCCGATGGGCCGGCCGGTGAGCTGTTCGGGGGACATGAAGCCGGGGGTACCGATCGTCATGCCGGTGTGGGTCAGCATGCTGGCCTCGCTCGCGACCGAGATGCCGAAGTCGATCACCCTCGGGCCGTCGGGGGCGAGCAGCACGTTGGAGGGTTTCAGGTCGCGGTGGACGACCCCGGCCGCGTGGATCGCCTCCAAGGCCTCGGCCAGCCCCGCGCCGAGCGCCAGGACAGACTGGGCTGGCCAGGGCCCGTGTGCGGCGATTGCCTCCCCCAGCGACACGCCGGGCACGTAGACGGTGGCCAGCCAAGCCGGGGAGCCGTCCGGGTCAGCGTCGACTACCCCGGCGGTGAAGGCCCCGTTGACCCGCCGAGCAGCGGCGACCTCGCGGGCGAACCGACGCCGGAATTCGCCGTCTTGCGCCAGCTCCGGACGCACCACCTTCACCGCGACCGGACGCCCGCCTCGCGAGCGCGCCAAAAACACCTGGCCCATGCCGCCCGCGCCGAGCCGCGACACGATCCGGAACCGCCCCACCTGCCGCGGGTCCCCCGGCTCCAGAACCTCGAACCCCGCCACCCCGCACCCCCGAATGCTGCACAGCCGCAGACGGCCGCTGTGACGCCGCATCATGCCAGAGGCGTTCTTCCCTTCGTACCGTAGGGGCTGTGGCCAAAGGGGAAGCCGGGAGCCACGGCGGACAGGAGGCAGAAGTTCGACGTGGAGTTCCGTAGGGGGCCGTGCGGATCGTGACCGAGAGCGGCAAGTCGGCCGCGCAGGTCGCGCTTGATCTCGGGGTCAACGTGAATCCACACCCGGCGCAAGATCTGCACCGCCGGCAGCTTCCGCAGCTACTCCGGCGCATCGATAGACCGCAACGAGCAGCACCCGGTCCTCGAAGGGCAGGCTCCACGGCCGGCCCCGGCGTACTTCGTCGGCGCCCTCACGGCGCAGTGCGGTCACCAACGTGCCAAAGCAGCGCGAGCTCAGCCCGGTGAACGGGGCTGTCCAGGAAGGCTCCGGCGTCGTGATCACACCAGTCACGCGGTGATCATCCCACTGAGGCGCTGGCCGGCAGGCGCGTTGTCCATCGAGCTGTTGACACCGTCGGTACCCGTTCGAAGTCCCAGCAATGAGTCGCTGGGCTTCTATGCCGGCATGGTGTCTGAGGAAGCCGGGCCGGTGACGCGGAGCACGAGCTTGGTTCCGCCGGTGAGGCCCCTCGAGGACCGGTCGAAGGCGCCGGGGCCCTCATCAAGGGGAAGTACCTCCGTGGGCAGGCCGAGTACGCCGTCGCGGAGCCGGCTGGCGAGGACAGCGAGAGTCTCTGCGTCCGGACGGACGTAGAGATCGGCCGAAGCGAGTTCAGCGCTCGCGGCCGGGGCGTCCGAGGTGATGGAGCACAGTCGGCCACCCGGGCGGACAAGTTCCCCGGCGGTGGCGGCCGTTCCGGGGGCTGCGGCGAGCGCCGCGTCGAAGACGCGCCCGACCTCGCGCGGCCAGGCGGGGCGGCGGTAGTCGATGACGTCTGTCGCGCCCAGGCGGCGCAGCCGGTCGAAGGAGCGGGGGGACGCCGTCGCCGTCACACGGACTCCGGCCGCGACCGCGAGTTGCAGGACGAGGGCGCCGGTCACTCCCGCTCCGTTCGTCACCAGCAGGTGCATGCCGCTGGACAGGTCCAGCCAGTCCAAGGCCTGGCAGGCGGTCAGGCCGTTGACGGGGAGGGCCGCCGCCCGCGCCGGGTCCAGGCCTTCGGGCAGAGGTGCCGCGTCCGCGGCTCGCAGCAGCACCTGCTCGGCCCACAAGCCGCTGTGACCGGGCAGCGGAGCACTGTGGGCCAGCACCAGGTCACCCACGGCAGGGGCCGTGACATCCGGCCCCACGGCGACGACACGACCTGCGCCCTCCACCCCGAGGGCCGCCGGAAAGCGCAGGCCCACGTCCCATCCACCGGAGGCAAGCAGCCGGTCCCAGGGGCCGACCCCGGCGGCCAGGACGTCGAGCAAGATCTCGCCTGGCCCGGGTGACTGGGGCCTGGGCAGCCGTAGCGACTGGACCGGACCGGACATTTCGGCGACCCCGCAGGCCCGCATCCGTGCATCAGATGGCTCCGACTGCGGCATGACGCCTCCGGGGAGAATGGACTCCACCCGAGTGTGCACTGCCGTGCTGACGCAGCGTCGGTCGCCACGCGCATCAGCGGTGAAGCGTCTCACCCCAAACGCCTGAGTCGGCATCGCCCATCAGTTACGGGACAGCGCTTTAGGCCGAGGCGTCCGGTCGGGCGGGACGCCACGGAGCGAGTGGATCGAACCCGAGCAACTCGATCTTGTGTGCCCTCACGGACGCCTTCGGCTCGTGCGCCAGGTACGGCGGATATGACAGCGCCAGATCTGCCGCAGGTGGATTGCTCATGTAGTCGGCCTTCGGGCAGCCCTGCACGTGCGGACATTCCTCCACGGTCCGGTTGCACAGCTTGCACAGAAGGCCGCGCACCTTGCCCGTGGCGTAGTCGTGATCCACCATCGCCCCTGGTAGCGCACCGCACAGGTGGCAGTCTGGCCCGAGGGCTTCGACCAGGGCCGCGCGCAGCCGCCGGACTACGGCCGTCCTGGCCGGGGGCGGAGGCCAGTAGTGCATGGTGACGGTGTAGTTGTCGCTATGGCAGCGCTGTGCCGGCGGCAGGGAAGCCAGCGGCACGGCCTCAGCGGTGGCCTGGACGAACCAAATGCGCTCGACGGACCCGTGCGTCCCGCCGGCGCGGTAACCCTCGGCCAAACCCTCGTCGGTCTCCGTCCACGAGCAGATCTGCCGGTGCTCCCATCCCTGCTCGGTGCGGCCTTTGGCGCAGAGCATCAAACCGTCGCTCATCAGGTGGAAGCGGCCGTCTTTCCCGAGCACGGCCACTCGGGGCGAGGAGGGTTTGGGCACGCCGGACAGGTGGCACGGCTGGCCCGCCTGCTCCCGAACCATCTGCTCAACTCCGTGTTCGCCGAAGTGGGCGAACTCCCACATCAACTTCGCCCGGCGGTACGGGGGAAGGTCATCCAAGGACGGCATGAGCGCATCCTGCCGGGCAGCACTGACAATTTGTGCGCGGGGTCAATCAGGCCGGTGGACCGGGCGGCCCGGTCCGCGAGCAGCACACGGGTTGGGTGGCTGCGGTTGTGGCTACACTGATCGACGGCGCGGGGGCGCTGCTGCTGGAGGACTGGATCCGCATGGACAGGCTGCTGCCCGCCCCCCGTACGCCCGTCGGCTACCGGCGGGATGGCCGGCCCATCTTCCCCATCGTGGGCGCGGACCCCACCGACCCGTCCAACCAGCAGCTCCCGCCCGCCCCGATCCCGGCCGCGCCTGCGGCGCCGCCGCTGGACCAGGAGGCGCTGACCCGGCTCCTGGCCCGCGAGAAGCAGCAGGGCGCACGCGCCGGGGTCCGCGAACTCATCGAGCAGCTGGGGTTCACCAAGGCCGACGAGCTGACCGCGTTCGTGCAGCAGCAGCGCGACGCCCAGACCGCGGCCCTCACGGAGCTGGAGCGGCGCGAGCAGGCCGCCGCAGAGAAGGAGACCGCCGCGGCGCAGCGTGAGGCGCAGGCTGTGGCCCGTGAGCGGGCAGCGGCACGCCGTGCCGTCCTCGTCGGGCTGGGTGCGACCGGCGCTGACCTGAAGGACGCCGAACTGCTCCTGGTCGTCGAGGACGACGCCGACGAGCAGGCCCTCACCGAGGCGGCGGAGGCGTTGAAGGCGCGCAGGCCGGAGCTGTTCGGCACTGCTGGCCCTGCTGTGCCGCCTGCCGCGCCCGGAGGCTCCCCGGCGGGCGGCCCGCCGCCGCGAGGCAGCAACATGCCCAAGCCCGGCCAGCACGGCGCGGAGATGGCCCGCCAGCGCGGCTTCCTGACGGGCAACTGAGACCTCCCACCGGCGGGTCAAGGCCGGATCCGGGGACCACGCCCCCTTCCTCGTGGACGACGCCACCAGCCGGTGAGCGGACGATCACCCGCTTCGTCGCGTCCACGGGAGGACCCATGACCGTTCAGCCGGTCACTACCACCCTGAACCTGACAGCCGACCGGTCCTGGCTGGCCAGCCTGCACGGCACTGACTCGGTCGACTCGATCACCCTCGACATGAGCACGTTCACGTCCGGCACGCACTACGTGCCGTCGACCGACACGAGCATTCCCTACTCGCGGTTCCTGTCCGGCATCCCCGTCGGCAAGATCACCGCCTCGGGCCTGTACGGCCTCTACAAGACCGACGCCACCGACGGCCGCGAGAAGCTCGCCGGGTTCGTGTTCGCCGAGGTGCTGTTCGCACCGGCGCAGACGAAGGTCCCGGCCGCGCTGCTGTGGCACGGCTCGGTGAAGACCGCGAAGCTCCCGATCTCCGTCGCCCCGGTCGCCCCGTCCGCCAGCTGCCAGATCCGCTTCGTGTAAGGAGGCCCTGTCGATGACCGTTCAGGACCTGATCAAAGACATCAGCGTGGCGGACCTGACGACGTTCGCCCGCTACATTCCCACCCCGGCCGACTTCCTGCTCACGCAGACCGTGTTCGCCAAGGTGTCCGTGCAGGACGTCATGTGGCGGATCAAGCAGACCGGCCGCTACGTGAATGCCGCGAAGTACCGCGCCTTCGACGCCTCCGTGCCGTTCGCGGACCGGCAGGCGTGGCAGACGTCCACGCAGGGCATGCTGCCGTCCCTCGGCCAGAAGCTGATGGTGGGCGAGGTCGAGCTGCTGCTGCAGGAGGCGGCCCGGGGCGCGGACGCCTCCCGCCTGGAGCAGCTGCTGTACGACGACGTGGAGCGGCACGTCGAGGCCATCAACTCCCGTCTGGAGCTGGCCGCCGGCGACGTCCTCGTGGACGGCAAGTTCTCCCTGCAGGGCGAGAACGGGCTCACCCAGGAGGTCGACTACAACGTGCCGGCGGCGAACATGCCGGTGGCGCCGAAGCCGTGGTCGGATCCGACGTCGGACCCGATCGCGGACGAGCTGCGCTGGATCGACCACCTCGACGACATCGGCGCGCCCACGCCCGAGGGTGTGTTCACCTCGCGGCGTGTGTACTCCTACCTGGGCGGCAACAACGCCTACCGGGCCGCCTACTACGGCAGCGTGAACCCGTCGACGACGCCGACGGCGACGCTGACGCCGCAGCAGGTCGACGTGGTGCGCGGCAACTACAGCCTGCCGCCGATCACCCTCTACAAGGGGCAGGTCCGTGTGGACGGCGTCTCCACGAAGTGCCTGCCGGACGACCGGTGGATCATGCTGCCGCCGGACCGGGCGAAGTGGGGGCAGACCCTGTACGGGACCACGGCAGAGTCGCTAGTGCTGTCGCGGGGCGGCAACCCGGCGATCGCCCGCGAGGACGCCCCGGGCCTGATCATCACCCGTGGCGGCAAGGACGACCCGGTACAGCTGTGGACCAAGGGCGCGGCGGTCGCGATGCCCGTCCTGTACTCGCCGGACTGCCACATCACTGCGAAGGTGCTGTGACATGGGGCGGCGACTGGCGGCAGCGGTGCACGTGCAGCACCCGCAGACGGCCGAATGGCTGATCCTGCAGCCCGGTGACGAGCCGGACGAGGACCTGGCCGAGACCATCACCAACCCGGCCGCGTGGGAGCCCGACGAGGACGAGGAGGGCGCCGACAGCGACAGCGACCGGGAGTCCGCTGCGCTGAGGGAGACGGAGCCGACCCCGGCCCCGGAGCCGGCGCCCACACCCGAAACTACGTCCGAGCCGACGCCCGCGCCTGCAGCCACGCCCGAGCCGGAGGCAAAGCCCACCCGGACCCGGGCCCGCAAGCAGGCCGAGTAGTAACCCGGCCAGGCCCGGCCCGGCACCCCTATGCGGCGGGGGTGCCGGGCCGCTCTCTCTTCCCGGAAGGACACGCCTGTGGACTCCGCTGTCCTCGCCTGGCTCCTGGCGCAGCTCGGCCCCGCCACCGACCAGAGCGACCTCGAGACCCGCTACACGCGGCTCGGCTCCGCCAAGGCTGTCGCGCTGGAAGTGCTCTCCGAGCGGCGGGCGGCGCTGCTCGCCGAGCCCCTGCAGCTGACCGTGAGCGGTGTCGCCACCCTCGACCAGTCCAACAACCTCACCGGCCTGGAACGGCAGATCGCCTTCGTGCAGGATGCGACCGCGCCTGATGAGCCGGATGGCGGGGACGCCCTGGTCGTGGCCCCGCTGCGGCGTGCCCACGGCTGGCGGCGGTAGTGGGCTACGAGTTTCCACCGCTGACGCCCGGCGACGCCGAGACCGTCGCGGCGCGTGTCGCTGCGGTGCTGGAGGACGCCTGGCAGCGCCTGGCCGCGCACCAGGCCGCCGTGATCGCGGCAATCGGCGACAACGCCCGGTCCCGGATGGTCGCCGACCGGCTCGCCCAGTTCCAGGCCGCCATCGTCGACTTCCAGTGCCGCGTGGACGTGGAGGCCCTCGCGTTCGTGTCCCGGCAGCTGCCCCACCTGTACGAAGAGGGGGCGCGTGCTGCGGCGCGCGCGGCCAGCGGGCACTTCACGTGGACGCTGATCCACCGTGAGGCTCTGCAGTCGCTGGCGTCGGACTCCTACGCCGACTTCCTGCGCCGCTCCGAGGAGCAGCAGCGCATGGCGGCCCAGTTCTACCGGGCCGTGCGGGACGCGGCCCGGCGGGAGGTGCCGCAGCTGGCGGCAGGCCACACCACCGCCCTGCAGGCGGCGAAGGCCCTCGCGGATCGGCTGGCCGCTGAGCATCAGCTGACGTACGTGATCTACCGCAATGGTGCCCGGATGCCGGTGCAGGTATGGGCGGAGGCCGCCACCCTCGCCAAGAGCGCCGTCGCCTACAACGCGGGCACCCTCAACCGGGCCCGCGAGGCGGGCGTGCAGTGGATGGAGGTATTCGACGGCGTCGACTGCGGCTGGACCAGCCACAAGGACCCCGACAAGGCCACAGGCACGCTCCGGACGATCGAAGAGGCCGCGGCGTGGCCAATCTCCCACCCGCGGTGCACGCGCGCCTTCGGACCCCGGCCCTACCAGATGCCCGAGGGCCAGCCGACGCACTCGTGATCACCGGGCCGGAATAGCACCCCGTGCGCCGAACCGCTTCAGCTTGCATGGTGTCCGTATGAGCGCACTCTGGTCGGGCTACATCTCGTTCGGCCTGGTCACTTCTCTGAACTACGACGAGCGATCAGGCGGTTGACGCGAGCAAGGCCCTTCTGCGTCACACCCCACATGGAGGTAGGGGCACATTACGCCCAACCATGTTGGGTGCGTCGGTAGACAGCGACGTCCCTGTTGCTGGCCACGATGATGTCGCCAGATCGGGTCAGCGCAAGGCGCTTGATGCTGTCGAGGAAGATCGCAGCTGTGCTTGATCCCGAGCCTAGGTTCCACACGCGTACGGTGCCGTCGGAGCTGCCGGTGACGGCAGTGGGGCGGCCGTCCAGGTCCGTGCACGCCACCGCGAGCACCGCGTTGGTGTGGCCGGTGAGGGGTTTGCCGAGGGGGCGGCCGGTGGCCAGGTCCCACACCCGCACCGTGCCGTCATTGCTTGTGCTGACGGCGGTGGGGCGGCCGTCCAGCTCCGTGCACGCCACCGAAGTCACCATTTCGGTGTGGCCGGTGAGGGGTTTGCCGAGGGGGCGGCCGGTGGCCAGGTCCCACACCCGCACCGTGCGGTCAGAGCTGCCGGTAACGGCAATGGGGCTGCCGTTCAGGTCCGTGCACGCCACTGTGTTGACCAGGTGGGTGTGGCCGGTGAGGGGTTCACCGACGGGGCGGCGGGTGGCCAGGTCCCACACCTGCACCGTGTCATCCCAGCTGGCGGTGATGGCGGTGGGGCGGCCGTTCACCTTCGTGCACGCCACCACGAACACCGGGTCGGTGTGGCCGGTGAGGGGTTTGCCGAGGGGGCGGCCGGTGGTCAGGTCCCACACTCGCACCGTGTGG
>NZ_JUJA01000082.1:9559-15003 GCF_001906585.1 Streptomyces kebangsaanensis | reverse complement strand
TGACCTGATCCTATGAGGGCCGGGCCCCCTTCCCTGCTCAGCCCGGCGGTTCCTATCGTCCGGGTATGTGCGAGCTCAGGAAGGAGGCCCTCAATGTCTGTCTACGTCGGTATCGACATGCACCGCAAGCGGTCGCAGATCGCGGTCGTCGATCATGACGGTGCGGTGCGGATGAACCGGAACGTGCTCAACGGGGTCAAGCCGGTGCTCTCCGTGATCGGGGATCTTCCGATCGGTGCCCCGGTGGCCTTCGAGGCCGCCTACGGCTGGGGCTGGCTGGTCCAGTTGTTGGAGGACTACGGCTTCGAGCCCCACCTGGTCCATCCGCTGCGCTGCAAGGCCATCGCCTCCGCACGCCTGAAGAACGACAAGGTGGACGCGGCGACCCTCGCCCAGCTGCTGCGCGCCGACCTGCTGCCGGAGGCGTGGATCGCCCCGCTTCAGGTGCGCCAGCAGCGGGCCCTGCTGCGCCACCGCTGCCAGTTGGTGCGTCTGCGCACCCTGCTGCGCAACCGCATCCACGCCGTCCTGGCGGATCACGGCTGCGACCGCCCCGGCGGCTACTTCACCGCACCGGGCCGCGTCTGGCTCGACGGCCTCGACCTGCCGGACGCCTCACGCCGCGTGGTCGACGACCTCCTGGCCCTGATGGACGCCCTCAAAGAACCGATCGACGCCCTCGACCGGCAGCTGCTCGCGCAGGCACGGGGCGATCCGAGGGTGGCCGCGCTCACCCGGCTGCCCGGGGTGGGCACGCTCACCGCCCTGATGATCGTGGCCGAGGTCGGCGACGTCAGCCGCTTCCCCTCCGCCCGTAAGCTGGCCGCCTGGGCCGGCCTGACCCCCACCGTCCGCGCCTCGGACCTGACCGTGCGGCACGGGCACATCTCCAAGCAGGGCTCCGACTGGCTGCGGTGGATCCTGTGCGAGGCCGCGCAGACCGCGAAGCGGTCGCCGGAGTTCGCCGTCGCCTACCAGCGCCTCGCCCATCGCCGCGGCAAGAAGATCGCCACCATCGCGATCGCCCGTCGCCTGCTCACGCGGGCCTATCACCTGCTGCAGGCCGTCCCGGCCCGGCCGGACCGGCAGGAGGTCCGATGACCCCAGCAGACAACCGCCGCCGGCGGCCACAGACCCCGGGTGCGCTCGCGTTTCCGCATGAGACGGCCCCACGGCCGCGCTCGATGACCTGATTGAGCAGCCCGGATCCCCGTACCACGGTCATGGCGCCGACCGCACGGTCAGGCGCCGAATGGGTGCTTGTGAGACCACTCCGTCGACCAGCCGGCACCGGGGATGTCAACGACCGCAGCGGTGAACATCCGTGACGCTTCCTCGGCATCCATGGTCGACCGCCACTCGTCGGCCTCCAGCTCGTTCGTCCTCGCCCCGCTCGTTCCTCACGGGGCTCCGGGCGCTCCAACTGGACCCCTCCCACGCGGCGGTCCCCGAACGAAGACCGCGAGGAAGACTCACGAGAGAAACGCCCCGGCATCCCACCGGAAAGCCGCAGGCGGGGACCGTCCACGCCCCTTGACAGGCCCAGCCCTCATGGGTGCGGAAACAGCAGCCGCTGGGTGACCGGCACATCGACGTGGCGTATACGCAGCTGCGGCGCGATGCCGATGGCAGGGCACGGGTCCGGCTCGTTCGCGGCGAAGGACGGGCCGTCACCCTGTGGGTTGATGACGCGTACCCCTACATCGAGGTCTTCACCGGCGACACACTCTCCGAAGCGGATCGGCGGCGTACCGGTCTGGGTGTGGAGCCGATGACGTGCGCGCCGGATGCGTTCAACTCCGGTGAGGGGCTGATCACCCTGGAGCCGGGACAGACGCACCAGGCGCGGTGGGGCATCGATCCAAGTGTGAAGGAGGGCACGGCATGAAGGCGATCACCGTGGTTCCGGGCGAACCCGGCCCGGTGGCGGTGAGTGACGTCAGCGAACCCGACCCGTCCCAGGGGGCGCTGCTCGTGGAAGGGCGGCTGCTCGGCATCTGCGGCACTGACGTCGACATCGTGGAGGGCGGCTACGGCTCACCGCCACCGGGCCGGGATCGCCTGGTGATCGGGCACGAGTCCCTCGGCGAGGTGATGGAGGCCCCCGCGGGAAGTGGCTTCGCGCGGGGTGACCTGGTCGCGGGCATCGTGCGGCGTCCCGACCCGGTGCCGTGCCCGCCGTGCTCGCACGGTGAGTGGGACTTCTGCCGCAATGGCCGGTACACGGAGCGAGGGATCAAGGAGCGGGACGGCTTCGGTTCCCAGCGCTGGCGGATCGAGCCGGAGTACGCGGTCCGGCTCGATCCGCGGCTCGGCGACTGCGGGGTTCTCCTGGAACCCGCATCGGTGCTGGCCAAGGCATGGGAGCAGACGGAACGCATCTTCCACCGAGCCTCGTGGCGGCCCCGGGTGGCGCTGGTGACCGGCGCCGGGCCGATCGGCCTGTTCGCCGCCCTGCTGGCGGTGCAGCGCGGCCTGCAGACCCATGTCCTGGATCTCAATGACCGCGGTCCGAAGGGTCAGCTTGTCGCCGACCTGGGCGCCACCTTCCACACCGGTGACGTGCGGGACATCGCCGTAATGCCTGACGTGGTCGTCGAGTGCACGGGTGCCGGGCCGCTGGTCTTCGCGCTGACGAAGATCGTGGCGCCCGATGCCGTCATCTGTCTGACCGGTATCTCCTCCGGCCGGCGAGCGGCAGAGGTGGGGCTGGACGAGGTGAACAGGGAGCTGGTGCTGGAGAACACGGTGGTTTTCGGATCGGTCAACGCGGGTCGTCGTCACTACCAGCAGGCTGCCGATGCGCTGGCGAAGGCCGATCGGAGCTGGCTCGAGCGGGTCATCACCCGCAGGGTGCCCATGGGCCGGTTCTCCGACGGCCTGCACAAGGGCGGCGATGACGTCAAGGTCGTCGTGGACCTCAAGTCCTGATCACCGTTCTGGACGGGGGCGTCTTCGGCGAAGGCGGGTCAGGGGGGTCGAGGGTGGGGCGCGGACTTGCAGGTCGTGTGACTGCTCGGGGGCGGTTCGGGCGATTCGCGCGGCTTCCACGGCGGTGGCGGGGGCGACGCCGGCGAAGGCGACGACGTCGGTGGCTGTCAGCTGCACGGCCAGGCGAAGCACAGTCGGGCGCGCGTCCTTCGCGCTGCCCGGTGCCTCGAGGCGGCGTATGACGTCGAGGGCGCGCTGGGCGGCCCTTTGCCGGGTGTCGTGATCCTCCGGCGCGCGGGTGAGCGTCTCCAGGATGTCGGCCAGCTCACGTACGGCCGGGGCCGACGTGTCCAGGTGCTTGCTGTCGCCGACGCGGTGGGCGGTGGCGATGCGCGCGAGCATGAGGCAACTCGTGCCCAGCAGGTCGAGTCGTCCTGCGTTGTGGCACTCGTGCAGGACCGGTGAGCCGCGCCTCCACCAGATGGGTGAGTGACGTGCGATTGCGCTGCTGCTCAGGCGGACGTGTGCGAGGTCGGACAGCGTGTCGCGGGCGGCGGGCAAGTGCTGGGCCACCCGGTCGTTGAGTGTTTGATCGTTGCGCTCAAGTGCTTCAGCGGTGTGGCGTAGGAGGCTGGTGAGGCCCGTCAGGGCGGCCGCCTCCGCACGACGCAGCAGCATCACTGGCTCGGCCGGGAAGATGAGCTGGCTGAACAGCAGTGCCACGCCCGCTCCGATCAGCGCGTCGGTCAGGCGTTGCGGCCCTGCTCCGCCTCCCACGGTCACCGCTAGGATGGCGCTGACGGCCGCTTGGGCGATCACGATCCATTCACCGCCCAACGGCGAGCGCGACCAGCATGGCCACGAAGGTGGCTGCCGCGAGCGCCCCGTACCCGTGGTGCAGCACGGCCACTGCCGCGTCCGCGGCGAGGATGCCGACCACGACCCCGAGAAGCAGCCGTACCGCGTTGACGCCCCGTTCCCTCCGCGCGGCGTTGAGTGCGACGACGGCTGCGACCGGCGCGAAGAACGGCAGCCGGTGGTCCACGAGATGCCTGGCGATCGACCAGGCCGCGCTCGCCGCGGCGGTCTGCTGGACGACCGGCCACAGTCCTGCCGTGACCTTGCCCTTGCCGATAACCTCATCCGTGCAGGTGGGTGTGGGTTTCGGTGCCGCCCGTGGTCACCCGCGTCGGCGCTCTCGCCCGGGGGACGGTGAGGGCGGCATGGTGATCGGCCGTGCTGTTGAGACTGGCGTACCCGGGCGTGCCGAACACCTTCGCGATGCTGCGACCGCTGCCGGTGCGCGGCCGGGAGAGGGATGTCGAGATCCTGGCCCTGCGTCATTGGATTGCCGTCCTGGAGCGGCATCTGGACGGGCAGCGGGTCCGGTTCGACACCGGCGACCGGGCGTTGCCGGCGTCGTTGCTCCACGGCGTGGCCCGCGAGGTGCTGCGCCGGATGCGGCTGCTGGTCCGGCCGGACACGGTCCTGCGCCGGCACCGCGACCTGATCGTCCGCCGGCACGCCGCCCGGTCCCGGCCCAGGCGCGGCGGCCGGCCGCGCACCGCGCGCTCGATCCGCGTGCTGGTCCCGCGCCCGGCCGGGGAGAATCCCCACCGGGGCTACCGGAGGCCGCATGGCGAGCTGCTCGTGCTCGGGGTGCAGGGGGCCGCGTCCACGGCAGGGGAGATCCTGCAGGAGGCCGGGATCGAACCGGCCCCCCAACGAGCCTCCAGTACCTGGGCCGGCTTCCTGCGCTCCCCGGCCGACGCCCTGCCGGCCCGCGCCTGCTTCGAGGCCGTCACCCTGCCCGGGGCCCGGTGGTACGTGTTCGCGGTGATCGAGCATGCCAACCGCCGGATCCGTGTCCGGGGCGCCACCGCACATCCGGCCGCGTCCCGGGGGGCCCGGACCGCGCGGAATCTCGTCATGGACCTGGAGGACGCGGGATGCCGGGTGCGTTACCCCATCGGGGACCGGGACGGCACGTTCCCCGGGCTCTTCGACACCGTCCTGAACGACGCGGGCATCCAGGTGGTGCTCGGCGGCGTCCGGATGCCGCGCATGAACCCGGTCATGGAGCGGTGGGTGCAGACCTGCCGGCAAGAGCTGCCGGACCGCACGTTGCTCCGGGACCGGCGCCACCTCCGGCACGCCCTGCGCGCGTCCGGGACGTTCTGCAACGGGCACCGGCCGCACCGGGGCCGCGCGAACGCGCGGCCCCTCCACCCGCTGCCCGCCCCGAGCGAGGACCCGGACCGGATCGCCCACCTGGACATACGACGACGGGGCCGACTCGGCGGCACCCTCCACGCGTACCGGCATGCGGCCTGACCAGCATGGATGCGGTTTTCGGCAAGGGCAGCGTCGGCGTGCGGTGCAGTCCCACTTGGTGGCGATGAACCTGCGATGCCAGGCGAGCAGGGTGGCGGGGGTGACCGGGAAGACCTCGCGCCGGCACCGTCGGGGTATCAGCCCGCAGAGGGCGGCGAACCAGAACCGGCCGGCCGGCT
>NZ_JUJA01000082.1:2757-9538 GCF_001906585.1 Streptomyces kebangsaanensis | reverse complement strand
GCTGCCGGCGCAGGACTGCGTTCTCCTGCCGCAGCACGAGCAGCTCGGCGTCCCTGGTGATGTCGCGGCGCAGCAGCACCAACGGGAAGGACAGCAGCCTCCGGACCATCTTGTACGCCAGTGAGGCGATCATGCGGACACGCTCCCAGCGGCCGACCCACACCGCTCCCACCTGGGGCAATCACTTTTCGAGCGGCACACGATCTGGACAAGCGACGTGGCCGCCGGCCACGCATCAAGGGCGACGGCACCACCGGACGCCGGCCGATGCTCACCCTCGCCGACCGGCTCCTGGCCACCGTGCTGCACTACCGCCTGGCCCTGCCCCAGGTCGCCGTCGCCACCCTGTTCAACGTCCATCCTGGAACGGTCAACCGGCGCATCCGCGATGTCCGCCAACTCCTCCAGACCGCCGGACGTGTCATCCAGCCCGCCGACCATCAACTCGCTGACCTGGACGCCCTCCACGACCTCGCGACTACAGCAGGCATCACCATCCCCTTCAAGAGCAAATCAGCAAGTTGATGATCTGCAAGCCCCAACTACCCGGCCTTGGGGCAAGGCCCCTCCTCACCCATCAGCCCACCCCCAGCCCGCCTGAACAACCCTGGAAACGGCAGCCCCGGCCGACCGAGCAACCTGCTCGCCAGGAGTACGGCCCAAGGACGCCCTGCCAGGGTCTGTCAAACGAGCGGCTGGCCCTGTCTCGTATTCGGTGGTGACGGAGCGTGCTGGTTCGTCGTTGACATGGCGTGCGGGATGTCAACGAGCTTGTAGATGTGGTGTTTTCGGGGCTGTCACCGCTGGTCATCGAGGACGTGACCGACGAGGGCGAGCGGATTCTGGTGCGGGCTCGGACGCGGGAGGGCCCTGCGCTGTGTCCGGGCTGCGGGGCGGCGTCCGGGCGGGTGCACGGCTTTCAGCTGCGGACGGTGGCCGATGTGTCGGTGGATGGCCGGAGAGTGGTGATCTGCGTGCGGGTACGGCGCCTGGTGTGTCCCACGCGCGGCTGCCGTCACACCTTCCGCGAGCAGGTGCCCGGGGTGCTGGAGCGATACCAGCGACGCACGGCCCGCCTGAACAGGCAGGTCAAGGCCGTGGTCAAGGAGTTGGCGGGCCGGGCGGGATCACGTTTGCCGGCGATACTCGCGGCGGGCGTCTCGCACCACACGGCCCTGCGCGCCCTGCTGCGCATCCCGTTGCCCACCGGGCGGACGCCGCGTGCGATCGGCGTCGACGACTTCGCCCTGCGCCGGCGGCACCGCTGTGCCACCGTGGCGATCGACGCCGAGACCCATGAGCGGATCGACGTACTGCCCGACCGCACCGCCGACACCCTGGAAGCCTGGCTGCGTGCGCATCCAGGCGTCGAGGTCGTGTGCCGTGACGGCTCCGCGACCTGTGCCGAGGCCACCTGTCCGCGCCCTGCCCGACGCGGTGCAGGTCGCCGACCGCTGGCATCTGTGGCACCACCTGTGCGAAGCCGCCCTCAGCGAGGCCAAGGCACACAGCAGTTGCTGGGCCACCGTGCTGGACACGCCCCTGTACGACGGGCCCCGCGCCCAGACCACCCCGGAGCGCCGGCACCAGGTCCACGGCCTGCTCGACCAGGGCGTGGGCCTGCTCGAATGCGCCCGCCGCCTGCAGCCGGCCCTGAACACCGTCAAACGCTACGCGCGAGCCGACCGGCCCGAGCGGATGCTCCGCGTCCCCCAGTACCCTGCCGGCCTCGCCGCCCCCTACCGCGAGCACCTGCGCAAACGCCGGACCGAGGACCCCGCCGTCCCCGTCAGCCACCTCTTCGAAGAGATCAAGGCCCTCGGGTCCACCGGCTGCCTGAACCTCCTGCACAAGGACATCAACCAGGGCCGCGCGGACGCCGACCGCAGCCACATCTCCGCGCGCCGGCTCGCCCGGATGCTCCTCACCCGGCCCGGTAACCTCAAGGCCGAGCATCGAGACCTCCTGGCCCGGCTCACCGCGGCCTGCCCCGAGCTGACTCACCTGGCCGCCTGTATCGGGGACTTCGCCCAGCTCCTGAAGCCCGCCCCGGGAAATGCCGACACGCTCGAACTCTGGATCGCCCAGGTCCGCGCAGTCGGTCTGCCTCACCTGCACGCCTTCACCCGGGGCCTGGACCGAGACCGCGACGCTGTCATCGCCGCGCTCACCCTCCCGTACAGCAACGGCCCCACCGAGGGTGTGAACACCAAGACCAAGCGGATCGCGAGGCAGATGTACGGGCGGGCACGCTTCACTCTCCTACGCCACCGCATCCTCCTCGGATGACCTCACGCTTTGCTACCACCGAATGTGAGACAGGGCCGTTAAATTGACACACCCCGACCAATTGATCAACGGCCCGCAGCGCGAGCGATCAGCCGACCTGTCCGGTGCCCGTGCCTGCATCAGGATGCGGTTGCGCTCGTCGAGCAGGTCACCGATGTTCAGCGCAGTCGGCTGACCTCGAGGACCGCATTGGTGAAGGCTTCCGGGCGCTCCTGGGGGAGGTTGTGGCCGGCGCCGGGGATTTGGTGGTGGACGCGTGGGCCGGTGAAGTGCGCCGCTGAGGAGGCTCCGTTGGTCGGGGGGCAGGCTTCCGTCTGCCAGGCCGTCCAGGGTCACGGCGGGCACCGTGATCGGCGGTTGTTTCAGCAGCCGCGCCTCCAGATCGGCGTAGCGGGGGTCTGTGGGGGCGTCGTGGCGTCTGACGCGGTAGACGTTGAGGACGACAGCGATGTAGCCCGGGTTGTCGAACATCCTGGCCGCGCGGTCGAGGTCGGCCTCGGTGAACCGCCATTTCGGCGAGTTCCGCTTCCATACCGCGCGGGCGAACTCCTTGGTGTTCTTCGCCAATCCCACTGCCCCGCGTTCGGTGAGAAGGTAGTAGTAATACCAGTGGGCAGATTCGACCTCGGGGGGATCGGGTGTCTCGATTGGCGTCTCATTGAAGTTCTGGATGAATAGCTGTTGACCGACACAAGTCCCCTGCAGCGCTCCGGCCACAGGGCGGCCGCCACACACATGCCGCGTCCGTCCCAGTCATACCCGCCGAAGAGGGCACGCCGTATGCCGAGTGCGTCCATGAACGCGATGACGTCCGAGCCGAGAGCGGCTTGCTGACCGGATCGAATGGTGTCCTTGTCGCGGAAACGCGTGGGTCCGTGCCCGCGCAGGTACGGGACGAGGACACGGAATCCCCGACGGGCGAGCTGGGGCGTGACGTGGCGGTAGGCGTCGGGGCTGTAGGGCCATCCGTGGCCGAGCAGCACGGCCGGGCCGTGGGCGGGCCCTGCCGTGTGGTAGGCAATGTCCAACAGGTCCGTGCGGACCTGATGAATCGGCTCCAGTTCAGGCAACGGGTTGATGAGCCGCGCGGATGCGCTGCGCGGTGAGACGTCGCCACGCGTGACCGCGACCGCGGATTCCGCAGGGAATGCGGGGAGCACAGCCGAGGCCAGGCCCGCGGTGACCATCGCGTTGAAAGTCCGCCTGTCGATGACAACCACCTTCTTGTGAAAACGGCCGAGTGCACCGGATCACGGGCAGCACCGGCCATGAAACACCGAACGCGGAAATGCGTGCAGCGGGGACCGCTTGAGTCCCTGCGGAGCCGCCGGCCACGGAACGCCCTGCCCGAGAGCCGGGCACTCGGCTGCTCGACCCGAGAATGCGGTGTGGAAGAGGCCCGCACCGCCACGGCCTGCTGTCGGTTCGACCGGTGCCGCAGGCGGCGGCCGAGGACGAAGATTCCCGCACCGGCGATCGTGAGCGCCGCGGCCATGCCGGTGAGCCGCATCATGGCGTGCACGTCAACGGCGGTTCCGGAGGCCGCCGGCGGCCGTGGCGGCCTGGAGCACGAGGTCGGCGACGGTGTCGGGGCGGGCGATCAGGGATACGTGGCAGGTGTTGATCTCCACGGTGTGGGAGTGGGCGCGCTTGGCCTCGAAGCGTTCCTGGTCCGGGTTGATGGTCATGTCCTGCCGGCCGACGAGGGCCCATGAGGGGATGTTCTTCCACGCCGCGACCTTGGCCTTCTCCGAGAAGGCGGTGGTCGCTGCGGGGCGCTGGGTAACCGCCAGCAGGTTCGCCTCACTCGCCGGCAGGCAGGCCGCGAAGACCGGATGCACTTTGTCGCGCTTGAGGTACAGGTCGGTTCCGCTGACGCCGTCGGCCTGGTACGGCACGGACGTGGTGGCGGTGCCGAGGGCGCTGGGGAACCGGGCGGACAACGACATGCCGCTCTCACCGACGTCGGGCATCAGGGCCGAGATGTACACCAGGGACTTGACTTGGGGATTTCCTGCCGCGGCCGTGCTGATCACTGCTCCGCCGTAGGAGTGGCCGGCCAGCACGATGGGCCCCTTGATGCTCTTCAGCACGGAGGCGATGTAGGCGGAGTCGCTGTACAGCCCGCGCAGCGGGTTGGCCGGGGCCATGACCGTGTAGCCGCGGCGTTCGAGCCGTTTGATCACTCTGTTCCAGCTCGAGCCGTCGGCGAAGGCGCCGTGCACCAGCACGATGGTGGGTTTGGCGCCGCCCGCTCCACCGTCCGCGAGGGCCGGGGTCGCCGGGGCCGTGCACAGGGCGGCGACGGCGCACCCCGCTGCCGAGAGGTGGAGACGCCGTGTGCGGCGTCGTATGCCATGGACCGCAGATGCCGCCATGCTGTATTCCCTTTCCGCCGGGGGCATAGCACATCAGCGTTCACGCATCGATGCCGTCGCGCCCGCCCATCCAGTGCAATCGGGTGAAAAAGAGACAGAGCCCGGCCATCCAGGTAGCCAAGTGCAGCGTCGGGCCGGTAGTGCCCGGGCGCGTCGACGCCCTCGGTCAGCGCCTGCAGGGCGACGTCTCGCGGCACGCCTTTCCCGTGTGGTCCCTCATGAACAGCACGCTCGTCTCCGGCGCGCACGACGCTGTCCTGGTGGACACGACCGTCACCTTCGGCCGGGCCGGCCGATTGGGCCGAGGGCCACTCCGCCCGTCAGGCCCTGGCCAAGCGCGACTGAGTGGGTTGTCGGCACCTGCGGAGTCAAACTGATCCCATCACGGCAACGCGCGCGTCGGCGTGACCGGCTGCCGCCGCGATGGGCGACTGGAGCCGCCGCACTGCTTCCAGGTGGTCGCCGGTCCAGATGATGCGGATGCCGGTCCCCGCCGCCTGCCCGTCCGCATCACGCAGGTCCCGGCGGACCGCCTCGACCAGCCGGGCGTTGTGCTCCCGGTCGGACTCCAGCGGCTCCGGCACCGGCCCTTCGCTCTCCAGCCCCCCGGCCAGGCTCTCGTACCACCGGAAGACCCGTTCCGCCATGACCAGCAGTTCCCTCTGCGCGGCGGCGCGGTCCTCGAGCGGCCGGCCGCCCGGGGCCCGCCGCCACAGCTCCAGGACCGCGTCGGCGGCCAGACGGAGCCCTACGACACCGTTGACCAGAGTCGTCGTCTCGCACAACGAGACGTCCTTCGCTCCGCGCTCGGCCAGGTAGGTCCTGAAGGCGTCGTCCAGTCGGCGTGCCGCGGCCGCCGCCCGGCGGCCCTCCCGCGGGGGTTCGATGGTTTCGGGCCTGAAGGTGCAGCACGACACCGCATAGCCCACTGCCCCGAGCACATAGCGCGCGCTGTCGACATACGCCTCCGCCAACGCCCTGGCGAGGGCGGCGGACGCGCCGCGCGGCCAGAAGAGCAGGCCGACGACCAGGCTCACCGCACAGCCGAGCGCGATGTCCTCGATACGGAACAGGATGACCGACAGGCCCGCCGGCTGGGCGATGTCGAACAGGATGACCAGGGTGAGCGTGAAGGCCGCCTGCCCGGCGGCGAACGAGATCGCGGCCGGGACGACGCCCGCGGCCATCACTGCGACGGGCAGCAGGATCCACAGCACGCTCGTGTGGTGTCCGATGACCTGGAGCAGACCGGCGCCCAGGATCGAGCCGGCCAGGGTGCCGCCGAGGGCGCGGAAGACGTTCTGCCCGGTGCTGAGAGCGTTGGAACGCAGCACCGACAGGGTGCCCAGCGTGATCCAGAAGCCGTGCTGGACGCCGGTCACGTCGGCCAGCGCGATGCCGATGCCCAGGCCGATGGCGCCGCGGATGCTGTTGTGCAGCCATATGGAGTGCGGCTCGACATGCGCGGCGGCGCGTTCCGTGGCGCTGGTCAGGCGACCGGTCGGGGATCCGGGCTCGCGGCCGAGCAGGCGGTCCGGCCAGCTGCGGTGATCGGCGGTCCGGGCGATGTCGACGTTCCGGGCGATCTGCAGGACGACGAAGGCCACCTCCTGAGCCCGGAAGGTGACGTCGAGGCTGTCGACCAAGGTGTCGAGGCCGCGCCTGCCACCGGAGCCGCCGTCCGGCATCGGCAGCCGGTTGACTGCCCCGCCCTCCAGCGCGGTCAATGCATGACGGAGCTCCTCCACCCCGGCGCGCAGGCGGTCCGGCGTGATGCGCGGATCATCGAGCATCTCCGCCGCCAGTTCCAGTACGGCGGCAGCGGCCCTGCGCACCACCGAGGACTGCCGGGTGCCGGTCGAACCGTCCTCGACGGCGGGGGCGGCCTCCGCGAGGATCGCGCTCAGCCAGGTCAGCTCGTCGATCAGGCGGACCAGTGCCCGGGACCCGGTGGACAGGCTGGTGGGCCGGTAGGGGGTGGCGGTGAACGCCTGCTGCAGCTTCTGCGTGCTCGACCTGGTCTCCTGGGCGCAGGCACGGCACTCCCCGAAGGCGGGGCCGGCGGCACGGTCCGTGAAGTAGTCCGCATCGGTGCGCAACTGCACCGCCGCGGC
>NZ_JUJA01000082.1:0-2751 GCF_001906585.1 Streptomyces kebangsaanensis | reverse complement strand
GGCAGACCCGAGCCGCCGGCGCGCTGAGCGGATCGGCCTGCGTCCTCGCCCACAACAGCCAGACCGCGATCACGGACGTCCCGGTCGCCAGCACCACGCCGATCAGCCGGTCGGGCAGCTGGGCGGGGGGAGCGGGCGAAGATACCGGCAGGATGAACGCCAACAGCAGCGACGTCGTGGCGCCGGCCAGGACCGAGCTGACCACGCCTGAGAAGAGCACGACGAAGCCCACCACCAGGGTCGCGGTAGTCGCGATCCAGACCGACCGCGACGCGAGGGTGCCCAGTGAGACCAGCACCAGCCAGGCCGCTCCGAGCGCCGCCTGTGCGCGCAGCCGCTGCACCACGGGGCCGGTGTATTCGACCAGCAAGAGCATCGCGAACGCGCCGAACGCGGCGAGGGTGCCCGTGACCGGCGCGTGGAAGACCTGGGTGCACAGCGCGAAGAGGGACGGCATCACCACCGCGGTCCTGGCCGCCCGCCGCATGGCGGCTAGGCCCGGATCCCGGCGGTGCAACCACGCGGTGAACTGACGCATCTGAATCATCGCAATCCGCCTCGGTGAGGTGGTGGCACGGCAACCAAGCAGTGTCTTCCATCCATCCTGAGCCGCGATGCGCCGCAGTAGGGCGAGAACCTCGGGGCGACGCCACGGGCGGCGGCCACGGAGTGTCCGTCTTGATGGACGGACAGGGCGCCGGCGGCAGAGTTGTAAAGGAGACGGGTGCCGTTGTCGGCCATCTGCTGGACAAGGAACGCCGCAGGACGGGAGAGGCGCCGGCATCCGGCAGGAACGCGGATGCGGCTCCTCGGAGATGGACGGGATGATGAACCAGCTACTTCTGTGGCATCGGATGTTCCGCTGCCTGACCGACCGCCACTGGTAGGGCTTTGTCAGGTTCTGACGCGTAAAGAGAAGGAGGTCGGGGTGGGTGTGGGCAGGACTGGGCGCCCGGTGGCCGTTGAGGCTGCCGGTTGTCCGGGTCTGCCGGTCAGGCTGCGGTCTCCTTCCTTGCTGATGTCCACCCCCGCGCAGCGTTCGTGCAGCACGTCCACGGCCTTGCTCCCTCCCTCGCCGGACAGCCGGGTACGCCGTTCCGGGAGGGCCAGGGTGGATCAGGAATTCTGACGCACGTGCTTCACAGCAACACTCCACGGTTCCCGTGGACGGCCCCAGCACCACGCTGACCTGCGAGCTCACCGGCATCACAGAGGCATCGGTTTCGGTCGGAACGGACACCCCGAGGTTCTCGGACCGCCATCAGCCCACGTCAGGGCAGACAGAAGCACCCCGGCGCGCGCCACGGGATTTACCACGCCTCCGGCGCGCACCGAAGGTGCGCTGGATCGCTGACCTGTATGACCTCACCGCCATGCCGCCCACCCCTTCACCGCGAACCGGTCGCCGACACATCGCACTTCGGCTGCGCCCGGCCCGGGGAAATGCGCGGGGAAGAGCAGGGCGCCCCGGTCCGCGGCCTCTCCCATCACCCGGCGTCGGCTGTCCCGTGCGCGGGGCTCGTCCTCGTCAAAGCTTGGGCAGTCGTCCGGCTCCACGATCTGCAGTGGGCTGTGCAGCAGATCCCCGGCGAACACCGCCCGGTCCGTGTCCGACCGCAGCCATACGACGGAGGAGCCGGGCGTATGGCCGGGGGCGGGCTCGATACGGAGCTGAGCGTCGATGTCGTAGTGGTCGCCCTCCCAGAGCACGGTCTGTCCGGCCTGGTGCACGGGGGCGACGCTGTCCTCGAAGACGTTGGCCATTCGCGGGCCGGAACGGGTTTGGTGTCCGTTGGCCGGGTTCCAGTAGTCGAAGTCGGCGCGCGAGATGACGTACTGGGCGTTGGGGAAGGTCGGTCGCCACTCTCCGTCGTCCGTCAGACGGGTGTTCCAGCCGACGTGGTCGCCGTGGACATGTGTGCAGATCACCGTGTCCACGTCCTGCGGTCGGACGCCTGCTGCGGGGCGCAGGCCTGCGGCCTTGTGATCGATGGTCTGTCCGTCGCGTCACGACTTTCTGTCACCACCGGATGTGAGACAAAGCCGATTACGGGACAGAGCCGAACGATTTACAGTCCCGGCGAACGGCCCTTCCCGGGCCGCCTGGGGTCGGCAAGACGCACATTGCCGTCGCTTTCGCGGTCGCGGCCTGTCGGGCCGGCTGCTCGATCTACTTCACCAGCCTCGACGACATGGTCCGCAACCTCAAAGCCGCCGAGGCCGCCGGGCGTCTGACCAACAAACTCGGCACCTACCTACGGCCCAGCGTCCTCGTGGTCGATGAGGTCGGCTACCAGCCCCTCGAACGCGCCGAGGCGAACCTGGTCTTCCAGGTCATCTCCAAGCGTTACGAGAAAGGCTCGATCATCCTGACCTCGAACAAAACGTTCAGCGAGTGACGTTTTCTCAGCGAAATGATCTACGCGAAGCGGCATGAACCGCTCCATGCGTGAGCAGGCCGGACGGGCCGGGCCCGGCTGCGGACAGACGTAAAGCCCCTGGTAGGACAGGTCTCACCACAAGATCATGTCCGTAACCACCAGAGGCTTCACGTTGGTCACCTATGTTGCCACGCTCGATGTCCCGCGCCACGTCGTGGACCACCTCTCGCGTCTACTGGCCGCGCACCGGCGGCGCATCGGCACTCCGCGCGGCAGCCGGGCGCTCGGCCCGTTCCGCCAGGCCGTGCTGGTTCTGCGCTGGTTCCGCGAACGCGGATGCGTCCACTGCCTGGCCCGCGACGCGGGCATC
>NZ_JUJA01000081.1:14248-18429 GCF_001906585.1 Streptomyces kebangsaanensis | reverse complement strand
CGCTGCCGTCGCCGATGGCGACGATCACGGCGGCCGTGGTCCTGACGCCCATTCCGGGCAGTGACGTCAGGAGGTGGAAAAGAGGGAGGGCCTCCAGCAGGGCCGCGATCTCCTGCTCGGTGACCTGTCGCTGGGCGTGGGCGGCGGCGAGCTGGGCGGCCAGACCCGGCACGATCAGCGCGGACGCCTCGGTGCCGGGAACGACGAGGGTCTGCTCGGCGAGCGCGTCGAAGATCTCGGTGGTGAGGTGGTGGGCCTTGCGTGAACCGTGTGCCTTGAGCAGGGCCTCGCAGCGGGTCCGGCCCAGTTTCCTCAGTCTCGCCGGGGAGCCGTGCCGTTGGAGGAGGGCCTGGACATAGGGGTAGGCCAGGCGTGGGCCGAGCACGCGCTCGAGGGAGGGGTGGATCTGGGAGAGCAGGCCGCGCAGCCGGTTGGTGGCGCGGTTGACCTCGCCGGCCAGGTCGTTGTCGTAGCCGGTGAGCATGGTCAGCTCGGCCAGTACCTCGTCGTCTCGGTCCACCGCGCGCAGGGTGTGCGGCATGGTCCGGGCGGTCTCGGCGATCACGAACGCGTCGCGGGCGTCGGTCTTGGCCTCGCCCGGGTGCAGGTCGGCGGCCCGGCGCATCGACAGCCCGGGCAGGTAGGCCACCCGGCAGCCCGCCGCGCGGGCCACCGTCAGCGGCAGCGCGCCGATGTTGGCGACCTGGTCCACGACCACCAGCACTGTCCCGAACTTCGCCACCAGCTTGCTGAACAGCTCCAGCAGCTTCGGCTCGGTGTTGGGCAGCCGCTTGTCGTGCACGGTCCTGCCGTCCCCGGTCCGGCCGTGGGCGTGGTGGAACTCCTTACCCAGGTCCAGGCCGAGGAAGAGATCTATCGCGGTCGTGTCGACCATGTGCGCGTGCCCCTCGCCTCTCGTCTTCCCAACTCCCGGCCGTCCCTGCGGCACCACACGCCGGCAACCACGTTACGCAGACATCCCCGCCCTGAAGCGGTCCGGCGTTGCACCGGACCGGGCGGTCGTCAGGCCCCTCATCAGCGGTCAAGCGGTGCCCCGAGGCCCGGCGGCAACACCCCCCAGGTCATGCGTGCGACAGGGGGCAAACAGCCATACCGGACCCGGGGGCCAGGCGCCCCGTTGCGGGGCCACGAGAAAGGTAACGGGGAACCCGGCCGCGCGCCCGTGGGCGCGGTCCCGCGGCTCAGTGCCGCGGGCGGGGTCCCTCGTACCGCTCCCGCCCGGCGTCGTACGGCAGCCGGGGGGCCACCGGGGTCGCGTCCAGGCGGGCCGTGACGACCAGGGTGCCCTCCTCGATCTGGAAGTCGAGCGGGAGGCCGAGGCCGCGCATGGCGGCGACCATGCCGGTGTTGGACGCCTGCGTCACGGCGTACACGCTCGCGCAGCCGGCCTCGACGGCCATGGCCACCAGTCGGCGCAGCAGTTCGGAGCCGATGCCGCGCCGCTGCCACTCGTCCTCGACGAGCAGCGCGACCTCCGTCTCGTCGCCGTCCCAGAGCAGATGGCCGAGGCCGACGATCCGCCCGGAGGCGGTCTGCGCGGCGAGGGTCCGTCCGAACCGCGGGCCGAGCAGGTGGTCGAGGTAGCGGTCGGCGTCGCCGGCCGGCCCGTGGTAGCGCAGGGCGAGGGTGCGCGACGAGCAGCGCTCGTGCATCGCCCTGGCCGCCGCGAGGTCGCCCGTGCCGGCCCTGCGCACGGTGATCGCGTCGCCCTCGGGCAGCGTCAGCACGTCCTGGCCGCGAGGGACGCGCGGTCCGAGCCGGGCGTCCAGCTCCACCAGCGCCCGCGCCCGCGCGAACTCGGTGGGCGTGAACGGCAGATACGGCCGCTCCACGGTGATCGTTCCGCCTTCCGGCGTCCGCAGCCGCATCACCGTGTCCTCCAGGACGCCCTCGGCCGGCACCTCCGCGGGGCCACGGCCGCCGCCGGCCGGCCTGGCCGGCAGCGAGCGGATGGTGCACCGCCCGAGCAGCTGCCGCAGCGCCAGAGGAAGTTCCGCCGCGTTCAGCGCCGTGCGCGTGGCCAGGCCCAGGACCCGCGTCGGCACGTCCACCAGGTCGTGCGTGTCGGCCCGCTCGATCCACGTGCCGGTTCCGCCGGCCAGCGAGACCGCCCGGGTGATGGCGGACGCCTCGGTCCCGCCGGACGCGCGCAGCAGGAACTCGTCCACCGTGCCCTCGGCCAGTGGGTGCGTCTGCAGGCTGAGGATGTCCACGCGGTGGGCGGCCAGCGCCGTGCACAGAGCGGCCAGCGAGCCGGGCGCGTCGCGCACCGTCGTCCGCATCCGCCACAGCGCGCTCTCTCCCGCCGCCTCCACGGGCGCCGCGGGGGCGGCGGGCGGCCGGGCGAGGGTGTCCGCCCCGGGCGGCGCGTGACCGCGGCGTCGCGCCCACCAGATGTGGAAGGCCGCCGTCACGACCAGCGCGAACGCCGCGATCACCAGCAGGGCCGGGCCGTCCGGTCCGTGCCCGATCAGGTTCGCCACCCCGTCGGCCACGGCGACCGCCGTGAGGAGCGCGGCCAGTTCGACGACGCCCCGCCGCCAGTGGTGCACCGGACGACCGTGCCCCGCCCGCGTCACGTCCGACATGTCTCGAGTCATGCAGCCACTGTGAAGGAACCGTGTTGCGTGATCACGAACGCTTTGTGACCGATGAGTAAAATGGTGTTCCGCGCCTTTTGCGGTTGCTTCTGCGCTTGTTTTCGAGGTCGTGTGCCGGGAGGGGCCCGGTCAGGCGGCGGTCACCTCCTTCACGAGCGTGCCGCGCAGCCGGCGGGCCTCCGAGACCAGGCGCGACGAGCCGCGCCGGTCCGCCGCCCGCGCCAGGTGCGGCAGCTCGCCCCGCGCACCCGACCGCTCGGCGCATTCGGCGGCCACGGCCAGCAGGTCCCCGAGCCCGCGCACCGGGCCGGACGGCCCGTCGGCCGCGAGATCGGCGAGCAGCGGCGGCAGCCCATGGCTGAGCAGACCCCACACGGTGGCCTGTGCCCCGGTGGCGGCGGCCGTGCGCAGTGACTCCGCCAGCCGCAGCGGCTTCACGCAACCGTGCCGCGCCAGCTGCCCGAGATCCGCGCCGAGGCGGGCGGTGTCCAGCTGCCCGCGCGCGGCGAGGACGAGCAGCGCGTCCACGGCGGCGAGCCGGTCCTCCGGATGCCGGGCCCCCAGCCCGTACGCCAGGCACAGGTGGGTCGCCTCGCCCGCCTCGCCGCCTGACTCGGCGAGCAGGGGGAGGACGGAGGCCGCGCCCCGGGTGTCGTCCACGGCCACGGCGGACAGGTCCCGCAGCAGCCGCACGGCCACCAGCTCACGCATCTCGGGCAGCACGGCCGTCCAGTGGGCTCGCAGGGAGTCGCTCCAGTGGAAGCAGTACCGGTCCTCCCCGAAGGCGCTCGTCGGCCTGCCCAGCGCGCGGAAAGGAGCCGGGAAGTCCTCCTGCAGCTCCAGGAGTTCACCGGTCTCCACGACTATGCGAGACCCCGACGTACGTCGCCGGACCCGCGGCAGCGCGGGAGCGCCGGCGGTCAGCCAGTGGGCGAGCCGCGTTCCTTCCGCCGTGCCCAGGGCCGCCGCCCGCTCCGCCGCGGCCGTCGCCGCCGCACGGTCCCCGCGCCGCACGCGCAGCAGCGCCTGCGCGAAGTCGGCCGCCGCGACACGCGCCCCCAGACGCCGGTACGTCTCGAGCCGTTCCACCAGCTCCTCCGGCTCCAGCAGACCCGTGCTCCAGGTGGGCGTCGAGAGCAGGAACGGCAGGGGCTCCGTGCGGATCCGGTACGCCACCTCCCACAGGCGGGCGTCGAACGCCCGGGACATCGCGCCGTGCACACAGGTCATGGCCGGTGTGTCGCGCCGGAGCACCGCGTGCAGCGCGGCAGCGCTCAACCTCCCCCGCAACGTGGCGAGCAACAGGTCCAGGCCGTCGTACGGGCTGAAGACGGTCCGATGGTTGAAGTGGTGTTCGGCCCGCAGGCCGTGGAACCGGTCGGTGTCGTTCCACCAACGGCGGGAGATCACCGGTTCCAGCGCCTCCAGCAGGGCCTCCCGGTCCCGGTGGGCGTGGCGCACCAGCCCGTCCAGGGCGCGTTCGAAACCGGCCACGTCGGCGTCGGAGGCCGATGCGGCCCCCACCTCCTCGGCGAGCTCGGCGGCCGAGGCCGGCGCCGG
>NZ_JUJA01000081.1:11157-14227 GCF_001906585.1 Streptomyces kebangsaanensis | reverse complement strand
GGCTCGGGAACCGGTGGGAGCACCTCCTCGTGCACCGGGGCCGCGTCCGCCGGAGCCGCGCCCAGCGACCCGACCGCCCGGCCGCGCAGGGCAGGGATCAACTGTTCTGCCGCGAAGGCGAGTTCGGAACGTACGTCATCGGACCGCACCTTCTTCACGTGCCGCTCCGCGAGCTTGAGCGCCCGCTCCTGCACAGCGGCGTCCTCGTGTCCGAAGGCCTGCGCGACGGCGGGCAGCAGCCCGTCGGCCGCGCCGGCGTCCCGGGCGAGCACCTTGCCCAGCAGCACGAGCTGCGCCCGTACCAGCTTGCGCTCCGGGCGGAACAGCACGGCTCCGGACAGCTCGGCCAGGTGCCGATGCGCCAGCCGCCCGTCCAGGGCCAGCGCGCCCAGCACCGACTGGGCGTGCGAGGCCACCGGGGACACCGCGTCCGAGGCCAGCGCCAGCCAGTCGGCCACCCGCCCACGCTGCTCCTCGTGAGTGAGCGCCAAGGACCTCAGTACGCGCAGGAACACCCGGTGGTCGGCGGTCGTGCCGCCCCGCAGCAGACGGGCCACACACCCGTCGACCGTCGCGCTTCGGTCCAGCGCGCCCTCCACGGTGAGCCGCGCGAGGGCGTCGTTCCAGCTGTTGGGGCCTTCGTTCGTCCCCCACTCCAGCAGGCCGCCGATGTCGTTCGTCTCGAAGAGGGCGGCCACGAGCTCCGCGAGGTGCGGATCGCCGCGCAGCCGGTCCAGCACCGTGTCGCCGCGCCTCCAGGAGCCGCCTATGTGCTCCACCCAGCCGCGCACATAGGCGTCGGTCGTCGGCACCGGGCAGCCGGCCAGCCGCACCAGGGCGGACATCAGCTCGTAGGGCACCCGCGCGGAGGCCGGCCGCTGGGCGAGCCGGTGCACCAGGTCGGCGAGCCAGTCGGCCTCCCGGTCGGCGAGGATGTGGACCAGCACCGCCGGGGAGACCCCCGACCAGCGCATGTCAGCGGCGGCGATCCAGCTCGCCGCACCGGCCGCGCCGGTCTGGCACGCGGTCCCGGCCACGTACAGCGCCGGATAGGCGCGGCGGGACGGCTCGTCCCAGCGCGCCGCTCTGAGCTCCTTGCGCAGTGCCTTCAACTCGGGGAAGGCCGCACGCCGTTCGGCGTCGGTCATCCCCTCCAGCAGGCCGATCACCTCGGCCGTCCGCCCGGCCCGCACCGCCTCGACCAGCGATGTCATCGCACACCCCCGTCGACCCGTGCCACGTCCCGCTCCACCGCGGCGGTGCCCCGCCGCGCCATCCGCACCGCCAGCGCGTGCTTGCAGGGCCCGCGCCCGCCCCGGTACTTCGCCCACCACAGGCAGCTGCAGCTGAGCACCCCCTTCTCCTCACGCACCCGGTGCACGTGCCCGTCCTCGGCCGTCACCGTCGCCAGAGCGCCGTCCTGAGCGACCGCTCCCGCGGCGACGAGAGCGCGGGCGTCCCGCAGGCGCGGGTTGTGCCGCTCGGCACGCCCGGCGTCGTAGGGCAGCTCCCGGTGGAAGTACGCCGCCTCCGCGGTGTCGTATCCGACCCGGCCCGAGGTGCCGAGCCGGACCAGCGCCGCGCGGACCCGCTCCGGGGTGAGTCCGGAGGCGGTGGCGAGATCGGCGACGTCGACGCGGGGCTCCCAGGCCAGCAGCACCGCGATCAGCTCCGCGTCCTCGGCCGCCTCGTCGGTGGCGAGGGCGTCCAGCACCCCGCCCTCGCCGGAGAACCCGCGCGAGGCGTCGGGCGACAGCGTCAGCGTGAGCCGCATGCCCGGCAGGACCGCCTCCCAGGCACTGGACGTGGCGGCGGCGCCTCCGGTGACCGCCGGGCCGTACACGCGCAGGGCCGTCGCATGCCTCAGCACCCGCTGCAACGCGGCCAGCCGCTCCGGACCGGGCAGGCACACCGCGCCCGGCACGGGCCGGGTGGTCGGCCGCAGGGCGCGCCCCGCCGGCACCACCCACCGCGGACCGCTCGCGGCACCCCGCGGCCCGCTCCGGGGCAACGACCGCAGGAACCGCACCGCCTCGGCCGCCGGCAGCTCGGCCCGCAGATCGAAGCCGGCCGCTATGACCTGGGCCTCGGCGAACCCCCGCAGCCACCGGTCCGGCAGCGGCACCTTCTTCTCCACCACCGGTCCGTCCAGCGTGGTCACGGCCATCTCCTCCGGACCCACCCGCAGATGGAGCGGATCGTCCGGGCCGATCCGGGACAGCGCCTCGCGCAGCGGGTTGTTGACGTCGACGTTCGTCGTGCCGTGCCCCACCTCGCCGTCGTCCAGGCCGGACCGGAGCACGTCCAGGCGTGCGTACACCCCGCAGCAGCCGGAGAACGACTCGAAGCGCAGCCGGTCGCCGTTCCCCGTCACCACCGGGTCGAGGGAGGCGCGCAACTGCGGCTGGTAATAGCGGGCGGCCGCCACGTCCGCCACCGCCAGCAGCCCGGCGGAAGCCACCTGAGGAGACGTCAGGAAACCCGCGAAGAAACGAGGATGGTCCTGGACGCCCGAGGGGGTCGTACCCCGTGAGGTCTCGAGTCCCAGGTGCTGTCCGCCCGCGGCGGACTCCAGCACGGAGGGTCGGCAATAGGCCACGGCCTGCATGGATCGCGTCATGGAAAAACCGTAGAGGCGACCACTGACAATCAACTTCACCTGCGAAAAAGCCGGTTACTGCCTGATCCGGCCGGGCCGGAGCGCCTGTGCGAGGAGCACGGTGCCGTCCTGCTCGCGCAGCCGGTGAGGCCGGCGAGGCCGGCGGGGGTCAGCGGCTGCCGTCGAGGATCACGCGGGCGACCAGTGCCGGGTCGTCGTTCATCGGGACGTGTCCGCAGCCGGGCAGCCGTATCAGGCGGGCCCGGGGGATGATCTGCTTGGCGCGCACCCCCTGACGGCGTACCAGCAGCCGGTCCCTGGTGCCCCAGGCCACGGTGACGGGGATGCCGGGGACGTCGTCGGTGAACCGGACGCCGACGCCTGCCCGGAGGGTGTCCTCGAAGCCGGCGGCCCGCGCCAGGGCGAGCGTCTCGGCGACCACGGCCTCGGGCGAACGGCGGGCGGGCCGGG
>NZ_JUJA01000081.1:0-11128 GCF_001906585.1 Streptomyces kebangsaanensis | reverse complement strand
CCGCCGTGCGGGAGAGCAGCTCGACCAGCGGCAGCGGCATCCGCCGCGCGATGCCGCGCATCGTCTGCAGCAGGCCGAAGGCGTAACGCCGCTCGGTCCGGGTCCAGAACCCGGCGGGGGACAGGGCCGTGACGGACCGTACGAGCTTCTCGCGGCCCAGTTCCAGGGCCAGCAGGCCGCCCAGGGAGTTGCCCGCCACATGGGGGCGTTCGATCTCCAGCGCCTCGCACAGGGCGCTCAGCGTGGCGTTCATCGTGGGCAGGTCGTGCCGCAGCCCGTCGGGCAGCGCGGGGGAGACGCCGAAGCCCGGCAGGTCCACGGTGATCACCTCGCGCTCGGCGGCGAGCAGGTGGACCACCGGGTCCCAGGCCTGCCGGTGATGCCCGATGCCGTGCAGCAGGAGCAGCGGCTCGCCGCTGCCCACGCGCGCGTAGGAGAGGGTCACGGTCCGCGGGCCGTGCGCGGAGGGGACCTTGAAGGAGACGGTGGCGGACATGGGCGCTCCTCGTCGGGAATCGCTGACGGACGACGGGTAGACAGCTTGTCAGCAATTGCTACCCGCGGGTAGCCCCCGGGTTCGGCGGATCCCGCCGGCGCCGCGGCGACACGGAGCCCGGCGCCTGGACACGGCCGCGGGTGTCGGCTGGGATGGGGTCGTGACCACCGAAACGGGGGCCGACGTCTTCGAGGAGCACCGGCCCGTCCTCATGGGCGTCGCCTACCGCATGCTCGGCCGGGTGGCCGACGCCGAGGACGTCCTCCAGGAGGCCTGGCTGCGCTGGTCCGGCGCCGACCGGAGCGCCGTGCGCGACCCGCGCGGGTATCTGGTGCGCGTCACCACCCGCCTCGCGGTCGACCGGATCCGCCGGATCAAGGCGCGCGGCGAGTCGTACGTCGGCCCGTGGCTGCCGGACCCCCTGGTCACCGACTTCACCGGGACCGTCCCGGACGCGGCGGAGCGGGCCGTGCTCGCCGACTCCGTGTCGCTGGCCGTGCTGGTCGTCCTGGAGACGCTGTCGCCCCTGGAGCGCGCGGTGTTCGTCCTCCGGGAGGCCTTCGGCTACCCGTACGCGGAGATCGCCGCCCTGCTCGACCGCGGCGAGCCCGCGGTGCGCCAACTGGCCGGACGGGCCCGCAGGCACGTCGAGGAACGGCGGCCCCGCTACGAGGTCGACCCCGCCCAGCGGCGCGACCTGACCGAGCGGTTCCTGGCCGCGGCGGCGGGCGGCGGCCTGGAGGAGCTGGTGTCGCTGCTCGCGCCGGACGCCCGGCTGGTGGGTGACAGCGGCGGCAAGTCCAAGGCGCCGCTGCGGGTTCTTCGGGGTGCCGACAAGGTCGGCCGCTTCCTCGTCGGCGTGGCGCGGACGGGCGTCCCGGACCCGTCCGTGCGCCTCCTGGAACTCAACGGCGGGCCCGCGCTGCTGGTCCTGTCCGGCGGCAAGCCCGACAGCGTCTTCCAGCTGGACGTCGCCGACGGGCGCGTCCAGGCCGTCTACGTCATCCGCAACCCCGACAAGCTGCGGACCCTGGCCGACGCCTGAGTCCCCGCGCCGGACCGTCCGGCCGGCTGCCGCAGCCACCCCGTCCCCGCCACGGGGGCTTTGCCGTGACACCACGCACGCACCTCGGCGCGAACGGCTTGTGAACGCCGTGCGACACGCGCCCGTGCGCCGCCCAAGGGGTCGATGATTGGTCTTGACCAAGGGTGGGGGTCGCCCTAAGGTCGCAGATAAGTACAACAACCTTTAATAAACAAGGGCGCCAAAACGCCGGCGAACCACAGCGACCGCGGAGGACAGGGTGGGGACCACGCAGCTGGAATCGGTGCCGGAGCCGAAGTACTGGCATCTCAGGACCGTGCTCAGTGAGGCACTGGACTCCGAGTTCTCGGTGGGCGAGGTCCTGCCCAACGAGCGGGAGCTCGCCGCCCGTTTCGGCGTGGCCCGTGCCACGCTCCGTCAGGCCCTGGAACAGCTGGAGCTGGAAGGACGGCTGCAGCGTCGCCGCGGCGTCGGTACGACCGTCGCACCCCCGCGCATGGGCGTGGCCGTCGGCACCGAGCAGCACGACTGGCCCGGGACGGCCGGTGACGCCTGGCAGAGCGTGGACTGCACACACGCGGTCCCGCCCGCCGCGGTCGCCGCCGCCCTGGAGAGCGGCAGCGAGGAGGCCGTGCACATCGTGCGCCGGTCGCGGACGGGCAACGGCCAGCAGGTCGCCGCCGAACTGCTCTACGTTCCGGCCGCGTCCGTACCCGACCTGACCGCGATCGACGCACCGTCCGGACCCGCACGCGCGCGTGCCGTACTGCGCGAGCTGCAGCGCCTCGAGCTGGAGGGACGGGAGCGCTCCGTCGAGCTGGGCTCGGCCCGCGCGGACGACGCCAAGGAGCTCGACCGGCTGCCCGGCGCGCCCGTCCTCGTCGTCACCACCCGCTTCGTCGCCCGGGGGCGCACCGCCGCGATCTCCGTCGCCACCTACCGCGCGGACACCTGCCGGCTGACCTTCGGGGACTCGGGCGGCATGGAGATCCACCACGGGCCGGAGCGCCAGGCCTCCTGACACCCCGGCACCGCTCTCAGCGGCGGGCCGTCACCGTGCCCTCCACCGCGAACAGCTGCTCCTCGACGTGGTCGAGGGCCAGCCGCAGCGCGCCCGTCGCCACGGCCGCCTCGCCGAGCATCGAGAGGGTCACCCGGGGCGGCCGCAGGCAGTAGCGGGCCAGCTCGCGCCGCAGCGGCTCCAGTACGCCGTCCAGACCGGCCGCCCAGCCGCCGACGACGACCAGTTCGGGGTCCAGGGCCAGCGCGAGCGCCGCCACGTCGTGGACGAGCCGCTGGATGAAGCGGTCCACGGCCGCACGGGCCCGCCGGTGGCCCTCGCGGGCCAGCGCGAAGACCTCGGCGACCGCCTGCTCGTCCAGAGGGTGCAGCGGCTGGTCCGTGGTGGACAGCAGCGTCTCGGGCGTCTCCCCCCGGCCCAGCAGGTGCAGCGCGCCGATCTCGCCGGCGGCTCCGCCGTACCCGCGGTGCAGCCGCCCGCCGATCAGCGAACCGGCGCCCGGACTCAGCCCCGCCAGCACGAAGACCACGTCGTCGGACTCGGTGGCCGCCCCCTTCCAGTGCTCGGCGACCGCCGCGGCGTTCGCGTCGTTCTCCACGAGCACCGGGCATTTGAAGGAACGGCTGAGCCGTTCGCCCAGACGCAGGCCCGTCCACCCGGGCAGCGCGGTGCCCAGCCGCACGGTGCCGTCCGCCTCCACGATGCCGGGCGTGCCGACCCCGACGGCCCGCAGCGAGCTGCGCGGGGTGCCGGCCCGGCGCAGCAGTTCGGCGACCGCGCCGCGCAGCCGCTCGAGGCGCTCGTCCGCCCGGGCCGTCTCCTCCACGTCCTTGGTCTGGGCGCCCACCACACGGCCGTCCAGGTCCGCCAGCAGCGCGGTCACCCGGTGCGCGCCGATCTCCAGCCCCAGCAGGTGTCCGGCCTCGGCCCGGAACCGGAACCGCCGTGCGGGCCGTCCCTGCCGCCGGGCGGCACCCTCCTCGGCCGCCTTCTCGACGACCAGCCCCGCCGTGATGAGGTCCTCCACGACGCCCTCGACCGTCGGCCGGGACAGCCCGGTCACCCGGGTGACCTCCGTGAGCGTCGCACAGTCCGTGGCGCGCAGTGCGTGCAGCACCACCGCGGAATTGATCCTTCGCAGCAGCGAGGGATCCCCGCCGGTCAGCCGCCCCACCGTCCGTCCTCCCAGCTCGTGCGCGTGTTGGGCGGATCGTACTCGGTCCGGACCGGGGCGGCGAGTGCCGTCAGGGCGCCTGTGCGGCCATCCTCAGCCGTGCGAACTCCTCAGCCATCGTCTCGGCCGTCCAGTGCGCGTTCAGCCCGCTCGGGTTGGGCAGCACCCACACGCGTGTGTCGCCGATCGTCCGTTCCTGCGGCCCCACTTGGGCCTTGCGGTCGCCGAACGCCGCCCGGTACGCGGTGACGCCGACCACGGCCAGCCACCTCGGTCGCAGCCGCGCCACCTTCAGCGCCAGCAGCCGCCCGCCCTCGCGGTACTCCTCGGGCGTCAGCTCCTCGGCCCGGGCCGTCGGCCGCGCCACCACGTTCGTGATGCCCAGCCCGTACGACAGCAACTCGCCCTGCTCGGAAGGCTTCAGCAGCCTCGGGGTGAAGCCCGACCGGTGCAGCACCGGCCAGAACCGGTTGCCCGGCCGGGCGAAGTGGTGGCCGGTCGCGGCCGTCATCAGACCGGGGTTGATCCCGCAGAACAGCACGCGGAGGCCGTCCGCGACGACATCCGGTACCGGACGGTCGCGGGCGGCCTCCAGTTCCGCCGGGGTGAAGCGGGTCAGAGGATCGCCCCAGGGGTGTAGGCCGCGGCCTGGGGGTGCTGCTTCACGATCTCCTCGATCCGGCCCACGACCACGCCGACCTGGTCGGCCGCCGCTCCGGTGAAGGACAGCTTGTCCGCCATGAGCTCCTCCAGCCGCGCACGGTCGAGCGGGAGGCGCTCGTCGGCGGCGAGCTTGTCGAGCAGGTCGTTGCGCTCGGCGCCCCGCTCGCGCATCGCCAGCGCGGTGGCGACGGCGTTCTCCTTGATCGCCTCGTGGGCGACCTCGCGGCCGACCCCGGCCCGCACCGCACCCATCAGCACCTTGGTGGTCGCCAGGAACGGCAGATAGCGGTCCAGCTCCCGAGCGATCACCGCGGGGAAGGCGCCGAACTCGTCGAGCACCGTCAGGAACGTCTCCAGCAGGCCGTCCAGCGCGAAGAACGCGTCCGGCAGCGCGACCCGGCGCACCACCGAGCAGGACACGTCACCCTCGTTCCACTGGTCGCCCGCCAGCTCGCCGGTCATCGAGGCGTAGCCGCGCAGGATCACCATCAGGCCGTTGACGCGTTCGCAGGAGCGGGTGTTCATCTTGTGCGGCATCGCCGAGGAGCCGACCTGGCCCGGCTTGAAGCCCTCGGTGACCAGCTCGTGCCCGGCCATCAGCCGGATCGTCCTCGCCAGCGAGGAGGGCGCCGCCGCCAGCTGCACCAGCGCGGTGACGACCTCGTAGTCCAGCGAGCGCGGGTAGACCTGGCCGACCGAGGTGAACGCCTGTGAGAAGCCGAGGTGGTGGGCGATGCGCCGCTCCAGCTCCGCGAGCTTGGCCGCGTCGCCGCCGAGCAGGTCCAGCATGTCCTGGGCCGTGCCGACCGGGCCCTTGATGCCGCGCAGCGGGTAGCGGCCCAGCAGCTCCTCGACCCGCCCGTGGGCCACCAGCAGCTCGTCCGCCGCGGTCGCGAAACGCTTGCCGAGGGTGGTGGCCTGCGCGGCGACGTTGTGCGAGCGGCCGGCCATGACCAGCTCGCCGTACTCGGCGGCCAGCCTGCCCAGCCGGGCCAGGACGGCCACCGTGCGGTCCCGCATCAGCTCCAGCGAGAGCCGGATCTGCAGCTGCTCGACGTTCTCCGTCAGGTCGCGGGAGGTCATGCCCTTGTGCACGTGCTCGTGCCCGGCGAGGTCGTTGAACTCCTCGATCCGCGCCTTCACATCGTGCCGCGTGACCCTCTCGCGCTCCGCGATCGAGGCCAGGTCCACCTGGTCGAGGACCCGCTCGTAGTCGGCGATCGCCTCGTCCGGGACCTCGATGCCGAGGTCCTTCTGGGCGCGCAGCACGGCGAGCCAGAGCTGCCGCTCCAGCCTCACCTTCTGCTCGGGCGACCAGAGCGTGGCGAGCTCGGCGGAGGCGTAGCGTCCGGCGAGGACGTTCGGGATGCGGGGCTTGGCGGGCGCTGAAGTCACGTGTGCAGAGTCTACTGGCGATTCGTGCAGGTCGGCGCCGCGGGGGTGTTCGTCGGAAACTACGAGAAGCTGCGAGAGGCTACGGGAGCTCCGCGTCGGCCGACGGCCGGGCGAGGCCCTCGAAGGGCAGCAGCTCGGGCCGCTTCGGCGGCCGGCCGTCACCGGAGGAGCGGCCGGTCAGCCGCCGGCCTATCCAGGGCAGCAGATGCTGCCGGGCGAAGCGGGCGTCCGCGGCCCGGCGGGTGAGCCAGCCCGGTGGCACGGTCGCCGGCATCGGCGTACGCCACTCGGTGTCCTCCGGCTCGTGGCCGAGCGTCTGCCACACCGCCTCCGCGACCCGGCGGTGGCCCTCCGCCGTCAGGTGCAGCCGGTCCACGTCCCACAGCCGCGGGTCGCCCAGCGACGGCGCCCCGTACAGGTCGACGACGAGCGCGCCGTGCCGTGCGGCGAGCTCGTCGACACAGGCGAACAGCTCCTCCATGCGCGGCCGGAAGCGCTCCAGCACGGGGCCCTGCCGACCCGGGCTGCGCATCAGCACGAGCCGCTCGCACGACGGCGCCAGCCGCTCCACCGCCTCGGTCAGCAGACCCTTCACCCTGCCCATGTCGCACTTGGGCCGCAGCGTGTCGTTCAGGCCGCCCACCAGCGTCACCACGTCGGCCCGCATGGCCGCCGCCGTCTCCACCTGCTCGTCGACGATCTGCCCGATGAGCTTGCCCCGCACGGCGAGGTTGGCGTACCGGAAGCCGGGCGTGCGGGCGGCCATCCGGGCGGCGAGGAGGTCGGCCCAGCCCCGGTAGGAACCGTCGGGCAGCAGGTCCGACATGCCCTCGGTGAAGGAGTCGCCGACCGTGACCAGGCTGGAGTATGCGGGATTCTTCTGCATGGCGTGAGCGATGGTATCCCGGCACCCCACCCGCCATACCACGCGGTCGGTCGGTTCACGGGCGTCCCGGTGTCCCGCTCACACCTGCCGGCCGAACAGCTCCCGCAGCACGTCCTCCATCGTCACCAGGCCCGCCAGCCGTCCGTCCGCCCCCAGCACCGCCGCCAGGTGCGTACGGCTGCCCCGCATCGCGGTGAGCACGTCGTCCAGCGGCGTTCCCTCCCGGACCCGCGCGATGGGGCGCATGTCCCGCAGCCGGAACGGCACGTCGCGCGGCGCGGCGTCCAGGGCGTCCTTCACATGCAGGTAGCCGACGATCCGGCGCCCCTCGTCGACCACGGGGAAGCGGGAGAAGCCGGACTCGGCCGACAGCTGCTCCAGCCGCTCCGGCGTGACGCCCAGACTCGCGTACACCACGCGCTCCAGCGGAAGCACCACGTCGCGCACCGGCCGGCTGCCGAGCTCCAGCGCGTCGTGCAGCCGCTCCTGCGCCCGGTCGTCGATGAGGCCGGCCGCGGTGGCGTCCTTGACGATCTCGGCCAGCTCCGTGTCCGTGAAGGTCGCCGAGACCTCGTCCTTGGTCTCCACCCGCAACAGCTTGAGCAGGGTGTTCGCGAACGTGTTCACGGTGAAGATCACCGGGCGCAGTGCCCGGGAGAGCGCGACCAGCGGCGGGCCGAGCAGCAGCGCGCTGCGCACCGGCTCCGCGAGCGCTATGTTCTTCGGCACCATCTCGCCGAGCAGCATGTGCAGATACGTCGCCAGGGCCAGCGCGATCACGAACGACACCGCGTGGCCCGCGCTCGAGGGCATGCCCACCGCGTGGAACACCGGCTCCAGCAGATGCGCGATCGCGGGCTCGGCGACCACACCGAGGACCAGCGTGCACAGGGTGATGCCGAGCTGAGCGGCCGCCAGCAGCGCGGACACGTGCTCCAGGCCCCACAGCACGCTCCTGGCACGCCGGTCGCCCCCCTCGGCGTACGGCTCGACCTGACTGCGGCGCACCGAGATCAGCGCGAACTCGGCGCCCACGAAGAAGGCGTTGACGACCAGGGTCGCCAGACCGATCAGGATCTGTACGGCGGTCACCGGCCGGCCCTCTTCCCGTCGTGCGCCCGAGGCTGTCCGGCCTGCCGCGCGTGTTCCCCGCCGTGCTCCTCGCTCTGCTCGTCGTCGAGCGGCGCGTGCAGCAGCACGCGCGCGGCCCGGCGTCCGCTCGCGTCCACCACGTCCAGCTGCCAGCCGGCGACCTGGAGGATGTCGCCCGTCTCGGGAATCCGGCCGAGCTCGGTGGCGACGAGGCCGGCGAGCGTCTCGTACGGCCCCTCCGGCACCCGCAGCCCCACCCGGGCGAGTTGGTCCATGCGCGCGGAGCCGTCCGCCGAGTACAGGCCGCGTCCCTCCTCGTCGGCCCCGGCCGGGGCGAGGTCGGGCGTCTCGTGCGGGTCGTGCTCGTCGCGCACCTCGCCGACGACCTCCTCGACGATGTCCTCCAGCGTCGCCACCCCCGCGGTGCCGCCGTACTCGTCGATGACGACCGCCATCGTGCGCGTGCCGGACAGCCGGTCCAGCAGCCGGTCGACGGTCAGCGACTCGGGGACCAGCAGCGGCTCGCGCATGATCTCGGAGACACGCATGCGTGTGCGGCGCTCGGCGGGCACCGCCAGCACGTCCTTGACATGGGCGGTGCCGACGACCGAGTCGAGGCCGCCGCGGTACACGGGGAAGCGGGACAACCCGGTCGCCCGGGTCGCGTTCGCGACGTCCTCGCAGGTCGCCTGGGCGTCGAGGGCGACGACCTGGACGCGCGGGGTCATCACGTTCTCCGCGGTCAGGTCGGCGAGGTTGAGCGTCCGCACGAACAGCTCGGCGGTGTCCGCCTCCAGGGCGCCCTCCCTGGCGGAGTGCCGGGCCAGGGCGGCGAGCTCCTGGGGGCCGCGCGCGGAGGCGAGTTCCTCGGCGGGCTCGATCCCGAGCCGGCGCACCACACGGTTCGCCGAGTTGTTCAGGTGGGTGATGAAGGGGCGGAAGGCGGCGCTGAACCAGCGCTGCGGGTTGCCCACCTGCCGGGCCACCGCCAGCGGTGAGGAGATCGCCCAGTTCTTGGGCACCAGCTCGCCCACCACCATCAGGAACACCGTGGACAGGGCCGTGCCCAGGATCAGCGCCACCGAGGTCGCGGCGGACCGGGAGATGCCGAGCGACTGGAGCGGACCCGCCAGGAGCCTGGCGATCGACGGCTCGGCGAGCATGCCGACCACCAGGTTGGTGACGGTGATGCCGAGCTGTGCCCCGGAGAGCTGGAACGTCAGGTTCCGTACGGCCCTCAGGGCGCCCGCCGCGCCGCGCTCGCCGCGCTCGGCGGCCCGCTCCAGGGCTTTGCGGTCGACGGTGGTCAGCGAGAACTCGGCTGCGACGAAGGCGCCGCAGGCGAGGCAGAGCACCACCGCCACCAGCAGCAGGAGCACTTCGGTCATCGGGTCACCCTCGTCCCATGGTCGGACAGGACAGGGACGGGCGCGCTATGTCGCGCGCGAGGAGGCTCGCCCATGGGCGGACGCTCACAACCTTTCATGACGGACCGAGTGATCCTCCCATGGTAAAGGATGGGCAAAGAAAGGCTCGGGGATCAGCCGGCGAGGGGCTTCACCCAGCGCCGCCAGCGCTCCTCGGGCGCGTAGCCCGCCGCGCGCCAGGCGTGCTGCGCGGTCTCGTTGCGGGTGAGCACCATGGCGTCGCCGCGCCGCCCGCCGAGCCGTACGAACCGCTCCTCGGCCGCCGCCAGCAGGGCCGAGCCGATGCCCTGCCGCCGCCGGTCCGGGTGCACGGCCAGCCGGTACAGGTGGCAGCGCCAGCCGTCGAATCCCGCGATCACCGTCCCGGTCAGCTCGCCGTCCTGTTCCGCCAGCAACAGCGCCTCCGGATCGCGGGCGACCAGCCGCGCCATCCCCTCCCGGTCGTCGCTGATGCTCGTGCCCTCCGCGGACGTCTTCCAGAAGGCCAGTACGGTGTCGAGGTCGGCGGCGGTCGCCGGCCGTATGCGCAGATCGGTCATGTGATGATCAGATCAATGCGTGGCCGCGGGCCGGGCGGAATTCCAGCATCCGGACACCGCAGGCCACGCGCCCGCAGGGTCTCCCTCACTCGTGCGCGATGGCCGCCAGAACGTTCATGCGGGAGGCGCGCAGCGCGGGCAGCAGGGCCGCCACGACGCCCACGACCGCCGAGCCGATCACCACCGCGACGATCGTGCCCCAGGGGATCGCCAGCGTCCTGATCCCCTGCAGGGCCAGCACCCGCTGGGCGCACACCCCCCACACCAGCCCCAGCGCCAGACCGAGGACCGCGCCGAAGACCGCGATCACCACCGACTCCAGCCGGATCATCCGCCGCAGCTGGCGCCGGGCCAGCCCGATGGCCCGCAGCAGACCGATCTCCCGGGTCCGCTCCACCACCGACAGGGCGAGGGTGTTGACGACCCCGAGCACGGCGATGACGATGGCGAGCCCGAGCAGCGCGTACACGAGGTAGAGCAGCACCGCGATCTGGTCGTGGACCAGCTTCTTGTAGTCCGCCTGGTCGCGCACCTGCACATTGGGGTACGCGGCGAGGGCCCTCTCCAGGTGGGAGCGGAGCCGGCCGGTGCCCGTGCCGGGGGCCGCGTTCACGTACAGCGCCGCGTCCGGGGTGCCGGGCACGTACTTCTCCACGGTGCCGATGCCGAAGTACACGCCGCCCTCGATGCCGAACCCCTCGGCCGCGTCCTGGTTGGTCAGCGCGCCCACGGTCAGCCGTGCCCGCCGTCCGCCCTGGAACTCGACGGGCAGCACGCTGCCGGGCCGCACCCCGTGCTTGCCGGCGAAGCCGGCGTCCATGGCGACGTGCCCGTCGGCGAGCGCCGTCGCCGTGTCGCCGTGGACGTAGTTGATGTGGGCCACGGAGTCCAGCCGCCGGTCGTATCCGGAGGCGGTGGTCTCGACGCGCTTGCCGTCCGGCAGCGCCACCGCGACCGCCGCGAACCGCTGCCGTACGACGGTGCCGGCGCCGGGCGTGGCACGGACCTTGTCCGTGACCTCCGGCGGGAACGGCTGGAAGTTACGATTCTGCACGACGAAGTCGGCACCGAGCGTCTTCTCGATCTGACGGTCGATGGACCGGGTCATGGAGGCGCTGGCCACCGACATCCCGCCGACCAGGGCGAGGCCCACCATCAGGGCGGCCGCGGTGGCACCGGTGCGGCGCGGGTTGCGCAGCGCGTTGCGCTGGCTCATCCGCCCGATGGTGCCGAACAGCGCCGGGAAGCCCCCGCCCAGCACCCGGATCAGCGGGCGCACCAGCAGCGGTCCCGCGATGACGGCCGAGACCAGGGTGAGGACGATGCCGGCGCCCAGCAGCGCGACGGCGGTCGCGGTGCGCTGCGCGGCGGCGCAGCCCGCGAGCGCGGC
>NZ_JUJA01000080.1:40257-41376 GCF_001906585.1 Streptomyces kebangsaanensis | reverse complement strand
GGCGGGCGGTGAACGTCGCCGGGGCGTCGGTCTCCTCGGCGGCGGCGAACAGGTTGAGCTGATCCATCGGTTGCTCCTTCGGGTGCGGGTACGACGGCGCCCCGCCGTCCGGGCCGGGGTCGGCCGGGGCGGCGGGGCGCCGATCAGGGAGGTGCTAGGTCAGTTCCAAGCGGTGGTGTGGATGGTCTGCCAGCCTTCACTGGCGCGGGCCAGGACCTCGATCCGGTCCGGGTGCAGGACGTAGGCGTATTCGCCTTCGCCGTCCGTCTGGTCGGTGAACAGGCCCATGTCCAAGCCGTCGCCGTTGTGGCAGAAGCACTCGCCGCCGCCGTCGGAGGCGGGCAGGTTGAGCCAGCCGTTCGGGTGCTCGTCGAGCAGGAAGCGGGTGGCGGCCTCGACGTCGCCGACGTGTGCGTTGAGGACGAAGTCCTGCAGCAGCCCTACGGCGGTGTCGGGTTTGCCGTCCTGGTGCAGGTAGCGGCCGGTGAAGCCGCCGCTGCCGGTGGGGCGGGCGATGATGGCGCGCGTGGCCAAGGTTTCCTCCGGGTGTGGACTTCGGGCCGGGCCTCGCGGTGCGGGGCCCGGCTCGCTGGTGGGGTCAGGGACGGCCGCAGGTGCCGGACACGGTGTCGGCGAGGTGCAGGACTGCGGCGGCCAGGCCGCTGAGCAGCTGGGTGATCTCGCCGGCGTCGTGGGAGGTGACGTCGCTGGGGATGTTCCTGGCGGCCTCCTCGGCGATCTTGCGCAGGTCCCACGAGCTCGGCGCGTTGTCCTTGGCCGGCTCGGCGGTCGGGCCTTCGTGGCGGGCCTTGGCTATGTCGTCGGGGCCGGTGACCAGGGGGCCGGGGCGCAGGCCGGGATACCCGCCGTCGCCCCAGTAGTGGCCGAGCAGGAGGCGGACCTTGCGCTCGGTCTCGTCCCAGCCGGCGTGGACGGCGTACAGCTCCTCCTCGGGGTCGGCCTCGACGAGCAGGGCCGGGGTGAGGACCTGGAAGCCGTCCTGAACGTTGGCGGGCACGATGGGGTCGATGCCCAGCTGGCCGAGGGCGTGGTTGATGCGGCCGGCCTGGTTGTGGGCGGTGAGGATCTTGCGGGCGGTGGCGGCCTCCTTGCGGCGGG
>NZ_JUJA01000080.1:0-40148 GCF_001906585.1 Streptomyces kebangsaanensis | reverse complement strand
GCGGGGGCGGCCTCGTACCAGGTCCACTCGCAGCCGCCGATCGGGTGCAGGTCCTCGGCGTTCGGCTGGACGACCTCGGTGGCGTGCTCGGGCTGGTCGTCGTGGTACTGCCAGCGGACGTGCACGACGACCACGCGCGGCTCGCCGCGGTGCGTGCCGCCGTCGATGACGTGGATGGTGTCGAAGCTTTCGTGGCCGTACTCGTCGGCCAGCTCCTGCGTGCGGGCGGCGATCTGACGGACGGTGTCGAGGGTGAACTGGGGGACCAGCCAGCCGTTCCACCGGTGGGTGGGGTCGAGCTGGGCGTCGTAGGGGCCGAGCATGTCGTCGATGCAGACCCTCATGCGGGTCAGGCGGGCGCCGGTGTCGGGCACGGTGTTTCTCCTTCGTGGTGTGCAAGGGGCCGGGCCCCCGCAGTTGGGGGCCCGGCCCGTGATCGGGGAGGGGTCAGAGGTCGGAGGTGGCGGCGGCGAGCGCGTTGACGAGCAGCGCCACGGCCTCGTCGTTGCGGCCAGCCGCGGCCAGCGCGGCGTACTGGAAGAGGGTTGCCGCGCAGGTGAGCGTGAGCTGGTTGACGTACTGCTCGAACGTCAGCTCCCGCTGCCTCCAGGAGCGGTGCTGGTAGCCGGCGCGCAGGGCGGACGTGGCCAGGGCGTCGGCGTAGCGGATGGCCCGGCTGTTCAGGTTCAGGTCCTGCGCCGCGGTGGTCAGGGCGAGCGCGGCGAAGTCGATGACCTGGTCGACGGGCCGGGCGGTGGTGGTGCGGCGCTGGGCGCGGCAGGTGCGGGAGCGGACGGCGCGGATGCGTTCGATGTCGTACACCTGCCGGGCGGCGCGGCGGGCCTCGACACTGGTGGCGGCCTTCACCTCGTAGAAGGACAGGCAGTCCACCCACAGGCCGCTGCACAGCTCGGCGTGGGCGTCGGGGTCTTCGGGGGCGGCCTGGACGGCGAGGATGCGCATCGCGTGCGGTTCGTCGTTGAAGACGACGAACCAGCTTCGGCTGGGCTCGGTGTCGGTCATGCGGATCTCCAAGAGGTTCTTTCAGTCGAGTGGTGTGGCATATCTACGGACCGGGCGGCGGGCTGTCCGCCGCCCGGCCCGTGGGGGTCAGGCGCTGAGTTCGCCGACCAGCTCTTCGATGAGGAAGGCCACGGCGTACGTGCTGGGGCGCCTGAGCGCCTGATCGAGGAGCCGGTTGTAGAAGCAGTGGCAGACCAGCTGCGTGAACTGCCCCTTGGTCAGGCCGCACTCGGCGCCCCAGGCGATGTCCAGGGCGTTGTTGACGCGGCGCAGCGCGCTGCGGACCTGGGCGCCGTCGACGTCGTGACGCTCGACGGTCTCGAGGATGTTCAGCCCCGGGTAGGGGGGAAGGGGCATGGTGGTGTCGGGCGCGGTCGTCATGCTGTTCTCCTCCAGGGGTTGGATGTGGTCCGGAGGAGACCCAGGGAGCCCCCTCCATTCTCTTATTTTACGCTCAATGTCCGTTTGTGCCCGATTACGTGGGAAAATTTCTGCCCTGGGGGATTTTTTCAGGCGCCCGGCCGCGGGAACCGCACCACGAGCGCGGTCGCGTTGTCGCACGCCTCCTTGCGCCTACGGCCGATGGCCAGCGCCTCGGCGACCAGCGTGGCCGCGCTGTCCTTCGCGTCCAGCGCCAGCTCGGCAGCCATCTCCAGCAGGCCCGGCTCGTGCGTCTCCAGCGGGTGATACACCCCGTCCGAGCAGAGGATGAGCTGAGCGCAGATGTCCACATCGCACCGCGCGACGCCGACCACGCCGTCCTCCAGGGTGGCCGTGACCGAGTTGTGGTCCCACTGCCTGGGGGTGCGGCCGGCGTCCAGCAGCTCCTGCGCGTAGTTGTGGTCCTTCGTCAGCGGGTCGAGACCGGCGACGTAGGACAGCCGGTAGGCGCGGGCGTCGCCGGACCAGGCCAGGTGCAGCAGCGGGTCGCCCGGGTGATAAACGGCGACGACCGCGACCGCGCCCGGGTCGCTGTAGTGCCAGCGCCGCCCCCGCAGCCGCCGCACCCGGTCGATGATCCGGGCGCGGACCCGGATGATCGCCTCGGCCGGGTCGCCCAGGAGGGCGGCTTCGCGGGCCAGCTCGGGCGCCCACCGGCCGACGTGGGCCCGCACCTCCTCGTCGTCTCCGATGCCGTCCAGGACGACGAACGCCCACCGGCCGCTCGCCCGGTCCTGGCGTACGGCGTACGCGTCGCACTGCACCTTGCGGGTGCCGGTGGCCTGGGCGGCCGACACCTCGGGGGCGCTGGCGACGACGGCCGCCGCGCGCTGCAGGCGGGCCCAGTGCTCGACGAGCTCGGCGCTGGCGGCCGGGAGCGGCTGCAGCAGGCCGTCACCGCTCGGCGCCCCAGTGGCGACGACGGGGCCGCGCAGGTCCGGGCCGGGCCCGCCGGCGAGGTCCTGCCAGGTGCTGAGCGCGACACCGTTGCGGGAGCGCCGGTAGCCGGTCACGCCGGCGTGGACGGTCAGGTGGCGGCCGAGCCGCCAGGCGGTGACCGGGCCGTCCAGCTCGGCGGCGATGTCCGCCTGCTGGCGCTGGGGGTCGTCGGCCAGGTGGAAGTGCTCGATGTGGCCGTTGGGCTGTACATGGATGGCCGTGTTCACGGTTGTCCTTTCAGGTGCGCAGCGAGCAGGGCCGGGCCCCGTGACGGGTGCCCGGCCGCCGGTGGTCGTCTCAGGCGGAGGTGCTGTAGCGGTCCTTGAGGGCGGCCAGGATCTGCGGGAGGTGTTCGTGCAGCGGAGCGGGGATGTCGGTGTGACGGCGCGAGTCGTCCAGCGCGCCGAGCAGGACGGCCGGCCCGTACAGGCAGTACGACAGCTGCCGCATGCGGATCGTGTTGATCAGCGAGGTTGCGTACAGGTTCTCCGGCTTGGTGAGCGCACTGTCGCCGTCCAGGGCCACCGATATGCGGCGCGTGCCGTCGGCGCGGGAGTAGTGGGCGATCTCCACCCAGCCGTCGACGTGCTCGCGCAGCGCCTCCACCAGGCCCTTGCCGGCGGGCAGCTGCAGGTCGGTGAGGGTGCCGTCGACGTCGAGGCGGACGGCGTGAAGGGTTCTGCTCATGGCTGTTCTCCCAATCGGGTGGAAGGGGGGCCGCCGCAGTGGCGGCCCCCGGGGGCGGGTTTAGAACGGGCGCAGGACCAGGGCCAGTTCGGTGAGCATCTGGCGGCCGACGTACACCGCGTGCCCGACGGTGAACTCGTCGGCCGCGGCGCAGGCGGCCATCTCCACCACGCACTTCAGGAGCACCTCGGGCATGCAGCCGATCCACGTGCGGTAGTCCTGGCCGTAGGAGGCCGTGCGGTGGGTGGCGGCGAGCACCCGGTCGATGGTGATCACGGCCTCGCCGGCGGCGTCGGCGCGCAGGCCGAACCGCTCGGCGAGCAGGTGCTGCAGGTGCGAGCCGCCGACGACGATGTCGGCGAGACGGTCGGCCGTGTGACCGGTGGCGAGCGGGTACGGGGCGGCGAGCGGGTCGGTGTGGGTGGTGCTGTTCAAGGCTTCCTCCAAGAGGCCGTTGGGTGTGCGGGGGCGGGGCCGGCCGCCCACCTGGCAGGTGGGCGGCCGGTCTCGGGCGGGGTCAGAACCAGATGTCCTGGAAGGCGTCGAGCTGCTCCAGGGCGGCGGTGAACTCCTGCGAGCGGGTCAGGGTGAAGCCGGCCGTGTCGATCGGGCCGTGCTCGGGGTGAATGAGCTGGAACGTGATGTCCCGCTCGCCGGTCGCGTTCCCCATCTCGCAGGTGATCTTCAGGACGGCCGGGTCGTTGGCGTAGCGGACGTAGAGGCTGTTGCCGACGATGCGGACGGTGCTGTCCTCGGCCTCGCCGAGGTTGGCGGCGAACAGGGTCAGGATCTGCTTGGGCGTCACGGGCTCCTCCAAGAGGCCGTTGGCCGGGGCGGACGCCCCGAGAAGTCGTGGAAATGGTTGAGGGTTGTGGCACACCGCGACGAGCGGTCCGGCCGCCGGGCCGGACCGCTCACCGCGCTAGCAGCCGTACGACGCGCGGATCGCGTCGGCGGCGCGGGCGGCCAGCCACTTGCCGAACGGCGAGTTCTCGAACTCGCCCTCGACCGGCTCGCCTGTGCGGTTCTCGTTCGTGTTCTCGTTCGTGTTCTCCACGGCGTTCCTCCTTGATCGTGGGCCGGGGGACCCTTCCCTCCGCCCTTCTCTCTTATTCTACCCTCATGCGTGCGGGGGTCAAGATTTTTTCCGTGTTTTCGCAGGTCAGGGGCTTGCAGGCGGGGGGTGCGCTCGGGCCACGGCACCGTATCCAGGGCCCGGCGGTGCGTGTCCGGCACCACCGCCAGCGGCCAGCCCGCCCAGTGCAGGCCCATCGCGGCGAGGATGAACGCGCCCGCCTTGCCGTAGCGGCCCGGCCCCTCGCACAGGAGGCCGTACCGCTCGGCGACCGCATCGCGCACCATGCCCTTGGCGATGCGGGCCCGCCTGTCCCGCGGATACTCCTCGGCCGGGTCGGCGCTGCCGGTGGCGTAGACGCTCCGCGCGTGCGGGTCGACCACCGCGTAGGGGATGCGCCGCTCCCACAGATCGTGGGTGAGGATCCACCACAGGCCCGCCTCGTGATGCCCGGCCTGCCCGACCCGCCCGTACGCCGCGCCCTCGATGACCACCAGGTCGGCCGCGCGGGTGCGCTGCCGGATCTCCTCGCGCAGCCACCGCAGCCGGTGGTGCCCACGGCCCGTGCAGCGCAGGGCATCGGCCCAGCCGTCACCGGCGATGCCCGTGCACGCCAGCGACGGGCTGATGCCGATCACCAGCGGCGGCGCGAGGGCCTGTGCGGCCGGCGGGACAGACTCCAAGATGAGACTGCTCAACGAAGCCTCCTCGAGGGACGCGGAACAACAGGGGTCAGGCGGCCAGTGCCATGCGCAGCGCCGAGCCGTCGGCGACGAGCGGCAGCGGCCCCAGCTCGCGGGCGCGGGCGACGATGGCAGCTATGGACAGGCCGTCCTTAAAGGTGTGGCCGAGCTGCTGTTCCAGGGCCAGGTACCGCTCGGCGAGCGCCGGGCGCAGGCGGGCGGCCGTCACCAGGCTGTCTTCGTCGGCGAGCACGCAGAAGCTACAGGACAGGCGCTTCATGCCTGAGTCGTACGCCGGGTGGTAGGGGGTTCCGGCGTCCGCAATGGCCTGCCACACGTCCCGGTCGGACCAGCGCAGAATCGGCAGCCAGGTGGTGATGGTGCGCCGCCCGCTGGAGGCGGCCTCATCGGTGGTGACGTCCACGCGGCGGGCGCGGGCGGCTGACTCCGCCGCGCGCAGGCCGAGGCAGTTGACGACGCGGGCGGGCCGCTCAAGGCCGAGCTGCGCGACGAGTTCGGTGATCAGGACACGGACCGGGCCCCGTTTTTGATCACTGTGCAGTAGCGGGCCCCCGCCGAAGGCCAAGCGGGCGTGGTGGTGTCGCCCCTGGCGCGCAGCTTGCGGTGCCGCTCGGTGATCTGCGTGAGCAGATCCCCTTGGGTGCGCCTGCGTACGTGGAAGGGCAGGCCGTAGTGGCGGGCCTGGGCGGCGGCCAGCTCGACCGTGCCCGGCCATTCGACATCGCCGAGGTCGCAGTGTACGACCTGCACGCGGTCCATCACGCTGGCGACGTCGGCGAGTTGGACGAGGTGATGAAGCATGGCCTGGCTGTCCTTGCCTGCGGATGAGTTCGCCAGGATGAGATCGGCACGTGCGAGGTCGGGTGTGGGGGGCGGTGGCGGCTCGAACAGGGCTGTCTGCACGAAGGTGTTTCCTTCCTGGTTGGTGGGGGCCGCGCCCGCGGGGTGCGGTCACCGCGGGCGCGGCCCGGATCGGGGGGCTAGTGCGGGTGCGGGGCGGGCTTCTCGCGGTCGGCGGCCAGATCCTCGGCGGCGGCGCGGGCCAGGTGGGCGGTGAGGCCGACGAGCGCGCACACGGAGCGCGCATAGTCCTTGCCGCTGGCGCGGATTGCTGCGATGTAGAGGGCCTGGCAGGTCGGCAGGTCGCCGTTGAGCCAAGCGGTGACGAACCGCAGGGCGAAGGTGTGCGCCGGATGCGTGGGGCCGCCTGCCGGGTCGGGTGCGGCCAGCGCCCACAGGCCCTCCTGGGTGGGCTGGCCGAACAGCTGGACGAGCACCTGCTCGGCGACGTTGGCGAAGCCGCAGCACACGTTGAACATCTGCTGGCCGGTGCTGTTCGCGGCGACCTCGACCAACAGCCGCGCGCCCTCGTCGGCGTCACCGGCGATGGCGCGGTTGAGGACGTTCATGACCAGCTCGGCTCGGCGGGCGGTGTCCACGGTGGGGTACTCCTTGCAGTAGGTGTGTGGTGGGAGCCGCGCCCGCGGGTAGTGGTCACCGCGGGCGCGGCCCGGTTCGGGGGGGCGGGGGTCAGGGGGTGAGCAGGGCGAGGCTGTCGGCCCATGCGCGGCCGCCGGCCGCCCACGCCATCGCGTGCAGGGCGAGCCGCCGGTTCGGCTCGTCCAGCGAGCTGAGGTTGGCCAGGGACAGGACGTGACGTCCGGTCAGCACGCAGGCCAGGCGTAGGACCTGCCACTCCGAGACAGTTCCGATCAGCGGGCCGTCGCCGGAGGACAGGCAGGCGGAGGCGACGTGCCGCCAGGCGATGCGGGAGGAGCCGTTGCCGTCGTCGATGATCAGGCGGGTGCGCTGCAGCTCGGGCAGCCAGTGGCCGTGCGTGGCCAGCAGCCACACGGCGGCCTCTTCCTGCCAGGAGCCTGCGGCGCGCTCGCCGAGGCGGGCGGCGAGGACGGTGATGTCGTTCACGGGTTTCTCCAAGAGGTGTGGTCGGTCAGGTGCGGGGTTTGGGCAGGTGGCCGACGTGCCAGCCGTGGCAGGCACGGTTGCGGCACTGGTAGGCGGTCAGGCGCACCCCGCCTTTGGCGATGAGCCGCTGGCGGTGGTCCTCGGCCTGCTCCCAGGTGTCGTGGCGGCGCTTGCCGGTGCAGGCGCGGCCCTTGGTGCGGATCACCGCGCGGCCGCCGGGGCGGGTGCGGTGCTCGCGCAGTCGGCGCAGCGCAGGTTCGGCCGCGTCCAGCGGGCGGAGTCGGCGACGCCGACGATCAGGGCGCCGCAGACGGCCGCCATGTCCCGGCTGTAGTCCCGCTTGTGGACGTCGGTGGAGGTGTTGGTGCGCCACACCCACTCGCCGCGCAGGCTCACGCAGGTGACCTCGACGGGGGCGTGGCCCACGCGGCCGGTGATGGTGTGGGACAGCTCGCCGGGCCGGCTGGTGGGCCGCGGCTTGCCGAACTCGGTGGCGTCGATGGCCTTGGCCCACTGCGCGAAGACGTCGTCTTCGGGGTGGTACAGGAAGATCCGCAGTCCGAGCGGGTCGTTGCCGGTGGCGACGCCGATGTGGTCGACCTCAATGCTGTCGGCGGCCAGGCCGGGGTGCAGACTGGCCAGGAGCGCGCCGGCGATCATCGGCTGCAGGCTCTGGCGCAGCGGGCGCGGTGTGCTGGGGTGGGGCACTGGTTCTCTCCCATCGGGGTGTCGGTGCCCCGCGCGGGCGGGCGGGGCGGGCGGTCAGGTCGTGGCGAAGTCGAGCTGCAGTTGCTGGGGCTGCCTGGCCTTCGCCGCTTTGCGGCGCGCGGACATCTCGCGTTCGGCCTGGGCGCAGGACGGGCAGACGCGTTCGCCGTGGCGGCGGTGGTCCTTGGCTCCGGCCTCGGTGCCGCAGGAGGCGCGCAGCTTCGGCTCGGTCAGCTCGTCCTCGAACACGTCGTCGAGGGCGTCGACGACTTCGCCGTTGCACCACAGGCGTCCGCCGGCGACGCCGTCGAAGCGGGCCTGGGCGGGTTTGACGGTGGCGATGCACACGGCGTGGAACGGGCACGGCCCGCACACGGCGAGCTGGGGCCCGCACAGCCGTTTGAGGTCGGCTGTGGTGCTCCAGTCGTCCTCGCTGGGCGTGAACCCGTCCCGGCCGCGGCAGGGCGCGTCAAGGGTCCAGTCGCGGCTCACAGGGCTGCCTTGATGCGCTCGCCGATGTGCCGGGCCACGTTGACGCTCACCGCGTTACCGGCCTGCATGGTCTGCTCGGCCTGGGTGCCCAGCACGATGTAGCGGTCAGGGAACCGCTGCGCTCCCAGCTGCTCGCGGGGCTTGAGCATCCGGAAGTAGCAGTCCTCCACGGCGGGCGCGGACCTGAGCAGGCCGGCCGAGTCGCGGGTGGACAGCGTGTGCACGGGCTCGCCGGCCGTCTTCACGGCGGCCTTGCGGTAGGGGATCACCAGGGCGTTGCGCAGCTCGGCGGGGACGGGGCCGCCGGGGACGACCAGGCCGTGATGGTTGCCCTGCGCGGTGACGGCGGTGACCGGCTCGGTGGCCAGGGCCGGGTTGGCGTTCTGCCGGTAGGTGATCACGAACGGTTCGGGATCGACGGTGACCAGGGCCTCGCTCTCGCGCGTCAGCCGGGTGCGCATCGGCTCGGCCACGTCGCTGCAGGCGGTGTTCCAGCTGCCGCCGGTCGGTACGAGCAGCGCGTCGCCCTGCTTGATGGTGCGGGTCGAGAACGGCCGCTCGGCGACCGCGTAGGCGCGGTCGGTGCCGTCCTTGCCGTGGTTGAGGGTGATCGAGGAGGGGGTGTGGGGGAACTTGGCCAGGCCCGCGCGGATGCGGTCCATGGTGGTGGACGCCAGCGGCTTCTTGCGGTCGCCGATGCGCTGGCCGAGGTCGCCCCAGTTGATGACGGAGGCGGCCGGGCGCACGTACGGCTCGACCTCGGCGTTGCGGCAGCGCCGGTTGGGGCAGCGGTAGCTGTAGTCGCGGCCGTACTTGCCGATGCGGACCCGCGGGTCGAACCACGCCTTCTTCGCGGCGACGTCCTTGCCGCACTCGAAGCAGAACGCCAGCGGGCGCGGCTCCAGGTCCGGCTTGGGCATGCCCTTGAGGCGGAACGCGAGGTAAATCCGGTCGCGCCACTGCGGGGCGCGCTCGTTGTCGTCGTCGCCGACGTGCGCGGAGGACACGCACAGGATCTGCGGCTGCTCATAGCCGAGCTCCGTCATCGCCTTCACCCAGGTCTTGAACAGCACCCAGCACAGGGCGAACTCGACGACGTTCTCGATGACGACGTACGGGAACCGCTTGGCCTCACACGCCCGCACCACGCACCAGGCGGTCGCCCGGGTCCGCTCGAACGCCTCCGGGGTCAGCGCCTTCCACTCCTCAGCCTCGTCGCCATCGAGCTGGTCGAGGACCTGGAACAGGTCGAGCTGATCGGTGGGGTGAACGCGGCCACCGGCCGGGGACACCTCAGTGCAGTTGTGGACGACGATGCCGTCAGCGATGTACGACTCGTCGTCGGCCACCGCCAGGTTGTAGACCGTCGTGGACTCCTGCGCGGGGCTGACCTTCTTCACAGGAGTCCACAGGTGCAGTTCGTCGGTCATGTGCTTGGCGTGGGCCGGGGACGGGTCCACGGTCCACGTAACCGTCCACACGGGCCGCATGGTGATCTGGCGGCCCTCGATGACGCCGCTGGTGCGCTTGTCGCTGAGGTACAAGGTGGCGACGTGGCCGAGGGATACCGCGAGCAGCCGGATCCCGATGGCGAGCTGCTTGGACACAGTGCTGCAGCGGACCGTCAGACCGGCGCTGCGGTGGAGGTTGCCGTCGGCGGACACGTAGCCGTCGAGCAGGGCACGCCGCCACTGCTCGGGCATCGTCAGCGCCCACGCGGGCAGCTTCTTGCCGTCAGCGTGGCGGCCGAAGTTGTCCTCCAGCCACTGCGCGAGACCCTGGTGGGCGGTGATGAACACGGCCGTCGTCGGGCTCTTGGAGCGGGTCCAGCGCAGCTCTCCGCCCTTCGCCCTCGACCCGGTCGGCGGGGCGATGGCATCCAAAGCGGCACCGAGTTCTTCGGCCTCGTGGCGGCCGCAGCAGATGAACACCCTGTGGTCGCTGCTGGACTTGCGGGGCCTTCTTCCGGCGCGCTTGCAGGTGTCGGAGCAGTACGGCGAGACCCGTCCGGTGGTGGAGTTGCCGTTGGGGCGGGCCGATTCGCCGCAGGTCACGCACGGCGATCCTGCGGGCTGCGACCGCAGCCGGGGCTGCTTGGGCAGGCGGTCCGGTTCGCGGTTGATGCGGGTCAGGAACCCGTCGCCGAGCCAGCGGCCGACCATCCACCAAAACCGTTCGGTGAACTCTGCGCCTCGTCCGGGCACGGCCGGTATGGGCAGCGGCTCACCGAACGTGCGGGGCGTGGCCCAGTGCTGCCCGGCCAGTTCGGCGGCGGGCACCCACTGCGGCTCCTCGTACTGGCGCCGGGAGTCGCGGATCTCGTTGTTCCATACGCGGGCGCTGCGACGGGCGTAGAAGGGGTGCTCGGCGGTGGTTTCCAGGCCGGGGTGGCCGTGGCCCTTGACCCTCACGGTGGGGCCGGTGTTCACCATCGTCTTGGTGACGGGCTTCCACTGGCCGGTGTGGGTGAGGACCCGGTCGCCGACCTTCACGTCCTCGATGGGCTTGAGGCCCTGGTCGGTGAGGATCTGCGTCCCGGCCGGAAAGCAAATGATGCTGGCCCATAGAAGGAGGGCGGGGGGCAGGAACCGCATCGGGTAGCCGGTGACGTCGGCGACCAGGTGCTCGCAGTCGGGGTGGTTGGCGGCGTGGCTGTCGATGGCGGTCCGCCAGTGGTTCATGGCGAGTCTGCCGGTCCATCCGGCCTCCTTCAGGCCGGAGGTAGAGCCGCCGGCCCCGGCGAGCAGGTCGTTGAACGTCAGCTCCAGGTCGCGGGGAAGGGTTGCAAGCAAGGTGTTCTCCAAGAGATGGCCGCCCGGCCCCGCGCGGTGCGGGGCCGGGCCGGTCGGGCGAGGGTGGTCAGACGAGGGGCAGGCGGGAGACGAAGACGACCTGTACGGCGCCAGCGCGCCGCCAGACCGTCAGCGGCCGGTCGTCGCCGCCCTGTTCGTGGACCAGGTCCCAGCCGCTCTCCTGAAGGAGGTGGGTCTGCCAGCCGTACTCCTTGACCGTCTGCGCCTGGCTGTCGAAGGGGCCGCACAGGTGGCCGGACTTTGTGGCGTGCTGGGCGTCGACGCCGGTGAAGCTGACGGCGAACCGCTGGGCGGTGGCCAGCAGGGCCTTGCCGAGCCTGTCGCCGGCCTGGCGGGTGTCCGGGTCGGGCAGCGTGCCCAGGTACAGGGCGGTCGCGGCGAGCATCGAGATGATGTCGGCGCCGTGCTGGGCGTGCTCGCCGCCCTCGCTGGAGTTGTAGGCCAGGCCGTCGTAGTTCGGGTTGTCGTCGTGGCCGCGGGTGATGATCCAGCCGGTGACGTCCTGCAGGCGGTCGGGCAGGCAGTCGTTGCCGCAGCCGATGGCCAGGTGCGTGCCGTCGGGCAGGTTGGCGTAGATGACGGTCTGTCCGCCGCAGGTGTCGACGTCGCAGACGAGACCGGCCGCGCGCAGCGGCGTGGTGACGGGCTCGTACTGCCGCCACAGGGCCTGCCACTCGGGGCGGTCGACGCGGCGGTGGTCAGGCATGGGTGCGAGGTTCAACGTGATCTCCAAGAGCTGTGGCGCCACAGTACAGAGTTGTGGCACATCTGGAAACGGGCGGCGGGGGTTTCCGCCGCCCGTTCGTGCTTGCGGTCAGGAACCGGTCTTGCGGGGGATGGGCTGCGTGCAGCGGATGACGTCGATGCACTGGGGCCTGCCGTCCCAGTACCGGATCTTGTCGGCCGGTCTGGGGTGCTGGCATCAGGTGCATACGATGCTCTCGCACCGGCTGGCTGCGGGCATCGAAGGTCAGGCCGAGTGAGCCGGCTTGGCCGCCAGGGGGAAGCCGAGCTCGGCGGCGATCTGCTCGGCGAGCTCGGCACTGGCCGTGAAGCGACCGCCGTGGTGCTCGCGGGCGGGGATCTTCAGGCCGTGGAACTCGCCGTGCGCCTCGGTGATGGCGACCGGCCAGGCCGCGTCGAGGAAGCCCACGACGCGCTCGGACTCGACGACCAGGACGTCGCCGTCGCGGATGTCGTCGCGGCACTGGGTCGCGTCGTAGCCCTCCGCCGTGTCGGCGAAGCGGTGAGCGGCCGGGGCGGTGATCGGGTTGCTCATGTTGCCTCCAAGGGGTCGTCGGTCGAACGGTGTGGCACATCCGAAGGCGGGCGGCGGCGTCGACCGCCGCCCGCACCGAGGGTTCGCTGTCAGAGCCCCAGCTCGTCGAGCGCCAGCAGCTCCTCCACGCCGCGCAGGCAACCGCACTCCTCGAGCTGGGGCGCCTTGCTGGCTCCCTCCTTCGGAGCGCGGCACCGGTCGTCGGGGTGAACGTTGTGGTTGCAGCCGACGCGCTTGCCGGCAGCCCTGCGTGCGAGTGTTTCCATGGGGCTCATGGGCCCTCCTCTCCCTCCAGCTATCCTCTCATTCTACCCTCACGCAGCTAGGGGTCAAGGATTTTTTTCGGGCGGCGGAGCACTGCCCTGCGCCTCACGGGCCTTCTCCCGGCCCTGGCGGGCCGCCTGACGGGCCGCCAGCCGGGCCGCCTCCACATCCTCCGGCCGCTCCTGCGCGACCCGCCGTGCCCGCGCCAGATCCTCCTGATAGCCGCGCAGCCACTGCTGCTGCGCCTGCCGGTCACTCTCCGCCCGATCCTTCTCGGCAGCCGCGCGAGCGGCTCGCAGGTTCGTGCCGCAGGCACGGCAACTCGCAGCCGGGGCAGGGTGTCTTGGGCAGCCACGGCCGGGCTCCCCCGCGGCGTCAGCCGTGGGGGTAGGGGGGAAAGGAAGAGAAGAGGAAGAAGAAGGAAGAGAAGGGGTTTCACCGGTGAAACCCTTAGGGTTCCACTCGTGAAACCCAGAGGGTTTCACCGATGAAACCCTGCCCTCGTCCTCGTCAGGGTTCCACCGGTGAAACCCTGCTTCCTCTGGTTCCTTCACGCCCTCGCCGGCCGCGAGTGCACGCGCGTCGATGTCCTCGTGCGTCATCGCGGGCCTCGCCGGCGCCGAACGCGCAACGTTGCGGACCTTGCGCGGGTTCTTCGGGGCCGCGTCAGCTGCCTTGAAACGGGCGTCCAGATCGTCGTTGGACGGGATCTGGGGCACCCCCAGGGGGAACACCCGGTAGACGGTTCTGCGGCCCTGCTTGCCGACCTCCACGCGCTCGATGAGGCCCTTGGCGACCAGCTCGGTGACGATGGTCATGCACCGCTTCTCGGTGACGCCGACCCACGCCCGCAGCCTGCGGATACCCGGCTTGGACAGGCGCGTCTCGTCGTCGGCCGAGTCGCAGATCTTCATCAGAGCCAGCTTCTGACCCTGGGTCACCACATCGTCGGGCAGGTACGCGGCGATGACCATCAGGTGTATGGACAACGGGATTTCCCTCCACGGGCAGTCCGCCGCCCGCCCCGGACGGGGCGGGCGGCGGCAGTCCGATCAGGCCTTGAAGGGCCGCACGATGATGGTCCGGGGCGTGGTCTGGGAGGACTTGTGCTCAGGGACGGCCAGGCCCGCCGCCTTGAGGTTGTCCACCATCCGCTTCTCGTCGGGCACCATCGGCACCGGAATGTCCGCCTCCTCGTGCAGGTCGACCATCGCCTCCACGTCGAGGTCCCACTTGGGGTTGCCGCCGCCCCACGCCAGCTCGTTGCGGCCGTACGCGCCCGCCGGGGAGGTGTCGAGCTTCTTGCGGGCCAGCGCCTTGAGCTTCTTGCCCTGGGTCTCCAGCTCGTGTCCGCGCACGTAGTCGGCGAGGGCCTGGGCGCGGTCGGCGTCGTCGTGGATGAGGACCGTCTGCACCGGGGTGCCGGGCCGCTCGGGCAGGCCCCAGCAGGCCGTCATGTACGGGCAGTGGTCACAGATCGCGTCCAGGCCCGGCCCGTCGAAGTCGCGCCGCGCCTCCTCCGGGCTGTTCAGCTCGCGGACGCGCTGCACCCACCAGCGGGCGCGGGTGGCCTCCATCGGGTCGAAGTCGAACTCCTGGACGTGCTCCTCGCCGTTGTCGCGGTTGACGAACCGGAACCGGATCCGCGCCACGTCGAGGGGGCCGAGCTTGGCCAGGTACCGCTGGCCGCGCACGTTCTGGAAGCCGGTCGTGCGCAGCAGGTCGGCGTACAAGTACACCTGCCTCAGCTCGGCCTCGGTGGCCCCGTAGCGGCGCACCTTGTCCCACAGAAACGTCGTCTTGGTCTTGACGTCCTCCACCGTCACCCCGCCGGCGGCCGGGACCTTGGGCCGGTGCCGGGCGGGGACGCGGGCCGAAGTCTCCTCGTCCAGCTGCACGGCGTCGATGTGGCCCTTGATCGTGTCGTCGGCGACGGCACGCTCTACCAGCCAGCCGTACTCGGTGCGCGCGGCACCGAGCAGGCCCTCGTGGATGTACGTGCCGAGGATCGCGGCCCGCTTGTCGGTCTCGTCGGTCGGGGCGGTCCCAGCGAGGATGTAGGCGGCGCGGCGCTCGCACACCGTGTCCGACGCGCCGAGCTGGCGCTGCAGGGAACGCGGCCGTCTGGCGTCGACGTCGTGCGCGGCCACCCACAGGGACGGCACCGCGTCCACAGAGGTTTCCACAGGCTGAGCGGTCATCATCTGCTCCAAAGGAATGGGGGCGGGTCAGCTACGGGCGGCGGCGGTGCGCTTGGAGGCGGCCTTCTTGGCGGGGGCTCGCTTGGCGGTGCGCTTGGCGGGCTCCGCCTTGCGGACGGGCCGCCGGTCCGGGTCGGGCTCGTCGTCGGGCTCGTTGCCCTCCTCCTCGGCCCTGCGCTCGACGGCGGCCCGCAGCTTGTCGGCGTCGCCGGCCGGGCCCTGGCCCATCTCGGTGGGCGGGTTCTCCAGCTCGGTGACCTTCCGCTCGATCGCGGCGCGGATGGAGACGATCTCGGCGCGGGTCAGGCCGGTATCGTCGTCGGCCGCCTCCCACCACAGCTCGCGCAGCCGCTCGACGTCCCGCAGGTCCTCCACCTCGTGGTCGTCGAGCCAGCCCTGCACCCGGTCGCCGACCAGGGCGGGCATCTGGCGGGGCTGTGAGGCCAGCGAGCAGCCGAGCCGGTTGAAGACCAGGTCCTCGACGGTGAAGTCCGGCAGGGTCAGCGGCTTGCCGTCCTCGACGCGCAGCTGCAGCGAGCGGGCCTTGATGACCTGCGGGGCGCGGCCCCGGCGCATCCGCACCCACACCGAGCAGTCGAACGCCAGGTCCTTCTGCGCCTGGACCTTCCACTCGCGCAGGACACGGCCGCGGTTGTCGGTGACGGGCTTGCCGTTGTCGTCGATGGCGGTGATCTGCTTGCCGCGGGCAGTGATGATGGCGATGCCGGGGAACGTCTGCAGCAGGTGAATGACGTCCACCCACCGCTCGGTGGCGTCGTTCCACAGGTTCATGCCGACTTCGATCGCGGAGTCCGGGTCGTCCTGCAGCCGCTGCGCGTTGCTCCTGCCGCGCCGGGCCCGCTCGTTGGTCCAGGTCTTGAGCATCCGCCACAGCGCGGTCCCGGAGTCGATGGACAGCACCACCGGCTTTTCGCCGGCGAGAGCGGCGCGGCGGGCCTCGGTGTGGACGGCGCGGATCTGCTCAAGGATGTCCCGGTAGGTTCCGTCGTGGTCGATGATCAGGTAGTCGGCGCCGGGGATCGCCGCGTACTCATCGGCGCTGCCCTCCGCCAGGTCGATCCAGTACATCTGGCCGATCAGGTCGGAGGCGGAGAACTCGGCGGCGCTGAAGGTCTTGCCCGCGCCCTCGTCTCCTTCGATGAGGATGAGGGGCCAGGGCACGATGCCGGTCGGCTTGCGGGTTTTCAGCTTGATGTCCATCTGGGCTGCTCCAAGGGGTCGTTGGTGTCATGCGGTGCGCAGGGCCCTGGTCTCGAACAGCCGCGCTCATTCGGGGCGGCGCTCGATCAGAAACCGCACGTACCGGCTGCGGTAGCTGTTGTTCAGCCGGAACGCGTCGCCGTGGGTGGCCTCGCCGTAGCGCCGGCGCAGGAGCTCGAAGAGCATCCCGACGCCGACGCTGCGGAAGCCCTTGGCGACGCAGTCGGCGGCCAGTTGCTCCAGGTGCCGCAGCACCCACGGGTTGAGGGCGTGGAACGCCTCGAACCGCTCCTGGATGGACTGGCCGGGGTCGATGACGGGCTGCTGGACGCGCTGGATGTCGTCCAGGTCGGGCAGTTGCTCCTGCTGGTGGATGGGCACAAGACCCCCGGAAGTGTGGACACCGTACGAATGGTGTGGCACATCTTTCAGGAAGGGTCTGACGTGATCAACCAGCGCGGTACCCGTAAACCCGCGCCCGGCGGTCGGCGACCGGGCGGCAGCCCTCACAGCGCGCATCGTTCCCTCCAAAGGCAAAGAGCACCGGCCCACTCCGGGCCGGTGCTCTTATTCTACCCACCTTTGGGTTTGGTGTCACCCTGTTTGTGCAGGTCAGACGGCCTTTGCTGCGGCTGGTCCCCGGGGGACGATGACGGAGCCGGGGCCGGTGTAGCGGCGCTGCCGCAGCGCCGCCTCGACCTGCGGCACGATCGCCCACATCACGGTGCGGGACTTCTCCCTAAGAGCCGGCGCGGCCTCGATGAGCGTGTCCAGCAGCCACAGCGGCGAGCCGGACAGCTTGTAGTCCGCCGGCGCGAAGCGGCCCTGGCGCACCACCGCAGACAGGTTCTGCTGAGTGGACATCCCGAACAGGGCCGTCGCCTCCTGCAGGCCCACCAGGGGCGGCACCTCGTCCTTGCTGCGCGCCCACACTCCAGGCTCCTGCGAGGCCACCAGCTGCTGCAGGGCGCGCTCGTCCAGCTCCTTGGGCCGCGGCGTCATCTGCCCGAACCCCCGCACGAACGACAGCAGCCAGTACGGCGACCCGGACACGATCACCGCATGCTCATAGTCCAGAACACCGCGGTTCACCCACTGCGTGACCACCTTCCCCTGCACCCCGTACAGGGCGGCGAACTCCTGCCTGCCGGCCAGGAACGGCTTCCTCGCCACCACACGGCCCCCTTCACGTCTCTGTAGTTAGATTCTAACTGGCGCGGCCGGGGGTGCCGGTGTCCGGCACTGCTACGCTGGAGCCCTCCAAGAGGTCGAGGCCCCCGCTGGGAAGCGGGGGCCTTGGTCATGTCCGGGGCCGGATCAGTCTTGCGGGCTCTTGTACTCGGGCGGCGCCGCCCAGCCCAGCAGCCACCCGAAGCGGCGGCTGAGGTGCATCTCCGCCAGACGGAACACCGCGTAGTAGGCGATGGCGAACCCGGCCGTCATCAGCGACACCAGCTTCGGCCCGTCCAGGGCCACGCCCAGGCGCAGAGCCTGCGTGATCAGCCACCCGGCGACGACCGGCCCGAACGTCCGCACCAGTGACAGCAGAAACGGGTACAGCACTCTCACTCCTTGGGTTGGCGGGCGATCGCAGCGTTCGCCCAGAACATGACTTCCTCGAGGCGGAACATCGCCGACTGCTTCTCCGCGCCGGCGGGCAGCTCGTTGTGCAGCATCAGCGCCAGCTCCAGGCACGCGGAGCGGATGTCCTCGTGGGCTTGGCGGCGCTCGTCGGTGTCGGCCGGATGGAACGTGAACCGGCGGATGACGTCAGCAGCGTCCACTACGGCCTCACTTGCGGCCGTAGGCGAGGGTGAACAGGAACGCCCAGCCGCGCGGCCCGATCGCGGGGTCGTAGCTCACGCCCTTGGAGCGGTACTGCGGGTGCGCGTTGTGGAAGCGGCCCACACCGCCCTGCGTGCGCGGCCCGTACGTGTCCGACAGGTCCGCGTCGCTGATCTGCAGGAACCCCGCCGCGCGCAGCGCCTTCTGCAGCGACTTCGCCGACGGCTTCGACTTGCCCGGCGCCAGACCGGCCGGGAACGGCGGCGGCGTGTACGGGCCCGGCTTCGGTGCGGGCGGTGTCGGCCTCGGCGCCGGTCGCTCCTTCTCCGGCTCGGGCGCGCCCGCCCAGTCCTTCCACGCCTGCACCGTGGCGAAGTTGACCACGTTGACGTCGGTGTTGTTCCGGATGCCGTACTGGTGGATCAGCCACGGGTGCTGCACGCGCGGCTTGCCCGCCGCGGCGCCCGGGTCGGCGATCCACAGGCCGTCACCGCACTGCGAGGTGGTGTCGTGCCGCTTCCAGTAGTCCAGGTTGCAGTACAGGATGACCCGCAGCTTGGGCCGCAGTTTCTTCACCGCGGCGAGGAACGCGTCCTTCTCCGCGCACGTTGCCGCGGTGCGCGAGGTCGTCGTCTCCCAGTCGCACGCCAGGACGTCGCCGGGCTTGGGGTCCGCGCACTTGATGAACCACTCGGCCTGCGCCTGGATGTTGCCCGGCCACAGGAAGTGGTACCAGGCCATCTGCTTGCCCGCCCCCCTCACGGCCTTTTCCTGGTCGCGCCGCAGCGGGTTGGCGTAGGTGCGGCCCTCGGACGCCTTGACGATGACGAGGTCCACACCGTCCAGCTTCGGATGCGGCTGCAGACTGCTGATGTCGATGGCGTTGAGCATCGGTCTTCCTTTCGGCCCCGCGCCGATGAACAAGCTCTGATGCCGTAGGCGGACGCCGACTACGGGCCGCCACCCTGCCTGCTGGTCAGCCACAGCTGGACCAGCATCAGCAGCAGCGGCGCAACGAACGCCGACACCACCCACTTGCGGGTGGCGGCCGCATGCTGCCGGTCAGTGTCGCGGGCCTGAATCGCCGCATTGTGCCCGTCCTCCAGGGCCTGCAGCCGCTGGGCCACCAGCCGCTGATCGGCCTGGTAGACCTCCTTGGTGACGGTCTCCTCGAAGCGGGCGCTCATCGCGGCCAGGTCGCCGCGCAGATCGTCACGGAGCTGCTTGATGCCGTCGCTCTGGTCTTCCCGCAACAGCTGAAGTGTGCGGTGCAGCTCCCACAGGGTGGGCTCGGCGCTCGGCGGCTGCGTCACCGCGCACTCCTCAACTCGGCGTGCCCCGCGCCACCCAAGAGTCTACGGGCACGGGGCACCGCCGTGTCAGGCAGCAGAGCGAAGACCGCGCATGCTTACGCCGGCACCAGGTCGGTGACCGCCTGGCCGCACTGCCCGCACACAGCCCGGAACGTCGGCGGGCTGGCGTTGGCGCACATAGGCTCGGTGAACGTCACCTCTGCTACCGGACACCCCACGGTGTGGCACGTGATGTTCATCATCACCGGTTCTTCTTCCACGATGTCATCTCCCGAAGACGGCCCAACTGACGTTCGTTGCTGAGGCATTCGCACGCGTGACCCACACGATCAGCGAAGTGCCCGACACGGATGACACCCCGACGCCGGACACGGTCGTACCGGGCACGGTGGTAACGGCGGTGGCGAACCCGGTGAAGGACTTGCCGCGCACACGGAGACCGGACACAGTCACGGATGTCGGAACGCCGGCCACCGGGTTGATCGACACCCGCCCCCACTCCATGTTCCGCGGCAGCAGGACTCCGGCCACGTCCACCACCATGTCCGGATCCTTGGGCCCACTGTCCCCGTCCCACTCCAGGGCGATGTACGGTGCGCCGTCGCCGGCGGCGAGCGGGCTGTCTCCGCTCGCCAGGATGATGTGCGCCTGTGCACCGCCCTCGATCACACCGGACTGAAGGTGCAGGGTGCCGCCGGACGCTTCGCCGGTCATGCCGGTCGGCAGGACCTGGTCGACGCCGGCCGCGCCGAACGTGACCTCCCCGGACTGCATCTGGGCGTACGTCTTGCCGTCGGCTGACGTAGTCCGGAAACCCGCCTCCCCATCGCCGACATCCGGCGCCATGACCGCGGCCACCGAGCCGTTGGAACGGACAGACCGGACGACGGCGCCCGTGATCGTCTGCCCGTCGATGGCCCCGGCCTTGATGTTGCTTGCGGTGATACCGCCGGACTCGCAGACCTCGATGGTGAACATGTCCACCTCGGCCGTGCCGCTGCCCCCGGTGTAGTTGCAGTGCAGGATCGGTGTGATGTAGCGGACGTTGGCGTGGATCGGGCCGGGTGCGTTCGCGTTCGGCCTGGCCGACTGCGACGGGCTCGCCGTCGTTCCCTTGATGTAGCCGGTGTACGTCACCCAACCCCCGCCGGCCACCAGATCCTCGCCGTTGGCCGCCACATAGAACTGGCTGCTGACGGCGTTCGCGCCGTTAACGTTGACGAAGGTGACACCGTCCGCGGCGACGCCGGCCACGCCCGCAAAGAACCTCTGGTTCGTGCCCGGCGTGGAGTTGGCGACGGTTTGCCGCACCCGCACACTGACCCGGTACGTCACCGACGGATCGAAGGGGATCCGCACGTCGGTCCGGTAGGCGCCCGATATGAACCCGGCGCACCTCATCACGCTGCCGCCGGACTGCGCGTTCGGCGCGGCGACCGTCGTCATCGTGCCGCCACCGCTGTGCAGCCACTTCGGCGCGTCGTCGCCGAAGTCGTACCACTTCTGTCCGACCTGCCCGGCCAGACCGGCCGCGAGCCGGTCCACGGAGATCGTTCCCGCCTTGATGCTGGCGGCGTCCAGGGTGCCGGTCAGGATGGACGCGCCGTTGATGGTGGTGCTCTGTGGGATCTGCCCTGTGCCCAGCTGGGTGGGCGGCAGCATTACCCCGGAGCCGATCGACCCGGTGACCGTGTCCGCGCTGCCCGCCGTGGTCGCCGAGGCGACCGTGCCGTTGACGTTCGCGGCCGAGATCACCAGGTTGGTCGCGTCGATCTGCGACGCTTTGATCTTCCCCACGGTGATCACGCTGGCGTCGATGGAAGAGATCACACCCGACGCCGCGGTGATCGTCCCTGTGGCCAACTGGGCGGCGGTGACCGTGTTGAACTCTAGCCGGTCACCAGTGAGGCTCAGCGCCTTGACCTGCGCCGCGGTGATGCTGGCCGCAACCAGCCGGTCCGCGTTGACCGTGCCGGCCGCGAGGACCAGGCCGTCGATCTGCCCGGCGACGAGCTTCGGAGTGGTGACCGCACCATCGGCCAGGACCGTACCGTCCACCGCGCCCGCTTCGAGCTTCGCCCGGGTGACCGCACCATCGGCCAGCGACAGCTCGTTGACGATGCCGTCCAGCACCTCCTGCGCGACCACCGGCAGCGGCCCGGCCGGGCCCGCCACCTGTGACGGCTCGGACTCGACGCCCGACGTCGACACGCACACCAGGCGCACCCACAGCGGCCCGCCAGCGGGAACGGTCATCGTGCCGCCCGTGGCCGAGTAGAACGCGGCGAACAGCTTGTCGTCGGCGAAGTCGGCGGTGGGGGAGAAGCGGACCTCCACGTAGGAGAAGTCGGCCGGGGCCTCGCTGCCGTCGGCGAACGACCCGTCCCAGGTGACGGCGACACCCCCCAGCACGGAGGTGATGGTGGGCGTGCTCGGCACGGGCGGGGGCGGGCCGTTGACGGCCGCCATACCGACCGTGCCGTCGCCCTGCAGGCCCCAACTGCCGCGCAACAAGCCCAGTTCGTCGTAGACCGATAGGGCACCGTTCTCGATCGAGGAGTTCGCCAGGCGGCTGGAGCGTGACAGGTCACGCACCAGCCGCTCCAGGGCGGCGATCCTGCCCGCCAGATCAGCAACTGTGTTAGCCACAGGGGTTCAGCCTCCGTAAATGAAGGAGTCGGCGCGCGCCAGGCTCACCGTCATGCGCTCTTGCTGGTCCCCCTGCGCCGGCGTGAGTGTCCATCCGGTCACCCGCGCCCAACCGTCGTAGTCGGTCCACTCGTCGTGGACCTGCACCCACACGTCGTCGCCGACAGCGAACGAGCCGAACCGGGCGGCCGGATGGTCGATGAGCTCGACCTGCTCGATCGCACCGCGGGCCTGCCGGGCGATCCGCGACGTGCGGGCCTTCGACGCCAACTGGTCCTGCCCCTTGATGGTGGGCAGGTCCAGCACGTGCTCCAGGCGCAGCCGACCGTCGCGTACCGCGTCGATGGCACGCAGCCGGGCCCGCCCCTCCCCCGAGCCCAACGCGACCACTACCTGCGCACTGGAGTCGCCGTCGTAGATGACCGGCTGCTGGGAGGCGATGTTCACGCCGGTCGTGAACGACACATCCGTGCGACGGGTCCCCAGGCGCGGCCAGCCCAGCCGGATACGCCGCTCCGGCCTGTCGCCCACCCACGACACCTGCTCGGTCCACTCCGGGCCGCCGAACACGCCGACCGCGTCATCGATGATGTCCGCGAGCGTGCGGGTCTCCCACCACGTCGACGCGTACGGTTCGGCCGGCGTGCCGATCGTCGCCTTGGAAGTGGTCGAGTCGACGCCGACGCCGAGGTTGCCGTCCGGCTGGGCCTGGCAGTACGCCCACACATCCCGGATCAGCTTGCACGGGTCGGCGTACGTGTAGGGGCCGCGCCCCGCGAGGTTGCCGTGGACGTCGTGCCGCTTGCGGGGGTAGGAGCCGAACCCGGCTGCCTCGATCGGATACTTGCCGCCCACCGGATCGGCCCGCCAGATCAGGCCGCCCCACATCAGCTTCGAGTCCCGCTCGGCGAAGATCAGCGTGTTGCCGGGGTCGACCATGCTGGGCAGGACGTGCGCCAGGTGCGGTTCCAGCGTGGCCTGCAGCTGCCCCGGCCCGTTCAGTTCTGGCCCGTAGGCCACGTCCGACAGCGGTAGATCCCACGCCAGGACCTGCCCGGACACCGCGTCGCACGTCAGGTAGCGGTAGGAGGTCACGTCAGTACACGCCCTCCTGGAACTCCACGTCCGCGATCGCGGTCGTGGCCGTGTCCGCCTGCAGGTAGCCGGCCTCCTTAGTGTTCAGGGAGACCATGGCCTGCAGAACCTGATTGGTGCCCCGCATCGACGCGGCCACATTCAGGGTGTCGGCGGAGATCAGGTTGACGCGCTGGGACTTGTCGCCGGCGGTGAAAGCGCCCGTGTCGAAGTTGATGCTCTGGCCCTGATAGGCGCCCAGTTTGAACGTGGCATGACCCCACACGTTGCCCCTGATGACCTGCACTGCGGCGACAGTGAACACGATGCGGGCCTTCACCGCCCACACCGGCACGGGGATCGTCCACTTCGCCGCCGGCGGCCACTGCACGTATGTGCCGCCCATGTTGCCCTCCCAGTTCTGGTCCCCGGGAGGCGAAGCGACGTAGATCTCCCGGTCCTTGCGCGGATTGGCGATCTTCCGCAAGTCGGTGATCATCGCGTTGGTGACGGTGGCACAGTTCGCCGGCTGCGTGATGCGCGCGAGCGGTATCGCGGACATGCCCGCCGGGGGCTGCGTCGCCGACGCCGACACATTCGACACCACGTCGAAGAAGCCGATGTTGTCCCGGGCCGGGTCGAGGTTGCCCTCGTACTCGGGGTCGAGGACTCTGAGCACGACCATGTCGGTGCGGCCCTGCGCCCCCGTAGGGGCGATTGGCACCAGGGCGGTGCCCACGTTGTACTGCGTGTAGGAGCCCTGTCCCCAGGCAGCGCCCCGCACAATCCCGGAACCGTCGGCGACCTGCACCCCGGCACCCGGCGTGGTCTGCTGGGTCACCTTCAGGTCGTTGTACTCGGTCACGCCCTGCGATCCGCGCGACAGATCACGGATCATCATGCGCATGGTGCGGGCGGGATGCGTGCCCCCGTTGACCATCATCGGCGGCTGGATCAGCGTCATCTCAGTGTCCTCACAGGGCCTTGTAGGCGTCGCGCCACGACAGGGTCAGGCGGCAGGTGTTCGTGTAGTCGGTGGCCGTCCACCGGATCTCGCTCCGCTTCGGCGGGATCCGGAACAGGTCGAGGCGGGACTTGGCGGTCAGTGCCGTCGCCGCGTTACCGGACCCGTTGCGCAGCACCCAGCGGGTACCGGGCCGGGTCTCGATCTCGATCCACTCCCCGACGGCCAAGCTCGTGTTCAGCTGCAGGTAGCGGCCGGTCTCCACCACCCACACCTTCGGGTTGGTGACCGGGCCGTCGATGCGCACCGTCGGCCACGCGCCCTGGTTACCGCTGTTGAGGACCCAGCCGGGCCGCTGCGACGGGTTGGACACCCCGGTCGTGATCGGCGCGACCACCGGCGCTTTGAACCCCTGGGAGTCGTCGGAGACGTCCAGCGGCAGCGTCAGGGACTGCGACTCATCCGCGTGCCAGCACGGGTCCATCACCGTGAACTCCAGCGCCAGCGGAATCCACCCGTAGATGGCCTGCGACATGGTCACGGCCTCCACGCGCCGCCACCTGCCGTACAGGCGCTTGACCGGCCGGCCGGGCCACTTGGCGCGCACCACGGCCAGGGCGCCCGCCGTCTTGCGGATGCTGTCGTTTCCGGTGACCTCCTCCAGCTGGGCGAGCAGGTCGAGCGCCGCGGCCGGATTGGCGGGGGTNNGTGCGGATACCCGCCTCGATGGCCAGCGTCCGCGTCCCGAACAGGTCCACGCCTGGGAAGCCGCCGTCGTCGGTGGGGTTGTCGACGTCGGTGGTGCGCCGGCCCGGGGCGCCCATCCCGTTGATGTCGCCGACCGGCAGCAGCGTGCCCGTCCCGATCACCATGCCGCCGACGTCGAACTGGTAGTCGGCTAGAGCGGTCGTCACAGCTTGCCTCCTCGCTGCGCGGCACGCAGGCGCCGCATCACCTCCGCGCCGATGTGCTGCGCCGTCGTACGGCCGTCCCCGCCACCGCTGACGGTCACCGGCATCTGGCCGATCAGCGGCCGGTTCGTCTCCTTCACCACCACGACCTGCACCCCGCCCGCCGGGTGGGCGTCCACCCGGCCAGGGCCGGTCACCCCGTGCTTGGTGAGCGTGTAGCCGAAGCGGTGGGCGACGTCCTCGAGGACTTGCGTCGCCGCCGGCCGCTTCGCCTGCCCGAGCGGGATGTACGCCTCCCCGCCCGTGGAGGGCTCCGCAAACCGGACCAGGCCGTTGCTCGTCGCATACAGGCCCGGCGTCAGCACGCCACCGGACGCGTACGACAGGCCCTTGTTCGCCCGCGCCAGGTCGGCGAGGAACCGCTCGGCGCGCTTCCCCAGGGCCTTCTTCAGCCGGGACTTGCCCGCGTTGGCGACCTCGATGATGCGGTCCTCGCCGAGCTCGATGGCATCCGCGACCTGGTGGATGCCCGTCTTGGACGTCTTGACCGCACCGATGATCTTCAGCAGGTCCGCCAGGTCCTCATCCGACAGCGTCGCCGACGCGGCCTTGGAGGCCTTGTTGGCCTTCGCGGCCTTCTTCTTGTTCTTCACGGCCTCGGCCGCGAGGTCCTGCGCGGCCTGGTCGCCCTGGTCGGCCAGCCTGGACGCCAGATCCCCGTAGCCCCGCGCGGCCAGCGTCGTCAGGTTCTTCTGGAACGTCGAGGTCTGCTTCGTGGCCAGGCCGAGCTGGCTGGTGTAGTCCGACAGGGTGGCCTTCGCCGCATCGGCGAGCTTCCTCAGCTCGGCCGACATGCTCTTGAGGTACTTCGAGCTGCCGGTGGCCATCTTGTGCGTCAAGGCGACACCGTCGGCGCCCATCGCCTCCAACGCGTCCGCGACGTCCTGGCCGGCGCGGCGGGCCACCGTCGCCAGGTCCTTACGCCACCGCTGCGCCTCCTTCACCGACTTGTGCAGGTTCTTGGTGAACTTCGCGAGGTCGAGGGCGGTGCCCTTCTTGTTCATCGAGTCCGACGCGATCGACGACAGCGAGTACAGCTCTGGTCCGCCCGTCGGCGTGTACGTCCAGCCCGACAGGCCGCCCTGGGCTTTGTACTGGACGGTCGCCCCGAACCGGTGCGCGACCTCCTCCAGGATCTGCTTGGAACGGGCCCGCTTCGACCAGGCCAGCGGAATGTACGCCTCCCCCGGGTAGGTTTCCGGCTCGGCCCACACCCGCCACGACCCGGCAGGCGCGATCTCCGCCACATGCTTCTCCCGGTGCACACCACCGTCGGCGTAGAACGACAGCAGGCCGCCATCAGCCCACTGCGGCTTGTTCGCCCACGGAACGCCCGAGCCGGGCGTCACACGCGGGATCACCGTCACCGACACCGGCGCTGGCGGGTTCACGCTGACGTTGATGTTCTTCGAGCCGGGGATGTTCCGCACGCTCGCGCCGATCGCATCGAGCTGCGTCTCCACGGCCTTCATGTCGCCCGACAGCAGGGCTGCCGTGAGGGCCTGCGCGGCTGCGGAGCCCTTCTGGGTGGACACCTGCTGGATCAGCTCCAGCATCGCCGTCCACTCGATCTTGGCGTTGCCGCCCGCCGTCTTGAACGCGGACACCACACTGCTCAGGTCGCCCTCGGTGATCGGCGGGTTCGCCCCCCAGATCGCCCGCACCTGGTCCATGGCGGTGGTCACATCACCCGACAGCAGGGCCCGCTGCAGCGCGGTCGCCGCGTCCGCGCCCTTCTCCTCAGCGACCCGCGCCAGCAGGCCCATGCCACGCTGCAGCTGCGACCTGGCGGCCGAACTGCCCGCCTTCACCGCCCGCGTCATGTCGGTGACGGCCATCTTCTGCATGACCCGCCCGAACTTGCCCGCATCGTTGGTCTCGGCGGCCTCCGCGAACTCGGCGGCGATCTTCTTGCCGTAGCGGGCGGCGATCGCCGGCAGCTGGTTCAGGCCGGCCCGGAAGGCGTTCTGCGAGCGGGCCGACGACTCGCTGATGATCGCCGCCAGTTCGTCGGCGACCTTCGTGTTGCCCTTGCCGAGCTGTGCGACCAGCTCGTCCAGGATCGGCGCCGAGGACACACCCAGCTTGGCGAAGTGGTCGGTGAGGTCCCCGTACCCGGACATGGCCAACTTGGTCAGGTTGCCCTGGAAGCCACGCTGCGCCCGCACCTGGCCGCGCAGCTCCTTGAGGTAGTCCTTCAGGCTCGCGGTGGCGTTCTTGTTCGCCTTGGCGACCTTGTCCTGCGCGTTCTGCCACGCCCTCGCCGGGTCGACGATGGCGCCCAGGGCCTGCGCCATCGCCTTCATCTCATCGGTGTACTTCGGCAGGCCGTCCTGACCGGGCGGCACCAGCAGGTCCAGCGTCCACGCCTTGCCCGCCTGGTACTTGGCCTGCATCACCTTCGCGTTGATGATCTCCATCTGGGCGGCGAGGGCGGCCTCGTCCTTCAGCGCCTTCGACCAGCGGCCGTGCGCGCCCTGCAGCGCCTTCGCCGCCTCTTCCCACTTCTGCGTGTACTCCAGGTTGCCGGGCGCCTTGCCCGCCTTGACCTTCTGCATGTACTCGGTGCTCTGCGCCTGCAGCTGTATCAGCAGGCCCTGCATCTTCGACCCGCCCGAGGCGGCCGCATCCACCGCGTCGGTGATGTCCACACCGGCAGCCCGCATCTTCGCGGCGAAGTCACCGGAGGTCAGCTGCTCGGTCAGCTTGCGGATACCGGCCCCGGCGTCGCCGTTCTCCCGCTCCGCGCGCAGCGCCTCCACCAGCTCGTCGGTGGCCTGCTTCGCTTTCACCTTCGACGCCGAGTACGCCGCATAAGCCAGGACACCCACCGTCAGCAGCGTGGTCAGCCCCGCCACGGCCAGGCCCGCGCCCTTGAGCGCGACCGGCAGCATCGACCCGCCCGAACGGGCTGCGGTCTGCGCCGCCCGGAACTCCTGCCACTGCCTCGTGAGCCTGGTCACCCCGGCCAGGGCGATCATGCTCGTCGCCGACAGCGCCAGCAGGCCGGCGCCGATCTCCTTCAACGGGCCCGGCGCATCCGCGAGCGCGCCCGCGAACGTCGACAGGGCGTTGCCGAGGGTCTGCATCACCGGCAGCAGCGCCCGCCCCATGTCGATCCCCAAAGCCTTGGAGCGGTTGACGAACATCTGCCACTGGCCGGCGGTGGTGTTCATCTGCAGCTCGAACGCCTTCTGCGTGGCCCCGGCCCGCTCCACCTGAATGGCGATGCCCTGGTAGGTGTCGGCGTAGTTCTTGCCGTCGTTGGCGGCCAGCGCCAGCAAAGCACGGGTGGCACGAATGTCGTGCATCAGGCCCGTGATCGCCTCGGCGGACCCACCCGTAGCCTTGTTGATCTTGTTGACGACGACGTACAGACCGTCCTGCTCCACTGCCGTGGCCGTCGACTCATACCCGAGCTTGCGGATCAGGTTGGTCAGCTCGGTGGTGGGCTGCATCAGGCGCGTCATCAGCATGTTCAGGCCGGTCGCGGACTCCGCCGCCGGAACAGCCGCCAGCGTGATCCCCGCGTACGCGGCGGTCAGCTCGTCGAAGCTAATCCCAGCCGCCGCGGCCATCGGCACGATGTCACCCAAGTGCAGGGCCAGCTGCTCGAAGCTGATAACACCCTTGTTGACGGTCTGGAACATGATGTCCATGACGTCGGCGGCCTTCGACGCGGGCAGACCGTACGCCTTCAGCACACCCAGCAGGGCCGTCGCGGAGATCTCCGTCGTCGTCATGCCGGCGCTGGCGCCCTTCGCCGCCGAGGCGAGGATCGTCATCGCCTCCGCGCCGTCGAAACCCGTCGACACCACCTGGTACAGGCCCTCGGCGAGCTGACTGGAGGACTGCGTCAGGTTCTTCGACAAGTCGACGACCTGATCGGTGAAATGGGAGACGTTGGAGGCGTTAATCTGCTCGGAGATCGTCATGACGTCCGCCATGTGCCGCTCCAGCTTCACCGCCCCAAGGACACCGGCCGCAAGGACCGCCGACAGCACCACACCGGTGCGCAGGTAGCCGTCGATGCGGGCCTGCGACGCCGCACGGGCCTCCGCCGCGGCAGCGGCCTGCGCATGCCGCAGCGCGGCAGCGTTCGCCGCGGCACGCTGCGCCGCGGCGGCCTCCGCCTCATTGCGTGCGGTCAGCGTCTGCGCGGCCCGCGTATCGGCTGCCTGCCGGGCCTGCGACGCCCGCGCCGCCAGCCCCGAGGTCCGCGCGGAGGCGGCCTGCGCGGCAGCAGCCCGCTCCTCCTGCAGCGCCTGTGCCCGCGCCGCCCGTGTCGCCGCCGCGGCGGCAGCGTTCGCGGTGGCCTGCGCCGCGGCAGCACCCCGCCCGGTGGCGGCCTGAGCGCGGGCCGCCATCGTCTGCGCGAGAGCCTGCGCCCGCAGCGTCCGCTCGCCGGCCGCGACCGCCGCCGCCCGCTCCGCCTCCGCCCGGGCCGCCAGCCGCGCCGACAGCGCCTGCGCCCTGCCCGACCGCTCGGCCGCCGCAGCAGCCGCCCTCTGCGCGGCCGCCGTACGGTTCACGGCCGCGGTGACCCGCGTCTGCCCGAGGACCGCGTCAGCCGACGCCGACGCCTGCAGCCGGGCCAGCCGCTGCGTCGCCGTACCCGTCTCCACCAGCGTCCGGTTGACCTGCTGCAACTGCCCGTCGAACTGACGCAACTGCGTCGCCGACTGCCGCAGACCCCCCGTCAGCCCGCCAGTCTGGGCCTGCAGATTGACGTACAGGTTGTAGGCGCTGCTCACCTACCGCTCCCGTCTGGGCCTCAACCCGATCTTGACCCCGCGCCCATCCGGACCGTCCGGCACCTGCTCCCGCTCCATCGCCAGCAGCTCGCACCCCGGACACGTGCTCGCATCGGCGACATAGGCGAACCGGTCCCCGCCCAGCTCCGGCCGCCACTCATCCACCCTCGTCCCGCACCCCGAGCACACCGCCCGCGTGTACGCCAGCCACGCCAGCGCCTTCGCCCGATCCAGCGCCGTCCACCGCCCATCCCCGGCCCCCGTGAACCGGCTGTGCGGTATTCCATAGGTGTGGCACAACTCCATCTCCGCCCGGAACGACGGATCGGAGATCAGCCTTTTCCCAGGTCCGCCCGCAGCGTCTGGTTGACGAGCAGGGGCGTCGTGAACAGGGCCTTGGCGTCCGGGTCGGCCCAGGTATCCAGCAGCTCCTGCGCGTCGGCGACGCTCATCCCCTCCACCTGCGTCCCGTCCTCGTCCCGCTCCACGTGGCAGGCGGAGATCAGCGCGGCCGGGAACGTCTCCACGTTGTACTCCATGCCCTGGTCGGCCTGCGCCTCGGTCGGCGGATGCTCACGCAGCAGCTGCTCCCACACCGGCCGGGGCAGCGCCCGGAACGTCAGCGTCTCCGTCGCCGCGGCCAGTGCCTCCTGCGCCCTGTTCAGGGCCGCGTCGGCGGCCACGACCTGCGGGCTGGACGCCACCCAGGCGTCCCGCCTGTCCTCGCTGATGCCCTGCTCGGCGCATTCGGCCAGGGCCGCCGCGCGGGCCTTGGCCAGCTCCAGCGCCGCGTCCGTGACCGCCGCTTTCAGGTCCTCGTCGTCGCAGACCGACATGGTGCGCTCGGACAGCTTCCGGGCGCGCAGCCGCGCCATCTTCGCAGCCCAGTGCGCGTCCTTGGCGACCGCGGCCGTCGGCGGCTGGGCAGTCTTCCGTGTAGCCATGCGGCATCCCCCTTTGATCAGGCCGCTGCCGGGATAGCGGCGTCGAGCTCCGGCGTACCGGAGATGGCGAACGTGACGGTGAACTTCGCCGGGTCCGAGCCCGTCGAGTACGCGGGGGCACGGCCCGCGACGCGCACCGGGAAGACGTCCATCGACTTGCTCTGAGGGATGTCGCCCTTGCGGAGGATGACCACGTAGCCCTCCTCGTCCTTGGACAGCAGGGTCTCGACCTCCTCGGACGTCTTGTCCTCGTAGAAGGTGAGCGTGGAGGCGTCCGCCTTGTCCTCACCCGGGATCGACGTGGTCAGCGTGGAACCCAGGTCGGGGGTGTCGACGGGGGAGTTGGCCAGCGACCAGCCGGCGATGTCGGCGATCGCACCGGACAGGTCGGTGGCGTTGGAGGCCGCGAGCTCGGAACGGGTCGGCACGTTGTCGGCGGCGGCGATCGCCTTCAGGAAGAAGATCTTTGTGACGCCGCGGCGCATGAACCGCTGCTGGGTGCTACCCACGGGGGATTCTCACTCTCCGGGGACCCCGGCCCCCAGAGACACGGAGGCCCGTCCCCAACAGGTGGGGTCAGCCCGTGCCGTGTGGCCGGACGTCCGCGAAAAGGGGCCTCCGCGGTGAGGTCGCGCTCCGGTTTCAGGTGTTCGGCGTCGACACCGTCACCACGAAACGCTGCACGTAAGTGTAGGTGGAGCTGACGACACTCGTCCCTTCCTCACGCTCCAGCTCCCGGCCGATCACCGTCGCACCCACGACGCTGATCGCATTCAGGTACTGCCCGCTGCCGGGCACCCGCCCCAGGAACGCCTGCCGCACCTTGTCGGCGTGCAGTGACGCCTGCTCGGCGGTGGTACCCACCGACGACACCTGCAACAGCACACGGGCGTCCGCATCCGCGTCCCCCAGCGAGGGACCGATCCCGGTCGTCTGCCCCAGCTCGTACAGCACGCTGTAGGGGATCGTGTTGCCCGTCGGCTGCGACGTCGCCGTGGGGGCAGTGCCGTACCCGCAGGAGCGGCCGGTCGCCGTCTGCAGCATCGCCTGCGCTGCGAGCGCCACCTGACGCCCCGACACAGTCATCTACTCGTCCTCCTTCCTGCCCGCCACCCTGGACATGGTGACAAAGGCCTCAATGTCGGTGACCGCGTACGCGTGCAGGCCCAGCTCGGACCACACCGGCATGTCGCCGGGGCACGATCCGCGCAACAGCCCCAGCTCCCCGTTGTCGTCGACGAGTTCCGCCACGAACACCAGCCGCGACACCAGGCCGAAGCCGTGGGCGCGCATCACGCCGGCGACCGCCTGGTGCAGGTCCTCCGACATGCTCACGGCAACCTGCCGTCGGCGACCCGACCAAGGGCCTGAACAAACAGCGACCGCACCGTCTGCACGGCCGGGCCGACGTGAGCGTAGGGCGGCTGGTGGAAGATGCGGCCCAGACTGTCGGGGCCGACATACCCGTACTCCAGGCGGCGCCCCTGAGGCTTGCTGGTGCCGACGGTGCCGGTCACCAAGTCGGCGGCCACGTGCACCTCGTGCGTCCACGAGCGCCGGTAGTCACCCGTGATCACGTTGGGGCCCGGCCGGCCGCTGGCGTTCGCTTTGATCCGGGTCTCCAGCAGCATCGTGTAGTGCCGCACCACCGACACCGTCTGCGGCAGTATTCGCCCGGCACGTTGCTGCAGGGCCGCGGCGACCTGCGCGGCGTTGCTGTACGCGCCCTGCGCCACTAGCCCACCTCCTGCGGCTGCCACTGGCCGGCCGCCCACTCCTGCAGGAGCCGCAGCATCGCCCGGGTCAGCTCGTTGGGCCCGCCGTCCATCAGGTCGTGCCGGGACAGCACGGTCTTCTCCAGCTCGCCCGCATCGATCGCGGAGAGGAACGCCGCGGCGGCCGGGCCCGGGTCCGGGGGCACGCCCACGGCGACGCGGGCCAGGCCCTCGAACTCGTTGGTGACGCGCGGGGACAGAAACAGCAGCACCTCCGCCGTCTCCCCCCGCTGCTGGCTGAGCGAGTAGCCGGACACCATCTTGGAGATGTTGCGGCCGTCGAGCGCCAATGTGGCGGTGGCCTGGTTGGCGGTGATCCGCACCTGGTGCAGCTGATCATCCATGCCGATCAGCCTACGGACCGGCGCGGACAGCCCCCTCAGATCGCGGAGGGCGCGTGAAGGATCCGCTCCGTGAGCCTGGTGGTGCGGCAGATCTCCACAGTGGACGCCTCCGTGGCGTCCTCAGCCAGCCAGACACGGCCCGTCCGGCCCTCCGCACCATCAGGGCTGATGGCCTCGATGACCTCGACCAGGTCGCCGGGCATCGCGACCGGCGCCCCCACAGGGGTCACCAGCCGGTACCAGGCCGCACCCTCCGACAGCCAGTCGAAGCCGAGGATGTGAGCGACCACGAGCTGCCCGTGCGAGGACAGCACCGCACCCGGCCCCTCGTACACGACGCTCGTCGGAGTCTCGCCAGGCTCCCCCGTCACCGGGTCGAGTTCGGGCTGACCGGCCGTGCGGGAAACCCGCACCGTGTCCGTCATCAGCGCCTCAAGGTCATTGCGTGCCTGCCCGATGTCCACTGCTCACACTCCCGTCGACTGCGTGATCTCGTCCATCCACGTGGTGCGGACAACCGCCAACGTGTTGGCCTCGGAGATACCCAGAACCCGCCACACCCGGTTGAGCAGCCCCTGATCCTGGGTGGCCCGGATGACCCGCACCTTGTCCTCACGAGACGCCAGCGGCGCATCCAACGGCGTCAGCAGCCGGTACCGGTCATTGGTGTCATCCGCGTACACCTGACCCTCCAGAGACAGCACCATGCCGGGCCCGCCGGCGGCGAACACCGCACCCAGGCCCTCGTACACGATGAAGTCCGGGCCCGGTACGTACTCGCCCGAGTCCGGGTCCAGCACCTGCTCACCGGGCCGGAAGATCTGCACGGTGTCCACCATGATCCTGCGCATGATCGGCGCGAGAGCGGACAGCGAGATAGGGCTGCTCATACGGTCGAGCGTAGGTGCCCGCACGGACAGCCCTGCAGGCAGAAGGAAGCCCCACCCTCCCGTACGGGGGTCGAGAGGGTGGGACGACTCAATGCGCAACTGTCGCAGCGTTCCCTCCGGTTTACCCAGCCACACGCTCGAACTCTCAGAGGGCTCTACGTTCTTTCCCGGGTTGGTCCTCCCATTCGTAGGGTGGGGACGCCCAGGGGTGCCGGGTGTGGCTGTCAGAGGGCTGCCGCTCGTGGCTCGAAACGCTTCGCCGCCCGGCGCCCCACGACGACTCGGCCGCCGATTAGGAAGTGCGAACAAGTTGCTGCGTAGAGCAATGCTGGCGAGGTCGTCCGTGGCACGAACAGCACGAACACGCAGCTCAGGAGCACGATGAGCCGGATATGGGCGGGGATCGACAGCGGCAAGGGACACCACCACGGCCTCACCCTGGACGCCGAGGGCAAGACCCTGCTGTCGCGACGGGTCGCCAACGACGAACCCGAACTGCTGAAACTGATCGGTGATGTCCTCGACCTGGCCGAGGGCCGCCAGGTCACCTGGGCCATCGACATGACCGGCGGGGAACCCGCGCTGCTGCTGGCCCTGCTGGTCAACCACGGCCAGGAGGTCCTCTACATCCCCGGCCGCCTGGTGAGCCGGGCCTCCGACGGCTACCGCGGTGAGGGCAAGACCGACGCCCGCGACGCCTACGTGATCGCCACCAGGCCCGGATGCGCCGCGACCTGCGGCCCATCCGCCCCGGCGACGAGGCGGCCGTCGAGCTCAAGCTGCTGACCGGACGCCGGGCCGACCTGGTCGAGGACCGCACCCGCGTGGTGAACCGGCTGCGCGGCACCCTGCTGAGCATGTTCCCGGCCCTGGAACGGGTCCTGGACGTGACCAACACCGGCCCGCTCAGGCTGCTGACGGAATATCAGGCCCCGGCCGCGATCCGCCGCACCGGAGTTGCGCGGCTGACGAAGTGGCTGGCCAACCGCAAGGTCCGCAATGCGAGATCCCTGGCTGAAGCGGCGGTCGAGGCCGCCGAGCGCCAGCACACCGCCGTTCCCGGGGAAAGACCATCGCGAAGCTGGTCCACACCCTGGCCGAGCAGTCGAAGAACTACCGGTACTCCACCAACCACCAGGTCGTCATCGACGCCGACACCCGGCTCGTCGTCGCCGTCGGCCGGCCGGTCGCGGGCAACCGCAACGACTGCAAGGCGTGGGAGCTGTCCGGCGCGAAGGGCGCCGTGGGCGGGACCACGGTGATCGCGGACGGCGGCTACCGGGGCACCGGCCAGGCCATCCCACACCGCCGCGAGCGCGGTCAGGCCGAGCTTACGGACTGGAAAGAGGACCACAACCGCTCACACCGCAGGGTCCGCGCCCGCGTGGAGCACGCCTTCGCCCGCATGAAGACCTGGAAGATGCTCCGCGACTGCCGTCTGAAGGGCGACGGCGTCCACCACGCCATGCTCGGCATCGCCCGTCTCCACAACCTCGCCCTCGCTGGGTGACCGGGAAGCAAGGCTGGCCATCCAGCATGCCGTAGATCATTTACGGGACAACGCTTACGAGCTCGTGCACGGTAAGCAGTGGGGCGTCGGCCGCTGAATCGTTGATCATGGTCACGTGGTGGAGAACTCGACGCGTGCAGCAATCATCACAGACCGCAGGATCACGGGTCTGTCGGCCGATGTGATCGCCGAACTGGTAGCGGAAATAGGTCCGTTGTGGCACGAACGGCACCAGGCCAAGCTGGTGTCCCGGCCGCGGAGGCGGGCTATGGGCGCCGGAGCGAAGCACCAGTTGGTGTTTGTCGACCGGCTCCTGGTCACGCTCGTGCATCTCCGCCATGCAACGACGCATGACGTGCTTGCCTGCTGGTTCGGCGTGGACCGCTCCACCATCACCCGGGCCATCGGTGAGGTACGGCCGCTGCTCGCCGAACGGGGATGCACCGTCAGCCCTGGTGTGCGGTTGCGGACCCTGGCCGAGGTCGTCGACCACCTTGGTGCCAGTGGCAGGACCGGCCTCATCGATGGAACGGAAGTCCGTGTCCGCCGGCCGGCTGCCGGGCGCAGGGATCGCGACAAGTTCATCTCCGGCAAGAGCAAGCAGAACGCCGTCAAGACCATGGTGGTCACCGATGAGGACGGCCGTGTGCTGTTCTGCAGCCCGACCCGCCCCGGAAGCTGCGCGGACATCACCCATGCCCGTCAACTGGGACTGGTGAAACTGCTGGCCGAAGGGCCCCCGGTGGAGATCCTCGCCGACGCCGGCTACCAGGGCCTGGGCGCGCAGACCGGCGGCCGCGTGATCACACCACCGCACCGGAAGTTCAAGAAGAACCCGCCGGACTGGTACGAGGAGATGCACGAGCGGCAGAGGAAGGCACACTCCTCGCGACGCATCCGAGTCGAGCACGGCATTGCCCACCTGAAGAACTGGCGGACGCTCGCCCGCCATCTCGGCCGGCGCGAGCACATGAGCGACACCGTCCAGGCCGTAGCCGCTCTGCTGTCACATCAGCAGATGGCAGACCTGAACCAGGCACAACAGATGTGAACACGGAGCCCCCTCGAAGGCCCCGACGCCCCACTGCTTACCGTGCACGAGCTCGTTATCCGGAGTCCACACGGAGGCACCCCGATCCGTTCGCCGTCAGGCTGTCCCGTCTCGCGAGACTTTGTCTCCGTCTCACCTGGCCAGGTCCGGTTCGCACGTCAGGGACAAGGTCAGGTGAGACAGTCCAGGCCAGCGTGCCGCCGTCCACCGATCGTCGGCGGTGGAAACGCACCTTGCCGACAACATGAAGTGAGACGACGGCTCATCGACGTCTCACGCGACTTTGTCTCTCCGCAGGTCAGGACGCCGCTCGGCGGCAAGATCGAATGAGACGGGACACAGGCGGTCGGGCGCTGCAACCGGCGCCCGCTGGTAACAGTCCTGACCGGGTATGGGAGTACCTACGTTCCGACGCCGGACGGAGCTGCGGGGGCTGCGCCTGTGGCCGGTCGGCCGCGTGCTCGTCCTGGCCTTCACCGCCGCGGTGCTGGTGGCCGCCGCGGTGTTCTACACCGGGTGGGACCTGCTCGGCGCCCGGGGGCTCAAACCCGAGCACCGCATCGACTCCAAGACACTGTTCGATCTGGTGAAGCTGTCGTTCGGGGTGGTCGCCGGGGCTGGCGCCCTGGTCGCCCTGATCGTTGCCTACCGGCGCCAGCGCGTCGACGAGGACGGCGCACTGCGCGAGGCCACCCGCCTGCACACCGAGCGCTTCACCACCGCCGTCGGCCAGCTCGGCGACGACTCCGCGGCCGTCCGTCTCGGCGGCGTGCACGCCCTGGCCGGCCTCGCCGACGACGCCCCCACCCGTGCCCTGCGGCAGACCTGCATCGATGTACTGTGCGCCTACCTCCGCCTGCCCTACACCGCCGAAGCCGCCCTCCCCACAGGCGACGCGGCTGCCCGGCACACCTACCTGGCCCTACGGGAAGTAAGGCACACCGTCATTCGTCTCATCCGCGACCACCTCCGTCTCCCGCTGCGGCACCCTCACTCATGGCAGGGCCATGACTTCGACCTCACGAACATCACGTTCGACGGCGGAGACTTTTCCAGTGCGAGCTTCTCCGGCGGCACCGTCGACTTCACCGGAGCGATCTTCTCCGGCGGCACCGTCGACTTCAACTGGGCTTGCTTCTCCGGCGGCACCGTCGACTTCACCGGAGCGATCTTCTCCGGCGGCACCGTCGACTTCAACAGGGCTCGCTTCTCCAGCGGCACCGTCGACTTCAACAGGGCGATCTTCTCCGGCGGCACCGTCGACTTCAACAGGGCTCGCTTCTCCGGCGGCACCGTCGACTTCAACAGGGCGATCTTCTCCGGCAGCGCGGTCGGCTTCGGCGGGGCGACGTTCGGCTACGGCACAGTCGGCTTCACCGGGGCGACGTTCTCCGGCGGCACAGTCGACTTCGGCAGCTGGGGGATCGACCAGTCCATCATTGCCAGGGCAGAGTTCTGCGGCAGTACCGTCGACTTCGACGGGGCGACGTTCTCCGGCAGCATGGTCGACTTCGATGGGGCGACGTTCTCCTACGGCACGGTCAACTTCGCAGCAGCGAGCTTCTTCGGCGGCACCGTCGACTTCGCGGCGACGTTCTCCGGCGGCGAGATCCGCTTCGTGGGGGCGACGTTCTCCGGCGGCACCGTCGATTTCAGGCAAGCCACCGGTACAGCCCCTTCAGGACTGGTTCCCCCCACCGGATCGGCCCGGCCGACCGGTCTGCTCCTACCTTCCGTCTGGTCCGCCTGAGACTGTTACCGGGCGCTACGTGGCGGGTAGCGGCAGCTATACGAGCGGACCGCCCTCTCAGGGATGACCGCCATGCCGGACTCGTAGAGAGCCGTTGCGGCTGCCTGGGGGCCGTTTCCTTATAGGCCCATTAATCCAGCGTTGTTACTGATCTTGTAGGCGTGATGTCGCAGAGAGCTGACAGGTGACGGCCGGCGCGGTACGCCGGAGGTATGAGGTATCCGCAAGGCGGCGGGCTGACCGCCGAGCGGCGGGCATTTCGCGAACGCCTCCGTATGGAGGCGGCCGGGATGTTCGCCGCCGGGCAGGACAACCCCGTGATCGCAAAGCAACTACGCGTCAGCGTGCGCTCGGTGCAGCGGTGGCGCCGCTCCTGGCAGGACGGTGGCCGGCAGGCCCTGCGCTCGAAGGGGCCGGCCTCCCGGCCGAAGCTGGGCGAGGACCTGTTCGCGGCGCTGGAACAGGAGCTGGACAAAGGGCCGGTCGCGCACGGCTGGGAAGACCAGACCTGGACCCTGGCCCGGATCAAGACGCTCATCGGGCACCGGTTCCACAAAAACCTCACGCCCTCGGCCATCGCACAGATGCTGCGGCGCAACGGGTGGAGCCACCAGATCCCGGCCCGACGGGCGCTGGAACGGGACGAGGCGGCGGTGGCCGGCTGGGTGAAGGAGACCTGGCCGATGGTGGAAGCACCGCGGCGGCGCTCGGGGCCTGGACCGTCTTCGAGGACGAGGCCGGTTTCTCAGTGACGCCGCCGACCGCCCGCACCTGGGCCCGGCGCGGGCGCACACCCGTGATCCGGGTCCGGGGACGCTCCCAGCGCCGCATCTCGATCGCCGCCCTGGCCTGCTACAGGCCCGGCGAACGCTCGCGCCTGATCTACCGGCCCAAGCGGCACGCGGACCACAAGCGCGGCGGCCGGCGCAGTTTCACCTGGACCGACTACCGCGACCTGCTGACCGCCGCTCACCGGCAGCTCGGCGATCCGCTCGTGCTGGTGTGGGACAACTTGAACGTGCACCAGGATGCCCGGCTGCGGGCCTTCATCGACGCCCACGACTGGATCACCTCCTGCCAACTGCCGCCGTACGCGCCCGATCTCAACCCGGTCGAGGGCCTGTGGTCACTGGTGCGGCGCGCAGGCCAGTGCAACACCGCGTTCACCGGCCCGGATCACCTGATGCGCGTCCTGCGCCGCCGCCTCCGAGAGATCCAGTACCGCAGCGATCTGCTCGACGGATGCCTCGCCGCAGCCGGCCTCACCCTGACGACACCACGCCTACAAGATTAGTAGTGGCCTTTCAGCGGCAGCGCGGGTCGGCGGCGGGCTGAAGAGTGCGGCCGGTGCAGTCGAAGCACAGGCGTGCAGCGCCGGTGACCACGTAGGCACACACCGGGCAGCGGGGAAGCCTGCAGGGTCGGGGAGACCCCTGCGGTCACAGGCCGGTCAGGGCAAGCTGCTGGCGCTGCGCGGACCCGACGCCCAGTAGTAAGCCACGCCTGGCCCCGCCGCGACCTCTACGTATAGCAGCGCCCAGAACGCGCCCGTGCCCAACGTGCGAAGGCTTCCGGTCGGCACGCCGAGAGCACGCACCGGTCGCGCTCTCCAGCCACGGCTCCGGAAGATTTCAAGTCCAGTGAGACGGTTGGGGCGCTATGAGGTTTGTGGTGCGGGTTCCCTGCGTCTGGCCGGGTCGTTGATCCACGCCTGCTGGGGTATCCGGGGTGGTCGGGGGCGGCGGCCGAAGCGTTCGGGGTGGCGGGCGTATGCCTCGGCGAGGGTGACGGCCCGCTGGTCGCGCACCTCCTCGGCGGTGCCGAAGTGCACGCTGGCGGGCGTGTGCCAGCCGATCCCCGAATGCCGGTGCTCGTGGTTGTAGTACGCGATGAACGCGTCGAACCACTCGCGGGCATGGGCCAGCGAATCGAACCGTTCGGGATAGTCGGACATGTACTTCGTGGTCTTGAAGTGGGCCTCGCTGTAGGGGTTGTCGTTGGAGGTCTTCGGCCGCGAGTGCGACCGCGTGACGCCGAGGTCGATCAGCAACTGCGAGACCTTCTTGGAGGTCATCGAGGTGCCGCGATCGGCGTGCACGGTCTCCGGCACGATGCCGTTGCGGGTGATGGTCTCGCGGATCAACTCCTCGGCCCGCCGGGACGATTCGGCCCGCTCGACGGTGTGGCCGACGATGTAGCGGCTGAAGATGTCGATGATGACGTAGGCGTGATACCAGACGCCCTTGACCGGTCCGGCTGCCTTGGTGATGTCCCAGGTGAACACCTGCGACGGTGCGGTGGCCACCAGCTCGGGCACCGCCTGGGCGGGGTGGGTGGCCTGGCGGCGGCGTTCGCCGGACTGCCCCTTCTCGCGCAGGATCCGGTACATCGTCGAGACCGAGCAGTGGTAGCGCCCGGCGTCCAGTTCGCGGGCCCAGATCTGCGCGGGCGGCAGCTCGGCGTACTCGGCGCTGTTCATCAGCTCCAGTACCGCAGCCCGTTCCTCTGCCGTCAGGGCCGAGGGCTGGACCTGCGGCGAGCGGGGCCTGCGCGGTGGTGAGGGACGGAGCCGGCGGTAGTGGGTGGCCCTGGAGCGGCCGG
>NZ_JUJA01000007.1 GCF_001906585.1 Streptomyces kebangsaanensis | reverse complement strand
GGGCGGCGGGCAACGCGGGCGGCAACGGCAACGGGGCGGGCGCGAACAACGGCAACGCGAACAACGGCAACGCGGGCAACAACAACGCCGGCGATGCGGGCAGCGCCGCCGCCGGCACCATCACCTGCCCCGACGTGAAGTCGCAGCTCCCCGCGGTTCCCGCCTCCGCCCAGGCCGAGATCGACCGCAACCTCGCCCTGCTCGACACCCAGATCCAGGAGGCCAACACCCGCCTGCGGAACACCGTCGGACAGGGCGGCCCCAACTTCGTGCAGAACGCCATCCTCGGCCCCCTCAAGGACAAGCGCGTGGCCACGATCAACCGGATGGCGACGGCGATCGGCCGTACGGCCGCCAAGCCGCAGGGACTGGACTCCCTGGCCGCCTGCACGCTCACCAAGTGAGGTGACAGGCAGCCGTGGCCGCCCCGAACAAGCGCCGGCCGGGGCGGCCGCGGCGGGTCGAGCGGATCGCGCAATTCTTTAGACAGCCGAAAGGAATGCCGGAACAATCGTCAGGCATGGGAAAGACCTATGAGCGCATAGACGGCAGGCTGCGCACGTTCATCGAGGAGCAGCCCCTCTTCTTCACCGCGACCGCCCCGCTGTCCGGCGACGGCACGGTCAACCTCTCCCTCAAGGGGCTGAAAGGTTCCTTCGCGGTGCTCGACGAGCACACCGTGGCCTACCTGGACTTCGCCGGGTCCAACGCGGAGACGATCGCGCACCTGCGCGAGAACGGCCGGATCACCCTCATGTGGTGCGCCTTCCAGGGGCCGCCCAACATCGTCCGCGTCCACGGCAGGGGCGAGCCGGTCTTCCGCGACGACCCGCGCTTCAAGGACCTCCTCAGCCGCTTCCCCGGCATCGACCCGGCCTCGCACGGACTGCGCGCGATCATCGTCGTGCGCGCCGAACTGATCCGGGACACCTGCGGATACGCGGTGCCCTTCATGGCGTACGAGGCGGACCGCGACCTGCACGGCAAGCGCTTCGCGCGCGAGGACGACGCCTCGCTGAACGCGTACTTCACCAAGAAGGAGCACGTGGCCACCAGCCTGGACGGCCTGCCC
>NZ_JUJA01000079.1:19088-38567 GCF_001906585.1 Streptomyces kebangsaanensis | reverse complement strand
CTGGAGCAGCTGGAGCAGGACTGTGCCGGTCTGAAGGCGGACGCGGGGCATGTCCGGGACACCGGGCAGGCCGTGCACACCGGGTTCCAGGGCCTGTCGGCGTACTACTCCGCGCCGGAGGCGGAGCAGCTGTTCGCGACGACGCGGCCGGTCAAGGACCGGGCGGACGGTTTCGCGGACCAGCTGGAGACGGTCTCGTCGGCGCTGTCGGCGTACGCGACGGAGGTCCGCCCGCTGGCGGACAAGCTGAAGGAGCTCAAGGCCCGGGCGACGACGTTCGTCGACTCCGTCAAGGACGACGAGAAGTGGGAGTACGACGGGGACAAGGTCGAGGCGCACAACGCGCTGCGGGACGAGATCACGGCCACGGTGGCGGCGTTCTGGGCGGCGGAGCGCACCTGCCACAACAAGATCGTCGCGCTGGTGCCGGGCGGCACGCCGGTGGTGGCCGGCGACGGCTCGGACCGCAAGGACCAGTACGGGTTCACGGCCGAGGACATGAAGGACGCCCAGCTTCCCTGGGGCGACCCGGTGGAGGAGCGGCACCACTGGTACGAGGTGGGGCACTGGACGAAGTCGTTCGTGTGGGACGGTCTGATCGTCGACGGGGTGTGGGGGACGATCAAGGGTCTGGGCACGCTGGTGGGGGTGGACGGCTGGGAGGCGGCGGGGCAGGCGTGGAAGGGCCTGGGCCAGCTGGCCACCGGCCTGGTGCTGACGGCGGTGCCGGTGGTGGGGGCGGCGTTCTGGCTGCTGCCGGACGACAAGCTGCCGTCCTGGGTGCGGGACTCGCGCACGGCGATGAAGGAGACGGGCAAGGCGCTGGTGGCGTGGGACGAGTGGGGCAAGAACCCCGCCCGCGCGGCCGGGGCGGTCACCTTCAACGTGCTGACCACGGTCTTCACCGGCGGCGCGGGCGGTGCGGCCGCGGGGGCGGGCAAGGCGGGCGCGGCGGCCAAGGTGCTGTCGGCGGCGGGCAAGGCGGGCCGGGCCCTCGACCCGATGACCTACGTCGCCAAGGGCGCCGGCGCGGGCCTGTCGAAGGTCGGCGACATCAGCAAGGCCCTGAAGGGCATCGGCACCATCGACATCCCCAAGCTGCCGGACAACGCGATCGTCCTGCCCGAGGGCACGGTGAAACTCGCCGACGGCACGGTCCACCTGCCCGAGGGGACGGCGCTCCCGGCGGGCGCGACGAAACTGCCGGGCGGCACGGTCCAACTGCCGCACGCCACCCCCGCGTTCCCCGAGGGCACGACCAGGCTCCCGTCCATGGACGGCTCGCCGGCCCAGTACCTGGACCCGCACGGCAACCTCCTCGACCACGAGGGCAACGTCGTCCAGCACGCGAACGAGGCCCCCAGGGAGCTGGCCTCGGGCGCGGACGTGCCCCGCGTGGACTCTCCGGTCAGGGAACCGGCCCTGGTCGGCGCGGGCGCCCACACCGCCGAACAGGCCGGGCAGCACATCCGCCTGGGCGACAGCCTGGACACCAGCCTCGGCGACGTCGGCCGCACCGCGGACACGGCGGCAGTGCACGCCGGAGGCGGGAACGTCCCCACCGTCCACGCCGGCGGCGACGGCCTGACCGGCGGCAGGGTGGGCGACAGCATCCCCGTCGGCCGGGCGGGTGACAATCTGCCGACCAACAGCCTCGACACCCACGCCCCTGCAGGAGTCCCGGGCAACGCGGTGCCCGGCGCCGGGACAACCGATCATCTTCCCGGCGGCCACGCCGACGACCTCGGCCGCGGCCCGACGGGCAGCCACGACCTGCCCGGCGGCAGCGCCGCCGACACGCTGCCCCGCGCCGGCGGCCCGACGGGCAGCGGACTGGACGAGCTCGGCCATGTCGGCGACGAGGCCGCCGGAGCCGGGGACAACGCCGCGGCCAGGCCGGAGGGCAGTACACCCGCGCAGGACGCGGAAGCCGCCCGGCCCAGCTTCATGCGGGACGGCGACAACCCGTACGGGCCCAAGGACTCGCTCACACCGGAGCAGGTCCACGAGATCCAGATCTACCGCGCCAACCACGAATCCGGGTACTTCGAGGACTTCTACAAGTCCAACGGCAACCGGAAGAGCTTGGAGCTCGTTGACGAGAGCGGAACGACACCTCCCCAGCTGACCCGGGAGTCGCCCCAGCACCCATGGATTTCGGTCAAGGACGCGCCGGAGCCGCTCAAGCCGCACTATCTCGGCGATGAAATCAAGCAGGGGCGGGGAACCGCCAGTCCCGAGGCCCTCAAGACACTCGACGAGGCTGCGGCCAACCGCCATCACGCAATCGGCTACGACACGGCAGCCGGAAAACACAAGGCCGAAGCCGTCGAGGTGCACAAGCACAATCCCACGCCCGAGACCGAGCTGAACCAGCTTGAGCGCACCTATGAATACAAGTCCGCGCACCGCGACATGCTGGATCACGCGGAGGCGTACGGCGAGAACATCGCCGAGCACCACGTCATCCCGGAGCACTATCCGAACGCCACCCGGGAGCCCTTGGACGGTCCGCTGAACGGCAACGACCAGTTCGACCAGGTCTGGCGGCGCGAGGACGGCGGCTTCGTGGTCGTGGAAGCCAAAAGCAATGTCACCACGGAGCTGGGCGCTCGCAATCTCCCGGACGGAAAGCGGGTTTCGCAGGGAACAAGGGAGTATTTCCTCGACATCATCCGTGAAATGGAAAAGCGAGGAAAGCGCAACGAAGCAGAGGCCGAACTCGCAGAAAAACTCATGGATGCCCTGGATGAAGGAAAATTGGACTATATCGTCGTCAAGGGAGAGCGGAACGCGGGCGAGTACGCTGGCTACCGCATGAGGCAGTTCGACATTTCCGACAGGAGCACTCCGTGAGCGTCACCATCCCACGCCATAGTTCTCCCGGTCCCGACGACGAGCGCTACGCGGAGCGGCTCGGCCGGAGCGTGATCAAGGGCGTACAGCGGCTCGAACGGTCTCCCGGTTCGCTCGACATGGCGCTCGGCACCGCGCTTCTCCATCTTCAGGCCCGCTGTGCCGTCGACCCACGGGCCGCGAGGCTGGAGACCTGGGAAGCGGTGGTCACCGCGATGCAGCTCCACTCCGCGATCTTCGCAGTGACGGGCGCCACGGAGGGGACGGTACAGTGCCGCATCGCGCATGAGGTGCGCACCATCCCGGCCATCGGCCCCCGCTCGTACGCGGATGCGGGAAACTGGCTCACCGCCTTCTGGCTGGCCGTGATCTGCCGCGACCAGAAGCGCCTGACCGAGCTGTGCGAGGTTCCGCTGGACCGTCTGCGCTCACCCGAAGGAGCCTACGACGAGTACGTCTACCACTGGGTGGCCGCCCTTCAGGCGTACTGGCTGCAGCGGCCGGGACTGGTGGAGGAACTGACCGCAGCACTTCAGGGCTCACATCCCGATACCGCGACCATCGCTCCTCGTGATCTCCTGCAGCACATCTTGTATCCGCCGATCAACCTCTTCTACCGATTCCTGCGCCAGGATGTCTCCGGCTTCAACCAGGCCCTGACCGAAACCGTGGAACTGCACAAGGCGTACTGGACGGCCGACGAGGACAGGACTGACGACCCCTCGGGCATGGTCGCCCTCGCTCCCTTGGCCATCGCCTGCCTCGCCCACGACGGCGACATCCCGATCGAAGTCGAGACCGACTACCTCCCCAAACATCTCCTCCAACGCGGCTGGCTCGGCGAGTTCGAGATCTGATCCTGCCTGCTTCCCGCTGAACAAAGTCCGACAAGTCTCCGAAGAGCCCAGAGGCTCCGACGGCCTCTGGGCTCAGACGGTGCGGTGCCTACGCGGTGGCCAGCTCGCACCATACGACCTTCCCCCGGTTGCCCTCCCTCGCCAGCGGCTGCCACCCCCACAGGTCGGCGCAGGCCCGGACCAACGCCAGTCCGCGGCCCTCCTCCAGGTCGGTGATCTGTTCCAAGGGCGCGGGCGGCTCCGGCGGTTCGGGGTCGGCGTCCCACGCGCCGATCCGCAAGACGCCGGCGGACCACCGTACGCGCAGGGCGGCGGGCCCCTTGGTGTGGCGTACGGCGTTGGAGACCAGCTCGGTCGCGAGGAGTTCGGCGGTGTCGCCCAGGCGGACCAAGCCGTGCATGGTGAGGATCAGGCGCAGGGTGCGGCGGCTGACGGTGACGGCGCGGGGGTCGTTCGGGATGTACAGGCAGTACTCCCAGGGGTCGGTGGCGTTTTCGGGCATGCGTCAGCTCCGGTGGCGTGGTCGGTGGTGGAGGGGCGCGGTCGGCCGGGCAGTGGCATTGCCGCAGCCGTCATGGCAGGACGGAGCGGTGCGCTTCCGGTGCCCCGGAGTTCCGCAGTGTGTGCGTCGCGCCACTGACGGTAGACATTAGTTTTAACCCGGAGCAAGCCGATCGCGTAATCTGGCACCCGAACGAGTCACGTTGTCAGGCGTGTTGGACGAGGAGCAGTCGATGGGCACCAGGCGCGAACCGACAGCGCGACAGTTGCGTCTCGCGGTCGAACTGCGCAGGATGCGGGATGCCGCAGGTCTCAGTGCCCGCGAGGCAGCAGCGATGCTCGGTGTGAACTCCGTCCAGATCAGCCAGATCGAGTCCGGCACCACGGGCGTGAGCGAGGAGCGGCTGCGCAGACTTGCCGCCCATTACGCGTGTACGGACGATGCGTTCGTCGACGCCCTGGCGGCGATGGCGACCGATCGGACACGCGGCTGGTGGGAGGAGTACCGAGGGCAACTACCCACTTCATTCCTGGATTTGTCCGAGCTGGAGTACCACGCCACCTACCGATGGGATGTCGACTTCCTGCACATCCCGGGCCTTCTTCAGACCGAGGACTACGCGCGAGCGCTCTTTTCCTGCCGGGTCCCTCAACCGCCCTGCAACGAGCTTGAGTTGCGCGTCCGTCATCGAATGCAGCGGCGCGTCATCATCGAAGGGGCGTCGCCCATCCCGTACGAAGCACTGATCCACGAGGCAGCGCTTCGCATCAGAGTCGGTGGCCGCGCCGCCTCACGGGCTCAGCTTGCCCGAATCCTGGAGCTCTCGGAAGCAGACCGTGTCACCGTACGTGTCATCCCCTTCGAGTTGGATGACTTCGCCGACGTCACGGCCGCCATGGTGTACGCGGGCGGCGCCGTCCCCCGGCTGGACACCGTGGTACGCGACGGCCCGCACGGCTCCCTCTTCATCGACTCCGAGGCTCAGCTCAGCGTCTTCCGAACACTCTTCCGTAGAGTGGAGGCCGTGTCGCTCGAACCCCAGCGGTCACGCGACCTCATCCACAGGCTGGCGAAAGATCTGTGAGGCATCCCGATGACCACCCCTGACAACTGGCGGAAGTCCTCCTACTCCGGCAGCGGCGACGGCAACGCCTGCGTGGAAATCGCCAACTCGCCCACCCACACGGCCATCCGCGACTCAAAGGCCCCGGCCAGGGCCACCCTCACCTTCCCGGCCGGGGCCTTCACCGCCTTCATCGAAGCCCTCAAGAACGATGCATACTCGGTGACCGGCTCCGGCTGATCCCCTCTCGCGCCGATCACCAAAGATGCGAAGCGGGGTGTCGCGGAACCGCCGCTGTTGTCAGTGGCGCCCCGCACAATGGCCCGCATGATCCAGACGCTTCCGCTGGCCCTGCCGGGTGCTCTTGTGGACACCCATCGCATAGACCTCACCATGCTCTATTCCAAGGGATGGGGCGTGGGGACCGACGACGTCGTGGTCGCCCCCAACGGGGACGTGTACGCGCTGTATCACGCGCATCGGTACACCTGGAACGTCGCCGAGGACGAGCAGGACCCGGCACTGGCCAACTTCGGGTACCGGATCATCACCCGGTACTCCGCGGACGGAGAAGTACTGGCGAGCGCCCTGTGCTGTCCCACCTACGGGGACGAGACCGCCTCGGCCGTGGCCGACGGCAACGACATGACCCTGTGCGTGCTGCCGGACGGCACTCTTTCCGTCACCGCCCGCCCGGACTGCACCACCCTGATCGCACCGGATCTGAGCCGTGTGCTCGCCACGTACGACTCGAACGCCTACCGCCCCTTCGAGGAGTCCACGCCGGGTGACGGCTTCGCCGGGTCGATCGGCGTCACGCCCTCCGGACGCCTGCTGTGCTCCGTTTCCGAGCGCGGGGTCTGGAAGTACGGCAGCCCCCTCACCAACATCGTCGGCGTCGCCGACGGTGCCCTGACCCCCGGCAACCGGCCCGTGATCGAGGCGATCGCCTCGCTCGATCCCGAGCCCGCCCGCCACAGCGACAACGATCTGAAGACCCACGTCCACCACCGGGGCAGGCCGGTCGGCCGGGACCACCGCCCCCGCCCGGCCCTGACCGAGCTGGTCGCCGGCGAGGACCGCCTGTCGGGGTGGCGCGACTCACGGCTCGGCCGCCCCGTACCCCTGGCCGACGACCTGTTCGTCGTTCCCGCCTTCGCCAAGACCTTCCGTGGCGGCAGCCGCGGACAGCCGTTCCTGTTCGCCCTCGTCAACGACCAGGGAGAGATGACCGGACGCCTGCGCGGCCTGGACGCTTACCGCGACAGCCCCTTCACCGGCTTCTGCTTCACCCTCGCCTCCGACCCTCGTCGCGGCCGGGTCTTCCACCTCAACCGCTACGGCCTCTACGCCTGGAACAAGACCGGTGTCCTGCGCGCCGGGCTGGACACCGCGGCCAAGGCATTCAAACCGCTGGCCCACTTCACCCTCACCGCCTGCTCACCCGAAGGCGACCTGTTGCTGGTCCACCGCAAACAGCACCTGGTCCTGCGTGTTCCCGCCCCCGACGACCTCTCCGATCTCGCAGCGGTCATGGAGGAAGCCCTGCGCACCTATGCCAGGCAGCGCACGGCCCTCAAGAAGAAGTGGGGGCCCGTCAACTGGCACTGGGTCGACGCCTCGGCCCCGGTCCACCGCCTCTAGAACAGGCTCAGCAGCGCCTCCGCCGGGTCCGTGAGGACGTTCTCGCCGTCCGGGAGCGGGAGTTCGAACCACACCGTCTTGCCGTGTGTGGTCCGGCGGGAGCCCCAGGCCGCGCTGAGGAGGCCGACGAGTTGGAGGCCGCGGCCGCCCTCGTCGGTGTCGCGGGCCCGGCGGCGGCGCGGCTGGACGAGGCCGGAGTCCCAGACCTCGCAGACCAGGGTGCGGTCGAGCAGGAGGCGGAGTCTGATCTCGCCCTCGCCGTAGCGCAGGGCGTTGGTGACCAGTTCACTGACGAGGAGTTCGGTGGTGTCGATCAGCGGCTCCAGGTCCCAGGCGGTCAGCTGGGCGCGGGCGTACTCGCGGGCGCGGCCGACGCTGCGGGGCTCGCGGGGCAGGGTCCAGTCGCCGACGGACTCGGCGGGCAGGCCCTGGACGCGGGCCATCAGCAGCGCGATGTCGTCCTCGCGGTGGTGGGAGTCGAGGGTGTTGAGGACGTTGTCGCACACGTCCTCCAGGGGGCGGGACGGGTCCGTGAGGGCGCCGACGAAGGCCTGCAGGCCCTCGTCCAGGGGGTGGGCGCGGGATTCGACCAGGCCGTCCGTGTAGAGGGCGAGAAGCGCGCCCTCGGGGAGTTCGACCTCCACCTCCTCGAAGGGTTCGCCGCCGACGCCGAGCGGCATCCCGGGCGGTACGTCCAGCATCAGGGCGGACTCGCCGGGTTCGACCAGGACCGGGGGCAGGTGGCCCGCGTTGGCGAAGGTGCAGCGGCGGGTGACCGAGTCGTAGACGGCGTAGATGCACGTCGCCAGGTACACCTCGGAGAGGTCGGCCTCGCGGGGGCGGCGGGCCGCGCGGGTGGCCTGCTGGACGCCGCCGGGGGCGCCCAGGCCGCGGGCGATCTCGTCCAGCTGGGAGAGGACTTCGGCGGGTTCGAGGTCCAGCAGGGCCAGGGTGCGTACCGCCGTGCGCAGTTCGCCCATGGCGACGGCCGCGCGCAGGCCGCGGCCCATGACGTCGCCGACGACCAGCGCGGTGCGGTGGCCGGGGAGTTCGATGACGTCGAACCAGTCGCCGCCGACCTCGCTGGGCCGGCCGTTGGCCGCGCTGCCGGGCAGGTAGCGGCAGGCGATGTCGAGGCCGGAGGCCTCGGGGTCGCCGGGCGGGAGCAGGGAGCGCTGCAGTATCAGCGCGCGTTCGTGCTCGCGCCGGTACAGGCGGGCGTTGTCGATGTTCACGGCGGCGCGCGCGGCGAGTTCCACGGCGAGGTCGCGGTCGCGTTGGCCGAACGGTTCGCTGCCCTTGGCCCGGGAGAACTGCGCGAGTCCCACGACGGTGTCCTGGGCGACCATCGGAACGGCCAGCGTGGACTGCACCAGGCCGCCGTCCTCGCCGGGCACGGTCACCGGGCGGGCGGTGCGCAGGGCGTCCGCGCAGGGCGAGTTGAAGGGGTAGTGGTGGACGGCGCCGAGTTCGACGGGCTCCCCCGTACCGCTGAGCGGCGCCTCGGAGACGGCGCTGGCGAAGGCGACGCGGCGCAGTGCGGCGCTGCCGTCGGCGAGTCCGGGCGGGGTCTCGTCTCCGGCCAGCAGGCCCTGGTAGAGGTCGACGGTGGCCAGGTCGCAGAAGCCGGGGACCACGACGTCGAGGAGTTGACGCGCGGTGGTCTCCAGGTCGAGGGAGTTGCCGATGCGGGCGCCGGCGTCGTTGAGAAGGGCGAGATTGCGTCGCGCCGCGGCGGCCTCGCGGGCGGCGGCGCGGCGGGCGGTGATGTCGGTTCCGAGCCAGGCGATGCCGATGGGGCGGCCGCTTCCGCTGTGCACGCGGTAGAGGTTGACGGACCAGTGGCGGCGCTCGTCCGAGCCGGGCGCGAAACCGGTGACGTGCAGGTCGGTGACGGCCTCGCCGCTGTCCAGCACCCGGCGCAGGGTGGCGGCGACCCGCTCGGCCTCGCCGCGCGGCAGGTAGTCGTGGACGCCCTTGCCGCGGTGGTCGTCCGGCCTGCCGCCGAAGATGGACGCGAACCGCTCGTTGGCGCGACGGACCTTCAGGTCGCTGTCGATGAGCAGGAAACCGAAGGGGGATTGACCGAAAATCGCCTGCGAGGCGGCGAGGTCGGTCTCGATACGCCGTAGGGTGCGGACGTCGACGACGATGCACACGGCGGCCTTGTCGCCCTCGGCCGTCCGCGTGGGCATCACGTAGACCTCGGCGATCCCCTCCTCGCCGCGCCGTCCGGCCTCTCCGTCCGGGACCCGGAAGGGGACCACGCCGGTCCACTCCCGCCCGTCGAGGATCTCGGTCATCTTGCGCCGGCTCTGTTCGCGCAGGTCGGGGTCGACGAATGCCTCGATGGGGTCCATTCCGACGACGCGTTCGGCGGGGATGCCGAAGAGCTGCTCGGCGCGCAGGCTCCACTGGTCGACGAGGCCGTCGGGGCCGATGGAGAAGGAGGCGACCTTGATGTAGTCGTACATCGAGCCGGGCGGGCTGCTCTGCCACATCGCGTCCGTGGGCGGCATCGCGTCCGTGGGCGGCGCCCCGTCACCGCTGCCGCCACCCGCGGACTTCGTCCTCGCGCCGTCCGACGGGTCCTCGGACTCCGTGGCCTTCGCTGGTATCTCGCTCACGCGAACCGTCCCCTCCAGCTCACCGCGTCCGGCACCGGTCACCGGGGGCGGCTGCCCGCAGTATCCAGCACTACGGCGCCGCGCAACACGGTGTTCACGATCACAGGACCATCCCGATGCTTTTCGGTCCGGCCTGCGACAACACCAACAGTCTTCTAACCAGGCAGGACCCCGCCGAACCCCGCTCGCACACAACTGTCACCGGCCGGCTGCGGACGCTCGACAGCGCCGTCGGACGTGTACAACCCGAAATACGGCCCGAATACGGCCCGGTGCCGCCCGGTTCACCCCGGCACCGCGAGTTCGAACCAGACCGTTTTTCCGGTGCTGTCCGGCCGGGTGCCCCAGCGGCGGGAGGTGGAGGCGACCAGCTGCAGGCCGCGCCCGCTCTCGTCGTCGGGGCGGGCCGGTTGCTCGCGGGGAAGGCCGGGCAGCGGGTCGGAGACCTCGACCAGCAGCACCCCGGGCAGGCCCTCGGGGCGCAGCAGCCGGACGCCGATGGGGCCGGCGGCGTGCTGGAGGGAGTTGGTGACCAGTTCGCTCACCAGCAAGGACGCGGTGTCGCCGAGCGATTCGAGGTGCCAGTCGCGCAACTGGCCGCGGACGGCGGCGCGGGCCGTGCGCACCGCGCCGGGATCCGCGGGAAAGGTCCACTCGGCGCAGTGCCCGTCGGTGTCGATCACTCCGATCACTTCCCCGGCCGGTGAACCCACCCGTGTCCGGTTTCACGGGCTTAGTGGGCACATACCCGGTATCCGGGTGCCGGTACCGTCCCCGCCCGCACGCCGACGCGCCCTGGTGCGCCCCTACGCCTTCCGTGCCACACGGACTTTGACGTCCGCTCGGGGCTCACCTCACGCCCGCGGTCCGGTGGCGAGGCGGGCGAGGACCTGCCNNGGGCACGTCCTGCTCCAGCCAGGGAACGGACCAGATCTCGGCCGGCGCGAGCCAGCGCAGCTCGTCATGGTCCTGCAGCGGCTCGGGCACGGCGGACCCGGGCCGCAGTCGCGCGGTCCACACCCGCAGCTCGTACGGCGCCCTCAGCGGCCAGCTGCCCGGAACCCGCTCGACGACCTCGGCCTCGACACCCAGCTCCTCGCGCAGCTCACGCACGAGGGCGTCCTCGGGACGCTCGCCGGGCTCCACCTTGCCGCCGGGCAGCTCCCAGCGTCCGGCCAGCTCGGGGGGCGCGCTGCGGCGGGCGGCGAGCAGGCGGTCGCCGTCGAGCAGGGCGGCGCCCACCACCACGATCCGTTCGGTCATGCGCCGGAGCCTACGGGAGCGGGCCGGGAGCGCGTGAAGGGGTCAGCCGTCGCCGCCGCTCCGGCCGACGCGCTCGACCCAGTACAGCTGGGTGCCCGGGCCGTCGAGGCTGTCCGCGATCTTCTGGGCCTCGGCGCGGGTGGCGTACCGGCCCACGCTGTACCGATTGCCGTTGTCGTCCTGGCGGACGACGTGCCAGGGAAGAGTGATCGTGCTGTCGTTCATCGCGTCCCGCTTCTCCTTCCCGCCCCTGCGCGCCCGGCCTCCGGCCCCCGCCGTGCCCCGCCCGTTGAGGAAACCGCAATCCGCATATGCCCGAGCCTACGCCCAACCTTCACGCAGCGAATACGGCTTTTCACAAAGAGGTGGGCAACCGGCCAGTAAGGGGATCGTCCCTCTGGGGCGCACGGAGGCGAACGCGCCCTGTGAGCGACCCGGCACGTCCGCTCGAAGGCATACCGCGGCCGCGGGGCGACCTGCGAAAACGGCTGGAATGCGGCGCCCGCGCGGAGCGGCGGGAGGGCGGGCCCGTGCGGGGATGCCCAGGGGGCGCGCACCACCCCGGGGCCGGCGCACCGGCGGGAACGCCGACCCCGCCGCCCCGCCTACCTCACCGGCAGGTGGTACGCCACCCGGTAGCGGTCGGCGGGGACCACGACGTCCGCCGTCTCCACGGGGCGGCCGGAGGCGTAGAAGGTGCGCTGGACGACCATCACCACATGGCCGGGGACGCCGCCGAGGACGAGCAGTTCCTCGGCGAGACCGGGGCGGGCGCCGACCTCCTCGGTGACGTTGTCGACGATGACGTCGATGGCGCGCATGCGCTCGACGACGCCCATGCCGCCGAGCGGGCCCTCCTCGGGGAGCATCACAGGGGTGCGGCCGGTGAGGACGAGCGGCTCCCAGGAGGTGGAGATCATCATCGCCTCGCCGGCGTCCCGGAACACGTACCTGGTGCGCATCACGCGGTCGCCGGGCTTGATGCCGAGCCGCTCGGCGATCGCACCGCCCGCCTCGGCCCGCACGCTGCTCGACTCCCAGGTGCCGCGCGCCTCGGCCGCCGCCTGCTCCTGCCGGAACGGGGTCGCGCCGCCGGCCTGCCGGAAGCCGGAGCGGGCGATGCGGCGCGGCACGGGCCGCTCGCGCACGTACGTCCCCGAGCCGGAGCGGCCCTCGACCAGGCCCTCGGCCATCAGCACCTTGCGGGCCTCGAGGGCGACCGTGTCCGAGACGCCGTACTCCTCGCGGATCCTGGCCTGGGAGGGCAGACGGGTGTGCGGCGGCAGCAGACCGTCGACGATCTTCTTGCGGAGATCACCCGCGACACGCAGATACGCCGGCTGCTCACCGAAAGTCACTGGCCGCTCCCATCAGGTTGTACAGACAGCAACAGCGTGGCAACCGTGGGTTGTACTTGCAAGCAAAGGCCAGAGAATCACTCGATGTGATGACGCCCGGAGGCCGAGCACCGCACCCAGGCACTTTCTTCCCACCCGGACCGCCGCCACACCTCCGCACCGATCGGCGGGCGGACGACCCGCCCCAGAACCTTGCGCGGGGTGACGGACGTGTCGTACGGCGGTCATGACGCAGCGTCGGCGAACAGCCGCCCGTACCCTGCGGACATGACACCTCTGCCGGATCGTTACTGCCCCACGGACGGCGTCCGCGTCCCCAGTGACTCCCTCGCCTGGTGCTGCCCGTCCTGCCACGGCCCCCTGGACCTCGACTTCACCCCCATCCCGGCATCCCTGAAGTCCCTCACCGGACGGGTCAACTCCCTGTGGCGGTACGCCGAGACGCTGCCGCTGCCGGCTCCCACCGTGTCCCTCGGCGAGGGCCGCACCCCGCTCGTGACGCTGACCGACGAGGTCTCGGCGAAACTGGACTTCCTGATGCCGACGCTGTCCTTCAAGGACCGGGGCGCGGTGCTGCTGGCCGAGGTCGGGCTGCGCGCCGGTCCGCGCCGGGTGGTCGCGGACAGCAGCGGCAACGCGGGCACGGCGATCGCCGCGTACTGCGCCCGCGCGCGGCTGCCGTGCACGGTGTACGTCCCGCTGGGCACGTCGGCGAAGAAGCTGGAGCAGATCGAGGCGCACGGCGCCCGGCCTGCGGTGGTCGACGGCGACCGCGAGGCGGCGGGCCGGGCCGCGCGGCGTGCGGCGGACGAGCCGGACACCTTCTACGCCTCGCACGTCTACAACCCGTACTTCCTGCACGGCACCAAGACCTACGTCCACGAACTGTGGGAGGACCTAGGCGGGCGCCTGCCGGAGGTGCTGGTCCTGCCGGTGGGCAACGGCACCCTGCTGCTGGGCGCCGCGCTGGCGATCGCCGAGCTGTACGGGGCCGGTCTGCTGGACCGGCGCCCGGCGCTGTGGGCGGTGCAGGCGGCGGCGGTCGCCCCGCTCGCCCACGCCTGGGAGCAGGGCGCGGAGGACCTGACGGGCACGACCACCACGGCCCCCACGTACGCCGAGGGCATCGCCGTTCCCCGCCCGCCCCGCGCCCGCCAGATCCTGCGCGCGGTGCGCGACTCGGGCGGCACCTTCCTGACCGTGACGGAGGACCGGATCCGCCACGCCCAGCTGGACCTCGCCTCCCGCGGCCTCTACGTCGAGTCGACGAGCGCGGTCTGCTGGGCGGCGGTCCGGGAGCGGCCCCTCGGCGGCAAGTCGGCGGTGGTGCCGCTGTGCGGGGCGGGCCTGAAGTCGGGGCTGGCCCGGCCGTAGCCGAGCCGCCCCCGCGGGACCCGCGCCCGGTGGCGCGGCCCGCCTCGGGCCCCCGTCGCGGCGCCACGCCGCCGGACGTCGGTCAGTGGAGCACCACGGTCCGCCTGCCGTGGACGATCACCCGCCCCTCGCAGTGCCAGCGCACCGCCTTGACCAGGGCGGCCCGCTCCACGTCGCGGCCGACGGCGACCAGGTCCTCGGGGGTGTGGGTGTGGTCGACGCCGATGACCTCCTGGGCGATGATCGGGCCCTCGTCGAGGTCGGCGGTGACGTAGTGGGCGGTCGCGCCGACCACCTTGACGCCGTGTTCGTACGCCTGGTGGTAGGGCTTGGCGCCCTTGAAGCTCGGCAGGAAGGAGTGGTGGATGTTGATGACCCGGCCGGCGAGCCGGGTGCACAGGTCGTCGGAGAGGACCTGCATGTAGCGGGCGAGGACGACCAGTTCGGCCTCGCGTTCCGCCACGATCTCCAGCAGCCGTTCCTCGGCGGCGGCCTTGGTGGCGGCGGTCACCGGGACGTGGAAGTACGGGATGCCGTACCAGTCGGCGAGTGCCTCGTGGTCGCGGTGGTTGGAGACGACCGCGACCACGTCGACCGGCAGGTCGCCGCTGCGGGCCCGGAAGAGCAGGTCGTTGAGGCAGTGGTCGTAGCGGGACACCATGATCAGGACGCGGCGCCGGGTGCCGGCCGGCTCCAGGCGCCAGTTCATGGCGAAGGGGGCCGCCACGGCGGCGAAGTCCCGGCGCAGGGTGTCGCCGGTGTCCTCGCCGCCGGTGGCGGAGAACCGTATCCGCATGAAGAAGTGGCCGCCGCGGCGGTCGCCGAACTGCTGGTTGTCGACGATGTCGCAGCCGTGTTCCACCAGGAACCGCGAGACCTCGTGCACGATGCCGGGGGCTTCGGGGCAGTCGAGGGTGAGGACGTGCTCCGTCGGGGGAGCCGGGGTGTCGGTCATGGTGTCAGCACTCGATCACGTTGACGGCGAGGCCGCCGCGGGCGGTCTCCTTGTACTTGACCTTCATGTCGCGGCCGGTGTCCCGCATGGTCTTGATCGCCTTGTCGAGGCTGACCTTGTGGGTGCCGTCGCCGGCCAGGGCCAGCCGCGCCGCGTTGATGGCCTTGACGCTCGCGACGGCGTTGCGTTCGATGCAGGGGATCTGCACCAGCCCGCCCACCGGGTCGCAGGTGAGGCCCAGGTTGTGCTCGATGCCGACCTCGGCCGCGTTCTCCACCTGGGCGGGGCTGCCGCCGAGCACTTCGCACAGCGCCCCCGCCGCCATGGCGCACGCGGACCCGACCTCTCCCTGGCAGCCGACCTCGGCGCCGGAGATGGAGGCGTTCTCCTTGAACAGGATGCCGATGGCGGCGGCGGTCAGCAGGAAGCGGACCACGCCGTCGTCGTCGGCGCCGGGCACGAAGCGCGCGTAGTAGTGGAGGACGGCGGGCACGATCCCGGCCGCCCCGTTGGTGGGGGCGGTCACGATACGGCCGCCCGAGGCGTTCTCCTCGTTCACGGCGAGGGCGAACAGGTTCACCCAGTCCATGCCCCGCAGCGGGTCCGTGTGGTCGGCGGCGGCGGCGTTCAGCTCGCGGAAGAGCGCCGGCGCGCGCCGGGGCACCTTCAGACCGCCCGGCAGCACGCCCTCGCGGCGGCAGCCGCGGTCGACGCACGCCCGCATGACCGCCCACAGGTCGAGCAGTCCGGCGCGCACCTCGGCCTCGGGGCGCCACGCCTGCTCGTTGGCGAGCATCACCTCGCTGATCGACAGGTTCTCGCGGGCGCAGATCTCGAGCAGTTCGGCACCCGAGCGGAACGGGAACCGCACGGGCGTGGTGTCCGCGACGACGCGGTCGGCCCCGGTGGCCTCCTCGTCGACGACGAAGCCGCCGCCGACGGAGTAGTAGGTGCGGGCGGTCAGTTCCCGCCCGTCCGCCGCCAGGGCCCGGAACGTCATGCCGTTGGGGTGGGCGGGCAGGGACTTGCGCCGGTGCAGCACCAGGTCCTTGTCGCTGTCGAAGCGGACCTGGTGCTTGCCCCCGAGCAGCAGGCTGCCGTCGGCGCGGACCTGCGCGACCCGGTCGTCGGACCGGTCGGTGTCGACGGTGGCCGGGTCCTCGCCCTCCAGGCCGAGGACCACGGCCTTGTCGGAGCCGTGTCCCCGGCCGGTGGCGCCGAGCGAGCCGTACAGCTCCGCCCGGACGCCCACCACGTCGTCCAGCAGCCCGTCCCGCTCCAGTCCCTCGACGAAGCGCCTGGCCGCCCGCATCGGCCCCACCGTGTGGGAGGAGGAGGGGCCGATGCCGACCGAGTACAGGTCGAAGACGCTGAGGGCCATCAGGGCACCTCGGGGCCCTGGTACTCGCTCATCGCGTCGATGAGCCAGCGGGCCAGGTAGTCGGCGAACGAGGACCGGGGGAAGAGCCGGTACGTCGTGTCGCCGGTCTGCCAGAGCACCACCGGGACCGGTCCGACCTGCGTGGCCACCGCCCGGCCCGGCCCGAAGGAGCGCGGGTGCAGGTCCAGGACGCAGCCCTTCTCCAGGACCCGGCGGGCCGAGGGGCCGCTCAGCTCCAGCGTGGTCCGGTTCGCCGACACGTCGACGACCGAGCCCGGGTCCCCGGCGAGCGCGTCCAGCAGCCCGGCGGCGAGCTCCGGCCCGTCGCCCTGGGACAGCACGAGCCATTCGTCGGGCCCGAGCCACACCGTGGTGTGCGGGCCGCTCTGCGCGGTCTGGCCGCAGTGGTCCGGCAGCGGTGCGCCGAGCACCGAGCCGATGCGGCCGGCCGCCGCGGAGGCGGGGTCGACGCGCAGGCTCACCATGGTGACGAAGGGCCACTCGGTCAGCGACACACCGCGCTCACCGGTGACGCCGGCGGCGCGCATCCGCTCCTCGAGGTGCGCGAGGGGGCTGCGGCGCAGCGCCGCCGGTCCCGCGTCGATCAGCTCAGCCATCTCGCTTGGTCCCTTCGGGGTCGTAGAGGACGGGTTCGGCCACCAGGACGGGCACCAGGTCGTCGCCGACCGGGGCGAGCAGGGTCTCGCCGATCCGGTTGCGCCCGTCGGCGACGAGCGCGAGGGCGAAGGGCCTGCCGAGCGCCTGGCTGTGGTAGCTGGAGGTGACGTGGCCGAGCATCGGCACCGGCCCGTCCTGCGGGGTGATGGGCACGTCCGGCGCGACGATCTGGGCGCCCTCCGGCAGCCGGGTGCTGCGGTCGGCGGGCAGCAGCCCGACCAGGTGCTTGCGGTCGGTGCGGGCGGTGTCGGGGCGGCTGAAGGAGCGCTTGCCGATGAAGTCCTTCTGCTTGGAGACCGCCCAGGCCATGCCCGCGTCGTGCGGGGTGACCGTTCCGTCGGTGTCCTGGCCGACGATGACGTAGCCCTTCTCGGCGCGCAGGACGTGCATGGTCTCGGTGCCGTAGGGGGTGATGCCGTACGGCTGTCCGGCCGCGTACACCTGCTCCCAAACGGAGAGCCCGTACCACGCGGAGACGTTGATCTCGTAGGCGAGTTCGCCGGAGAAGGAGATCCGGCAGATGCGGGCGGGGACGCCGGAGGCCAGGGTGGTCTCGCGGAACGTCATGAACGGGAACGCCTCGTTGGACAGGTCCAGGTCGGGGGCGAGTCGGGCGACGACCTCGCGGGACCTGGGGCCGACGACGGCGATCGTGCTCCACTGCTCGGTCACCGAGGTGCAGTGCACGTCGAGTTCGGGCCACTCGGTCTGCAGCCACTCCTCCAGCCAGTCCAGTACGCCGGCGGCGCCACCGGTGGTGGTGGTCATGAAGTAGCGGCCCTCGTCCAGGCGCAGGGTCACGCCGTCGTCGAAGATCATGCCGTCCGGCTTGCACATCACGCCGTAGCGGGCGGAGCCGGGCTTGAGCTTCTTGAAGGCGTTGGTGTAGACGCGGTTGAGGAACTCGCCCGCGTCCGCGCCCCAGATCTCGATCTTGCCGAGGGTGGAGGCGTCCATGACGGCGACGCCCTCGCGGGCCGCGCGGCACTCGCGGGCCACCGCGGCGTCCATGTCCTCCCCCTCCCGGGGGAAGTACCACGGCCGCTTCCACTGCCCGACGTCCTCGAACTCCGCGCCGTGGGCGACGTGCCAACTGTGGATCGACGTCATGCGCTCGGGGTCGAACAGGTCGCCGCGCTCACGTCCGGCGAGGGCGGCGAAGGCGATCGGGGTGTACGGCGCCCGGTAGGCGGTGGTGCCGATCTCGCCCGGGGAGGCGCCGTCGCCGAGGGCGGCGGCGATCACGCCGATGGCGTTGACGCCGGAGGTCTTGCCCTGGTCGTTCGCGGTGCCGAGCGAGGTGTAGCGCTTGACGTGCTCGACGCTGCGCATGCCGGCGCCGGTGGACCGCCAGACGTCGGCGACGGTGACGTCGCGCTGGTGGTCGACGAAGTGCGTGTCCCAGGTGCCGGGGCCGCCGTCGGAGCCGTCGGAGCCGTTGCCGGGTGCGGGCACCAGCCACAGCGCGCGCACCGGGGCGCGGTCGGCGGCGTCGGCGGGCGCGGCGGGGACGGGCACCGGGAACCCGGCGTCCGTGGCGGCCAGCGCACCGGCCCGCGCGCCCTCGGCGAGCGCGCCGTCGAGGTCGTACGTCCCGCGGGCAGCGCCGACGACCTGCTGGTCGCGGACCGTGCCGTCGGGCACGAAGGCGGCCAGGCCGTCGTCCCAGCGCAGCTTGCCCTGGCGCTGGCTGTGCAGGTGCACCACCGGGCTCCAGCCGCCCGAGACGGCGAGCAGGTCGCAGTCGAACGAGACGGGTTCGCCGGTGAGTTCGCCGCTGTCGTCGAGGCCCTGGACGGTGACGCCGGTGAGCCGCCCCTCGCCCGCGGTGCCGGTCACCGTGCTGCCGGTCAGCACCTTGACGCCGGTGGCCGCGGCGACCTCGGCCGCCCGCCGGGACGGCTCGGGGCGGGCGTCGACGACGGCGGCGATCTCCACGCCGGCCGCGTGCAGGTCGGCGACCGTGTCGTAGGCGCTGTCGTTGGTGGTGCTCACGACGGTGCGGGAGCCGGGTGCCACCGCGTAGCGGTTGACGTAGGAGCGGACGGCGGAGGCGAGCATCACGCCGGGGCGGTCGTTGCCGGCGAACACCAGCGGCCGCTCGTGGGCGCCGGGGGCCAGGACCACCTGGCGGGCCCGGATGTGCCACAGCCGCTGCCGCGAGACGCCCTCGGACGGGGCGGGGGCGTCGGCGCCGAGGTGGTCGGTGCGCCGCTGCAGGGCCAGGACGTAGTTGTCGTCGTAGGAGCCGAAGGCGGTGGTGCGGGGCAGGACGACGGTCTCGGGGGCCGCCTCCAGGGCCGCGCGGACCTCGGCGACCCACTCCAGGGCGGTCTGCCCGCCGACCGTCTCGGTGCGCCCGGACAGCAGCGAACCGCCGGGTTCGGGCTGGTCGTCGAGGAGGATCACCCGGGCGCCGGAGCCGGCCGCCGCGGCGGCGGCCGCGAGTCCGGCCGGGCCCGCGCCGACGACCAGGACGTCGGTGTGCACGTACTTCTTGTCGTAGACGGCGGGGTCGGGGTTCGGGTCGAGTTCGCCCATCCCGGACAGGGTGGTGGCGGACAGCCCGTCGTACAGCTCGACGGTCGTGGCGGGCAGCATGCCCTCCGTGCACGGGCCGTCGATCTGGATCAGGGCGTTGGACTCCTCCACGCCGGCGGAGACGATGCCGCGGGGGCGGCCCCGGTAGAGGGACGGTCCGACCTCGACGGCACCGTGGGCCAGCAGGGCGGAGGCGACGGTGTCACCGGGGTGGCCGGTCAGCTCGCGGCCGTCGACGGTGAACCGCAGCACGGTGTCGCGGTCGACGCGGCCGCCGTGCGGCAGACGGAATTCCTGGTCGGTCATCGGTTCCCTCCGGCCGGATCGGCGGACTGGCGAAGGTCGTTGGGCCCGGGCGGTCCGGGGATCTCGGGGCGGGG
>NZ_JUJA01000079.1:15612-19082 GCF_001906585.1 Streptomyces kebangsaanensis | reverse complement strand
CGAGCCGGTAGACGGCGAGCACCTCGTAGGTGACGGTGTCGCGCACGACGTTGAACCAGCGGCGGCAGCCCGTGGAGTGCACCCACCGCTCGGCGAAGGGGCCCTTGGGGTTGTCCCGGTAGAAGACGTACTCGGCCCACTGTTCGTCGGTGAGGTCCCCGGGGGTCTCGGGGAAGGGGATGTGGGCCTGGCCCCCGTAGTGGTACTCGGTCTCGTCCCGAGGACCGCACCATGGGCAGTTCAGCAGCAGCACGGTGTCCTCCTCTCAGTGGGCCACGGCCGCGGCGCCGTGCTCGTCGATCAGGGCGCCCGTGGTGAAGCGGTCCAGGGCGAAGGGCTTGTTCAGGGGGTGCGGCTCGCCGGTGGCGATGGTGTGGGCGAAGGTCCAGCCGGCCGCCGGGGTGGCCTTGAAACCGCCGGTGCCCCAGCCGCAGTTGACGTAGAGGTTCTCCACCGGCGTGGTGCCGATGATCGGGGAGGCGTCCGGGGTGACGTCGACGATGCCTCCCCAGGTCCGCAGCACGTGGGCACGGGCGAAGATGGGGAACAGCTCGACGGCGGCGGCCATCTGGTGCTCGATCACGTGGAACGAGCCGCGCTGGCCGTAGCCGTTGTACGCGTCGACGCCCGCGCCCATCACCAGTTCGCCCTTGTGCGCCTGCGAGACGTAGACGTGCACGTGGTTGGACATCACGACGGTGGGGTGCACCGGCTGGTGCAGTTCGGAGACCAGCGCCTGCAGCGGGTGGGACTGCACCGGCAGCCGGAACCCGGCCCGTTCGGCCAGGACGCCGCTGTGCCCGGCGGCCGCGAGGCCGACCCGGCCGGCCAGGATGCGGCCCCGGCTGGTCTCGACGCCGACGACGCGGTCGCCGTCCTTGACGAAGCCGGTGACCTCGCAGTTCTGGATGAGGTCGACGCCCATCTCGTCGGCGCGGCGGGCGAGCGCCCAGGCGACGTGGTCGTGCTTGGCGATGCCGGCGCGGGGCTGGTAGGTGCCGCCGAGGACCGGGTAGCGGGTGTCGGACGAGGTGTTGAGGATCGGGCAGATCTTGGCGACCTCGTCGGTGTCGAGCCATTCGGCGTCGACCCCGTTGAGCCGGTTGGCGTTGACGCGGCGCGTGCCCTCGCGGACGTCCTGCAGGGTGTGCGCGAGGTTGAGGACGCCGCGCTGGCTGAACAGGAAGTCGTAGTCGAGCTCTTCGGGCAGCACCTCCCACAGCTTCAGGGCGTGCTCGTAGATGGCCGCGCTCTCGTCCCACAGGTAGTTGGAACGGATGATGGTGGTGTTGCGGGCCATGTTGCCGCCGGCCAGCCAGCCCTTCTCCAGGACGGCGACGTTGGTGATGCCGTGGACCTTGGCGAGGTAGTAGGCGGTGGCCAGGCCGTGGCCTCCGGCGCCGACGATGACGACGTCGTAGGAGGGGCGGGGGTCGGGGGTGCGCCAGAGCCAGTCGGGGTGCTCCGGCAGGGGTGCGGCGGTCATCCGGCGGTTCCGTTCTGGTCGGCGGGTCCGGTCTGGTCGGCGTAGAGCGGGAACTTCTCGGCGAGGGCGGTGACCCGGCCGCGCAGCAGGGCGGCGCTCTCGTCGGTGAGGTCCTCCTCCTTCAGGGCGCAGGCGATGATGTCGGCGACCTCGCGGAACTCGTCGGTCCCGAAGCCCCGGGTGGCCAGGGCGGGGGTGCCGATCCGCAGGCCGGAGGAGACCATCGGCGGGCGGGGGTCGAACGGCACGGCGTTGCGGTTGACGGTGATGCCGATGCGGTGGAGGCGGTCCTCGGCCTGCTGCCCGTCGAGCGCGGAGTCGCGCAGGTCGACCAGGACCAGGTGGACCTCGGTGCCACCGGTGAGGACGGTGATCCCGGCCTCGGCGACGTCGTCGGCGAGCAGCCGTCCGGCGAGGATCCGGGCGCCGTCCAGGGTGCGCTGCTGGCGCTCCTTGAACTCCTCGCTCGCCGCGACCTTGAAGGAGACCGCCTTGGCGGCGATCACGTGCTCCAGCGGGCCGCCCTGCTGGCCGGGGAAGACCGCCGAGTTGATCTTCTTGGCGAGTCCGGCCCGGCTGAGGATCACACCGCCGCGGGGACCGCCGAGGGTCTTGTGGGTGGTGGTGGTCACGACGTCCGCGTACGGCACGGGGCTGGGGTGCAGGCCGGCCGCGACCAGGCCGGCGAAGTGCGCCATGTCGACCATGAGGTAGGCGCCGACCTCGTCGGCGATGCGGCGGAAGGCGGCGAAGTCCAGCTGCCGCGGATAGGCCGACCAGCCGGCGACGATCAGCTTCGGCCGGTGCTCGCGGGCCAGCTCCGCCACCTCGTCCATGTCGACGCGCAGGTCCGACTGGCGCACGTGGTAGGGCACGACGTTGTAGAGCTTGCCGGAGTAGTTGATGCGCATGCCGTGGGTCAGGTGACCGCCGTGCGCCAGGTCCAGGCCGAGGATCGTGTCCCCCGGGTCGAGGAGGGCGAACATCGCGGCGGCGTTGGCCTGGGCGCCGGAGTGCGGCTGGACGTTGGCCGCCTCCGCGCCGAACAGGGCCTTGACCCGGTCGATGGCGAGCTGTTCGACGACGTCGACGTGCTCGCAGCCGCCGTAGTAGCGGCGGCCGGGGTAGCCCTCGGCGTACTTGTTCGTCAGGACCGAGCCCTGGGCCTGCATCACGGCCTCGGGCGCGAAGTTCTCCGACGCGATCATCTCGAGTGTCGTCTGCTGGCGCCGGAGCTCCTCGGAGACGGCGGCGGCGATCTCGGGGTCCAGGGAGGCCAGGGGGAGGGAGAGAAGGCCGCTGTTCTCCGTCGTCGACGGTTTCGCTGCCATGGTGAGCACCACCTTAATATGCGACTGCTCCAGCACTGATATATCAGTACGTGCGGTAACGTAGGTCAGGCCGACGGAAAGGGTCAAGGGGGTAGCGGAATGAATCAGGAACAGACTTCGCACACGGCCGGCGAGGAGACGCTCACCCTCGCCGAGCGCGCGTACCGCGACATCCGCGACCGCCTGATCATGCTGGAGATCCCGCCGGGCGCCCCGGTGAACGAGGACCTGCTCGCCCAGAGCGTCGGCTTCGGGCGCACGCCGGTGCGCGAGGCCCTCAAGCGCCTGCAGCACGAGCGGCTGATCGTGGCCTACCCGCGACGCGGGACCTTCGCCACCGAGGTCAACATCACCGACCTCGCCCACATCTCCGAGGTCCGGCGCCAGCTGGAGCCCATGGCGGCGGCCCGCGCGGCCGAGCGCGCCACCGCCGCCGACCGCGAGGCGCTGGGCGCACTGCTGCGGCAGCTGGAGGGCGAGGACACCGCGGGACAGGACGCGGACGCCCTGATGCGCCTCGACCTGCGGGTGCACCGGGCCATCTACGCCGCGACCCGCAACCCGTACTTCGAGGACACCCTCATCCGCTACGACAACCTGGCCACCCGCATCTGGTGCCTGTTCGTGAACCGGCTGCCGGGCATGGCGGGACA
>NZ_JUJA01000079.1:0-15572 GCF_001906585.1 Streptomyces kebangsaanensis | reverse complement strand
ATCTGCGACGGCGACCCCGACAAGGCGTCGGAGCTGGCGCGCAGCCACGTCGTGGGCTTCGAGCGGGCGATCCGCGACGCGATCTGAGCGGACCGGTCAGCCCCTTCCGCCCCCTTGCTCTCCACCCCTCCGCCCTTCCGCCCCCCTGCTCTCCACCCCTCCGCCCTTCTGCCCTTCCACCCCTCTGACCTTCGCGCTTCCACTCCTCCGCCCGCCCGGCCTCTAAAGCCGCCCCCTGGAGCCGCCGACCTCGAGTCGGCGGCTCGTTGCTTTCTACGCAACAGAGGTGCGACTTTGGAAAAATCATGGCTGAACATCTTGCTCGACCCCAGAGTGTCGACTTACGGTCTGCAACATCGTTGCTGCACACGCAACCTGATGCTTGGGAGCCGGTTCCATGAGCGACCAGCCGAGCCTGACGGGGCAGCCAGCCGCCCCACCCATTTCATCCGCTTCACCTATTATGTCCGCCACCGATGTCGCCGGTCCCCCGGAGGTCGGAGTGGACACCTCCGTGGCCCCCTCGACGCGCCGCCGCGTGGTGGCGGCCAGCTTCATCGGCAATTTCGTCGAGTGGTTCGACTACGCCGCCTACGGCTATCTGGCGGCGACCATCTCCACCGTTTTCTTTCCCGACACCGATCGCACGACGGCTCTGCTGGCCACGTTCGTCGTCTTCGCCGTCTCCTTCTTCGTCCGCCCCATAGGGGGATTCGTCTGGGGACACATCGGTGACAAGGTCGGCCGGCGCAACGCGCTGTCGCTGTCCATCGTGATCATGTCCGTGGCGACCTTCTGCATCGCCCTGCTGCCCACCTACCGCGCGGTCGGCCTGCTCGCACCGCTGTTGCTGCTGCTCGTGCGGATCGTCCAGGGGTTCTCCGCCTCCGGCGAGTACGCCGGCGCCTCCGCCTTCCTGGTCGAGTACGCCCCGCCCGGCCGGCGCGGACTGTATGCCTCCGTGGTCCCGGCGAGCACCGCGTCCGGCCTGTTGCTCGGATCCCTGCTCGCGGCGCTGCTCAGCGGAATCCTCTCCGACGGGCAGATGCACAGCTGGGGCTGGCGCCTGCCCTTCCTCCTCGCCGCTCCGATGGGCCTGATCGGCCGCTACATCCGGCTGCGTCTGGAGGACACCCCGGCGTTCCGCGCCCTGGAGGACCAGGAGGTCGCGCCGACCCCGGCCAAGCAGATGCTGCGCGCCAACCGGCGCCCGCTGGTACTCGCGATGGGCGCCACCGTGCTCAACGCGGTCGCCTTCTACATGCTGCTCAGTTACATGCCGACGTATCTTTCGGAAGAACTCCACTTCGGCGCCACCGAGTCGTTCCTCACCACCACCGTCTCGCTCGCGGCGTACATCGCCTGCATCTTCTTCACCGGCCTGGCCTCGGACCGGTTCGGCCGGAAGAAGATGCTGATCACCGCGTCCGTCCTGTTCACGGTGTGCACCGTGCCGGCCTTCATGCTGCTGGACGGCGCCGGACTGCTGACCGTCATCGTGATCCAGGTGCTGCTGGGCGGGATGCTCTCGCTCAACGACGGGACGCTGCCCAGCTTCCTGGCCGAGCAGTTCCCGACCCGGGTCCGGTACAGCGGCTTCGCCATCAGCTTCAACATGGCGAACGCCCTGTTCGGCGGCACCGCGGCCTTCGTCGCCACGCTGCTCATCTCCTGGACGGGCAGCAGCCTCTCCCCCGCCTGGTACCTCGCCGTCGCGGCGCTGGTCTCGCTCTGGGCCGTGCTGTCCTCCAAGGAGACCTCACGCGAGCCGCTCCGCGAGAGCTAGGCCCGCCCGCCGGCCACTCACGACCACCCACCGACCACCCTTCACCCCACATCACCCCCATGAAAAGGAGTACCCGTGTCCGCTGCTGAGCTCGAGCGCCTGAAGCTGATCCACAACGGCGAGAAGGAGCGGCAGACGTTCTCCGACGCCGAGATGGAGCGCCGGCTGACCCTGCTCCGCAAGGCGATGGCCGAGGCCGAGGTCGACGTCACCCTCTTCACCTCGTACCACAACATCAAGTACTACTCCGACTTCCTCTACACCTCCTTCGGCCGCCCCTACGCGCTGATCGTCACCGCGGACGACCAGATCACCGTCTCCGCGAACATCGACGCCGGCATGCCGTGGCGGCGCACCTTCGGTGACAACGTCGTGTACACCGACTGGCACCGCGACAACTACATCCACGTCATCCAGGAGACGCTGAAGGGCCGGGGCGTCGCGCCGCGCCGGATCGGCGTCGAGCACGACAGCCTGCCGCTGGACACCCTGCGGAAGTTCGAAGCCGCCTTCCCCGGCGCCGAGTTCACCGACATCGCGCAGGCCGCCATGCGGCAGCGGATGATCAAGTCGGACGAGGAGATCGTCCTGATCAAGGAGGGCGCCCGCGTCGGCGACCTGGGCGGCGAGGCCATCCGCGCGGCCATCCACGAGGGCGTCTCGGAGTACGAGGTCGCGCTGGCCGGCACCGACGCCATGGTCCGCGAGATCGCCCGCGCCTACCCGCACACCGAGATCCGCGACACCTGGGTGTGGTTCCAGTCGGGCATCAACACCGACGGCGCCCACAACTGGCCGACCACGCGCAAGGTGGGACGCGGCGACATCCTCAGCCTCAACTGCTTCCCGATGATCTCCGGCTACTACACGGCCCTGGAGCGGACCCTGTTCTACGGCGAGCCCGACGCCCGCTCGCTCGAGCTCTGGGAGATCAACGTCGAGGTCCACCGCCGCGGCCTGGAGCTGATCAAGCCGGGCATCAGCTGCGCCGAGATCGCCCACACCCTCAACGAGATCTACATCTCCCACAACCTGCTGCCGAACCGCACCTTCGGCTACGGCCACTCCTTCGGCGTGCTGTCCCACTACTACGGGCGCGAGGCCGGCCTCGAACTCCGCGAGGACATCGACACCGTGCTGCAGCCGAACATGGTGGTCTCCATGGAGCCGATGATCATGGTTCCCGAGGGCCAGCCGGGCGCCGGCGGCTACCGCGAGCACGACATCCTGGTCGTCACCGAGAACGGCGCCGAGAACATCACCAAGTTCCCCTTCGGCCCGGAGCACAACATCCTGGGCGTCTGACCGGGAAACCGCCGTCACACGGGTGCCGCACCGGCGAGCTCGGCCGGTGCGGCACCCGTACGGCCGCCTGCGCCCCCGGACCTACGGAGTCCGCTGCCCGGGGCCGTCCTTCAGGCCGGTGACGAACGACGTCCAGGCGGGAGCCGTGACCGTGAGGAACGGCCCCTGGGGGAGCTTGGAGTCGCGGACGGGGACGATGCCCGTGAGACCGTCGGCGACCTCGACGCAGTTCCCGCCGTCTCCGTTGCTGTAGCTGCTCTTACGCCAGACGGCCGTGCTCAAGTCGATCCCGTTGTTTGCCATTTCGGTCATCCTCAGCCGCTTCCTCGATCAGGGCGAGGGACGCCTCCGGTGGCAGTGCGGCGGCCCTGAGCCGATCGTATGCCTTGCGGTACTGCTTCACGAGGGCCGGATCGTCGATGGTGTCCCCGCTGTACTGCGCCTCCGTGTAGACCAAGGGCGGGGCGTCGGGGAAGGTCATGACCATGGCCGTACCCAGCATCAGGGGATGCGGCTCTCCGTTCCACGGAAGGATCTGTGGAACGATCCGGCGGCGCCTGGCCAGCGCCGCGATCCGCTCCAACTGTTCTACCGCCTGCTCCGACGGAAGGATCGGCTGACGCAGCAGCGACTCGGGAAGGATCGCCCAGTACTCCGGCGTCCTGTGGTTGTCCTCGAAGAGACGGGACCGCGCCATGCGGGCGGCGACCTTCTCCTCCACCTCGTCGTCCGGGATCAGCGGATGGGCCGACCGCACCACCGCCCGCGCGTACGCCTCCGTCTGCAACAGGCCCGGAAACAGGGTCGGGCACCACTCCTCGATGGTCTCCGCGTGCTTCTCCGCCTCCAGCACCCGCTCGAAGTAACGGGCGTGGCCCCGCCGTTTGGCCTTCCGCACGTCCTCGCAGCGGCGCTTGAAGAAGCCGTCCGTGCCCAGCACCTTGTCCACGTGCTCGGCCAGTTCCGCCGGCATCCGGCGCTCGCCCCGTTCGATCTCGCTGAGGTGGCTCGGGCCGTAGAAGCTGCCCTCGACCAACTGCGTGAGCGTGAGCCCGGCCTCTTCCCGTTTCCACCGCAACTCGCTGCCGTAGAAGGTGGGGACGCCTGCCGAGCCGTCGATGTCCTTGCGCTGTCCCATCGTTCACCGCCCTTGGTGCCGTTACCGCCCGCTGCCCGGCGTTTCCCGCTCCTGTACCAACCGCACGGCGCATACGCGCAGTTCAGAGCCGGGAGCCTGAACCTCTTTCACGGTACGCACCATGACGTCACCCTGTGAGCAGTTCGTCACAGAGCGCACTGGAAGGTGTGACCCCCCATGCACGACCACTCCGACGTACAGGACTGCGCCGAGGAGTTGCGGGCCGCTCTCGCCGCCCACGGCATCACGCTGCCGTCCCTCGGCGTCGACCTGCCGACCTTCGCCGCCCGCTGCCCCACCCGGCCCCTCATCGCGCTGGGCAACTGCAACCTGCACACCGCCCGCGCCCTGATCGCCGCCCTGCGCAAGGGGGTTGCGTGATGCGGCCGCCCCTGACGCTGGAGTTGCTCGCCACCTCGAAGGAGGTGCGCGAGGTCCGCCGGGAACTGCGCGCCTACCTGGGCGGCCCCTGCGCCGACCTCCAGCTCTGCGCGAGCGAACTCCTCACCAACGTCATCCGCCACCTCGGCGAGGGCGTCCCCGTGACCGTCCGCGTGTCCTGCGCCCAGGACCGTACGCGTCTTGAGATCACCGACCCGGACCCGCGCGCCCTGCCCGTCCTGTGCCCGGCGGCCGACGAGGACGCCGAAACCGGTCGCGGCCTCGCCCTGCTCGACGCGCTGGCCCTGCGGTGGGGCGTGGACCAAGGGGCCGACACCAAGACGGTGTGGTGCGAGACAGAGGCCATCCACGACGGTTCGCGAGACATGGCCGCCAGCGGGGAAGCGATCGGCCAGTAGCGGCTGCCTGCCGGAACGCTGGAGGGAACCACCGCGAGCGGCTCGAAGGACATGGGGCAGGGCACGGGTCTGCCCCATGCCCGGATACCCAATTCGTCATCATGGCGGTGTGAGCGAGGCCTCCCCCATGGACACGAGCGCCTGCGGTCGTCTGTTCCGCGCGCCGGGCACAGAACGGGACACCATGGTCTGGGAGCAATGGACTTGACGGCACCACAGCCGCGGAACTCTCCAGCCTGACTCCTTCACTACGATGCCGGATTCAAAGCGATCAACAAGGCGGCCCGGGCCCGTGACAGCCCGGACCGGAGCCCCGGTCAGCAGGCCTGAAGACCGGCGTTATCGTGAAGCTGTGTCCAACGATCACGACGCCTTCGACATCGGCCTCCGCTTCGCCCTCCAGGTCACCGGCACCGAGCTTGCTGACGAGCCGCCTCCGGGCACCCCACTCGCGCGCGTCCGGGCCTACGCCGCTGAGCATGGCGAGGAAGCCGTGACCGTGGACGTCATCGCCGCGGCCCAGGAGGGCCGCCTGTGAGCTGTACTCCTGCTCGCGTGGCGTTGTGGTGAAAACCTCCGATCTCCTGCCATGACCGCATCAGACGCTCTGCTCCGCCGCCTCGAGCAGGACCCGTCGCCGGCTGCCGCGCTGGCCTGGCCAGGCGACTTCGACATCGACCGCCGGGACCCCATCGAGGACCTTGTCCTCCCGTCGGGAAGGCCGCTGCACCCGATAGCCGGATGTGGTGCCGACGGCACGTACTTCCTCTGCGGGGAAGCCGGGGCCGGGGAGCGGCCTGTCCTGTATCGGCCTTGGGGACCATCGGTACAGCCGTTGGCGCTAAGCCCTTGATCATGGTCGCTATCTGCGGGTCTCCGCGCTCGGGTGGGGCTGGGCCTGGAGGCGGTCGCGGAGGTCGATCTCTTCGGGGGTGAGCGGGTCCTCGGGGCGGCGGATGCGTACGGGCTTGGGCCTGAGCGGCATGCCGTCGTCCACCGTGGCGGCCTCGGCTTCGGCCAGGGCCCGGTAGAGCGAGGCGACCGATGGGGACTTGCCCGCGTTCTTCCCAACCTTGATCGTGAGTTTCTTTGCGATCTCGGGGACGGGGACGCCCTTGTCCTTGAGTGCGACAGCGAAGGTGAGCATGTCGTCGTCGATGACCTTCGGGCGTCCGCCGTGGTTGCCCTTGGAGGCGGCGATGACCTGGCCTTCGAGGGTCTTCTCCCGGATGTAGTTGCGCTCGATCTGCCCGGCGACGGCGAGGACAGCGAAGAACATGGCGCCCATGCCGCCTGGGTCGTAGATGCCGGTCAGCGGGCCGGTGAGGAGTTCGAGCTGGATACCGCCGGCCTGGAGCTCGGCGGACAGCGTCATCAGCTCGGCGGCGTTGCGGGCCAGGCGCTTGAGTTCGTGGACGGTGAAGATGACCGGTGTCTCGGGTGCGGCCTCCTTGAACTGGTGGGCCAGCGCGAGTGCCTTCTTCAGCTCGGGCCGGACCTTGACCCGGGTGCTGATCTGCTCGGAGAAGACTTTGTGGCACTCCGCCCGGCGGAGGGCTTCGAGCTGGCTCGCCAGCTCCTGCCGGGCGGTCGACGTGCGGGCGTACCCGATCCTCACCGGCCGCTCAGTGCGGGGCGCGGGCACCACCACGAGCGCGGGCCCCTGCTTCCATGCGCGGCCGGGGCCGCGGTCGGCGGGCACCGGGATCTCCAGTTCCTCGCGGAGCGCGGGGACGAGGACGAAGCGCGGGGTGTGGTACTTCGCGGCGGTCTTCCCGCCCCGAGTGCGGCAGGCGCTGCCGACGGGTGCGTCACAGTTCGGGCATTCGTGACGTTCTACCGCCAATGCGGCCTGGTCGGGCGTCAAATCCATGGCGGCAGTTTCTCAGTAGTGCCTCGCACAACGCGCGGGTTTCGAGAGAACTTTTGCGAACGGCGACCTGGGGAAACGTGAGCGCCTCCGAGCCTCTCGCAGAACTCTCACAGATGACCATTTATGAGAGCCCGTCATCAAAGCTGCGACAAGCTACCGGGCCCCCGGAGCGTGCCTTCAGGGCACGATGCCCGCCCCTGGAGGCACGTTCACACATCGCGACGCCTCACGACGAGCACGGCGAGTGCGACCGTGATCAGCGGCCAGAGCGCGTACACGAGCCAGGAGCCGGAGACCGTGGCGGTGTAGCCCAGGGATCCGGGGTCCGGTTCCCAGTTCTGAGCCAGGCGCTTCCAGGCGGCCGACACCAGCGCGTGTTTGATGTCCGCCGACCAGCGGTTGCTCTCCGAGAACATGGTGGGCAGCATCAGCAGGGTGAAGACGCTGGTGACCATGGTCGCGGCGGCGTGCCGGAGCAGGACGCCGAGGCCCAGACCGACGAGGGCGCAGACCGGGGCCAGCAACGCGGATGCCGCCAGCGCCCGGAACACTCCGGGGTGGGTGATCGGAACGCCGGCGTGATGCCCGTTCAGGATGGCCTGTGAGACCAGGAAGGAACCGGTGGAGGTGACCGTGCCGACCGCGGTCCACAGCGCGGCGGTGACGGCCGCCTTGGCCAGCACGACCGAGCCGCGGGCTGGGACGGCCACGGTGGTGGTGCGGATCAGGCCGCTGCTGTATTCGCTCACCACGGTGAGGGCGCCGATGCTGCTGGCGACGAGTATCAGCGTCCAGGAGCCGGCCGGTGGGTAGGCGTCGAAGGGCAGGAAGTCGGCGGGGCCGGAGCGCGCGGCGTTGTCCGACATCGTGGCCACGGCGGCGGACCCGATGACGAACAGGACGGTGAGTGCGATCGTCCACGGAGTGGAGCGCAGGGACCGCGTCTTGATCCACTCGGAGGCGAGCAGGTCACGGAAGCGGGCGGGCGGCTCGGCGGCGGGGGTGACTCGGGGGACGGAGGTGAGTGTGGTCATCGGGGCTGTCCTGCCAGGTATTCGGTGCTGTCGGCGGTGAGTTCCATGAAGGCCGCTTCCAGTGAGGCGGCGCGGGTGGTCAGTTCGTCCAGCCGGATGCGGTTCTCGAAGGCGAGCGCTCCGATCCGGTCCGCCGGGAGCCCGGTCACGGCGAGCCTCTCGGCGCCGGCCGAGCCCTCCGGCTCGACTGAGGCGCCCGCCGCGGTCAGCACGGCTGCCAGCTCGGCGGCCTGCGGAGTCGCCACCACGACGCTGCGGCGGGTGCCGCGGGCCGCGAAGTCCCGTACCGACTCGGCGGCGATGAGGCGGCCCCGGCCGATGATGACCAGTTGGTCGGCGGTGTTCTCCATCTCCGACATCAGGTGGCTGGAGAGGAAGACCGTGCGCCCCTCGGCTGCCAGGCGCCGGAAGAGTCGGCGTACCCAGAGCACGCCCTCCGGGTCCATGCCGTTGATCGGCTCGTCGAACATGAGCACGGGCGGGTCGCCGAGCAGGGCGGTGGCGATGCCGAGGCGCTGCTTCATGCCGAGGGAGAATCCACCGATGCGGCGGTTCGCCACCTCGGCCAGGCCCACCTCCTGAAGCACCTCGTCGACCCGGCGCCGCGGGATGCCGTTGCTGCGTGCCAGGGCGGACAGGTGGGCCGCGGCGCTGCGTCCGCCGTGGACCTGTCCGGCGTCGAGGAGGGCGCCGACGTGCCGCAGTCCGCGCGGGTGGCGGTGGAAGGGGACGCCGTCGACGGTGGCGGTGCCGCTGGTCGGCGCGTCCAAGGCGAGGATCATCCGCAGGGTGGTGGACTTGCCGGCTCCGTTGGGGCCGAGGAATCCGGTGACCTGGCCCGGCCGCACGGTGAAAGACAGATGGTCGACGGCCGTCTTGCTGCCGTAGCGCTTGGTGAGTTCGCTGACTTCGATCACGGCACCCACACTGCCGAGCGGACCCCCGTCCGGACATGGGGCCGTGGGCGGCAATCGTGCGACCGGGTTGACCCGTGGGCGTACGTCCCCGGGCTGATGCCGCGCCGGCGATGGCCGGTTAGTCTCGCGGCGTGAACCCCATGACGATCACGCCGTTGCCTGCGCGCGTCGCGCATCACGGCGTTGTTCCCGGGAGAGAGTGCCGCCGATGACGAGAACCAAAGCCGTGGCCTGGGCGGGGGGTGCCTCTTACCTCCTCGTGGTGGGTCTGCTGGTGGGGGGCGCGCCGCGGGCGTCGGGCACCGTCCACGGTGTCGGGGCACTGCTGGCTGTGAGCCTGCTCGTCGGCGTGGTGCGACGGATGCCGCTGCTGGCTCTGGTCATGGCTCTCTTCGGATCCACTGCTGTGGTGGTGGGCCCTCCGAGTTCCCCGAGTACCGTCCATGAGGGCCTGGAGGCGTCGTACCAGGGCCAGTTCCTGTCGTATCTGGCGGTGGACCTCGTACTGGGTTTCATCGTCGCCACCTGCACACGGCGGGCTTCGATCATCGCCGTTGCCGTGTCCTTCGCCGTGCAACTTCTGGTGATCGGCCTCTTCGCGCATGGGGACAATCTGACCGTCAACGGGGTGATCGCCCTCCTGGCGATGGCCGCATCCTGCATGGCCGGTCTGCTGAGTCGCGAGCGCCGCGAGCACGCGGCGGCGCTGCGTTCGCAGGAGGTGGCCGAGGCCGTGACCGCCGAACGGCTGCGGATCGCACGGGAGCTGCACGACATGGTCGCGCACAGCATCGGCATCATCGCCATCCAGGCCGGTGTGGGCAGCCGGGTCATCCAGACCCAGCCGGCACAGGCGCGCGAGGCCCTATGCGCCATCGAGGCCACCAGCAGAGAGACCCTGTCGGGCCTTCGGCGCACGCTGGTGTCGCTCCGTCAGGCCGACCGGGGCGCGACCGTCTCGGAGCAGTCACCGCTCGCACCCTCGCCGGGCCTGGCGGACGTCGAACGGCTGGCGGCAGCGACCGCGGGCGCGGGGGTACGCGTCGACGTGCGCTGCAGCGGGGAGCAGCGTCCTGTGCCGGCCGACATCGACCTGTCCGCCTACCGCATCGTGCAGGAGGCGCTGACCAACGTGGTCCGGCACGCGCGTACCGGGCGCTGCCGGGTGGCCATCGACTACGGGGACGAGGAGCTGTCCGTGGAGGTCGTCGACGACGGGTGCGGCGCCGCCGAGAACGGCTTGGCCCACGGCTTCGGCCTTGTCGGCATGCGGGAGCGGGTCGGCCTGCTGCACGGCCACCTCAGCGCCGGGCCGCGCCCCGAGGGTGGCTTCCGGGTGGCGGCCAGGCTGCCGCTGCCCGCACCCGTCGGAGTTCCGGTGGAGGCCCGGTGACCGTCCGGGTGGTGCTCGCCGACGACCAGCCGTTGGTGCGGTCCGGTCTCCGCGTGATCATGGCCGATCACCCGGACCTGGAGGTCGTCGGTGAGGCCGCCACCGGCTCCGAAGCGGTCCGGCTCGTCGGCGACCTCGGCCCCGACGTCGTGGTGATGGACATCCGGATGCCCGGCCTGGACGGGATCGAGGCCACCCGCCTGATCACGGCCGGTCCGGCGACCACACGCGTCCTCGTCCTGACCACCTTCGACGAGGACGACCATGTCTACGGAGCGCTCCGGGCCGGAGCGAGCGGCTTCGTGGTCAAGGACATGGCGCTGGACGACATCCTCGCGGCGATCCGCGTGGTCGCCGCCGGCGACGCACTGATCGCGCCGGGTGTGACGCGCCGTCTGATCGCAGATTTCATCGGGCGCCCCGCGGCCGCCCCGGAGCGCTCCCCACGGCCGGTCGAGGGCATCACCGAGCGGGAACGGGAAGTGCTGACCCTGGTCGGACGCGGTCGGTCGAACACCGAGATCGCCGAGGACCTCTTCATCACGGTGGCCACCGCCAAGTCGCACGTGTCACGGCTGCTCACCAAACTGGGCGCCCGGGACCGGGTCCAGCTCGTCATCACTGCCTATGAGATGGGGCTCGTCACGCTGCCTCGCTGATGGCGTCCCTGGCCCCCATGGTGAAGTCGGAAATGCCCTGTCGCTCCCGCCTCGTGTACGAGCCGCTGGAGGAGCAACCGCCACCACGCCACCCACTGCGGCTGTAAACAGGACTGGCCGGTCCCGGCCTGGCTCAGTCCTCTCCGTCGTCGTCATCGTCGAGGTTGACGGCGTCCGGGTCGCGCAGGGGCCGCAGCCCGTCAACCGGCTGGGAGGCGGTGAAGCTGTAACGGCCCAGGCAGTTCAAATTCTTGTGCTTGAGCGGAGATAGCCGGGTGACGTCCTCGTCCTTGGTCTCGTGGCCCTCGGCGCGGAGCAGGGCAACCGCGGCGTCGATATAGCGGGTCGTCCAGAGGACTACCGCGTTCAGCACGAGGCCGAGTGAGCCGAGCTGGTCCTCCATCCCGTCCCGGTACGCCTGGTGGATGGTGCCCTTCTTGCCGTGGCAGATGTCCCGGGCCAGCTTGTGCCGGGACTCCTGGACGGTGAGCTGCTTGTGCATCTGCCGTCGGTAGGTGTCGTCCATGGGGTCGACGACGGCGAGCAGGTGCAGGGTCTTGGCGATCCGCCCGTACTCGGCGAACGCCTGCCCCAGCGGGGTGGGATGGCCCTCGCGGCCGAACATCCGCAGCAGGTCGTAGGCCCGGACCTGGTTGGTGACCAGGGAGCCTGCCACCCGCAGCATGTCCGGCCAGGCGGTGAGCACCTTCTTCACGTTCACCCTGTTGCGGGCCAGCGCCTCCAGCGGCCCGTAGCTGGGAAGAGCCTTGCCGCCGGGCATCTGAGCCTTCCAGAACCGCTGGTCTTCGAGGTCCTTGAACCGCGGGGAGAAGCGGTAGCCGAGCATCTTGAAGATGCCGAAGACCATGTCGGAGTACGAGGCGTGGTCGGTGGCGACCATCTCCGGCTTCACCCCGCCGTCCAAGTTCAACAAAGCGTCCAGGATGAACAGGGAGTCGCGCGTGGTACCGGGAACCACCATCTGCCCGATTCCGACGACCTGGTCATTGATCGCGTTGAGCCAGGTGATGCCCTTCTTCTTCGCGAAGTACTTGGGCGAGGGGGCGGCGTTGATGGTGCGGACGGGGACGACAAAGCGCAGGCCGTCGACGGAGGCCAGCAGTCCCTTGCCCCAGAACTTGACGATGGGCACCTGGGCCTGGGCCTCGATCAGGGTGGCGTTGGCCGCGGCGATGGTGTCGGCGCGCAGGTAGTACTGGTCGACGTGGACCAGACGGGAGCGGGTCAGGGCCTCGACGTTCGGGTTGATGACCGGGGTCATCCCGATATTGCATGCCTCGCTCACCAAGAGCGCCACGAGCGAAGTGGGCAGATCCTTCATGCGGGTCTTCCCGTCGCCCAGGTGCACGAAGGCGTCCAGGAACCCCGTCCAGGCGTGCACCTCGAACAGCAGGTCCGGCAGGTCGATCTTCGGGAGCATCTTCTCCACCCGCTTGCGTAGCCAGGCAAGCGACTTCGGCTCGCCCAGCGCGTGCAGCTTCTCCACATTCAGCTTCGCCCGCCCGTTCGGCTGCACCTCGATGCTGATCTTCGCGTCGGCGCCGGCCTCCTCCAGCCGCTCGGCCATCTGCCTCCACGCCGCGTCCAGCACGGCGACCAGGTCCCGAAGGTGCTGCTCGGCGTCCTCGTCCAGGCTCAGACCCGCCAGGACGTCCTCACGCACGGCCTCCCACTCCTTGCCGTCCAGCAGGCGGGCACGCGGGTCGGACCAGCGGTGCGAGGGGGAAGCGAACACGTCCCGGCGCTTCAGGGCGCGGAAGAGCTGCTCCAGCACGCACACCACGTACGCGTCGCGGTCCACCGCACCCTCCGGCAGCTCGGCGTTCGCGTACACCGCCTTACGCCACACCGGCGGCACCAGCTTGTCGTCGATCTCCCGTGGCAGCAGCGGCTTCTCCGCCACCCGGCGCCTCGCCAGAGCGGGCAGCCGCTTCACCCCCGCCAGCACCCGCCTCCCGCCGGTCGCCGCCCCCAGCATGGAGGTCTCGCCCAGCAGGGCCAGGAACGGCTTGACCGTGTTGTAGCGCAACGCCAGCGCGTTGCGCATGGCGATCTCCGCCGAGCCATCGTCCTCCGGCACCAGGCTCACCACCGTGGCCGCCGCACTGGACAACTCGGCCCGGGGCGCGACCTCCTCCAAGGCCCGCCACAGCGCCACCACATCCGGATCGCAGCCGGTCTCCTCCAGCAGCTCCAGCTCCTCGATGAACACCTTCGAGGCCCTGGCCACAATCCTTGATGCCTTCTCCAATTGCGGCAGCGTGGACAGCCGTTCCTTGTCCGTGGCCCGCTTCGTCGTGCTGATCAACCGAGTGGCCATCAGCACCTCGAACAGGTCCAGCGCGTCATCAATCGCCTTCGCCTCCAGATGCCGCATCACCGCGGCGAGCATCGCCGTGCGCTTCGGCTCACTGGTCCGCTCCAGCTTCGCCGCCTTCGTGCCCAGCCCGTACCGGGCCAGCGCCGACAGCCGGTTCGGCGGGATCTTGTTCAGCTTCACCCGCCCCAGCTGGAACGCGGCGATCTCATCCACCCGCTGCAACGCGTTCTTCATCGCGGTGCCCGTGGTCCGCGTCGGCGGTCGGCGCAGCTGCTCCAGGTACGAGTACCGCTTCCCCTCCGGCGTCTTCAGCAGCGCCACCAGGTCCCCCGGCAACGTCGGGTCCGCCCGCCGGACGGCCTTCGCGACCGTGGCGTGCAGCCGCTTCTCCGCGATCGCACGGACCTCCGCCACCTGTCGGGCCAGCACCGAGACGCCCGGCAGCAGCACCCGGTTCCTGCGCAGCCAGCCCACCGCATGGTCGAACAACGCCTTCGGCCCCTCCGAATGCGCCGTCCACGCCCGCCCGTGCAGGAACGCCCGGAACTTCCGGCCCCACTCGTGATCCTCGAACTGGTGGTAGCCGTACGCATCCCGGATCTCCCACGCGTGCTCGTACGCCGTCTTCAGCCGATCCGTGTACTCCTTGACGCGGGAGACGTCATCGATCCCCAGCTGCCCGGCCAGGTGATCGACCACCGGCCACGGCACATCGAGGGGGTCCTCCAGGAACAGCCCGATATACCTCACCGTGCAGAGCTGGAGCGCGAAGCCAAGGCGGTTGTGATCCCCACGCCGCTTCGCAAGAAGCTTCCGATCCTCGTCATCCAGGAAGAAGAACCGCTCCAGCTCGGGCCTCGTCGGCTCCTCGGCGAACCTCCCGTACGCCTCAGCCTGCTCATCAGATAAGAATTCGACCGCCACGCCCGGACCGGAGCCAGGCCCCACCCATGATCGAGGATCTTTCCCCGAACCCCAGCGCCGGACTGGATCGCTGTGCTACCCGACCAAGATCAAGTGCTTAGCGCCAACGGCTGTACCGATGGTCCCCACGGCCGTGTATGCAGACTCCGAGGGCCAGGCCACGCTGATCGGCGCCGACCTCATCGAGGCCGTCACGCTCATCGCCGTACTGCCCTTCTGGCGGGACCTGGCGAAGGGCTTCGCGCTCAGTGAGCTGGGATCGGACCTCCGGGCCGACCACCCGGACTTCGACACCGAACGCGACCGCCTCCTGCACACCCTCGGGCTCGCCCCCGTCTCCGAGGAAGAGGCTGCTGCTCGACTGCTGGCCGTGGCTGCACGCACGGCCCCGGACTATGTACCGCGCGTGCCGGACGACGATTACGGAAGATTTCAAGTCCAGTGAGACGGTTGGGGCGCTATGAGGTTTGTGGTGCGGGTTCCCTGCGTCTGGCCGGGTCGTTGATCCACGCCTGCTGGGGTATCCGGGGTGGTCGGGGGCGGCGGCCGAAGCGTTCGGGGTGGCGGGCGTATGCCTCGGCGAGGGTGACGGCCCGCTGGTCGCGCACCTCCTCGGCGGTGCCGAAGTGCACGCTGGCGGGCGKGTGCCAGCCGATCCCCGAATGCCGGTGCTCGTGGTTGTAGTACGCGATGAACGCGTCGAACCACTCGCGGGCATGGGCCAGCGAATCGAACCGTTCGGGATAGTCGGACATGTACTTCGTGGTCTTGAAGTGGGCCTCGCTGTAGGGGTTGTCGTTGGAGGTCTTCGGCCGCGAGTGCGACCGCGTGACGCCGAGGTCGATCAGCAACTGCGAGACCTTCTTGGAGGTCATCGAGGTGCCGCGATCGGCGTGCACGGTCTCCGGCACGATGCCGTTGCGGGTGATGGTCTCGCGGATCAACTCCTCGGCCCGCCGGGACGATTCGGCCCGCTCGACGGTGTGGCCGACGATGTAGCGGCTGAAGATGTCGATGATGACGTAGGCGTGATACCAGACGCCCTTGACCGGTCCGGCTGCCTTGGTGATGTCCCAGGTGAACACCTGCGACGGTGCGGTGGCCACCAGCTCGGGCACCGCCTGGGCGGGGTGGGTGGCCTGGCGGCGGCGTTCGCCGGACTGCCCCTTCTCGCGCAGGATCCGGTACATCGTCGAGACCGAGCAGTGGTAGCGCCCGGCGTCCAGTTCGCGGGCCCAGATCTGCGCGGGCGGCAGCTCGGCGTACTCGGCGCTGTTCATCAGCTCCAGTACCGCAGCCCGTTCCTCTGCCGTCAGGGCCGAGGGCTGGACCTGCGGCGAGCGGGGCCTGCGCGGTGGTGAGGGACGGAGCCGGCGGTAGTGGGTGGCCCTGGAGCGGCCGG
>NZ_JUJA01000078.1 GCF_001906585.1 Streptomyces kebangsaanensis | reverse complement strand
CTTGGGTGAGACGCCCCGCTTAGTCGGGTTAGCCTGAGAGGGCACGACAGGAGAACCACCCCCTCATGACCAGCACCAACCCCGCCGAGTCCGACCCGGCCCCCAGGCCGAAGCGCCGTTCCTTCAGTCCGGAGTACAAGCTGCGCATCGTGGCCGAGTACGACGCCGCACCCAAGAACGAGAAGGGCGCTGTCCTGCGCCGCGAGCGCCTTTACCACTCGCACGTCAAGGAATGGCGGGCCGCGCGGGATGCCGGGGCATTGGAGAAGCTGGTCGACCAGCGCACCAGCCCGGCCCGGCCTAAGAAGTCGGCCGCAGAGACGGAAAACGAGAAGCTGCGCCGCCAGGTGGAACGGCTGGAGAAGGAACTGGCCCGGAACAAAGCCGCGTTGGAGGTCATGGGAAAAGCTTCCGCGCTCTTGGAAATGATCTCCGAGGGCGCGGACTGAGGACCGCAGCCGACCCGGTGGTCGATGACGCGTTCGCCGGCATCGAGGGCAAGTTGGGCATCACCGCGGCCTGCCGGCTGACCGGCCGCTCCAGGGCCACCCACTACCGCCGGCTCCGTCCCTCACCACCGCGCAGGCCCCGCTCGCCGCAGGTCCAGCCCTCGGCCCTGACGGCAGAGGAACGGGCTGCGGTACTGGAGCTGATGAACAGCGCCGAGTACGCCGAGCTGCCGCCCGCGCAGATCTGGGCCCGCGAACTGGACGCCGGGCGCTACCACTGCTCGGTCTCGACGATGTACCGGATCCTGCGCGAGAAGGGGCAGTCCGGCGAACGCCGCCGCCAGGCCACCCACCCCGCCCAGGCGGTGCCCGAGCTGGTGGCCACCGCACCGTCGCAGGTGTTCACCTGGGACATCACCAAGGCAGCCGGACCGGTCAAGGGCGTCTGGTATCACGCCTACGTCATCATCGACATCTTCAGCCGCTACATCGTCGGCCACACCGTCGAGCGGGCCGAATCGTCCCGGCGGGCCGAGGAGTTGATCCGCGAGACCATCACCCGCAACGGCATCGTGCCGGAGACCGTGCACGCCGATCGCGGCACCTCGATGACCTCCAAGAAGGTCTCGCAGTTGCTGATCGACCTCGGCGTCACGCGGTCGCACTCGCGGCCGAAGACCTCCAACGACAACCCCTACAGCGAGGCCCACTTCAAGACCACGAAGTACATGTCCGACTATCCCGAACGGTTCGATTCGCTGGCCCATGCCCGCGAGTGGTTCGACGCGTTCATCGCGTACTACAACCACGAGCACCGGCATTCGGGGATCGGCTGGCAC
>NZ_JUJA01000077.1:101136-112176 GCF_001906585.1 Streptomyces kebangsaanensis | reverse complement strand
ACCGACCAGCTCTTGATCGTCTGTCCGACGCTCATGCCGAAGTACTCCTTCACCAGCCAGAACCCGGCGTCGTTGACATGGCTGAAGAAGAGCGAGCCGGCGCCGATGGCCAGGACCAGCAGGGCGGCGTGGGTGGTCGACATGTCGGCGGCGAGCGGGGCGACCAGACCGGCCGCCGAGATGGTCGCCACGGTCGCCGAGCCGGTCGCGAGCCGGATCGCCACCGCGATCAGCCAGGCCAGCAGCAGTGCCGGGATCGACCAGTCCTTGGATATGTCCAGGATCATCTGGCCCACACCGCAGTCGATCAGCGTCTGCTTGAAGCCGCCGCCGGCGCCGACGATCAGCAGGATGCCGGCGATGGGCATGAGGCTCTTGTCGACGGTCCGCGCGATCCGCTCCTTGCCGAACCCGGCGGGGAGGCCCAGCGTGAAGATGCCGACGAGCACGGCGGCGAGCAGCGCGATCATCGGGGAGCCGATGATGTCGAAGACGCGCTGGGTCATGTTCGCGGGGTCGTCCACGACGATGTCGACCAGGGCCTTGGCCAGCATCAGGACCACCGGCAGCAGCACCGTGGCCAGCGTGGCACCGAAGCCGGGACGCCGCTCGAGCTCCTCCGACGGGCGCTGGGGCAGCATCCGGTCGGGGACGGGGACGTCCACCCAGCGGGCCGCGAACCGGGAGAACAGCGGACCGGCGATGATCACCGTCGGAATGGCGACCAGGATGCCGAGCGCCAGCGTCACGCCCAGGTTGGCGTTCACCGCGTCGATCGCGACCAGCGGGCCGGGGTGCGGCGGGATCAGGCCGTGCATCACGGACAGACCGGCCAGCGCCGGGACACCGATGCGCATCAGGGAGTAGTTGCCGCGCTTGGCCACCATCAGCACCACCGGGATCAGCAGCACGATGCCGACCTCGAAGAACAGCGGCAGGCCGATCACGGAGGCGATCAGCACCATCGCCCACGGCATCGCCCGGCCCCCGGCCTTCGCCAGGATCGTGTCGACGATCTCGTCGGCGCCGCCGGAGTCGGCGAGCATCTTGCCGAGGATCGCGCCGAGGGCGATCAGCACGCCCACGCCGGCGACGGTCGAGCCGAGGCCGGCGGTGAAGCTGGTGATGGCCTTGTCGAGCGGCGCCCCGGCGATCGCGCCGAGCACCAGTGACCCGATGGTCAGTGACAGGAAGGCGTGCAGTTTGTACTTGGTGATGAGGAAGACGATGACGGCGATGCCCGCCAGGACGGCGATGCCCAGCTGAGCTTGTCCGGCCGAGGTGATCGGCGGGGGCGCGTCCGCTGCCAGCATCTCGACGCTGAGTCTGGTCACGGGTGTTCCCTTGCAGGTGAAATGGGGTGTCGGGGACAGGTGTGCCGCAGTCGGAGACCGTGGGGGAGAGGCGTTACCGCCGGGACGGGCGCGTCTCGGTCGGCTGCGTGAAGCTGTCGAGGTCGTCCAGCGCGGCCAGGGCGCGCGCGGTGATCTCCTCGGGAGTGCCGGAGACGTCGACCGCGACGCCCCGTTCGTCCGGCTGGAGCGGTTGCAGCGCGGCGAACTGGGAGTCCAGCAGCGCCGTCGGCATGAAGTGACCCCGGCGGTTCGCCATGCGGTCCTCGACGAGCTCCCGGTCGCCCGTCAGATGGACGAACACGATTCCGGGGGCCGCGGCCCTGAGCCGGTCGCGGTACGACCGCTTCAGCGCCGAGCTGCTCACCACCCCGCCCAGCCCCGCCCGCTCGTGCGCCCAGGCACCGATGGCGTCCAGCCACGGCCACCGGTCGTCGTCGTCGAGCGGGATCCCGGCCGTCATCTTGGCGATGTTGGCCTCCGGATGGAAGTCGTCGCCCTCGGCGTACGGGACGCCCAGCCGGGCGGCGAGCAGAGGACCGATCGTGGTCTTGCCCGTGCCGGCGACGCCCATCACCACGACGACGTGGGGGGTGCGCATCACTGCCTCGCTGTCTTCCTCGACATGCGACGCCGGGATCCGACGTCCGCCATACTGAAACCCATAGGTACGACAAATTCAAGAGTGTGTGACATATAAGTCTGACTTTTTGGTTTCTTGATCCACGCCGTACTCTGAGTGCATGAGCACACCGGGCCGAGGGCTGCACGGCCGCGTACTGGACACCCTCGGCCCCGCCATCACCGCGGGCGAGTACCCGCCGGGCAGCGTGCTGCGGACCGACGAGCTGGCCCAGCGCTTCGACGTGTCACGCTCCGTCATGCGCGAGGCGGTCCGCGTCCTGGAGTCCATGAGCCTGGTCGCCTCACGCCGCCGCGTCGGCGTGACCGTGCTGCCCCGGACGGAGTGGAACGTCTACGACCCGCAGGTCATCCGCTGGCGCCTGGCGGGCGCCGACCGCCCCCGGCAACTGCGCTCCCTGACCGTGCTGCGCTCCGCGGTCGAGCCGGTCGCGGCCGGCCTGGCCGCCCAGCACGCCACGCCCGAGCAGTGCGCCGAACTCACCGAGTGCGCCCTCGGCATGGTGGCGAACTCACGCGGCCATCGGCTGCAGGGGTACCTGGTGCACGACATCGCCTTCCACCGCGTGATCCTGACGGCCTCCGGCAACGAGATGTTCGCCCGCCTCGGCGACGTCGTCGCCGAGGTCCTGGCCGGCCGCACCCACCACGAGGTCATGTTCGAGGACCCCGACCCCGCCGCCGTCACCCTCCACGTCCAGGTCGCCGAGGCGGTCCGCGCGGGCGACGCGGAGCGCGCCGAACAGCTGACCCGCGAGATCACCGTCGGCGCCCTGCACGAACTGGACATCCTGGCGCCGTAGACACCGGCCGCCCGCTCCGCCCACGCGTCGCCTACGCGTCGGGGAAGTCCCCGTCCACGTACATCCAGGCCCCGTCCACCCGCTCGAACCGGCTGCGCTCGTGCAGCGAACCGCCCCGGTAGGACGCCCGGAACGTCACCGTCCCGCTGGTGTGGAAGGCGGAACCGCCCGTCGTGTCCAGCACCTCCAGACCCGTCCAGCGCATCCCCGGATCCAGGTCGAGCCGCGCGGGCCGGGTGCGCGGATGCCAGGTCCGCAGCAGATGTCCCGCGTCCCGGCGCACGAAGGCGCAGTACCGCGACCGCATCAGCGCCTCCGCGGTCGGCGCGGCGGCGACACCGATGGGGGTCCCCCCGGCCGAGCGTGTTCGAGGCTGGGGGAGGTAACGGCCGCAGCACTTCTCGTACGGCCCGGGCAGCCCGCACGGGCAGGAACGCGTGGTCATGCCCTCATTCTGCCCGCGCCGGACGGGCCCCGTGCGGCGGGCGCCCGGCGGGGGCACAGTGGAAGAGGATGTCGGAAGGGGACGTCCCGCACCGCAAGCCCACCACAGCCGAGGAGGGACCGACGATGACCCGACCCGTCGGCAACCGGCCTCCGACCGCCAAGGAGTGGCGGCTGAACCTGTACCTGTCCGAACACGACCCGGACACCACCGCCCGGATCGTCCTGGACACCGGCGACAACGTCCTGGAGACCTGCGCGGAGGCCCGCCGCAACCCCTACGACAGGGAAGTGCCCGAGATCGGCGACGAACTCGCGGCCGGCCGCGCCCTGATCGCACTGGGCCGCGAACTGCTGCGCGCCGCCAACGGCGACATCGAGGCGATGGGAGCGCCCGAGGCGACGCCTCCCGCCCCCTTGTGGTCGTCCAGGGAGTGAGGGAGCCCGGCGGTGCTCTTCACGGACCGTGTCGAAGCGGGCCGGCTGCTGGCCGCCCGCCTGGAACACCTCAGGGGCCGGGACGTCGTGGTGCTCGGCCTGCCCCGGGGAGGCCTGCCGGTCGCCGCGGCCGTGGCGGAGGCCCTCGGCGCCCCCCTGGACGTGTGCCTGGTACGGAAACTGGGTGTGCCCTCCCACCCCGAGCTCGGCATGGGGGCGATCGGCGAGGACGGCGTGCGCGTCCTCGGCCAGGACGTGCTGCGCCAGGCTCACGTCCAGCCCGAGGCGCTGGCCCGCGTCGAGGAGCGCGAGCGCCGTGAGCTCGAGCGGCGGTCCGCCCGCTACCGGGGCGAGCGGCCCCCGGCCGCCGTCGTCGGCCGGACCGTCGTGATCGCCGACGACGGCGTGGCCACCGGCTCCACCGCGCGGGCGGCCTGCCGCACGGTCCGCGCGCGCGGTGCGGCGAGGATCGTCCTCGCGGTCCCCGTCGCACCACCGGACTGGACGGACCGGCTCGCCGGCGAGGCCGACGAACTCGTCTGCCTGGCCACGCCGGCGGACTTCTTCGCGGTCGGCCAGTTCTACGCCGACTTCGCCCAGCTCGACGACGAGGACGTGGTCACCTGGCTCCGCCGGGCGGCAGACCGCCGCGCCCCGGCCGACCAGGAGGTGGGGGTGGAGGCCGGCGCCGTACGGCTCGGCGGCCACCTGACCGTGCCCCCCGGCGCCACCGGCGTCGTGGTCTTCGCCCACGGCAGCGGCAGCGGGCGCCGCAGCCCGCGCAACCGCTTCGTCGCCGCCGGCCTGAACGAGGCCGGCCTCGGCACCCTCCTGTTCGACCTGCTCACCGAGGAGGAGGCGGAGGACCGTGCCAACGTGTTCGACACCGCGCTGCTGGCCGCCCGCCTCACCGACGCCACCGCCTGGCTGCGCGCCCAGCCCGCCGCGGAAGGCCTGGCCGTCGGCTACTTCGGCGCCAGTACCGGCGCGGCCGCCGCCCTCCGGGCCGCCGCGGAACCCGGCGCCCGCATCGCCGCGGTGGTCTCCCGCGGGGGCCGGCCGGACCTCGCGGAGCCGAGACTCCCGGCGGTGACCGCCCCCACGCTGCTGATCGTCGGCGGTGCCGACCTCACGGTCCTCGATCTCAACCGGCAGGCGCGGGCCCGCCTCCACTGCGAGAGCCGGCTGACCACCGTCCCCGGCGCCACCCACCTCTTCGAGGAGCCCGGCGCCCTGGAAGCGGTGACGGAACTGGCCCGCGACTGGTTCACCGACCACATGGCGGCGGCGCACGTGTAGTTCCGCGAGACGGAAGGAAGCGGCAGGCAGAGGGAAACAGAAGAAAACGGTGTCGACCAAAAGGTCGGCACCGTTTCCATGTGGTGTCCGAGGGGGGACTTGAACCCCCACGCCCGATAAAGGGCACTAGCACCTCAAGCTAGCGCGTCTGCCATTCCGCCACCCGGACGGGGTGTGTGTCGTGCGGGTTTCCCCGCGGCGACGAAGGAAACATTACCAGGCTTTCGGGCGGGCCCGATCACCCGGCCCGCGTGCCGGACGGTGTGCGCGGCGGGCGGCGGGCCGGGGCTCTTGGGGCGGGGCGCGGGGAGGGGGAGGATGAGGGGGCCACCGGAACACATGGTGGACGACCGGCGCACAGTGGGAGGAAGCAGCGTGAGCGAGACGGGCACGGCCAGGGGCGTCACCGGCGAGGACGAGGTCGTGGACCTCTGCCGCGAGCTGATCCGGATCGACACCAGCAACTACGGCGACCACTCGGGGCCGGGCGAGCGCAGGGCCGCCGAGTACGTCGCCGAGAAGCTCGCCGAGGTGGGGCTGGAACCGAAGATCTTCGAGTCGCATCCGGGCCGGGCCTCCACCGTGGCCCGCATCGAGGGCGAGGACCCGTCCCGGCCCGCGCTGCTGATCCACGGCCACACCGACGTCGTACCGGCCAACGCCGACGACTGGACCCACCACCCCTTCTCCGGCGAGGTCGCGGACGGATGCGTGTGGGGGCGCGGCGCGGTCGACATGAAGGACATGGACGCGATGACGCTGGCGGTCGTGCGGGACCGGCTGCGCAGCGGCCGCAGGCCCCCGCGGGACATCGTGCTGGCGTTCCTCGCCGACGAGGAGGCCGGCGGGACGTACGGGGCGCGGTACCTGGTCGACCGCCACCCCGACCTGTTCGAGGGCGTCACCGAGGCGATCAGCGAGGTGGGCGGCTTCTCCTTCACGGTCAGCGAACAGCGGCGGCTGTACCTGATCCAGACGGCCGAGAAGGGAATGCACTGGATGAAGCTGACCGTGGCCGGCACCGCGGGGCACGGCTCCATGATCCACCGGGACAACGCGATCACCGAGCTGTCGGATGCCGTGGCCCGGCTCGGGCGGCACAAGTTCCCGGTACGGGTGACCAAGACCACCCGGGCCTTCCTCGACGAACTCGGTGACGCGCTCGGCACCGAGCTCGACCCGGAGGACATGGACGGCACGATCGCCAGGCTCGGCGGCATCGCCAAGCTCATCGGCGCGACCCTGAGCAACACCGCCAACCCCACGCAGCTGGGCGCCGGCTACAAGGTCAACGTCATCCCGGGCGAGGCCACCGCGCATGTCGACGGGCGGTTCCTGCCCGGTTACGAGGAGGAGTTCCTCGCCGACCTGGACCGGATCCTCGGGCCCAGGGTCAGGCGCGAGGACGTGCACTCCGACAAGGCCGTCGAGACCACCTTCGACGGGGCCCTGGTGGAGGCGATGCAGTCCGCGCTGCTGGCGGAGGACCCGACCGCCAAGGCCATCCCGTACATGCTCTCCGGCGGCACCGACGCCAAGTCCTTCGACGACCTGGGCATCCGGGGCTTCGGCTTCGTGCCGCTGAGGCTGCCGCCGGAGCTGGATTTCGCGGGCATGTTCCACGGAGTGGACGAGCGGGTGCCGGTGGACGGACTGAAGTTCGGCGTACGCGTGCTCGACCGGTTCATCGACGCGTCCTGAGGGCGTTTTCGGGTGTTTTCCGGGCCCGGAAAGGGGCTGGACGGCCCTGGATAATCGGCCGCGTGTGCGGAAGGGCCCAAGGAAGGGTGAATGCGACCATAAGCTCGTAGCTCCATTACTCCCTCCTCGTTACAAATGATGCGATCACCAAGAGAGATCGCTTTTGCCAACGAGGAGGAATAATGATCAAGAAGGTCGTCGCTGCCGCGGTTGCCACCGGTGGGCTGGTTCTTGCGGGCGCCGGTGTGGCCGCCGCCGACTCCGGTGCCCAGGGTGCCGCCGTGCACTCCCCGGGTGTCCTTTCCGGCAACGTCGTGCAGGCGCCGGTCCACGTGCCGGTGAACGTCTGCGGCAACACGATCTCGGTGATCGGACTGCTGAACCCCGCCTTCGGCAACGTCTGCATCAACAAGTGACGTCGTGCCCCGCCCCGCGAGGGTCTGACTCCATCGACTCCGTACGGGGCTGAACCAGTCGGCCCCGGAGCGCACGCCATGCGCTCCGGGGCCGGCCGGTTTTCCGCGCGTCCGCGACGGCGCTTTCCAGCCGGGCGAAGACGCGTTCCGGAAGGTTTTTCGAAGATCGAAAACCGAAAGCCGAAAAGTTTCCAGAAGGCCGAAGAGGCCGAAGGCAGGGATTCAGCGATATGCGACAGGTCACCCGCAAGGGCCTGATGACCGTGGCCGCAGCCACCGGCGTGATCGCCGCCGCGAGCGGCTACGCCCACGCCGGCGCGGGCGCGGCCGGCGCCGCGGCCGGCTCGCCGGGCGTGCTGTCCGGCAACACGGTGCAGGTGCCGGTGCACGTGCCGGTGAACGTCTGCGGCAACACGGTCAATGTCGTCGGGCTGCTCAACCCGGCGGTGGGCAACACCTGCGCCGACCAGGGCGGCAGCCACTCGTCCGGAGGGCACGGAGACTCCGGTCACCAGGGCTCCGGCCACCACGGCTCCGGGCACGGCGGCTCGCATGCCGGTGGGCACACCGGCGGCTCGCCGGGCGTGGGCTCGGGCAACCACGTCCAGGTGCCGGTCGACGTGCCCGTCAACGTCTGCGGCAACAGCGTCGACGTGATCGGCGTGGGCAACCCGGCCATGGGCAACCACTGCGGCAACGGCGGCGGAGGACACCACCGCACGCCTCCGGGCGGCGGCCACGAGACCCCGCCCGAGCACCCGGGCACGCCCGGGAACCCCGGCACGCCGGAGCACCCGGGCACGCCGGAGCACCCCGGGACGCCCGAGCACCCGGGCACGCCCGGCAACCCCGATCACCCCGGCACCCCTGGTCAGCCGGGAACTCCCGCCCACCCCGGCACGCCGGCCGCGCCCCCCGCCCCGGGCGGCGGCACCCCCGGCGGTTCCACGCACGTGAACCAGCCGGGCGCGCACTCCGTCACCGCGCCCGGAAGCCGGGCGCAGCTCGCCCACACCGGCAACGACCTGCCCATGAGCGCCGTCCTGCCGGTGGGCGCGGGAGCACTGCTCGCGGGCGCCGTGCTGTACCGCAGGGCCCGGGCCACCGCCCGGTGACCAGCGCCTACGGCGCGCATGCCGCAGCGGGCCCCGCATCCGCGGGGCCCGCTGCGGCTCGGCCGTCCCGGCTCACCACGTGGCACGCACCTGGCGGATGATCCGCCGGCGCAACCGCACCCTGCGGCTGCCGTCGCGCAGCAGGCTCAGACGGTACAACTCCCAGTGTCCGTACTCGGCGTGGTCCGTCAGCAGACGTGCCGTCTCCTTGCGGGAGACCCCGCGCGGTACGTACACGTCGACAAATTCGTATTCCGGCATCGCACCCATTGTGCGGTCTGGGGCCCGGTACGGATAGCGTCTGCTCTATGTCTGATGCTGCGCAGCCCACCGCTGCCGAGGTACGCGCCGCCGCCGAGGCGGTCAAGACCGCGCTCGACCGCCACCTGGCCGCGGTCGAACGCAAGTCGGGGGAGGAAGACCCGGCCGTCTACGAGGCGTTCAACCAGCTGGCCGCGGCCGCGGAGGCGTATGACGAGCTGCTCTACGACCGCTACGACGAGGTCACGCCCTTCGAGATCCCCGGTGACGACTCGCTGCCGCCGTACACGGGCCCGGAGGAACCGCACGCGATCAGCGTGCTGATCCGCCGCGACTACACCGTGGCCGAGCCGCACCGGCTGCTGGCCCAGGCCCAGCGGGTGGAGGCCGCGGACACCGTGGCCGGCACGGGCATCGGCGGGAACGCCTCCGGCACGGTGCCCGGGGCGCTCGGCACCCTGTTCGGTGAGTTCGAACCGGACGAGATCGCCTCCCGGCACAGCGAGTTCGGCCTGGAGGAGGGCGATTCCACCTTGTGGGTCACGGCCGCGGACGAGCCCGCCGACCCGGGCGACTGGCTGGAGGCGCCCTTCGAGCACGTCGACCCGGAGCGGGTCGTCTGCCGCTTCGACGTTAGCGCGGTCTTCGACGACGAGGACGACGACATCGACGGCGTCGACGGCGATCTCGACGACGACGATCTCGGCACCGGACTCGACGACGAGGAGGACCTGGAGCCGCTGGACGCGACCGACCGCTGAGCGGCGGCGGCCGCGCCCCGGGGCCTCCCCCCGTCTCAGCCCGCAGCCCGTTCCTCCTCCGCCGCCTGCGTCTGCGTGCGGAGGAGATCGGGCAGGCGGGTCGTCCTGGGCTCCGCCGGCACCTCGGCCACGGCCCTCGGCAGCGCCTGCTCCGCCCCGTGCACCACGGACAGATGGCGGCTCGCCCGGCCGAACGCCGTGTAGACCCACGGCCGGCTGAGCGCCCGCGCCGCGTCGCCGGGCAGCACCACGACCACCGCGGGCCACCGGCCGCCCACCGCCTGGTGCGCGGTCAGCGCCCACCCGTGCCGCACCTGCGTCTCCACCCGCTCCCTCGGTACGACCACGGGGGCGCCCGAACAGGACAGGTGCAGCCCCTCGGCGTCGGCCTTCACCACGTGACCGGGCAGCGTACGGCCCGGAGCGGGGGAGTAGGCGATCCGGTCGCCCGGGTCGAAGCCGCCGAAGCGGCCGGGGCCCGGGTTGAGCCGTGCCTTCAGCGCCGCGTTCAGCGCGCGGGTGCCGGCCGCGCCGCCGTGCCCCGGGGTGATCACTGTCGTCTGCTCGACCGGAACGCCGATGGCCCGCGGCACCGAGTCCGCGACGAGCTGCACGGTCCGGTGCACGGCCTCGCCCGCGTCCCGCACCGGAACGATCACGACTTCCCTGCCGGGCGCCGCCACCTCGCTCAGCTCGCCGGCGCCGATGCCGGAGACCAGCTCGCCCAGCGGGCCCGGGTCCGGTACGCGCGAGGCGACGCAGGGACAGACCCGCGCCGCCAGCAGATCAGCGAAGACCCGCCCGGGTCCCGCGGACCACAGCACCCCCGGATCCCCGGCCAGCACCAGCCGGGCGCCGTCCGGCAGCGACTCCACGAGCAGGGCCGCGGACTCCACGTCCAGCTGGGGGGCGTCGAGCACGACGAGGAGGTCCAGGGCGAGTGAGCCGTCGTCCTCCCGGCCGGGGCCCTCGGCGCCGGACAGCAGTCCGGCCACCGTGGCGACGGGCGGCGCGGGCGTCCCGGACGGCCCGCCGGCCTCCTGGGACCGCCGCAGCAGCTCCGCGAACCCGTCCCGGCCGAGCGGGCCGTGGGCGGCGGCCCACGCGCGCAGCCCGAGCCGCCGCGCCTCGCCCAGCAGCCGGGCGGGCTCCGCACGGGAGGCCTCACCTCCCGTGTGCAGGACCAGGCCGTGGCCCGCGACCGCGCGGAGCAGCTCGGCGGCGGAGCCCCGGGCGGAGGCGGCGGCCCTCTCCCAGTCCTCGGACGAGCCGCTCTGCCTCGGTACGGAGCCGATCAGCCGGGCCAGTCCGTCGGCGAGGCTCTCCTCGGCGAGCGCGTACCGCTCCAGACCCACGAGGACGCGCACCGGGCGCTCACCCTCCTCGTCCGTGGCCGGGGCGTCCTGGAAGGCCAGGGCCTCGCCCTCCGCGAGCGTGCCGTGCAGGGCCGCCTCGGGGTCGGGCACCGCCCGCTGGGCCAGGGCGGCGGTCAGCTCCGGGGCGTCCAGGGCCGTGTGCCCGGCGAGGGCCGCCTGCTCCAGCAGCCACACGGTGAGGGCCCGGCCGCGCCGCTCGTCGTCCGGACCGCACTCCGTGCCGAGCAGGGCGCGCGCGAACCCGTCGGCCTGCTCCGGCCGTACGCCCCTCACGCGCAGCAACTGCCAGGGATCGGCACGCAGCCGCTCCTCCGCGCCCTCCCCGAGGGCCGCGGCGATCCGAGGCGCGAGCGTCTCCGGGGCACCGCCCTCGCCCAGCACACGCCGTACGCTCCCGATGGTCCCGGGCGCGGGCGCCGCGGGCACGGCGGC
>NZ_JUJA01000077.1:95433-101096 GCF_001906585.1 Streptomyces kebangsaanensis | reverse complement strand
GGACGGGCGGCGGCGGTACGGCCTCCGCCCCCGGCTCGGCGGAGACGCCGGCCGCAGGGGTCCTCCCGCTCTCCACGGCCCGCACCGCCGCCAGCAGATCGGCCGCCTTGCCGCTCAGCCTCCCCCCGCTCTCGATCGGCCCCCTCCTCGCCGCCTTCCGCTGCTCGATCCGCTCCCGCTCGACCCGTTGAGCCGCGAGCTCCGCCTCGGCCTCGGACAGCCCGGCCGTGCCGGTACCGTCCGCCGCGTCCGGGCCGGCCGTCGGACCGTCACCGCTCTCCGCGGCGCCGCCCCGTCCTTCGCCGTCCGTCGTACCGCCGGTCCTCGGGGCGCCGGGTTCCGGGCCGGGGTCCGGGGTGCCAGGCCCGGAGTGTTCCGTGGTCTCCGGCTCGCTCACAGCGTGCTCCAGTCGTGATCGGGATAGCGGTGCACCGGCGCCGACACGTCGTCGAGCGCCCGGCAGATCTCGTCAGGAAGACTAAGCGCCTCCACTGACAACGCCGCCGTGAGCTGCTGTGCGTTGCGGGTGCCGATGACCGGCGCGGCCACGCCGGGGCGGTCGCGGACCCAGGCGAGGGCGACCTGGAGCGGGGTCACCGCCAGCCCGTCCGCCGCCGTGGACACCGCGTCCACGATGCGGGCGGCGGTGTCGTCGAGGTACGGCTCGACGAAGGGCGCCAGATGCTCCGAGCCGCCCCGCGAGTCCGGAGGCGTTCCGTTGCGGTACTTGCCGGTCAGCACACCGCGGCCCAGCGGTGAGGAGGGCAGCAGGCCGATGCCCAGGTCGAGGGCGGCCGGCAGCACCTCGCGCTCGACGCCCCGCTGCAGCAGCGAGTACTCCATCTGCGTGCTCGACAGCCGCGTCCGGGTGCCCGGCGCCGCGAGCTGCCAGGTCGCCGCCTTGGCCAGCTGCCAGCCGCAGAAGTTCGAGACCCCGGCGTAGCGCACCCGGCCGCTGTTCACGGCCAGGTCGAGCACCTGCAGGGTCTCCTCCAACGGCGTGTCCGGGTCGTAGGCGTGGACGTGCCACACGTCGACGTAGTCCGTGCCCAGGCGGGCGAGCGAGGCGTCCAGGGCCGCGAGCAGATGGCCGCGGGAGCCGTCGAAGCGGCGGTCCGGGTCCGGGACGCTGCCCGCCTTGGTCGAGACGACCAGGTCACGACGCGGCACGAGGCCGTCCATGAGCCGCCCGAGCAGGTACTCGGCCTCCCCGTCGCCGTACACGTCGGCCGTGTCGACGAGGGTGCCGCCCGCCTCCCAGAACACCTTCAGCATGTCCGCGGCGTCGTGTTCGTCGGTGTCCCGGCCCCAGGTCAGGGTGCCGAGTCCGATGCGGGACACACGCAGGCCCGTACGGCCGAGATGCCTCTGCTCCATGAACGCCGAGATTACTGGCCAGAACTGGGACGTGGGTTACCTGTGGACAACCCGAAATCCCGCCGACCCGCGCTAGTGTTCCCCGCACAAGGAACGTTACTGATCGGTAAGGGGAGCGGCATGCGGCTCGGGATCAACCTCGGCTACTGGGGTGCCGGGATGGACGCGGACAACCTGGCCGTCGCGCAGGAGGCGGACCGGCTCGGCTACGCCGTGTGCTGGGCGGCCGAGGCCTACGGCTCCGACGCGGCCACCGTGCTCGCCTGGGTCGCCGCGCAGACCGAGCGCATCGACGTCGGCTCGGCCATCTTCCAGATCCCCGCCCGGCAGCCCGCGATGACGGCGATGACGGCCGCCACCCTGGACTCGCTGTCCGGCGGCCGCTTCCGGCTCGGCCTCGGCGTCTCCGGCCCGCAGGTCTCCGAGGGCTGGTACGGCGTCAGGTTCGACAAGCCGCTGGCCCGCACCCGCGAGTACGTCGAGATCGTCCGCAAGGCGATGACCCGCGAGCGGCTGACGTACGACGGCGAGCACTGGACGCTGCCGCTGCCCGGCGGCCCGGGCAAGCCGATCAAGCTGACCGTCCACCCGCAGCGCGAGCACATCCCGCTCTACATCGCCGCCATCGGCCCGAAGAACCTGGAGCAGACCGGCGAGATCGCCGACGGCGCCCTGCTCATCTTCCCCTCCGCCGACCACCTCGAGGAGACGGCGGTCAAGCACCTGCGCGCGGGCCGTGAGAAGGCCGGAAAGACCATGGACGGCTTCGACGTCTGCCCGACCCTGCCGCTCGCCGTCGGCGACGACAAGGACGTGGCCCGCCTCGCCGACACCTTCCGCCCCTACACCGCGCTGTACGTCGGCGGCATGGGCAGCCGCGACCAGAACTTCTACAACCGGCTCGCCCGCCGCATGGGCTACGAGCAGGCGGCCGCCGAGATCCAGGACAAGTACCTCTCGGGCGACAAGCAGGGCGCCGCGGCCGCCGTTCCGCAGGAACTCATCGACCGGACCACGCTGCTCGGTTCCGTCGACCGGATCGCGGACCGCATGAAGGCGTACGCGGCGGCCGGTGTCACCACGCTGACCCTCGCCCCCGCCGGCTTCACCCTGGAGGAGCGGCTCGCCTCTCTCCGCGCCGGCACCGAGGCCCTGGAGCGCGCGGGACTGGCGTAAACACCACGGGCGCGCGCCCGACCGGCCCAGGGGCTTTCCACGGCCGTGGTGGGGGCTCGGGGGTCCACCCCGCCACGGCCGTCACGGAGAACAACGCACGCGTGCCCGCCCGGTTACGCCCGCGCACCTCCGGGACCCGCCCGCGCTCCGCCGTTCGGCGCAGTGTTCCCGCACCCGTGTTGCGGCATGTCCGGGCCCGCACTTGACTCGTGCTGCGCGGCGGTCCGGCAGGGAGGTGGCCCGCGATGCTCTCGCCCAGAAGCCTGTTCCAGGAGATCCTCGACCACGACGAGTCCTTCCGGCTGTTCTGCTCCATCGCGGCCGGCGGCGAGGCGCAGGGCGGCTGGGAGAACGGCCGGATCGCCGCCCTGGCACCGGCGGACGAGCGCGACCTCGCCCCGAAGATCGCGCGCCACGGCGCGGACGAGGACAAGCACGGGCGCATCTTCCGCGCCCTGCTGGACAAGCGGGGCCTGGACCCCGTCCCGGTGCCCCCCGGGACCGACTACACGATGCTCCTGGAGAAGCGGGGCATCGGACTGGCGCACGACAGGCTCAGGTCCGACGAGCCGCTCACCGTGCGGGACATCATCGTCTACCTGGCCCACAGCCGGGTCACCGAGCAGCGCGCCTGCGAGCAGATGGAGCTGCTGCGGCGGCACTTCGGCGACCACCCCGACGTGGGCCGGGCGGTGCGCATGATCGCGCGGGACGAGGAGAACCACCTCGCGTACTGCCACGAGGAACTGCTGCGCCTGGCCGCCGCCGGCCACGGCCGGACCATCCAGCGCGCCCTGCACGCGTGCGCGTGGGCCGAGATCCGCGTCCACCGCGACGTCAGCCTCGCCGTGATGGCCCGCATGGGCCGCATCCTCGGCTGGACGAAGGTCCGCTCGGCGCTCGTCGCGGCCGGCATCCACGCCGTGTACGTCCACGAGCGGCTGGTGGGCTGGCGGCGGATGGTGACCCTGTCCATGCCCGAGCGCCGCGACGCCCTCGGTACTCCCGCCGCCCCGGCCCCGGGACCCGAGCCGTCGGGCCGCGCCCCTACAACCAGTCCCGCCGCTTGAACAACCGGTACAGCAGCAGCTCCAGCAGTGCCATCAGCACGATCACCGCCGGGTACGACCATGTCCAGTGCAGCTCCGGCATGTGATCGAAGTTCATGCCGTAGATCCCGGCGATCATCGTGGGGACCGCGGCCATGGCCGCCCACGCGGAGATCTTCCGCATGTCGTCGTTCTGCTGGACGCTGGTCTGCGCCAGGTGCGCCGACAGGATGTCCGAGACCAGCCGGTCCAGGCCCTCCACGGACTCGTTGACCCGGGTCAGGTGGTCGCTGACGTCCCGGAAGAAGGGCCGGGCCCTGTCGTCCACGAAGGGCACGGCCGGGGAGAAGACGCCCGCGCCGGTGCCGGAGAGCCGGGCCATCGGCAGGCCCAGCGGGCCCGTCGCCCGCCGGAACTCCGTGATCTGGCGTTTGAAGTCGTAGATCCGCGAGGCCGTGTGCCGCGACCGGCCCCCTCCCGGCGAGAAGACCTCCGCCTCCAGCTCCTCCAGATCCGCCTGCAGCTCGGCGGCCACGTCCAGGTAGTGGTCGACGGTGCTGTCGGCGATCGCGTACAGCACGGAGGTGGGGCCCTGGCCGAGCATCTCCGGCTCCTGCTCCAGCCGGTGCCGGACGGTGGCTAGCCCGTCGCTCTCGCCGTGGCGGACCGTCACCACGAACGCGTCGCCCAGGAAGATCATGATCTCGCCGGTGGAGACGGCGTCACTGCGCGGCTCGTACAGCACGGGCTTGAGCACCACGAACAGCGAGTCGTCGTAGACCTCCAGCTTGGGCCGCTGATGGGCCTTCAGGGCGTCCTCGACCGCCAGCGGATGCAACGCGAACTCCTCGGCGACCAGACCGAATTCCCGCTCGCTCGGCTCGTGCAGCCCCACCCACACGAAGCCCTCGGCGGCCCGTGCCTCGGCCAGCGCGTCGGAGAAGTCCTTCGGCCCCCTGGTGCGGCGGCCGTCACGGTAGACGGCGCAGTCGACGATCACAGAGCGTGTTCTCCCTTCGCCCGGCCACCGCCGGAGCCGTCCGTACGCCTACCCTGGCCGCATGCCCACGCTGATCCTCCTCAGGCACGGACGCTCCACCGCGAACACCTCCGGACTGCTGGCCGGCTGGACTCCCGGGGTCGCCCTGGACGAACGCGGCGCCGCACAGGCCGCCGCGCTGCCCGGGCGGCTCGACGGGCTGCCGATCGCCGAGGTCGTCACCAGCCCGCTGCGGCGCTGCCAGGAAACGGTACGGCCGCTCCTGGACGCCCGGCCAGGGCTGACGGCGCACACCGACGAGCGCATCGGGGAATGCCACTACGGCGACTGGTCCGGCCGCAAGCTCGCCGAGCTCAAGGACGAGCCGCTGATGGAGGTGGTGCAGGCGCACCCCTCGGCGGCGGAGTTCCCCGGCGGCGAGTCCATGCGCGCGATGCAGACCCGCGCCGCCGAGGCGGTGCGCGAGTGGAACGCGCGCGTGGAGCGCGACCACGGGGCCGACGCGGTCTACCTGATGTGTTCGCACGGTGACATCATCAAGTCCCTCGTCGCGGACGCGCTCGGTCTGCACCTGGACCTCTTCCAGCGGATCTCGGTCGAGCCGTGCTCCGTCACCGCGATCCGCTACACCCGGCTGCGGCCGTTCCTGGTACGGCTCGGGGACACCGGGGACTTCGCGTCCCTGGTGCCGCGCGAGGAGCCCGCGGACGACGACGCACCCGTCGGGGGCGGCGCGGGCGCACCGTGATCGTCGGCCGCAGTAGGGTGAAGCGGTCGCCGCCGACCCGCCGGCNGGGCCGGCTCGCCGACTCTCCCGATTCCGCCGTTCACACGATTCCCATGGAGACAGGACGTGTCCCGTCAGGTGTTCCTCTACGACCCCCCGGACCGCTTCGTGGCCGGTACGGTCGGACTTCCCGGGCGCCGTACGTTCTTCCTCCAGGCCACCGCCGGCTCCCGGGTGACCAGCGTGGCCCTGGAGAAGACCCAGGTCGCCGCGCTCGCCGAGCGCATGGACGAGCTGCTCGACGAGGTGGTGCGCCGTAGCGGCGGCAGCGCCT
>NZ_JUJA01000077.1:78209-95420 GCF_001906585.1 Streptomyces kebangsaanensis | reverse complement strand
CGCCCACCGAGATCGCCGACACCGGACCGCTGGACACCCCCATCGAGGAGGAGTTCCGGGTCGGCACCATGGCACTCGCCTGGGACGGCGAGGAGCAGCGCATGATCGTCGAGGCACAGGCGCTCGTCGAGATCGACGTGGAGTCCGAGGAGGACCTCGCCGAGGCCGAGGAGCGGCTGCTGCAGGACGAGGAGAACGGTCCTCCGATGCTCCGGGTCCGGCTCACCGGCGCGCAGGCGAGGGCCTTCGCCAAGCGCGCCCTGGACGTCGTCAACGCCGGGCGGCCGCCGTGCCCGCTGTGCAGCCTCCCGCTCGACCCGGAAGGACACGTATGTCCGCGCCAGAACGGATACCGCCGCGGAATGTGACGCCCGGCGCGGCGTCCGCCGAGTTGCTCGCCCAGGGCGAGCTGACCGTGCGCGGCCGGATCCGGGAGGCCTCCAACGCGGCGCTGTTCTGCACGGTCGCGTACGACGGCCAGGAGGCGGCCTGCGTCTACAAGCCGGTAGCCGGGGAACGTCCGCTGTGGGACTTCCCCGACGGCACGCTCGCCGCGCGTGAGGTGGCCGCGTACGAGGTCTCCGAGGCGACCGGCTGGGGCCTGGTGCCGCCCACCGTGCTGCGCGACGGCCCGTACGGCGAGGGCATGGTGCAGCTGTGGGTCGAGGTGACCGCCGACGACACCGGCGCGGAGCTGCTCGCGCTGCTGGACGCCGAGGAGCCCGGCCCGGGCTGGAAGGCGATCGGGTTCGCCGAGGTCGGCCGGGGCCGCACCGCGCTGCTGGTGCACGCCGACGACGAGCGGCTGCGCCGGCTGGCCGTCCTGGACGCCGTGATCAACAACGCCGACCGCAAGGGCGGCCACCTGCTGCCGACCCCCGACGGGCACCTCTACGGCATCGACCACGGCGTCACCTTCCACGTCGAGAACAAGCTGCGCACCCTGCTGTGGGGCTGGGCGGGCGAACCGCTCCCGCCGGACGTCCTGGGCGTCCTGGAGTCCCTCCAGGACGCCCTCACCGACGGAGCGCCCCTCGCCACCCGCCTCTCCGGCCTGATCACCGCGTCCGAACTCCACGCCACGCGCGCGCGTGTGAACGCCCTCCTCACCTCCGCCACCCACCCGGAACCCACGGGGGACTGGCCGGCGATCCCCTGGCCACCGGTGTAGCCCCGCGGACCGCCACCGCTCACCGCCGGCCGGCGTCAGCACACCCCGCGCGGTCACGCAAGAGCGCCTTCCCGGTCATCCGGCCCGGTCCGGTTCGTATACGGGACCGCGGTCCGGTTACGCTCATGACATGCATGCCTGGCCCGCTTCCGAGGTCCCCGCCCTGCCCGGTCAGGGCCGCGACCTGAGGATCCACGACACCGCGACCGGAGGTCCGGTCACCCTCCAGCCCGGTCCCGTCGCCCGTATCTACGTCTGCGGCATCACGCCGTACGACGCGACCCACATGGGTCACGCGGCGACCTACAACGCGTTCGACCTCGTACAGCGCGTGTGGCTCGACACCAAGCGGCAGGTCCACTACGTCCAGAACGTGACCGACGTCGACGATCCGCTGCTGGAGCGGGCGCAGCGCGACGACGTCGACTGGGTGGAGCTGGCCGAACGGGAGACGGTCCTGTTCCGCGAGGACATGACCGCCCTGCGGATGCTGCCCCCCAGGCACTACATCGGCGCCGTGGAGGCGATACCCGGCATCGTCCCGCTGGTCGAACGGCTGCGGGACCTGGGCGCGGCGTACGAACTCGACGGGGACGTGTACTTCTCCGTCGGGTCCGACCCCCACTTCGGCGAGGTCTCCCACCTGGACGCCGAGGCGATGCGCCTGCTGTCCGCCGAGCGCGGCGGCGACCCCGACCGCCCCGGCAAGAAGAACCCGCTCGACCCGGTCCTGTGGCTGGCCGCCCGGGACGGAGAGCCCAGCTGGGACGGCGGCTCCCTCGGCCGGGGCCGGCCCGGCTGGCACATCGAGTGCGTGGCGATCGCCCTGGACCACCTCGGCATGGGCTTCGACGTCCAGGGCGGCGGCTCCGACCTCGCCTTCCCGCACCACGAGATGGGCGCCTCGCACGCCCAGGTGCTCACCGGCGAGTTCCCGATGGCCAAGGCCTACGTGCACGCCGGCATGGTCGCCCTCGACGGCGAGAAGATGTCCAAGTCCAAGGGCAACCTGGTCTTCGTCTCGCGGCTGCGGCGCGACGGCGTGGACCCCGCCGCCATCCGGCTCGCGCTCCTGGCCCATCACTACCGCTCCGACTGGGAGTGGACCGACCAGGTCCTCCAGGACGCCGTGGCGCGTCTCGGCCGCTGGCGCTCGGCCGTCTCCCGGCCCGACGGCCCGCCCGCCGACGCGCTGGTCGAGGAGATCCGCGACGCCCTCGCCGACGACCTGGACGCCCCCGCCGCCCTGGCCGCGGTCGACCGCTGGGCGGCCCTCCAGCAGGAGCGGGGCGGCGAGGACACCGGCGCCCCCGGCCTCGTCTCGCGCGCCGTGGACGCCCTGCTGGGCGTGGCTCTCTGAGACGGACGCCCGGCACGGCATCAGGGGCGGTGCGCGTCACGCGCACCGCCCCTGAACCGTTCACTCCTCCGACGAGTCCTCGCCGTCCGTCTCGTCCGTCCCGCCGGCCTCCGGCTTCGGCGGCTTCGACGACCGCGTACGGCCCCCCGGCCCCTCCCGCCGGTACGAGCCGCCCTCGCCACCGTCCGCCGTGGCGTGCCCGCCCGACGACGGCCCGCCGCCGTCCCGGCGCCGCAGGTACCGCTCGAACTCGCGGGCGATCGCCTCGCCCGACGCCTCCGGCAGCTCCGCGGTGTCCCGGGCCTCCTCCAGCGTCTGCACGTACTCCGCGACCTCGCTGTCCTCGGCGGCCAGCTGGTCCACCCCCACCTGCCAGGCCCGTGCGTCCTCCGGCAGCTCGCCCAGCGGAACGCGCAGGTCGAGCAGGTCCTCCAGCCGGTTGAGCAGGGCCAGCGTGGCCTTGGGGTTCGGCGGCTGCGAGACGTAGTGAGGCACCGCCGCCCACAGCGAGACCGCCGGGACACCGGCGTGCGTACAGGCCTCCTGCAGCACGCCCACGATGCCCGTCGGCCCCTCGTACTTGCTCTCCTCCAGGTCCATCCGGCGGGCCAGGTCCGCGTCCGACGTGGTCCCGCTGATCGGCACCGGACGCGTGTGCGGGGTGTCGCCGAGCAGCGCGCCCAGGATGACCACCAGCTCCACGCCCAGTTCGTGCGCGAAGCCGAGCAGCTCGTTGCAGAACGAGCGCCAGCGCATGGACGGTTCGATGCCGCGGACCAGTACCAGGTCGCGTGGCTTCTCCCCGCCGATCCGGACCACCGACAGTCTCGTCGTCGGCCAGGTGATCTTGCGCACGCCGCCGTCCACGAACACCGTGGGGCGGTTCACCTGGAAGTCGTAGTAGTCCTCGGCGTCCAGCGCCGCGAACACCTCGCCCTTCCACTCCCTGTCCAGATGCGCGACCGCGGTGGAGGCGGCGTCGCCGGCATCGTTCCAGCCCTCGAACGCGGCCACCATGACCGGGTCGATCAGCTCGGGAACCCCCTCGAGCTCGATCACCCAGCGCCTCCTTCCGACGTGCCCTCGCCTGACCCACCAACCTTACGGCGTGCGGCGGGGGCGCTCGCAGCCCCCTTGCACGGGGGAGTGAACGGATGACTGCCCCGTTCCCCGTGATCGAACACCCGGAGATCAACGCCGGGCCGGAGAGCGGAACGCGGCCACCGCTCGACGCCCGCGATGCGCACCGTCGCCCAGGACCGCGCCGCCCCCGCGTCCCGGTCGCGCGGCGCCCCGGGAACCGCGCGGTGCTCGCCCAGGGCGCGGCGCACCGCCGGGAACTCCGGCACCGTGTCGTCGCGGTGGAAGCCGACGGCGGAACCCGCTGCCTCCGGCAGCAGTCGCGGGTCCGGGCCGGTGACGTACGTGCCGCCGCCCCGCCGCACGTCCAGGATCCGGATCAGGCGTCGGATCGGACACCGGATGTCCGAGCACACCATGGAGGCAGAAGAGCGGCCGGCCCCCGTGCGGTGGGAGCCGGCCGCCCGGCACCGCCCGGCGGTCACGGCAACTCCTTTGCTCGCGGTGCCGGACCGGGCCGGTTCCGCCCCGGCCGGTGTCGATCGTGCAAGACCTGCCGGTCCGCCGGGCCCGCAGGCGACGTGAGCCGGGGACCCCCTGCCTTCGGCCGGGAGAGGGGTCAATTCTCCCCGAGCAGGTCCCGCACCTTCGCCCGGACCTCGTCCGTGGCCAGACCGCGGACGGTCAGTGTCGTACGCCGGCGCAGCACGTCCTCCGGCGTCTCGGCCCACTCGTGGTCGCGGGCCCAGACGACCTGGGCCCAGATCTCCGGGGCGTCCGGGTGGATCCGCTCGCCCAGCCCCGGGTTCTCGTTCGCCAGCCGGGCGATGTCGAAGGCCAGCGAGCCGTAGTGCGTGGCCAGGTGCCGGGCGGTGTCGGCGGCCATGCGCGGGCCGGGCGCCGGGCGGTCCACCAGCAGCCGGTGGGCGACCGCGCGCGGGTTGGCGATGCCCGGCAGCGGCAGCTTCCTCGGCAGTGCGGAGACCGGCTCGAAGTCCTCGCCCAGCGGGGCGCCCGGCAGCGTCTGGAGCTTCCCCATCACCGTACGGCCGATGTGCCGGAAGGTGGTCCACTTGCCGCCCGCCACGGACAGCATGCCGCCCCTGCCCTCGGTCACCACCGTCTCGCGCCTGGCCTTGGCGGTGTCGCCGGGCCCGCCCGGCAGCACCCGCAGACCGGCGAAGGCGTACGTGATCAGCTCGCGGTCGAGCTGCCGGCCGCGGACGGAGAACGCGGCCTCGTCGAGTATCTGCGCGATGTCCTTGTCGTTCACCGCGACGTCGGCCGGGTCGCCCTCGTACTCCTCGTCGGTCGTGCCGAGCAGCAGCATGTCCTCCCAGGGGAGGGCGAAGGTGATGCGGTACTTGTCGATCGGGGTGGCCAGCGCCGCCCTCCACGGCGAGGTGCGCTTGAGCACCAGGTGCGCGCCCTTGGACAGGCGGATGGACGGCGCCGCGGCCGGATCCTCCATCCTGCGCAGGTGGTCCACCCACGGCCCGGTCGCGTTCAGCACCAGCCGGGCGTCCACGCCGAACTCGTCGCCGGACAGCCGGTCCCTCAGCTCGGCGCCGGTGACCCGGCCCCGGGTGAAGCGCAGCCCGGTCACCTCGGCGTGGTTGAGGACGACCGCGCCCGACTCGACGGCCGCGCGGACCGTCATCAGCGCCATGCGCGCGTCGTTCATCTGGTCGTCGCCGTAGACGGCCACGGCCCTGAGGTTCTCGGTGCGCAGCTCGGGCACGTCCTGCGCGGCCCTCGCCGGGCTGAGCAGGTGGCCCACGCCGTCACCGAAGGCGGACAGCGCGGAGTAGGCGAACACGCCGGCCCCGAGCTTCGCCGCGCCGTGCGGCCCGCCCTTGTACACGGGGAGGTAGAAGGTGAGCGGGTTCGCCAGGTGGGGGGCCACCTGGCGGGAGACCGCACGGCGCTCGAAGTGGTTCTCCGCCACCAGCCTCACCGCGCCGGTCTGCAGATAGCGCAGGCCGCCGTGGAGCAGCTTGGAGGAGGCGGAGGAGGTGGCGCCGGCGAAGTCGCCGGCGTCGACCAGGGCCACCCTGAGGCCGGACTGCGCGGCGTGCCAGGCGGTGGAGATGCCCAGGATGCCGCCGCCGATCACGAGGAGGTCGTACGTCGCCTTCGCAAGCCGCTCCCGGGTCTCGGCACGGCCCGGGTTCGGGCAGGAGGCCGGGCGCGTTCCCAGGACAGGCACGGACTGCAGGGTGGACTGACGGGTCATTGCGGTTCTTACTCCTCGTCCTCGAGCCAGCCCATGGTCCGCTCGACGGCCTTGAGCCAGTTCTTGTACTCACGGTCGCGGATGTCCGCGTCCATGCGGGGGGTCCACTCGGCGGCCCGGCGCCAGTTGGCGCGCAGGTCGTCGGTGCTGTTCCAGAAGCCGACGGCGAGACCGGCGGCGTAGGCGGCGCCGAGGCAGGTGGTCTCGGCGACCATCGGGCGCACCACGGGGGCGTCCAGGAAGTCCGAGAGCATCTGCATCAGCAGGTTGTTGGAGGTCATGCCGCCGTCGACCTTGAGGGCGGTGAGCTCCACCCCGGAGTCCTTGGTCATGGCGTCCGCGATCTCCCGCGTCTGCCAGGCGGTGGCCTCCAGGACGGCGCGCGCGAGGTGTGCCTTGGTGACGTACCGGGTCAGGCCGGCGATCACACCGCGGGCGTCGGAGCGCCAGTACGGGGCGAACAGGCCGGAGAAGGCCGGCACGAAATAGGCGCCGCCGTTGTCCTCGACCGAGAGCGCCAGCGTCTCGATCTCGGCGGCGGTGGAGATCAGGCCCATCTGGTCGCGCATCCACTGCACCAGGGAACCGGTGACGGCGATCGAGCCCTCCAGGGCGTAGACCGGTTTGTCCTCGCCGATCCGGTAGCCGACGGTGGTCAGCAGCCCGCTGTAGGAGTTGATGATCTTGTCACCGGTGTTCATCACCATGAAGGTGCCGGTGCCGTACGTCGACTTGGTCTCGCCCTCGGAGAAGCAGGTCTGGCCGAACAGGGCCGCCTGCTGGTCGCCGAGCGCGGAGGCGACCGGGATGCCGCCGAGCAGGTCGCCCAGCCTGCCGCCCCTGATCTCGCCGTAGACCTCGGCGGAGGAGCGGATCTCGGGCAGGATCTGCCGCGGGACGCCGATCGACTCGCAGATCCTCTCGTCCCACTCCATGGTGTGCAGGTTCATCAGGAGGGTGCGGGAGGCGTTGGTGACGTCGGTGACGTGCCTGCCGCCGTCCGTGCCGCCCGTCAGGTTCCAGATGACCCAGGTGTCCATGGTGCCGAAGAGCAGGTCGCCCGCCGCGGCGCGCTCGCGCAGGCCCTCGACGTTGTCGAGCAGCCAGCGGGCCTTGGGACCGGCGAAGTAGGAGGCGAGGGGAAGGCCGGTCTCGCGGCGGAAGCGGTCCTGGCCGACGTTGCGGCCGAGCTCCTTGCACAGGGCGTCGGTGCGGGTGTCCTGCCAGACGATGGCGTTGTGGACGGGCTCCCCGGTGTTCCTGTCCCACAGCACGGTGGTCTCGCGCTGGTTGGTGATGCCGATGGCCTTGATGTCGTCGCGGGTGATGCCGGCCTTCTCGACGGCTCCGGCGACGACCTCCTGGACGTTGGTCCAGATCTCGGTGGCGTCGTGTTCGACCCAGCCCGGCTTGGGGAAGATCTGCTCGTGCTCCTTCTGGTCGACGGAGACGATCCGGCCGTCCCGGTCGAAGACGATGCAGCGGGAGGAGGTGGTGCCCTGGTCGATGGCAGCGATGAAGGGGCCGGCGGTGTGGGCGTCGGTCACTGTGTGCTCCTGGGGTCCGTGGTCGATGGGGCGGTGGTCCCGCGCGTGCGGCGCGGGGCGCGGGGTGCGAAGGAGAGGAGTGCCGGACTCATCAGGCGAAGGCCACGTTGTAGAGGCCCGCGGCGATGGCGCCGCCGACGAGCGGGCCGACCACGGGGACCCAGGCGTAGCTCCAGTCGGAGCCGCCCTTGTTGGGCAGGGGCAGCAGGGCGTGGACGATACGGGGGCCGAGGTCACGGGCGGGGTTGATCGCGTAGCCCGTGGGGCCGCCGAGGGACAGGCCGATGGAGACGACGACGAGTGCGGTGACCAGGCCGCCGAGGACACCGAGGCCGTTGCCCTCGTCGTTCAGGCCCTGGGTGAGGACCGCGAGGATCAGCACGATCGTGCCGACGATCTCGGTGGCGAGGTTCTGCACCGCGTTCCGGATCTCGGGGCCGGTGGAGAAGACGCCGAGGACCGGGCCGGCGCCCTTCTCCTGCGCCTCGACCGCCTTGACGGCGGTGGCCTGGGCGCCCGGACCGCCGACGACCTCCCGGTCGGTGAGGTGGGCCCGGAACTGGCCGTAGTAGGCGACCCAGACCAGAGCCGCGCCGATCATGGCGCCGAGCAGCTGGCCGGCGACATAGGTCGGAACGTCCGCCCAGTCGCCGTTCTTGATGGCGAGGGCGACCGTCACGGCCGGGTTGAGGTGGGCACCGGAGACCGGGCCCGAGATGTACACCGCCGTCATCACGGCGAAGCCCCACCCGAAGGCGATGGCGAGCCAGCCGGCGTTACGGGCCTTGGAGGCCTTCAGGGTCACGGCGGCGCAGACCCCGCCGCCGAGCAGGATGAGTACGGCGGTACCGATGGTCTCGCCGATGAAGATGTCGGAGCTGGACACCCGCGACTCCTTTGTCCATCGTCCGGGGCAACCGGACCCCGGGTCCCACCGGGGGTCCGGCGCCCTCGGGGGTGAGAGCGACGCCGGCCCTGGCGTTGTCACACCCTAGCGCGTATTGCCGCAAGGTGTTCGACAATGCCGACCGGTGGACGGGAGTCTCACCTTGCTGTCAGGTGGGCGTCAAGGGTTCTGCTGCCGAAACCGCGATCGTTACTGATCGCCGGCCGACCGGCCCCGCCGCGGGCGCGGGCACGCGGAAGGCCGGTACGTCGGTGACGTACCGGCCTGTGGTGTGCGGCCCGGCGGGGGGTACGGCGCTCAGAACCGCCCGGCGCCCAGGTCCCGCGAGACCGCGCGGGCGCAGTCCCGCACCGCCGCGATGAGCTCGTGGCGCAGCTCGCCCCCCGGGCACACCCGCTCCACGGCGCCGGTGATGCCGACCGCGCCGACCGGCATCCGCCGCCGGTCGTGGATGGGCGCGGCGATGGAGGCGACGCCCTCCCAGGTCTCCTCCGCGTCGGCGGCGTAGCCACGCGCGCGCGTGACGTCGAGGACGCGCTCGAAGCCGTCCAGGTCGCACACGGTACGTTCCGTGAACGCCTTGCGGTCGGTCTCGACCGCCTCGCTGTGCGCGACGGGGTCGTACGCCGAGAGCACCTTGCCCAGGGCCGTGGAGTGCAGCGGCTGCATCGCGCCGATCTCCAGCACCTGCCGGCTGTCGTCCGGGCGGAAGACGTGGTGCACGATCAGCACGCCGTGGTGGTGCAGCACGCCCAGGTAGACGCTCTCCCCGCTGGAGCGGGCCAGGTCGTCCGTCCAGACCAGGGCGCGCGCCCGCAGTTCGTGCACGTCGAGATAGGTGGTGCCCAGGCGCAGCAGCTCCGCGCCCAGCTGGTAGCGCCCGGAGGCCTCGTCCTGTTCGACGAAGCCCTCGTGCTGGAGGGTGCGCAGTATGCCGTGGGCGGTGCCCTTGGCCAGGCCCAGTGAGGCGGCGATGTCCGACAGGCCCAGCCGCCGCTCGCCGCCCGCCAGCAACCGCAGCATCGCGGCCGCCCTTTCGAGCGACTGGATGTTCCGTGTCATCGCCGTCCTGCCTCCGTCCCCTTCGACCGTCGGCGGACGACCCTCGTGCCGCCCGTTCGGCAATGCCGAACACTACCGGTCCATGCCGACTCACCGCCAATGGTCGGCCGGCACCTGTTGCGTGCCCCGACCCCGGGATGACCCGACGGCCATCCTCGTCCGCTTGGTGGACGCCCCGCTCGCCGGGGACCGGTCCCGGCTACCCTGGCGGCGTGCGTCCCCTCGGGGAGCTGTGCGCCCGGTTCCCCGGAACCGCGCACTCCGCCTCCAGGGGAAGACGCAAAGCCGACAGCCGTCGCAACCCGAGGGAGCCCCTTCATGGCCTCGTTGCCGCTGACCCCTTCCGCCGACAGCCGGACCCGTGTGTCCGCCCTCCGCGAGGCGCTCGCCACCCGTGTGGTGGTCGCCGACGGAGCGATGGGCACCATGCTCCAGGCCCAGGACCCGACACTCGAGGACTTCCAGAACCTCGAGGGCTGCAACGAGATCCTGAACGTCACGCGGCCGGACATCGTCCGGTCGGTCCACGACGCCTACTTCGCCGTGGGCGTGGACTGCGTGGAGACCAACACCTTCGGCACCAACCTCACCGCTCTGGGCGAGTACGACATCGCCGAGCGCGTCACCGAGCTGTCCGAGGCGGGCGCCCGCATCGCCCGCGAGGCGGCGGACGAGTTCACCGGCCGGGACGGCCGGCCCCGCTGGGTCCTCGGCTCGATGGGGCCCGGCACCAAGCTGCCCACCCTGGGGCACACCACGTTCACCGCCATCCGCGACGCCTACCAGCAGAACGCCGAGGGCCTGCTCGCGGGCGGTGCGGACGCCCTGCTGGTGGAGACCACGCAGGACCTGCTGCAGACCAAGGCCTCCATCATCGCCGCCCGCCGGGCCATGGCGGTCGCCGGACACGACGTGCCGCTGATCGTCTCGGTGACCGTCGAGACCACCGGCACCATGCTGCTCGGCTCGGAGATCGGTGCGGCGCTCACCGCGCTGGAGCCGCTGGGCGTCGACATGATCGGCCTGAACTGCGCGACCGGCCCGGCCGAGATGAGCGAGCACCTGCGCTACCTGTCCCGGCACGCGCGCGTCCCGCTGTCCTGCATGCCCAACGCCGGACTCCCCGTGCTCACCAAGGACGGCGCGCACTACCCGCTGACCGCGCCCGAGCTGGCGGACGCGCAGGAGCACTTCGTCCGCGACTACGGCCTGTCCCTGGTGGGCGGCTGCTGCGGTACGACGCCGGAGCACCTGAGCCGGCTGGTGGAACGGGTGCGGGACCTGACGCCGGTGGAGCGCAGCCCGCGCCCGGAGCCGGGCGCGGCCTCCCTGTACCAGACGGTGCCGTTCCGGCAGGACACCTCCTACCTGGCGATCGGCGAGCGGACGAACGCCAACGGGTCGAAGAAGTTCCGTGAGGCCATGCTCCAGGGCCGCTGGGACGACTGTGTGGAGCTGGCGCGCGAGCAGATCCGCGAGGGCGCGCACATGCTGGACCTGTGCGTGGACTACGTCGGCCGGGACGGCGCCGCGGACATGCGGGAGCTGGCCGGACGCTTCGCCACCGCCTCCACGCTGCCGATCGTGCTGGACTCCACCGAGGTCGACGTCATCCGGGCCGGGCTGGAGAAGCTGGGCGGCCGTGCGGTGATCAACTCGGTGAACTACGAGGACGGCGACGGGCCCGAGTCCCGCTTCGCGCGGGTCACCGCGCTGGCGAAGGAGCACGGGGCGGCGTTGATCGCGCTGACCATCGACGAGGAGGGCCAGGCCCGCACCGCCGAGAGGAAGGTGGAGGTCGCCGAGCGGCTGATCGCCGACCTGACCGGCAACTGGGGCATCCGCGAGGAGGACATCCTCGTCGACTGCCTGACCTTCACCATCTGCACCGGCCAGGAGGAGTCCCGAGGGGACGGCGTGGCCACCATCGAGGGCATCCGCGAGCTGAAGCGGCGGCACCCGAAGGTGCAGACCACCCTCGGCCTGTCCAACATCTCCTTCGGCCTGAACCCGGCCGCCCGGATCCTGCTGAACTCCGTCTTCCTGGACGAGTGCGTCAAGGCGGGCCTGGACTCGGCGATCGTGCACGCGAGCAAGATCCTGCCGATCGCCCGCTTCGACGAGGAGCAGGTGCGAACGGCCCTGGACCTGATCCACGACCGGCGCCGGGAGGGCTACGACCCGCTGCAGAAGCTCATGCAGCTGTTCGAGGGCGCCACGGCGAAGTCGCTGAAGGCGGGCAAGGCCGAGGAACTGGCCGCGCTGCCGCTGGAGGAGCGGCTCAAGCGCCGCATCATCGACGGCGAGCGCAACGGCCTGGAACAGGACCTGGACGAGGCACTGAAGACCCGCAGGGCCCTGGACATCGTCAACGACACCCTGCTGGACGGCATGAAGGTGGTCGGCGAGCTGTTCGGCTCCGGGCAGATGCAACTGCCGTTCGTGCTGCAGTCCGCCGAGGTGATGAAGGCGGCCGTCGCCCATCTCGAGCCGCACATGGAGAAGACCGACGAGGCCGGCAAGGGCACGATCGTGCTGGCCACCGTGCGCGGGGACGTGCACGACATCGGCAAGAACCTCGTCGACATCATCCTGTCCAACAACGGCTACAACGTGGTCAACCTGGGCATCAAGCAGCCCGTCTCGGCGATCCTGGAGGCCGCCGAGGAGCACCGGGCCGACGTGATCGGCATGTCCGGGCTGCTGGTGAAGTCCACGGTGGTCATGAAGGAGAACCTGGAGGAGCTCAACAGCCGCGGTCTGGCGGCGGCTTATCCGGTGATCCTGGGCGGCGCGGCCCTGACTCGGGCGTACGTCGAGCAGGACCTGCACGAGCTGTACGACGGCGAGGTCCGCTACGCCCGCGACGCGTTCGAGGGCCTGCGTCTGATGGACGCGCTGATCGGGGTCAAGCGGGGCGTGCCGGGAGCGAAGCTGCCGGAACTCAGGCAGCGCCGGGTGCGGGCGGCCACCGTCGAGGTCGAGGAGCGCCCGCAGGAGGGGCACGTCCGCTCGGACGTCGCCACGGACAACCCGATCCCCACCCCGCCGTTCTGGGGCACCCGGGTGGTCAAGGGCATCCAGCTCAAGGAGTACGCGTCCTGGCTGGACGAGGGCGCCCTGTTCAAGGGTCAGTGGGGGCTGAAGCAGGCCCGCACCGGTGACGGGCCGACGTACGAGGAGCTGGTCGAGACCGAGGGCCGTCCCCGGCTGCGCGGCCTGCTGGACCGTCTGCAGACGGAGAACCTGCTCGAGGCCGCGGTGGTCCACGGCTACTTCCCCTGCGTGTCCAAGGACGACGACCTGATCGTCCTGGACGAGCAGGGCAACGAGCGCACCCGCTTCACCTTCCCGCGCCAGCGCCGCGGCCGCCGGCTGTGCCTGGCCGACTTCTTCCGCCCGGAGGAGTCGGGGGAGACGGACGTGGTGGGCTTCCAGGTGGTCACCGTCGGCTCGAGGATCGGCGAGGAGACCGCCCGCCTCTTCGCGGCCGACTCCTACCGCGACTACCTGGAGCTGCACGGCCTGTCCGTGCAGCTGGCCGAGGCCCTGGCCGAGTACTGGCACGCACGCGTGCGCGCCGAACTGGGCTTCGCGGGCGAGGACCCGGACGAGATCCAGGGCATGTTCGAACTGAAGTACCGCGGCGCCCGCTTCTCCCTCGGCTACGGTGCCTGTCCCGACCTGGAGGACCGCGCCAAGATCGCCCACCTCCTGGAGCCCGAACGCATCGGCGTCCACCTGTCGGAGGAGTTCCAGCTCCACCCCGAACAGTCCACCGACGCCATCGTGATCCACCACCCGGAGGCCAAGTACTTCAACGCCCGCTGACCCTTCCCCTCCGTCCCGTCCGGCCGGGTGCGCGTCCGCACGCGACGCGTTTCGTCCGGCGGCGTCGTAGACTGGTCGGTCCACTGCAGGCCGGTTCCCCGCGAGGGGGACCGGCCTGATCGCCCCTCAAGGAGGTACGCCGGATGACCAGTACCGTCCCCGCGCTCGGCACCCTGCCCCAGACCCTCGGCTCCGCTCGGGCAGGGAAGACCCCAACGGCCGAGGGATCAGTCCTGCAGGCAGTGCTCCTCGACATGGACGGCACCCTGGTGGACACCGAGGGCTTCTGGTGGGACGTCGAAGTGGAGGTCTTCGCGGCGCTCGGACACACGCTCGACGAGTCCTGGAGACACGTCGTGGTCGGCGGCCCCATGACCCGCAGCGCCGGCTTCCTGATCGAGGCCACCGGCGCCGCCATCACCCTCGCCGAGGTCACCACGCTGCTGAACGAGGCGTTCGAGGACCGTATCGACGGCATGCTGCCGCTGATGCCGGGCGCCGCACGGCTGCTGGCCGAGCTGTCCGAGCACCGGATCCCCACCGCCCTGGTCTCGGCCTCCCACCGCCGCATCATCGACCGCGTCCTGACCTCCCTCGGCCCGCAGCACTTCGCCCTGTCCGTGGCGGGCGACGAGGTCTCCCGCACCAAGCCCCACCCCGACCCCTACCTGCTGGCCGCCGTCGGACTGGGCGTGGACCCGGCCCGGTGCGCGGTGGTCGAGGACACCGTGACCGGAGTCACCGCGGCGGAGGCCGCCGGCTGCCAGGTGGTCGCCGTGCCCTCCGTCGCCCCCATCGCCCCGGCCCCCCGGCGCACCGTCGTCCCCTCCCTGGAAGACGTGAACCTGTCATTTCTGCACGGCCTGATGACAGAAATGCGCTAACCGTTCACCCAGCGTGCCAAGCCCGCGGGAATAGCCCCGCGGCGGGCGTCCGCGGGAATTCGCACCCCGTCGGACGGCCGAATTCCGACGGCCGCAGCACCGGTCGACCGTGTGATGTTCCCCACCTTTCCCGGGGTCGACAAGGGGCTTGAGGTGTGCTGCTCACCCCCTTTCGGGGGCTGTGTGCGCGCCCTTGTGTCCCGATTGGTGGAACCCTGCACGAATCCTTCCGGTCACGGGTTTTCGGACCGTCCGCACCCGGTTCCGCTGCGTGATGGGAACTCAACTCCCGTGGCCGCGAACCTTGCTGCGAGGGCCGACTAATCTCGTCGCGAGAACATCATCCCTACCCCCGTGATCCGCCGCGACAACCCTGTATGCCGGATACACGGACATGACAGCTCTGGAGAAACTCGAGCATGAACCGCAAGACTTTGGTGCTGCCGGCCGTAGCCGGTCTGCTCGCGCCGGTACTGGCCGCGTGCGGCGGCTCCGGTGGCGGCGGCAAGAGCGGCGACGCCATCGTCGTCGGCACCACGGACCGGTTCACCGCCTCGAAGGACGACCCAGCGCCCGTCGACCCGGCGTCCGCCTACGACGTCGGAACCTGGAACATCCTGCGTCAGACCGTGCAGACCCTGATGATCCAGCCCAAGGGCGACGGCGACCCCGTCCCCGAGGCCGCCGAGAAGTGCGGCTTCAGCGACAGTGGCAACGAGCGCTACGCCTGCACCCTGCGCGAGGGCCTGCAGTTCGCCGACGGCGACCCCATCACCGCGGCCGACGTGAAGTTCTCCGTCGACCGCGCCCGCGCCATCGACGCCGAAAGCGGCGTGGCCGGCCTGCTGTCCACCATCGACACCGTGGAGACCCAGGGCGACCGCGAGGTCATCTTCCACCTCAACACCTCCGACGCCACCTTCCCGTACAAGCTGTCGACGCCCGTCGCGGGCATCGTCAGCTCCAAGAAGTACGAGAAGAACAAGCTGCGCGACGGCTTCGACGTGGACGGCTCCGGCCCGTACGTCATGAAGCCCAACGTCAAGAACGACGAGATGGTCAACGCCGTCTTCACCAAGAACCCCAACTACAAGGGGACGTTGAAGCTCAACAACGACAAGGTGGAGCTGCGTTCCTTCCCGGACGCCGACGTCATGGGCGACGCGCTGGACAAGGGTGACATCGACGTCATGACCCGCAGCATGACGCCCGAGCAGATCCGCAGGCTCACCGCCGACTCCAAGGACAACATCGACATCATCGAGACGCCCGGCCTGGAGATCCGCTACCTGGGCTTCAACACCGACGCCGAGACGGTGAAGGACAGGGCCGTGCGCGCGGCCATGGCCCAGGTCGTCAACCGCAGCGAACTCGTCGCCGAGGTCTACGGCACCCAGGCCGAGCCGCTGTACTCGATCGTCCCGGCCACCATCACCGGCCACTCCAACGCCTTCTTCAACAAGTACGGCGACCCGAACGTGGACAAGGCCCGCACCCTGCTGGCCAAGGCCGACGTCACCACCCCGGTGAAGCTGACGCTGAACTACACGACCGACCACTACGGCGCGGCCACCAAGAGGGAGTTCGAGGTCCTTCGCCAGCAGCTCAACGACAGCGGCCTGTTCGACGTCGACATCAAGGGCACCCCCTGGTCCACCTTCCGTCCGGCCGAGCTGAAGCGCCGGTACGACGTCTACGGCATGGGCTGGTTCCCGGACTTCCCGGACGCCGACAACTACCTGGCTCCGTTCCTCGACAAGGGCAACATCCTCAACACCCCGTACGCCAACAGCGAGATCCGCAACACCCTGATCCCGCAGTCCCGCCGACAGGCCGACCGGCTCTCCGCGTCCACCAGCCTGGACACCATTCAGGAGATCGTCGCCAACGACGTTCCGCTGCTGCCGCTGTGGCAGGGCAAGCAGTACGTGGCCGCCCGCGACACCATCACGGGCACCGCGTACGCCATCAACTCCTCCGCGACCCTCCAGCTGTGGGAGCTCGGCCGCGGTGTCAGCGGCTGAGGTCCCTCCCCGGGCCCTGCCCCACAGGGCCCGGCCGGGCACCTCGCCCGGCCGCGGCGCCGACAACGGCGCCACCGCGTTCCGCCTTCGGGAGCCCAGGAAGAGCTGAACCGCCGCCGGACCGCCCCGCACACACCAAAAGCGCCCCCTCACCGGCCTTCCGGGAGGGGGCGCCCTCGGTTGTGCGCGGGGGCGGCCTACTGGGCGCCGGGACGCACCAGACCGCTCTCGTACGCGTACACCGCGGCCTGCACACGGTCGCGCAGGCCCAGCTTGGTCAGCACATGCCCGACATGGGTCTTCACGGTCGTCTCGCTGACGAACAGATCGGCGGCGATCTCCGCGTTCGACAGCCCGCGCGCCACCAGCTTCAGCACCTCGACCTCGCGGTCGGTGAGGGTGTGCAGACTGTTCGGCACCGGCTCCTCGCCGGAGGGCAGATGCGTGGCGTACTTGTCCAGCAGCCGGCGCGTGATGCTCGGCGCCAGCATCGCCTCGCCGGCCGCGACCACCCGGATCGCCTGCACCAGCTCGCCCGCGGGCGCGTCCTTGAGGAGGAAGCCGCTCGCGCCGGCGCGCAGCGCCTCCACCACGTACTCGTCGAGGTCGAAGGTGGTCAGCACCAGCACCTTCGCCGGGCCGTCCCGGTCCGGACCGGTGATCTGCCGGGTCGCCTCCACGCCGTCCATCCGCGGCATGCGGATGTCCATCAGCACCACATCGGGCTGCAGGGCCCGCACCTGGTCCAGGGCCTGCAGACCGTCTCCGGCCTCGCCCACGACCGCGATGTCCTGCTCGGCCTCCAGAATCATCCGGAACCCGGTGCGCAGCAACGGCTGGTCGTCGACCAGTAGGACGCGGATGGCCACGTGAGTCTCCTTCGCTAGTCCGCGCCCATTCTGCCCTGCGCCGGCTCCGCGGTCCGTCCCAGGGGCAACGGGTAGGGCGGGGGAGTGCCGCCGAACTCCGGGCAGTGGGCCCGGTGGTCGCACCAGCCGCACAGCTTCGTGGGGCGCGGCCGCCAGTCACCGGTCTCGGTGGCCAGCCGGATCGCCTCCCACAGCGCCAGCAGCCTGCGCTCCACCCGCTCCAGATCGGCGGGGACCGGG
>NZ_JUJA01000077.1:75652-78152 GCF_001906585.1 Streptomyces kebangsaanensis | reverse complement strand
GGGGCACGACCCCCTTCAGCCGCCACACCACCAGGGCGTAGAACTTCATCTGGAACAGCGCGTCCTCGGCGTACTCGGGGCGGGGCGCCCTGCCCGTCTTGTAGTCGACGATCCGCACCTCGCCCGTGGGCGCCACGTCCACCCGGTCGATGATCCCGCGCAGCCTGAGCCCCGAGTCCAGCTCCGCCTCCAGGAACAGCTCCCGCTCGGCCGGCTCGAGCCGCGTCGGATCCTCCAGCGTGAACCAGCGCTCCACCAGCCGCTCCGCCTCCGCCAGCCAGCGCGCCAGCCGCTCGCCGTCCGGGTCGTCGGCGAACAGCTCCGCCAACTCCGGCCTGGCCTCGCGCAACCGGTCCCACTGCTCCGGGAGCAGCGCCCTCGCCCGCGGCACGGTCCGCTCGGCGGCCGGAGCGTCGAACAGCCGCTCGAGCACGGCATGCACCAGCGTGCCCCTCGTCGCCGCCTCGCTCGGCTTCTCGGGCAACCGGTCGATCACCCGGAACCGGTACAGCAACGGGCACCGCATGAAGTCCCCGGCACGGGAAGGGGACAAGGAGGAAGGCGGTACGGCGGGACGGGAAGCCGCCTCGGGGCCCACGCCGGCCACCGCCGCGGTCACCGCCTCCGCGGACGCCGCATCCTGTGCCGCCGCCTCCTGTGCCGGCGCCTCCGGCGTCGGGCCGCTGCCGGGGGCGACCGCCCCGCCCTCCGTGCTCGTCTCCATGCCACAGACCCTACGGCCCGCCACCGACAGCGACCCAGCCGCGGTCATGATGTGCGCGAGGCGGGGAAAACACTGGGGGTGCCGGGCGGAACCGTTCGCCACGGCCGCATACCATCGACCCGAGACCTTCCGGCCGACAGGCACGGAAGACGCGCTTCGAACGAGGGGACACCGTGGACGTGAGCGGCGGGAGCGGGCAGCCGCGTTCCGGCAACGACGAGTCGGCCGAGCGCCACACCGGCCCAGTGGCCCCACCCCCCGGCGCCCGCCCGGCCCAGCGGGCCGAGGACGCCCGCGAGCAGGACCCCGCCGAGCCGCCGTCGCACACGGGGACCACGCCCGGGACACCCGGCGCCACGGAGGCGGAACAGGACCGCTCCGGCACCACCGACCCGGCCCCGGCCGCGCGTGGCGCGGAGGACCGGGAGCCGGGTGCCGGTGAGCCCCCGCACGCCGGCGCCCCGGCCGGGCCGCCCCCGCGGCACCCCGACACCCACCCCGACCGCGCTCACGCGCACTCCGGACAGGCGTCGCCGCCCGCGCGGCCGAAGGAGCCCGGGGGCGGACTGCTCATGGGACGGCCCTTCGGAGTGCCCGTGTACGTGGCGCCCAGCTGGTTCCTCGTGGCCGCGCTGATCACCTGGGTGTTCGGCGGACAGCTCGACCGCGTACTGCCCGAGCTCGGCGCCGCCCGCTACCTGGTGTCCCTGTTCTTCGCCGTCGCCTTCTACGCCTCCGTCCTCGTCCACGAGCTCGCCCACACCATCGCGGCCCTCCGCTTCAAACTGCCGGTCCGCCGCATCCAGCTGCAGTTCTTCGGCGGCGTCTCCGAGATCGAGAAGGAGGCCGAGACCCCCGGCCGCGAGTTCGTCCTCGCCTTCGTCGGCCCGCTGCTCTCCCTGGTCCTCGCCGGCGTCTTCTACCTCGCCATGCGGCCCTTCGAGCCCGGCACGGTCCCCGGCGTCCTGCTGGCCGGCCTGATGATCTCCAACCTCATCGTCGCCGCCTTCAACCTCCTGCCCGGCCTGCCCCTCGACGGCGGCCGCATGCTCCGCGCCGTCGTCTGGAAGATCACCGGCAGATCCATGAGCGGCACCGTCGCCGCCGCCTGGGTCGGCCGAGCCCTCGCCGTCGCCGTCCTGATCGGCCTGCCCCTGCTCACCCAGTCCGGCGTCGACCCCACCGCCGAGGACACCGTCGGCGTGGGCACCGTCACCAACGCCCTGCTCGCCGCCATCCTCGCCGCGATCATCTGGACCGGCGCCGGCAACAGCCTGCGCATGGCCCGACTGCGCGAACACCTCCCCGAACTGCGCGCCCGCACCCTCACCCGCCGCGCCGTCCCGGTCGAGACCAGCACCTCCCTCGCCGAGGCCCTGCGCCGCGCCAACGCCGCCGGCGCCCGCGCCCTGGTCGTCGTCGACGGCCACGGCGAGCCCCTCTCCCTGGTCCGCGAGTCCGCCATCGCCGGAGTACCCGAACACCGCCGCCCCTGGGTCAACGCCAGCGAACTCGCCCAGGGACTCACCGACGGCATGCGCGTCTCCGCCGAACTCGCCGGCGAGGACCTCCTGGACGCCCTGCGCGCCACCCCGGCCACCGAATACCTCGTCGTGGAGGAGACCGGCGAGATCTACGGCGTGCTCTCCGCGGCCGACGTGGAACGCGCCTTCGTCAAGGCCATGGCCCGGCCGTCGGCCTCCCCCTAGCCTCCTCCCGGCCCGCCTCCGCGTGGTCGGCGGGCCCGCCCGGGACCGGTAGGCTGGTCACATGTCC
>NZ_JUJA01000077.1:72797-75635 GCF_001906585.1 Streptomyces kebangsaanensis | reverse complement strand
CCCGCCGACGCGGGCCCTTCAAGGTCGGGGACCAGGTACAGCTGACCGACCCCAAGGGCCGCCACTACACGTTCACGCTCGAGGCCGGGAAGAACTTCCACACCCACAAGGGGTCCTTCCCGCACGACGAACTGATCGGCGCACCCGAGGGCAGCGTTGTCCGCACCACCGGCAACGTCGCCTACCTCGCGCTGCGCCCCCTGCTCCCCGACTACGTCCTGTCCATGCCCCGCGGGGCAGCCGTCGTCTACCCCAAGGACGCGGGGCAGATCCTCGCCTTCGCCGACATCTTCCCCGGCGCCCGCGTCGTGGAGGCAGGCGTCGGCTCCGGCTCGCTCAGCAGCTTCCTGCTGCGGGCCATCGGCGACCAGGGCATGCTGCACAGCTACGAGCGCCGCGCCGACTTCGCCGAGATCGCCCAGGCCAACGTCGAGCGCTACTTCGGCGGCCCGCACCCTGCCTGGCAGCTCACCGTGGGCGACCTCCAGGACAACCTGTCCGACACCGACGTCGACCGCGTCATCCTCGACATGCTCGCCCCCTGGGAGTGCCTGGAGGCCGTCTCCAAGGCACTCGTCCCCGGCGGCATCCTGTGCTGCTACGTCGCCACCACCACCCAGCTCGCGAGGACCGTGGAGTCCATCCGCGAGATCGGCTGCTTCAACGAGCCGACCGCCTGGGAGACGATGATCCGCAACTGGCACATCGAGGGCCTGGCCGTCCGCCCCGACCACCGCATGATCGGCCACACCGGCTTCCTGCTCACCGCCCGCCGCCTCGCGGACGGCGTCGAGCCGCCCATGCGCCGCCGCAGGCCCGCCAAGGGCGCCTACGGCGAGGACTACGAGGGCCCCAACGCCGACGGAGGCGCCGCCCGCTGACAGGCCCCCGCCGATCGCAACGCACAGGCGCCGTGGCCGAGTTCCCGACGACGACCGGGAACTCGGCCACGGCGCCCTCGCATTGACCCGGCACCACGACACCGCCACGCCGAAACACCCGCCGCGCGGAACCCGCACGAGTACCCACCCCGCCGTTCCCCCGCACTGTGACGTGTGGCACGATGCTGGCCACCCCCACCGGCACAGCCCTCACAGGAGACGCTCCTCGTGCAGCAACCCGCCGTTCCGGAACTGGCCCACACGCACACCCGCCCCATCCACTGGCTGGCCACCGCCACCGCGGTCGCCGCGGTCGTGGCCCTCTCCTCGATCGCGCAACCCGGCTCGGCCACCGCCGCCCAGCCGGCCGGAACCCCCGCCGAACCCTCCCCCGCGGCCGCCCCCGACACCACCGGTGTGACGTTCCCGCTCGACTGCGGACCCGTGAAGAGCGTGGTGGCGAAGCAGGCCTCCGGAGACCTCGACGGGGACGGCAGGCCGGAGACCGTCGCCGTCGTGCACTGCGACGCCTCCATGGGTACCCCGCCCGACGCCGTCTACGTCCTCACCCGGGCCGCCGACGACACCGCGCCCCGCGTCGTCGCCACCCTCCTCGAACCCAAGGACCGGTACACGGTCACGGACTTCGCCGTCCGTGAAGGAGCCGTCACCGCAACCCTGCTCGGCTACTCCTCGCCCGACGTGCCCAATTGCTGCCCCGACCTCAAGGAAAGCGTGAAGTGGCAGTGGAGGAACGGCGCGTTCGTCCGCTCCACGCCCGCCGGCGCGCGCAGCGTCTGACCGCACGCCCCGGAGCTGTGAGAGAACAGACATCGATCACAGCCCGCACGGAAGCGGTCACTCCACGTCAGGTCCGTACACCTCGACCTTGTCCGAAACACGACGCACATGGATGCACTCGCCCGGGCACTCCCTCGCCGAATCGACCACATCCGTGAGAAGCGGCAGCGGCACGGGCGTTGTCGCCCCCCTGTCCTGCAGAAGCTCGTCGTCCGCGCTCTTCACGTACGCCAGGCCGTCGATGTCCAGCTCGAACACCTCCGGCGCGTACTGCGCGCAGATGCCGTCACCGGTGCACAAATCCTGGTCGATCCAGACCTCCAGTGCCTCGCCACCGTCCGAGGTCCGCTGCTGCACGCTCATCTCTCCTGCCGTATCACGTCGAGCCGTACGGGAATTTGGCCAGCTCCGACGGGTGTTGAACGACTCGACCCTACCTCCGGCTGCTTTCCCATCGTGTTCGGTGGGTATTCCCCTGGCGTGAGGGAGAGCGCAAGGGTGAAGATCGGACACACCCCGACAGTCTTTGTGATCTAGGGGTTTCAATCGACACCCACCCAGGTAGGGTCTGGAAGCGTCCAGCTCCCCTTGGAGGAGGTGAGGACCGTGGCAGCCCACGACGACGACATGAACCGCGGCATCCGCCCGGGACGCGGGTCCGACGACCCGGCCGGGCAGATCGCCTACCTTGAGCAGGAGATCGCCGTCCTGCGACGCAAGCTCGCCGACTCTCCGCGACACACGAGGATTCTCGAAGAGCGGATCGTCGAGCTGCAGACCAACCTGGCCGGCGTGTCCGCCCAGAACGAACGGCTGGCGAACACGCTCCGTGAGGCCCGCGACCAGATCGTGGCCCTCAAGGAAGAGGTCGACCGGCTCGCCCAGCCGCCGGCCGGCTTCGGAGTCTTCCTGCAGGCCACCGAGGACGGCACCGCCGACATCTTCACCGGCGGCCGCAAGCTGCGGGTGAACGTCAGCCCCAGCGTCGAGCTCGAGGAGCTCAGGCGCGGCCAGGAAGTGATGCTGAACGAAGCGCTCAACGTGGTCGAGGCCATGGAATTCGAGCGCGTCGGCGACATCGTCACGCTCAAGGAGATCCTCGAGGACGGCGAGCGCGCCCTGGTGCTCGGGCACACCGACGAGGAGCGGGTGGTAC
>NZ_JUJA01000077.1:54474-72779 GCF_001906585.1 Streptomyces kebangsaanensis | reverse complement strand
GCCGCTGCTGGACGTCACCATCCGCCCCGGCGACGCCCTCCTGCTCGAACCCAGGTCCGGCTACGTCTACGAGGTCGTGCCCAAGAGCGAGGTCGAGGAACTCGTCCTCGAAGAGGTGCCCGACATCGGCTACGAGCAGATCGGTGGCCTCGGCAACCAGATCGAGGCCATCCGCGACGCCGTGGAGCTGCCGTACCTCTACCCGGACCTGTTCAAGGAGCACGAACTGCGCCCGCCGAAGGGCGTCCTGCTCTACGGACCCCCCGGATGCGGCAAGACGCTCATCGCCAAGGCCGTCGCCAACTCGCTCGCCAAGAAGGTCGCCGAGGTGACCGGCCAGGCCGCCGGCAAGAGCTTCTTCCTCAACATCAAGGGCCCCGAGCTGCTGAACAAGTACGTCGGCGAGACCGAGCGGCAGATCCGCCTCGTCTTCCAGCGGGCCCGGGAGAAGGCGAGCGAGGGCACTCCCGTGATCGTCTTCTTCGACGAGATGGAGTCCCTCTTCCGGACCCGCGGCTCCGGCGTCAGCTCGGACGTGGAGAACACCATCGTCCCGCAGCTGCTCGCCGAGATCGACGGTGTGGAAGGCCTGCAGAACGTGGTCGTGATCGGCGCCTCCAACCGCGAGGACATGATCGACCCGGCCATCCTGCGGCCCGGCCGCCTCGACGTGAAGATCAAGATCGAGCGTCCGGACGCCGAAGCGGCCAGGGACATCTTCGGTAAGTACCTCACCGAGCGTCTGCCGCTGCACGCGGACGACCTCGCGGAACACGGCAGCGACAAGGACGCCACGGTCCAGGCCATGATCCAGACCGCGGTGGAGCACATGTACGCCGAAACCGAGGAGAACCGCTTCCTGGAGGTCACCTACGCCAACGGTGACAAGGAAGTCCTCTACTTCAAGGACTTCAACTCCGGCGCCATGATCGAAAACATCGTGGGCCGCGCCAAGAAGATGGCGATCAAGGACTTCCTCGAGAAGAACCAGAAGGGCCTGCGCGTCTCCCACCTGCTCCAGGCCTGCGTGGACGAATTCAAGGAGAACGAGGACCTCCCCAACACCACCAACCCCGACGACTGGGCCCGGATCTCCGGAAAGAAGGGCGAGCGGATCGTCTACATCCGCACCCTCATCACCGGAAAGCAGGGCGCGGACACCGGACGCTCCATCGACACGGTGGCGAACACCGGTCAGTACCTGTAAAAGCAGGGCGGCTGCGGGTGCCCTCCACGGGGTACCCGCAGCCGACTGTTTTCCGGGGCCACCGCACGGAGCAGGCAATGAGGCAAATGATCTCCCCACCAGCGCAAAGGCGTTCTAGGCTCTTTCCTACCGCCGGGTTGCGCGGTGTGGGAACGGGCACCGCACAGGCACCCGAGCACCAGCGGTACTTGAGCGCCGCCCACGACCGAGGGCGCCGCCGGGCAAGGAGGGCCGCATGACCGTACGGCGAGTAATGGGCATCGAGACGGAGTACGGAATCTCCGTCCCCGGCCATCCCAACGCCAATGCCATGCTCACCTCGTCCCAGATCGTCAACGCCTACGCGGCGGCGATGCACCGGGCCCGCCGGGCCCGCTGGGACTTCGAGGAGGAGAACCCGCTGCGGGACGCCCGTGGCTTCGACCTCGCCCGCGAGGCCGCCGACGCCAGTCAGCTCACCGACGAGGACATCGGCCTGGCCAACGTCATCCTCACCAACGGCGCACGGCTCTACGTCGACCACGCCCACCCCGAGTACAGCGCGCCCGAGGTCACCAACCCGCGCGACGCCGTCCTGTGGGACAAGGCCGGCGAGAGGATCATGGCCGAGGCCGCCGAACGGGCCGCCCAGCTGCCCGGCGCCCAGCCGATCCACCTCTACAAGAACAACACGGACAACAAGGGCGCCAGCTACGGCACGCACGAGAACTACCTGATGAAGCGGGAAACCGCCTTCTCCGACATCGTGCGCCACCTCACGCCCTTCTTCGTCTCCCGCCAGGTCGTCGCCGGCGCCGGCCGCGTCGGCATCGGCCAGGACGGCCACGAGCACGGCTTCCAGCTCAGCCAGCGCGCCGACTACTTCGAGGTCGAGGTCGGTCTGGAGACCACACTCAAACGGCCGATCATCAACACGCGCGACGAACCGCACGCCGACGCGGAGAAATACCGCCGACTGCACGTGATCATCGGCGACGCGAACCTCTCCGAGATCTCGACATACCTGAAACTGGGCACGACCGCCCTGGTCCTGTCCATGATCGAAGACGGCTTCATCGCCGTCGACCTGGCCGTCGACCAGCCCGTCCGCACACTCCACCAGGTCTCGCACGACCCGTCGCTCAAGCGCCTGATCACGCTCCGCAGCGGCCGCACACTCACCGCCGTACAGCTCCAGATGGAGTACTACGAGCTGTCGCGCAAGTACGTCGAGGAGCGGTTCGGGGCGGACGCCGACGAACAGACCAAGGACGTCCTGACCCGCTGGGAGGACACCCTCAACCGCCTGGAGAACGACCCCATGAGCCTGGCCGGCGAACTGGACTGGGTCGCCAAGCGGGAGCTCATGGAGGGCTACCGGCGACGCGACGGCCTCGACTGGGACGCCGCCCGGCTCCACCTCGTCGACCTCCAGTACGCGGACGTACGCCCCGAGAAGGGCCTGTACAACCGCCTGGTGGCCCGCGGGCGCATGAAGCGGCTCCTGGACGAGGCCGAGGTCGACCGGGCCCGTACGAAGCCGCCGGAGGACACCCGCGCGTACTTCCGCGGACGCTGCCTGGAGCAGTACGCCGACGACGTCGCCGCGGCCTCCTGGGACTCGGTCATCTTCGACCTGCCGGGCCGGGACTCGCTCCAGCGCGTCCCAACCCTGGAACCGCTTCGCGGAACGCGTAATCACGTCAAGGAGCTCCTGGACCGCTGCCGCACCGCGGAGGACCTGGTCAGGGTCCTGTCCGGGAGCTGACCGGACACGAAGGAACACGAAGGGGTACCCGGGCCGGGCCGGCCGCCCGGGGTGGAGGACCCGAGGTCCGGGAATCATCGAGATGGCCCCCGTAGGTTGGAGAAACTGCGGGGCCGATGTCAGACCCGCCTTGTAGGGTCTGATCAACACCGATCGGCCGTCATGCCCGACCATGTCGGGCGAATTGAGCGGGGTGAGGGTTATGGCAACGAAGGACACCGGCGGCGGGCAGCAGAAGGCCACGCGCTCCACCGAGGAGATCGAGGAGCAGGCCCAGGACGCACAGGCCGCGGAAGACCTCAAGGAACGCCACGAGAAGCTGAGCGACGACGTGGACGACGTCCTCGACGAAATCGATGACGTGCTCGAGTCCAACGCCGAGGATTTCGTTCGAAGCTTCGTTCAAAAGGGTGGAGAGTAAAGGAAGTCAGGTCCAATCGCCTTCAGAACGAAGGTTTCGGGGGATGGCTGAGAAAAGGCCGGGGAAGCGGTGCACGGGCTGCGGGAGGGACCTGCCGCTCACCGCTTTCGCGCGGGAGGAGAACAGACGCGACGGCCTTCGAGCGCGGTACCGGGAGTGCGTGGCGGAATACAGCGCCGCGCACTACCGGCACCGCCGGGAAGCCATGGAAGAGCCCGTCGGGGAGAAGGGCGGCGTTCCAGCGGGGCACGGGCTCTGCCGGGCACGTGGCGAGGTCGAGCCGCACAGCGAGTGGCATCGCGACTCAAGCGCGTCCGACGGCCTCTCGACGCGCTGCAAGGAGTGTCGGGCAGTCCGGGGCGGACAGGAGAACCTGAAGCGCCGGTACGGCATCACGGAAGCCGAGCGCGCCATGCCGGTCGCTTCGCAACGGGGCGTCCGCCGCATCCGTTCGTCGGCTCCGCCGGCACATGTGGATCACCGCCACGAGACGGGTAGGGTCCGTGGCGTACTGTGCTTCAGCCGCAACGCCGCGCTGGGGCAGCTCAAGGATCGGCCCGACGTCACAAGGCGGGCGGCCGCATACGTGGAAGGAAACGCGTGGAAGCCAACACTCGTAGCACCGGGCGTCTGCCGGCTGCCTTCCTGACGCCTGGGTCCTCCTCCTTCATGGACTTTCTCGCCGAGCACCAGCCGGAGCTGCTGCCCGGCAACCGGCAGCTGCCGCCGACCCAGGGGGTGGTCGAGGCGCCGCACGGGACGACGATCGTGGCGGTGTCCTTCCCGGGGGGCGTCGTGCTGGCCGGTGACCGGCGGGCGACCATGGGGAACGTCATCGCGCAGCGGGACATCGAGAAGGTGTTCCCGGCGGACGAGTACTCGGCCGTGGGGATCGCCGGCACGGCCGGTCTGGCCGTGGAGATGGTGAAGCTGTTCCAGCTGGAGCTGGAGCACTTCGAGAAGGTGGAGGGGACGCAGCTGTCGCTGGAGGGCAAGGCGAACCGGCTGTCGACCATGATCCGCTCCAATCTGGGCATGGCCATGCAGGGCCTGGCCGTGGTCCCGCTCTTCGCGGGGTACGACCTGGACCGTGAGAAGGGCCGGATCTTCTCCTACGACGTCACCGGCGGCCGTTCCGAGGAGCACGGCTACGCCGCCACCGGTTCCGGTTCGATCTTCGCGCGCGGTGCCATGAAGAAGCTCTACCGCGAGGACCTGACCGAGGCCGAGGCCACCACGCTGGTGGTGCAGGCCCTGTACGACGCGGCAGACGACGACTCGGCGACCGGTGGTCCCGATGTCGCCCGCCGGATCTATCCGATCGTCACCGTGATCACCGAGGACGGCTTCCGACGGCTCACCGAGGACGAGTCCTCCGAGATCGCCCGCTCGGTGCTGCAGCGGCGGCTGGAGCAGCCGGACGGCCCGCGGGCGGCGCTGCTGTAGCCGGCGGCCGGTTCTTGTTCAGGGTGGTCCAGTGACTTCGACAGAAAGGGACGGATAACCGGTGTCGACGCCGTTCTATGTCTCCCCTCAGCAGGCCATGGCCGACCGGGCGGAGTACGCCCGCAAGGGCATCGCCCGGGGCCGCAGCCTGGTGGTGCTGCAGTACGCCGACGGAATCGTGTTCGTCGGTGAGAACCCGTCCCGCGCGCTGCACAAGTTCAGCGAGATCTACGACCGGATCGCGTTCGCGGCGGCCGGCAAGTACAACGAGTACGAGAATCTGCGCATCGGCGGCGTCCGCTACGCCGACCTGCGCGGTTACACCTACGACCGGGGCGACGTGACCGCCCGGGGTCTGGCGAACGTCTACGCGCAGACGCTGGGCACGATCTTCTCCAGCGCGGCGGAGAAGCCGTACGAGGTGGAGCTGGTGGTCGCCGAGGTGGGGGAGACCCCGGAGGGCGACCAGATCTACCGGCTGCCGCACGACGGGTCGATCGTGGACGAGCACGGCTCGGTCGCGGTCGGCGGCAACGCCGAGCAGATCAGCGGTTACCTGGATCAGCGCCACCGGGACGGCATGTCGCTGGCCGAGGCGCTGAAGCTGGCCGTGCAGGCCCTGTCCCGTGACACCAACGGCAGCGAGCGGGAGATCCCCGCCGAGCGCCTGGAGGTGGCCGTGCTGGACCGTACGCGCCCGCAGAAGCGGAAGTTCAAGCGGATCGTGGGCCGGCAGCTCCAGCGGCTGCTGCAGGGCGACGGTGCCGCGATGGAGGCGGAGGGCTCCGAGGAGGAGGACTCGGAGGGTTCCGAGGAGAAGTAGGACCGCCCCACCGCTCCGTTCCCGGGTGCCCCGGCCGACGACACGGCCGGGGCAGCCAGGCGTTTCAGGGGGCGCCCGGCGGTGCCGTGGAGCCCCGTACGACCAGTTCCACGGGGATGTCGCCGCCCTGGGGCGTGCGGCCCTCCAGGACGGCGAGGAGGGCGTGCATGCCCCGTTCGCCGAAGAGTTCGGCGTCCAGCCGTACGGTGGTCAGCTCGGGGTCGATGGCGGTGGCGAGGGCGAGGTCGTCCAGGCCGGTGACGGAGAGGTCGTCGGGGACGCGCAGTCCGAGGCGGCGCAGGCCTTTGTAGGCGCCGGCGGCCAGTTTGTCGTCGTCGCACACCAGCGCGGTGGGTCGCGGACCGGGGGCGCCGAGCGCGGCCTCGGTGGCGGCGCGGGCGTCCTCGATGGAGAGGGGGGCGCGGACGGTGCGCACCGAGGTGCCGGGCACGGCGCCCACGCGTGCGGTGAGCTCCCGGGCCCGCACGTCGAAGGTCCAGGAGGCCACGTCCGCCGCGAGGTGCAGGAATCTCCGGTGGCCCAGGTCCAGCAGGTGGTCGGCGACCTGGCGTACGCCGTCCGCGATGTCCAGGTTGACGGTCGCGGCGCCCAGGCTGCCGTCGGGGTCGCTGTCCAGCATGACCAGGGGCAGCTGGTCGCCGCGGATCGCGGTGAGGGCGTCGGCGGCCATGGAGGAGGCGATCACGCCGTCCAGGGCGGCCCGGGCGGAGGCGAAGGGGTTCTTCGCGGGGCCGATGCCCTCGGGGGAGGGGTACAGGACGACGCCGAAGCCGTGTTCGGCGGCGACGCGGGCGGCCCCGGTGTAGACCCCGGCGAAGAACTCGGTGGTCAGGGCCGGGACGACGAGGAGCACGGTGCGGGTGCGGCCGAGGCGCAGGTTGCGGGCGGCGAGGTTGGGCCGGTAGCCGAGCTCCTCGGCGGCCCNCCCGCCGCACCCGTTCGGCGGTAGCCTCGGCCACCCGGCCGCGCCACTTGTCGCCGAGGACGAGTGAGACGGCGGCCTGGGAGACCCCGGCGGCCTGGGCGACGTCACGGCTGGTGGGCGTGCTGCTTCGTGCCACCGCGGCACTGCTCCTTCGTCTGGACCGGTGAACAGCGCACATGGTACGTATGACCGAGTAAGTTATACGTAACACCGGAGGTTGCTCCAGCGCCTCGGGCGAGCCGACGAAGGGCGGAGCGATGGCCGCGGGATTCGCGGGATACCTGGAGATCCTCAGGGCGAGGCACGCCACCCGGCTGCTGGCCGGCACGCTCGTGGGGCGGCTGCCCAACGCGACCGCGGCGATCGCGATCGTGCTGTTCGTCCGCGCGGAGGGCGGCACGTACAGCCTGGCGGGGGCGCTGGCGGCGGTGTACGGCGTGGCCAACGCCGTGGGCCAGCCGGTGCTCGGGCGGCTGGTGGACCTGCACGGGCAGCCCCGTGTCCAGCTGCCGGCCGCGCTCGCCGCGGCCCTGGCGATGACCGTCTTCGCCCTGACCGGCATCGAGCCGCCCGTTCTCGCCGGTACGGCCGTGGCGGTGGCCGGGCTCTTCGCGCCGCCCCTGGAGGGCGGTCTGCGCGCCCTGTGGCCCGCCGTGCTGCGCCGGGACGACCAGGTGCACACGGCGTACGCCATGGACGCCGTGGCGCAGGAAATCATGTTCACCGTCGGCCCGTTGCTGGTCACCCTGTGCGTGTCGCTGTGGTCGGCGCAGGCGGCGCTGGTGGTGCTGAACGTCCTCGGGGTGCTGGGCGCGCTGTCCGTGGTCTGCTCGCCGCCCTCGCGCGCGTGGCGCTCGGCGCCGCGGGAGGCGCACTGGCTGGGCGCGCTGCGCTCACCGGGGCTGCTGGCGCTGCTCGGCGCGTTCCTGTTCGTGGGGGTCGCGCTGGGCTCGATCACGGTGGCGGCGGTGCCGTACGCCGACGAGCACGGCGGTGACGCGGTGTACGGCTGGCTGATGGCCGCGCTGGGGCTGGGCGCGCTGGTGGGCGGTGCCGTCTACGGGGCGCGGCAGTGGAGTGGTGCGCCCGAGCGGCGACTGAGGGTGCTGGTGGCTCTTCTGGCGGTGTGTTACCTGCCGCTGACGCTGATGCCGGGCGTGGTGGCGATGGTGCTGCTGGCGGCGCTGTCGGGGGTGTTCCTCGCGCCGTGCATCGCCTGTGCGTTCATCATCGTGGACCGGCACGCTCCGGCCGGGACGGTGACGGAGGCGTTCTCGTGGCTGGTGACGACGATCACCGTGGGCGCGTCGGTGGGAACGGGGCTCGCGGGTCCGGTGGTCCAGACGGGTGGCGCGCTGTGGGGTTTCGCGCTGCCGGGTGCCGCGGGGGCCGTGTCGCTGCTGGTGTTGCTGGCCACCGGGCGGGCCCTTTCAGCTCCCGTGGGGCGGGCGGTGGTTGCGGCTTCATCGGAAAATGATCCAAATCGTGCTGTCGAACCCCGTTTGAGTTCAGGGGATCGGGCGTAAGGTTCATGCATGGACCGCCGCATTTTCGGGCTGGAGAACGAGTACGGCGTCACGTGCACGTTCAGGGGACAGCGGCGTCTGTCTCCTGACGAGGTGGCGCGGTACCTTTTCCGCCGTGTCGTGTCATGGGGCCGCAGCAGCAATGTCTTTCTGCGAAACGGGGCCCGGCTCTATCTCGACGTGGGGTCACATCCGGAATACGCGACACCCGAATGTGACAATGTGATCGAACTGGTCACCCACGACAAGGCCGGCGAGCGCATTCTGGAAGGACTCCTGGTGGACGCGGAGCGACGCCTGCACGAGGAGGGAATCGCGGGCGACGTCTACCTTTTCAAGAACAACACCGACTCGGCGGGCAACTCCTACGGCTGCCACGAGAACTATCTGGTGGCGCGGCACGGGGAGTTCTCGCGGCTCGCGGACATCCTCATTCCGTTCCTGGTCACCAGGCAGCTGCTGTGCGGTGCGGGCAAGGTCCTGCAGACGCCGCGCGGGGCCGTGTACTGCGTGAGCCAGCGGGCCGAGCACATCTGGGAGGGCGTCTCCTCGGCGACCACCCGTTCGCGGCCCATCATCAACACGCGCGACGAGCCGCACGCGGACGCTGAGCGCTACCGCCGGCTGCACGTCATCGTGGGCGACTCCAACATGTCCGAGACGACGATGCTGCTGAAGGTCGGCGCGACCGACCTGGTGCTGCGCATGATCGAGGCGGGCACGGTGATGCGCGACCTGACCCTGGAGAACCCGATCCGGGCGATCCGCGAGGTCAGCCACGACATCACGGGCCGCCGCAAGGTGCGCCTGGCCAGCGGCCGGGAGGCCTCGGCGCTGGAGGTGCAGCGGGAGTACTACGAGAAGGCGGTGGACTTCTGCGAGCGGCGCGGTATCCGCACCGGCACGGTGGAGCGGGTGCTGGAGCTGTGGGGCCGCACGCTGGACGCGATCGAGACCGAGGACCTCGACCGGATCGGCACCGAGATCGACTGGGTGATGAAGTACAAGCTCATCGAGCGGTACCGGGCCAAGCACAACATGACCATGTCGCATCCGCGGGTCGCCCAGATAGACCTCGCCTACCACGACATCCACCGTCGTCGTGGCCTGTACTACCTGCTGGAGAAGAGGGGCCAAGCAGCCCGGATCTGCAACGACTTGAAGATCTTCGAGGCCAAGTCGGTTCCCCCGCAGACCACTCGGGCCCGGCTGCGCGGCGACTTCATCCGGCGGGCGCAGGAGCAGCGCAGGGATTTCACCGTCGACTGGGTGCACCTGAAGCTCAACGACCAGGCGCAGCGGACGGTGTTGTGCAAGGACCCGTTCCGTTCGGTGGACGACCGGGTGGAGAAGCTGATCGCCGGAATGTGAGCCGGGCGGACCGGGGCGCCGGTTCAGCGCGAAAGGCCGGAACGCCACACGGGCGCCGTACGTTTCAGGTACGGCGCCCTTCTCACGACGTAGAGTTGCGCGCACGCCATCAACAAGATCGACCGATTACGAGGCCCCCACCGTGCGTCGACGCTCACTTCTTCTGTCCGTACCCGCGGGACTTGTCACGCTGGCTGCCTGTGGCAACGACAAGTCCGGCCCGAGCAAGGCCGGCGAGAGCGCGTCGTCCTCGCCCTCCGTCGCGGCTCCGTCCGCCGCGCCCTCGCCGAAGATCGTCTCCGGGCCGCTGCCGGCGATCACCGCGGGCACGGAGTTCGGCGAGAAGCCGACCGTCGCCAAGGGCAGCGGCGCCCCCTCGAAGGACATCGCCGTCAAGACGGTGATCGCGGGCAGTGGCCGGACGATCGCGGAGAACGACTACATCCAGGCGCACTACCTGGGCCAGATCTGGGACACGGGGAAGGTCTTCGACAACTCCTACGACCGGAAGGCTCCGCTGGTCATCCAGCTGTCCCAGGGCACGATCATCGACGGCTGGCGCTACGCCCTGGCGGGCAAGAAGGCCGGCAGCCGCGTCGAGATGTCCGTGCCGCCCACCTGGGCGTACGGCACGGAGGGCAACGCGCAGGCGGGCATCAAGGGCACCGACACACTGGTGTTCGTCGTGGACGTGCAGGACGCCTTCAACTCCAAGAGCTCGGCCAAGGGCAGGGTGGTCCCGCAGAACAACGCCGACCTGCCCAAGGTGGGCACCAACACCGACGGCGCGGCCCCGTCCATCACCGTCCCCAAGGCCGCCGCGCCCAAGAAGCTCGTGGCCGACTACGTCATCGAGGGCGACGGCCCCGTGGTCAAGGCCGAGAACACCGTGCTCGTCCAGTACAAGGGCGTGCTGTGGGACGGCGGCAAGGAGTTCGACTCGACGTACAAGAGGGACGCCCTGACCTCGTTCTCCCTGCAGCAGGTCGTCAAGGGCTGGGCCGAGGGACTGACCGGCAAGAAGGTCGGCAGCCGGGTCCTGGTCGTCGTCCCGCCGGCCCTGGGCTACGGCGACAACCCGCCCCCCGGCAGCGACATCAAGAAGGACTCCACGCTGGTCTTCTCGGTGGACATCCTGGCGGCGGTGTAGCGCCACGCCACGGTCTCCCCGCCGCGGGCGCGCACCCGGCGGGGATGCGAGACTGTGCGGGTTTTGTTGTCATGGTTTCCTTGTAGTGGACGAGCAGGAGCGTAAGACGTGAGCATCGAGAAGCCCGAGATCGACTTCCCCGGCGGCGAGCCCCCGGCCGATCTCGAGATCAGGGACATCTGGGAGGGCGAGGGGCCCGAGGCGCAGGAGGGCCAGACCGTCACCGTCCACTACGTGGGCGTCGCCTTCAGCACCGGCGAGGAGTTCGACGCCAGCTGGAACCGGGGCACCCCCTTCCGCTTCCCGCTGGGCGCCGGCCGCGTCATCAAGGGCTGGGACCAGGGCGTGCAGGGCATGAAGGTCGGTGGGCGCCGCCAGCTGACCATCCCGGCGCACCTCGCCTACGGCAACCAGAGCCCGACCCCGGCGATCAAGCCCGGCGAGACGCTGATCTTCGTGGTGGACCTGCTCGGGGTCTGATCCCCGTCCGGAACCGGACCGGATCCGATCGTCCGGGGCCCATGCCTGTTCGGGCATGGGCCTCGGCTTTTGTCACCGCACGCCGGGGCGGTACGGTCTCGGTCGTAAGGACCATAGGGAAGGTGAAGGGCGTCGATGGCCATTGCCAAGGCCGAGCGGCTGATGAACCTGGCGCTGTGTCTGCTCGGGACCCGGCGGCCGCTCAGCAAGCGTGAGCTGCGCACATCCATCGAGGCCTACCTCGAGGCCGGAAGCGACGACTCCTTCAACCGCATGTTCGAGCGGGACAAGGACGACCTGCGCGAGCTCGGGCTGGTCATCGAGACCGTGGAGAGCCTGGACGGCGAGATCGGCTATCTGGCCCGCCGGGACAGCAACCGGCTGCCGCCCATCACCCTGGACGCCGAGGAGGCCGCCGCCCTGGGGCTGGCCGCCAAGGTCTGGCAGCAGGCCCGCCTGGCCGGAGCGGCCAGCGGCGCCCTGCAGAAGCTGCGCGCGGCCGGGCTGCCCGAGGACGTCGACCCGTACGAGGCCCACGGCGCCCTGGAGCCGCGCATCCCGGTGCACGAGGCCGCCTTCGAGCCGCTGATGCTGGCCTGCCGCGACCGCCGCCCGGTCGTCTTCGACTACCGCAAGGCCACCGCCGCCCGCCCCGAGACCCGGCATGTCGAGCCCTGGGCGCTGGAGTGCTGGCGCGGCCACTGGTACCTGGCCGGCTTCGACCGCGACCGCGGCGCCGAGCGGGTCTTCCGGCTGTCCAGGATCACCGGCAGGGTCCGCTCCCGCGGCACCGGCTTCACCGCCCCGGTCCCCGACGTGGTCACCGTACGCGAGACCGTGGCGGGCTGGGCGGGCGAGATCGCCGACCGCTCCGCGCGGATCCGGCTGCGCGCGGGCGCCGGATACCCCCTTCGGGCGAAAGCCACCGCCGTGCGGGAACTCGGCGACGGCTGGGACGAGTTGGACATCCCGTACGGGCACGGGCTGGACGCCTGGCTAGTGGAGTTCGGACCGGACGTGGTGGTGCTGGAGCCGGACGAGCTGCGGGCGGACGTGGTGGACCGGCTGCGTGCCGTGGCCAAGGGCTGAGGGGGAGCGAGCGAGACTGTGGCAGGCAAACCGGTCAGGCCCACGAGCGCCATCGACCAGACCCGGCGGATGCTGTCCCTGGTGACGTATCTCAGGGAGCGGCCCGGCGCCCGGGTGGAGGACGTGGCGCGCGCCTTCGGCATCACCGAGGACGAGCTGGTCTCCGACCTCGACGTGCTGCCCATGTGCGGCACCAGCTTCCGTGGCGGAGACCTGCTGGACATCGACACCGACGGCGAGCGCATCTGGTGGCACAACCCGGCGGCGCTCGGCGCGGAGGCGGCCGAGCCGCTGCGGCTGGCCGCCGACGAGGCGACCGCGCTGCTGGTCGCCGCCCGCGCGGTGGCCACCCTGCCGGGCCTGCGCGAGAGCGACCGGCAGGCGCTGCTGCGGGCTACGGCCAAGGTGGAGGCCGCGGCCGGCGAGGCCGCCGGGGCCAGCTCCCGGCTGTCGGTGACCTTCGAGTCCGAGGGCGGCGTCTTCGCCGACGTCGACCGGGCGATCTCCGAGCGCCGCCGGCTGTGGATCCGCTATTACTCGCCCGCCCGCGACGAGGTCACCGAGCGCGAGATCGACCCCATCCGCCTGGTCAGCGTCGGGCACACGTACGTGGAGGCCTGGTGCCGCCGCTCCGAGGCGCGCCGCACCTTCCGGCTCGACCGGGTCGCCGAGATCAAGGTCCTCGACGAGCCGTCCGCGCCGCCCGAGGTGGAGCTGCGCGACCTGTCCCAGGCGCTGGTGCAGCCGGCCGCGGAGGACCCGGAGGTCGTCGTCGAGGTCGGCCCGGGCGGCCGCTGGGTCGCCGAGTACTACCCGCACGACAGCGCCGATGAACTCCCCGACGGCGGCCTGCGTATCACTCTGCGCACCCCCGATCCGGCCTCCCTCCGGCGCCTGGCGCTCCGCCTGGGCGGCGACGGCCGCATCGTCGCCCCCCGTGAACTGGCAGTCAGCGCCAGGCAGGCGGCCCGCGAGGCCCTGGCGGCGTACGAGACCGCGTACGACGGCATCGAGACCCCCGGGCACACCGGGCACCACACGGCGCCGGACGCCCGGGGTGCGCACGCGGTTCGCGACGGGCGGTACGACAGGCAGGAGCAGGGGCTGTGAGCGAGTCGGCGACGGCTGGGGCGCGGGGGATGTCGGTGGCGGCGGCGTTCGCCGGGATGCGGAGCGTGGCTCCGGTGGTGTTCCGGGCGGGCTGCCCGGACTGCCGGGGCCGTTTCGAGCTCGCCGCGAGCGCGCTGCGCCTGGCCATCGGCGCCAGCAGCCGCACCACCTTCTACTCCTTCGTCTGCCCCGGCTGCGGCGCCGCGGTCCGCAAGCCGGCCGGCGAGCGGATCGTCGAGCTGCTCACCGGCGGCGGGGTCAGCACCCTGCGCCTGCACTCCACCCTCTAGGCTCGGCGTCATGTTCTGGCCGATGTTCGCGGTGGCGGCGGGTTTCGTGGGGCTCGTCGTCCTGGGGGTGCTCGCCGTCCGGGTCTTCGTGGAGGCGCAGCGCCTCGGGCGGCAGGTCACGGAGTCGGCGCGCCGTATCAACAGGGCGGCCGAGGACCTGGAGCGGGCGACCATGAGCGCCGCCCGGTCCGTGGACGCGCTGTGAGCCCCCGCACGGCGTGCGTCCCGGGCCGCTTCGCCCTGTCGTGCCGTCGCGTTCGGCAGGTACGCTGCTGGTCGCGGACCGGAGAACGAGGCCCGGACCGCGGACGGGCGTACGCACAGGGATTGCCTCGTGTTCACCCCTGAGCGTTACGATCGCTGCCAGAGCGATGGGTCGGACCTGTGTCCGGCCGGTCGGACAGCACCCACCCAGTCGCCTCGGTGAGAAGGTAAAGACTTATGTTCGGAAGGCTCGGAGCCCCCGAGATCATTCTCATCCTCGTCGTCATCGTCCTGTTGTTCGGCGCGAAGAAGCTTCCGGACATGGCGCGCTCGCTCGGCAAGTCCGCCCGCATCCTCAAGAGCGAGGCCAAGGCGATGAAGGAGGACGGCGGCAAGACCTCCCAGACACCCGCCGGCGAGGAGCAGCCCCCCGCGCAGCGCACCATCCAGGCCGCTCCCGGCGACGTCACCAGCTCGCGCCCGGTCAGCGAGCCGACGGACACCACCAAGCGCTGACGCAGGCCGGACCGCTCCGGTCTGCCGCACGAGATGAGGACGTGGGTTGCCCAAGCCTGCCCGCAAGAAGGAGAAGGACCCCGAGGGGCGGATGCCCCTCGCGGAACACCTCCGTGAGCTCCGCAACCGGCTCGCGAAGGCCGTCCTGGCCATTGTGATCGGTGCGGTCGTGGCCGCCTTCTTCTACCGGGAGATCATCGATCTCCTCACCGAGCCCATCCAGCGCTCGGTGGGATGCACCAAGCCGTTCACGGAGCTGGCCCAGCAGAAGGAGGGCGCCTGCGGCAACATCACCGTCGAGGGCCTCCTGGGCCCCTTCACGCTGATGATCAAGGTGGCGCTGACCGCCGGCGTCGTCATCGCCAGCCCCGTCTGGCTCTACCAGCTCTGGGCCTTCATCGCGCCCGGCCTGCACAAGCACGAGAAGCGCTACTCGATGGCGTTCGTCGCGGCCGGCTTCCCCCTGTTCCTGGCGGGCGCGTACTTCTCGTACCACGTGCTGCCCGCGGCGGCCAGCGTCATGATCGGCTTCACGCCCACCGACGCGATCAACCTGCTGCCGCTGGATGACCTGCTGAACCTCGTCACCCGCATGGTGATCGTCTTCGGCCTCTCCTTCGAGATGCCGCTGCTGCTGGTGATGCTGAACCTCACCGGTATGGTCAGCGGGCGCCGGATGCTCGGCTGGTGGCGGGGCATGATCCTGGGCGTCACGATCTTCGCGGCGTTCGCCACGCCCACGGTCGACCCGATCTCGATGCTGTCGCTCGCGGCCCCGATCGTCCTGCTGTACTTCCTGGCCACCGGCTTCGCCCTGATGAACGACCGGCGCAGGCGCCTGCGGGAGGCCGAGGGCCCCGCCGACGACGAGGCCTCCGAACTGGACCTCACCCCCGAGGACATCGGCGAGATCGAACCCGTCAACGCCCGCCGCTCCCTGCCCGAGCAGACCGGTACCGAGCGGGTCAACGGGTACGACGACGTGACCTGACCACCGGCACCACCGACGGCTCCAGGCCGCCCGCACCGCGGGCGGCCGGCCTTTTCCCGTCCCCGGGCCGATCGGGATAATGATCGTCACGTTGTCGGTGCGGCCCGGTACGCTCGAAAGCACGATGACAGAGGACCTCTCACCGGCCGAGCGGTACGCGGCAGCGCGCAGACGAGCTGCCGAGCAGGCCACCGCGCTCGCGGGCTTCCGCGAGATGTACGACTTCGGTCTCGACCCGTTCCAGATCGAGGCCTGCCAGGCGCTCGAGGCGGGCAAGGGCGTGCTGGTCGCCGCGCCCACCGGCTCCGGCAAGACGATCGTGGGCGAGTTCGCCGTCCACCTCGCCCTGCGACAGGGCAGGAAGTGCTTCTACACCACGCCCATCAAGGCGCTGTCGAACCAGAAGTACTCCGACCTGTGCCGCCGCTACGGCAGCGGCATGGTCGGCCTGCTCACTGGCGACAACAGCCTCAACCCCGACGCCCCGGTGGTCGTGATGACCACCGAGGTGCTGCGGAACATGCTGTACGCCGGCTCCCAGACCCTCCTCGGCCTCGGCTACGTGGTCATGGACGAGGTGCACTACCTCTCCGACCGCTTCCGCGGCGCCGTCTGGGAGGAAGTGATCATCCATCTGCCCGAGTCGGTGACCCTGGTGTCGCTGTCGGCGACCGTGTCCAACGCCGAGGAGTTCGGCGACTGGCTGGACACCGTCCGCGGCGACACCCAGGTGATCGTCTCCGAGCACCGGCCCGTGCCCCTGTTCCAGCACGTGCTGGCCGGACGCCGGATGTACGACCTGTTCGAGGAGGGCGAGGGCCACAAGAAGGCCGTCAACCCGGACCTGACGCGCATGGCCCGCCTGGAGGCCGGCCGCCCCTCCTACACGGACCGCCGGCGCGGCCGGAACATGCGCGAGGCCGACCGTGAGCGCGAGCGGAGACAGCGCTCCAGGATCTGGACCCCGAGCCGGCCCGAGGTCATCGAACGGCTGGACGCCGAGGGCCTGCTCCCGGCGATCACCTTCATCTTCAGCCGCGCCGCCTGCGAGGCCGCCGTCCAGCAGTGCCTGTACGCGGGCCTCAGGCTCAACGACGAGCAGGCCCGGGAGGAGGTCCGCGCCCTGGTGGAGGAGCGCACCGCCGCCATCCCGCCGGAGGACCTGCACGTGCTCGGCTACTACGAGTGGCTGGAGGGCCTGGAGCGCGGCATCGCCGCCCACCACGCGGGCATGCTGCCGACCTTCAAGGAGGTCGTCGAGGAGCTGTTCGTGCGCGGCCTGGTCAAGGCGGTCTTCGCCACCGAGACCCTGGCCCTCGGCATCAACATGCCCGCCCGCTCGGTGGTGCTGGAAAAGCTCGTCAAGTGGAACGGCGAGCAGCACGCCGACATCACCCCCGGCGAGTACACCCAGCTGACCGGCCGCGCCGGCCGTCGCGGCATCGACGTCGAGGGGCACGCGGTGGTGCTGTGGCAGCGGGGCATGAGCCCCGAGCACCTGGCGGGTCTGGCCGGTACCCGCACCTATCCGCTGCGCTCCAGCTTCAAGCCGTCGTACAACATGGCGGTCAACCTGGTCGAGCAGTTCGGCCGGCACCGCTCCCGCGAACTGCTCGAGACCTCCTTCGCGCAGTTCCAGGCCGACAAGTCGGTGGTCGGGATCTCCCGGCAGGTGCAGCGCAACGAGGAGGGCCTGCAGGGCTACCAGGCCTCGATGACCTGCCACCTCGGCGACTTCTCGGAGTACGCGCGGCTGCGCCGCGAGTTGAAGGACCGCGAGACCGAGCTGGCCCGGCAGGGCGCGGTCCAGCGGCGTACCGAGGCCGCCGTGGCCCTGGAGAAGCTCAAGCCGGGCGACGTCATCCACGTGCCCACCGGCAAGTACGCCGGCCTGGCGCTGGTGCTGGACCCGGGCCTGCCGGCGGGGCGTTCCGACGGCCACCGCGGCTTCGAGCACCACGACGGCCCGCGCCCGCTCGTCCTGACCGCCGAGCGGCAGGTCAAGCGACTGGCGTCCATCGACTTCCCGGTGCCCGTGGAGCCGCTGGAGCGGATGCGGATCCCGAGGTCCTTCAACCCCCGCTCCCCGCAGTCCCGCAGGGACCTCGCCTCCGCGCTGCGCACCAAGGCCGGGCACATCCCGCCGGAGCGGCAGCGCAAGCGGCGTTCCCAGGCGGCCGACGACCGCGAGATCGCCCGGCTGCGCGCCGCGCTGCGCGCCCACCCCTGCCACGGGTGCGACGACCGCGAGGACCACGCCCGCTGGGCCGAGCGCTACCACCGGCTGATGCGCGACACCAAGCAGCTGGAGCACCGCATCGAGGGCCGTACGAACACCATCGCGCGCACCTTCGACCGCATCGTGGCGCTGCTCACCGAGCTCGACTACCTGCGGGGCAACGAGGTGACCGAGCACGGCAAGCGGCTCGCCCGGCTCTACGGCGAACTCGACCTGCTCGCCAGCGAATGCCTGCGCGAGCGGGTCTGGGAGGACCTGGGTCCGGCCGAACTGGCCGCCTGCGTCTCGGCGTTGGTCTACGAGGCCCGGGTGAGCGACGATGCCGTGCCGCCCAAGCTGCCCTCGGGCAGGGCGAAGGCCGCGCTCGGCGAGATGGTACGGATCTGGGGCCGGCTGGACGCCCTGGAGGAGGAGTTCCGCATCAACCAGACCGAGGGCGTGGGCCAGCGCGAGCCCGACCTCGGCTTCGCCTGGGCCGCCTACATGTGGGCCTCCGGCAAGGGGCTGGACGAGGTGCTGCGCGAGGCGGAGATGCCGGCGGGCGACTTCGTGCGCTGGTGCAAGCAGGTGATCGACGTGCTGGGCCAGATCTCGGCGGCGGCCCCCGCGGAGGGCTCGACGGTGGCCAGGAACGCGCGCAAGGCGGTGGACGGGCTGCTGCGGGGAGTCGTGGCCTACTCGTCGGTCGGCTGATCACATCGTCGGTCGGCCGATCGTGCCGGCCGCATCGCGCTCAGGGCAGGGGCCCG
>NZ_JUJA01000077.1:50141-54454 GCF_001906585.1 Streptomyces kebangsaanensis | reverse complement strand
GCCCCTGCCCTGACGTGTTTCCTCACCCGTCACGGTGAGCCGATTCCGTATACCCGTACCTCGTGACACTCTGTGTTCGAATGTGCCCCGAGTGTGCAAAAGACCCGAGCGTACTCCTGTCCCGGGCCCCGTTTCAGGCAGTCGCTCGATATGGCACGGCGATGATCCGGTCGGATTAGGCTCGCCCGCGGCGCACCGAGTTGAGGTGCATTCGTGCGCTTGTTCCCGAGCATCCGCAGACATGCCGAAGATCCCGACAGTTCCATGACATACCCCACTGGAAGCTGCCCCGAACCCCAGTCGATTCGTCTCAGAGGGCTTACATGGTGAGTGTTCAATCGCCCCCCGGCGGCCGTGAACTTCCCTACGTGCGCGTGCTGTTGCTGCCGGCCATAGTCATGGCGGCGGCCACCGGAGCCGCCGTCGCCCTGGTGACCGACCCGGCCCGCCTCGCCGTCGCCTGCTGCGGCGTCGTCGCCACCCTCCTGGTGCTCGCCACGGGCACCGAAGCGGTGCGCCGCGGCCGTACCGTCCAGGACCAGCGGGCGGAGCACGCACGGCACACCGCGTACCTGGAGCGACGCCTGGCCGCCCACGACCAGGAGATCGTCCGGCTCGGAACGGACGTCATCCCCGCCGCCATCCACCACCTGCGCTGCAACAACACCCCCCGCGAGGTGATGCGCGACATCATCGACGGCAACCCCGAATGGTGCCGGATCCCCGAGTCGCAGCGCGAGGTCGTCCGCACGATCCTCAAGATCGTGGACGACGAGGAGACCATGCGCGACTCCACACAGCGCTCCCTGGTCAGCATCGCCCGGCGCGTCCAGGCGATCGTGCACCAGCAGGCCAGGGAGCTGAGGGAGATGGAGGAGGACCACGGCCGCAGTCCCGAGGTCTTCGACGACCTGCTGCGCATCGACCACGGCACCGCGCTGATCGGCCGCCTGGCCGACTCCATCTCCGTCATCGGCGGCGGCCGCCCCGGCCGCCAGTGGCCGAACCCCGTCACCCTCTACAGCGTGCTGCGCGGCGCCATGTCCCGGATCCTGGAGTACCGGCGCATCGAGCTGCACTCCATCGCCAAGGTCAACATCAAGGGCACCGACGTCGAGCCCGTCATCCACGCCGCGGCCGAACTGCTCGACAACGCCACCCGCTACTCCCCGCCGCAGACCAAGGTGCACGTCACCGCCGTGGAGGTGCAGACCGGCGTCGCCATCGAGATCGAGGACGGCGGCGTCAGCCTCAGCGAGGAGGCCCGCACCCGGATCGAGAGGCTGCTCGACGCGGCCAGGGCCGGCGTCGACCCGCAGGAGCTCGGCGACACCCCGCGACTGGGCCTCGCGGTCGTGGGACGCCTGTGCTCGGCGTACAACATGCAGGTCTCGCTGCGGGCCTCGGCGTACGGAGGCGTCCGCGCCGTCCTCGTCGTGCCGAGCAACATGATGACCACCGACCCCGCCCCCGGGCTGGCCCACGGCATCGGCGCCACCTCCATCCCCCGGCCCGGCGAGGACGCGGTGGAGGGACCCAAGCGCACCCCCAAGAAGCGCCGCCCCACCAGCCCCCGCATCCCCGCCACGGTGTCCATGGAGGACGACGTCCCCGAGGTCACCGAGTGGACCGCGACCGGTCTGCCGCAGCGCCGCAGCCGGGTCAGTACCCCGCTCAGCGAGCGCATCGCCCAGCAGGCCGCCGCCGAGCGCGCCGCACAGGAGGGCGGCGAGTCCGTGTGGGACGTGCCCGGGCCCGCGCCCAAGGAGAACGAACCCGAACCGGGCCTGTGGGTCGAGGCCTTCTGGGACGGACTGAAGAAGGACAACCCCGGACCGGACCCGACCGCGTTCACCCAGGACCCGACCGCCTATCTGCACCTGATCGAGAAGCCGGCCCATGCCGAGCCCGACGCCCAGGCCGACGACGAGGGGGACCACAAGTGATCCAGCAGCGAGCCAACTTCGACTGGATGCTCAAGGAGCTCCACGACGGCGTACCGGGCATCGAGATGATCGTCGTGCTCTCCGCCGACGGCCTGCGCATCGCCCGCTACGGCGGCGACCCCGACGCCGCCGACCGGGTCGCCGCCGCCTGCGCCGGACTGCAGAGCCTCGCCACCGCCGTCGCCGTCGAGATCCCCGGCAGCGACGGCCGGATGAAGCTGGTCATCATCGAGATCGACGGCGGCTACTTCTACCTGATGTCCGCCGGCGCCAACGCCTACCTCGCGGTGCTCGCCGACGTCCGCACCGAACCCGGCCTGATGAGCGCCCGCATGCGCGACCTGGTGGTCCGCATCGGCGCCCATCTGACCAGTCCGCCCCGACGGGGTGGGCAGACCGTATGACCCCTCCGCGACGCCAGAGGCGCTACCCCCGGCACGAGCCGCCGCCCCCCGGGCCGGGCAAGCAGGGCAAGCAGGGCGAGGCGAAGAACCCCGAGCGCCTGTACGTGGTCGCCGGGGCGGACGAGGACGGCGCCCGCGCCGCCCTCGACCTGGTCACGCTGATCGTGGCGCGTGCCGACCCACCGCCGTCCGCCACCCCGGAACAGGCGGCGCTGCTGCGGCTGTGCACCGCGCCCCTGTCCGTGGCCGAGCTGTCTGCCTACCTCAACCTGCCGTTCAGCGCGATGACGGTGCTGATCACCGAGCTGATCACGGCCGAACTGGTACAGGCCCGCGCGCCGATCGTCCGCCAGGCGGTCCCCGACCGTTCCCTCCTCGAAGCGGTGATGCATGGACTTCAACGGCTCTGACACCCTTCCCGGCCCGCGCACCGGGGACCATCTGCCGCACACGGCCCAGGCCGCGGTGAAGATCGTGATCGTCGGCGGTTTCGGGGTCGGCAAGACCACCATGGTCGGCTCGGTCAGCGAGATCAGACCGCTGACCACCGAGGAGACCATGACCCAGGCCGGCATCGGTGTCGACGACAACTACGGTTCCGAGTCCAAGACGGCGACCACCGTGGCGATGGACTTCGGACGCATCAGCATCACCGACCAGCTGGTGCTCTACCTCTTCGGCACCCCCGGCCAGGAGCGCTTCTGGTTCCTGTGGAACGGGCTGTTCGAGGGCGCCCTCGGCGCGGTCGTGCTGGCCGACACCCGCCGGCTGGAGGTCAGCTTCGACGTCATAGGGCGTCTGGAGGAGCGCGGCGTGCCCTTCGTCGTCGCCGTCAACTCCTTCCCGGACGCCCCCCGCCACCCGGTCCGGGAGCTGCGTACGGCCCTCGATCTGGCCGAGGAGATCCCGATCGTCGAGTGCGACGCGCGCCGCCGCGCCTCCAGCCGGGACGTGCTGATGACGCTGGTGCGCTTCCTGCACTCCCTGGCCGTGACGGGCCCGCCGCGCTGAGCCGCCTCCCGCCCCCCATACCCTCCGTTCCGTCCTTCCGTTCCGAAAGCGACCGCTGTGACGCCTGAACCCCACTTCCCGACCGGTACGGACGACCTCGCCCCCGCCCCGCCCCCCGGCTGCCCCGCGCACGGCACCGGACCCGGGGGACTGCACCGGCTCCACGAGACCCCCGACCTGCGGGCGCTGTACCGGCGGCTCCGCGAGGAGTACGGCCCGGTGGCGCCCGTGCTGCTGCACGACGACGTACCGATCTGGGTGGTCCTCGGCCACGCCGAGAACCTGCACATGGTGCGCACCCCCTCGCAGTTCACCCGGGACAGCCGTACCTGGACCCCGCTGAGGGACGGCACCGTCAAGCCCGACCACCCGCTCATGCCGCACTTCGCCTGGCAGCCCGTCTGCTCCTACGCCGAGGGCGAGGAGCACAAGCGGCTGCGCGGCGCGGTCACCGGCGCCGTGGCGACCGTCGACCCGCGCGGCCTGCGCCGCCACATCGGCCGTGCCACCCAGCGGCTGGTCAACCGGTTCTGCGAGTCGGGCCGCGCCGAACTCGTCGACCAGTTCGCCGAACATCTGCCGATGGCGGTGATGTGCCAGGTCCTCGGCATGCCCGAGGAGTACAACGACCGGATCGTGCAGGCCGCCCGCGACATGCTCAAGGGCACCGAGACGGCGATCGCCAGCAACGAGTACGTCATGGGCTGCCTGCGGCGGCTCACCGCACGCCGCCGGGCCCGGCCCGAGGACGACTTCACCAGCCACCTCATCAACCACCCGGCCGGCCTGAGCGACGACGAGGTCAGCCAGCACCTGCGGGTGGTGCTCATCGCCGCCTACGAGGCCACCGCCAACCTGCTGGCCAACACCATCCGCCGGGTGCTCACCGACCCCGGTTTCCGCGCCCAGCTCAACGGCGGGCAGATGACGGTTCCGCAGGCGGTCGAGCAGT
>NZ_JUJA01000077.1:38623-50125 GCF_001906585.1 Streptomyces kebangsaanensis | reverse complement strand
CCGCCGTTCAGCACCATCCTCGGCTACTTCGCCAAGCAGGAGACCGAGCTCGGCGGCCGGCGCATCCGCCGGGGCGACGGGCTGCTGCTCGGCATCGCGCCGGCCAACGTCGACCCGCGGGTACGGCCCGATCCGACGGCCGACATGCAGGGCAACCGCTCCCACCTCGCCTTCAGCGGCGGCCCCCACGAATGCCCCGGCCAGGACATCGGGCGGGCCATCGCCGATGTCGGCGTCGAGGCACTGCTGACACGGCTGCCGGACCTCCGGCTCGACTGCGCCGAGGAGGAACTGCGCTGGACGCAGTCCCTCGCCTCGCAGCACCTGGTGGAGCTGCCCGTGCGGTTCAGCCCGCAGCCGACGCAGGACGTGACGGCCAAGCCGAGCCACACCCCGCATCCGATCCCGCGGGCACGCCCGGCCTGGGAGATCGGCACCGTGTCCGCGCCGCCGAGGCCCGCGCCACCGCCACCCGAGCCCCCGGCCGCCCCGAGCGCCGTACCGGCCGGCGGCACGGGCCGCCCCGAGGGGGCGTGGCAGCGCTTCCTGCGCTGGTGGCGCGGCTACTGATCCGCCCACCGCGCGAAGGACGACCACGCCTGGAGCTCCCGCCCGCTGGTGAAGCGGCGCTCCGCCCCCGTCACCGGGTCGGTGAACTCCAGTGCCCGCGCGAGCAGTTGCAGCGGACGCCGGAAGTCACCGGCCGGTACGGGACCGGTGACCACCGGGTAGAGCGGATCGCCGAGGATCGGCACGCCCAGCGCGCTCATGTGCACCCGCAACTGGTGCGTCTGCCCGGTGCCCGGCACCAGCCGGTAGCGGGCGAGCCCGTCCGCGCGGTGCTCGGCCAGTTCCACGTGCGTGACCGCGTTCGGCTCGCCCGCCACCTCCCGGGCGGCCTGCACCCCGCGCTCCTTCACGATCCGGCTGCGCACGGTCCGCGGGAGGGAGAGCTCCGGGTCGTACGGCGCCACGGCCTCGTACTCCTTGCGTACCCGCCGGTCGCGGAACAGCGTCTGGTACGCGCCGCGCTCCTCGGGCCGCACCGTGAACAGCACGAGCCCGGCGGTGAGCCGGTCGAGGCGGTGCGCCGCGGTGAGCTCCGGTACGCCCAGCTCCCGCCGCAGCCGGGCCAGCGCCGTCTCGGCGACGTGCGAGCCGCGCGGGGTGGTGGCGAGGAAGTGCGGCTTGTCCACGACGACGAGGTGCTCGTCGCGGTGGACCACCCGAAGCGGGAACGGCACCGGCACCTCGTCGGGCAGCTCCCGGTGGAACCACACGTACGTCCCCGGCTCGTACGGCGCGTCGTACGGCACCGGCCGCCCGTCGGCGCCCACGATCAGCCCGGCCCCGAGCATCGCCTCGATCACCCCGGGCCCCGCCCCCGACAGCCGCTCCACCAGATACTCCCGCACGGTGGCCCACGTCCCGTCGCCGGGCAGCCGCACCCGCACCGGGTCCACCCCGTGGCGCTGGGGGAGGGGAGCGGGCGGAGTACGGGTCCTGCGGTGTCTCATCGGCCGAAGCCTACGAGGCGTCGTGCGCCCCGGGAAAACCGCTGGGCCGGTGGTCCGTGGGTGGGCGGGACGCGGGGCATGCCGATTCTCACCGGTCCGGTCCTGCCCGCCGGCACCTTCGCGCGGATCCCGCAGCCCACCCTGTCCACCGGCGACGATCTCCTCCTGCGGCCGCCCCGGAGGCCCGAGGACGCGCCCGCCGTGCATGCCGTCTTCCAGGACCCGGTGATGCACCGGTGGCACACCAGGGCCGCCGGGTCCGGGGCGGAGGCGGCCGACCGGATCGAGGAGCGGCGTGCCGCCCGGGCGGCGGACCGGGCGGGCCGGTGGGCGGTGACCGACGCGGACGGCGGCCGCCCGGTGGGGCGGGTCGCGCCGCGTGAGGCGCGGTTCGAGGACGGCGCGGCGGAGGTGGCGTACCGGACCGTCCCGGCCGCGCGCGCCACCGCGGCCCTCACCCGCTGGGCGCTGGAGGAGACCGGCTTCCACCGCCTCGAACTCCTGCACGCGGTACGCGACGAGGCCTCCTGCCGCGTCGCCGCCGGGACCGGCTTCGCCCTGGAGGGCACCGAACGCAGCTCCGGCCTCCATCCGGAAGGCCGGCACGACATGCGCCTGCACGCCCGCGTCCGGGGCGACGGCCGCTGACGTTCCCGCTGCCGGTCCGGGCCTTCCGGCCGGCCGACGGGCGGTCCGGGCAACGCCGAAGCGGCGGTACCCGCCCCGGTACCGCCGCTTCGATGTGTTCACGCGGCCGGGGCCGTGCCCTCCTGTTCGGCCTCGACGCGGGCGTTCCACTCGGGCTTGGCGGCCTGCCAGCCGTCCTCGTTGTGGCCCAGGCGCCAGTAGCCGGAAATGGACAGGTCCTCGCGGGGAAGGGCGCGCTCGACGCGCAGCAGGCGGCGCAGTTCCTTGACGAAGCCGGCTTCGCCGTGCACGAACGCGTGCACCCGGCCCTCGGGGAAGTCCAGCGCCCGCACGGCCTCCACCAGCGCCTGGCCGACGGGGCGCTCCCCGCGGTGCAGCCAGACCACCTCCACGTCGGAGTCGATCTTCTGCTCCTCCTCGGGCCCGGCGACCTCGACGAAGGCATGGGCCGTGACCCCCTCGGGCAGGGCCTCCAGGGAGCGGGCGATCGCCGGCAGGGCGCTCTCGTCACCGGCGAGCAGGTGCCAGTCGGCGCTCGTGTCGGGGGCGTAGGCACCGCCCGGGCCCAGGAAGCGCACGGTCTCGCCCGGTCGCGCGAGCAGCGCCCAGGGGCCGGCCAGGCCCTCGTCGCCGTGGATCACGAAGTCCAGGGTCAGCTCGCGGTGCTCGGGGTCCCAGGCGCGCACGGTGTACGTCCGCGTCACCGGCCACTGCTCGCGGGGGAACTCCTCGCGGATCCGCTGCACGTCGAAGGGCTCGGGATAGGTGACCCCGTCGGCCGGGAACAGCAGCTTCACGTAGTGGTCCGTGCACGTGTCGGCCGAGAAGTCCGCCAGACCGTCACCGCCGAGCACCACCCGCTGCATGTGCGGGGTCAGCCGCTCGGTGCGGACGACCTGCGCGGTGTGCATCCTCCGCGACTTGCGCGCCGGACGTTCTGCCATGACGGCCTCCCTGTTCCCCACTGCTTAGGCTTACCTAAGTTAACATGGCGGTCATGACGCTCCCAGCGTGTCGAGCAGCCGCTGCAGGGAGCCTCCCAGTCCCCAGCGGGCGGCCAGCTCCCGGACCGCCGCCGGATCGCGCGGGGTGCGCGGCAGCGACGTGTCCACGTCCGGCAGCGGGACGTCGGCGGCCACGCGCACGACCTTCGGCGCCACCGCGAGATACGGCCGCGCCTCGTCGAGCCGCTTCCGCTGCGACGGGGTGAGCTTCGACCCCGGGTCGTCGGCGGCCGCCATGATCCCGGCCAGGTCGCCGAACTCGGCGAGCAGTCTGGCCGCCGTCTTCTCCCCGATGCCGGGCACCCCCGGCAGCCCGTCGCTCGGGTCGCCGCGCAGCAGCGCCAGATCCGCGTACCCGCTGCCGCCGACCCCATACTTCTCCCGCAGCACCGCCTCGTCGGTGGTCTGCAGCGTTCCCACGCCCTTCAACGGGTACAGCACGCGCACCCCCCGCGCGTCGTCCACCAGCTGGTACAGATCCCGGTCCCCGGTGACGATGTCGACCGGGCCCTCCGCCCGCGCCGTGAAGGTGCCGATCACGTCGTCCGCCTCGTACCCCGCGACGCCCACGCGTGCGATGCCGACGGCGTCCAGAACGGACTCGATCACCGGGACCTGCGGGGAGAGGGTGTCGGGCACCTCCTCCTCGTCCGGGCCGCTCCCGTGCTCCTCGGCGACCCGGTGCGCCTTGTAGGAGGGGATCAGCTCCACCCGCCACGCCGGCCGCCAGTCGGCGTCCATGCAGGCCACCAGGTGGCCGGGCCGGTGGTCCTTGACCAGGCGGTCGACGAAGTCGAGCAACCCGCGCACGGCGTTCACCGGCGTGCCGTCCGGGGCTTTGACCGACTCCGGGACGCCGAAGTAGGCGCGGAAGTACAGGGAGGCGGTGTCGAGGAGCATCAGTCGTCCGGTCACGCCCCGCATCATGCCGTACGGCACCGGCGGTCGCCCGCCGCGCGAAACGGGCGTTCCGTTCGGAAGGGGCGCGACTTGTGACCCTGCTCACAGTTCGGTTTCGGCCATGGGGGTCTGGGCAGGCGCGAGTCCGGATCAGAGGTGGTTGATTTCTTCAACTGTTAGCACCCTTGTTGGCACTCCTCCGGATCCCGTCCTTGCCCCCGAGACAAGAGGTAAGTGTGTCTTCCAGACTGCAGGCCCAACACCTGTTCAAGGTGTTCGGCCGACGACCGGACGAGGCAGTGGAGAAACTACGGCAGGGCGCCGACCGTGAGGAACTGCGCGCCGACGGCACCACCGCCGCCGTGATCGACGCGTCCTTCACCGTCGAGCCCGGCCAGATCTTCGTCGTCATGGGCCTGTCCGGCTCCGGCAAGTCCACGCTCCTGCGGATGCTGAACGGACTGCTCGAGCCGACCGCCGGCACCGTCAGTTTCGACGGCCAGGACCTGACCGCGCTCAGCGACCGCGAGCTGCGCGAGGTCCGCTCCAGGAAGATCAGCATGGTCTTCCAGCACTTCGCGCTCTTCCCGCACCGCAGCGTCCGCGAGAACGCCGCCTACGGACTGGAAGTGCAGGGCGTGCCCCGCGCCGAGCGCGAACGCCGCGCCGACGAGGCGCTCGCCCTGTGCGGCCTGGCCGGCTGGGAGAAGTCCTGGCCCGACGAGCTGTCCGGCGGCATGCAGCAGCGCGTGGGCCTGGCCCGCGCCCTGGCCACCGACGCCGACCTGCTGCTGATGGACGAGTCCTTCAGCGCCCTGGACCCGCTGATCCGCCGCGACATGCAGGACCAGCTGCTCCAGCTGCAGAAGACGCTGAAGAAGACCATCGTCTTCATCACCCACGACCTCAACGAGGCCATGCGCCTGGGCGACCGGATCGCCGTCATGCGCGACGGCCGCATCGTGCAGACCGGGACCGCGGAGGACATCCTGCTGCGCCCCGCCGACGACTACGTCGCCTCCTTCACCCAGGACGTCGACCGCTCCCGGGTGCTGACCGCGGAGGTGGTCATGGACCGCGAGGTGCGCGGCGACGAGGCCGACTGCGGCTGCGACACCGTCACCCCGCACACCCCGTTCACCGAGCTGTGCGCGATCAGCGCCCGCGTCCCCCACCCGGTCGCCGTGCTGGACGAGGACCGGGAACTCGTCGGCGTCGTCCAGCGCCGGCGTCTCGTCGGCTTCCTCGGCGACGAGCAGGGCACCCCGGTGAGCTGCGACGCGCCGCGGGACAAGGGCGGCGAGAAGGAGGTGGCCCGTGCCTAGGATCCCGCTCGGCGACTGGGTCAACTCCACGGTCGACTGGCTGCTCGGCCACATGGCCTGGCTCTTCGACCTCTGCAAGTCCGTCTTCACCGGCTCCTACGACGGGATCAACGCCGTCCTCCAGGCGCCGCACCCGCTGCTGCTCGCCGGCATCCTCGCCGTGCTCGCCTGGTGGCTGCGCGGCTCCTTCGCCGGTGTGCTCACCTTCGTGGGGTTCGCCTTCATCGACTCCATGGGGCTGTGGTCCAACGCGATGGTGACCCTGTCGCTGGTCCTGGTCGCCACGATCATCGCGCTGGTGATCTCGGTGCCGGTCGGCATCTGGGCGGCCCGCTCCGACCGGGTCAGCGCCGCCGTCCGGCCGGTCCTGGACTTCATGCAGACGCTGCCCGCGATGGTCTACCTCATCCCGGCCATCCTGTTCTTCGGCACGGGCGCCTCCGCGGGCATCGTCGCCACCCTGATCTTCGCCCTCGCGCCCGGCGTGCGCATGACCGAGCTGGGCATCCGCCAGGTCGACAAGGAACTGGTGGAGGCGGCCGAGGCGTTCGGCACCACGCCCCGCAACACGCTGCTGCGCGTCCAGCTGCCGCTGGCCCTGCCCACCGTCATGGCCGGCGTCAACCAGGTGATCATGCTCGGCCTGTCCATGGCCGCGATCGCCGGCATGGTCGGCACCGGCGGCCTCGGCGGCGACGTCAACGAGGCCATCGGCCAGCTCAACGTGGGTCTCGGCGCCGAGTCCGGCGTCGCCATCGTGATCCTCGCGATCTACCTGGACCGCATGACCAGCGCCCTGGGCACCGAGGTCTCCCCGCTCGGCCGGCGCGCCGCCGCCAGGGCGCGGGCCGCCAAGGGCCTGAAGATCTGGTCCTACCGGCCGCAGCCGCAGATCGCCGTCGTCGGCGTGGTGATCCTCGCCCTCGTGGCGGGCGGCATGGGCATCTTCGGCGGCAACGGAGACAGCTCGACCACCGCCTCCGACGGCGGCGACATCGGCAAGGGCAGGAAGATCACCATCGGGTACATCCCGTGGGACGAGGGCGTCGCCTCCACCTACCTGTGGAAGGAGGTCCTCGAACGGCGCGGCTACAAGGTCGAGGCCCGGCAGTTCGACGCGGGACCCCTCTACACCGCGCTCGCCCAGGGCAGCGTCGACTTCCAGACCGACGCCTGGCTGCCGGTCACCCACGAGCAGTACTGGAAGAAGTACGGCAAGCAGCTCGAGGACCTCGGCTCCTGGTACGGCCCGACCTCCCTGGAACTGGCCGTCCCCTCGTACGTGAAGGACGTCGACTCGCTGGCGGACCTCAAGGGCAGGGCGTCCGTCTTCGGCGGGAAGGTCACCGGCATCGAGTCCAGCGCCGGCATGATGGGCCTGCTCAAGAGCAAGGTCCTCAAGGAGTACGGCCTGGACAAGGAGTACAAGGTCGTCGACAGCTCCACGCCCGCGATGCTGGCCGAGCTCAAGCGCGCCTACAGCAAGAAGGAACCGATCGTCGTCACGCTCTGGTCGCCGCACTGGGCGTACAGCGACTACGACCTGAAGAAGCTGAAGGACCCCGAGGGCGCCTGGGGCACCGGTGACGGCGTGCACACGCTGGCCCGCAAGGGCTTCGCCGCCGACGACCCGGTCGCCGGCGGCTGGCTGAAGAACTTCAAGCTGAGCGAGAAGCAGCTCACCGGCCTCGAGTCCGAGATCAACAAGGCGGGCAAGGGCCGGCAGCAGGACGCCGTGCGCACCTGGCTGAAGGGCAACCCGGACGTCGTCGACAAGCTCGCCCCGATACCGGCCGGCTCATCCGCCAGGTCGGCCGACGGCAGGAGCATCCCGGACGTCGAGTAGTCCCGGACGGGACGAGGACATCGCCGTCACCCGACCGCGGGACGACCCCGCGGAGACCCCGGCGCCGAACGCCGCCCGAGGGGCGGGCCCTCCCCACCACGTGGGCAGGGTCCGCCCCTCGTCCGTGCGCACGGTCGGAATCCGGCCAACCACACAGGGTCACGCCCGTACCCCTCGGTCCTGCGCGATCCTTACAAGGACGTGACGGCCGCGTGAAACTGTTTGCCGAACATGCGTAGGGTGCAGAGAACTCCTCAGAAGGAGTGCGCCCGAGACCGGGCCACGGGCAGCGGCCCCAGGAGCAGTGGACCGACGAGTGAAGGAGGGAGCCGGAGCGATGGGCGACCACAAAGAGCAGCCCCTTCGCGTGGGCGCGGCCGTACGGCGGCGCCGCCGCGCGCTGGGCCTCACCCTCGCCGTCGTGGCCGACCGCAGCGGCCTGTCGGTGCCCTTCCTGAGCCAGATCGAGAACGACCGGGCCCGCCCCAGCACGAGCTCGCTGGAGAAGGTCGCCGACGCGCTGCGCACCACCGCCGTCGAACTGCTCGCGGCGGCCGACCCGGCGTGCAGCGTCGACGTCGTACGCGCCGAGGCCACCGAGCTGGAGCCCGAGCCCCGGATGCGTTCCCTGGTGCGCGGCCACCACCAGCTGCACGCCTCGGAGTTCACCGGCGACCACGACACCGGCCGCGAGTTCCAGCACCGCAACGACGAGTTGATGTACGTCGCCGACGGAGCGGTGGAGATCGAGGCCGAGGGCCGCGCCTACCGGCTGGTCCGCGGCGACACCATGTACCTCACCGGAGGGGTCCGCCACCGCTGGCGGGCGACCGTGCCGGACACGCGGCTGATCGTGGTCGCGGTCGCGGAGCACATCGAGGCGGTGCAGGACCGGGCGCGCTGATGCGGGTCGTCTCCCTGGTGCCCTCGCTCACCGAGGCGGTGGCGGTGTCCCTGCCCGGCGTGCTGGTCGGCGCCACCGACTGGTGCAGCCACCCGGCGGACCTCGACGTCGTCCGCGTCGGCGGCACCAAGAATCCCGCGGCCGAGCGGATCGTCGCCCTCGCCCCCGACCTGGTGATCGCCAACGAGGAGGAGAACCGCGCCCCCGACCTCGACGCCCTGCGCGCGGCCGGTCTCGAGGTGCTGGTGACCGAGGTCCGCGACCTGCCGCAGGCCTTCGGAGAGCTGGCGCGGGTCCTGCACGCCTGCGGCGCGGTGCGCCGGCCCCGGTGGCTGGACGAGGCCGAGGCGGCCTGGTCGGCCCTGCCCGTGCCCCGGCGCCGTACGACCGCCGTCGTGCCGGTCTGGCGGCGGCCCTGGATGGTGCTGGGCCGGGACACCTTCGCCGGCGACCTCCTGGCCCGCCTGGGCGTCGGCCACCTGTACGCCCACCACGCCGACCGCTACCCGCGCGTCCCGCTCCAGGAGCTGCGGGCGGCGGCCCCGGACGTGGTCGTCCTGCCGGACGAGCCGTACCGCTTCACCGCCGACGACGGTCCCGAGGCCTTCCCCGGCCTGCCCTGCGCCCTGGTCAGCGGACGGCACCTGACGTGGTACGGGCCGTCGCTGGCGCGGGCTCCGCGGGTACTGGGCGAGACGCTGCGAGCAGCACGCCGCTGACCAGCCCGCGCGCGGTGTGCACGCCCGCCGCGGCCCAGGCGGTGACGAGGACGGCGTACAGACCGGCCGCCAGGGCGCCGTAGGCGGCGAGGTGGGTGTGCCGGGCGAGGGCCGCGGCGCCGGTGACGCAGGTGCCCACCGGGAAGGTGAACGACCACCAGGTCATCGCGAAACCCATGCCCCGGCGGCCGGCGCGCAGCACCTGGGCGGCGGCGAAGGCGAACCACATCAGCGCGAAGCCCATCACCGGCACGCCGTACAGCAGGGCGAACACGGCGAAGCCGGTGTCGTACGGGGCCGGTACGACACCGGGGGCCGTGTCCGCGAAGGCGCCGACGGCGGTGGTGGACTGCCCGAGCGGACCCAGGACCAGGAACAGCGTCGGGGTGAGCGCGAGCGGCAGCGGGCCCGCGGTGAGCAGCCGGGAGAAGACCACGGGCAGCGTCACCAGGGTCGCCAGCAGGCTCAGCCCGAACATCGCCACGCACGCCAGCAGCAGGGTCCGGCGCGCCTGCCCGGCCGGCAGGTGCGCCACCAGGGCGGGCCCGAGGGCGGCGGACACCATGGGCGCGACCAGCGGCAGCAGCCACACGGGCGTCGCCCGGCGCGGCTCCGGCCGGTGGTGTACGACCATCAGGTACGGCACGGAGACGGCGGCCGCGAGCCCGACGACCGTTCCCGCGGTGAACAGCACGGTGTCCAGGGCGACCGCGGCCGGCATGCCGATCCAGTCCCGTCCGACGGACAGCGCGCCGCCGCCCACGGCCAGCAGCGCCATGGACGGACAGCCGTAGAACGGCGCCGCCGTCGGGTCGAGCAGATGGGCGCGGGCCTGGTCGCGGTGGTGGGTCCAGTGCAGGGCGCGGGCGGTGAGCAGGGCCGTGAGCAGGAGGAGGGAGAGCGCCCACACGGCGGTGCAGACGGCGCGCAGTCCGGGAACGTGCGGCGGCAGCGCGGCGCCCGCCGTGCCGACGGCGGCGGTGCCCATGACGGAGGCGTACCAGTTGGGGCCGAGGTGACGGACGGCGGGGACACGGGGCCGGGGCGCGGCCGAGCGGGGCAGGGGAAGGACTGCGGTGACCATGACTTCAGGTTTTCCGAAGCCCGGGGCCACCACCAGGGGGTTTGTGGCTGTCAAGTCATAAACTGGGCTTATGACGAGGCCCGAGACGAACCGAGGCGGCGACGAGGCCGGGGCGGGACGACCGCCGGGATCCCCACTCGCGCACCGGGTGCCGGACCTGGGCGCGCTCGAACTGCTGCTGGCGGTCGCACGGCTGGGGAGTCTCGGCGGGGCGGCGCGGGAACTGGGCATCACCCAGCCGGCGGCCAGCAGCCGGATCCGTTCCATGGAACGGCAACTGGGCGTGGCGCTGGTGGACCGCTCGCCGCGCGGGTCGCGGCTGACGGACGCCGGAGCCCTGGTCACCGACTGGGCGCGGCGGATCGTGGAGGCGGCGGAAGCCTTCGACGCGGGCGCGCAGGCGCTGCGCGACCGGCGGGACTCGCGGCTGCGGGTGGCGGCCAGCATGACGATCGCGGAGTACCTGCTGCCCGGGTGGCTGATCGCGCTGCGCGCGCGACGGCCGGACACGGCGGTGTCGCTGCTCGCCGGGAACTCCGCGGTGGTGGCCGAGCGGCTGCTGGCGGGCGAGGCGGACCTCGGTTTCGTGGAGGGGCTGTCGGTGCCGTCCGCTCTGGACTCCGTGGTGATCGGCCACGACCACCTGGTCGTGGTGACGGCCCCGGCCCACCCGTGGGCCCGCCGCCGGCGCCCCCTGGCGGCGGCGGAACTGGCCGCGACCCCGCTGATCCTGCGGGAGAAGGGCTCCGGCACCCGGCAGGTCCTGGACGCGGCGCTGGGCGGCCTCGCCCGCCCGCTGATCGAGCTCTCCTCCACGACGGCGGTGAAGGCCTCCGCGGTGAGCGGAGCCGGACCGGCGGTGCTCAGCGAACTCGCGGTCGGTGAGGAGCTGTCCCTGCGCCGGCTCGTGACCGTCCCGGTGGACGGCGCCGCCCTCGGGCGCGACCTGCGGGCGGTCTGGCCGACGGGCCACCGCCCGGCCGGCCCGGCCCGCGAACTGCTCTCCCTGACCCGGTCGGGAAGGAGCTGAGACCGGGCCCCGGCCGGGGCGGGAGCCCTACGTGCCGGGGGAGCCGGCCGTACCGGAGGAGCCGGCCGCCGCCCGTACCAGCTCCCGCATGACCTGTACGTCCTCGCCCATCTCCGGATGCCACTGCACGCCCAGCACCCAGCCCTCGGGCAGTTCCACGGCCTCCACCGTGCCGTCCGCCGCGTACGCCGACGCGACCAGGCCCTCACCGAGGAGGTCGACGGCCTGGTGGTGGTAGGTCGGGACGGTCGTCTCCTCCGGTACGGCCGCGGCGTAGCGGGTGCCGGGGACCGGCTTGACCGTGTGCTCGCCGAAGGCGCCGACCGCCTCGGCGTGGCCGTCGAGGTGCTGGACCAGGGTGCCGCCCAGGGCGACGTTCAGCAGTTGCATGCCGCGGCAGATGCCGAGCAGCGGGAGGCGCGCGGCCAGGGCGGCCTCGATCAGGGCCAGTTCCCAGGCGTCCCGGGCACGGCACGGCGGCCCCGTGCGCGGGCCGGGCTCCGCGCCGTAGCGCACCGGCTCGAC
>NZ_JUJA01000077.1:1049-38580 GCF_001906585.1 Streptomyces kebangsaanensis | reverse complement strand
CCGCCGCCGCCCGCTCCGGCTCGTCAGGCGGCAGCATCGCGGCGAGTCCGCCCGCCCGTTGCACCAGCCGCGGATAACCCACCGGCAGCAGCGCCGACTCCAGCTCCCACAGTCCCCAGCGAGCCCCCGGCTCCAGGTACGTACTGATCCCGATGAGCGGTCGTCCCGTCACACGGCCCTCCCTGACAAACGATGGTCTGCATCCCCGTCTTCGCCAACACCGCTCGCCGGGCCGAGCCGTCCGGCGGGCTACAGGAAGGTGCGGCCCTCGCCCCGGTACGTCGGTACGGTCGCCGTCACCCGGTCGCCCTCGACCAGGTGCAGGGCGTCGAACCGCTCGCACAGCTCCCCGGCCTTCGCGTGCCGGAACCACACCCTGTCGCCGATCAGCAGGTCGTCGGCGGGCGAGCCGAGCAGCGGGGTCTGCACCTCGCCGGGGCCCTCCCGGGGGTCGTAGCGCAGCCCTTCGGGCAGGTACGGCACCGGCAGCCGGTCCGGGCCGGCCGCGCCGGAGGCCGGGTAGCCGCCGCCGAGGACGGTCACCACCCCGACGCCGGGGCGCCGCACGACGGGCTGGGCGAACAGGGCCGCCGGACGGCCGCGGAAGGACGTGTAGTTGTCGAAGAGCCGCGGGACGTACAGCCCGGAGCCCGCGGCGACCTCGGTGACCGCGTCCTCCGCCGCGGTGTGCTGCACGCTGCCCGTGCCGCCGCCGTTGACGAATTCCAGCCCCGGCGCCACGGCCCGCACCGCGCGCACCGCCGCCGCCCTGCGCTCGGCCAGCTCCCGGCGCGCGGCGGCCTGCATCAGCCAAATCGCGCGCGAACGCAGGGGCCGCCCGGCGACCGCGTCGCCCACGCCCGCGACATGCCCCTCGTACGCCATGATCCCCACGAGCTCGAACCCCGGCCGCCGGGCCACCGCACGGGCCATGCCGGCGACCTGGGCGGGGGAGTGCAGCGGGGAGCGGCGGGCGCCGACCCGCACGCGTCCGCCGAGCAGCTTCAGCGAGGTGTCCAGCTCCAGGCAGACCCGGACGACCTCGCCTCCGCCCTCGCGCGAGGCGTCGACGAGGTCGAGCTGCGCCGGGTCGTCGACCATCACCGTGACGGCGCGGGCGAGCTCGGGGTCGGCGGTGAGTTCGGCGTAGCCGGAGCGGTCGGCGGACGGGTAGGCGAGCAGGACGTCGTCGAAGCCGGAGCGGGCCAGCCACAGGGACTCGGCGAGGGTGAAGGACATGATGCCCGCGAAGCCGTCCTTGGCGAGGACGCGTTCCAGCAGGGCCCGGCAGCGTACGGACTTGCTGGCGACCCGGACCGGCTTGCCGCCGGCCCGGCGGACGAGATCGTCCGCGTTGGCGTCGAACGCGTCCAGGTCCACGATCGCGACGGGGGCGTCCAGATGGGCGGTGGCCCGGTCGTAACGGGCCCGATCGGCGGCGCGCGCAGTCATGAACGAAGCCTGCCAGACCGGATTACCGCAGGGTAGGGGGACGTTCCGGGCAGATGCCCCGGGCTCCCGGACTGGCTCACGCTCAGGTGGGAGCAGCCCGTAGAGTGACGCGCACGTACGGCGGAGACACGCAGTGATCCTGGTCGCGGAGTTGAGCCGGGATGGCGATCCGCCCGTACGGGTATGCGTGCCCCGTGACGACGAGTCCGCGCCGGGCGGGGCGACGAGGACGGCCGCGCCCGGCGGAACGGCCCGGGCACGAGGAAACGGGGGGTGCATGAGCACAGAAGCGCGTCACGCCCCCGTCCCCCCGCGGCCGACGCGACCCGCGGGGGGCGACTTCGACGGCAGCGCCGACGGGAGGGACGCCGAGCCGAGCGCGGTGCCCCCCGGCGCACCGGCCGCCGGCCCCCGCGTCACGGAACGCGACACCGCCGTCCCGTCACCCCGCACCGACGCCCTCCGCCCCCGCTTCCCGGACTTCTACTCCCCGCCCCCGCCCCCGGCCACGGCCCGCTTCCCGGACAGACCGCCGGCCGCCGGGCGTGGGACGTCCGTGGACGGCGGAGGCCGGGCTCCGGCCCGGCCCTCGAAGGCGCCGTCGACACCCGGCCGGGGTGGGGCGCCCGTGGAATCGGCCGGTTCTTCCGGTGCGTCGGCCGCGGCCGGTCGCGGGGCGCCGTCGGGTGGCCAGGACTTCGCGGACGACTCGGCATCCGGAACCGGAACCGGCACCGGCACCGGCACCGGGGACGGCCGGGCCACGGCCCGCTTCCCCGGCGCGTCGGCGAGGCCCGGCCACGGGACGCCGGGCCGGAACGCGCCCGGGGGCATACCGCCGCGTCCGGCACCCCGGCCGTCGACGGCCCGGGGTACCGGCGCACCGGCCGAGACCGCGCCGGAGACGACCGCACGCCTGCGTCCCGTCCCTCTCCGGCGTCCCCCGGCCCCGAGCGCTCCGCCCCGCCCGACGGCCCCGCCCTCCGCGCGCGCCCCCCGGCCGGACGCCGCGCCCCGCCCCACCGTCGGCAGACCCGGTACCGCCGCCCCGGCTCCCCGCCCGAGCGAGCCCGGCCGGACCGACGGCCCCGCCGACGCCGTGACCCGCACCGGCCTCCCGCCGCGCCGCCCGGCCTCCGCCGCTTCGCCGGCCGACGGCGACGCGCGCGGTGGCCCCAGGGCCTTCGACGGGTCCGGGCGGCGGGACGCGGCTTCGCGTCCCGCCCCCGGCGCCTCCCGGGCCGGCGGTGACGTGCCCGGTGACTCCTGGAGATCCGCCGGATCCGGGCGCGTGGCTCCGCGACCCGGCTTCGACGGTCCGGCCGGCGGCGGTGACGCGCACGGGGCGGCGGCCCAGCGGCCCGCGTTCGGTGTGATGCCCGATCCCGCGTTGTCCTGGGGAGCCGCCACGGCACCGGGCGAGGGGTACGACGAGCGGGGGCGGACTCGGGTGGGCGGAGTGCGGGTGCGGCCGCGGGCCGCCGTGGCGGCGGCCTGTGTCGTGCTGGGGCTCGGGCTCATTGGCGGTGCCATAACCGGGAGTTGGCTCACCGGAGAGCCGAGCGGGACCGGCGGGGCCAGTGGCTTCGCCGCCGCCGGCGCCCGATGGCACAGCGTCCCCGTCGACCGGCTCTTCCCTCCCACCGTGGAGGGCCGCGGCGCCGGCCCCGGCGGAGCCGACCGCACCTGGACCCGCGTCGCCGTCGCCCCCGACAGCGGCTGCGCGGGCGCCTTCGACCCGCTGCTGCGCAAGGTCCTCGCCCCCGTCGGCTGCGCCCGCCTGCTGCGCGCCACCTACACCGACGCCACCCAGAGCCACGTCACCACCGTCGGCCTGCTCTTCACCGAGGCCGACGCCTCCGCCATGAACTCCCTCGCCACCCGCTTCAAGAACGAGGGGCTCACCCGTCGTACCGACCTCGTGCCCCGCCCGTACGCCGCCGAGGGAACCGTCGCCGCGGCCTTCGGCGACAAGCAGCGCGCGTCCTGGACCGTCTCCGTGCTGACCGAGGTTCCCGTGGTCGTCTACGCCGTCTCCGGCTGGGCCGACGGCCGGACGGTCGACGCCCCGCAGCCCGCCGCCGACGCGACGGAGGCCGGCGCCACCACGGCCCCCGCCCAGGCGGGCCTCGGCAACGAGGCCCAGGGTCTGGCCGACCGCATGGAACGGAGCCTGCGCCGGACCGTCGAGCCGGCCACGGAGAAGCCGTCGTGAACACCACCGTGAAGACTGCCGTGAACACCGCCGCGACCCCCGGCACCCGCGTGTCCCGCACGATCCGCAGAGCCGGCACCCTGAGTCTGCTCCTCGCCGCCTGTCTCGTCCTCGTGCCCCCCACCGCCGCCCACGCCGACGGCATCCGCGCCCAGCAGTGGGGACTCGAGGCCCTGCACACCGAGGAGGTCTGGCGCACCACCAAGGGCGAGGGCATCACCGTCGCCGTGCTGGACACCGGCGTCGAGGCCGACCACCCCGACCTCGTCGGCAACGTCCTGCCCGGCAAGGACATGATCGGCTTCGGCGCGCGGCCCGGCGACCGCGCCTGGGCCCGCCACGGCACCGCCATGGCCGGCATCATCGCCGGTCACGGCCACGGCCCCAGCAACGCCGACGGCGTCCTGGGCATCGCCCCGGAGGCGAAGATCCTGCCCGTCCGCGTGATCCTCGAGGACGGCGACTCCGCCCGCACCAAGGCCCGCACCACCCGCGGCAACGCCCTTGCCGACGGCATCCGCTGGGCCGCCGACCAGGGCGCCGACGTCATCAACCTCTCCCTCGGCGACGACTCGGCCTCCGCGCACCCCGAGCCCGCCGAGGACGAGGCCGTCCAGTACGCGCTGAGCAAAGGCTCCGTCGTCGTGGCCTCGGCCGGCAACGGCGGTGAGAAGGGCGACAACATCTCCTACCCGGCCGCCTACCCGGGCGTGATCGCCGCGACCGCCGTGGACCGCTACGGCACCCGCGCCGCCTTCTCCACCCGCCGCTGGTACGCCACGGTCAGCGCGCCCGGCGTGGACGTCGTCATCGCCGACCCCGACCACAAGTACTACGAGGGCTGGGGCACGAGCGCGGCCTCCGCCTTCGTCTCCGGCGCCGTCGCCCTCGTCAAGGCCGCCCACCCGGGGCTCACCCCCGCCCAGATCAAGAAGCTCCTGCAGGACACCGCCCGCAACGCCCCCGTCGGCGGCCGCGACGACTCCCGCGGCTTCGGTCTGATCGACCCCGCCGCCGCCATCAGGGCAGCCGCCCGCCTNNNNGCCGGAGGGCCTGCGGGCGGCGTCCTACGGCGACGAGTACTTCGGCCCCGGCCCCGACTCGGCCGCACCGGACGGCACCGCCCTCGGCTGGGCCGGCCCCCTCGCCGGCAGCGTCGGGGGAGTGCTGCTGGTCGTGGCGGTCGTCCTGTGGCGCGGGCGCCGTGAGGGCGAGGACGACCACCGGTTCCGCAGTCCCGGCGACTTCTTCTAGTGCCGCGGCAGGCAACGTTTGCCCGTCAAGGAGCGGCGTCCGGTGCGTGCTCTCGGCGTGCCGGCCGGAAGTCCTCGTACTGGATGTACTTGGGCTTTCGGGCGGTGCGGCGAGAGTGCGTGCCGGGCGTCGCGACGGGGCGAACGTTGCCTGTTGCGGCACTAGTCCCGCGGGGACGCGCTCCCGCGGAACGCCGACACCGCCTGCCGCGCCGCCGCCTCGACCAGGGCGATGCCCCGCTCCTTCGTCGCGCTGCCGTTCGACAGCGCGGCCACCAGGCAGTCGTGGCCGCCGGCCGTCACGCGGCCGATGCTGTTGACCACCCACAGCCCGGTCGTGCCGCGCGGCAGCCAGCCGTTCTTCAGGGCCCACGCGGAGCCGTCCGCCGCGGCCGACACCCCCCAGTCCTGGCCCGCGGCGATCCGGCCCATCAGGCCCTGGAGATACGTCCGCGAAGCCTCGCCCAGCCGCGAGTCGCCGCCGAACACCTGCCGCAGCAGGAGGAGCTGGTCGGCGGCGGTGGTCCGGGTCAGACCCCACAGCGCGCCGGCGCCGCCGACGGTGTCCCTGAGCCCGAACCGCTCGTTCGCCGCGTCCAGCCCGTCCGCCCCGCCGATGCTCCGCCACAGCGCCGACGCCGAGTCGTTGTCGCTGTGCCCGATCATGGCGGCGGCGTACGCCCGTTCCCGCGCCGTCAGCCGCCGCCCCGCGTCCTCGGCCCGGAGCAGCAGCGCCGCCAGGATGTCGACCTTGACGATGCTCGCCGTCTCGTACGCGCCGTCGCCGTACACGAAGCTCTGTCCGGCGCCGACACCGCACACCGCCACCGCCACCGACTCCACCGCCGCCTCCCTGAGAACACCGCGCACCCTGCCGATAGGGTCGAGGACCGTGGCCAAGAAGAACATCCCCACCTCCCCCTTCGCCGACGACGACGGCTCCGCCGACCCCCGGCTGAGCGCGGCGCTCGCCGCCTGGGCCGAGGACCGCACCGCCGTGGAACCCGTCCTGCGGGCGCTCAAGGGCGCCCGGCTCCTCGTCCCCGTCGTGGCCGTCCTCGGCGAGGTGGAGGAGGACGAGAACGGGCTGCGCCGCGAGAAGACCAGCGACATGGCCGTCCCCACCCTGAAGGCCGGTCACCGCACCGCGCTGCCCGCCTTCACCTCCACCGACTCCCTGGTCCGCTGGGACCCGGACGCCCGGCCCGTGGCCGTACCGCTGCACCAGGCCCTGGAGGCCGCCGCGCACGAGAAGGCGGACACCGTGGTGCTGGACGTGGCCGGACCGGTGCCGTTCGAGCTGACCGGGCCCGCGCTGCTCGCCCTCGCCGAGGGCCGCACGACGACGGACCCGCTCGCCGACCCGGCCGTCGCCGCCGCCGTACGGGAGGCCGTCGCCGCCGAGCCCGCCGTGCTGCGCGCCCACCTCGGACCGGGCCGGGCCGACGGCACCCTCGCCCTCGTCCTCGACCCGTCCGCCGGCGCCGCCCCCGCCGAGGCCGTCCGCGCCGTCGCCGAGCGGCTCGCCGCCAGCGACACACTGAGGGCCCGCCTGGTGCGCGGCCTCGACCTGGCACTGCTGCCGGCCGGGGCCACGCCGCCGGGCGAGCCCTTGTACGTGAAGGACGTGAAGGAGTAGGAACCTGAGGGAGCAGGGACGCGAGGGAGCGGGGGCGGGCGGGTCAGCCGTAGACCGGCCCGGTGTACTTCTCGCCCGGGCCCTGGCCCGGCTCGTCCGGGACGACCGACGCCTCGCGGAACGCCAGCTGCAGCGACTTCAGACCGTCGCGCAGCGGCGCCGCGTGGAAGGAGCTGATCTCGGTCGCGCTCGCGTCCAGCAGCCCGGCGAGCGCGGCCACCAGCTTGCGCGCCTCGTCCAGGTCCTTGTACCTGTCGCCCTCCTCGGTCAGACCGAGCTTCACGGCGGCGGCGCTCATCAGGTTGACGGCGACCGTCACGATCACCTCGACCGCCGGGACCTCGGCGATGTCGCGGGTCATGGCGTCGAAGTCGGGGGTCTCGGGGCTCTCGGAGGGGGTCTCACTCATGCCCCACACGATAGGGGCAGGGCGGACCTCCGCTCTCACCAAGCCCCGTCCTGTTCCGATTAGCTGTTCCCACCCGTTGCTGCTAACCTTGTGTGACGACCGGTCGGACCCGCATGTCGTGCGACACACGAGTCCGGCCCACAAGTGGAGGCTTCGAACTCCCACCTGACCGCTCTCCGGGGCGGCGGGTCACCGGTCAGGCGGTCCCATCCCCAGTGGTGGCGATCCGCCCGAAAGTGCGCCCCGCGGTCCTCGCGGCGGTTGCTCCGGTAGTTCGAGGAGCCCCGCCTGTGATCGTCCGGGGCATTTTTACTGCTTCGGCGCGGTCAGGTCTAACGAATCACAGACGTACGCGGCTGTCCGCCAGACCGTCGCGTGGTGCTACCGAGGAGGATCCATCAGCGCCGAGCCCCGCATCAACGACCGGATTCGCGTTCCCGAGGTGCGACTTGTCGGTCCCAGTGGCGAGCAGGTCGGCATCGTGCCGCTCGCGAAGGCACTGGAGCTTGCGCAGGAGTACGACCTGGACCTGGTCGAGGTCGCGGCGAACGCCCGTCCGCCCGTGTGCAAGCTCATGGACTACGGGAAGTTCAAGTACGAGTCGGCCATGAAGGCCCGTGAGGCGCGCAAGAACCAGGCGCACACGGTCATCAAGGAGATGAAGCTCCGGCCGAAGATCGACCCGCACGACTACGACACCAAGAAGGGTCACGTCGTCCGGTTCCTCAAGCAGGGCGACAAGGTCAAGATCACGATCATGTTCCGTGGTCGCGAGCAGTCCCGGCCCGAGCTGGGCTACCGGCTGCTGCAGCGGCTCGCGGAGGACGTCCAGGACCTCGGTTTCGTGGAGTCGAACCCGAAGCAGGACGGCCGCAACATGATCATGGTTCTCGGTCCGCACAAGAAGAAGACCGAGGCGATGGCCGAGGCCCGCCAGGCGCAGGAGGCCCGCAAGGCCGACGCGAAGGCCAACCCCGGTCGCTCGCAGAACACCGCGGACGCCGAGGCACCGGCCGAGGAGCCCGCCGAGGCGTGACCCCACCCTGGGACGCGCGTCCCAGGATGTAACCGATACAAGAGCGACGCTCCACCGTGCCCGGTTCTCGCAACCGGGCACCGGAGCGCCACCCACGAGGAGAGAACGGCGCTATGCCGAAGAACAAGACGCACAGCGGTGCCAGGAAGCGCTTCAAGGTCACCGGCTCCGGCAAGGTGCTCCGTGAGCGCGCCGGCAAGCGCCACCTGCTCGAGCACAAGTCGTCCCGTGTGACGCGTCGCCTCACCGGCAACGCCGAGATGGCCCCGGGCGACGCCGCGAAGATCAAGAAGCTTCTCGGCAAGTGACGCGGCGGCGCGTGATCCTCTGATCCAGCGCGCCCTACGTCAGGACCGGGACCCATTCGTTTCCGGGCCGTGCGAGCACCACCACGGCCCCGCTACAAGGAGTTAATCAAGTGGCACGCGTCAAGCGGGCAGTCAACGCCCACAAGAAGCGCCGGGCGATCCTCGAGCAGGCCTCCGGCTACCGCGGTCAGCGCTCGCGTCTGTACCGCAAGGCCAAGGAGCAGGTCACCCACTCGCTGGTCTACAACTACAACGACCGCAAGAAGCGCAAGGGTGACTTCCGTCAGCTGTGGATCCAGCGCATCAACGCCGCTGCCCGCGCCAACGGCATGACGTACAACCGCTTCATCCAGGGTCTGAAGGCCGCGAACGTCGAGGTCGACCGCAAGATCCTGGCCGAGCTGGCCGTCAACGACACGAACGCGTTCGCCGCGCTCGTCGAGGTCGCGCAGAAGGCCCTGCCGAGCGACGTCAACGCGCCCAAGGCTGCGTGACGCTGCGCCGGCTTCCGGTCGGCGACCAACGTGACTGAAGGGACCCGCAGGCTGCAGAAGCCTGNNNNGCCGTATCTGCGCCACCCGCAGAGAGTTCCCGAAGGTGAAGAGCATGCCCCCCGCCACCCCCGACCTCATCTCCCCGCGCTCGGCCCGGGTCCTGGCCGCGCGGCGGCTGGCCAAGCGGAACTTCCGGGGCAAGGAGCGGCTGTTCCTCGCCGAGGGGCCGCAGGCCGTGCGGGAGGCGGCGGCGCACCGGGCGGCGGACGGCGGCGCCACCCTCGTCGAACTGTTCGCGACGGTCGAGGCGGCCGAGCGGTACGCCGGCATCGTGGGGGAGGCCCGCGCCGCCGGCGCCCGGATCCACCTCGCCGCCGACGGTGTCATCGAGGACATCGCCACCACCGTCACCCCGCAGGGACTCGTCGGGATCTGCCGGTTCCTCGACACGCCGTTCGAGACGATCCTCGCCGCCCGGCCCCGTCTGGTCGCCGTCCTCGCCCACGTGCGCGACCCCGGCAACGCCGGCACCGTCCTGCGCTGCGCGGACGCCGCCGGAGCCGATGCGGTCGTCCTCACGGACGCCTCCGTCGACCTCTACAACCCCAAGGCCGTACGGGCCTCCGTCGGCTCGCTGTTCCACCTGCCCGTCGCCGTCGGCGTCCCCGTCGAGCAGGCCGTCGGCCGCCTCAAGGACGCGGGCGTGCGCGTCCTCGCCGCGGACGGCGCGGGCGAGCAGGACCTCGACGACGAGCTCGACAAGGGCACCATGGGCGGCCCCACCGCCTGGGTGTTCGGCAACGAGGCCTGGGGCCTGCCCGAACACACCCGCGCCCTCGCCGACGCCGTCGTACGCGTCCCCATCCACGGAAAGGCCGAGAGCCTGAACCTCGCGACCGCCGCCGCCGTATGTCTCTACGCGTCGGCCCGCGCACAGCGCGCCCGCGGAGGATCCCGCTCCGTCACGGAGAGCGAGGAGAACTAGTAGTGTGACCCGCTCGGGGGTCCTCTGCACCGGCTGAGAGGTGGGGTACGGGGATGGGTGTCGGCACGAGCAGCACACCGGGAACGCGCGACGTGCGGCACCCGCCCGCGCCCCGGCACGGTGAGCCGGCCGCACTCGGCATCGCCCCCGACGACCTGCCCGACGGCCTGGTCGTCGCCGACGAGCACGGGCGCGTCGTCTGCTTCAACACGGCCGCCGCCCGGATCACCGCGATCCCCGCCGAGGACGCCCTCGGACAGCCCCTGGAGAAGGCGCTGCCGTTGGAGGACCTGGAGGGGCGGCGCTGGTGGCAGCTGACCGACCCCTACGGCGGGCTGGCCATCCGCGTCGGCCAGCCCGAGCGCAACCTCCTGCTGCACGGAGGCCGGGAGGTCCTCGTCTCGGCGAAGTACGTCCGCACCCGCCCCACCGGGCCGGTCCGCCGCGTCGTCGTCACCCTCCGCGACACCGAGGCCCGCCGCCGCACCGAGCGCAGCCACGCCGAACTGATCGCCACCGTGGCGCACGAGCTGCGCTCGCCACTGACCTCCGTCAAGGGCTTCACCGCCACCCTGCTCGCCAAGTGGGAGAGGTTCACCGACGACCAGAAACGGCTGATGCTGGAGACCGTCGACGCCGACGCCGACCGCGTCACCCGGCTCATCGCCGAGCTGCTCGACATATCCCGCATCGACTCCGGCCGGCTCGAGGTGCGCCGCCAGCTCGTCGACATCGGCGCCGCGGTCGGCCGGCACGTCCAGGCGTACGTCTCCGCGGGCCAGCCCGCCGACCGGTTCCTGGTCCGCATGGAGCAGCCGCTGCCCGAACTGTGGGCCGACCCGGACAAGATCGACCAGGTGCTGAGCAACCTGATCGAAAATGCCGTGCGGCACGGCGAGGGAACTGTCACCATCGATGTCACGCCCGCGCCGTCCCCCCGGGAGGGGGAGACCACCGGGACCATCGAGAACACGGCCACGTCGGTCACGGTGCGCGACGAGGGGCCCGGCATTCCGGAGGAGTCCATGAACCGCGTCTTCACCCGCTTCTGGCGGGGCAGCAAGCGCGGCGGCACGGGCCTCGGGCTCTACATCGTCAAGGGCATCGTCGAGGCCCACGGCGGCACCATCACGGTCGGCCGTGCCCCCGGCGGCGGCGCGGAATTCCGATTTACCCTGCCCGTGGGCACCCCGGCACACCTGCTCTGAGCGACCTGCCGAGGACCCACGGGCGCATTCGCTTTCCCCAGCCCCGTTAGACTCGGCCAATGGCACCTTTGCGTCCAGTTCCACAGACACACGAGATCGTCTGCGGACCGTAGACGGGGCACCCCAGCCAATCGGAAGCACGGGAAGAGATGTCGGCACCCAATAAGTCGTACGACCCTGTCGAGGTCGAGGCGTTGAAACCGGAAGAGATCGAGCGCATGCGGGACGAGGCGCTCGCCGCCTTCACCGCCGCGGACAGCCTCGACGCGCTCCACGAGGCCAAGGTCGCCCACACCGGCCCCGCCTCCCCGCTGGCCCTCGCCAACCGCGAGATCGGCGCCCTGCCCCCGCATGCCAAGGCCGACGCCGGCAAGCGCGTCGGCATGGCCCGCGGCGCGGTCAACAAGGCGCTCGCCGCCCGCCAGATCGAACTGGAGGCCGAGCGGGACGCCCGCGTGCTGGTCGAGGAGGACGTCGACGTCACGCTGCCGTACGACCGCGTCCCGGCCGGCGCCCGGCACCCGCTGACCACGCTCTCGGAGCGCATCGAGGACATCTTCGTGGCCATGGGCTACGAGGTCGCCGAGGGCCCCGAGGTCGAGGCCGAGTGGTTCAACTTCGACGCCCTGAACATCGGCCCGGACCACCCGGCCCGCGGCGAGCACGACACGTTCTTCGTGCAGGGCCCCGAGGGCGGCACCGAGTCCGGCGTCGTCCTGCGCACCCACACCTCGCCCGTGCAGATCCGCTCGCTGCTCGACCGCGAGCCGCCGGTCTACGTGATCTGCCCCGGCCGCGTGTACCGCACGGACGAGCTGGACGCCACCCACACGCCCGTCTTCCACCAGGTCGAGCTGCTCGCCGTGGACGAGGGCCTGACCATGGCCGACCTCAAGGGCACCCTGGACCACATGGTCCAGTCCCTGTTCGGCGAGGGCATGAAGACCCGGCTGCGGCCCAACTTCTTCCCGTTCACCGAGCCGTCCGCCGAGATGGACATGGTGTGCTACGTCTGCCGCGGCGAGTCCGTCGGCAACCCCGACCGGCCCTGCCGCACCTGCTCCTCCGAGGGCTGGATCGAACTCGGCGGCTGCGGCATGGTCAACCCGCGGGTGCTCACCGCCTGCGGCGTCGACCCGGAGAAGTACAGCGGCTTCGCCTTCGGGTTCGGCATCGAGCGGATGCTGATGTTCCGCCACAACGTCGAAGACATGCGAGACATGGTCGAGGGTGACGTCCGGTTCACCCGGCCGTTCGGGATGGAGATCTGATGCGGGTCCCGCTTTCCTGGCTGCGGGAGTACGTCGACCTGCCGGCGACTGAGACCGGCCGCGACGTCCAGGCCAAGCTCATTTCGGCCGGTCTGGAGGTCGAGACCGTCGACCAGCTCGGCACCGACCTCAAGGGGCCGCTCGTCGTCGGCCAGGTGCTGACCATCGAGGAGCTGGAGGGCTTCCGGAAGCCGATCCGCTTCTGCACCGTCGACGTCGGGCAGGCCAACGGCACCGGCGAGCCGCAGGAGGTCGTCTGCGGCGCCCGCAACTTCGCCGTCGGCGACAAGGTCGTCGTGGTCCTCCCGGGCGCCGTGCTGCCCGGCGGCTTCGCGATCAGCGCCCGCAAGACCTACGGCAAGACCTCCCACGGCATGATCTGCTCCAGCGACGAGCTGGGCATGGGCGACGACGGCAGCCAGGGCATCATCGTGCTGCCCCCGGAGACCGAGGTCGGCAAGGACGCCATCGAGCTCCTGGAGCTGGTCGACGAGGTCCTCGACATCGCCGTCACCGCCAACCGCGGCGACTGCCTGTCCATCCGCGGCGTCGCCCGTGAGACCGCCATCGCCTACGGCCTGCCGCTGCGCGACCCCGCCCTGCTCGACGTACCCGCCGCGAACGCCTTCGGCTACCCGGTGCGGATCGACGAGCCGCGCGGCTGCGACCGCTTCACCGCCCGCACGGTCTCCGGCCTCGACCCCGAGGCGCGCTCCCCGATCTGGCTGCAGCGCCGCCTGCAGAAGGCCGGCATGCGCCCGATCTCGCTCGCCGTCGACATCACCAACTACGTGATGCTGGAGCTGGGCCAGCCGCTGCACGCCTACGACCGCGCCCGCGTCCAGGGCACGATCGGCGTGCGCCGGGCCGAGGAGGGCGAGAAGTTCACCACCCTCGACGGCGTCAAGCGCACCCTGCACGCCGAGGACCTGGTCATCACCGACGAGCGCGGCCCGATCGGCCTCGCGGGCGTCATGGGCGGCGCCAACACCGAGATCGACGACACCGAGGGCACCACCACCGAGGTCGTCGTCGAGGCCGCCCACTTCGACCAGATCTCCGTCGCGCGCACCGCCCGCCGCCACAAGCTGACCTCCGAGGCCTCCCGCCGCTTCGAGCGGGGCGTCGACCCGCAGGCCGCCGCGGCCGCGGCCCAGCGCACGGTGGACCTGCTGGTCCTCCTCGCGGGCGGTACGGCCGACGCCGGCGTCACCGAGGTGGTCGCACCCTCCGCGCCGCGCACCGTCACCGTCCCGGCCGACCACCCGGACAAGGTCGCGGGCGTCGCCTACGGCCGCGAGATTGTGGTCCGCCGGCTGCAGGAGATCGGCTGCGTCGTCGTGGGAAATACTGCCGCGTGGAACGCGTCGTTGAGGGGCGGTGGTCGGGAGACGGGCGGGCAGGACGAGCTGACCGTCACCGTCCCGTCCTGGCGGCCCGATCTGGCCGAACCCAACGACCTGGCCGAAGAGGTCATCCGCCTGGAGGGCTACGAGAACCTGCCCTCCACGCTGCCCAAGCCCCCCTCGGGCCGCGGGCTGACCCACCGGCAGCGGCTGCACCGCCGGGTCGGCCGGGCCCTGGCCGGCGCGGGCTACGTCGAGACGCCGACGTACCCGTTCGTCGCCGAGCAGGTTTTCGACCAGCTCGGCCTGGACGCCGACGACCCCGCCCGCCGCGTGGTCAAGCTGGTCAACCCGCTCAACGACGAGGAGCCCGCGCTGCGGACGACGCTGCTGCCGGGCCTGCTCGGCGCGCTGCGCCGCAACGACGGCCGCGGCAGCCACGACCTCGCCCTGTTCGAGACCGGTCTGGTCTTCCACCCGGGCGAGGAGCAGCGGCTCGCCGTCCGGCTGCCCGTCGACCGGCGTCCCACCGACGAGGAGATCGCCGGGCTGACCGCCGTGCTGCCCGAGCAGCCGCGCCACGTGGCCGTCGTCCTCACCGGCGCCCGCGAGCAGGCCGGCTGGTGGGGCAAGGGCCGCCCGGCCGACTGGGCCGACGCGATCGAGGCCGCCCGGACCGTCGCCCGCGAGGCCGGGGCCGAACCGACCGTCCGCAAGGGCCAGTACGGTCCCTGGCACCCGGGCCGCTGCGCCGACCTCACGGTCGTCGTGGACGGCGTCGAGCGGGTCGTGGGCCACGCGGGCGAGCTGCACCCGCGCGTGCTCAAGGCGTTCGGGCTGCCCGAGCGCACCTGCGCGATGGAGCTGAACCTCGACCTGCTGGAGCAGGTCGGCGACGACACCCCGCAGGCGCCGGGCATCTCCACCTTCCCGGTCGCCACGCAGGACGTCGCCCTCGTCGTCGACAAGCCGGTCCCGGCCGCCGACGTGGAGGCCGCGCTGCGCGAGGGTGCCGGTGAACTCCTGGAGTCCATCCGGCTGTTCGACCTCTACGAGAACGCCGAGCAACTCGGCGAGGGCCGCAAGTCCCTGGCCTATGCGCTGCGTTTCCGCGCACCCGATCGGACGCTGACGGTCGACGAGGCGTCGGCGGCCCGCGACGCGGCGGTTTCGCTGGCCGCTGAGCGCACGGGGGCTGTGCTGCGGAGCTAGTTCCTGCGGAGCTGGTTCCGGGGGAGCGTCGGGGACTGCAAGTCCGTTGCCGACTGCGGGTAGTCGGTGGTCGGTCGCGCAGTTCCCCGCGCCCCCTCCGAGCCGGCCCGGTCGAAAGGCCGGCGTCGCTGATCGGGACCAGGCCAACGCGGCCTGAGGGGGCAGGGGGAACCGCGCGACCAGCCCGGACGGGGCCCGCGGCCGGCACACCACTCGCAGCCCCGATCTCTTGGCCGCCCCGCGCCTCGAACAGCCAGGCAGGGCCGCCGCACTGTTCGAGGGGGAGCCGGCGGCCCCGCCGGCCTCTTGGAGAGGCAGTTCAGTCAACCGGCCGGAAACTCTCCGCGACAGCGCGCGCACAGCCCGGATTCGCGTACTCCGTTCACACCCCGTGTGAAGGCGGACGCACTACAGTGGCGCCACCGAGCCACCCGGGGGGCACCCATGCAGCCCAACACCTTGCTCGACGCGATCCTGGACGAGGCGGGCATCTCGCACGCGGGCCTGGCGGCGCACGTCAACCAGGCGGGGCGGGGCCGCGGACTCGCCCTGAGGTACGAACACACCGCGGTGGCCCGGTGGCTGAAGGGCCAGCGGCCCCGCGGCCAGGTGCCCGACCTGATCTGCGAGGTGCTGGCCGCCCGCCTGCACCGGCCGGTCACGCTCGACGACATCGGCCTGGGCGTGCCGGGCGAGCCGTCCGCCCCGCACGGCACCTCGCTGTCCGGCTTCGTCGAGCGCGCCACCGCCCTGTGGCGCTCCGACGAGCAGCAGCGCCCGCACGTCCTCGGCGCCCCCGCCGTGACCGGCACGCCCGCCGTCATGCCGGTGTGGGAGTGGGAGAACCCGCCCGAGGACGTGGACGTCTCGCGCGGCGGCCCGCACCGGGTCACCCCGGGCGACATCGAGATGCTGCGCGCCGCCCGCACGCACTACGAGCAGATGTACCGCAAGGCCGGCGGCATCGCGACCCGCAGCCGCATCGTGGGCTTCCTCAACGCCGAGGCCGCCCCGCTGCTGCGCGGCAGCTACACCGACACCACCGGCCGCCAACTGCACCGCGCCACCGGCGCCTTGGTGGCGATCGTGGGCATCTGCGCCTACGACTCCGACGCGCACGGCCTCGCCCAGCGCTACTTCCACCAGGCGCTCAGGCTCGCGAAAGCCAGCGGGGACCGGGGACTCGGGGCGTACGTGATAGCGCTGCTGGTCAACCAGTCGCTGTTCCTGCGGGAGTACCGCCAGGCCGTCGCCTTCGCCGAGGCCGCGCTGCGCGCCGCCGGCAAGCACATCACCCCCGCGCTCGCCTCCGACCTCTACGCGATGCAGGCCAAGGCGTACGCCCACCTCGGCGACGGGGGCAGCGCCCTGTCCTGCATCCGGCGTGCCGAGTCCACCGCCGAACGCATCCGGCGCGGGTACGAGCCCGACGAGACCGGCTATGTCCAGCCGGGCCTGGTCAACGTACAGGTGGCGGAGGCCCTGCTCAGCCTCGGCGAGCTGGCCGCCGCCGGGGAGCACGCCGCGGCGGCCGTGGACAACCCGGCGCACGACCGGGGCAGGGTGCACCGGCTGGCCATGCTCAGCACGATCGAACTGCGCCAGGGCAACGCCGACAAGGCGGTGGCCACAGCGGTGCAGATGGCCGAGCAGGCCCGTGGGATGGAGTCCCAGCGGCTGCGGGACAGACTGCGCGCGGTCCGTGAGCACCTGGTGCGCAGAGGCTGCGCCGGCACGGCGGAGGCGGCCGAACTGATCGACGGGGCCCTGCGCGTACCGCTGTGACCGCCCCGCTGTGCCGCCGGCGACTCGCCGTGCGCCTGCTGCGGGACCGCTCCCCCTGCGATATTGCCACTGACCCGACGGAAGGTGGCACAACCGTGCAATGGACGAAACAGAACGAACAAACTGTGTACGCGAACCGCTGGTTCACCGTCAACCTCGCGGATGTCGAACTGCCGGACGGCCGGCATCTCGACCACTTCCTCATCCGGCTGCGGCCCGTCGCCGTGGCCACGGTGGTGAACGAGGCCAACGAAGTCCTCCTTCTGTGGCGCCACCGCTTCATCACCGACAGCTGGGGCTGGGAGCTCGCGGCGGGCGTCGTCGAGGACGGCGAGGACACGGTGGCCGCCGCCGCCAGGGAACTGGAGGAGGAGACCGGCTGGCGGCCGGGGCCTCTGCGCCACCTCATGAGCGTCGAGCCCTCCAACGGCCTCACCGACGCCCGGCACCACATCTACTGGTCGGACGAGGGCGAGTACGTGGGGCACCCCGTGGACGACTTCGAGTCCGACCGTCGGGAGTGGGTCTCCCTCAAGCTCGTTCCCGACATGGTCGCCCGCGGCGAGGTCCCGGCCGCCAACATGGCGGCCGCGTTGCTTCTCCTGCACCACCTCAGGCTCGGGCAGGACACCTTGCCCTGACGACAGGGCCCGGCCGTACTGCCCGGGCCGGCGGCCGGCTAGCGGCCGAAGAACTGCCAGACCGCCACGACGAGTGAGCCCAGCGCCGTGAGGGTGGCGACCGCGGGCAGCGGCCAGCGGGAGTGTTCCAGTGCGACGAGCCGCGTGCTCAGCTCGTCCAGTTCCTTGGCGGTCTCCTCGGTGCGGTGGCTGAGCAGGGCCAGCCCGCCCTCGACGCGGGCGTACGCCACGTCCAGACGGCGCCGTAACTCTGCGAGTTCCCCGGGAACAACGGGATGCTCGGGATCGGCGGTCACAGGTCCGCTCCTTTCCGTAGTCGTCTCACATCCCTTGCACACGCATCAGGAGTCAACTCCCCTGGTGGGCCGGTGGGGAGAGTGTGTGAGCGGCATATGCGGGCCCGGAGCGCACACGGTGTGTGAATGCGGCGGGCCCGGCACCGAACCGCCGGTGCCGGGCCCGCAGGGAGGCGCGTCAGCCGTAGGTGTAGAAGCCCGAGCCGCTCTTGCGGCCCAGCCGGCCGGCGTCCACCATGCGCTGGAGCAGCGGGGGAGCGGCGTACAGCGGCTCCTTGTACTCCTCGTACATGCTCTGCGCCACCGAGGCCACCGTGTCCAGGCCGATCAGGTCCGACAGCTTCAGTGGGCCCATCGGGTGGGCGCAGCCCAGCTCCATGCCGTTGTCGATGTCCTCGCGGCTGGCGATGCCCGACTCGAACATCCGGATCGCGGAGAGCAGGTAGGGGATCAGCAGCGCGTTGACGACGAAGCCGGAGCGGTCCTGGGCGCGGATCGCGTGCTTGCCGAGCACCTTCTCGGTGAACAGCTGCGCCCGGCTCAGCGTGCCCTCGGAGGTGGTCAGCGCCGGGATCAGCTCGACCAGCTTCTGCACCGGGGCCGGGTTGAAGAAGTGGATGCCGATCACCTGGTCGGGCCGTGCGGTGGCGACCGCCAGCTTCACCAGCGGGATCGAGGAGGTGTTGGAGGCCAGGATCGCGTCCGGCCGGGTCACCACCTGGTCCAGGACCTGGAAGATCTCGGTCTTGACCTGCTCGTTCTCCACGACGGCCTCGATCACCAGATCGCGGTCGGCGAACTCGCCGAGGTCGGTGGTGAAGCTCAGCCGCGCCTGCGTCGCCTCCCGCTCCTCCTCGGTGATCTTGCCGCGCTCGGCCGCCTTGGCCAGGGAGTTGAACAGCCGGGTACGGCCGATCTCCAGGGCCTCGCCGGTGGTCTCGGCGACCTTCACGTCCAGGCCGGCCCGGGCGCACACCTCGGCGATACCCGCACCCATCTGACCGCAGCCCACCACTCCGACGCGCTCGATGTCTGTCACATCGTCCCTTTCGCTGATCCACGGCGTGCGGCAGGCGGTCCTTGGTGTGGTGCCTGCTCCGATCGTGCACGTTACCCCCGCGGCACCGATGATCGATCGCCCGGGTCGGGCATGCTGTCCCGGTACACGGTCCGTGACGGCGCGGATCCACGTCGTACCGGGGGTGTGCCCGGATGGGCCGAGTGACACGACGGGCGTTCACCGCGACCGCGCTGTCGGCCCTGGCGGTCACCGGGTACGCGGCCACCGCGACGGGCCGCCCGCGGAGGGCCGCGGACGCGCGGGGCCGGAGCACCGCCACCGAGATGCGCGGGATGTGGCTGGCCACCGTGGACAACCGCGACTGGCCCTCGCGCACGGGGCTGAGCGCGGCCCGGCAGCAGGACGAGCTGACCGCCCTGCTCGACGTGGCGGTACGCCGCCGGCTCAACACGGTGATGTTCCAGGTGCGCCCGACCGCCGACGCGCTGTGGCCCTCCCCGTACGAGCCGTGGTCGCGGTACCTGACCGGCACCCAGGGCAAGGACCCCGGCTGGGACCCGCTCGGCACGGCCGTACGGGAGGCGCACGCCCGGGGCCTGGAGCTGCACGCCTGGTTCAACCCGTACCGGATCGCCCTGCACGCCGACCCGTCTCGGCTGGCCGCCTCCCACCCGGCCCGTGAGCACCCCGACTGGGTGGTCCCGTACGGCGGAAGGCTCTACTACAACCCGGGCCTGCCCGCCGTACGGGCCTTCGTCCGGCAGGCGATGCTCGACGCGGTGCGCGGATACCCCGTGGACGGCGTCCACTTCGACGACTACTTCTACCCGTACCCGGTGGCGGGACTGCCCTTCGACGACGACGACGCCTACGCCCGCCACGGCGGCGGCTTCGCGAGCNCGCCTGGCGGCGGGACAACGTCGACCGGCTGGTCCGCGAGACGGCCGAGGCCGTCCGGAGGATCCGGCCCGGCGCGCAGTTCGGGATCAGCCCCTTCGGGGTGTGGCGCAACGCTTCGACCGACCCGCGCGGCTCGGACACCCGGGCGGGCGTCCAGACGTACGACGACCTGTACGCGGACACGCGCACCTGGGTCGAGGAGGGCTGGATCGACTACGTCGTCCCGCAGCTGTACTGGAACATCGGCTTCGCCGCCGCCGACTACGCCACCCTGGTGTCCTGGTGGGCCGGGACGGCCCGGGGCAGCCGTACGAAGCTGTACGTGGGGGAGGCGCTGTACAAGGCGGGCGACCCGGCGCAGGGGGCGGCCTGGCGGGACCCGGACGAGCTGTCCCGCCACCTCACCCTCGCGGCCGGGTACCCCGAGGCGCGCGGGCACGTGTTCTTCGCCGGGAAGGAGGTGGCGGCCGACCCGGCGGGCGCGATGGCGCGGGTGGTCGCCGGCCACTACCGGCAGCCGGCGGACCCCCCGCGCTGATCAGCGCTGTTCGTGTTCCTTCCGGTGGCGGATCTGGCAGTCGGGACCGGGTGACATCACGGCCTCGTGCCCGTCCGGGAAGCGGACACGGTAGGGCGGGTTGCCTCCCTTGCCCATCACTTCGACGACTTCGGAGATCTGGTCGTGCTGGCCGACCACCCTGCCGTGCTGGACAAGCTGGTCACCCACGGATGCGCGCATCTGCAGGGCCTCCTCACCGTGTTCGGGAGCAGCGGTCCTCGGTTCTCGGGATCTGCGGGAGCGAAGCGCGGGCCGGTCAGCCGCGCGCCCGCTGGGTGACGGCGATGCAGACGAGCACGGCGACGGCCGTCAGCGGGGCGGCCGGCGTCAGATGCTCGCCGAGCAGCAGCACCGACCACACCAGTGTGAGCAGCGGCTGGGCCAGCTGCAACTGGCTGGCCTTGGGGATGCCGACGGCCGCCATGCCCCGGTACCAGACGACCAGGCCGAGGAACTGCGAGCCCGCCGCGACCCACAGCAGCCCGGTCACGCTGTGCACGCCCAGCTGCACGGGCTCGTACGCCAGCGCCAGCGCCGCGCCGGGCACGGTGAGCGGCAGGCACAGCACCAGCGCCCAGCCGATCACCTGCCAGCCGGGCACGGCGCGGGCCAGCCGGCCGCCCTCGGTGTAACCGGCGGCGCAGATCAGCAGGGCGCCGAAGAGACAGCCGTCGGCGGCGTTCAGGGCGCCGCCGCTCTGCCGCACGGTGAAGCCGGCCACGGCCGCCGCGCCCGCCAGCGCCGCCGCCCAGAAGGTGCGCGAGGGGCGGGTGCCGACGCGCAGCGCGGAGAACAGCGCCGTGGTCAGCGGCAGCAGGCCCACGACGACGGCGGCGTGCGCGGTGGTGGAGGTCCGCAGGGCGAGCGTGGTGAGCAGCGGGAAGCCGAGGACCACTCCGGCGCCCACGACCGCGAGCCCGGGCCAGTGGCGGCGCGCGGGCGGGGAGACGCGCAGCGCCAGCAGACAGCCGCCCGCGATGACGGCGGCGAGCACGCTGCGCACGGCCACCAGCGACCAGGGCCCGAAGCCCTCCAGGCCCCAGGCGGTGGCCGGGAAGGTCAGGGAGAAGGCGACGACGCCGAGGGCGGCCTGCAGGGTGCCGGCGCGGGTCCGGGCCGGGTCCGGGGCGTCGACCGCTATCGGTGTCGGTGCGATAGCGCTACTCTGTGCTCTCATGCAGCAGCGTAGCAGCGTCGATGAGCTCGCCCAACAGCTGCGACAGGAGCTGAACCGCTACTCGCCGGGTGGAAAGCTCCCGTCGAGCCGGGCCCTCGTCGAGCGCTACCGGGTCAGTCCCGTGACCGTCTCGCGGGCCCTGGCGCAGCTGGCCGCCGAGGGCCTGGTGGTCACCCGGCCCGGCGCCGGCGCGTTCCGCACGGCGCCGCGCGCGGCGGCCGCTCCCGACGGCGACACCTCCTGGCAGGAGGTCGCGCTCAGCGCGGACGGCGCCGCCGACCTCGTACCGCGCACGGTGGACGCCTCCGGCGTCACGGTCTCGCTCGCCGCGCCCCCGCCGGGCGTGATCGAGTTCAACGGCGGCTACCTCCACCCCTCGCTCCAGCCCGAGCGGGCCATGGCCGCCGCCCTCTCCCGCGCGGGCCGCCGCCCCGGGGCCTGGGGACGGCCGCCGCTGGAGGGGCTGCCGGAGCTGCGCGAGTGGTTCGCACGGTGCGTCGGAGGGCCGGACGGCACCGTCACCGCCGCCGAGGTCCTGATCACCGCCGGCGGCCAGTCCGCGCTCACCACCGCCCTGCGCGCGCTCGCCCCGCCCGGCGCCCCGGTCCTGGTCGAGTCACCCACCTACCCGGGCATGCTGGCCATCGCCCGGTCCTCCGGGCTGCGGCCCGTGCCCGTGCCCGTCGACGCCGACGGGGTGAGGCCGGAACTGCTCGCCGACGCGTTCCGGGCGAGCGGCGCCCGTGTGTTCGTCTGTCAGCCCCTGTTCCAGAACCCCACCGGGGCCGTACTCGCCCCCGAACGGCGCGCGCGGGTGCTGCGGGCCGCCCGCGAGGCCGGGGCGTTCGTCGTCGAGGACGACTTCGTACGGCGGCTCGCGCACGAGGACTCCGGACCCCTGCCGCCCCCGCTCGTCGCCGACGACCCGGACGGGGTCGTCGTCCACGTCGGCTCGCTGACCAAGGCCACCTCGCCCAGTTTCCGGGTGAGCGCGCTGGTCGCCCGCGGCCCGGTCCTGGAACGGCTGCGCGCCATCCAGGTCGTCGACACCTTCTTCGTGCCCCGGCCCTTGCAGGAGGCGGCCCTGGAACTGGTCGGCTCACCCGCCTGGCCGCGCCATCTGCGCACCCTCGCCGCCGAGCTGAAGAGCCGCCGCGACGCGATGACCACCGCGCTGCGGCAGCACCTGCCCGAACTCGTCCTCCCGCACGTCCCCTCCGGCGGCTACCACCTCTGGCTGCGCCTGCCCGACGGCACGGGGGGAACCTCCCGGGCTTTCGGCTCCGGGGGAGAGTCCGCCCTGACCGCCGCCGCCCTGCGCGCCGGCGTCGCCGTCACCCCCGGCCGTCCCTACTTCAGCGCCGAACCCCCGGCTCCCCACCTGCGCCTGAGCTTCGCCGCGGTCGCCGGCACGGCCGAGATCGCCGAGGGGGTACGGCGCCTGCGCACGGCCCGCGCGGAGACTCTCGCCCGACGGCCGGCCGGCGGAGGGGGCTCGTTTTCGAACAACCTCGCGTGACACCCCTTGACCCGCTCACCCCTCCGGCCCACGATCGCCGCATGGCAGTTCGGGTCACGTTCGTCGCCGCGGCGCGCGGCTCCCCGGTGCTCGCCGAGCGGTTCGAGGACGACCGGCAGCTCGACCGGGCGGGCTGGGACGAGGTGTGGCGGGTCGCCCACGAGCTGCTGCCGCTCGCCGCCGCCGACCTGCGCTACTGCTCGCCCACCCCGCGCAGCCGCGCCACCGGGGACGCCCTCGGCTACGCCCCGCTCGTCCAGCTCGCCCTGCGCGACTGCGACATGGGCCGCTGGCGCGGGCTCACGCTGGGCGAGGCGATGGCCCGCGAGCCGCAGGCCGTGGACGCCTGGCTCGCCGACCCGCGCGGCACCCCGCACGGCGGTGAGTCGCTGCTGTCCTTCATCACCCGCGTCGGCGGCTGGCTCGACACCCGGCCCGTCGAGGACGGCTGCCGCGTCGTCGCCGTGGCCGAACCCTCCGTGATCCGCGCCGCCCTGGTCTACGCCCTGAAGGCGCCCCCGTCCACCTACTGGAACATCGACGTCCGCCCCCTGTCGACCACCACCGTCACCGGTCACGCCGGCCGCTGGTACCTCCGCCTCGACGGCATACCGGCTCCGCTCCCGCGGGCGTAGCGCGGCTCGCACGCCCCATTGACGTGTTCCTGCCGCCTCCCTATCTTGCCGTTCGAAGTGCTGACCATTGCTCGATATTTCGAACGACCTACCGAGCCGCGGAGTATCCATGTCACGCACCGCCCGCCCCCGTCTGGGGCTCGCTCTCTTAGCAAGCGCTTTCCTGGTGGCTGCCGCCACCGCCGTCCCCGCCCCCGCGCACGCCGAGGAGGTCACCGACTACTCCCTCACCGTCGATCCCACCGCCAAGGGCCCGGCGATCGACAGGACGATGTACGGCGTCTTCTTCGAGGACATCAACCGCGCCGCCGACGGCGGTCTCTACGCCGAACTCGTGCAGAACCGGTCCTTCGAGTACTCCACCGACGACAACGCGTCCTACACGCCGTTGACCGGCTGGACCGCCGACGGGACCGCCCAGGTCCTGAACGACCCGGGCCGTCTCGGCGACCGCAACCGCACCTACCTCTCCCTGGCCGCCGGTTCCTCCGTCACCAACACCGGCTACAACACCGGGATCGCGGTCGAGGACGGCAAGAAGTACGACTTCTCCGTCTGGGCCCGCGCCGGCAGCGGCACCACGCTCACCGTCACCCTCCACGACACCGGCGGCCCCCTGGCGACCGCCCGCCGGGTGGCCGTGAGGAAGGGCGGCTGGGTCCAGTACGGGGCCACGTTCACCGCGACCCGCACCAGCACCACCGGCCGCCTCACCGTCGCCTCCTCGGCCGCGACCGCGCTGGACATGGTCTCCCTCTTTCCGCGCGACACCTACAAGCACCAGCCCAACGGCCTGCGCAAGGACCTCGCCGAGAAGATCGCCGCCCTCCGTCCGGGCTTCGTCCGCTTCCCCGGCGGCTGCCTGGTCAACACGGGCTCCATGCGGGACTACAGCGAGGCCTCCGGCTGGCAGCGCAAGCGCTCCTACCAGTGGAAGGACACCGTCGGCCCGGTCGAGCAGCGCGCCACCAACGCCAACTTCTGGGGCTACAACCAGTCCTACGGCCTCGGTTACTACGAGTACTTCCGCTTCGCCGAGGACATCGGCGCCATGCCGCTGCCCGTCGTCCCCGCCCTGGTCACCGGCTGCGGCCAGAACAAGGCCGTCGACGACGACGCCCTGCTGGAGCGGCACATCCAGGACACCCTCGACCTGGTCGAGTTCGCCAACGGCCCGGCCACCTCGACCTGGGGCAGGAAACGCGCCGAGATGGGCCATCCCAAGCCCTTCCGCCTCACCCACATCGAGGTCGGCAACGAGGAGAACCTGCCCGAGGAGTTCTTCGCCCGCTTCACCCGGTTCCGCGCCGCCCTCCAGGCCAGGTACCCGTACCTGACCGTGATCTCCAACTCCGGCCCCGACGACAGCGGCACCACCTTCGACAGGGCCTGGCGGCTCAACCGCGACGCCGAGGTCGACATGGTCGACGAGCACTACTACAAAAGCCCGCGGTGGTTCCTGCAGCACAACGACCGCTACGACTCCTACGACCGGAGCGGCCCGAAGGTCTTCCTCGGCGAGTACGCCTCCCAGGGCAACGCCTTCAAGAACGGCCTCGCCGAGGCCGCCTACATGACCGGCCTGGAGCGCAACGCGGACATCGTGGAACTCGCCTCCTACGCCCCGCTGTTCGCCAACGAGGACTACGTCCAGTGGCGGCCCGACCTGGTCTGGTTCAACAACCACGCCTCCTGGGGCTCGGCCAACTACGAGGTCCAGAAGCTGTTCATGAACAACGTCGGCGACCGGGTCGTGCCCAGCACGGCCACCACCACGCCGGACGCCGCCGGCCCCGTCACCGGAGCCGTCGGACTGTCGACCTGGAACACCAGCGCCGCGTACGACGACGTGAAGGTCACCGCGGCCGACGGCACGACACTGCTCGACGACGACTTCTCGGGCGGCGCGCCGGCCTGGACGCACACGGGCACCGGCAGCTGGAGCGTCCAGGACGGCCAGTACGTCCAGACGGACACCACCGCCGAGAACACCATGGTTCGGGCCGGCGACCCCGCCTGGCACGACTACGACCTGCGGGTGAAGGCCACCAAGAAGGCGGGCAGGGAGGGCTTCCTCGTCGCCTTCGGCGTCAAGGACACCGGCACCTACTACTGGTGGAACATCGGCGGCTGGAACAACACCCGGACCGCGGTCGAGCAGGCCGTGGACGGCGGCAAGTCGACGCTGATCGCCAAGCCGGGCTCGGTCGAGACGGGCCGTACCTACGACATCGGCGTCAAGGTGCGGGGCCGCCAGGTGACCCTCCACCTGGACGGCCGGGAGTGGGGGAGCTTCACCGACGACAAGCCGGCCGAGCCGTTCCGCCAGGTCGTCACCCGGGACGCGAAGACCGGTGAGCTGATCGTGAAGGTGGTCAACGCCCAGTCCTCGGCGGCCCGCACGGCGATCGACCTCGGCCGGGCGAAGGTCGCGCCGAGGGCGAGGGCGGCCACGCTGGCCGCCGCGCCCGACGCGGTGAACACCGAGACGTCGACGCCGGTCGCACCGGTCACGTCGACCTTCACCGGGGCCGCCGCCCGGTTCACCTACACCTTCCCGGCGAACTCCGTCACCTTCCTGCGGATCAAGCAGGGGTAGCAGGGGCGAGTCCTGCGCGGGCTGCCGTCCGGGTGGCGGGAGCCCGCGCCCACCGCCCGGCGTTGCATAAACGTGCAGCGAAACGTATAGTCATGCCATCAAGGAGGAGGGTTCATGGCTGTACGTGTGGCGGTCGCCGGAGCGAGTGGATACGCGGGCGGAGAAGCGCTGCGGCTGCTGCTGGCGCACCCCGAGACCGAGATCGGCGCCCTGACCGGGAACTCCAACGCCGGACAGCGCCTCGGCGCACTGCAGCCGCACCTGCTGCCGCTGGCCGGCCGCGTCCTCGAAGAGACCACCCCCGAAGCCCTCGCCGGGCACGACGTCGTCCTCCTCGCCCTGCCGCACGGCCAGTCCGCCGCCGTCGCCGAGCAGCTCGGCCCCGACGTCCTCGTCATCGACCTGGGCGCCGACTTCCGGCTGAGGGACCCGGCCGACTGGGAGAGGTTCTACGGCTCCCCGCACGCCGGCACCTGGCCCTACGGCCTCCCCGAACTTCCGGGTGGCCGCGCCGCGCTGGAGGGGTCCAAGCGCATCGCGGTACCCGGTTGCTACCCCACCGCCGCCTCCCTCGCCCTCGTCCCGGCCTACACGGCCGGACTCGCCGAGAACGAGGCCGTGATCGTCGCCGCCTCCGGCACCTCCGGCGCCGGCAAGGCACCCAAACCGCACCTGCTCGGCTCCGAGGTCATGGGCTCCATGTCCCCCTACGGCGTCGGCGGCGTCCACCGGCACACCCCCGAGATGATCCAGAACCTCAGCGCGGCTGCGGGGGAGCCGGTCACCGTGTCCTTCACCCCCACCCTCGCCCCGATGCCCCGCGGCATCCTCGCCACCTGCAGCGCGAAGGCCAGGCCCGGCGTCACCGCCGAGTCCGTGCGCGCCGCCTACGAGAAGGCCTACGCCGACGAGCCCTTCGTCCACCTCCTCCCCGAGGGACAGTGGCCCGCCACCGCGGCCGTGTACGGCTCCAACGCCGTACAGATCCAGGTCGCGTACGACCCCGCCGCGCACCGCGTCGTCGCGATCAGCGCCATCGACAACCTGACCAAGGGCACCGCCGGCGGTGCCGTGCAGAGCATGAACATCGCCCTCGGCCTCTCCGAAGAACTCGGACTTTCCACGATCGGAGTCGCACCGTGAGCGTCACGGCAGCCAAGGGATTCCAGGCGGCGGGCATCGCCGCCGGGATCAAGGAGAACGGCAACCCGGACCTGGCCCTCGTGGTCAACACCGGGCCCCGCCGCGCCGCCGCCGGCGTCTTCACCTCCAACCGCGTCAAGGCCGCCCCGGTGCAGTGGTCCGAGCAGGTCCTCAAGACCGGCCGGCTCACCGCCGTCGTCCTCAACTCCGGCGGCGCCAACGCCTGTACGGGACCCAAGGGCTTCCAGGACACCCACGCCACCGCCGAGAAGGCGGCCGAGGTGCTCGGCGTCGGCGCCGTCGAGGTCGCCGTCTGCTCCACCGGCCTGATCGGCGTCCTGCTCCCCATGGACAAGCTGCTGCCGGGCGTCGAGACGGCGGCCTCGTCCTTGAGCGAGCACGGTGGCGAGAAGGCCGCCATCGCCATCAAGACCACCGACACCGTCCACAAGACCTCCGTCGTCACCAAGGACGGCTGGACCGTCGGCGGCATGGCCAAGGGCGCCGGCATGCTCGCCCCCGGCCTCGCCACCATGCTCGTCGTCCTCACCACCGACGCCGACCTCGAGGCCGACGCACTCGACCAGGCGTTGCGTGCCGCCACCCGGGTCACCTTCGACCGCGTCGACTCCGACGGCTGCATGTCCACCAACGACACCGTGCTGCTGCTCGCCTCCGGCGCCTCCGGAGTCGCTCCGGAGCACGAGGAGTTCGCCGAGGCCGTACGGGCGGTCTGCGACGACCTCGGGCAGCAGCTCATCCGGGACGCCGAGGGCGCCAGCAAGGACATCAAGGTCGAGGTGGTGGGCGCCGCCACCGAGGACGACGCCGTCGAGGTGGGCCGCTCCATCGCCCGCAACAACCTCCTCAAGTGCGCCATCCACGGCGAGGACCCCAACTGGGGCCGCGTCCTGTCCGCCATCGGCACCACCAAGGCCGCCTTCGAGCCCGACCGGCTGAACGTCGCCATCAACGGCGTCTGGGTGTGCAAGAACGGCGGCGTCGGCGAGGACCGCGAGAAGGTCGACATGCGCTACCGCGAGGTCCACATCGTCGCCGACCTCGCGGCAGGCACCGAGTCGGCGACCATTTGGACCAACGACCTGACGGCCGACTATGTCCACGAGAACAGCGCCTACTCATCCTGACGTGCCCGCTCGGCTGTCGCGGGTCCTCGCCGCCACCGACGAGGGTGCCTGCTTCACCGGCGACCGCTCGCCCCGGACGAGTCCGGGATGAGCCGTACGCCGCCTCCACAGGCCAGCACCGCCCGCCCGGCGGCTGATCCGAGATCTTTCCGAAAGTCGGTCATGACGGTCAATCACCCGCAAGAGCGAAAGTCCCCGACTCGTAAACACACCGCGCTGCCCAAGGCCCGGATCCTCGTCGAGGCGCTGCCCTGGCTGACCCGCCACCACGGCAGGACCGTCGTCATCAAGTTCGGCGGCAACGCCATGGTGGACGAGGAGCTGAAGGCCGCCTTCGCCCAGGACGTCGTCTTCCTGCGGCACGCGGGGCTGAAACCGGTCGTCGTGCACGGCGGCGGCCCGCAGATCAGCGCGGCCCTGGACAGGCACGGCATCGTCAGCGAGTTCAAGGCGGGCCTCAGAGTCACCACCGAGGACGCCATGGACGTCGTACGGATGGTGCTCGCCGGGCAGGTGCAGCGGGAACTGGTCGGGCTGCTCAACCAGCACGGACCGCTCGCCGTCGGCCTCACCGGCGAGGACGCGCACACCATCACCGCCACCAAGCACACCCCCGAGATCGACGGCGAGCCGGTCGACATCGGACGGGTGGGCGAGATCACCGAGATCGACACGGGCGCGATCGAGGCACTGCTCGCCGACGGCCGCATCCCGGTCGTCTCCTCGATCGCCCGCTCCCAGGACGACGGACATGTCTACAACGTCAATGCTGATACGGCGGCTGCGGCACTCGCTGCGGCACTGGGCGCCGAAACCCTCATGGTTCTCACCGACGTCGAGGGACTGTACGAGGACTGGCCGAACTCCGACGAGGTGATCAGCCGCCTGACCGCGAGCGAGCTGGAGAAGCTGCTGCCGGAGCTGTCCTCCGGCATGGTCCCGAAGATGGAGGGCTGCCTGCACGCCGTGCGCAACGGGGTGCAGACGGCCCGCGTCATCGACGGCCGGGTCCAGCACTCGATCCTGCTGGAGATCTTCACCGACGAAGGCATCGGCACGATGGTCGTGCCGGACGAACAGGGGGAGTCGTGAGCAACAGGGACGCGAACCAGGGCGTGAGCAACGAGCAACTGACCGCGCGCTGGCAGGGCGCGCTCATGAACAACTACGGCACGCCGCGCCTGCCCCTCGTCCGCGGCGAGGGCGCGAGGCTGTGGGACGCCGACGGCAACGAGTACCTGGACTTCGTCGGCGGCATCGCGGTCAACGCGCTCGGGCACGCCCACCCCGCCGTCGTCGAGGCGGTCGGCCGGCAGATCGCCTCCCTCGGGCACGTCTCCAACCTGTTCGTCGCCGAACCGCCCGTCGCCCTCGCCGAGCGCCTGCTGCAGCTCTTCGGCCGGGACGGCAGGGTGTTCTTCTGCAACTCCGGCGCCGAGGCCAACGAGGGCGCCTTCAAGATCGGCCGGCTGACCGGCCGCCGGCACATGGTCGCCACCGAAGGCGGCTTCCACGGCCGTACGATGGGCGCCCTCGCGCTCACCGGCCAGCCCGGCAAGCAGGAGCCGTTCCTGCCGCTGCCCGGCGAGGTCACCCACGTGCCGTACGGGGACGCGCAGGCGCTGGCCGCCGCGGTCACCGAGGACACCGCTCTCGTCGTCATCGAGCCCATCCAGGGCGAGAACGGCGTCGTCGTGCCCCCGCCCGGCTATCTGAAGGCGGCCCGCGCGATCACGGCGGCCACCGGCGCCCTGCTGGTCCTCGACGAGGTGCAGACCGGCATCGGCCGTACCGGGCACTGGTTCGAGTACCAGGCCCACGACGGCGTCCTGCCGGACGTCGTCACCCTCGCCAAGGGCCTCGGCGGCGGGCTGCCGCTCGGCGCCACCGTCGCCTTCGGACGCGCCGCCGGGCTGCTCCAGCCCGGCCAGCACGGCACGACCTTCGGCGGCAACCCGGTCGCCTGCGCCGCCGGACTCGCGGTGCTGGACACCATCGCGGGCGAGGGGCTGCTGGAGAACGTCAAGCGGCAGAGCGAGAAGCTGCGCGAGGGAATCGAGTCCCTCGACCACCCGCTGACCGGCCACGTCCGGGGCGCCGGCCTGCTCCTGGGTATCGTGCTCACCGAGCCGCGCGCGCCGCAGGTGCAGCAGGCGGCTCAGGATGCCGGTTTCCTGGTGAACGTGCCCGCCCCCGACGTCGTACGGCTGATGCCGCCGCTGAACCTCGGCGACGACGCGGTGGACGCCTTCCTCGGGGCACTGCCCGGCATCCTGGACGTGGCAGGCGGGGACGGATGATCCGGAGAATGAGACGACGATGAGTCAGGCGCAGGACCACGGGCAGACCGGGCAGAACGGGGCCGCGAACTCCGGGCCCGCCGTGCCGCAGACGCGGACCGCGCGCCACCGCCGGATCGTGGACATCCTCAACCGGCAACCGGTGCGTTCGCAGAGCCAGTTGGCGAAGCTGCTGGCCGACGACGGGCTGAGCGTCACCCAGGCGACGCTGTCGCGGGACCTGGACGAGCTGAACGCGGTGAAGATCCGCAACACCGACGGCGACCTGATCTACGCGGTGCCGAGCGAGGGCGGGTTCCGCACGCCGCGCGCGCCGCTGGGGGAGTCGGTCAAGGAGGAGCGCATGCGGCGGCTCTCGCAGGAGCTGCTGATCTCCGCGGAGGCCTCCGCGAACCTCGTGGTGCTGCGGACTCCTCCGGGGGCGGCGCAGTTCCTCGCCTCGGCGATCGACCAGGCCGAGCTGCACGCCATCCTGGGGACGATCGCGGGCGACGACACGCTGCTGCTGATCAGCCGGGATCCGAGTGGGGGACAGGAGCTGGCGGACCACTTGCTGCGGCTGGCCCAGAACGGGAACTGAGCGCCGTGGGGGTGCCTGTCGTCGGTCGGGTGCGGGACGTCCGTGGCCGGCCGCGCCCGCGATGGGGTCCCCCTGCTCGTCAAGAGCTTGGGGGAGGAGCCGCACATCGGCGTGGTTCCGCGCCCCTGGGCGAGGCGGCTCACCCGAGTCGGGACGCGAGGCCACCCGTGCATCCGACCTCGTCGCCCGCCGTGATCAGCAGGGCCTCCACGTCCGGCAGTGACTCCAGCCAGGCCAGCCCCTCCCGCGCGCCCATCGCGAACGCGGCCGTGGCCCAGCAGTCCGCCCAGGTCAGCCGGGGGGTGACCACCGTGACCGCCACCAGGTCGGTGACCGCGGAGCGGCCGGTGCGGGGGTCCACGATGTGGGCCCCGCGCTCCGCCGTACCCGACGTGGCCACCGCCAGCTCCTCCGCTCCCGCCGCGGAGACCACCGCGGCCAGCGCGCCGGGGCGCAGGGGGTCCGACACGCCGACCCGCCAGGGCCGCTGCGGGCCGGGGGAGCCCAGCAGCTGCACGTCCCCGCCGCCGTTCACGCTGACCCCGCCCACGCCCGCCGCCGCGATCCGCCGGGCGGCCCGTTCGGCGGCCCAGCCCTTGACGATCCCGGTCGGGTCCAGGTCCCCCCGGTAGCGCAGGCTGAACCAGCCCTCGCTGGCCCGCTCGGCCTCGGCGCCCAGGGCGAGGACCTCGGCGACCTCGGGGTCGCACTCCTCCACGGTGAGCTCCCCGCGCGCCAGGCGGGAGACCTGGCTGTCGTCGCGGTAGGTGCTGAACACCTCGTCGGCCCGGTGCAGCCCGGCGACCGCCTCGCGCAGTGCCGTCCGCACCGCGTCGGGCTCCCCGCCGCGGACGTCGAAGGAGAAGACCGTCCCCATGACCTCCTCCGCGTGACGTACCGCGGCCGGGTCCTTCGCCGAGTCGGCCACGGCCTCAGCCACCGGCCTGGTCCAGCGCCGACTGCAGCGACTGCTTGTAGCCGCTGCTGGTGTAGGTGGCCCCGGACACCGTGTCGATGTCCGCGCTGCCGGCCGCCACGGCCGCCTGGTTGAGCCTGGGTACGGCCAGGTCGGTCTTCTGGCCGCTGACCCCGCCCCGGGGCGCCTGCACCGCCGCCGCCTGGGTGATCCTCCCGCCGCTGACCGTGATGCGGACCTGCACCGGCCCGTACTGGGTCTGGGCGGCCTTGCCGGTGACGGTACGGGCCTGAGCGGCACCGGAGCCGTCGGACCCGGAGGACCCGGAGGACGCACCGGACGCCTTCACCCTGTCCAGCGCCGACTGCAGCGACTGCTTGTACCCGTCGCTCGTGTACGTCGCCCCCGACACCGTGTCGATGTCCGCGCTCTGCGCGGCCACGGCCGCCTGGTTGAGCCTGGGTACGGCCAGGTCGGTCTTCTGGCCGCTGACCCCGCCCTGGGGTGCCTGCACCGCCGCCGCCTCGACGACCTTTCCGTCGTTGACGGTCAGCCGGACCTGCACGTTGCCGTACTGGGTCCGGGCCACGTCACCGGTGACGTTCTGCGTGCCCGTCCGCTGCGCCCCGCTGCCGCCCTGCGGCGACTCCTGCGCCGCCGCGCTCTGCTGCGGGGCCGACCCGGCGGCCGAGGCGGAGGCCGGGTCGGACGCCGGCTTCAGCGACAGCAGCAGCACGATGCCGGACACGGTCGCGGCGCCGACGAGTACGGCACGCCGGACGGGGTGGCTCTTCCTCATCTTCTCCCAAGCTCCTGAAGTCCCGTCGCTCACATCTCGAACGACTCGTGATGGATGCGGCGGGCGGGGACCCCCGCGCCGCGCAGTGCCTCGTACACCGACTGCGCGAAACCGGGCGGGCCGCACATGAAGACGTCGTGGCGGTCGATGTCGGCGATCTTCCGCTTCAGGGAATCCGCGGAGATGTCGGGGCGTTCGCCGTCGGGGCTGTTCACCGCGTACATCAGCCGGGCGCCGCGCTCGTCGGCGATCTTCGCCAGCTCGTCCCACAGGGCCAGGTCCTCGGTGCTGTTGGCCCGGTAGAGCAGCGTGATGTCACCGGCCGCGCCCGGCAGCGTCTCGAACAGCGCCCGCATCGGGGTGATGCCGACACCGCCCGCGACCAGCAGCACCTTGCCCTGGCTGCGCCGGGACGCGGTCAGCGCGCCGTACGGGCCCTCCGCCCACACCCGGGTGCCGGGCTCCAGCTCGCGCAGCCGGGCGCTGTGGTCGCCGATCGCCTTGACGGTGATGCGCAGCAGGTCCGGGCGGGGCGCGGCCGACAGCGAGTACGGGTGCGAGGAGAACCGCATGCCCGGCGCCAGGAACCGCCAGCGGAAGAACTGTCCGGCCTCGGCGCCCATCCGGTGCAGCTTCTTGCCGCCGATCAGCACCGACACGATGCCCGGCGACTCCTCGATCACCGCCTCCACCCGCATCTTGTGACGCAGGTTCAGCCGGATCGGGGTGAGGATGCGGTACCAGACCACCAGCGCGGTCACCGCGCCGTACAGGGCGTACCAGAAGGTCTTGGCGGCCGGCTCGACGGCGAAGTCGTTGCCGGTGGTGATCTGGTGCCAGAACGTCAGGAACACCGCCGCGTACGTGAACAGGTGCACGTGGTACCAGGTGTCGTACGGCATCAGGCGGCGCACCGGGCCGATCGAGACCAGCCCGATGACGACCAGCAGACCGGTGCCGATGGCGGCCTTGCCCATGTCGGGCAGCTCGTCGACGGAGCTGATCGTCTGCTGCACGATGCCGCCGAGCGACCTGCCGGACTGCAGCGCGTAGCCCCACATGGTGAGGAAGACGTGCGCGACCACCAGGCAGAGCGTGTAGCGGCCGCTCATGGCGTGCCAGCGGGCGACCCGGTCGGATCCGACCCGGCGCTCCAGGGCGGGCACGCGTGCCATCTGCAGGACGACCAGCGCCATGAGGTAGCCGGCGAGCAGGCCGGTGATCCGGCCCGCGTTGAGAATCTTTCCGTCGGTGTCGGGGATGGACGGGGTGTTCATCCACCACAGCCAGACGACGCCCGCGGCGCCCGCCGCGACGGCGAGCAGCAGCGGGACGGCGGGAGAGCGACGCGGCCGGATGCGGCGCATCGTCTGGCGCCGGGCGGCGCGGCCTCCTGCGAGCGTGGTGGTCACGGTTCCTCCGTGGCGATTCGACCCTGGGTCGCCCACAGATACGTGGCGCGTCCGCCGAGCGTTCAGCGGCCCGCGGAGTCCAGTGCGGACTGAAGGGACCGGCGGTAACCGCCGCTCGTGTACGTGGCCCCGGAGACCGCGTCGATGTCCGCGCTCTGCGCGGCCAGCGCCTCCCTCCGCAGCCGGGGGAGGGCGTAGCCGCTGATCTCCCGGTCCCGTGGATTGTCCGTGGGATACGAGAGCGCGGTCACGTCCGTGATCCGGCCGTTCCTGAGCGTGACCCGCACCTGGACGGGGCCCCAACGGGTCCGCACCGTCTCGCCGGTGACGGTCCTGGTGCCGGTGGACCCGGTCGAGCCGCCGGGCGCGCTCGCGCTGCCGGACGGGGCCGGGGCGGGCGCCGCGGCGATCCGCGGCGGGGTGTGCGGCTTGAGCGACAGCAGCATCACCAGCCCGGAGACGGTGGCGGCGCTCGCCAGGACGACGCGGCGCAGCGGACGGTTCTTCTTCAAGGCGTGCAACCCGGCCTCACAATCTCGCGGCTCTCACAGCTCGAACGACTCGTGGTGGATGCGCCGGTTCGGCACCCCGGCGGCGCGCAGCACCTGGTACAGGTCCTGGGCGAAGGCGTGCGGACCGCAGAGGTACACGTCGTGCCCGGCCAGGTCGGAGACGGCCGCGCGCAGCGACTCGACGGTGAGGCGGGGGCGTTCGCCGCGCGGTCCGTTCAGCGCGTACAGCACCCGTGCTCCGCGCCAACGTGCTATGGCCTCCAACTCACTTCCCAGGGCGAGGTCTTCGGCCGTCCGTGCCCGGTACAGCAGGGTGACGTCACCGGGCAGGGTCTCGAACAGCGCCCGCAGTGGGGTGATGCCGATCCCGGCGGCGATCAGCAGCGACTTGTGCGAGGTGCGCCGGCCGGCGGTCATCGACCCGTACGGGCCCTCCGCCCACACCCGGGTGCCCGGCCGCAGCAGCGGCACGGCCGCGCTGTGGTCGCCGAGCGCCTTCACCGTGATGCGCAGGAGGTCCGGGCGGGGCGGCGCCGACAGGGAGTACGGCGTCGACGTCCGGACCATGCCCTTGGCGAGGAACCGCCAGCGCAGGAACTGCCCCGGCCGCGCGTCCAGTTCGTCCAGCCACCGGCCGCGTACGACGACGGAGTACACGCCCGGCGCCTCCTGGTGCACCGCCTCCACCCGCATCCGGTGCCGCAGGTTGAGCCGCACCGGCACCAGGATCCGGAACCACAGCACCAGGGCGGCGACGCCCAGGTACAGCGCGTACCAGGCGGCCGTGGCCACGGCGTGCCCGTTGAACTCGTTGCCGAGGGCCAGTTGGTGCCCGAAGGCGAGGAGGACGGCGGCGTAGGTGAGCAGGTGCGCGTAGTACCAGAACTCGTGACTGGTACGGCGGCGCACCGCGCGGGCCGAGGTGACGCCGACCGCGAACAGGATCACCGTGCCGGCGGTGGCCTTGAGCATCTCCGGGTAGTCCAGCACCACCGTGACCGCCTCGCGCGGCAACGAGGAGCCGTCCTGGACGGCGTACCCGGCCAGGACCAGCACCACGTGCGCGACCAGCAGGCAGACCGTGTAACGGCCGGCCATCGCGTGCCAGCGGGCCACCCGGTCCGAACCGATCCGCCGCTCCAGCAGCGGCACCCGCGCCATCAGCCCCACGAGCACCGCGCAGGCGTACCCGCACAGCAGGCCCGCGATGCGCCCGGCGCCGGTCAGCCAGTCCGCCGCGCCCACGACGGAGGCCGTGTCGCACCACCACAGGCCCACCACCGCGGCGGCCCCGGCCCACAGCAGCGCGAGCACGGCGCCCGCCGGGGAGCGCCGTGTCGCCCGTGGCACGGGCGGTGCCGCCCGCCGTCCGTACACCGTGGTCATCCCGTTCCCCGTCCTTTCGCCGGTCCGGGACGCAACTGTGCGGGACGAACCTCTGAGGGCGCTCTGAGCCGGGGCGCCCCCGGGCCGCTCTCAGGAAACTCTTAAGGTCACTCCGCCGCCGCACGGGCCGGCGACCGGTGATGCTGGAAGGGCCATGAACGACTTCCGACCGAGCCCTTCCGGCCCGCCCGCCCTCGCCCGCCCCGACGGCACCCCCGTGCGGGTCCTCGTCGTCGACGACGATCCGGACCTCGCCGAGGTGCTCTCGGGAGCCCTGCGCTACCAGGGCTGGCGGGTCCGCACCGCCGGCGACGGGGCCTCGGCCGTCGCCGCGGCCCGCGAGCTGCGGCCCGACGCCGTCGTCCTCGACGTCATGCTCCCGGACGGCGACGGCTTCGCCGTGCTGCGCGGACTGCACGCCGTGCGGCCGGACGTCTGTGTGCTCTTCCTCACCGCCCGGGACGCGGTGGAGGACCGCATCGCGGGCATTACCGCGGGCGGCGACGACTACGTGACCAAACCGTTCAGCCTGGAGGAGGTGGTCGCCCGGCTGCGCGGACTGCTGCGCCGCGCCGGCATGGCCCGGCAGCTCGAGGAGGGCCCGCGGCTGGCCGTGGGCGACCTGGTCATGGACGAGGACGCCCGCGAGGTCACCCGGGCGGGAGAGCTGATCGAGCTGTCCCCGACCGAGTTCGAACTGCTGCGCTTCCTGATGCACAACCCGCGCCGGGTGCTGAGCAAGGCGCAGATCCTGGACCACGTGTGGTCGTACGACTTCGGCGGCCAGGCCCATGTGGTGGAGCTGTACGTCTCCTATCTGCGCAAGAAGGTGGACGCCGGCCGGGAACCCATGATCCACACGGTGCGCGGGGCCGGGTACGTGCTGAAGCCGGTACCGCGGTGAGGGCGTCGCCGCGGGCCTCGGCCCGGTGGACACGGCGGCTGCCCCGGCCGCGCACGCTGCGCTCCCGGCTCACCTTCGGCCTGGTGGTGCTGCTCGCCGTGAGCTGCGCGGCCGTCGGGGTGGCCGCGGTCTGGGAGCTGGACGGCTTCCTCACCGGACGGCTCGACCAGCAGCTGCGGCAGACCGGGCCGGGTTTCCCGAAGAGCCTGGAGCACGGCGCCGCCCCGGCCGCCAAGCCCTCCGACCACGACGGCGACGAGCACGGCGACACCCGCCGCCAGGCCGCGGCCACCTTCGGTGCCCGGCTGGTGGACGGCACGGTGACCCAGGTGGCGGTGGTCCCCTCCGGGGCCCGTCCGGGTGGCGGCGTCACCCTCACCGCCGCCGACCGCACGGCGCTGGCCGGGCTTCCGGTGGACCGTGGCGGGCACACGGTGCGCCTGTCGGAGCTGGGCGACTACCGGCTGGCGG
>NZ_JUJA01000077.1:669-995 GCF_001906585.1 Streptomyces kebangsaanensis | reverse complement strand
TGGAGCCGGTGCGGGCCGCGGTCCACCGGCTCGAACTGGTCGCCGGGACCGTCTTCGGGCTCGCGCTCGCAGTCGCCGGGATCGCCGGAGCCCTCTGGGTGCGCTGGTCGCTGCGGCCGCTGCACAGGGTCGCTCGGACCGCCGTGCGGGTCAGCGAGCTGCCGCTGGCCAGTGGCGAGGTGGCGCTGCCGCCGCGGGTGCCGGGGGCCGATCCGCGCAGTGAGGTGGGCCGGGTCTCCGCCGCCTTCAACCGCATGCTCCACCACGTCGAGGACGCGCTGACCAAGCGGCACGCAAGTGAGGAGCGGCTGCGCGGCTTCGCCGCC
>NZ_JUJA01000077.1:0-655 GCF_001906585.1 Streptomyces kebangsaanensis | reverse complement strand
ACGAGCTGCGCACCCCGGTCGCCTCGGTGCGCGGGCACGCCGAGCTCGCGTTGCTGCACCCGGGACCGGTGCCGCCCGAGGTCACCCGTGCCCTGGAACGGATCGCCGCCGAGTCCGCCCGGATGGGCGAGATGGTCGACGAGATGCTGCTGCTGGCCCGCCTGGACGCCGGCCGTCCCCTGGAGCGCCGCCCGGTCGACCTCACCCGCCTGGTCCTGGACGCGGTGACGGACGCCCGGGCCGCGGGGCCCGGGCACCGCTGGACCATGGAGCTGCCGGAGGACCCGGTGACGGTGACCGGCGACGCCCACCGGCTCCAGCAGGTTCTGGCCAACCTGCTGGCCAACGCACGTCTGCACACACCCGCGGGCACCGAGGTGACGGTGTCCCTGGACCTGGGGGCCGACCGGAAGGACGCCGCCGCCACGGCGGTCCTCCAGGTCCACGACGACGGCCCCGGCGTCCCCGAGGACGTCCGGCCGGGCGTCTTCGAACGCTTCACCCGTGCCGACCGCCGCCGCACGGACCCCTCCGGCGGAGCCGGGGCGGGACTCGGCCTGTCGATCGTGGCGGCCGTGGTCCAGGCCCACGGCGGAGACGTCGTCCTGGACGGCCGCCCCGGCTCGACGACGTTCACGGTGCGGCTGCCGGCGGG
>NZ_JUJA01000076.1:8701-15763 GCF_001906585.1 Streptomyces kebangsaanensis | reverse complement strand
ACCACAAACCTCATAGCGCCCCAACCGTCTCACTGGACTTGAAATCTTCCGACCCCCGAGCAGCTGGACGCACTACGGAAGCTGGGCATGGAGTGGGCATGACGCCATCACTGTTCGGCTGCTGAGCCAAATGCTCTGTCGATCAGGCGTCAGAAGGGATAGAGCCGGCGCAGCGCCTTGAGGAGGGTGTTCATGGTCGTGCGGGCTGCGGATCGGCGGTAGGCGTGGCGCGACCAGATCGTCGGCAGCACCACTCCCGCGAAAACCATGACCGTGCCGAGGAGGACGAGCAGGCCGACGGGGCCGAGGGTGTCGAGAAGGTCGTGCAGCATCATCGTGTGCTCCGTTCATTCGTCGGTGACGGGAGCACCTTGCGCCGCCCGGGCAGCCGGTGGTGGAAGCTGGGTCGAATCGGGATACCGGCCTCGTCGCCGCAGGTTGCGGCCTAGGCTGGGGGCCGGAACGCGGGGCGTCCCGGGACGTTCCGGGACGTCGGGGAGGGAGCGGCGTTGCAGCGGGGAGACGAGGCACGGAAGCAGTTCACCGCCTGGCTCCGGGAGGTGCACTGGGCGGCGGGCACGCCCAGCGTCGCGAAGCTGGAGCGGACGAGCGCCCGGAACCCGGCGGCCGGCGGCCGGGCCCTCAGCAGCTCGGGCGTCCACCGGCTCCTAAAGGGCGATTTCGTCAGGCCCCCGGACTGGGACGCCGTGACGGCGTTCCTCGACGCGTGCGTCCGCTGCGCCCCGCCCTCTGATCCGGTCAGCGGCTCCCTGGTGGACCGGGAGCTGTGGCGGAACCGGCACCGGCAGCTCGTCACGCTCCTCGAAGCGGCCAGGGACGATGGCCGGGACGGCAGCCGGGACAACAGCCCGGGCGACGCCGCCGAGGACGAGCGGGACGCCGCCACCGACCGGGCGCTCGCGACCTACGCGCGCCGCGTCCGGGAGACGTACGGAAGTCTCAACCTGGAAGTCCTCACCCCCGACAACGACCAGAGCACGCAGCCGAGTGTCGAGCTGCGCGAGGTCTTCGTCGTGCCGACCGTCCGGGCCGACCCGCCGCCGGTGGAGCTCTCCCGAGAGCTCATGGGCCAGCTCCTCAAGGGCGAAGAGCTGGCCGCGGACGGGGAACTGCCGCCGGGGCTCGACCTGGAGCTGCTCGACTCCCTCGTGGAGGCGTACCGTCGGCAGCCCGCTGAGCATGTGCTCGACGTCCTTGCCCGGGAGGGGAGCCAGCGGGTCGTGCTCCTCGGCGACCCGGGGGCCGGCAAGTCCACCCTCGCGCACTACCTCGCGCTCGCCCTGACCGGCGGCCTGCGTCCCGACGGGGCCCTCGCCGGCCTCGCGGGCCGGATCCCCCTCATCGTGGAGCTGCGGCACTACGCGCAACCGGCCTGGCGGCAGCAGACGTTCGCGGAGTTCCTCGCACACCTGTGGACCACCGAGGGGATGGGGCTCCCGCTCCCCGTCCTGGGCCGGCTTCTCGACGAGGGACGCGTCCTCCTCGTCTTCGACGGGCTCGACGAGATCTTCGACCCGAAGTTCCGGGCGGAGACGGCCCGCCGCATCGCCGGGTTCGCCGCCCACCACGAGCGCTGCCGGGTGATCGTCACATCCCGGGTCATCGGCTACCAGCGGCAGACGCTGGGCGGGGCGGGGTTCGCCCACTACATGATCCAGGACCTGGACACCCCTCGTATCCACGAGTTCGCGCGCCGGTGGTACGAGACGGCGTGCCCCGGACAGCCCGCGCTCACCGAGCAGCTCCTCACCCGGTTTAAGGACGCGGTCGCCCACTCGCGGTCGGTGCGCGAACTGGCCGGGAACCCGCTTCTGCTGACCGTCCTCGCCATCCTCGGCCGCCGGCAGACCCTCCCCCGCGACCGGAACGGGGTGTACCAGCACGCCGTCACCGTGCTCGTCGCCCGCTGGGACCGGGACGCCAAGCATCTGACGGCCCCGCTGTCCGGACCGATCGCCGAAGCCCTCGACCTGCTCGGCCAGACCGAACGCCTGGAGATGCTGCGGCTCCTCGCCCGCAGGATGCAGGAGGGATCAGGCGGCATCTCGGGCAACTACGTGCCCGAGGCGGACATCGAAGACGTCTTCCGCCAGTACCTCCAGCTCTGCGACGTCCGGCCGGACGTCGCGCGCCGCGCCGCCCGCGCCATGGTCCAGCAACTCCGGGAGCGCAACTTCATCCTCGCCCGGTACGGCGGGGGCGCCTGGGGCTTCGTGCACCGCACGTTCCTGGAGTACCTGGCCGCGGCGGACATCGTCCACCGCTACGAGCACGAACGGGAGTGGACCCCCGAGGCCCTCGTCTCCGAGGTCCTCGTCCCGAGGGCCGAGGACACCACCTGGCACGAGGTGATCCTGCTGCTCGCCGGGCAGCTCCGGGAGCACGACACCGGGACGCTGGTCGACAGCCTCGTCCGGCCGGTCCCTTTCACCGACCGCGGGGAGCGGCTCGTCCTCGCCCTCCGGGCGCTCGCCGAGGTGAAGAAGATCGGGGCGCTGAGCACCCAGAGCGTCGCGGTGGTCGACGGGATCACCCAGTACCTGAGCGCGAGGACCGAGAGCTTCGGAACGTTCTTCCTCGACGCGGCGTACTTCGCGGCCGAGAGCGTCACCCCGTCACTCGCCTCCTTCGGTGAAAACTGGGCGGGGCGCGACCGCTATCTGACCTGGTTCCACGTATGGGGTCAGTTCATCGAGTCCCGCGTCCCCGTCCAGCTCGCCGGTGCGCTGCACCGTGACTTTCCCGCCGTCATCGCGTACGCGCGGTTCGCCCGGTCCGCGAACGCCCGCGCCGGAGCCCTCGCCGTCCTGGGCGAACGGTGGCCGGCGAGCACCACCGTCACGGAGGCGATCAAGACGAGTGCCGTGCACGACGAGGTCATCGTCCGCATCGCCGCCCTGCAGGCCTTGGGCGTCCGCCCGGTCGAGCACGAAGAGGCTGCGGAACTGCGGCTGTTTCTCCAGGCCCGCGCCGTCGGCGATCCCACGCCAGGTGCGCGCAAGGCGGCGCTGAGCTGTCTGGCGCGCCGCCACCCGGACGACGAGACGGTGCGCTTCCTTCGGTGGCGGGCGCGGGAGGACGTCTTCGATGCGGTACGGGCCACGGCGGCGAAGCTGCGGGCCGAGTTGATGTCGGAACCGGAGGAGGAGGGCGGCGGGGCGCGACCGCTTCCCGCACCGCGCCACCCCGCCGACGCTCCCCGGAGAGACGACACCATGTTCGGCTCCGAGTTGACTGCGGGAACGGCGATGGCGGCCTGGCGGTCCCGCCAGTACGGCGAGCTCAGCACGCTGCTCGAATACCACGAGGTGATGGGCGACAAGGAGACGCTGACCTCGTGGCTGCGGGGGCATCCCGAGGACCTCCAGTTGCTGATGCGGGACGCCCTGCGCTTCGCGCCCGCCGACGGGGCCGCGGAGACCGCTCTGCGCGCCATCGGCCACAGCCTCAGCACCGAGGCACGGGACTTCCTCATCGACTGCTGCCGGTCCTCCCGCCACATCCGCCTGCGGCGGACCGCGATGCATGTGCTCGGCGAGACCTGGGGCGGCGATCCCGCGGCGACGGCCGCACTCCTGGAAGGCGCGAAACGCGGTCCGGACCCCAAGCTCCGGGTGGCCGCACTCCAGTGGCTGACCGAGCGCTGCGCGCACCTCCCGAAGGTCCGTGAGCTGCTGTACCACTGCGCGTCGGCCGATCGCGACCCCGCGATACGCAACCACGCCCTGCGCTGGATGGCGCGGTGGTGGCCCGACCATCCGGAATACACCGCTCTCTTTGTCACCGACCCACGAGCGGCGGACGCGCCCGAACCCGAACGGCGCGCCGTGATGCTCCAAGCGCTCGCCGCCGGCGGGCACGAGGCGGAGTTCGAGCGGCAGCTCGCCCGGGAGGAGGTGCCCTGGATCCAGAACCAGATGCGGCACGTCGAGCGGCTGCGGACGGCTCCCGCAGCCGCGGCCCCCGCCGTCTTCCACGAGCGGCTACTGACCGGCCTGCGGCAGCTCCTCAAGGCCCGGGCCCGGGCCGGGAACGCAGGCTAAGCCGCCGCGACGCCCGGCGTCGCCCCGCTCCACCTGGAAAAATGCGGGCATGGCGAAGCACACCGAAGCAGCACTGGACTGAGCAGCCCGCTCCCACGGCAAGCGCGTACGGGACTTCTCAGACGAACAAAAAGCCGTGTGCTTCGCCGCCGCGGCCCTCGCCATCGAAGACCTCTGAACCGCACCCACTACTACGTGCAGGACGTGCAGGACGCCGTGGAGGTGTTCTGGACCGCCTGGAAGAGGGAAGTCGGCACCGGCCGTCTCGGAGCAGCGGGGCGGCGTCCCGGAGACGGCCGCGGCAATCAGGGCGGCGGGCACAGCCGCGCGCGCCGCGAGCGTGCTGTCGCCATAGTCCTCGCCGAACTTCGGCAGGCCGGCGGATACCGGCGTGGCATGGCCGCCTACCTGGCCCGCGAGTACGGCGGCGCTCAACGCAGCTGGCAGCGGGCCATGGCCGAGGCGCGCGCCCAGTTCGAACTCGGCCAGGGACACGGCCGTGTGGTCGAGGGCGCGGCTGGACAGGTGGTGTCCTGACGGCCGGAGGGCTACCGCCGCTCTGTGCGCTGCGAGCGATCCGGCGTAGGGAAGGGGAAGTCATGACGGCACAGAGTTGGCAGCTCACATGGGGGGACGCGCTCATTGGAACGCTGACACGCGAAGGCGTCGACATGTTCTGGACCGACTGTCGCTTTGAGCCTGCTTCTGCCTGGGAGACCGTTCGTCCGCTGTTCGAAGCGTCGCGGGACGCCTGGAGGCGTGATGACGAGGAGGCCGCTCTGGCTGCCGACCAGGCGATTTACGAGGCAGAACTCGTTCTCGTCCCTGACGACGGAGGGGCGCCCATCACGGAATTCCTGCTCCGTATCTCAGAGCAGACCGCACGCTTCCGGTCCTAGCCACTGGGCGCGGCGGCCCCTCCTGGAGACCTCAGCGGAGCCTCGAGTCGACCTGACCGGGCCTCTGAACAACTACGGCCCTGGTGACGGCGGCTCGCGCGGCACGGCGCGCGGCCCAGCACGACCGACGGGCAGCATCCGGGTGGGCTTGTCAGTCCCAACTCCTAAGCTGATGCGAATGTACACATCGGTAGGGCGGAGGGCTGCATGGCGACGCACTTGACCAGGGATCAACGTCTGACCTTGATCAGCAAGTGGAAGAGCCTGTGCGTGCCGACAACCTCCGTCACCCTATGCGACCTGCGCGTACTCGTGGATAAGGCCGCCGATGCGGTCACGTCGGAGGATGCGCGATAGGGCGTCGACGGCGTGTGGTTCGGGCGCGCCGAGGCCGTCGGGGCACCGTTGTCCCAATGATCGGTGAGGCCGATGCTCGTTGTGGTGATCGGCGTACTCACCGACGATGAGCCGCAGGTGCCGCTCCCCGGTGATCAGGACGCGGTCGGTGGCCTCGCGCCTGCAGGATCCGACCCAGCGCTCGGCGATCGCGTTCATCTGGGGCACGCCCGGCAGGATGGGCACGACCCGGGCACCGACGGCGGTGAAGACCGCATCGAAGCCCTCGGTGAAGTAGCCGGCGTTGTCCCGGATGAGGAATCTGACGCCTTCGCCGCGCGTGTCGTCCCAGCTCATCAGGAGGTTCCGGGCACACTGGGTGGCCCACGCGGCGGTGACGTGCCGGGTGACGCCGGCGATGTGGACCCGCCGGGTGCCGTGCTCGACGAAGAACAGGACGAACAGGCGCCGCAGGAGAACGGTGTCCACGTGGAAGACATCGACGGCGAGGATCCCGCGGGCCTGAGCCTTGAGGAACCGGGCCCAGGAGCGGTCGGCGCGCTGGGGCGCCGGGTCGATCCCAGCCTCTTGGAGGATCTTCCACACCGTCGAGGCGGCGATCTTCCAGCCCAGGTTGAGCAGTTCGCCGTGGATCCGGCGATACCCCCACCCGTCATTCTCGCAAGCAAGGCGCAGCACCAGAGCACGCAGCGCCTCGGGCTTGGCCGGACGGCCCGGGCCTCGGTGCGGATAGGTCCACTTCTTCGCGACCAGTCTCGCGTGCCAGCGCAGCACGGTACGCGGGGTGACCAGCAGCTTCAACGATGAACGGTGACGCTTGCTCAGCAAGCGGAGCAGGGCGGCGAGCACCGCGCGGTCCCCGCGGGTGAAGGCTGGCTTGGGGCTGCCGCGCTGCAGGACGGCCAGCTGGTGCCGGAGCACCAGTATCTCGGCATCCTTGGCCGCGGAGGAGCGGGCCAGCAGGCGCAGCCAGCTGAGCAGGAGGCAGCCGAATCGGTAGACCAGACGGAACGTCACGCTTCCCAAGCCTGCGCCGACGGGCTCGCGAACACCTTCGATGTGATCCCATCGTGACTCTGAAGCCACAGCTCAGCACAGGTGACAGGGTTGTCGGCACCCACAGGCCCACAGCCGGAACCGGTCATAGACCGTCGACCAGGAGCCGTAACTCTCCGGCACGTCCCGCCAGGGGCTGCCGGTCCGAAACCTCCACATCACCGCGTTGAAGTAGCGGCGCAGGTCAGGAATCGGCCCGGACACCCCCAGCGGCAGGTGCGGCTCGATCAACTCCCACTCTGCATCGGTCAGATCGCCACGCGTCACGCGTCCGGTCTACCGCAGCCGACACCCTCGCGGAGCGGGAATGGCCGATCCAGTGATCCGAACCCCGCACAGACCCTAGTCCGCCGTGGACGCGGGGCCTGCGAGGACTTGTGTGCAGCGGTGGCTGCTGACCCCGCCTCCCCGCTCCCCCGGGGCGGAGAGGAAACTGACCACAGAGAGCGGGCCCCTGCCCGGCGGCCCGCCATCCATCACGGGGAGCGTGACATGACCGTCACCTGGCGAAGTGCCGCCTTCTATGCGCTGACCATCACCATCGGGTCCTGGCTGACCGGAGCTGCGGTCGGCTTCCTCTGGTCCGCGTTAGCGGGAAGCCTCGGCCTCTGGGCATCGCTTTGGATCAAGAACCCGTGGCACCTGGTCTTCGCGGCGGCAGCCACCCTCACCCTCACCCTGACCCG
>NZ_JUJA01000076.1:4575-8674 GCF_001906585.1 Streptomyces kebangsaanensis | reverse complement strand
GGCGGGTCCCGCTGATCGACGGGGGCGCCTACCTCGGTGTGCTGCTGCTCTGCGCCGGCGTTTCCTCATGGGCCACTGGCTCGGACGCGCCGGTCGACGAGGCGTTCGTCATGGCGATCCTCGCCCTGCTCACTCTCCAGCTTCCTTCCGCGTGGCTTTTGAGCTTCTACCGGGCCCGTGACCTCGACGTCGTCCTCACCCGGAACGGAATCGGCACAAAGGCCGCCTGAGTGGCCGGGCTGGAACTCCACGGTTTCCCTCCAACGCGGCGACGGCAGCGGCCTGACCAGGGACAGCATGAAGCATAAGGAGGCGGTAGCGGTGGTCGGCCGCCAGGCGGACCTTGGCGGTCGGCCCGCCGCGCGAACGGCCGGCTCCGCTGCGCGCCGCCGCGCCTTGCGGCGTCGGCGCACCAGGCGGCGTGCCTCTCGGGCCTCCAACCCGGCGTCGGCGTCCGGAGCGCAGGCCGGGGCTGCCGGGGTGGCTTCTGAGGTTTTCGCGTCGGGGTGCGTTGCTTCTGTCATAGCGTCAGGACGAGGCCGGTCTCGGCGACCAAGCCGTCCAGGAGGCCCGGGCGGTACTGCATCCGCTTGAGCCGGGTCCGTATCAGCGCGGCGAGTTGGTCGGTGGTGCAGGCGGCCAGGTTGGCCAGCGTCTTCTTCAGGCTCGCCCACACGCCCTCGTCAGGGTTCAAATCCGGTGCATAGGGCGGGAAGTGGAATACCGTCAGCCAGGAACGTGCGGTGAGCAGGGCACGCATCGCGCGGTCGGTGTGCTGGGTGGAGTTGTCCCACACCAGCACGATCGGCCGGCACCCGAGTTCCTGGTGCACTGCGTCCAGGAAGGCCGCCAGGTCCGACTCCTGGAAGCCCTTCTTCTCACCCCTGCGGCCGGGGTGGCGCACCAGCATCCGGTACACGAGCCGGGTGCGCTCCCCGGGGCGGCAGCACACCGCACTGACCAGGGACACCCGCCCGCCGCCCCTGCCGGTGACCTTCACCACCGGAGTGGTGCCCCGCACCGCCCAGGTGCGGGCCCTGGGCGGGCGCAGGCCCTGGCCGGACTCGTCGGCGAAGCACAGCCAGGCGCCCCGCTCCCTCACCGTCGTTCCACCACCGGCCAGACTTCCTCGACCCAGGTGGCCACCGCCTGCTCGTCGCGTTCGGCGGCCCGGTGCACCGGCACCTGCGCCGTGAAGCCCATCTGCCGCAGCAGCCGCCAGGTCTGCGGCACACTGAGCGAGATGTGCCAGCGACGGCCGATGACGGTGGCCACCCGGGCCAGCGTCCAGCGCTGGTCCTCGACCCAGCCGTGCGCCGCCGGGCCCTGCTCCAGCAGGGCGGCCGGCTCCGGGCGCCACTGCGGCTTGAACCGGCTGGACGGCCCGCTGGGCCCCCTCGAGCGCAGCGCCTCGATCCCGCCCTCGCGCCATCGGGCGTGCCAGGCCCGGGCCGACTTCGGCGAGATGCGCAGCCGCTCGGCGACCTGCGGCGGCCGCATCCCCCGCGCGAACATCTCGGCGGCCTCCAGCACGGCGAGGTAATCCCGCTCGATCGCGTCGAGCTGGTCGAGGAGGCGCTCTCGGTAGGTCGGCGGGAGGGGCTTCTTCTGCGGCATCCGCCGATGATGGACCACCCCACTGACATCCCCGTCCCTGCCAAGTCCTGCCACCGAGGAAAACCCGTGCACCAGGGACCTGTTGGGGGCCTACGCTCCCGTCATGTACAGCAGCACCTATCCCCTGCCGTTGACCGGCGGCGGCTTCCGGCTCGGAGTCTTCGACACCTCGGTGCTCACCCAGGACGTCACCGCGGCGCTGAAGCGGGGCCAGCCGTCCTCGATCCTCGCCGGGATGCGGCACGGAACGCTGCGCGGGTTCATCCCGCACTACGTGTGGGCGGAAGTCCCCCGCGTGCTGGCCGACCGCAAGCGCGAGGGCGGCACCTTCGATCTCGCCCGAGCGGAGCGGCTGTGGTGGCAGCAGTACGTGCCGCTGCTGCACGTCGTCTGCGTGGACGGGCTGCCCATGACGGCGGCCGCCGACAAACTCGCCCACGAGGACCTGAGCGACGTCGGCATCCTCCAGCTCGCCGGCGTACTCGCCCCCGTCGTCCTCCTGGCCGCCGACCGTGACCTGATCCGCCAGGGCGTCGCCATTCCGAACTGGGAAGCCGTACGGGGTGTGCTGGGCAGGATCGGCAAGGCGGAGGCGGGCATGCAGGGCAGCACCACCACGATCGTGGGAGCCGGATACGGCCTGGTCGGAGCCGTGCGGCTTGCCCGAGCCCCGTAGTGCTTCAAAACCCCTTCACAGCGGCTGACCTCGGGTGATGCGCCCGGCCGGACGACCATCCGGCATGATCGGGTCTCGTGCTCGTACGGATGATCTACCTGTTCGCTACGCGGATCTTCGCGTGGCTCGCCCTGCTGGGCCGATCCTTCGCCGCAAAGAACGTCAAGATATTGATCTTGCGGCACGAGGTCGCCGTGCTCCGCCGCCAGGTCGCCGCACCGAAGCCCACCTGGCCGGACCGCGCACTGCTTGCCGCACTCGCCCGGCTGCTGCCCCGGTTGCTGCGCGGGCACCGGATCGTCTCCCCGCGCACCCTGCTGACCTGGCATCAGCGGCTGGTCAGGGAGAAATGGAGCCAGCCGCCCTCGCCGGGTCGACCACCGATACCCGACGAGCTACGCGACCTGATCATCAGGCTTGGCACCGAGAACCCCCGCTGGGGCGCACGCCGCGTCCACGGCGAGCTGCGCCGACTTGGCCACAAGGTCAGCGCCGCGACCATCCGCCGCCTCCTGCGCGAAGCCGGCCTCGGCCCGGCACCGCGACGACAACCAGCCGGCCGAGAGTGGACCGCATTCCTCAAGGCCCAGGCCCACGGCCTGCTCGCGACCGACTTTTTCCATGTGGACACCATCGGCCTGCAGCGGCTGTACGCCCTGTTCGTCATGGAGGTCCGCACCCGCACCGTCCACATCCTCGGCGTCACCGCCCACCCCACCGCCGCCTGGGCCACCCAGCAGGTCAGACAGCTCCTGTGGCAGCTCGGCGACCGAGTCTCGGACTTCACCCACCTGATCCGCGACCGAGATGCGAAGTTCACTGCCGCCTTCGACGCCGTCTTCGTCAGCGAGGACATCACCGTTGCCAAGATCCCGCCGAGGAGCCCGGACTGCAACCCGCACGCCGAACGCTTCGTCCGCTCCGCACGGGAGGAGTGCACCGACCGGTTCCTGATCTACGGCCGCGGCCACGCCGAGAAGATCCTCCACGAGTACGCGACCCACTTCAACCGGCATCGGCCTCACCAAGGCCGAGATCAGCTTGCTCCCCTCGACGACCCGAAGGTCATCCCCTTCCCCACGGCCCGAATCCAACGCCGACAAGTCGTCGCCGGCCTCATCAACGAGTACCGCCCGGCAAGTTGACCACCCGAGACCGACGCAGTTCAGAGGCTGTGAAGCCATTTTGAAGCGGTACGGGGCCGTCGACGCCGACGGCAACGTGCTCGACATCCTGGTCCAGTCCCGCCGGGACAAGGCCGCGGCCCGGCGCTTCTTCCGCAGGCTGCTGAAGAAGACCCGCACGGTGCCGAGGGTGATCGTCACCGACAAGCTCCGCTCCTACGGCGCGGCCCACCGCGAGGTCATGCCCTCCGTGGAACACCGCTCGCACCAGGGCCTCAACAACCGGGCAGAGAACAGCCACCAGCCGACGAGGCAGCACGAACGCGCCATGAAAGGCTTCCGCAGTACTGGTGGGGCCCAACGGTTCCTGGCCGCGTTCAGCGGCATCTCACCGCGCTTCCGGCCCCGCCGCCACCTGATGACCGCCCCCGGCTACCGCACCGAGATGACCATCCGCTTCACCCTCTGGGACCAGATCACCGGCGCCGCCGGCCGGCCCACCACGGCCTGAGAACGAAAGCCGGAACCCGGCCCCACCACACCCGACACGCCGTCAGGCGCTCACACCCTCAACAACGTGACAGCGCCCCCGCCGCCCCTTGCTTGCACCGGCCTCGGCATCTCCGGCCCCACCGACACCTGGCACCGGCACGTCCACGACCAGCCGACCGCAGGCTGCTCC
>NZ_JUJA01000076.1:3780-4570 GCF_001906585.1 Streptomyces kebangsaanensis | reverse complement strand
GGTGCCAGGTACACCGCACCGGGGGCAGGGAAAGCCACGGACAGTCACGGAGTGCCGCAGGCGGAGTGATGCGGTTCAACTTGCTTTTAAGAAAGGCGATTTCGAGATCAACCAGCTCATCAGCACCCTGCCCTTCCCTTACACTCGGGCCGCAAAAGTATGACTAGTTCGTAGCTCTGCGTGGGCCATCGGGTCCGAGCACACCCAAGGGAAAGAGGCCATCGGCATGACCGACAAGAACGAGGCGGACCTGCCGGACAACTGGGGCCGATGGGGACCGGACGATGAACTCGGCACCCTCAACCTGATCACCGACGAGGTGCGCGCCAAGGCCGCCGCGGAGGCACGCACCGGTCAGTGGGTGTCCCTGGCCCAGCCGATCACGCCGAACGCAATGTTCTTCAGCCCCTTCCTGCCTGAGCCGGTCACCTCTTCCCCGGTGCAGCAGATGGTGTCCCACACCGGTGGCCCCGTGGCAGCCGATCTGTCGTTGGTCTACAACCACCACTGGCAGTCGACGCACCTCGACGCGCTCGCGCACTGGTCGAGTGACGACCAGGTGTATCCGGGCCGTCCGAGGGAACAGGTCGTCACCCCCGTCGGTATCACTCACGCGTCGACGACCGCCTTCGCCTCCGGAATAGTGACGCGTGGGGTCCTGCTCGACCTGGCCGTCGAGGGGCCCCTCGCCCCCGCCTACGCGGTGACGTCGCACGACTTCGAACAGGCCGAGAAGCGGCAGGGAGTCGAGGTCGGCTCCGGTGACGCACTCGTGGTTCGGCTCGGCTGG
>NZ_JUJA01000076.1:0-3773 GCF_001906585.1 Streptomyces kebangsaanensis | reverse complement strand
CCGCCGACACCCCAAGTCCGGGAATCAGCCTGGACGCGGTGCGCTGGATGCACCGTCGGGGGGTCGCCATCGTCGCCCCGGACAGGGGTGACGCGCATCCTCCGCTGAATCCGGACGAACCCTCCCCGCTGCACGGGGTGGCGCTCGGCCGGATGGCGATGCCGCTTCTCGACGTGCCGCAGCTGGACGACCTCGCAGCTTTGTGTGCGCGGCTGAAGCGCTACACTTTCCTGCTCACCATCGCCCCGCCGCGCATCCACGGCCTGACCGGTGTGCCGGTCAACCCCATCGCCATGTTCTGACCGGGGGACGATCAGCGCCCTTCGGGATCCGTGCACGCTCCACCCCGGACGGGAGGACGCGTCGCGACGACCACACGCAGACAGGTCGTCGCGACGCAGCAGCGTTCGACAACCGGCCCGCCGGGAAGGAGCGGTCCCGCGGTCGACGACCTGGCGCGACGACTCACCCCACGGGTGCGGATCCGGCGGCCGACCGGATCCTGCACGACGGCCCGCCGACTCCGTCGACGGGCCGTTCCGCTTTCCGTGACCAGGGGCGGGCAGGTCGGCGGCCCGGGCTCTCAGCCTGTGGCGGAGTCCAAGTGCGGCAACGGGCGTACGGCTTGGGCATTGCTCCCTCCTTCCAGCCCGCCTCACGGCAGGGCCGGGAGTGTCTGACTTGTTGAATCGACCGCATGCGCTCGGTCTGCAGCCGTAGCGTCCAGGGTGCCGGTCGGCACGGCTCGTGTAGTGTCTTGCCGCCCTGCGGGCTGGCTCATGATTAGCGTGCTGCCGCCGTCCGGCACCCGCGCGGTGTGGCTCGACAGAGGCATGAATGTGTGTGACTGCTACTTCAAGTCAGAGTGCCCACCGCACATTTCTGCCCGTCAGCCGCCAGGTCAGGATGCGCATGATCATCATCGGGATCGATCCTGTGCCGCTTGGAAAGTCATCGCTGCTGGTCAAGCCGCATATCGGTACTCGTTGATCGCTCCGCCGAGGATGCGGGTGCGTAGGAGTTTGCCGGGATGGCCGTGCTGGCGTTCGGCGGCGGGTTCCTCGCTCACGTCGGGCGGGAGTTGGTCCCGGGCCTGGTGAGGCCGGTGCCCGTTGTAGTGATCTTGGTACCGGCCGAGGACGCGACGCGCATGGGCCTCGTTCACGATCAGCACGTGGTCCAGGGCTTCCCGGCGGATCGTGCCGATCACGCGCTCGGAGTGGGCGTTCATTCGCGGCGCCCGGGGCGCGCTGAACAGCACGTCCACGTCCTCTGACTGGAAGACGGCGTCGAAGGCCTCGGTGTACTTGGTGTCGCGGTCGCGCAGCATGAAACGCAGGGACTCCATCCGTGTGCCGAAGTCAGCGGCGAGGTTGCGCGCCTGCTGCACCGCCCACTGGCCGGTCGGGTGGGCGGTAACGCCGGTCAGGTGCAGGCGCCGGGTGCCGTGCTCGAGGAACGCCAGCACATACAGGCGCTTGCCCAGGACGGTGTCGAGGTGGAAGAAGTCCGCGGCAATGATCCCCTCGGCCTGGGCAGTGAGGAACGCGCGCCAGCCGGGGCCGGAGCGGCGTGGGGCCGGGTCGATGCCCGCAGCGTTGAGGATCTGCCAGACGGTGGACGGCGAGATCGGGTGCCCCAGCCGGGCCAGCTCGCCCTGAATCCGGCGATGGCCCCACCTCGAATTCTCCTCGGCCAGGCGCAGGACGAGCTTCTTCAGCGCGGCCGGGGTCGGGGGTCGGCCGGTGCGGCCGCGGCGCTTGGAATAGTCCCACTTCTTCGCGATCAGCCTGCGGTGCCAGGCCAGTACGGTGCCGGGCTGGACCGGGAAGACCTGCGCCCAGCGACGGCGCGGTATCAGCGAGGACAGGGCAGCAAACCAGAACCGGTCGGCCGGCTCGTAGCGCACCGGTCCTGCGAGTTGGCGGCGCAGGACCGTGTTCTCGTGCCGCAGCACGAACAGTTCAGCTTCCTTCGTGGTGTCGCGGCGCAGCAGTATGCCGGGGACGGCCAGCAGCTTCCGGGTCACCCTGTACAGCAGCGAGACGATCACCACGACAGCATCCCAGCTGCTACCGACGCTCCAGGACATGGGTACGCACCTGCAGCGATGACTTTCCGAGCGGTACAAGATCAGCACGATGACCGCACCCGACAGTCTGCCCCTGCACGCCCTCGCCGAGGACAACCTCGCCGCGGCGAGTCCCGATCTGCTGCGCGCGATGATCAAGACGTTTGCCGACGCCCTCATGTCCGCCGAGGCCGACGCCCTCTGCAACGCCGAATACGGCCAGGTCAGCGAGGAACGCGTCAACCATCGCAACGGCTATCGCCCGCACGAGTGGGACACCCGCGCCGGCACCGTCGAGTTGGCCATCCCCAAGCTCAGGTCCGGAAGTTACTTCCCGCACTGGCTGCTGGAGCGCCGCCGCCGGGCCGAGCAGGCCCTCATCAGCGTGGTCGCCACCGCCTACCTGCTCGGGGTCTCCACCCGCAGAGTCGAGAAGCTCGCCGAGTCCCTCGGCGTCACCCAGCTGTCGAAGTCCCAGGTCAGCGCGATGGCCAAGCACCTGGACGAACAGGTCGCCGCCTTCCGCAACCGGCCTCTGGACGCCGGACCGTATGCCTTCGTCTGGGTCGACGCCCTGACCCAGAAGGTCCGCGAGGGCGGCCGCATCATCAACGTCCACGCGCTCATCGCGGTCGGCGTCAACGCCGACGGCCACCGCGAGATCCTCGGCCTGGACGTGGCCACCGCCGAGGACGGCGCCGGCTGGCTCGCCTTCCTGCGCTCCCTGACCGCCCGCGGCCTGTCCGGCGTCCAGCTCGTCGTCTCCGACGCGCACGCCGGCCTGGTCGACGCGATCGGCGCGGTGCTGCCCGGCGCCTCGTGGCAGCGGTGCCGCACCCACTACGCAAGGAACCTGCTCTCCCAGGTCCCGAAGTCGGCTCAACCGTGGGTGGCCACCCTGCTGCGGACCGTCTTCGAACAGCCCGACACCGACGCCGTGAGAGCCCAGATGCGGCACGTGCTCGAGGCCCTGGAGGCCAAGTTCCCCAAGGCCGCTGAGCACCTGGATGCCGCCCAGGCAGACCTGCTGGCGTTCACCGCGTTCCCGCGGGAGAGCTGGCGGCAGATCTGGTCGAACAACCCGCAGGAACGGCTCAACAAAGAGATCCGACGCCGCACCGACGTGGTCGGCATCTTCCCCGACCGCACCGCCCTGATCCGGCTGGTCGGCGCGGTCCTGGCCGAGCAGAACGACGAGTGGACCNCCCGCCGCTACATGGGACTCGACCTGCTCGCCAAGGCACGCCTCCACCCGATCGAGTCAGAAACCGACGACACCGTCCTGCCCACCGAACTCACCGCATAGCTTCAAAGACGAGATCACCGAGTGGCCGTCGATACACCACTCCAGCGGACGTGACCGGCAGACCGAAGCCGTGGGCGCATGCGGAGGGGCCCGGAGACCGGGCCCCTCACTGTGGTAGCGGGGACAGGATTTGAACCTGCGACCTCTGGGTTATGAGCCCAGCGAGCTACCGAGCTGCTCCACCCCGCGTCGACACCACCAACAATACACGCCAGTCAGGGCAGGATGCGTCCCGGAAGATTTCAAGTCCAGTGAGACGGTTGGGGCGCTATGAGGTTTGTGGTGCGGGTTCCCTGCGTCTGGCCGGGTCGTTGATCCACGCCTGCTGGGGTATCCGGGGTGGTCGGGGGCGGCGGCCGAAGCGTTCGGGGTGGCGGGCGTATGCCTCGGCGAGGG
>NZ_JUJA01000075.1:21592-27810 GCF_001906585.1 Streptomyces kebangsaanensis | reverse complement strand
AGGCAGCAACGCGATCGACGTCGCCACCCGGAAGACGTCCGCGCCCCAGCTCGGCGACGAGCGCTGGAGCCGGCTGCTCACCTTCTCCGTCGGCGGACAGGAGAGCGTCGTCAAGCAGACCGCGGTCCGCACCGGAAACCTGCTGCTGATCGTCTCCGGCTCACCCGCCCTCGTCGACCGGCACCTCGGCCAGGCTCTCGCCAAGGCGACAGCAGCCCGCTGACACTCCTCCGTATGCCACGGCGCCCCCGGTCACGCGAACGACCGGGGGCGCCGTGGTTGTACCTGACCCTTCGGCGACAGCCCGAGACAGTGAGCGATCAGTCCGGAACACCACGAAGCCCGGCCTCCCGAAGCGGGAGGCCGGGCTTATGTGCGCGGTGTTCCTGCGCTCAGCCGGCCGGGGCGCGCAGGAGTCGGTCCCGCGTGCTCTCGGGCAGCACCCGGCGCAGGACCGGGACGGTGGAGCTGAGGGAGGCGGCGAAGACCGCGACAAGGTCGTGCGGCACGCTGGCGCCGAAGGACGCGGCCCACAAAAAGGGCGCGCCCAGTGCAGGCTGCGCCCATGCCTGCCATCCGGCGGGTCCCGTCTCGTCCGCCTCGACGATCAGGACGCGGGGGTCGGCGTCCTGGATCAGGGGCGGCACCTCGCCGAGGCTGAGGTGAGAGGTGAACGTCGGGTCCGCCGCGCCAGCGTCGGGCTGGTCGACGTCGCGGAGCCAGCCGTGGGCCGTGACGGCATCGAGGACCAGCCCAGGCCCGGTATACGCGGCGGTGGGGTCGTCGCGGGCGTCGAGCGCGAGGAGGAAGTCGGCGAGAACCTCGCCCGGCACATCCAGGGTGAAGTAGGCGGACCACTGCGCAAGGGGCGCAGTCCCGTCCCGGCGGGCGGAGATCTGCCACGCGATCGGCAGGTCGCCCAGGTGGAACGGCTCGTCGGGCGGCATCCACTGCGCCCACCGGAGGGTGTCGGGGCTGATGTGGAGCACGGTGCTGCGCAGGACCTGCCGGTCCTCCAGGGCATCGTCGGGCTCCTGACGTCCGCGGACGATCGCGAGGCTGGTCCAGCCGAGGCCGGCGAGCGTGTCCGCGACGACGTCGTAGAGACGTCCGTCGTCACCGGCCAGGTGCCGGGGGCCGACCCGGTACGCGGACCGGGTGCCGCTTGGGGTGGGCGGGTCGAGCGGGGAGTTGCGGTTCAGGGGCGCCTCCAAGGACTGCGTACGGGGTTACTGCCCGCCAGCGGGGCGGGCAGCACGGCGGGGGCGGCGCGGGGGCGCCTGGACGGGAGCCTGCCAGGCGAGGGCGACGGCCACCTCCGGCGGCAGGTGACCAGGCTGTGTGTCCGCGTTCCGGCTCTCGGCTGGATACACGACAGGGCGCTCGGCCCGATCCGTGGCCTCGACGACCCGCTCGAGGCGGTGCTCCATCGGGAAGAACGGGTTCATGGCCAGCCGCAGGGGCGAGGCCGGACCGCAGGCGGACAGATGCTTGACCGGGTCACCGACGGTCATCTCCATGGGCTGCGCGGATGATCCGCAGCAGGCGCTGCCCCTCATCGTCATCGGTCTCGCGGACGCGCACACGTTCAGCCGCCTGCACAGCTTGACAGTCAAGAGGCTTGAAGGGTGTCAATCCTCCGCGTCTGCCGCCTCGACAGCCGTCAGTGTCACGGTGCCGTCGTCCGCGACCGACCAGCCGGGGTTGTGGCACACCTCCCAGCGGTGGCCATCGGGGTCGGCGAAGTAGCCGTGGTAGCCGCCGAACGCCGCGCGTTGCGGCTCTTTGAGGACAGTCGCTCCCGCCGCGCGGGCCCGCTGCAGGGCCTCGTCGACTTCGGTGGGTGAGTCGAGGTTCTGGGCGAGGGTGAAGGACGTGCCGACTGTTGCCGCATGTCCGGTGTCGGCACCGAGGTCAGCCAGAGGGAAGAGTGCCAGGGCCAGTCCCTTGCCGATCTGGTAGAAGACGATCTCGTCCAGATCGAGCAGCGGTGTCCAGCCCAGGCCATGGCTGTAGAACTGGCGGCTGACTTTCAAGTCCTCGACACCCAATGTCACCAGGTTCAACTGTTGATTCATAAACCGCCCCCATGCGCCGGTAGGAGATCGACACCCGACCGCAACGCTACTGCCATGACAGGGTGAACGTTGCCTGACGCGGCACTTCGGGAAGGACGTCGAGCAGACCCCAGGTCTGCTCGACGGTCCTGACGGTCAGCAGTAGCCGGCACCTCCACCGGGGCGACACCTCCGGACGGTGGCGAAGCCGGTGCACGAGTGTCGGGAACAGGTAGTGCGTCGTTTCCGCAGCGAGGTGCTCTTGGAGCCGGTCGACCGGGAGCCTCTGGCTGAAGCCGCATGTGGCGGCCTCCTGTTCCAGGCCCAGGAGTTGGGCGGTGCCGACGGTCGGACCGTGCGGGGAAGAGCTGAGACCATGCCGATCGCGAGGGTCGCCGCCACCACGGCGGCGACCCGGGACCATCAGCGATGTCTTCGTGGAGGGACGAGGGAAGCCGCACTGTAGGCCGTCACCGATTCATCCTTTCGTTTGTGGCAGGCCTTGTCAGGCGCGGCTCCAGCGTTGGTTGTTGCCGTTCGAGCAGGTGTAGAGCTGGATCAGGGTGCCGTTGGCGGTGCCGCCCCCGACGGCGTCGAGGCAGAGGCCGGACTGGACACCGACGATGGATCCGTCGGAGTTGAGGCGCCACTTCTGGTTGTCGCCGCCCCAGCAGCTGTAGATCTGGACCTTGGCGCCGTTGCCGGTGCCGGCGGCGTCCAGGCACTTGTTGCCGTAGACCCTGAGCTCGCCGGCGTCGGTGGACGTCCACTGCTGGTTGGTGCGGTTGTTACAGTCCCACAGCTGGACCTGCGTGCCGTCGGCGGTACTGGCGTTGGGCACGTCCAGGCAGCGGCCCGAGCCGACGCCCTTGATCGTGTTGCCGTCCGCCGGCGGCGGTGTGGTGGAGCCGCCGTTGAGGGCGTTGAGGACGGCGGTGTACGCAGGCTTCTTGCTGCCGTCGTTGTTGAACAGCAGCGGCGTGTCCCCCGATCGCCAGGAGTCGCTGTCGCGCACCCCCCAGACGGTGATGCCGAGGCAGCGCGGGACGGCCAGGCAGTCGTTGACCACGTTGGCGTAGGTCGTGGCCGAGGCGCCCTGGATGTCGAGTTCGGTGATGGCCACGTCGACGCCGAGGGCGGCGAAGTTCTGCAGGGTGGTGCGGAAGTTGCTGTTGTAGGGGCTGCCGCTGTTGAAGTGCGACTGGAAGCCGACGCAGTCGATCGGCACGCCGCGCTGCTTGAAGTCCCGCACCATGGCGTACATGGCCTGGGTCTTGGCCCAGGTCCAGTTCTCGACGTTGTAGTCGTTGTAGCAGAGCTTGGCGGACGGGTCGGCGGCGCGCGCGGTGCGGAAGGCGACCTCGATCCAGTCGTTGCCGGTGCGCTGCAGGTTGGAGTCGCGCCGGGCTCCCGAACTGCCGTCGGCGAAGGCCTCGTTCACGACGTCCCACTGTGCGATCTTGCCCTTGTAGTGGGCCATCACGCCGTTGATGTGGTCGATCATCGCCTGGCGCAGTGCGCTGCCGCTGAGGCTCTGCATCCAGCCGGGCTGCTGGGAGTGCCAGGCCAGGGTGTGGCCGCGCACCTTCTTGCCGTTCTGTACCGCCCAGTTGTAGACGCGGTCGGCGGCGGTGAAGTTGAACTGGCCGCGCTGCGGTTCGGTGGCGTCGATCTTCATCTCGTTCTCGGCTGTCACCGAGTTGAACTCACGGGCCGCGATCGTCGTGTACGTCGAGTCGCCCAGCTTGCCCGAGGCGATGGCGGTACCGAAGTAGCGGCCGCTCTGCGCCGCCGCGGCGCCGAGTGTGCTCTCGGCGGCGTGTGCGGTCGGCGGCGAGACCAGTGCGGTGACCACGCCGAGGACGCCGGCGACCAGCGCCAACAGCAGAACGCGGACCTTCCGTCGGACGACGGGTCTGGGAAGGGCATAAGAGCCCATGGCTGTGCCTCCAAGGTAGGAACAACGGAATCACCGGACACACCGCGGTCATGGGACCCGGGAGGATCTCAACCGGCACGGACGGCGCCCGGTCGGCCACCAAGTGACGTACGCCGGGCGGCAGCGGTCTCTCGACACAGGCACGGGGGTACTCCATCGCGGCTCAGCCGGGGGCGTCACGCGGCGTCGCATACCTCTCCGACTGCACGAAGCGTCAGGATGCGTCGGTGCGAGCCCCACCGGAACGAAGAACGGGGTGGCGCAGGTGTTTTGGTGCGCGGATCTGTCGTGCAGCCGTGCGTGGCTCTGCCGGGCGGCGCAGTCCGCCCAGGACAATGTGGTTCGAAATCTCGACCTACGGTCGGCTTACCAGACAGGATGATTGAGGGATTGACGGTAACTCGTCAACCCTCGCGGCGAGAAAAGTTTCCGCTCTTCGTCCGAAACTTTCGAATCCCCGTCGAGTCGGACGGAGCCCTGGACTGGCGAGCCNAACTTGCGGGGTTTCCGGTCGGCTCGACAGCTTGTCATGCCCGAAAGGGAGGAACTGTTTGTGGACAGATCGACGACAGACCTTGACCAGAGGGCCCCGCCTTCCTAGCTTGTGGCGTCACAGAACCGGGATGACTTCGAAACTTTCGAACCTGTCCCCGCCCCCGGCGCGGCCGCTCCGCGGTTCATCGGCATCACCTCACCCCACCCCAAGGAGGCCCTCTGATGCGGTTTCGCCACCCGTCCCCGGTCCGTCCAAGACGCTTACTCGGCGTCCTTGCGCCCTTGCTGCTCATGGCCGCCTTCCTCGGTGCCCAGCCCGCCGAGGCCGCGACCGTAGACCCCAACGCCTCGTACGTGCTGGTCAACCGCAACAGCGGCAAAGCCCTGGACGTCTACAACATGGCGACCGACGACGGCGCCCGCATCACCCAGTGGACCAGGAACAACCAGAACCAGCAGCAGTGGCAGTTCGTCGATTCCGGGAACGGCTACTACCGCATCAAGTCCCGCCACTCGGGCAAGGTCCTGGACGTCTACAACTGGTCCACCGCGAACGGCGGTTCGATCGTCCAGTGGGCCGACCTGAACGGCACGAACCAGCAGTGGCGGCTGGCCGACAGCTCGGACGGCTACGTGAGGCTCATCTCGCGCCACAGCAACAAGGCCCTCGAAGTACAAGGCGCCTCCACCGCCGACAACGCGAACATCGTCCAGTACGACGACTGGGGCGGCACCAACCAGCAGTGGCAGCTCGTCAAGGTCGGCGCCGACACCCCCGGCCCGTGTGATCTTCCGTCGACCTACCGCTGGACATCAACGGGCGCGCTGGCTCAGCCCAAGCAGGGGTGGGTCTCGCTCAAGGACTTCACCGTCGCCCCCTACAACGGCAGACAACTCGTCTACGCGACCACGCACGACACGGGGACGAGGTGGGGTTCGATGAACTTCGGCCTGTTCACCAATTGGCCGGAGATGGCCTCGGCCAGCCAGAACACGATGTCCAATTCCACCGTCGCACCCACGCTCTTCCACTTCGCGCCGAAGAACATCTGGGTGCTCGCCTACCAGTGGGGCGGGACCGCCTTCTCCTACCGGACGTCGAGCGACCCCACCAACCCGAATGGCTGGTCGTCCGAGCAGGTGCTCTTCTCCGGAAGCATCTCCGGCTCGGGAACAGGGCCCATCGACCAGACGCTCATCGGTGACGGCACGAACATGTACCTGTTCTTCGCCGGCGACAACGGCAAGATCTACCGGGCCAGTATGCCGATCGGGAACTTCCCGGGCAGCTTCGGTTCGACCTCGACAGTGATCATGAGCGATACGACGAACAACCTGTTCGAAGCCCCGCAGGTCTACAAGCTGCAGGGCCAGAACCGTTACCTCATGATCGTCGAGGCGATCGGCTCGCAGGGCCGGTACTTCCGCTCGTTCACGGCCACCAGTCTGAACGGCTCATGGACGCCCCAGGCCGCGACCGAGAGCAATCCCTTCGCCGGCAAGGCCAACAGTGGCGCCACCTGGACCAACGACATCAGCCATGGCGAACTGATCCGCACCAGCCCCGATCAGACCATGACCGTCGATCCCTGCAATCTGCAGTTGCTCTACCAGGGACGCAGCCCCAACTCCGGCGGCGACTACGGCCTCCTGCCCTACCGTCCGGGTCTGCTGACACTGCAGCGCTGACGGCATGACGCGGGTCCGGCTGCGGTAGGGAGCCGGCG
>NZ_JUJA01000075.1:9919-21543 GCF_001906585.1 Streptomyces kebangsaanensis | reverse complement strand
GTCACCCGCCGGCACAGTGAAGGAGGTTCAGTGACCTTCCTCTGGTGCGTGGACCATGCTGCCGAGCGGAGCAAGGCAGCGGCGCACCAGGACGAGCGTGCGCTCCGTGAGCGTATCGAGCGGAGCACCGCCGTCGACGGCGGCAAGGGCCGTGTGCAGCATCCCGGCGATCAGATCCGCCGTGAGCGCGGGCTCGGGGGCACCGAGCTGTCGGACCGCTGCGCGGAACGGTTCGACCTGTTCCAGATGGAGTTCCATCAGCCGTTCCTGGCAGGCCGGAGGGAGACCCGCGCCCATGAGGGCGGCGGCGGGTCGATGTGCGCCTTCGGCGCCGAGGCGGAGGCTTTCCCTGAAGAATGCCTCGACGCGTTCCACCGGGCCGTTCGCCCGACAGCCACTCATAGGACTCAGTCTCCGGTACCACTTTCGTGGTGACGACCGGCTTACGTGCAGCCCTTGCTCAGTCCGGGGCGGTCCACCAAGCTGCCCCGCCGTGCGAAGGTACGCGGAAGCTGTGGGCCTGGTGAGTGGCCGCACGCGGCCGCCCCGCATGCCGGCGGAACTGGGCTGCCGGCCGCCCTGGGTGAGCCCTCACCCGGAAGGGCGACCCCAGCTCACTCGTGGTGGTCCCCTGTGTGCGACGGGGTGTTGACGCGGAGGTAGCTCGATCAGGTGGGAAACCTGCCGGGTTGCCGAAAATCGCCTGGTCACCTGCTTTCCTCTTGACCAGTTCTGCCGTCCATAGAGGAATGAGGACCCATCGATGAAGCGTCTCGCTGTCTGCGTCGCTGTGACGGTCTCGGCCATCGCTCTTGCTGCCGGGCCGGCCGCGACAGCGGAGCCCTCCCCGGGGAAGCACGGAGAAGCAGCCCGGCACCACACACCCGCGAAGCCGGCGAGTGAGTCGGCCCGGCTGGCCCGTTCCATCCTGAACGCGAAGGGCATCACCTACGCCAAGGCGCACGTGGGCGGTACCGACAAGGCGTCCCTCCCGCAGCAGAATCTGGTCGACGTCTCCAACGGGCGCCTGGCCAAGACCAGCCCGTGGGGCCACAAGAAGGGTGCGCGGGTCGCGCTCGACACGCGGATGCTCAACGGTGTCCTGAAGCTCAACACCCAGCACCACTACAAGTTCGAGATCTCCGAGCTCGTCGGCGGAGAGCACAGCCGTACCTCCAAGCACTACGCGGGCCGCGCGGTCGACGTGACCTGGATCAACGGCCGTCACGTGGGCGAGAAGGCCGATCACCGCGGGCTCATGAACGCCTGCCGCAAGCTCGGCGCCACGCTGGTCCTCGGCCCCGGCGACAAGGGCCACGGCACCCACGTTCACTGCCAGTGGTAGCCCGCCTCCAGCACACCAGGTGATTTGGCCCTGTTCTCGTACAACTACGGCCAAATCGAACGGGGGGGGCTTTACCAGGGTCCGGGGGCGCGTTGCGAATGCCGCGCGCCCGGGTCGTGCCGCTGGCGGCCCCGCCGTCGTCGTACGCCGCGGCGGTCGAGCGGTACCGCACCGGCGCGGGTATCGCGAAGTCCTCCGCCCTCATCTACCGGATCTCGCTCACCACCTGGGGGTGGATGCTGCGCGGCGAGACGGCGCCGACCGGACCGGCCCGCCGCGGCGCCACGCCCACCCCCTTCGGCCTGACCGCCATCGACGACCCTGCCCTGCCGCCGGTGCTCGCCGAGCCCGCTGCAGCGCGGGCGGACGAGAGGGACGCCGACACCGTCAACCGCGAACTGTCCATCGCACGCAAGGCGATCGGCTGGTGGCATGCCCAGGGCGGGATCGAGGCCGACCCCACGACCGGTATCGAGCGCCGCCCGGGCCGAGGAGATTCTGTGCCTGAGCGTCGAGGGGCTGTTCCCCGCCGACGTGCGCGGCCGGGTCGTCTCCAAGGGCGGCGCCATCGAATGGATTCACTGGCAGTCCGGCACCACCCAGCTCCTGTCCCGGCTCATCGCCGGCCGCGCTCACGGCCCGCTGTTCCTCACCGACCGCAAAGCTCCTGCCCGCACCCCAGCCCTGGACACCTGCCCGGCGACCGGCCGCGCGAGGCTGTCCTGTCGTCGCGCGGAGGGGATCTTCGAGGAGAGCACCCGGCTGCCGGCCAACCCCCTCGCCTTCCCCGACGACGTCGGCAACCTGGAAGGGTGGACGCTCCACCGGCTCCACCACGGTGCGTTGACACACGACGCGGAAGACGGCAGCTCGACGCCGATGCCGCTGGCCCGCTCCCGCCACGCTTTCGTCGGCGATCCCCCGTCAGGATCCCTGCACAGACGCACAGACGCACGGGCCGAGGGTGGGGAAGGCCATAGGCGGTCACCGGGGGTTGGCGCCCCCGCAAGACACCTGCCAGCCGGAGTGAGTGCTCGCCCGGGCCTGCCTACCGTGGCTGACCATGCTTTCCTTATCCCCGACCGTCCGGCGGGCAGGCGTCGCGGCCGTGGTCGCCGGCCTGGTGCTGTCCGCCGCTCCGGCGGCGTTCTCACAATCCCGTCCACCGACAGCCGTCCGCTGCGGTGACCACCGGCAACTGCAACAGGCCGTGAGGACCTTGGTCGCGCGCGACGGCATCGCCGGAGCCGCTGTCCTGGTCACCGATCCCGCGCACACCGATGGGCCGTCGTGCACCCGCTGGACGCAGGCCGCCGGAACGGCCGACCTGCGCACCGGACGCCCGATGAACGCGGCCGACCGCCTCCGCGCCGGCAGCGTCACCAAGACGTTCACCGCGACCGTCGTGCTCCAACTCGTCGCCGAGCAACGGCTGTCGCTCGATGCCCCGGTGGACCGCTACCTGCCCGGCCTGATCCGGTCCCACGGCCATGACGGCCGCCGGATCACGGTGCGGCAGCTTCTGCAGCACACCAGCGGGCTGCCCGACTATTTCGCCGCACCCGAATGGGAGCACCCGGAACGGATGCGGCGACGCCATTTCGAGCCGCGCGAACTCGTCGCCCGCGCCCTGGAACTCCCGCGTCCGCAGTCCTCCTGGCACTACGCCACCACGAACTACCTGATCACGGGCTTGATCATCCGTGAGGTCACCGGCAACGCCCCCGAGGCGGAGATCACCCGCCGCATCCTGCGCCCGCTCGGGCTGCGCGACACGTACTGGCCGGGCGACGACCTCCGCCTCCACGGGAAGCACTCCCGCAGCTACTTCACCGACGAGGGCGGCCGCCGCGTCGACGGCACCGCCTGGAACATGACCTTCGGCGGCGTCGGAGGCGCACTCGTCTCCACACCGGCCGACCTCGCGCGCTTCACCGGTGCCCTGTTCTCCGGCCGCCTGCTGCCCCCGGCCCAACTGGCCGCGATGCGGCAGACCGTGGCCGCCGACCCCGACCGGCTCTGGCCAGGGGCGCGCTACGGTCTCGGCCTGATCTCGACCCCGCTGCGCTGCGGCGGCGTGTGGTGGGGACACGCGGGGACCGTACCGGGCGGCCACCGCGCCTTCACCGCCGTCGGCCCGGGCGGGCGCAGCGTGTCCGTCGCGCTCAACCAGGTGCCCTCCACGCTCCAGGCCGAACAGGACTTCCTCGACGTCGTGCAGACCGCGTTCTGCGAGGACCGCCCTTCCGGAAGGACACACTCATGAGCCGCCGTACCGCGCTCTGCGCGGCCCTCGCCCTGGCCGTCCCCCTGCTGCTGTCCGCACCCGCCGCCACCGCGGCCACGGGCGCCGCCGACCCCCTGGCCCGCTTCCACCACCAGCGCCTCGCCTGGAAGAGCTGTGTCCAGGGACCGAACGACGACACCGGCAAGGAACTTCAGAAGGCCGGCGCCGAGTGCGCCGACGTCACCGTCCCGCTGAACTACGACGACCCCGGCGGGCGGACCATCACCGTCGCGATCTCCAGGATCCGGGCCACCGACACCCCTCACCGCGTCGGCCCGCTGCTGCTCAACGGCGGCGGCCCCGGCGGCCAGACCCTCGGCGACGCGCCGTGGATACGCCAGACGATGAAGGACGTCGGCGCACGGTACGACGTCGTGGGGGTGGACCCGCGCTTCGTGGGCCGCAGCACCCCGCTGGACTGCCACTGGCCGACGGGCACCTCGATCCAGGGCGCGGGTGCCGACCGCGCCGGGTTCGACCGCATGACGGCGTTCGCCCGTGACCTCGCGCAGCGCTGCCGGAAGTTCGAGGGGCCGGTGCTGCCGTACGTCACCACGCGCAACACCGCCCGCGACATGGACATCATCCGTTCCGCGCTGGGCGAGCGCAGGATCTCCTACCTCGGCTACTCCTACGGCAGTTACCTCGGCGAGGTGTACGCCACACTGTTCCCCGGCCGTGTCGACCGCATGGTCCTCGACGGGGTGATCGACCCCGGCCGGTACTCACCCCGCCTGCTGCGAGGTGCCGAGGCGGCCAACCGGCACGCGCTGGCCAACTGGGCGTCGTGGACCGCCGCCCGGAACACCACGTACGGTCTGGGCCGCACCCGCGACACCGTACTGGCGGCGGTGAACCGCATCCAGGCCGCCGCGACGCGCGCGCCACTGAAGGTGGGCTCCTACCGGCTGGACGATCACACCGTCCCGGCGATCGTCTTCAGCGGTCTCTCCCAGGACAACGACGATGCCCACGGCGCTCTGGCGCGGGCCGTGCGGGACATGAGCCTCGCCGCCCAAGGGCAGCGCGTCGTGCCCGATCCGGACTTCACCGACACGCTGAAGTTCGTGCTCACCGGCTCCGAGTCCGCCTACGGCAGCGTGCAGTCGGCGATCCTGTGCGGCGACGTGGCCGCGCCGCGCGACCCGGAGGTGTACTGGCGCGACATCCAGCGCTCCCGGGCACAGGACCCGCTCTTCGCCCCCGTCGCGCGGAACATCGGCCCCTGCGCCTTCTGGGCCCCGCCGCGCGAGGCCCGGACGACCATCAGGGGCGACTTCCCGGCACTGCTCGTCAACGCCACCGGGGACCCGCGCACCATCTACCCGGGCGCCGTCGCACAGCACCGGAACTGGCCCAGCTCCCGTCTGGTCACCCTGCGGGGCACGGACCAGCATGCGGTGTACGGCGTGTTCGGCAGTGCCTGCGTCGATGCGAGCGTCAACACGTACTTCGCGACCGGCCGCCTGCCGGCCGAGGACGTGACCTGTGACGCCCAGGTTGACTCTGACGCGTAAACAACCGCAGGTGGGTGCTCTCTCGGGCAGGGGCGTCGGCCCGGTCGGAGTCGTCTCCGCCGGGGCTTCGGCCACGCTCGTTCATCCAGCGGCGTCCATCGGGTCGAGACCGACGCGGTGGCCGAGTTCGTTCAGCCGGGACACGGCTCGGCGTGCGGCCCGCTCGGGATCCCGTTGGGTGAAGTAGCTGTCGCCGAGTTCCTGGTGGGGCACGTTGTCGTCGAGCATGTGCCGGATGGCGGTGGTGATCGAGTGCTCGACGGCGACCAGCGCCTTGATCGGGCCGCGGCGAGCGGTCAGCCGCTCGTAGCGTGCCCGCAGAAAGGAGCCCTTGGTCCGTGCCGCTCCGAACGCGGCCATCCCCAGCGCTCCTTTCAGGTAGGGGTTGCCGGGCCGGCCCCGGGTACTGCGGACCCGGGGCCGGCCGATTCGTGGTGCCCCGGACACAGCCCGGCCCAGGAGGCCAGGTGCTTGGCCGAGCGGAACCGGGCCATGTCACCCCCGGTCTCGGCCACGATCACTTCCGTCACCGCCCGGTTCACTCCCCGGATCGTGTCCAGCAGGTCCAGCGCCGACTCCAGTACGGTGGCTTCGTATGACCGACTCCGAGATCGAGATCACCGCAGACCTGGTCCATGACCTGCTGCAGGAGCAGCATCCGGACCTTGCGGGGCTGGCCATCCGCGAGGTAGCGGGCGGTTGGGACAACCAGCAGTGGCGCCTTGGGGACGAGTTGGCCGTGCGCATGCCGCGTACAGGACGTGCCCCGGATCTTCAGCGCAAGGAGTGCCGGTGGCTGCCCTTCCTGGTCCCGCGACTGCCGCTCCCGGTCCCGAACCCCGTGCGGATCGGTGAACCGTCCGCGCGTTTCCCGAAGCCCTGGACCGTCATGACGTGGGTTCCCGGCGAGCCGCTGGACTACTCCTCGATCAGCCGCGGCGACCACGCGGCCGACACACTGGCTTGCTTCCTCAAGGCACTCCACGTGGAGGCGCCCGCCGACGCGCCGATCAGTGAGGACCGCGGCGACCATCCCAAGAAGTGCACGGACGGCTTCGACCATTTCTTCCGCGCCGTCGTCCCCGACGACCTCACCGACGAGGTCCGGGCCGTCTGGGACGACGCCGTCGCGGCACCCGAGTGGGAGGGTCCGCCGCTCTGGGTGCACGGCGACCTGCATCCGGCGAACGTCGTCGTCTCGGACGGGACGCTCTCGGGCGTGATCGACTTCGGTGACATGTTCGCCGGCGATCCCGCGTGGGACCTCGCGGCCGCATGGGTCATCCTTCCCGCGGGCACCGCCTCACGCTTCTTCGACGTATACGCGCAGGCAGACCAGGGCACGATCCGGCGCGCCCGCGGGCTGGCCGCCCTGAAGAGCCTGTTCCTCATGCTGATGGGCCAGAACGGAGACCGGGGCCTTCCTGGTGGCAAGCCGGCATGGGGACCCGCAGGCCGGGCAGCGCTCGATCGTGTTCTGCAAGGCGGTTTGTTGTAGGCACACAGCGACGGTTCTCATCCGATACTCGCTGCCGGAACTGCCGCGACGTCGCTCTCGCGTCGCTGGCGATGCCCTCCCCGTGGAGACGGACAGACGAACCGCCCAAGACGTGGTCTCATGGGGTGAGTCTGCGGTAGCAGATGATGGCGGTGAAGGCGAGGAAGTGTTCGGCCTTGCGTTCGCGCGGCGGTGCAGGCGGCGGCAGCCGGCGAGCCGGGACATGGTGCGCTCGATGGTCCAGCGGTGCCGCCCGAGCCGTTGCGAGGTCTCGACGCCCTTGCGGGCGATGCGGTGCCGGATGCCCCGCTGGGACAGTCATTTCCGCAGGTGCGCGTAGTCGTAGCCCTTGTCGGCGTGGAGCTTGCCGGGCCTGCGCCGACTGCAACCCTTGCCGTCACCGGGCAAACCCGGTTTCCGGCAAACGAAGGCCACGGACCGGCCGGTCCCTGCCGCCTCGCCCACCGCTCTCTCGGCACCGACCCGCGTCGCACCCGTTCCAGCGTCGGCGCGCTCGGCCACCGCACGGCCAAGAAGGGAACGCTGCCGCGCATCAACCCGCCGTCGACTCCCACAACGCCGTCTCCGTCCGTCACGGCCTGCTCGTACCGCACGCCGAACAGACCGCCTCCGCCACCTCGGCCCGGCGCACCCCGGGCCAACGCCTGAGACGCACCCGGCTCCACGCCTGTCCGCCCAGCCCTGACCCGCCAGGCACTCTTCCCACGCGACGCCACAGCGTCGGGCGCCGGCGGTCAGTTCTGCCCGCATACCTGAAGTACGAGGTCGCCGCGCGCTACGCAGCGCGCGATGTGCCCAGGATTTCGGTCATCACCGAGTGGACCGGCTCACCGTCGAGAAGCTTCCCGAGTTCCTCGACACCCTGCTGTCGTTGCGGTGGGGTGAGTGAGACGTAGTGCTCGATGCGTTCGTTGAACGTGCGCCGGTACTTCGCGTAGAGCCCCGCGTCTTCCCGGATACGGCCGGCCAGCTCGACGAGGGCCGCGGTGCCGGTGAAGTCGTCCTCCGGCAACGGGTGACACGGCACCACGTCCGTGAAGCGGCCACCGCTGCGACCGAACAGCGTGCCGTCCAGTGCGCGCATGGTGAAGACATGGGCGTAGTGCTGCTCGTGGATCGCCAGAGGCAGCCGCCCGAGGGCGATCGATTCGTGGAGTGCCGTGAGTCCGGGGGCCAGCAGGTAGTCCGCAGTAATCGCCGCGACCTGGAGCAGTTCACGCTGACGCAGGAAACGGCAGTCGGCCTGCCTGCCCACGGCCGAGAAGGTCCGCTCCCGGCCCTCGCCGAACGGGCCGCCGCACACCAGGACACGACGGAACTGGGGCCAGTCCCGCAGCAGGTCCGGAATCCACCGGTGCAGCAGGCGCAAGTAGTCGTTGTTGACCTCGAAGTCCAGGAGGAAGTTCTTGAACCCACCGACATTGATCAGCAGGTCGTACTCCGGTTCGGCGGTGCGCACGACGTCCCGCAGTCCGTCGACGTCGATGATCGAGCCGGTCCGGTGCACCTCGGAGCCGGTGCCCGGACCGGCCAATTCGGCTGCGCGCTCGGTGACGCCGGGGAAGTTCTGCACGACGCTGTGTGTGGCGAGCAAGTGAGCGGCGACAACCCGCTCGTGCGGCGAAAGGCCCGCCAGATGACGGTCGGCGGCCGCGTAGCTGGAGCGTGGCATGGTCGCGCAGAGCTCGCGGATCCTGTCCAGTGATCGTGCAAGCTGCCAGAAGCTGAACAGGCTGTCCACCATGGTCACGGGCCGCCGCGCCACGACGGCCCGGAACACCAGCTCGGCGTCCATGACGGAGACCACGTGATCGCTGCCCCGCAGCAGATCGTCGGTCACCTCCACCCCGGCCTTCTCCGGCATTCCGCTGGTGTCGTACACGTCGTCGAAGGCGTCGGGATTGCGCCGGGCGAAGACAGCGGTGACGCCGTCGCCGACGAACACCCGCTCGTGCTCGGGAAGTTGCCGGGAAACCGCGACGAGCTCGGAGGCCGGACCGAAGCCACAGTTCTGCGCACCCATCACGATCCGCACGTCACGTCCCTCCGCCAGTGGTCCCCTGCGGACAGTCCACCGCGCCGGGTGCGGTGGCGAGGACCTCGACGAGCCGCTCGGCGAAGTCGGCGGGGTACCTCGCGTATCCGACATGCCCGCCCGGGAACAGTTCCAACTCGCGGCCGAACCGCTCGGCGAGGACGAGCACGGGGCGGTGCACGAGATCCCCGCGTGAGGCGTGGCCACCGGCCCACACCACCTTGTGCGCCACTTCGCCGAGTGCGGTGAGGTCGGGCACGAACCGCGTGAACGGGCGGACGAAGCGGGTCAGGAAGAAGTCGGTGTTGTCGTGTACCTCGGGGAGGGCCGGTGCGGGCCGGCCGCCGTGCAGGGCCTGCAGCTTGACCAGGGCTGGTGCCATGCCCTCACGGAGGTACGTCTGACAGACGTCATCGAGGAGTGCCAAGTGCCGTCCGGCGTCGGGAAGGATACTCAGAACGGGGGGTTCGTGGGCGACGGTCAGCCGGATCCTGCCTGGATGGCGGATCGTGAGTTCCAGCGCGATGAGTCCGCCCGAGCAGCTTCCGAAGACGTACACGGGCTCGTCGGCGCCGACGAGGTGCTGGATCAGCCGGTACGCGTCGTCGGCGTGCTCCTCGACCCTCTGGTCCACCGGGGGGCCGTCAAGCACGCTGCGTGAGTTGCCCCGCGGATCATAGGTGACGACTCGGTGGTCCGAGGCCAGGATGGCAGCCAGGCGCTTGTAGACAGCCGCATCGGAGTTCCCCCCTCCGATGAGCAGCAGGAGAGGTCCCTCACCTCGTACTTCGAAATAGATCTTCGCGCCCGCTACCGCGAGCGTCCCGCTGTTCGATGGGTCCATCACGCTCCAATAGCACACCCGGTGGGACAGCACAGAGTGTCATGAAGGACACGGAAAGTGCAGGGCGTGCAAGAGCCGGCACCACCCACTTCCTGCGCCTCCGCGGTCGCACGCGCTTCCCACTGCACCCGCGCGCCGGTCTTGCGGCGGAAAGCACTGGGAATACCGACCACGCACGTACCGCGAGGGAAACGGCTCCTGAAGCAGGGAGGCCTGGTTGACGGGCATCGAAGAAGTACGAAAGATCCTCCGTGACCTGGGAATCGAGGAAGAGCTGCTGCACGACGACGCACGGCTGCGTACAGATCTTGCGCTCGACTCCGTCGACCTCACGCAGTTGCAGGTCGAGCTGGCGGATCGGTTCGCCACACGCGTCGATCTCTGGACCGAGCACGACTACACCCTGAGGCAACTCGCCGATACCGTCGGCGAACGCCTTCCTGGCGCAGGTGTTTCCGGGGAGTACCGTGACCGCGGCTGGTGGCGTCCGGAGTTCCTGGACGATCTCGTGCTGAGCACGCGCGTGCATGCAGGTCACCGTGCGGCCCTCGTCGGCGGCGACCGCGCTTTCACCAGGGCCGAACTCGAAGCGGCGGTGTCCGGCTGCGCCGCACGGTTGGCGCACACCGGCGTCCGGCCCGGCGAGAACGTACTCGTGCAACTACCGAACCAGGTCCAGATCGTCGTTCTGGTCCTCGCGCTGATCAGGCTCGGTGCGTGCCCGGTTCTGGCTCTTCCCGCCCTGCGCGAACACGAACTCCGACCGGTACTCACCGCGTTGGCGCCGACAGCACTGGCCGTACCGGCCCGGCATCAGCGCTTCGAGCACCTGAGGCTCGCCGAGAAGCTCCGCGAGCGGCATCCGTCCGTACGGACCCTGCTCGTCTCGGGCATCACCGGCCCGGCCGGTGGCCGTGTGAGCATCGACGATCTCGTCCAGGCCGCGGATCCGGCTCCCGCGGATCCGGCTCCCGCGCATGCGGTCCGGTGCCCCTCGGACACCGCCCTCTTCCTGCTGTCGAGCGGAACCACGGGCGCGCCCAAACCCATTGCCCGCACCCACGAGGCGCTCGGACACGTGATCCGTACCTCGGCGGCGGTGTCGGGGCTGACACCTGAATCGGTGTTTCTCGCCGTCCTGCCCGTGACACACGGTTTCGCTTTCTCCAGTCCAGGAATTCTCGGCACGCTCGCCTGCGGCGGGAAGGTGGTGCTCGCCGCACCGGACGATGTGGCCGTGGCCATGGCGTTGATCGAGCGCGAACGCGTCACACACTGCGCGCTCACTCCCGCGCTCGCCCGGCAGTGGCTCATGGCCAGAGCCACTCCCAGCGGTCGTGACCTGTCGAGTCTGCAGGTGCTGCAGATCGGCGGGGCGCGCCTGGACGAATCCACGGCCGTCCAACTGGCCGGCGCTTTCGACTGCCGGATCCAGCAGGTGTACGGCATGAGCGAGGGCCTGCTGAACTTCACCCGGCTCGACGACTCACCTGACGTGGCTTTCACCACCCAAGGGCGGCCCTCTTCCCCGGGTGACGAAACCCTCGTGGTGGACCACGAGGGCCGACGCGTCACCGACGGTGAGATCGGTGAACTTCTGGTCAGGGGGCCGGGAGTCATCACGGCGTATCACGGTGACGTGGCAGTCGCGTCGTTCACCGCCGACGGCTTCTACCGCACCGGCGACCTCGTCCGCCGCCACCCGTCCGGGAACTTCGTGGTCGCCGGGCGGCTGAAGGACGTGATCAATCGCGGAGGGGAGAAGATCCCGGCAGACGAACTGGAAGCGCTGGTACTGGCGCATCCCGGTGTGCGGGCCGCCGCGGCTGTCGCGATGCCGCATCGGGTGCTGGGCGAAGTCGTCTGCCTGTATGTGGTGGGCGGTGACGAGGGAGCGCCGCCTCTGCGGGAGATCCGCAAGTACTTGGAGGACAGCGGGCTGGCCCGGTTCAAGCTGCCGGAACGCCTTGTCGAGGTTCCAGCACTGCCCTTGACCGCGGTCGGCAAGACGGACAAGGCACGGCTGCGTGAGGACATCAGCGCTCGGCTGGAGGCCGAGGGCTGACACACCCGGCCT
>NZ_JUJA01000075.1:0-9909 GCF_001906585.1 Streptomyces kebangsaanensis | reverse complement strand
GGTGCCGCCGACGGCGAACCGCGGATCCGCGCCGGTGAGCAGGATTGCGTGGAAGGCGCGGTGCTGCCACGGCGCAGGGCGCCCACCACGCCCGGAAACGCCTTGCGGCATGCGGCCGGGCGTGGCCTGACCGCGTTCTTCTGGTCGGACATCACCCGGTACGGCACCTTCGGGCTGGAGATGGACACCCGGCTCGGCCTGGGGCCGGCGGTCGTCGTGCCCCGCCCCCGCACTCCGGCGGACACCGCCGCGGGGAGACGATGTACGACTTCCAGGTCCTCACCGGCCCGTGCCGCGATTGTCGAGCACCTTGCGCGCCTGGAGGCGCTCGGCTCGCAGCCCGGCAAATCGGGAGAGGGTTCAAGTCCTGGTTCGGCCAGGAGCTCCCGCTGAAGCGCGAGACGCTGCTCGCGGTCGAGCCGGAGCGACGATCGGCGTTCGTCATGGAACTCGCCAGGGAGCGCAGCATGTTCACACCGGACGAGCCCGACGACCGCGTGAGCCGTGTCGTGGATCTCGGCGCTCGCATCTGTCGCGCCAGGTACGTTCCCAAGGATGTCCACACGGGCCCGATCTCGTTCTTCCGCGCCTACGACTCCGCGCTGTGCCAGACCGCCACGGGAGGCTGGGAAGAAGTCTCGACGCAGCCGCCGCGCGTCCGGGAGCTCCCCGGCGACCACGTCACGCTCGTCGTCGAGCCCCACGTCGATCGCCTGGCGCGCGAACTCCGGGCGGCGATCGCGGAGGCGACTCAGCCCCGCCGGTTGGAGGGCGGCTGAGGTCTGTCGCGGAAATGGATTTTGGTCGTGAATGATCATGCCCTGTGAGCAGAGTGACCTGACAGACGGCAGTGGGCCCGGCTGGAGCCGTTGCTGCCGCAGGGCACCAAGCCGGGCCGTCCGCCGGTTCGGACGCGACGGCAGCCGACAGACGGCGTGCGGTGGCGGATGCGAGCCAGAGCAAACGGCTCAACAGCTCCGGACCCACCGCACCCGACCACGCGGAGGACATTCCGCGACCGCCTGCCGACCCAGTTCACGGCGGGCCTCGGCAACCGACGGCGCCGTCCGCACCTGGAGAGACTCCTGATTCGTCTGCTTCCCGTTACCCTTCAGCTCGTGCTTCTGCCCGCCAAGGCACCGAGTAGCGCGATGGCTTCACTTCGACTCAACAACTCGTGGAAGCGCTCGTTGCGGAAGGTTCGCAGGCATGCGTGGCAGCTGCTCTCCGGGCCGCACTCGCAAGCGCCGACGCGGGCGAGTGCGGCCTCGACGACCGGTTCGAGGTGCTCTCCGATGCGGATCGCGTTGCCCGCGCCGCCCGGTGTGGTGTCGAAGAGCAGCAGCGACGGCATTCCGTCGGTTCCGATGTGGACCGTGCCGTCGATGTCGTCCCGGCTGATCTCCAGGTGGGTGGCCGCACCCTCCAAGAGCGCGTAGAGACCGGAACGCAGGGTTTCCTGCGTCGCACTGAGGGCGGTGAGCGGGTCGAGATGGATCTGGAGGAAGTCCGTCTGGTACCGGTGCGCGAGGGACACGACCCGCAGTGGGCCGGTGCACTGCGCGTCCTTCAGGAGATGAGGGTGCCCCGCACGCCGCGATGCCGCGCGGGCGTGCGGACGACCCCAGCCGCACCAGTCGCAGATCTCGTACCCGGCACCGCCCGGCCCCTCCGAGACGACGACCATCTCTCCCCGGGCGCCCGCCGACCAGGCCGTGGTGTGATCGGAGGCGAAGACGGTGGTCCCCTCGTGGATGTCCGCGGTGTCGGTGGACATGTGGGTGTCGCCGTACCAGGAGCGGCGCGGCGGGGTCTGCCCCGGGCGGCGCTGGGGTCCGCGTGCGGCGACGAAGCCGTAGACCGGCTCGATGTAGCGGCGCGGCGCGGTGGTGGCTGTTTCGCCGCAGGCGGTGCAGGTGGGGTCGACGGGCTCGGTGGCCTATGGTGCGGGCGGCGCGCAGGGTGACGTCGTCGATCCCGAGGTGCCGCAGCACGGTGTCCGACCAGGGGGCGAACAGCAGTTGGGGAGCGGCGGCGGCCTCCTGGGCGAACAGCGGGGTGATCTGCTCCATCGCGGTCAGGTCGCGCACCTCCAGGCAGCGGGTCACGCTGTTGACCGTGTAGAGCCGTCGCCGGGCCCAGGAGTAGGCCTTGTCGTGTGGGACAACGTGCACGAAGACGAAGAGGTCGCTGCCGTCGTCGGGCGCGAGCAGCACGATCCGGAGTCCGTCGTCGACGCGGATCGTCCGCATCCGGGGGTCACGGGAGCTGACCACGGACTCCAGGTGCAGCCCCTTGTCCGCGTGCAGTTGCGGGACCGTCAGCTGCTAGAACTTGGCCATCGCCTTGTGAACCCGGGCACGGGCCGGCTTGTCCAGCCGGTCGACGCCTTGCCAGAACGTGCTGGTGATCGCGATCTGCGGCATGCTCCCCACCTTCGTCAGCGCCGATCCTCAGCACGGCCGTTGACTCAGTTTACGGGTGGCGCTCGCGATCGTCGCCGACGGTGCCGCACATCACGGATGGCGCTCGGTTGTTCCTGGAGGGCAGTCGCGCGTGAGAATTGGACAACAGCTCCGAGCCCGCCCTACTTTCTCCTCCAGGTCGGCATGGGAGAAAAAGAGGGGGCGTCCATGTCCAGACGAACGATCGTTGTGGACGACGAGGTGTTCGAGCGTCTGCAGCGCGAGGCCCAGCCACTGATCGATACCCCCAACAGCGTGCTGCGGCGTCTTCTGGCTCTCGATGCACGGCCCGTGCGACCGGGCCCACTCGGACCGCTGCTCGACGCAGGGTTGTTGGAACCCGGGCAGCGACTGGTCTGGCGCCGCCGCAACCTCGCACAGAGGTATCTGGCGTACGTCACTCCTGAAGGTCGCCTTCGGCTCGACGACGGCCGCATATACGACTCTCCGTCAGGGGCCTGTGACGCCGTGGCGCACTGCAAGGTCAACGGGTGGGATGCCTGGCGCACCGGCGAAGGTGTCTCGCTCAGCGTGCTGCGCAGCCGGATCTGAGCGTCCAGAACAGGGGGCAGCACGGTGGATTTCACACAGCGTATGTTTGCGCGCTTGTTACTGCGTCAACAGCTCGTCGATATGGACGGTACCCAGTTCGAGCGGTTCGTGGACAGACTGCTCGGCCTTCTGCACGCCGACTACCTGCCGGTGCGGGCCCACGGCCCGCTGGGCGACGTGGGCGCGGACGGCCTGATGCTCAGCGAAAAAATCCTTTATGCCTGTTACTCGCCACGCACCGAGGTACTCGCCGACGTACGGAAGAAGTTCCGCTCGGACCTCCACAAGGCGATGACCAAACGCAAGGGCACCTTCACGACGTTCAGGTTCACGGTCAACGACAGTCGGGACCCCGGCATCCACCCCTTTCTGAGTCTGACCATCAGTCGGGCCAGGACAAAGGTGCACCCGGTCGGCATCGACATCTACGACGCGGACCGGATCGGCAGTGACGTGGTCCGCCTGGACCTCGTCGAGGTCGAGGACCTCCTCGGGACCCCGATCCCGGTGGAGGACCGCGTGTATTCGATCGGGCTCGCCAATCTCGCCCCGCTGCTGGAACACCTCGGTACGCGCCGGCGCACCAGCGCCCCGCTGGACGCGATTCCGGATGTCAACGCATACAAGATCGAGTTCAACCGGGCCCGTGTCGGCCCGGAGGTGCACGCGGCGCTGACCGAGGGACTGCGGTACAGCCACTTGGTCGACGCGTACTACGCCGGGCTGAACTCCGTCGACGAACACGACCGGGTGGCCCAGGGGTTCCGCGCGTACTACTCGCAGGTCCGCGACGAGCCGGGGAGCGACGAGGACCTCTGGCACCGTCTGCACCAGTACATTGTCGGCAACCGCTCGGTCACCATCACCACCACCAAGTGCGCGTCGATCATTCTGGCCCACTTCTTCGAGCGCTGCGACCTGTACGAAGTCCCGCCCGCGGGGTGGACACCGGGGGCGCCGGGGCAGGAGGACACGTGATCACCCCTACCAAGGGCATCTCCCCGGACCGGTCCCTGCTCGCCGTGGGTGCACAGATCTCCATGATCCTGAATCATCCGATGACCGTGTCGCAGGCGTGGTCGGAGTTCCGGTCGCGGCGCGAGGAACTGGGGCACCGCTCCCCCGTCAGCTTCGAGTGGTTCGTGCTCGGTCTCGACGTGCTCTACTCACTCGGTGCCCTGGAACTGCGTGACGGTCTGCTGATCAGGAGGAAGAGCCATGCTGCACCGTCTCAGCGCTGACGACCCCCGCTTCCGCACGGTCACCTTCCGCACCGGCCTCAACCTCCTCGTGGCTCATACGCGAGGCGAGTCCTCCGGTACGGACAGCCGCAACGGCACCGGGAAGTCCAGCATGATCGAGCTGCTGCACTTCCTGCTGGGCTCGACCGTGCGCAAACACTCCCTGGTGACCCGGCCGGCGCTGCGCAACATCCGGTTCACCCTCGAGCTGGACTGGCCGGGCCAGGCCCGGCAGGTCAAGGTGAGCAGGTGCGGGAAGCGTCACAAGGTCGTCGAGACCAACGCCCTCCTGGGGGAACGCGTCCAGCAGGGCCTCGACTTCGACGACGACGGCTTCGAGTACTTCGACGAGCTCACTGTCACCGAGTGGACTCGGGCCATCGAGAGCCACCTGTTCCGCCTGCCCGCCGACCACGGCCCAGGGATCTCCGGTCGCGCCATGCTCTCCCTACTGTTGCGCCGTGCCGGTGCCCATGCCTTCAACAGCCCGGTGCAGACGTTCCCGCAGCAGCGCCCGTCGGACGCCACGGCGAACCTCGCCTATCTGCTGGGGCTCGGCTGGCAACTGGCTGCCCGGTACCGTGAGATCGCGGCACGGGAAGCGACCCGCAAGCAGTTGCGTGCCGCCATGGACGATCCCGCCTGGGCCCGTGTGGTCGGCAGCACCGCCGACCTCCGCACGAAGATCGTCGTAGCGGAAGCGGATGTCGAGCGTCTCACCCGTGAGGTGAGCGCCTTCCGCGTGGTACCCGCCTACGAGGAGCTCAAGAAGCAGGCGGACGAACTCGACCGGCGGGTGCGCGCGCTGCCGGACGAAGACGTCATCGACCGGCGCAACCTGGCCGACCTCCGACGTGCCGTGGCGGAGACGAACGACCCGGAAACCGAATACCTGGAACGGGTGTACAACGAACTCGGCGTGGTACTTCCCGACGGTGTACGCCGCAGTTTCGACGATGTACGCGGCTTCCACCACTCCATTGTGCGCAACCGGCGCCGCTACCTCTCCGAAGAGATCGCCGAGATCGAGCGCCGGCTCGCGGACCGCGAAGAGGAACGCACCCGTCTCGGTGACGAGCTGTCAGCCACCCTCAGGGCACTTCAGGAGGGCGGAGCACTGGACGGCCTGACGGCGCGGCAGCAGCTTCTCGCCCAGAAGCAGGCCACCCTGGCCGCCCTGCGAAAGCAGCACGAGACGGCTCTCGCGCTGGAAAGCAGCCAACGGGAGATCGCCGAGCAACGGGCCACGCTGCGGACCACCCTGAAGGCGGACATCGAAGAGCGCGCATCCCAGACACGCGAGGCCATCCTGATGTTCACCGAGTTCGCCCGCCGGCTGTACGGCGGCGAGCGCGACGCCTACCTCCTCATCGATGCGGGCACCCACAGCCTGGAGATCACCCCGCACGTCGACAGCGGGGACAGTCTCGGCATCAACCGCATGGTGATCTTCTGTCTGGATCTGACGGCTGCCGTGATCTGCCACCGGCACGGCAGGGGACCCGACTTCCTCGTCCACGACAGTCATCTCTTCGACGGCGTCGACGAGCGGCAGATCGCGGAGGCCCTCAAACTCGCCGAGGAGGTGTGCGCCCGTGAGGGGCTCCAGTACATCGTGACCCTCAACTCCGATGTACTGGAGCAGGTACGGCTCCTCGGTTCGGTGCAGCACGTGTCACCGATCGAGCCGAAGCTCGACGACAGGTACGAGGAGGGCGGGCTGTTCGGCTTCCGGTTCTGACGAGGCGGCAGGGTTGACGTGATGCGGGGTGGCACGCACCAGCAATGGCGTTGCTGCCGTCTCCCTCACCGGCAGGATCGTCGACCGCTCCTTCACTGACACGCGGTTCACGCGCGCCGCGCTGGACGAGATGGACTGCGCGTACGCCCTGTGGTGTGCGCGCCTGAACGAGAGCCGAGGTGGTGATCGTGCGGCCGTCTCAGTTCATGCTGACGGCTCGTCGCCCACCGGATCCCCAGCCTCGCTGTGCGGCGTCGTGGACTGCTCCGACCGCCCCCGGAAGGCGGTTCCCTTCGCGGTCCGCGATTCGACGCGCTCCACGATGCGGTCGATGACCCGCTGGGGGTCCTTCCACTTCATCGCCAGCCGGTCGTGGTCCATCCCGTGCTCGGAGATGATGTCCCGCAGTTGTTCGAGGTTGAGCTCGCCCAGGCGTGAACGAAGTCCCGTCTCGCCGGCCTCGGCGAAGACCGCGAACGGCTCGATTACTCCGGGGGCCCTCCGGCTGCTTCGCCGCGGGCGTTCGGCCAAGCGGGACGTGGTGTGTGGTTCGGAAGGGGTGAGGGCCTTGCTCAGTGTCTTGGCAAAGCGAGGCGTCCGCGCGGCTTCGGATGCCACCACGGCGAGGACACGCGCCAGGGTGCCCGCGAGTTCCGGGTGGGACGCGCCGAGCTTCGTCAGGGCTTCCTCGGCCTCTTGCAACGGGGCACGCAACGTGCTGCTGTCGTCGGGCCGAGTGTCGCTCTGCTCGGTCACACCTTCTCCTTGACCAGTTCGATGAACTCCTTCGTCATGGCGCGGAAGGCATCGTACTCTCCGCGGTATCCATACTTCTGACGCAGGGTGCCGCGGTCGGTGAATTCCGCGGAAGCGGCGATGCCGTCCCTCTCGGGAATGTAGGGCGACAGCACGGTCGGCAGTTCCCCCTTGCCGTCCTTGAGTCGCCGAACGGTGTTCTGATGAACGGTGGAATTCGCCCTGTACTTCGTCACCACGATTCCGATTTCAACGATCTCATCCCTGTCCGCCAAGCCTTCGGCGAAGTCCCGTACCCGCCGCTGAATCTGAGGGATACCATAGGTGGACAGGACATCGGGAATCGTCGGAATGATGTACCCGTCAGAGATACGCAGCCCGTTCAGAGTGACGATGCCGAGGTTGGGCGGGCAGTCGACCAGGACGTAGTCGTAGTCGTCGGTGATCTTCCGAACCGCCTTGCGCAGAAGGTCGGTCGGGTTGTTGGAATAGAAACGCCCCGAGGACATGGTCGCCAGACGGTCCTGAACATCGATGAGATCCAGCGACGACGGCAGGAGATCTACCTTCCTGACCGCTTTCACCGGTGAGACGTTGCGCTGGAGCGTCTTCTCCAGATCGAACTCCTCGGGCTCACCATCAGGCCGGAGGGCGTCCTGGAAGAGGGTCGCCAGAGTGTGCCCGTTGTCGTTGAGAACCTTCCACTTCTTCTCACCGATGAGAACCGTCGTCAGGTTGGTCTGCGGATCGAGGTCGATGACCAGCACCCTCTTGCCGAACTCTGCGGAGAGGAACTCCGCAAGCCCCACCGTGGTGGTCGTCTTTCCCACGCCACCCTTCAGGTTGATGGTCGAGATGACATAAGCCATGTACTTCTTCCTCCGCTTGAGGTAGCGCCGAATGCGACTCGCCTGGAAGACCGGTCCGCTGCGCAGATCCGCGACGGGAGATGGGAAACGTTTGTCGCGAGTACGCCAATTAGCGATGACTGTCCGGCTGACGCCGGCCATTTCCGCCACTTCGAACAGACCAACGAGCTGGTCGTCAGCATCGGATGCGTCCTGCACGACATCTCCCGTGAACGGTCTTCACGTTTTCTCGCCAAGCGTGAAGGCTGTTCACGGTCGCCGTCAATCGCCAACGCCCGCCAGTGGTTGCATAGTTGATTTCGCACGCCCCCGGGCGCAGATTCACGCCGGATGAATTCGACCCAGCCCGTCTCCCCACCAGGTCCTCCAGGAGAAGGGCCCCTGGCATGCTCGGCGCCCGAAGATGGTGGCCCAGTCCCAGGCCCCGTCGTACTTGAGGCGCCGCACCGCCTTCTCCGGATCGCCCGAGAACATCGCGATGGCGTCGACGCGGCTGAACCCCCGCTCGTCCGACGACAGTCCGCACAGAAGGTTCGAGCAGCCACGCCCCCGTCCCCGGCGCCTGGCTTCACACCGGGCAGTGGGCCCCGGGAACCAGCTCCAGGGATCGGGCCGCGCAGTCGGCACAGATGCGAGCGCTGCCACCCAGGTAGTACGGGCAACGGACGCAGTGCGGGAATCCGAGGGATTCCAGTCCCTCGACGTGTCTCACAGGATGGCCGGCGCCAGTTGCTGACGCTGCTCGCCGGCCCTGCGCACCTGCTCCGCACCGGCCAGCTCCTGAAGGACGTCGGTCAGCTCGTCCACCACGGCCGCTCGTCCCTCTTCAAGCATCTTCGCCGCCCACGGCTGGGCGGCGACCAGCAAGCGCAGCAGGAACACCCGCTTCCCGTGCTCCGACGCGATGCGCGCCTGCATCTTCGCGCCCGAGGTCCGGGACGCCTCGATCACGACCGTGCCCTGAGTGAAGCCGCTCATGGTCACATTGCGCCGTGGGAACGTTCAGCGGGCCGGGCCGGCCGTCGGCCAGAACTGGGACACGACGGCACCGCCCTCCGCAACGGTACGGTCGGCCAGGCCGCGGTTCTCCGGCGGGTACATGGGGACCGCGATGCCCGTACCGACCACGGCGACCGTCCGGCCGCCGGCGTCAAGCGTCGCCGTGTGCGCCGCGGTGTCCACACCGCGGGCCAGTCCCGAGGAGACCACCACCGCGCGCTCGGCGAGGCGGGCGGCCCCGGTCGCGGCATCTGGCCGATGACGCTCTACCCGGGCGCCGGGCGCGGGGGCACGGCGGAGGTGGTGTTCCAGTACATGGCTGCACGGGCCCCGTTCACCGACCGCGCGCTGCGCGCCGAACTCCTCACGCGCCTCAACGCCCTGGATGGTGTCGACATCCCGGAGGGCAAGCTGGAGCTGCGTCCCAACATCCGGCTGTCCCTGCTGGAGAAGAACCGCAACCGCGAACTCCTCGCCGAGACACTGACCTGGTTCCGGGACCGCTGGGAGAGCCGGGGCACGTCCTGAGGCCCCGCCGGCCGACGGCCGGGCCAGGGTGAGGGCGGGGCACCGGGCGCCGGACTGCCCTGCCTACCCCCCTGTCCGGGCGGATCGCCGGGCGCACTCCGCCCACACCGTCTTCCCGCCCGGACGGTACGGCTCGCAGCCCCAGTCGTCGGCGAGGGAGGCGACGAGGAGCAGGCCCCGTCCGGACTCGCCGTCCGCGTCGGCGTCCGGTGTCGGCACGGGCGGACGTTCGCCTCGCGCGTCGGTGACCTCGATACGGAGGGTGGTGGGCGTCAGGATGAGGGCAAGGCGTGCGTTCCTGCCCTGCACCCGGCCGTGCAGGGCGGCGTTCGCGGTCAGTTCGGCGATGAGGAGAGAGGCCGCGGCCGTGCCGTCGGCGGCGGCGGCCTCCGGCCATCCTTGCTGCGCGGCGAGCCAGCGCTCGGCGGCATGGCGGGCGGTGTGCGCGCCGCGTGCGGTGGTGGGGAACGTGGTGCTGAAGCGGCCCGCGACGATGGTTGGTTCACCGGGTGCGGTGACAGTTTCCTGGTTCACCTCACCGAGGGTGACCGAGTCGGCTTACCTTGTGGAGCACACCGGGCAGTACGCAGGGTGACTGTCCCGATGCGGACGGTGTGATGTACGGGCGTACGGCCGTGACCTGGCCGGGACTTCGCCGGTTCGTCCTCGGGACACGGAAGACTGGGTGGTGGTGCGGCATGGCAGTGCAGCCGGGTGCGGAGGCTCCTACGGGCAGTGAGGCGGACGGCACGGACGAG
>NZ_JUJA01000074.1:5000-13902 GCF_001906585.1 Streptomyces kebangsaanensis | reverse complement strand
GCGGTCCGGGCGGCCGGAGGATGGGGGCATGTACCACGGCTGTGCCCGCCGTGCCGGGTTCGCCGTGCCGGGTGGAAAGACGGATGGCTGATGTATCGCAACGACGGGTTCCGTGAGCTGGACCGGCAGGAGTGTCTGCGGCTGCTGGCCAAGGTGCCGGTGGGCCGTGTCGTCCACACGCGTCATGCCCTGCCGGCGGTGCTGCCGGTGAACTTCGCCCTGGACGGCGACGGTGCGGTGCTGCTGCGCACCTCGGCCGACTCGGAGCTGGTGCGGGCGGTGGAGGGTGCGGTGGTGGCGTTCGAGGCGGACGAGGTGGACGCGGTGGCGCGGTCGGGGTGGAGTGTGGTGGTGACCGGTGCGGCCGCGGTGGTGACGGATCCGGCCGAGCGGCGGCGGCTGGCGGTGAGCGGTCCGCGTTCCTGGGTGCCCTGGCCCCGGGAGGTCTTCGTCCGTATCGAGCCGGAGCTGGTCACGGGCCGCGAACTGGTCGGCGGACGCAGCATGTACGGTCTCGATCCACTCTCCTGACCTGTTCGACCGGACCCGCCGGAGGGCGCCATGCAGGATTCCCCGTACACCGTCGGTGACGTGATGACCCGTACCGTCGTCGCCCTGGCCGGCGGTGCGATGTTCAAGGAGATCGTGCGGACGATGGAGCGGTGGGGCGTCAGCGCGATGCCCGTACTGGACGGCGGCGGCCGGGTGATCGGCGTCGTCTCGGAGGCCGACCTGCTGCGCAAGGAGGAGTTCCGCGCCGACGAGCCGGACCTGCCCGGCCAGGTGTGGCGCCCGGTGGACGAGGCCAGGGCGGGGGCCGCGACCGCCGAGGAACTGATGACCGCCCCGGCCGTCACCGTCCATCCCGGCGCCGGCCTGGCCCGGGCGGCCCGTCTGATGGCCCGGCACGGCGTCAAGCGCCTGCCGGTCGTCGACGACGACGGTCTGCTCACCGGCATCGTCAGCCGCTCCGACCTGCTCAAGGTCTTCCTCCGCGGCGACGAGGACATCGCCGAGGAGATCCGCCGACGGCTTGCCGCCGCCCCGTTCCCGGCCCCGCCGGAGTCGATACGCGTGACCGTGCGCGAGGGCGTCGTCACCCTCACCGGCCGCGTCCAGGACACCTCCCTGACACCGCTCGCCCTGCGCCTGGCACGCTCCGTCGAGGGCGTGGTGGACGTCCACAGCGCCCTCGCGGGACCGCCCCGCCGCCCCCTGCTCGAACCCGACCTGGCCGACGAGCAGCCGTAGGGAGATCGCCCCGCGGTCCATCGGCACCCCGCCAGGGACCATTGGGCCCTCCTGCCGCAGGGCACCGGTCAGGAGAGTGGAGTCGTCCACCGAAGGAGGCCGCTGCCATGCCGACCACCCCTGTCCGTCCCGTCGTCGTCGGCCTCGACGGCGGCCGCGCCGGTCTCGCCGCGGCCGACTGGGCCGCCCACGAGGCCCTGCTGCGGGGTGTGCCGCTGCGGCTCGTGCACGCCTGGGAACAGCTGATCGTCCCGTACGCGTCCCTCGCGGGCGTGGCCGTCCCGCCGGACCCCAGGAGGTCCGCGCGCCTGCTCACCGGCGCCCGGGCCCGCCTGTCGCGCCGTCACCCCGGGCTCGAGGTCATCACCGACCGCCTCCCCGGAGATCCCGCGACGGCCCTCGTGGCCGCGGGGACGGACGGCGAGATGCTGGTGCTCGGCTCGCGCGGCCCGGGCAGGGCCGCCGGTTTCCTGCTCGGTTCCGTGGCCCGGAGGGTAGTGGCGCGGGCGGAGGGGCCGGTCGTACTGGTCCGCGCCGCCGACACCGGAAAGCCGGAGGACGACGGCCGGGAGCCGGTCGCGGGCGGCAGCGCCGGCGGCGACGTGGTCGTCGGCGTGGACCTGGACGGTCCCGACGACGCCGTACTCGCGTTCGCCTTCGAGGCCGCCGCGCGGCGCGGCACCGCCCTCCGCGTCGTCCACGGCCGCGGCCCGGCGGACGAGCCCGCCGACGGCGCCGGCCTCGCGGAGACGGACTCCGTGACCGCTCCGCTCGGCGACGTGCTCCGCCCCTGGCAGGAGAAGTTCCCCGGCGTGCCGGTGACCGCCCAGGCCGTGATCGGCCAGGCCGGCGCCCACCTGGTCGACGCCTCGGGGGACGCCGCGCTGCTGGTCGTCGGACGGACGGTCCGGCAGGGCGCGCTCGGCGCGCACGTCGGGCCGGTCACCGACGCGGTACTGCGCCACGCGGTACCGCCGGTCGCGGTGGTTCCCCACCCCTGACCGGAGCCCGCGCGGCAGGGCGGCCGGCCGCCCGGGAGGCGGGACGAACGGGCCCAGGGGCCCCGTCGCCGGCCCCGACCCGGGCCGGCCGGCTCATGCGGCGAGGGCCCGGCAGGCGTTGACTGGACCGTAGAGGCAGCGGAATCCCGGCAGCCGTACGGCGGCGCCCGGCCCGAGGAGGTTGCGATGGCGGCGCGACAGCTCGACAGCGGGACGGTGACCACGCTGGTCGCCGAGGCCACGGCAGCCCCGTCCATGCACAACGCCCAGCCCTGGAGGTTCCGCCTCCTGCCGGACGAGGCCCTGCTCCTGCTGTACGCCGACCTCCGGCGGGCCATGCACCGGTCCGACCCCGGCCACCGGGCCCTGCACATCGGATGCGGAGCGGCGCTGTTCAACCTGCGGGTCGCCGCCGCGCACGCCGGTCTCGCCCCCGAGGTCCGGCTGCTGCCCGACCCGGCGGACCCGCTGCTGCTCGCCGCGGTGCACTTCGCGGAACCCGCGACGGACGACGACGAACTGCGACGGCTGCACCCGGCGATCTCCAGGCGGCACACCAGCCGCTACCCGTTCACCGAGCGGGAGGTGCCGGAGGACGTCCGCGCCGCGCTGCGGGCGGCGGCGGCCCGGGAGGGTGCCGAGCTGCTCTTCCCCGGGCGCTGGCACACCGAGACCGTACTGGAGCTGGTCCGCGACGCGGAGGGCCGGGAAACCCTGGACCCCGTCACCAGGGAGGACCTGACGCGCTGGACCCGGCTCGGCCCGGAGGCCGACGTCGCCACCGACGGCGTCCCCGAGTACGCCTTCGGACCCCACCGCCGCGACGGAAAGGCCCCGCTGCGCGACTTCGCCGGCCGCAGGCCGGTGGCCGACCGCGGTGCCGCCGACTTCGAACGCAACCCGCAGCTGGCCCTGTTGAGCACCCGCGGCGACACACCGGCCGACTGGCTGCTCGCCGGCCAGGCGCTGGAACGGGTCCTGCTGGAGGCGACCTCGGCGGGCCTCGCCACCTCCCTGACCTCCCACCCGCTGGAGAGCCCGGACCTGCGCCTGCTGGCCCGCGACCCGGTGGCGGGCAGCGGCCACGTCCAGATGGTGCTGCGCCTCGGCTACGGACCCGGCGGCCTCGCCAGCCCCCGCCGCCCGGTCCACGAGGTCCTCGACATCACCTGACCGCACCGGCCGGGCCGCACCGGCCGGGTGCGACAGGCTCACCGGAGCGGCGCCGACGCCCGCACGACGGGCCCCGAACGGGCCCGCACGTCTCAGCCCTCCGCCTTCCGTTCCGTGAGGCTCCAGGCGTACTGGAGCCAGTCGGCGACGATGACGGCGCCCAGGCCGGCGCAGACGAGGCGGGCGGCGCGGGGAGCGCAGGTGTATCCGGCGGTCAGGGCGCCGGCCACCCGGGCGGAGGTGCAGAAGGGGCAGGAGACGAGGTCGCCGACGGCGCGGCGGACGCCGGTGCCGCGGGGTTCCTCCCTCACCTCGCCGGCGGGGATGTCGTCCGTACGGCGGGTGAAGGGGGCGCGCAGGAAACCGGTGACCTTGTCCTTGGTCAGCAGCCGGGACGCCTTGAACGTCGCACCGCCCAGCAGGACGACGTCCCACGGCGGAACCCGGTCGGGCAGGCGCACGCCCCGGCGCCGGGCCGTCAGGGCGAACAGCACCGCACCCGTCGCGAACACCGCCGCCAGCGCGGCGTACCCGCCGAGGGGCGCCTCGCCCTGTTCGTCGTAGGACCGCTCCGCGGCTGCCATGGCAGCCTCCCTGGCCGGTGTCGTGAGGATCATGTGACCCGGCCCGGGTGCCCTCCGGGCACGGGCTCATTCGTCGCCGGCCTCCTCGTGCTGCAGCAGGTGCCCCATCCGGTCGCAGAACAGATGGCCGAACAGCGCGCCGCCGTAGACGACGAACCCCACGCCGATCAGCCAGGACTCCACCACCAGGATGGTGCCGATGGCGCCGTAACTGACCGCGTTGGTCACGATCAGCGGGGTGAACACCAGGTCCGAGAAGACCCGCAGACCCACCAGGCCCACCATGGTGGCGACGGCGCCGGGGAACAGCAGCCGCCAGCGCACCTGGTGGCCGAGGAAGAAGTGCGGACCCCACCAGAAGAACAGCACGCCCACACCCACGCTCATCAGCATCCGGTGCGTCCCCTCAAGCACGGTGCGGGTGACCACCTGCACGTACAGGTACGCCATCAGCGCGATCAGCCAGACGACCTGGCGCCAGATCCGGTGCCACGGACCGGAGGGCAGCCGCCAGATCCGCTCGTAGGCGTTCTGCACGCTCGACGCGAAGGACACGCCGAACACGACGAGCAGCACCAGGCCCCACACGCTGGTGGTGGCGGCCACCTTGACCGGCGGATTGAAGACCTCCGTGAGCACCTTGGAGGACCGGCCGGACAGGTCCATGCCGTCCACCAGCCACAGCGCGAACCCGGAGTGGTGCAGGGGATCGAGCGCGGCCACCACGATCAGCAGGGGCGCCAGGGTGACCAGGGAGAGCGTGGCGAACCCCATCGCCCGGTGCATGAGCTCCAGCCGCTTGCCGCGCCGGTAGAGCTCAACGGCCCACCCGAGGTGCGTCGTCGGGCGCTCGGCGGACCCCCGCTCGCTCAACGCGGCCGCCGCGGGCGTCCGTCTCCGGGGCCGGCGCCGTGCGACACCGCCGTGCGGGACCGAGTCGGACGTGACATGGCGACGGCGCCTCCTCTCCGAGCCCCGGGCGGCCGGCACGCGGCCGCGCACACCCCATCATCGCGACCCGGCCCGCCCGGCGCACCCGGGCGGCGTCCTCACCCTGCAGTTGCGGACCGAACTCACCTGCCCGATACCGCGGTTGCTCAGCGGCGCCCAGTGGTGCGGCTGCCGGGCCGGCGGCCCGCCGCGGGGATCCGCAACGGCACGGCGCACGGGTGTCCGCGCGCTCTACGAGCGGTCGCCCTTCGGCTTGCCCCGCTGGTCCGGGGTGCCGTGCGGCGGCGGGCCGAACGGCACCGGCGAGGCCGCCGGGGTCGCCGGGGAGCCGGCGCGGCCCTCGCCCTGCCCGGGGCGCAGGGCGGTCGGGTCGCCCCGGGTCGGCCGGGCGCCCGCCTGGAGCTGCTCCGGGCGGGCGGTCGGTGAGCGCACGCGGCTCTCCAGGGAGCCGAGGGGCAGCCGGCCGCAGTCGGGCAGGGGCAGGGTGTCGCGGTCGTCGGCCATGGATCCCACTCCCTCCGTGCGCCGGCCTCGCCTTCGGGCAGGCGGGGTCAGGGGCCGCCCGGCCCGCCGCTGCCGAACGAGCCGCTGCCGCCCTCGTTCCAGCGCGGACGCGTCCGCGTCGGGCTCGTGCGGGATCCGAGGTTGCCGTGCTCCTTGAGCTGGTGCGGGGTCAGCCGGTCACGGCTCCTGGGCACCTCGTCGGGCTCGCGGTTCTCCAGGACCTCACCCACCGGACCGCCCTCCGGCAGCCGCGGCTGCTCCTCGGGGCGCGGCGGGGCGGGCTCGCGGCGGCGGATGCGTGCGCCCAGCCAGAAGGCGCCGATCAGCAGGACCAGCAGGCCGACGGCGACGACGAACGGCCAGACGCCGATCACGTAGCCCCGGGTCGCGGCGATGTCCAGCGATGCGGTAATCATGGCCCCGCGAGTACCCCTGGTCACCACCGCCAACCCGCTCACCCGGAGCGTGCCTGCCGGGTCCTCGAACGGTTCTCCTTGCGGATCGCGTCCAGCAGCTCACCCTTGGACATCCTTGAGCGCCCCTCGACGCCGAGGCGCCTGGCCACCTCGTACAGGTGCTCCTTGGACGCGTTCTCGTCGACGCCCTCGCCGCTGCGCCCGCCCTGCCCGCGGGGCCGGGCCGACCGCGGGTCCGAGGGGCCCTTGCGGCCGTCCTCCTTGCGCTCCCAGTGGTCGCCGACCTTCTCGTACTTGTGTTTGAGCGCGCCGTACGCCACCCGGTGCGCCCGCTCGCCCTCGCCGTACTCCTCCACCGCGGAGTCGTGGGCCTTGATCCAGGTGTGCTGAGCGTCCTCGGGGGAGCGCTCCAGCGTCGACGGCAGCTCCTGTCGTCCGGGCACGGGTCCACCTCCGTATCACGTCCGCGTCCTGTCCGCGTCTCCCCGTTCTCGGGCCGCACGGGTGCCCGGCGGGGGAGGCGGAAAACGGCCGGAAGCCTTCGGAGCGCCGCGTTTGGCGGCCGTGGCCCCGGCTACCCGCGCGGTGTGAATACGCCATCTTCCACGACTTCGCAACAGCGGGAACTCATCCAGTTCCTGGAGGACCGTTTCGCCTGCGCACAGGCGTGCACGGAGTGCGCCCGGGCGTGTGCGCTGCGCGCGAGCCTGGTGGACCCGGGCGGAAGCGAGGAGCAGGAACTCCTGCGGCGCAAGGGCATCATGTGCGCGGAGGTCTGCGACGCCACCTGCCGGATGCTCTCGGAGCAGAACAGCCAGGACGAGGCCGGCATCCGCGTCCAGCTGGAGTGGTGCCGGGCCGTCTGCCTGGAGAGCGCGCACGTCTTCGACCGGCACCCGGGCGCCGAGCGGACCGCCGACGCCTGCCGGGCCACGGCCCGTGCCTGCTCGGAATTCATGGCGACGCTGGGCTGACCCGCGGGCACGCGGACGTGGGAGCCTTGAGACGTGGGCGACCCCGGGCTGTTCGGTCCAAGATCCGTGACGTGGAACATGCACGGCGACCCGATGATGTGGGTGGCCGGCATCCGGGCGCTGTATCTGCAGGCCCTCCATCCGCGCGCGGTGCGCGGCGTGCTGCAGAACTCCGACTTCCGGCGTGACGCCTGGGGCCGGCTGCTGCGCACCGCCGGCTTCGTCGGGACGACGACGTACGGGACGGCCGAGGCCGCCGAGGAGGCGGGTGCCCGGGTGCGGAGGATCCACAGCATGCTCTCGGCGACCGACCCGGAGACGGGGGAGAGCTACCGGATCGACGCCCCCGAACTGCTGCTGTGGGTGCACTGCGCCGAGATCGACTCCTATCTGCACGTGCTGCGCCGCTCCGGCTTCCCGCTCACCGACGCCCAGGCCGACCGTTACATCGCCGAACACCGCGAAAGCGCCCGCCTGGTGGGCCTGGACCCGGACACCGTGCCCGCCGGCCGGGCGGAGCTCGCGGCCTACTTCGACACGGTGCGCCCCGAACTGGCCGCCGGAGCCGGCGCCCGGGAAGTCGACGCCTTCCTGCTCCGGCCGCCGGTGCACCCGCTGCTCGTCCCGGCGCGGGAGGTGCTGTGGCGGCGCGTGGCACGGCTGGCGTACGCCTGTCTGCCGCCGTACGCCCACGAGCTGTACGGCAGGCCGGCCCCCGCACCCGCCACCGTCACCCGCCGGCTGCGCGCCACCGGCACCCTGCTGCGCTGTGTCCCCGCACGTCTGCGCTGGCAACTCCCGCCCAAACACATCCTCCGCGCGATGGCCAGGCTCGGGCCCGAGGCCCGTCCCGCACCGTACAAAGCCGGACGACAGCCCGCCATACTGGACGGGGCACACGGCGACGGGGGCGGCGCGAGATGTCGGAGACCAGGCTGATCCAGGGCCGTTACCGGCTGCTCGACCCGATCGGGCGGGGCGGCATGGGCGAGGTGTGGCGGGCGCGGGACGAGTCGCTGGGCCGCCAGGTCGCCGTGAAGTGCCTCAAGCCGCTCGGCCCGCACCACGACCCCTCCTTCACCCGGGTGCTGCGCGAGCGCTTCCGGCGCGAGGCCCGGGTGGCCGCCGCGCTGCAGCACCGCGGGGTGACCGTCGTCCACGACTTCGGCGAGTCCGACGGCGTGCTCTACCTCGTCATGGAACTGCTCGACGGCCGCGACCTCAGCCGGCTGCTGGACGACAACGAGCACCGGCCGCTGGCCGTCCCGGACATCGTCGAGATCGCCGAACAGGTCGCCGCCGCCCTCGCCCACACCCACCGACAGGGCATCGTGCACCGCGATCTGAAACCGGCGAACATCATGCGCCTGGCCGACGGCACGGTGAAGATCTGCGACTTCGGCATCGCCCGGCTCGGCCACGACATCGGCTTCACCGCCCGGCTGACCGGCACCGGCATCGCCATGGGCACCCCGCACTACATGTCGCCCGAGCAGATCGGCGGAACCGAGGTCGACCAGCGCAGCGACCTGTACTCGCTGGGCTGCGTGCTGTACGAAATCGCCACCGGAGCACCGCCGTTCGACCTCGACGACACCTGGGCGGTCCTGGTCGGCCACCGCGACACCCCGCCCGAGCCGCCGCGCCGTCACCGCGCCGAACTCCCCGAGTACCTGGAGCGGGTCATCCTCGACCTGCTCGCCAAACACCCCGAGCAACGACCTTGGGACGCCCACGAGTTGTACCGCCGCATCGTCGCGGGCCGCACCGTGCCCTCCTACGTGCCCACGGTGGTCGCCCCGCGCCCGCGTCCGCGCCCGCCGGAGCCGGCCGGACGAGAGGCCCGCCTGCCGTCCTGGACGCGCGGCATGACCACCGGCCCCAAGGCGACCGGGACCGCACTGCGCACCACGCCCCCGGCCCCGGCCGCCGGCCTCACCGGGGAGTGGACCACGCGCGCCCTCACGGCCGGCACCGGCGAGCCCGCCCCCGACGCCCGGCCCGGCCCGCCCCCGGCGACCGCCAGGGCCCTCGCCGACCGGCACCAC
>NZ_JUJA01000074.1:4054-4924 GCF_001906585.1 Streptomyces kebangsaanensis | reverse complement strand
CCCGCCTCCTCGGCCCCGACCACCCCGACACCCTCGCCAGCCGCTACGAAGCGGCGTTCGCCCTCAGCCGCACCGGGCACGCCGCCGACGCGCTGCGCGCGTACAAGCAGGTGACCGCGGCCCGCATCCGGGTGCTGGGCGCCGACCACCCGGACACGCTCGCCGCGCGCCAGGAAATGGCGTACGTGCTGGGCCGGTTGGGCCGTCACCTCGACGCGCACCAGGTCTATGCGGCGGTGCTGGCCGCCCGCGAGCGCACCATGGGCCCGGACCACCCCGACACCCTGCGCTGCCGCCACAACCTCGCCTTCAGCCTCAGCCGGCTCGGCCGCCTGGACGACTCCTACCGCATGGCCTGCCAGGTCGCCGCCGACCGTGCCCGGGTGCTCGGCCCCCGGCACCCCGACACCCTGGTCACCCGTTACGAAGTCGCCTACCTGCTGGGGCAGTCGGGCCGCTGGGCCGAGGCCCTGCAGACCTACCGCGAGGTCGCCGCCGACCGTGCCCGGGCGCTCGGCGCCGACCACCCCGACACCCTCGCCGCCCGCCACGAGGCCGGCATCAGCCTGGGCCGGCTCGGCCGCGGCGCGGAGGCGCTCCGGCTCTACCGCGGTCTGGTCGCGGACCGCACCCGCGTGCAGGGCCCGGACCACCCCGAGACCCTGCGCGCCCGCCACGGCCTCGGCGTCAACCTCGGGCGCCTCGGCCGCTGGGAGGAGGCACTGGCCGAGTCCCGCGACGTGTGCGCGATCCGTGCGCGCGTCCTCGGCCCCGACCACCCCGACACCCTGGTCAGCCGCCGCGAGGTCGCCGTGAGCCTCGGCTGGCTCGGCCGCTGGGTCGACGCGCTCACCGAGTACCGGCAGGTGG
>NZ_JUJA01000074.1:0-4007 GCF_001906585.1 Streptomyces kebangsaanensis | reverse complement strand
AGCCGCGACGACGAGGCCCACTGCCTCCAGCAGCTCGGCCGCGGCGCGGAAGCCGCCGAACTCCACCGCAGGACGGCCGCGCTGCGCGGGCGGCGGCCGGCCGGCGGCCCCTGAGCCCGCCCCCCGCCCCGCACGCACGGCGCACGGCACCCTGGCCGAAGCGGATCACCGCGTGCTACGAAGAGCCATGAGCGCACACGAGACCCACGGGACGTACGACGCCGTCATCGTCGGCGGCGGGCACAACGGGCTGGTCGCCGCCGCCTACCTGGCCCGGGCCGGACGGTCGGTGCTCGTCCTGGAGCGGCTGGACCACACCGGCGGCGCGGCCGTCTCCACCCGTCCGTTCGCCGGCGTGGACGCCCGGCTGTCCCGCTACTCCTACCTGGTCAGCCTGCTGCCGCGGAAGATCGTCCAGGACCTCGGGCTGGACTTCCGGCTGCGCACCCGCACCATCTCCTCGTACACGCCCGTCGAACGGGACGGTGTGCCCACCGGGCTGCTCGTGGGCGGGGGAGAGGAGCGCACCCGCGAGGCGTTCGCCCGGCTGACCGGCTCCGAGCGCGAGTGGGAGGCCTGGCAGCGCTTCTACGGCATGACCGGCCGCCTCGCCCGGCGGGTCTTCCCCACGCTCACCGAGCCGCTGCCCACCCGGGAGGAGCTGCGCCGCCGCGTCGACGACGAGGAGGCCTGGCGGATCCTGTTCGAGGAACCGATCGGCGTCGCCGTCGAGGACCGCTTCGCCGACGACCTGGTGCGCGGCGTGGTCCTCACCGACGCCCTCATCGGCACCTTCGCGGACGCCCACGATCCCTCCCTGGCGCAGAACCGCTGCTTCCTGTACCACGTGATCGGCGGCGGCACCGGCGACTGGGACGTGCCGGTCGGCGGCATGGGCGCCCTGACCGACGCCCTCGCGGCCGCCGCACACCGGGCGGGCGCCGTCATCGCCACCGGCCACGAGGCGGTACGGGTGGCGAGCGACGGCCGCAGCGCCGAGGTCACCTACCGCACCCGGAACGGCGAGGGCACCGTCGGCGCCCGGCACGTCCTGGTGGGCGCCTCCCCGCAGGCCCTGGCCACGCTGACCGGCGACACCCCGCCCGAGCCCGCCGAGGGCGCCCAGCTGAAGGTGAACATGCTGCTCGAGCGGCTGCCCAGGCTCCGCGACACCTCCGTCGACCCGCGCGAGGCCTTCTCCGGCACCTTCCACATCGCCGAGGGCTACGAGCAGCTGGCCACCGCCCACGCCCGGGCCGCCGCCGGCGAGCTGCCCGCCGCGCCGCCCTCCGAGATCTACTGCCACTCCCTGACCGACCCCACGATCCTCGCCCCCGACCTGGTCGAACGCGGTTACCAGACGCTCACCCTGTTCGGCCTGCACACCCCCGCCCGGCTCTTCGCCCGCGACAACGACGCCGTCCGCGACGAACTGCTGAAGTCGACGCTCGCGCAGCTCGACGCCCACCTCGCCGAGCCGCTCGCCGACTGCCTGGCGACCGACGCCGAGGGGCGGCCCTGCATCGAGGCGAAGACCCCGCTGGACCTGGAGCGGGACCTGCGCCTGCCCGGCGGCAACATCTTCCACCGGACGCTGAGCTGGCCGTACGCCCAGGAGGGCACCGGCCGCTGGGGCGTGGAGACACGGCACGCCAACGTGCTGCTGTGCGGCGCGGGCGCGGTGCGCGGCGGCGGGGTCAGCGGGGTGCCCGGGCACAACGCGGCCATGGCGGTCCTCGAAGGCCCGGGCGGCTGAATGCCTCCGGCCGGGCGGGGCACTCCGACAGGGCGAAGACATCCGTACGACCGGCCGTCCGGCGGACGGCCGCACCCCCCCACGGGAGGCTCCCATGGCCGACCTCAGCCCGATCGACCTGCAGAAGGCCCTCAGCGGCATGGACTACCCGACGGACAAGCAGCACCTGGTGGAACGTGCCCGCAGGAACAAGGCCGACCAGAAGATCGTCAGCCGTCTCGACGGACTGAAGCAGGACCACTTCGACGGACCGAACGAGGTGCAGAAGGCCGTCTTCAACGAGTGACGGCCACGCCCCCGCCACCGGGCCCGCCGTCCCCGCCGGACGGCGGGCCCGCGGCGGTGCCCGGTACCGCGGCGGACGGCAGCGCGTGCAGGGTTCCGCCGGACGAGGCGGCGTGCACGCTTCGGCCGCCGGGGGCGCAGACCGTCGCCAGGACCTGGCCGCCGAGGTCGAAGCTCTGCAGTGACGCCCCGTCCGCCGCGTCCAGCAGGTGCAGCCGGCCGTTCCAGCCGCCCGCGTACACCGCGGCGCCGTCGGTGCACAGCGTGAAGAACTCCTCCCGCCTCCCGTGCCGCACGCGCCAGCGCGGCTCGCCGGTCGTCGCGCCGTGGCAGTGGACCGTCCCCGCGGCGTCCCCGGTGATCACCGTGTCGGCCACGCGGACGGGCGGGGCCACCACGGGTGCGCCGAGCCGGTCCTCCCACACGGTGGAGCCGTCGGCGGCGGCCAGACACCTCAGGGTGCCGTCGCCGTCGGCGACCACGAGGTGCTCCTCCAGCGGCAACGGCGGCGCGAGGACCGGGGCCGGCAGCCGTGCGGGCGCCCTCCAGGACAGCGCCCCGCCCTCGTCGTCGACGGCGAGGATCTCCCTGCCCCGCGCGGCCGACAGGTACACGTGCCGGGCCCCGGCCGCGACGGGCACGGCCGGGGCACCCGAGGTGTCGGCGAGGGGGCCCGTCTGCCACCACAGACAGCGCGTGACCGCGTCGAAGTGGTGCAGCAGGCCGCCGGCGTCGCCGAGGAACACGCTCTGCCCGCGCAGCACCACCCGGGCCCGGCTGAGGCTGCCCGGGGGAGCGGCCCACCACATGCGGTGCTCCCGTGTGCTCCAGGACTCCAGCCGGTCGCCGGAGTCGCACACCAGCAGCACGTCCCCGTCCGCGCACAGCCGCACCGGCGCCGTGAAGCCCGTGCGGCGGGCCGTCTCCTGCCCCGTGGCGCCGTCCAGCCAGCGCACCGTGCCGCTGCCGTCGGCGGCGACCACGTCCCCCTCCCCGGTGGCCACCACACTGTGCGGCCACTCCCCGACCCCGGCGCTCCAGTTGCGCCGCCCGGGGCGGAACGGCACGGTCAGGTCGGCGGCGTTGCCCGCCCCGGCCAGGAAGTCCCGCAGCTGCGCGCGGTAGGCGGCCAGGGTGCGGGCGACGTCGGCCGGCAGCCGCAGGGCGCCCGGCCGGCCGAAGCCCTCGGCGACTTCGTCCAGCCGCGGCCGGTCGGCCGGGTCCTCCGCCAGGCAGGCGCGGATCAGCCCGACTGCACTGTTCCCCCCGATACGGTCGCCGACGACCGCTGTTGCACGTGAATCAGACATGGGAAGGCCCGGACGGAAGGCGGCCATGACAGAACGCAGATCCCGGAATCCCCAATCCGGTCGCGGATTCACCCGCTCTCTTGCGAGGAGGTTCCGGCATTCACGCCGGGGAGGAATTGCATCCCTCGGCAGTGACGCGGAGCGTCGCCACATCCGGATTCCGGGGGGCGGAGCGCCCCGGCAGTGCCCGGCGGAGCCGGGCGAACGTGTGTGCTCTCGTTCGCCGCCCGGGGTGATCGTGGCGGAGGGGGCGTGCGGGTGTGCGGGGGCCGTGCGTACGGTCAGTTGGCCGGAGTCGGCTGATCGGGAACACGGGTGGGGGTGACGGGTGTGGCGGTGGCGCGGGAGGCCGACGGGGCCGGGCACGCCCGATACACCTACCGGCTGCGGGTGTCGGCCACGGCCCGTACCGGGCTGGAGGGGGAGTGGGGGCGGTGCCGGTGGCTCTGGAACGAGTGCGTGGCCCGTTCCAGGAGGGCCCACGCCGCGGGGGAGGAGTGCGGTCCGGCCCGGCTGGACCGGATGCTGACCCGGGCCCGCGCGGTGACCCCGTGGCTGGCCGCGGGTGCCTCGGTGCCGCAGCAGCAGACCATCCGTGACTTCGCCGCCTCCCGCGCGAAGGCCCTGAAGGACCTCAAGGACCGGCTGCCCGCCAG
>NZ_JUJA01000073.1 GCF_001906585.1 Streptomyces kebangsaanensis | reverse complement strand
TCGGGCGGGCCCGGACGGGTGACGAAAGCGCACGCCGCACACCCGGTCCGGCTGCCCCTGCCCGGCCCGCGGCCGCAAGCACACGGCCCCGGGGCGGAGCGACGGGCCACACGGCCACACGCCACTTCCCCTCACCGCACCACGGGATGAGCGACATGAGCAATCACCTGGTGGAGGACGCGAGCGACGACAGCTACGTCATGGACATCCTCGACATCACCCTGACCCCCGCATGGCCGCGCCTTGGACACCAGGTCCGCTGGGAGATGCACGGCCACCTCAAGGAGGCGGTCGACCTGACCCGGGTCACCTGCAGGGTGGTCATGAAGATCGGCCCGATGAAAATACTGGACAAAAGCTACAAGCTGCCCGAACTGCTGGCAAGCATGGGCACGAGCCTCTCGGGTGATCCCCGGCCGCCCGCCGGGCCGTGGCGGCAGACGTGGGACCTTCGGATCCCCGCGGCGGTGCCGGTGGCGAGGCACCGCATCCACCTGCGCGCCCGCACGGAGGACGGGAAGGACTTCCTCGCCCTGGACATTCCCGTCGTCTTCAGCCACCGATGGGCCACGGCCGGCGACGACGCCGGCTCGCCGAACCGCCCCGGGCTCGACCGGGATCTCAGCTGGTCACTGTGACCCGGAGCATCGGGATCTCCCGGCAGCGACCGCTGCGGAGGATCGAGGGGGAGGTCGCCGTGGTCCTCCGCGCGGACCCAGGCCAGTGGGCCCGCCGGCCGCCGTGGAACCGACGCCGCCATGCACCGCCGTGGCCAGGTCATCGGCTTCCGGCTGGGGACTTCCGCTCACCAGGCCGGCCTTCGGATCGCTGATGGCCGGGCACGGTGCCCAAGAGCTGTTCGATCGTCACCGGGGCCCGCGGCCCGGGGGAGACGGACGGCGGTGTGGAACACGGCGTCCGCACCGCCTTCATCACCCTGGCGACCGCTGCCACCGGCCAGGGGATTGGCTCCTCCGGGTGGGCGCGGAATTGCTGACGCATCTCCCGGGAAAACACCTCGGTAAGCAACACCCCGAACTGCTCCGAACAACTGTCCGTGATGGAGCTTTCGATGTCCGCGGTCGAATGTTCAGAAAGTGAACAGCAATGGTGAAATTCCGCGCGGGAGTGTTTCCGGGAGCGGATCACCGTCGGGCGAGTGATGTCGAGAAACTGCCGGGAATCGGCTTGCCGAGTTTATTCCACGGGTCTCCTGAGATATCATCGCCAGCATGGCGAATGCTAGGCGAGGCAATACCGTTCCTGCTGGTGTCGGTCGTCGTCGGGCAGCGACGTCGCCATGATCTGGGAAGTACTGGCCCTCGGTTTCGTCCTCAGTCTCGACAATTTCCGGGTCTCGATCGCGCTCGGCACCGTCCCGTTCGGTCTGAAGCGCGCGGTGCAGGTCGCGCTGACCTTCGGACTGTGGGACGCGGTCATGCCCCTGGCCGGGCTGTTGATCGGTCGCCGGATCGGGGAGTCCGTCGGGGGCGTCGCCGATCTGGTGGGCGCGGCCGCGCTCGGTGGGTACGGTCTCTACCTCATCATCTCGGCCCTTCGGAACCCCGAGCCGGAGGAGCTGGACCAGCCGTGGGCGCTGTTCGGCATCCCGTTGACACTGAGTCTGGACAACCTGGTCGCCGGGGCGAGCCTGGGGCTCCTCGGGCTCTCGCCGTGGTTCTCGGCCCCCGTCTTCGGCCTCATGACGGCGGTGATGTCGCTGATCGGGCTACGGCTCGGGCGGGCCGCGGCGCGCCTCGTCCGGATCCGCGCGGACCTGGTGAGCGGGGTCAGCTTGATCATCGCCGCTGTGACGCTGCCGTTGCTGTTCGGCAGCTAGCTCGCTCACTCGACCCCGGTGCGGGCGGGGGATCAGCGGGGGACCGCCGGCCCGCGAGCCGGCGTTGGCGGCCTCGACCACCCGGGCGACCAGGCCGTGGTCGGGCGACAGGTGGCAGACCGGGTCGGTGCGGGCGGCGTCGCCGGTGAGCAGGAAGGCCTGGCAGCGGCACCCGCCGAAGTCCAGCTCCCGCCGGGGGCAGCTCCGGCAGGGCTCCGGCATCCAGTCGGTCCCCCGGAACGCGGTCATCACCGGGGACTCGGTCCAGATCCGCTCCAGCGAGTCCTCCCGCACACTGGCCCGCGGCAACGGCAGGGAGTGGGCGGCCGGGCAGGGCAGGACGTCGCCGTTCGGCGTCACGGTCAGCTGCCGGGAGGCCCAGCCGCCCATGCAGGGCTTCGGGTAGCGGCTGTAGTAGTCGGGGAGGACGTAGATGACGTCCATGCGGTCCCGCAACCGCTCGCGCGCGGCCCGCACGACGACCTCGGCCGCCTCGAGCTGGGCCCGGCTCGGCAGCAGCGCGTCACGGTTCCGCCAGGCCCAGCCGTAGTACTGGGTGTTGGCCAGCTCCACCCGGTCGGCGCCCACCTCCTCGGCCAGCCCGAGCACGTCGGCGACGCGGTCGATGTTGTAGCGGTGCAGCACCACGTTCACGGTGAGCGGCCAGCCCAGCTCCTTGACCACGCCCATCGCCTCGACCTTGCGCCGGAAGGACGGGGTTCCGGCGATCCGGTCGGACACGGTCGGCTCGTCGGCCTGGATGCTGATCTGCACGTGGTCCAGGCCGGCGGCCCGCAGTTGCTCCGCCCTCGGACGCGAGAGCCCGAGGGCACTGGTGATGAGGTTGGTGTAGAGGCCCAGGCCGTGGGCGTCCGTCACGATCTCCACCAGGTCGCGCCGCAGCAGCGGTTCCCCGCCGGACAGGTGGCACTGCAGAACCCCCAGGTCACCGGCCTCGGCCAGCACCCGCCGCCACTCGTCGGTGGCCAGCTCGTCCTGGTAGTCGCCCATGTTCAGCGGGTTGGAGCAGTACGCGCAGGCCAGCGGGCAGCGGTAGGTGAGCTCGGCGAGCAACCCGAACGGGCTATCCATCGTCGAGCTCCACCCAGCGCCGGGCGACGAGCCGGGTCAGGAACCGCCGGACCTCGTCGTCGGGGACGGTCCGGTAGCGCGTGCCCAGCTCGGTCACGATCTCGGCCACGGTGCGCCGCCCGTCGCACAGCTCGAGGATGTCCGCGCCGCTGCCGTTCAGAACCACCACCGTCTCGGGGTGCAGCAGGACCTGGCGCTGCCTGGTCCGGCAGAAGGACAGCCGGACATGGCGCGCCAGCCGGGGCCGGTCCGAGCCGGACACTCCGACGCCGGGTCGGGTCCCGGTGCTGGTCCGGGTCGTTCCGGTAGGGGTCGGGTCCATGATGGTCACTCCGGGTAGGCCTGGTCGACGGCGTCCATCAGGCTCCACAGGACGTCGCACTTGAACGACAGCGCGTCGACGGCGCGTGCCTGGGACTCGGCGGAGAGGCAGTGCGCGGTGACCACCTCGAGGGCGTGCTCGCAGTCGCGGGGGGCCTGCTCCAGGCGGGCGCGGAAGTAGGCGAGGCCCTCGGGGTCGATCCACGGGTACCACCGCTCGAACGCGGCCAGCCGCGCCGCCATCAGGTCGGGCGCGAACAGCTCGGTGAGCGAGGACGCCACCGCCTCCACCCACGGGCGGGTCCGGGCGAAGCCCACGTAGGCGTCGACGGCGAACCGCACCCCGGGTACCAGGTGCCGGTGGTCCCGGACCTCCTCGCGGGTCAGCCCGGCGGCCTCGCCGAGGCGCAGCCACGCCTCGATGCCGCCCTCGCCGGCGGCGGCGCCGTCGTGGTCGACGATCCGTCGGATCCAGCGGCGGCGGACCTCGAGGTCGGGGCAGTTGGAGAGGATCGCGGCGTCCTTGCGGGGGATGTTCTCCTGGTAGTAGAAGCGGTTGGCCACCCAGCCCCGGACCTGCCGGCGGCTCAGCCGGCCGGCGTTCATCCGGACGTGGAACGGGTGCTGGTCGTGGTACCGCCGCGAGTGGGCCCGCAACGCCTCGACGAAGCCGTCGGCGCCGGTTCTCGTGGTTGTCGTCGTCATGGCCCTGCACCACCTGGCCCTACACCCGGACCTCGAGGCCGTCCGTGGCCACCTCCGCGCCGCTCTTCTCCAGGGTACGCCGCTCGGGCGCGTCCTCCAGGAGGACCGGGTTGGTGTTGTTCATGTGCACGTAGATCGTCCGCCCCACGCCCAGCGACGGGAGCTGCGCCAGGCTGCCGTCCGGGCCGTCGATGGGCAGGTGGCCCATCTCCCGGGACGTCCTGCCGGCCAGGCCGAGCCGTACGAGCTCGTCGTCGCGCCAGCAGGTCCCGTCGATCAGCAGGCACCCGCAGCCCTCGATCTCCACGCGCAGCGCCGGCGTCAGCGATTGCACCCCCGGCAGGTACACCAGGGTCCCCCCGCTGCGCTGGTCGGTCAGGCGGTAGCCCACGACGCGGCCGTGGTCCGCCCCGGCTCCGAACCGGTCGTGCTTGCTGGTCGGCACGTCGAACGCCCGGCAGGACAGTCCGTCCGCCAGGGCGAGGTCGGCGCCGGGCGTCACTGCCCGCCACTCGACCGGGCAGTAGCGCTCGAGCGTGCGCAGAATCCCCGAGCCGGCACACAGGGTCTCGCGCACCGCCGGTGTGGCGTACAGCCGCAGGGCGCGGGCCTCGCGCAACAGGAGCAGGCCCAGCGTGTGGTCCAGTTCGGCGTCGGTGAGCAGCACCGCCTCCAGCGGCGTCGTCCGGTCGTCGTGCGGGTGCAGGCCGGGGAAGGCCTCGATCTGGGAGCGGACGTCGGGCGAGGCGTTGACGAGGAACCACCGGCGGCGGTCGGCGCTGACCGCGACCGACGACTGGGTGCGCGCGGCGCCGGCCCGGGAGCGGACCGCGGCGCACACCGGGCAGCCGCAGTTCCACTGCGGGGAGCCGCCCCCCGCCGCCGAGCCCAGCACACGCAGCAACACGCCGGCACTCCGTTCGTCGAGGATCCGGGTCCGTCGCCGGCCCGGCCGTCCGTGACCGTCCCGAGCCGTCGGAGGCGCCGGACCAGGTCCGGCGCCGTCCCACGTCCGCTAGTCCTCCAGCCGAGCGACGTACATGGTCACCTCGGCCGCGACTGCGATCTCGTCGAACTCGGGCGTCTCCCACACAGCGAGCTGGGACTCCATGGATCCACCTCCTCTCTGCCTCCCCCGAACTGCGGCAGGCTCCGGTCACGCGCTACGACGACTCCGGGAGGGCGAAGGCGAACAGGGCGCTTCCGTGTCCCGCGCCGAGCATGCCGGGGAGGAACCCCTCGGCCCATCCGCCCCAGCCGACCGGCACGGCGATGTACTGCCTGCCGTCGACCATGTAGGTGGTCGGGTTGCTGTGGTGGCCGCTTCCGCACTGGAACTGCCACAGCGTCTCCCCAATGCGGGCGTCGAGCGCGACGAACTCCCCGGAGGGTTTGCCGGCGAACACCAGGTCGCCGCCGGTGGCCAGCACCGAGGCGCACATCGGGAGTTCGTTGCGCCGGCGCCACTTCTCCTCGCCGCTCGCGTCGAACGCGCTGATGGACCCCGCCATGTCCTCGATGTCCACCTGAACGCCCGCGCCCCAGTACGGGATGCTCTCTTTGAACTCCCGGCGCCGCCGGGTGGCCGTGGCACCGGTGTCCTGGACCGGGACGTAGAAGAGCCCGGTCTTCGGGCTGTAGGCCGCGTGGGTCCATTCCTTGGCGCCGGCCGGGCCCGGGTAGAAGTGGACCGGTACTCCCTCCTTGTCCGGGTACACCTTGGCCGTCACCTGGCCGTCCCTCGTGATCGCACCCCATGTGATGCGGTCCACGAAGGGGGTGATCCGGACCCGCTCGCCGTTCGTGCGGTCGAGGACGAAGAAGTAGCCGTTCTTGTCGAAGTGCCCGAGCAGTTTGCGCCCGTCCTGCTCGAACAGGATGCACTCGCCGATGCTGTCGTAGTCCCACACGTCGTGCGGGGTGCACTGGTAGTGCCAGCGGATCTGACCGCTGTCCACGTCGACGGCGACGATGCTGTCGGTGAAGAGGTTGTCGCCCGCGCGGACCTCTCCGTCGAAGTCGGGCGCCGGGTTGCCGGTGCCGATGTACAGCAGATTCGTCTCCGGGTCGAAGGTGCCGGTGATCCAGGGGTTCGCCCCGCCCCGTGCCCAGGCCTCGCCGTCGGCGGGCCAGGTCGCCGAGCCGGGTTCCCCGGGCTTCGGCACCGTGTAGCAGCGCCACTGGTGCTCGCCGGTGTCGAGGTCGAACGCGTCGAGGTGGCCGCGTACGCCGAACTCGCCGCCGGAACTCCCGACGACGACCATGTTCTTCACGACCAGCGGGGCGAGCGTGGCGCTCTCCCCGGCCCGGACGTCTCCGTAGGTCCTGTCCCAGACCCGCTTGCCGTTGGTGGCGTCGAGCGCGAGCAGACGAGCGTTCGCCGCGACGAAGAAGACCTTCCCCTGGGCCACGGCGACCCCACGGTTCACGTTCCCGCAGCACAGGGACACGTCGAAGGGGACCGCATGCTTGTAGCGCCAGATCTCCGTACCCGTCTTCGCGTCGAGGGCCCAGACCCAGCCGTCCCAGCCGGAGAGGAACATGACCCCGTCGACGACGATCGGGGCGGCCTCGAACGAGTAGGTCGACGCGCCCGCGATCAGTCCGGTCGTGCCGGCCTGGAAGACCCATGCGGGGCCGATGCGCTTGACGTTCTCCGTGTTGATCTGGTCCAGCGGGCTGTACCGCTGCCCGTTGTAGGCGCCGTAGTAGGTGAGCCAGTTCTGGGGCTCCTCGCGGGCGTTGAGTATGCGCTCGTAGTCGACGTCGGCCACTACCGGCGGCGCGACGTCTCCCCCGGGGGTCTTGTAGTTCAGGGTTCCCTGGTCGACAGCCCAGCCCGCGTCCACGTAGTCGACGGTCGTCATGGGCTCCTCCTTCTTCCTACGGCCGCGGCTGCTCGGGACGGTCGAGGCGGGCCTCCGGCGGAGCGTCCCCCAGGACGACGATGGCCCCGGTCAGCCCCCGGCCCTCGTCATTGCCCGTGGGAGAGCCGAACCAGTAGTAGCCCGGCCCGTCGAGGTTGAGGGCCGCCCGTCCGCGCGAATGGTTGACCAGCCAGATGAACTTCCGGTCGCCATTGCTCGGCAGGAGCGCGCAGTGCGTGTTCAGGTCGTCGTTGACGAGCTCGAGCTCGATATCGCCTCCATGGGGCATGACCAGAATGGAGGGGTCCCAGGTCAGCTCGTCCGGGTTGATGCGAATGGTGGCCTGCATGCGGCCGTCCGGTTTCTCGGTGGCCTGCCCAATGCTTCCGGTTCCCAGCACTCGGCCCAGCGCCGCTTTGTTCTGTGCGGCCAACCCGATCTTGTCCAGCAGGTCGGCTCGCTCCTGCGCGGTCGTCATCGGGGCCTCACTCTCCTCATCCCGAATTCTGCTCGGAAGAAACGCTCTCCGAATTCACCTCGAAAATTTGGTTTTCCGCATCGCCCGATGCCTGGCTGCAATCGGTGGTCAAGGGACGTGTTAGGTCGGATGAAGAACGTCGAAAAGAGGGATGGATTGATCGTCAATAAGAACGCTACGCCGGACGGATCACACCGACAAGGGTGAGCGCCGGTTCGGGCCGGCTCATGCCGTTCGTCCACGACCGGCTACCGTTCGCACCCGATGTGCCGCCGTTGGGAGGAGCCGGGCCGCACCGCACCGCGTCGCGCCGGAGTCAGGCGAGGTCGTACCGGTCGAGGTTCATGACCTTGTCCCACGCGGCGACGAAGTCCCGCACGAACTTCTCCCGTGCGTCGTCGCTCGCGTAGACCTCCGCGATGGCACGCAGCTCGGAGTTCGAGCCGAAGACGAGGTCGACGCGGCTACCGGTCCACTTGACCTCGCCGGTGACGCGGTCACGGCCCTCGAAGGTTTCCGCGGTCGCGGACGTCGGCCTCCACTCCGTGCCCATGTCGAGCAGATTCACGAAGAAGTCGTTGGTCAGCGACCCGGGCGCCGAGGTGAGGACGCCCAGCGGCGACTGCCGGCAGTTGGCGCCCAGTACCCGCAGGCCACCCACGAGGACGGTCATCTCGGGCGCGCTCAGGTCCAGCAGGTTCGCGCGGTCGACCAGCAGGTGCTCCGACGGCAGCCGGTCGCCCTTGCCGCGGTAGTTGCGGAATCCGTCCGCGGCCGGCTCCAGCGGGGCGAAGGACTCCACATCGGTCCACTCCTGCGTGGCGTCCGTGCGGCCCGGCGTGAAGGGGACCTGGACGTCGTGGCCGGCGCTCCTGGCGGCCTGCTCGACGGCGGCGGCCCCGCCGAGCACGATGAGGTCGGCCAGCGAGATCTTCCTGCCCCCGGTCCGGGGGCTGTTGAAGGACTCCTGGATCCCCTCCAGGGTGCGCAGCACCTGTGCCAGTGTCTCGGGGTCGTTGACCTCCCAGCCCCGCTGCGGCTCGAGGCGGATGCGCGCGCCGTTCGCCCCGCCCCGCCTGTCGCTGACGCGGAACGTCGAGGCCGACGCCCACGCGGTCGAGACGAGCTGGGAGACCGACAGCCCGGAGGCGAGGATCCGGCTCTTGAGCGCGGCGATGTCCGCCGCCCCGACGAGCTCGTGGTCCACGGCGGGGACCGGGTCCTGCCAGATCAGCGTCTCCCGGGGGACCAGCGGTCCGAGGTAGCGCCGGCTCGGGCCCATGTCGAGGTGCGTCAGCTTGAACCAGGCCCGGGCGAACGCGTCCGCGAGCTGGTCCGGGTGCTCCAGGAAGCGCCGCGCGATCGGCTCGTAGACCGGGTCCGACCGCAGCGCGAGGTCCGTCGTCAGAATCGTCGGGGCGTGTGTCGTCGACGGGTCGTGGGCGTCCGGCACGGTGCCGGCCCCGCCGCCGTCCCTCGGGATCCACTGCCAGAGACCGGCGGGGCTCAGCTCCAGCTCCCACTCGTAGCCGAACAGGGTCTCGAAGAAGCTGTTGTCCCATCTCGTCGGCGTGGGTGTCCACGTACCCTCGAGCCCGCTGGAGACGGTGTCCGCGCCCTTTCCGGTGCCGTAGCTGCTCTTCCAGCCCAGGCCCTGCTCCTCGAGGGGGGCGCCCTCGGGCTCGGGGCCGAGACAGGCGTCCGGGTCGGCCGCGCCGTGGGTCTTGCCGAACGTGTGGCCGCCCGCGATCAGCGCGACGGTCTCCTCGTCGTTCATCCCCATGCGCCGGAACGTCTCGCGGATGTCCCGGGCCGAGGTGAGCGGGTCCGGGACGGTGTTCGGTCCCTCCGGGTTGACGTAGATGAGCCCCATCTGGTCGGCGGCCAGGGGATTCTCCAACTGCCGGACGCCGCCGTGGCGTTCGTCGCCGAGCCAGGCGCGCTCAGGACCCCAGTAGACGTCCTCGTCGGGTCCCCAGACGTCCGCCCGGCCGCCGGCGAAGCCGAAGGTCGTGAAGCCCATCGTCTCCAGGGCGCGGTTGCCCGCGAAGACCATCAGGTCGGCCCAGGAGATCTTGCGGCCGTACTTCTTCTTCACCGGCCAGAGCAGCCGGCGCGCCTTGTCGAGGTTGCGGTTGTCCGGCCAACTGTTCAGCGGTGCGAAACGCTGCATGCCGGCGCCCGCGCCACCGCGGCCGTCGTCGATGCGGTACGTCCCGGCACAGTGCCACACCATCCGGATCACGAGCGGCCCGTAGTGGCCGAAGTCGGCCGGCCACCACTCCTGCGACGTCGTCAGCACCTCGTCGACGTCCCGCGCCAGGGCGTCGAGGTCGAGCGTCCGGAACTCCGCGGCGTAGTCGAAGTCCTCGCCCATGGGGTCGGCCATGGCGGGGTGTTTCCGGAGAATCGCCAGGTCGAGCCGGTCCGGCCACCAGCCGCGGTTGCCCGCACCTGCGACGTTCATCCCGCCGGCAACGGCGTCCGCACTGTCGGGCACGGGAACCTCCTTCCGGGAACAGAGGTCGCGCCGGGGAACTCAGATGTCCAGCGCGCGACGCACGGCCGGCGCGTTCCGCCGGGAAACCGGCACCATCTCCCTCGTCCGGTCGTCCATGACCAGGGACAGCTCGCCCTTGAGTCCGCGCTCGATCTCCCGGATGCGGCTGAGGTTGACCACGTACCGGCGGTGCACCCGCAGGAAGCCGACATCCGCCAGCTCACTGTCGAGCTTGTCCAGGCTCAGGGAGGCGGCTCGCAATCGCCCCTGATCGGTGGCGAGCCATACGTCGTTTCCCCGCGATTCGGCGAAGGAGACCTCCGGCAGCCGCAGCAGCACCATCCGGTTGTCGCGCATCGCGACCAGCCGGCGCGGCTGCGTCCGAGGAGGCGCGGGCTCCTCCGCCTGGGGCACCTGCGTCCCGTCGGAGGCACCGAACGAGACCAGGTGCCCGATCAGGCGTCCGGACGAGAAGACGGGCCGGATGCCGATCGGTGTCGGCTCGTCGGCGAGGTGGGCGAAGATCTGCGTCGAGCCGACCCAGTCGGGATGGTGGGCTGCCTGCCCGGTGGCGTACCGGGCGGCCGCGATCAATTCCGGCAGCCCGGGGTTCCATCGCAGCGTGGGGTCGACCGCCGGGGTGGACGCCGGGACGCCCAGGAGCACGCTCGCCATGTCGTCGGCGATCACCACCTTGCCCGCGGTGTCCACCGCGGCGAGCGCCGCACCGGAGCGTGCCCTGGCCTGGGTGTAGGCCGCGACCAACTCGGCGCCGTTGTCCCGGGCGTGCCTCTTCATCAGGCACCGGGTCATGGTGGCCGCGTTCGCCAGCCAGCTTCCCGCGGACTCGGGAAGCCGGCTGCGCCAGCAGCAGATGCTCAGGACCGCGATCGGTTCCCTGGTCACCACGTCACGCACCGCGATGCCCGCGCAGACCCAGTTGTGGAACGCCCGGCACCAGTGCTCCGCGCCCCTGATCGACACCGGGCCGTGCGTCTCGAGCGCCGTGCCCATGCCGTTCGTGCCGGCCGCGCACTCGGACCAGCAGAACCAGGGCGCCAGACGGCAGTCGCCGGCTTTGGTGAGCGTGGCTTGATCACCCCACTCGGCCAGGATCCGGCCCGTGGCATCGGTGACGGTGACGACGCCACCGAGGTTGCCCACTTCATGGGCCACGGAGGCGGCACGAAAACCCAGCTCGGCGAACACGACATCGTGCTCGGGCGTGTGGTCGGGCTCCGCGACGGCCACCGGAGCCTCCGTGAGGCGGGGATCGACCCGGTACTGCTCCCGGCAGCGATGCCAGGAGATCGCCACCAGGGGCCGGACACCCGGGATGTGGTCCTCGCCCTGCACGAACCGTTCCCACGCCGCGAGCACGGTGCCGCCGCCCGGGTTCGCCGAGGCGGGCTCAAGCCGATGTGCATCCCTCATGGTTCAGAACCGTCCTTGGTCCATCCCCAACGCCCGACGGCGTGCGCGCGGTCCGCGCCGGTGCCGCTCGTCACGGCCGGGCCCACAGCGGACCGGGCACCGCGTCGCGCGTCTTCCTGCTCCGTCATTCGTTCCAGGCCGTGTCACAGACCTGCACTACCCACCCTAGGTACCGCAGCCGGGCTGCGCACGCCCCTCACCGGGCCACGTGTGCGAGATGCCGCTTCCCGGCCGGCCTCGGAAGCGCATCCGCGCGCAGGGTGAGATGCGCCCGAGAAGACCTCGATGTGATCCGTCGCTTGGCTTTCAACCGTTCGGAGTACTCCGATGCGGTCCTCGCAACGGCCGTCCCACGGGTGAGCACATGGAACTCCGCACGCGACCCGCCGGCTGGATCGAGGCGATCGGCCGGCTGAGTCTCGGTGCCGCTTTCGCGAGCGCGGGCAAGGCCCTGTACGCGGACTTCGTGCTCGATTTCGTCTTCGCCCGGACCCTCGGCGTCGTCTTCCAGTACTTCACGATCGTGCCGACGCGCGACGTCGGCAGGATGCGCGGGGGATCCGGCTCGCGATCAAGACCGACACCCTGTCGATCCTCGTCTTCCAGGCAGGACTCCTCCTCGGCATGTGGATCTACCAGGGGGTGGTCTTCTCGCCGGGGGCTGCCCAGGACGACGGCCGCCTACTGGACGCTGATGCAGGTGTCGATGGTGCTGGGCTTCTTCACGGCGTGGCCGGTGAACGCCTGGCTGGTCCGCGCCGGCTGGAAGGAGAAGATGTGACGCCGTCCCGGGCAGGCCGGGGCTCACACCGTCTGCCGCGGTCAGCCGTCGCCCTCGGCCTGCTTCGGCTGCTTCGGGGCGGTGGCGGAGCTCATCAGCGGGGCGATCACCAGGACCAGGGCGAGCCCGGTCAGCATGCCGTACAGCGGCGGGCCCGGACGGGAGATGCCGGACGTGATGAGCAGCGTCGTCGCGGCGGCCGGAGGATGGTGCGCCTCGCACACGTGCAGCAGGAACAGGGTCAGTCCCACGGAAAGGGCCTGGGCGCCGATCTGCGCGCCGGTGTCGTGCTGCTCGGCGGCGGTCGACGGGTGAGTCCACAGGCCGAAGACGGCCAGGCAGGCGAGACCGACGGCGACCGCCAGCGCGTGCCCGGTCACCGCGCTGCGCAGCCGGGCGCTGACCGACCGCGGGTGGGCGAGCAGCAGGTACGCCGTCGGCCCCAGGGTGGTGGTGAGTACGATCCACCCCACGAGCCGCCCGACGGCGCCGACTCCGGCGAGCAGCAGGGCGGACAGGACGAGGAGCCGCAGCCCCCCTCCCAGGCGGTCGCGGAGCGCGCCGTCCGGCGCGGTGTCGCCGGCCGTGGTCCTCATGGCGGCCTCCTTCGTGTCCGGACCTGGGTTTCCCTTGCTCCTTCACCCGGCGGGTCGTCCGCTCAGGTTTCCGTGTCGCGTGCGGTGGGCCGGGTGTGGATGTAGAGCCGGCGCCGGTCGCCGACGTCGAGGCGCTGGGGGAGGGGCAGCTCGTAGGAGACGGGGCGCCGCTGCCGGTCGTGCCGCCGTCAGTCCTCGTCGAGCAGCGCGTCGACGGCGGCGTGCAACTCCGTCGGCGTCGTCGCACCCACCCGGCGGACGACGCCGTCCGCGCCCACGAGGACGTTCGTCGGCACGCCGGTGATGCCCAGGCGGGCCGCGTACTCGCCCGTCTCGTCGAGCAGCACGGTGCCCTCGATGCCCCAGACGCGGCAGAAGTCACGGACCTCCTGGGTGGCGTCCACGCTCTCCCACACGTTGATCATGACGATGTCCAGCCCGGACCGGGCGGAGCGGCGGCGCAGCTCCTCCAGAACCGGCGCCTCCGCGTTGCAGGGGCCTCACCAGCTGGCGAAGAAGTCGATGACGTACTTCTTCTCGGCCCACTCACGTGAGGTGCGGACGCGACCGGTGAACGCGTCGGGGAGGGAGAACCCGGGCAGCGGCCGGCCCTCGGCCGGGTGGGCTGCCGCCGGCCGGCCGCCGGGCAGCCAGGGGCGGTCCACGACGGTCAGGGTGCCGCTGCCGGCGTTGGAGACCAGCAGCCGCCCGGTGGCCGGGTCGACGGCACAGTCCCCGGGACCGTTGCCGACGGTGATGCGGTGCTGTTCGCCTCCCGTGCGGGCGTCGTGGACGCCCACCGTGCCGGCCCCGCGGTTGCACACGTACAGCCACCGGCCGTCGTCGGAGGCGTGCAGGCCCACGGGCGCGCGCTCGGCGGGGGAGCGGCCGACGACCCGGCCGCCGGGCAGGGCGACACGGGCGACGGTGCCCGGCAGCGACTCGGTGACGTAGAGGGCCCTGCCGTCCGGCGCGAGCACGGCCTTGCACGGGCCGTCGTGGACCGGGATGCGGCCGAGCGGACGGAGCGTGCCGCTGTCGAAGACGGTGAGGGACGCCGACATGAAGTTCACGCAGTAGGCGCGCCCGGTGCCGGCGTCGACCGCGATGCTCCCGGCGCCCAGTTGCGCGCGGACGGTGCCCACCACCTCCAGGCTGTCGGCGTCGACGGCCGTGACCGTGCCCGAGGCGGTGTCGCCGGTGAAGACCCGGCGCCGCGCGACGTCGTGCCCGAGCCCCGCCGGATAGCTTCCGACCCGGAGCTGCGCCACGCGGCCGCCGGTGTCCGCGTCGAGCACCGTCACCGTGTCCGAGCGGGCGTCCGCGGTGAACAGCCGCCGGGTCGGCGGATCGAGGACGACGGGAATGGGCTCACGGCCGACCTCCGCCCGCCACACGACCGCGCACCGGTCCAGGTCCACGGCGGCCACCGCGTTGTCCCGACTGCAGGCCACGAAGGCTCGGCGTGCGGCGGGATCCACCACGACCGCCTCCGGCCCCGCGCCGACCGGGACATGGGTCAGTACGCGATGCCGGAGATCGACGCGGCAGGCGGCTCCGGCTGTTGGGGGACCGTGCGCTCCCCGTCGTATCGGATGGTTTTTCACTGCCTCTGGATCCCCGCCCCGACAGAAAAGAAACATATGTGCAGGATGTGGCGGAACATGAAGGTCGCCCTGTTCCGTCGGTGATCAGCTGGTGTTCGCCGTGACCGCCTCCGCGGAGGCGTTGGCCGTCGCGACGTCGCGCGGATACGTCCGCATGGCCACCAGCCCGAGCGCCCCGGCCGCGACGAGGGGCAGGAGGAACAGCAGCAGTGTGTACTGCAGAGCCTCCGGGCCCCCGAGGACCTGCCCGGAGACCCAGCCGAACAGGGTGGGCGCCGCGGCTTCGCCCAGGGTGCGCAGCATGGTGCGGACGCCCTCGGCCCTGCCCCACAGAAAGGGGTGCATGATGTCCAGCCGGGCGGCGTCCAGCGGCGGGTTGGCGGCCCCGAGCAGTGCCGTGCCGCAGACGAGCAGCGGCAGCGCGAGGGCGAGGTTCGTGGTGTGGACGGCGGGCGCGACCAGGAGGGGCAGGGCCAGCAGGCACACCGTGGGCACGAGAACCCTGGCGTTCGCCCGGTTCCGGCCGAGCAGCCGGTCCGCGACACGGCCGCCGAGCAGCACGCCCGCGACCGCGCCGACTCCGACGACCAGGATCAGAGTGCTCGCGACCGCCGTGCTCACGCCGTAGTGATGAGTGGTGAACAAGGTGGCGAAGGAGCGCAGTCCGGCGAAGAAGAAGTAACCGAGCGCGGAAGCGACGATCAGGACGACGTTGGTGCGCACCCGCAGGACGTACCGGACGGCCCGGCCCAGCGGCAGGGCGCGCGGGTCACCGTGCAGGATCAGGTTCTCGTGCGGCGGAACACCGCCGGCCTCCACGGCCCGTACCGCGGGGTTGTGCTCGGCGGCCGGCGTCCGGACGTCCTCGGCGCCGCTCCCACGTACCTCGGAGACGTCGTCCTGACCGGATCGGAGACGGCCCTGGCCGCCGCGCGCCGGTTCCGGCAGCCGGACCACCGCCCACACCAGCAGCACCCCGGGGACGACCAGCCACCAGAAGGCGAAGCGCCAGCCGAGTGCGGAGCCGACCGTCCCGGACACCGCGAACCCCACTCCGGTGCCGACCAGCTCACCGGCCAGAACCGGTCCGTACATCCGTGCCCGCTCCCCGACGGGGAAGAAGTCGCCGACGAGGGAGGCCACGGTCGGCCCGGCGGTGGCGGTGACCGCGCCGAGCGCTGCTCGCGAGACGAGCAGCCAGGTGTAGGACGGGGATACGGCGGACAGCGCGGTGGCCGCCACCCACAGGGAGGTGCTCAGGGCGAGCAGACGTGTGCGGGTCACCCGGTCGGTGAGGACACCGACCGGGACGGTGAACACCGCGGAGACCAGCGACACCACCGACGCCAGGAGCCCGATCTCGGTGTTCCCCACCCGGAAGGCCGCCTCGATCGGCCCGGCCATGGCCGAAACCGTGCCCTTGTCGGCTCCGTCGAGCCCCAGCACCGCGCCGAGGACGAGGACCGCCCGCGCGCGGGCCGCGCCGCCCAGGGCGTGCAGCACCCGCTGTACGCCCCGGTCGATCGAGGCAGGGCGTTTCACGAAGCAGCCCCGGCGCGGGCGCCGCCGGAGCCTGTCCGCTCCTCCCGGTCACTGGCGCCGGCGAGCAACGGGGAGCGCGCCAGCAGGACGACGCCGGTGGCCACGACGGCTGCCGCCACGACCGACATGATGAGGTAGACGCCGCCGCGCACCGTCTCGCCGAAGACGAAGACGCCCCACAGGATCGCGACGACCGGGTCGGACATGGTCATGCCGGGCTGGCTGACCAGCAGGCGTCCGGCCTGCAACGCGTCCTGCAGCAGCAGCATGGCACCGGCACCGGCCGCGATCATGGCGTAGAGCTGCCAGCTGGTGAACAGCGTGGCGAAGCCGTGGGCGTACGCCTCCGTGACGCCTTTGATCAGTGCGGCGGTGAAGCCGAAGGTGCATCCGGTCGCCACCCCCAGCAGCGCTGTTCTGCGGGCACCATGACCGGCGAGGTGGGCCCAGGCGACCAGGGCGGCGATCAACGCGACGTTGAGCCCCGAGGCGACCGCCCACTCCGGGCCGCCGGCGTGGGGGGCGGGAGCGCCGGAGGGGGACAGGGAGAACAGCAGCCCGGCCAGACCGGCGGCCATCGCCGCCGAGGCACCCCACTCCCGGGCACCGAGCCGGCTCTTGAACACCGACGACGCCAGCAGGAGGGTGGCCGGCAGTTCCATCACCAGTACCGGCTGCACCACCGAGAGCTGGCCGAAGCTCAGCGCGGTGGCCTGCAGGAGGAACCCGGCGATGATCGCGAGCACGCCGCACAGCCACACGGGGCGGTGCAGCAGCCGCCACACCAGCCGCGGGCTCACACCGTCGTCCTGCGGGCCGTCGCGCGCGGCCTTGCGCTGCAGCACGGAGGACAGCGCGTTCGAGACCGCCGCGAGTACGGCGAGCAGCACACTCAGCACGGCGTCGGGGCGCGGTCCGGGGACCGGGGGGACGGGCTGCGGGGCCGGGCAGCGGGGGCGGCTCGCCTCACGCGTGCTCCTCCGCGGCGGTCGACAGGACGGCGGGGTGGCGGGCGCTCCACTCCTTCAGTACAGGGCGCCGGTCCGGCCCCCGCAACCCGAGCTGCCCGCGTCCCGCGTCCGCCGTCCGCGTGCGGACGGCTGAACGGGCCCTGGGAACAAGGACGTTCGGCCCGGAGGGTGGGGCCCCGCAGCCCCTGCGGGGCCGGCCGCGACGGCGGGACACTGGTGGTGCACCGAGAACGACCGACATTCCGTGACCGCCCCGCGGACACCCGGTGGGGCTCCCTTGGAGGGGATGGACATCATGGCCGTGCACCACCACTCCCAGCACCACACCGGTCCGCGCCTTTCGTTCCCGCGCAGGCCGCGGACGGCTTCCGCGGCCGCCGCGGTGTCCGGGACCGGCGCGAGGACCGCGTTCGGCGCCCGTGCCCTGGCGGGGCTGCGGGTGCTGCTCGGGTTCGTCTTCCTGTGGGCGTTCCTGGACAAGACGTTCGGCCTCGGCTACGCGACCCCGTCCGGCAAGGGCTGGATCGACGGTGCCTCGCCGACCAGGGGCTTCCTCGGTGCGGTCGCCACCGGGCCGATGGAGTCCGTCTTCCACTCCTGGGCCGGCGCGGCGTGGGCCGACTGGCTGTTCATGCTCGGCCTGCTGGGCATCGGCGCCGCGCTGATCGCGGGGATCGGGCTGCGGCTCGCCGCGGTGGCCGGCACCGCGATGATGGCGCTGATGTGGATGGCCGAATGGCCACCCGCCCAGCACCTGTCCGACGGTTCGCCGAGCATGTCGACGAACCCGTTCGCCGACTACCACCTCGTCTACGCCGTCGCCCTGATCGTCCTCGCGGCAACGGGTGCCGGCGCCACCTGGGGGCTCGGCCGGCTGTGGGCGCGTCTGCCCTTCGTCGGCCGGAACCGCTGGCTGCTCTGACGGCCGCCTCGCCCGGCCCCGGGACCCCACCGCCGCCCGCGGTGGGGTCCCGTCCGTCCGTCACCGGGCCGGTTCGCCGGTCAGGCGGTCGGCGGCCCCCCGCCCTGCGCCGCGCGCAGGTCGGCCAGCATCTCCGCCTGGCCCGCCAGGACCCCGGACAGGATCGTCCGCGCCACCCGCAGCAGTTCGGCCACGTGCGGGTCGGTCAGCGAGTAGTGGACGGTCGAGCCCTGCTTGCGGGAGACGACCAGGCCGGCCCGGCGCAGCACGGCCAGCTGCTGGGAGAGGGCGGCGGGTTCGATGCCCACCTCGGGCAGCATCTCGGCCACCGCGTGCTCGCGCTCGCTGAGCAGCTCCAGGACGCGGATGCGTGCGGGATGGCCGAGCGTCTTGAAGAACTCGGCCTTGAGTTGGTACAGCGGCGTGGTCACCATTGCTTCGTCCTGGCTCTGCTGTGCGTCGCGACAGGCGGTAACAACATCAAGAATTGCGCAGCTGTGCAATTCCGTGCGCGGGCCGACCGGGAGGGTCTGCCGGCCGCAGCACGCCGGCCGTCTCCAGGTGCTCGCGCGCGGCCCGGATGGCCTCGGGCGTGGTGGCGTACTCCCCACCCTTGCGGTGCAGCAGGTCCAGCACGCCGACGGAGTCCAGGACCTGGCGCTGGCCGGGGCGTATGCCGGAGGCCAGGACGAGGATGCCGCGCCGGTCGAGCTTCTCCACGGCGTCCTTGAGCACCAGGGCCCCGGTGGCGTCCATGGTGGAGATCCGGGACATGCGCAGGATCACCACGCGCACGTCGGCCACCTCGCTCAGCTCCAGCAGGAAGCGGTGGGCGCCGGCGAAGAACAGCGGCCCGTCGATGCGGTAGGCGACGATGTGCTCGGCGAGCAGGGCGTGCTCCTCGTCGCTGTGGTCGCCGCGGTCCAGCGGGACCTGGTCGAGGCGGGCCTGGCGGGCCACGGCGCGCAGCGCCAGGGCGCCGGCGACGAGGAGGCCGATCACGACGGCCTGGACCAGGTCCAGGGCCAGCGTGGCCAGGGCGGTCAGCGCGAGGATCGCCGCGTCCGAGCGGGTCGCCCTCGCCATGGCCCGCAGCGAGCCGACCTCGACCATGCGGACCGCGGTCGCCAGCAGTACGCCCGCCAGGGCCGCCAGCGGGATGCGGGACACCAGCGGGGCGGCGGCGAAGACGATCACCGCGAGCACGGCGGCATGGCTGAGGGAGGAGAGCCGCGAGCCCGCGCCGGTGCGGACGTTGACGGCGGTCCGGGCGATCGCGCCGGTCGCCGGCACCCCGCCGAACAGGGGGGCGGCGATGTTGGCCAGCCCCTGTCCGAACAGCTCCCGGTCCGGGTCGTGCCGCCGGCCCACCGTCATGCCGTCGGCGACCGAGGCGGACAGCAGGGACTCCAGCGCGGCCAGCGCGGCGACCGCCACCGCCGGGGCGAGCAGCGAACCGAGCGCGCCGGGGTCGAGGAAGGCCAGTGACGGCGCGGACAGCCCGGAGGGCAGGTCGCCGATCGGCCGCGCCCCCTCCAGACCGGCCGCCTGGACGACGACGGTCGCCGCGATCACGGCGAGGATGGAGAACGGCACGGCCGGCCGCCACCGCGCCCCCACGAGCATGACCGCGGCGACCGCGGCGGCGCAGCCGAGCGCCGTCCAGTTCGGGTGCCGTACGAACTCCTCCAGGGCCCGCCAGGCGACGACGAGCACCCGGTCGCCCTCGGGCTGGGCCACCCCGAGCGCGTTCGGGATCTGCTGCAGGCCGATCACGCAGGCGATGCCCAGGGTGAAGCCCTCCACCACGGGAGCGGGCACGTACCGCATGTACTTCCCGGCCCGCAGCACGGCCAGGGCGACCAGCATCAGCCCGGCCATCAGCCCGACCGTGAGCACCCCGGAGGCGCCGTACCGGGCGACGATCGGCACCAGCACCACCGTCATGGCGCCGGTGGGCCCGGACACCTGGAGATCGGAGCCGCCGAACAGCGCGGCGAGCGCGCCCGCGACCACCGCGGTGGCCAGCCCCGCCTCGGCGCCCAGCCCGGAGGAGACGCCGAAGCCGAGGGCGAGCGGCAGGGCGACGATCGCCACGGTCAGGCCGGCGAGCAGGTCGCGACGAGGGCTGCGGCCCATGCCGGCCAGATCGGCCCGCGACGGCAGCAGGGACACGATCCGGGACCGGCCCCGGCTGAGTACGGACGTCATCGAGCGGCGACCTCGGCTTTCTCCCGACGGACAGGGCACAACATAGGATCTATGAAATTGCAGAAATTTGCAATTGCGCGAATCGTTCGTGCTGTGTTCGATCGCTGTGACGCTCTCGTGCTCCGCCCGTGTCGCAGCCGCTACTGTGTCAGGTGAGCGGAACGGGACACGTCACTTCGCAGGAGCTTGGAGGATCACCGGTGGGAAGCTCCGAGGAGTCCGGAGAGGCCCGTGTACGGCTGCCGCAGCTGCGGCTGGACGAGCTGCTGGAGGAGTTGCAGGCGCGCCTGGACGCCGCTCGCGGGACCCGGGACCGGGTCCACAGCCTGCTGGAGGCGGTGCTCTCCGTCGGCCGGGAGCTGGACCTGGAGCAGGCGCTGCACAGCATCGTGGAGGCGGCGGCGACACTCGTCGACGCGGAGTACGCGGCGCTGGGCGTGATCGGCCCGGACGGCAGGCGGCTGTCGGCGTTCCACACCGTCGGGGTCGGCGAGGAGGTCATCGCCCGGATCGGCCCGTACCCGGAGGGGCACGGGATCCTCGGTGAGCTGATCCGGAATCCGGAGCCGCTGCGGCTGCCGAAGCTGTCGGAGCATCCGGCGTCGTACGGTTTCCCGGCGCACCACCCGCCGATGAACACCTTCCTCGGCGTCCCGATCCGGGTGCGGGACCAGGTCTTCGGCAATCTGTACCTGACCGAGAAGCGGGGCGGGGGCGAGTTCGACGAGGAGGACGAGTCGGTCCTGTCCACGCTCGCCGTCGCGGCGGGCGTCGCCATCGACAACGCGCGGCTGTACGAGGAGTCGCGGCTGCGGGAACGCTGGCTGCGGGCCACCGCGGAGATCACCCGCGGCCTGATGTCCGGCGCCGCCCAGGCGGACGTGCTCAAACTGATCGCCGAGCGCGCGCGTGAGATCACGGGTGCCGCGCTGGCGGTGATGTCGACACCGGTGAAGGGCACCGACACGCTCACCGTGGAACTGGCCACCGGCCTGCAGGCGGAGGCGCACCGCGGACTGGTGCTGCCCGTCGAGGGCACCCTCACCGGGGAGGCGTTCGCCGGCGGGGCACCCGTGAGCAGCCGGGACGTCGCCCACGATCCGCGGATCACGGCCGGCCCGCCGCGGTTCGCCGGCCTGGGCCCGGCCGTGGCCGTGCCCATCGGGGCCTCGGACGACCATGTCCAAGGGGTGGTTCTGCTGGCCCGGGAGGCAGGTACGACCGACTTCTCGGAGAAGGAGCTGGAGCCGCTGCGGGGCTTCGCCGCGCAGGCCTCCCTCGCCATGGAACTGGCCGAGCGCCGGCAGGACGCCGAGCAGATCGCCCTGCTGGAGGACCGCGACCGCATCGCCCGGGACCTGCACGACCTGGCGATCCAGCGACTGTTCGCCACCGGCATGACGCTGCAGAGCGCCGGCCGGTTCATCGACCACACCGGGGCCAAGGAACGTGTGCTGCGGGCCGTGGACGACCTGGACGAGACCATCAGGATCATCCGGTCGACGATCTTCGGCCTGCGCCTGCGCGGCGACGACGAGACCCCCGGCCTGCGGGCGCGCGCGGTGCGCGTGGTCGGGGAGGCCACGCCGGTGCTGGGCTTCGCGCCCAGTGTGCGGATGGAGGGGCTGCTCGACACCCATGTCCCCAAGGAGACCGCCGACCACGTGGTGGCCGTCCTGTCCGAGTCACTGACCAACATCGCCCGGCACGCGCACGCCGACCACGCGGAGGTGGTGCTGGAGACCGACGGCAGGACGGTACGCGTCGTGGTCACCGACAACGGCGTGGGCATCCCGCCCGAGGGCCGCCGCAGCGGTCTGGCCAACATGGCCGAGAGGGCCCGGAAACTGGGCGGCGACCTGGAGTGGACCACGCCCGACGGCGGTGGGACCAGACTGGTGTGGCAGGCGGCGCTGGGGCCGTCCGAGGGGTGACCGCGCCGGCCCGGCGAGCGGACCGGCGGATCAGTGGCGCCCCTCGCCGTCCTGGCGCACCACGACCACCGGACAGGCCGCGTGCTGGGCGCAGCGCTGGCTGACCGAGCCGAGCATCGCGCGGGCGAAGCCCCCCAGGCCCCGGCTGCCCACGACGAGGACCTCCGCGCCTTCCGAGGCGCGGATCAGCACCTCCGACGGGTCGCCCTCGACGAGACGCGCTTCCAGGGAGGCCGGGCGGTCGTCCCCGAAGGCGCCGCGCAACCCCTCCGCGAAGCGCTCCCGGGCGTGTTCCAGATCGAGCTTCGGGTCGATCGCCGGCCCGGCCCGGCCGACGAACGACGGCGTGTCCCAGGCGTGGATCGCCTCCACGTTCCCGCCGACGAGCCGGGCGTATCCCGCCGCCCAGCGCAGCGCCGCGTACGACGACGGCGAACCGTCCACACCCACGACCACCCGACGTCGCGGTTCCGAGGGTTGCATGGCCACCTCACTCAGCAGTCGCTGTCCCCGACATCCACGCTGCCCGGCCCGCCACGAGTGCGCCATCCGGAGCCCGCGGGCACCCGCGTCCATGGGGCCGGTCGGTCCCGGCGGGGGACCTGCGGCCCCTGGGCGGCGTGCGCGGTGGCGGGGATCCTCGGGGGTGGAACACCCGTCGCAGGAGGAGGAGCACATGCCCCGCACGGTCACCGTCGGCCTCGACGGTTCCCCCGAGAGCCGGGCCGCCGCCGAATGGGCGGCGCGGGAGGCGAAGCTGCTCGGCGTGCCGGTGAGGCTCGTGCACGTGGCGGAGCCGGTGCCGGAGTCCATGGCGCAGGCGCCGCTGCCCGGCACGGAGACCCACCGGAACCGGACGGAGGAGGTGTCCCGGGAGGCAGCCGAGGGACTGCGGCTGCGTCACCCCGGAGTCGAGGTCGTCACCGAGCGGCTGACCGGCCGTCCGGCCGAGTCGCTCGCCGAGGCCGCCGAGGAGGCCGACCTGCTCGTGCTGGGCTCGCGCGCCCTGGGCGGGGTCGGCGGCTTCCTGGTCGGCTCCGTCGGGCTGTCCGTCGTCGCGCACGCCGAGCGGCCCGTCGTCCTGGTCCGCTCCGGTGAACAGGCCGCGGACGAGCACGAGATGGACCCCGCGGGCGTACCCTCCGCCGCGACCGGCTTCCGGCCCGTCGTGCTGGGCCTGGACACCGCCGCCCCGGACGAGGACCTGCTCCGCTTCGCCTTCGAGGCGGCCCTGCGCCGCGGCACCTCGCTGCGCGTCGTGCACGGCTGGTACCCGCCGCCGTACTACGGGTACGGCGTGCCCGCCGACGCCGGACTATACGGGTCGCTCGCGGCCGTCGCGGCCACCGCGCTGACCGACGCGCTGCGCCCGTGGCGGCGGAAGTACCCGGACGTCGGGGTCACGGAGGTCTCCCGCCCCGGCAGCGCCGCCCAACTGCTCGTCACCGCCTCGAAGGACGCCTCCCTGGTCGTCGTCGGCCGGCGCGTGCGCCGCCACCCGTTCGGCGCCCACATCGGTCACGTCACCCACGCCGTCCTGCACCACTCCACCGCCCCCGTCGCGGTCGTCGCACACGACTGAGCGCCCCACCGCCGAGGAGCGGGACACATGAAGGCAGCGGTCGTACGGAGCTTCGGCGAGCCCCTGGCCGCCGAGGGCCGTCCGGACCCCGGGCCGGACCCCGGCCCGGTCGAGAAGCCCGGGGAGGGCGCCACCGAGTACAAGGCACTGAAGACCGCCGGCGCCCGGGTCGCCGCCATCGACGAGGTGCCGGGCGGCGAGGTCGGGGCGAGGATCGTGTTCGATCCCCGTACGGAAGGGTGAGGACGATGAAGCTGCCGCTGGTCGTCGGCGTGGACGGCTCCGAGCCCAGTCTGCGGGCCGTGGACTGGGCCGCCGACGAGGCCGCCCTGCGCCAGGTGCCCCTCAGGGTGGTGTACGCCTCCTTGTGGGAGCGCTACGAGGGCGCCGCGCTCGCCCAGGAGCTCGGCAAGCCGGACGGACAGGTGCGGGCCGAGGACGTCGTCGAGGCCGCCGCCCACCGTGCCCGCGTCCGCCACCCCGGCCTGCCGATCAGCCGGGCCGCCCTGCCCGAGGAGCCGGAGTACGCGCTGGTGCGGGAGGGCAAGAACGCCTCCGCCCTGGTCGTCGGCACCCGGGGCCGCAGCGGTGTCACCAACCTGCTGCTCGGCTCGGTGAGCCTGTTCGTGGCCGGGCACGCCGACTGTCCCGTGATCGTGGTCCGCGGCAACAACGACAACCAGGCCCGCACGGCGGTGCACAGCCGCGTCGTCGTCGGCGTCGGGGACGGGTCCGCCGGGGCGGTGCGGTTCGCCGCCCAGGAGGCCGGACGGCGCGGGGCCGTCCTGGAGGCCGTACGGGCCTGGCGGTGCCCGGCGCACGAGAGCGTCGACCACCCGCTGATCACCGGGGAGCCCGAGCGCGTCCACGAGGAGCGGGCCGCCCAGGCTCTGGAGGCGGCGCTGCGGGACGTACCGCCGCGGGTGGAGGTGGAGCGCCGCACCGTGGAGGGCCCGGCCCGCAAGGTGCTCCTGGCCGCCGCCCACGAGGCCGACCTGCTGGTCGTCGGCGCCCGGCGCCGCCCGGGGCGCTTCGGTCCCCGGCTCGGCCGCACCGCCCACACGGTCCTGCACCACGCGGCCTGCCCGATCGCCGTGGTACCCGAACGGGCATGAGGCCGCAGCGGTGCCCCGGTACCGGCTCCCCCGGCACCGGGGCACCGCTGCGGCACGGATCGTCCGGTCGGGCGTGTCAGCTCGTCCTCTGGTTCCAGCGCGGGCCGATGAGCTCCCACTCCGCCGCCCACTGGTCGTAGCGGCGCCGGTCCAGCCGCCAGCGGGCGGCGGTCGTGGTCACGTAGGAGAGGCCGGTGAGGGCGAGCGCGGCCGCGGCGCCGGAGAGGACGGCCTCGACGCGGGCCTCGGCCGGGTCGGCCGGCCGGGGGACGAGGACGTTGCGGCCGTCCTGCCAGACGGTGACCGTCGCCCCGGAGCGCAGACCGTCGTCCACCAGGGTCCGGCCGGTCCGGACGGTGCCGTCGGGGGCGGTCCAGCGGACCTCCGCCGCCGACCGGTAGCCGTCGCCGCCGGCCGACGTGGTGGGCGGGGTGCCGGTGAGCAGCACGGCCCGGACCGGGTGCCGGTCGGCGCGCTGCCGGGCGAAATCCTGGTCGATGACGCGTGCCACCACCGTCCCGGCGACCGCGCCGCCCACCACGGCCACCACCCACATCACCAGGACGATCCACGCCTCGACGACGTCCTCACGGCGGCGCAACGGGTTGCCGCGCCACCGCCACAGCCGCTTCCGGACGCACCCCTCGCGCTTCCCGCCGCTCATCGGTCGCCACCTCCTCGTTCCATGATCTCGAACATGGCAGTGGTGACCGGGGCGGGGCATGGGCCGGTCAGCCCTGTCCCGCGGGGACCACCGGCCCCCGCCGGGAGCCCGGCGCGGTGGCCGGGGCCGCCCCGAACTCCGGCAGCAGCACGAAGACACCGCCCAGACCGGTGCTGCGCAGGATCCGGCGGAAGGACGCGTTGTCGCTGACCAGCCGCAGCCGGCCCCCGCGGGCGGCGACCCGGTTGCGTGCCCGGCACAGCAGACCCAGCCCGGCGCAGTCGATGAAGGCCACGGGACGCAGGTCGAGCACGAGGTCCGGCCGGGGCCCGGCGGTGAGCACGTCGAGACGCGGGGCGAGGGACAGCCTCGCGGCGAGGTCCACCTCGCCGCTGAGGGTCACGACGGTCGTGGAGCCGACGGTGCGTTCCGTGTGGCTCGGGGCGGGCCTGGCGGGGCTCTCGGACATACGGCCAGCAAAGCCGGTCCGGCAGGGTGCGGGAAGGGCCGTTCGGTCCCCTTTCGAAAGCCCGAAGAGCCCGAAGAGCCCGGAGAGTCAGGGCCGTCGGCCGACCCGTACGCGCGTGCCCCGGTCGGCCGGCCGGTGGGGCCGGCCGGCCCAAGCGCGACGCCGGACCGTCGGAGAAGCTGGAGCTGTGGGGGCCCGGCGGCGCACGCCGGCGCCCGGGCCGTGCCCGCCCACCGCGGGCCGCCGGGCCCGGCCACCCCTCCGAGAACCCGTCCGAGCAGAAGAGGGTGAGGATCGGTATGAAGGGCTATGTCTTCCACGGTCCCGGGCAGTCCGCCTGGGAGGAGGTCCCCGACCCGGACGTCAAGGAGCCCACCGACGCCGTCGTCCGCGTCGACACCGTCACCATCTGCGGCACCGACCTGCACATCCTCAAGGGCGACGTGCCCGAGGTCCGCCCCGGCACGGTGCTGGGGCACGAGGCCGTCGGCGAGGTCGTCGAGGTCGGCGCCGACGTGCGTACCGTACGGCCGGGGGACCGGGTGCTGGTCTCCTGCATCACCGCCTGCGGCCGGTGCCGCTACTGCCGCGAGGCCATGTACGGCCAGTGCCTGGGCGGCGGGGGCTGGATCCTCGGCCATCGCATCGACGGCACCCAGGCGGAGTTCGTCCGCGTGCCCTTCGCCGACCTGTCCGTGCACGCGCTGCCCGCGGCGGTGGCCAGTGGGGATGCCGTGCTGCTGGCCGACATCCTCCCCACCGCCTACGAGGTCGGCGTGCTCAACGGACGGGTACGGCCCGGGGACACCGTCGCCGTGGTCGGTGCCGGACCGATCGGTCTCGCGGCGATCGCCACCGCCCACCTGTTCGCGCCCGAGCGCGTCATCGCGGTGGACGTGGCGCCGGCCCGTCTGGAGGCCGCGCGGCGGCTGGGTGCCGAGGCGGTGGCCGACGCCCGCGAGGCCCCCGAGCAGCTGGTCGCCGATCTCACCGGCGGGCTCGGCGCGGACGTGGTCGTCGAGGCGGTGGGGCTGCCGGAGACCTTCGAGGTGTGCACGCGCATGGTGCGGCCCGGCGGCCATGTGGCCAACGTCGGCGTGCACGGCAAGCCGGCGACCCTGCACCTGGAAGAGCTGTGGATCAAGAACGTGACCATCACCACGGGGCTGGTGGACACCTACTCCACGCCCACGCTGCTGAAGATGGCCGCGGCCGGCCGGCTGCCCACCTCCGAACTGGTCACGCACACCTTCCCGCTGGAGCGGATGGAGGAGGCGTACGACGTCTTCGCCCACGCCGCCGAGACCGGGGCGCTCAAGGTCGTACTCGGCGGACCGCAGCACGAGGTCGTCCCCGTGAGCATGGCCTGACCGGGCCGTTCGCCTCGGCGGTCCGGGACCGACGGCCCTCGTGCGGCGGTCCGGGCGGCCGGAGGATGGGGGCATGTACCACGGCTGTGCCCGCCGTGCCGGGTTCGCCGTGCCGGGTGGAAAGACGGATGGCTGATGTATCGCAACGACGGGTTCCGTGAGCTGGACCGGCAGGAGTGTCTGCGGCTGCTGGCCAAGGTGCCGGTGGGCCGTGTCGTCCACACGCGTCATGCCCTGCCGGCGGTGCTGCCGGTGAACTTCGCCCTGGACGGCGACGGTGCGGTGCTGCTGCGCACCTCGGCCGACTCGGAGCTGGTGCGGGCGGTGGAGGGTGCGGTGGTGGCGTTCGAGGCGGACGAGGTGGACGCGGTGGCGCGGTCGGGGTGGAGTGTGGTGGTGACCGGTGCGGCCGCGGTGGTGACGGATCCGGCCGAGCGGCGGCGGCTGGCGGTGAGCGGTCCGCGTTCCTGGGTGCCCTGGCCCCGGGAGGTCTTCGTCCGTATCGAGCCGGAGCTGGTCACGGGCCGCGAACTGGTCGGCGGACGCAGCATGTACGGTCTCGATCCACTCTCCTGACC
>NZ_JUJA01000072.1:85962-99747 GCF_001906585.1 Streptomyces kebangsaanensis | reverse complement strand
GCTGTAGGGTCGGGGGCTGGCGCGGTGGCGGAGTGCTTCCGCTCCGTTTCCAGCCCCCGCCGCTTCGAACCGTGCATGCGGTTCTCCCGCACACGGCTCACCGACGCCGTTCACCGACGGCATTCGGCCTCTCCCGCCAGGGCTTTCCGGCCCTGGGTGCCACGACGGTTCCATACGGGCTGATCAGGCCAAGTTCATTCGGGGACGAGACGGTCAGCACCCACCAGCCGAAGGCCCGGCTGCGCCGGTGCTTTCTGCTGATGAAGTGCGCGACGCGTTCCCGCGCGAACCTTCCGATCTTGCTGAAGCGGCGGGCGGAATGGCCGTACCGGAAGTACGCCATCCACCCGCGGAGGAACAGGTTCACATCCCCCACGATCGCTTCGGGATGCAGCGGAAGCCGGCGCCGGGCGGTGATCTCCCGGATCCGGTCGCGGGCGTGCTGCATCGCCCTGTCCGAGGGCCAGCGGGCCAGGAAGTCGACGCGTCGGCGTCCGCGCAGTCCCCGGGAGCGGACCTGACGATGGTGAAACCCGAGGAAGTCAAAGCCTTCCCCGTCCGTCATCAGGTGCACGATCCTCGTCTTGGACTCCTTCGGCCTCAGCCCCAACTCCCCCAGCAGTGCGGCCAGTCGGGCGAGTGCCCGCTCGGCCTGACTGCGGGAGAAACACATCACGACCAGGTCGTCGGCGTAACGGACCAGGACTCCGTCGTGCTCGTCCCATGCCCGGTCCAGCCGGTGCAGATAGACGTTGCACATCAACGGTGAGATCACACCGCCTTGCGGGGTCCCGGTCACCGGCCGCCGCACCTGCCCGTCCTCCATCACCCCGGCCCGCAGGATCTGCCGCAGGAGCCTGAGAACAGACTGGTCACAGATGCGCTCTTCGACCGCGCGCATCAACTCCTCATGCGGGATCGCCGAGAAGCACTCGGCGATGTCCGTCTCCACCACCCACCGCCTGCCCCGATGGTGCTCGTCGATGAGCACCTGCAGAGCATCGTGCGCCGAGCGTTTCGGGCGGAACCCGAAGCTGCACGGCAGCATGTCGGCCTCGAAGACCGGCTCGAGCACGATCTTCATCGCCGCCTGCACGATGCGGTCACGAACCGTCGGGATGGACAGCGGCCTGCGCTCGTCCTTCACCCCCGGCTTGGGGATGAACACCCGGCGGGCGGGCTGGGGACGATACTGTCCCCGCCCCAACTCGTCGGTCACTTCGTCGAGAAGACGGTCGATGCCGTACTCCTCAACCTGGGCCAGGGTGGTGCGGTCGATGCCCGGTGCGCCGTTGTTGGCACGCACCATGGCCCACGCACGCCGGAGCACATCCCTGCGGTGGATCTTGTCTCCCAGCGCGTGGAACCGCCGTCCGGGATCGGCCTTGGCCGACCGGTAAAGCGCATGCTGCAAAGCGCGGACCTTGTCCGAGGGAGAACGTCCCCCGACGGCGGGACTAGCCATATGGGCACTCACCGGGCCCCTCCTTGTCACCATGACGCACCGACGAAGCAGTGGCCCTTCCCTCACCGGGAGTTGTGCTGTCTCCTCGGCTCAAGCAGTACTACGGCCACCTCCGACGCCCACCCGGCTCACGCCCACTTCCCGGGATCACCGGTTATAGGACGCGCAGCTTCCGGCGACGATTCTCCGCAGGTCACCGGGCCAGGGAGGGCCTCCCCAGTTCCCGCCGCCACCCTCGATACGTTCCGCGCCCCATACGCCGGGGAGTCCTTCACGGCTGCCCGTCCAGGATCTTCACCGCTTCCATGGCCTTCACCCCGATTTCGAAGGGCTCGGCACTCCCTCGTTCCACCCGAAAGGATGGCTGAGTAACGACGCCGCAGGCTTCGCGTGATGCTACGGACCGTATCGTCGCTCCCCCTTTACAGGGCCTTTGACGCTGGGCTTCGACGCCGGACGTTTCCCTCCGACGCCGCCAGCCTGCTACCGGGCCTCCTGGCAGCTACCCGGACCGGACTTCCACCGGCAGGCGACGACGAGCTTACGAACAGCAAGAACACCGCTACGTCACGGTGTCACCTCCTGTCCTGCTGGGCGCACGAGAAAACCTCACTGGGTCCTCGGGAAGAAGCGCCGTCGCCATAGCCCGTGACCTCCTGTGCGATCTCAGGCCCTCTGGCTCTCGCGGAACTGGGCGTCCGCGTCGAGGAGGAGACAGTATTCGGCACGCTGCTGCACGATCTTGAGTGAAAGTTTTTCTCGCGCGGCTAGGATCGGCCGAAACCGAATGGATCGCCCGCGTATGCGGCGTCATGGGGGGACAATGGTTAGAATCCTGCTTGCTGAGGACATGCTCATGTTGCGTAGGGCACTGGTGGCTCTGCTGGAGCTGGAGGCGGACCTGGAAGTGGTGGCCGAGGTGGACGCCGGGGATCAGGTGGTGCCCGTGGCGCTTGAGGTGCGGCCCGATGTGGCGGTCCTTGACATAGATCTGCCGGGGATGGACGGTATCCGGGCCGCGGGTCTCCTGCACGAACAGGTGCCGGGGTGCCGGACCGTGATCCTGACGAGTCTGGGGCGGCCGGGCAACCTGATGCGGGCCCTTCAGGCCCATGCGTCGGGGTTTATGCTCAAGGACGCCGGTCCTGATCAACTGGCCGCGGCCATACGTGCCGTGGTAGCCGGGCAGCAGGTCATCGATCCCCAGTTGGCCGTCGCCACGCTGCAGGCGGGTGACAATCCGCTGAGCGCGCGGGAGACCGAGGTGCTGCGACTGGCCTCGGAGGGGGAGAACGTGCCGGAGATCGCGCGGCGGCTATTCCTGTCCGCCGGAACGGTGCGGAACTATTTGACGACCAGCGTCACCAAGCTTAACGCCCGCAACCGTATGGACGCGGTCCGCATCGCCCGGGACCTCGGCTGGCTCTGAACGGGCAGGTCAGGGGCTCGGGAGGGCGGCGGCGTCCTGTTCGTCGCCCGAGGGCGCGCAGTCGCCGGGCTGCCGGGGGACCTCTGCGGTGAGCTGGAACCAGCCGTCCTCCCGTACGCCCGCGGTGAGCTGGCCGCCCAGCGCCCCCACCCGTGTGATCAGGTTGTTCAGACCGCTGCCGCCGCCCCCGGGGTTGACCGGGTGAAGGGTTGAGCACTCCGCTCCCACCCCGTCGTTGGCGACGGTGATCCGCACGCGGTCGTCGATCACGGCCGCCTCGATCACACAGTGCTGGGCCTTGCTGTGTTGCAGCACGTTGGTGATGCCCTCACGGAGCACCGTCGCCATGACGGTGTCGACGTGCCCCGCGGGCAGTTCGGCGTCGATGCGTACCTCGGTCCGGATGCCGATCGTCTGCAGCAGGGACTCGGCGGAGCTGACCTCACGGCGCAGACTCATGTGTAGATAGCTGCTGGCCACGGCACGGACATCGGCCAGCGCCTGGCGGGCCGTCTGGAGGATCTCGGTTATCTCGGTCTCGGCGCGCTCCGGATCCAACCGGATGAAACGGTAGGTGAGTTCACATTTCAGGGTGATGGTCGAGAGGCTGTACCCGAGCAGGTCGTGCAGGTCGCGAGCGAAGCGTAAACGTTCCTGCGTGATGGCCAGGCGAGCGAGTTCCTCGCGTGCGGTCTGAACCTCACGGATCAGGTCGGCAAGCCGGCTCAACCCGTAGACGACGAGGCCGGTGAGGCTGGTGGCGACGCAGTTGTACGCCAGGTGCCCCACGCCGAAGCCGACCGCGAACTGGAGCAGTCCGGTGGTCACCACGACGGTGCCGAAGGCGAACCAGCCCAGTGCGGTGCGCAGCACGAGCAGCGAGGACGCGGCGAGGAAACCGGGCATGCCCAGCCAGGCGGCGTCGAAGACGGTGAAGGGCGCGTACGTCAGCAGCGTTTGCGCGGCGAGAGTCCAGCGGCTGTGCCGGGTCACGGCACGCGGCATGGACGAGGGGAAGGAATGGCACAGCTGCAGTCCCAGTAGGAGCAGCAGCAGTGCGAAGCAGAACACCAGGCTGAAGGTGGTGTGCCGGGCTTGGAGCACATACGTGACGGCGACCGCGAAGAAGCCGCAGATGACCACTGTCGTGATGGCGATGGCGACCCGTGGCGCCATTTCGGCCCGGGGGGCCAACCCTTCTTCGAGTGGATTGTCACGGGAGGCCGATGCTGTTCGACGCATGAAGGCTCCTCACCTGAAGTCACTCCGGTATCCACAGCATATGCAGCACCGGGCTCCAAGTGGCCGGAAGCATACGTTCCTCAGCCGACCGTCACTCAACGGTGTGGGCGAGGGTGCGCCGCAGTTCCTCGGTGCAACGGACGTGCCAGTCGTGTCCGTGCACCTCCACGGCGGCCGGCAGCGGGCCGTCGACGCCCGGCTCGGAGGGCAGCGTGCCCAGGACGAACTCGCCCACGGCCGACTCCGTACGCCAGTCCAGGCCGAGCGCGTGCGCGGACAGGTCGCTGTCGCCGATCGCCAGAGCGCACGGCCCCAGACCCATCGCCGTGCACACCAGGTACAGCGTCTGCTGAAGCACCCCCACGTCCTTGAGCAGCCCGCTGTACGCAAGTCCGCTGTACTTCAACGTCATCCGGCGAAACCGTGCCGTCATGGTGATCAGTACGTGCGGCTCGGCCGTCAGACCGGCCGTTGAACGCGCCTCGGCGAGCAGCTCGTCCAGACTGTCCGCTTCCATGTCCACTCGGGTCAGGGCGTGTTCGGCAGGGTCGTAGTGGTAGGTGCCCCGCGGAAGCCCCGCGCAGTTGCTCACCGTGAGATACAGCTCCAGCGCGTACGCGCCGCCCATGCTCGGGTACGGACGGCTGGTGAGGACCGGCTCGCCGTCGTCGGGCCGGAAGGCCCTCATGGACCGTACGCGCGCGGAGCGGTACAGCAGCTCGCCCACCTGGACGAGATCCAGCGGACGTTCGCCGTGGTCGCGCACCGAGCGGCGCGCCTCAAGGGCCACGGTGAAGGGGGGATCGCGGTCAAGGACACGGTCCAGTTCGGGGACGGGCAGGGGCACCCGGACCGGACCGGGGTGGGCTCGGGCGACCACGGGTTCCGCTGCCAGCACGCCCGTGAAGCCGTCCGTGGCACCCACCGGGTCGTCGTGGCGGCCCTGCCGGCTGCGGGCGTGCAGCATCAGATCGTGCGGCGACCACGGCAGCAGCGCCGGATCGTGGTCCTCGGCGAAAGCGTACTGCTCCTTCGCGCCAGCCTCCTTCGCGCCAGCCTCGGGCGGAGTCCCTCTGACCACCATGCCCGACGCCTCCAGATACGAGATGGCCCGGCGCACGTCGTCCACCGGCATGCGCAGCCGCCCTGCCGCCTCCCGCGGAGTGAAGGGGCGGGCGAAGCAGCTCACCAGCCAGGCCGAGCGAAGCTGATGCAGGACCACGCGCTGCCCGGCGAGCGGCGACTCCGCGCACAGACCGTCCTCGTGGGTGCGCAGCACGGCGAAGCGGGAGAGCCGCAGAACGGCGTCGGCGGGCGTGGCGGGGGGCCGGAAGCGGGCGTACCGGGAGATCGGGACCACCGACAGCAGCGTCTTGCCGTCCTTCGTGGCCAGCGAACGCACGAGGACGTTCTCCAACGACCGCAGGAGGGAAGCCAGTACGTCACGCTCCGGGCTTCCCGGTCCGTCCGGTGCGCTGATGCCGGCCACCACGTTGTCCAGCGACACCGGACCGTACGACAGACGCTCCAGCGCGAGGAGGACCACCGGGTCCGTGATCGGCAGCCGCGTCTCGCCCCAGCGGGTCGACAGCAGCGCCGCCTCGTCGGGGGAGCTCCCCGCTGACGGGGCCCCGGTGGTCTCGTCGGGTAGTTCCAGCAGGGTGTCCTGACGCAGTGACCACAGCTCGACCAGACCGGATTCCGGCCCGATGAGGGGCAAAGAGGACGTGAGCACGGCGCAGGACCTTTCTGACAATGTCAAAGAAACAGCGGGACCGGGTTGAGGTCCTCGTAGCGGGTGGGTGCGAGCAGCCGACCGAGCCGCACCGGGACGTCGTAGAGCCGTCCCGGACCGAACCGCGTCCAGAACGTCCGCAGTCCCGGCACGATCACCTTCACCACGGGCAGTGCGACATCAGGGCGCGTCTGGTCGAGGACCAGCAGCTCCATGCCGCGCGCGGTGACGAGGTCCTCGATCGCCGCCACGTCCTCCCGCAGATCCCCGCGGCGGACGGGCACGTAGGAGCCGGGGACGGTGGTCGGGAGCCCCGGACCGGGAAGCAGATAAGGCTGGTTCGTCACGGTGGCGCCCTGCCACCAGGCCAGCGCGCCGGGGTCGTCGCAGGAGTACCCGCTGCCCTCGGCCCGCACCTGCGCCACGGGCGGCAGCATCTGGTTGACCTCTGCCAGTGCCCGGCGCAGCGCGAGCCGGGGGTCGAAGTGCGCACCGAACCCCAGGGTGATGTCCTCCGCCGGCTTGTCGGTGCGCCGCGAGACCGCCGCGAAGACCGGGATGCCCAGGTCGCTGGTGAGATCCAGGACCCACAGATCCCGGTGCAGGCCGGCGTGGCCCTCCCGTACCTCCTGGACCCACGGGTCGTCGAACGCCTTCATGTCGACCGCCGCCTGCCGGGTGCGGTTGTACCACCACAAACCGACGGCGTCCCGCTCGACCAGCTCCAGGAAGCCCTGGACGATGGCGTCCTCGACGCAGCTGCCCGCCGCGGCGCCGTTGGAGTTGGCCGAGCAGAACCGGCTCCCCGGTGTGCGGGGAGCGTCGTAGTAGAGCATCGACGTCGGCAGCAGACGGTGACGGCGCCCGGTCAGTGACCACACCGGCGTCCAGTCCAGCGGCACGGTCTCGTCGAAGGGCTCGCAGATCCGGTGCGCCGGCCCGTGGGAGGCGTTCCAGGCCTCGCGGTCCTCGAACTGCCGCGGGTGGAAGAGCTGCACCTCGTCCGGGTGCACGGCGCGGTCGGCGACCTCCCGGTAGCAGGCGCGGAGCGTCGGCTCGTCGCCCTGGAAGAAGCCACTGTGCCGCTCGATCGCCTCGCACAGGGCGCTGACCTGGGCGTTGAGTGCCGTGGTGCCCTTGCCGGAACTGGTGCTGCGCAGCCCTGCCCGTACGGAGGACAGCCCGTCCGGCGAGTGCACCGGATTGTGCCCGGCATGGAAGCAGTTGAGGAACTCCGGTCCGCGGCTGTCGCGGCGCACCTCCTTGACGACACCGGTCAGCGGATCCACCAGGTGCCCGTACCGGCGGAACATCTCCTCCGGTGACAGCCACCGGTCACCGCAGTCCACCGCCGCCTTGCTGCGGCTGCGCAGTGTCAGCGGAGCGCCGACCCGGCGGGCGACGGCCCCGGGGTCCCCGCACGCCGGGCACTGCGGGCGGCGGCGTACGTGATGGTGGTGGCTGGTCAGGGTGAGCGTGTCGAGCCGCCATATGGCGTCCTGGCCGGGGTGGCGGTGCCCGGCGAGCCACTTGACGGCCTCCAGCGTCGCCAGATGCAGCCCGGCGGCCCGGCCCGCGGCCAGTGACGAGGGAGGTGTGAAGGCGCGTCGGCCCAGCGCCCGGTCCAGGTAGGTCTCGGCCGGACGGTTGCGACGCAGCGCGTCCGTGAGACAGGTCCAGCAGGGTCCCTCACCGGGCTGGAACACCGGCCCGATCCAGGGCTGTTCGCCCACGAACCGCATCAGTAGCCACGGCTCCCCAGACTCCCGGTGGGCGGCGTCGATCTCGCCGAGCGCCGGGTCGGTGTAGTCGTCGCAGACGGCGAGGGTGAAGCCGGCGGTGTCGGCGGGCACGGCGGCGCCTGCGGCCTCCGGACGGTGCAGCCGGATGCCGGCCGCCAGGAGCGCGTCGGCCAGCTCGGCGACGCTTGTGCGGCTCGTCTCCCCGACGCCGACGACCTCCACTGGGGTGCCGCAGGCGCGCCGGGTGGCGGTCACACCGTCGATCCCGGCCAGTTCCCAGAACGCCAGATCGGCGGCGGGTTCCGTCGCCGACGGGTCCCGGTCGTCGAGCAGACCGGCCGCCAGCAGTTGGGAGACGACCGTCTCCGCCTGCTGGGCAGGGATCATCCGCTCCGCGTCGGCCACCAGCCGGTCGAGGCTGCGGGTTCCGTCGAGCAAGGGCGCGAGCGCGGTGACACCCGATCCCCGTAACGCCGTCACACCGCGTTCCGATACGAGATACACCCCTTCACCGGGGACGACCTCCGCTTTGAGATGGGGTTTGAAGGCGAGACCCGATCTGCTGGGCTGTTCATCCATCACTGTCTCCCCTTGGCGCGTGGACGGAAACTTTCGCTTCGGCGTGTGCGTGCTGCGCGCCCGGGCCGTTCGGTCACGGCCACGGAATGGCCGGCGGGCGCGCAGCGACGGTACGTCTCCGGGACGTGGCCCCGGGGCCTCAGTCGCCGTAGACGTCGACCCAGCAGATGCAGGTACCCGGCTGGAACTGCTCGGCGGTCTGCGAGACCAGCTCCTCCACGACCAGCTCCTCGCACACGGTGGGAGCGGTGACGACAACGGCGGTGGCGACTGCGTGCGTGAGGTTCATGCATCCCCCTTGGATAACCCAGCCGCACCCTGCGGCGGTGACCAGGAGTCTGTCCCCGGCCAGGGGGCCGTGGGCAGTGTCTGCCTCACAAGCCTTCTGTGAAGTTCTCATGGTCGTTCCGGGCGTGCTTCATCCCTGCCTGAGGAGCCCTGCACTGGCCCTGGAGAACGCCTTTTGGAAGCCTCGATGGGGTGGAGAGGAGAAGCGATGGACCTGAAGGTTCTCGGCATGTTCGACGTGAGTGTGAATGGTGTGCCGGTGGCGCCGTCCGCGTCGAAACCGCGACAGCTGCTGGCCACTCTGGCGGTGCACTCCGGCCAGGTCGTGTCCGTGGGGGCGCTGATCGGTGAGCTGTGGGGGTCGGAGCCGCCGCGGAGCGCGCAGGCGACGCTGCAGACGTACGTGATGCAGTTGCGCGGAGCCGTCGGCACGGCCCTGGAGGCTGACGGCAGGCCCGCTCAGGACGCGAAGCGGATCCTGGTGACGCGGCCCGGTGGATATCTGCTCGACCGAGGTGAAGGCACCAGCGACGTAAAGGAGTTCGAGCGGTTGTCCGGCCTAGCCTTCCAGGCCCTCGCCGACCGCGACACTGATACGGCGGCGCGGACCCTGCGAGCGGCGCTAGGCCTGTGGAGGGGGCCCGCCTTCGGGGACGTACAGGTCGGAGCGCTCCTTGCACTGGAGGCCAGGCGGCTGGAGGAGGCACGCCTGTGTGTGCAGGAACACCGCATCGAACTGGACCTGCGGCAGGGGCGGCACCGCGAACTCATAGGGGATCTCAGCGTGCTGGTGCAGCAGCATCGCACTCACGAGAACCTGCACGCGCATCTGATGCTTGCGCTGTACCGGTCCAGCCGGCGCACCGAGGCGCTCGACGTGTACCAGCGGCTGCGGGGCACGCTGGTCCGCGAGCTCGGCCTGGAGCCTTCGGAACAGCTCCGTGAGCTGCAGCACGCGGTGCTCACCGCTTCACCGAAGCTCCTCGATGAGCCGGAGGCGGACGACCGCCAGCTCATGCAGGTGGGGTGAGGGGTATGCAGGAGCGATCCGAGCGCACCCGTGCCCGGCTCGTCGAGGCCGCCGCGGAACTCTTCGACCGGTACGGGTACGCCGAGGCCAGTCTGGGGGACATCAGCCGGGTCGCAGGAGTGACCAAGGGGGCGCTGTACTTCCACTTCGCGAGCAAGCAGGAACTGGCCACCGCGGTTCAGGAGAGCGGTTGCCGTCTGCTCGAGGAAACGGTCCTCGCGCTGGGCCGCAGCGGGCAGCCGGCTCTGCAGTCGCTGATCGACACCACCCACGCCCTGGCCGCATGGGCGTCGGCGGACCCGATCGTGCGGGCCAGTTTCCGTGTCGGACGCGAGCGTGCCGGCGGCGAACGCCCGGTGCTCAACTACCACCTGGTGTGCGTGGCCACGACGGGGCGGCTGCTCGTGCGGGCCGCGGAGGAGGGGGCACTGCGCCAGGGCGTGGCGGAGGACGCCGCGCGGACGCTCGTCGCGGGGGTGGTCGCCGGGATCGAGGCGGCCGCGTGGAGCGGCGCTCCGTACCCGGAGCTCTCCGCTCAACTGGGCAAGGCCTGGGCCTTGGTGCTCCGGGCGGTCGCGGAGGAGCACGCGGCGCGGGGGCTGCGTACGACTCCGCCCGCCGTCCGCCGCCCGGAGCCGGTCGCCGGCTGACGGGGGAGAGGTGCCTGGGCGGCGGTGGTACGTCAACGCCGGCGGGGCTTCCGTGGAGGACCACGGGTGCCTGGCCGGGGTGCGTCCGCGCCGGGCAGGTCAGGGCAGCAATGCGGTCACCGTTGCCACGGTGTCCGCGTCCGCCGGGGTCTTGTCCTCGCGGTAGCGGACCACGCGGGCGAAGCGGAGGGTGACGCCCGCGGGGTAGCGGGTGGAGCGCTGGACTCCGTCGAAGGCGATCTCGACGACGAGTTCGGGACGTACGGTGACGCCCCAGGGCTCCTCCGTGGCGGTCAGCTCCCGCAGTCGCTCGGTCTGCCGGGTGAGCAGGGCGTCGGTCAGGCCCTTGAACGTCTTGCCCAGCATGGCGAAGGAGCCGTCGGCCCCCCGTGCGCCCAGATGCAGGTTGGAGAGCTTTCCGGTGCGCCGGCCGTGGCCCCATTCGGCGCCGAGGACCACCAGGTCCAGGGTGTGCACCGGCTTCACCTTCAGCCAGGAGGTGCCGCGGCGCCCCGCGCTGTAGACCGCGTCTAGGGACTTGACGACCACACCCTCTTGGCCCCGTTCGAGCGCGTCCGCGGCGAAGGCCGTCGCGGACGCGCGGTCCTCCGGATCAGCCGGGTCCGCCACCACCAGCCGGCGCACACGCTGCGCTTCGGGGACCAGCCGGTCGAGCAGCGCGCGCCGTTCGGCGGCCGGAGTGGTGAGCAGGTCCTCGCCGTCGGCGTACAGCACGTCGAAGAAGACCGGTGAGAGCGGCACCGTCGTCCGGGCGCCCGCCACGTCGAGCGTGGAGCCGGTCCGTCCGGACGTCTCCTGGAACGGCCGTGGCCGGCCCCGCTCGTCGAAGGCCAGCAGTTCCCCGTCCAGTACCATTTGACGTACCGGCAGCGCGCGGACCAGCGCCACCACCTCCGGAGTCCGGTCGGTGATCTCGGCGAGTGTACGGGTGAAGACGCGCACGACGTCACCGTCGCGGTGCACCTGGATACGGATGCCGTCGAGCTTCTCCTCCAGGGCGCACGGCCCCGTCCTGCCGAGGGCCTCGTCGACGTCCTTGGCTGTGTGGGCCAGCATCGGCAGAACCGCACGCCCCACCATGAGACGGAAACCGGCGAGAGCGGCCGGGCCTTCGGAAAGCAGCACCTCCGCGACGGCGGCCAGCGAACCGCTCAGCATGACCGCCTGCCGCACATCGGCGACTGCCGCGCCGGCCGCCGCGGCGATGCTCTCCAAGGCCACGGCGCCGAGGGCGCCCTGGCGTAACTCGCCACTGATCAGCCGGAAGAGGAACAGCTGTTCCTCCTCGGTGGCCGCGCCCATCAGCTCGTCGAGAAGCCTCTTCCGCTCGCCCTGTGCGCCCTTGCCGGACACGGCGGCGATCCGGGTGAGCGTCGCGTCGACCTCTCTCACCCCGAGCCGCGGCTCGGCGGCGGGCTGCCGTCGTTCCTTGAGGGTGCTCCAGCCGACGCCGATCCTGCGTTGCGGCAGCCGCCCGGCCAGATAGGTGATCACGACCGGAGCATCCGCGGGCTCGGTCGCCCGGAACAGGTCGGCCAGCAGGGCGATCTTCTCCGTACGTGCGGAGGCGGCGCCGATGTCCCGGGACGTCCGTGCGATGTCGGCGAGTCTCATGAGGAATGCCCTCTCAGTCGATGTGACCCTGCTTGCGCAGTCTGCCCACCCACGCCTGCGCGGTGTGCCGCGGCACACCGAACCGCTTGGCGACGGCTCCGACGCTTTTGTCGAGTTCCTCGTAGGCCGCCACGACCACCTCGGTCTCGGGCATCTTGCGGTAAGGCCGCGGACGGTCTTCGTCGGGAGTCACAGGGGCGAGGGAGACGGGGGCGGAAGGGACGGACTCCGCATTCAGGGCGGCCGAACCGGGGCTGATGGCACGGACCAGCAGGTCGAAGTCGACCATGGGAAGCGCGCGATTGTGCAGTCCCGTACCACCCGCGGCACGAACGGTGAGCTCGACGATGCGCGGCCCGTCCGTGGTGTCGACCCGCACGGTGGTCTGAGGCCCGGTGGGATCTGGTTTCCCGTCACTGCCGGTCGGAGTGATAACAATGACGTATTCGCTCACTTTGTGCCTCCTCGAGAGATCGTCAGTCTACTCTCGATGGAGACTGTGGTGGGTCCGGGGGATTTCCCCTCGGACCCACCATGCCGTCGTCAGTGCGTGCTCCCGCGCAGGCGCGGAGCGTCCACAAGCACCGCCACCAGGACCGATGCCACGGCGATCAGCGCACCGGCTGTCACCGCCGCCGTACGGGTGTCGAGCGCCAGCATGAGGGGGACGCCCACGGCTCCGCCGAGCTGGGTGGTGATGTTCACCATCCCGCCCGCCGTCGCCATGTCCCGGGGCTCGGTCCGCTGGGCGAGGGTGCCGTTCGCCGAGATCATGATCCAGGTGATGCCGAAGCCCATCAGCAGGACCGAGGGCAGCACGCCCGCGGCGTACGAGGTGCCGGGTGTGGCCACGGCGAGCCAGGCGGTGCCCGCCGCGACGAGCGCGGTTCCCGAGGACAGCAGGGCCTTCGGGGTGAGCGCCCGCAGCAGAAGGGGTGCGCCGAACACGGAGTTCGCCACGACCACCGAGGCCAGCGGCAGGATCGCCAGGCCCGCTCCGGTGGGGCTCCAGCCCGAGTCTTCCTGCAGGGTGTAGCTGATCACGGTGAAACCGCCGAAGGTGCCGATGTTGGCGGTGAACACGGCCAGGAAGACCCCGGCCCTGGTGCGGTCCCGTACCACCCGGAGGGGGAGCAGCGGCCCCGTGGTGCGATGCTCGGCCGGGGTGTCGGCGGGGATGGCGTACAGCGCCACGGCGATCGCGAACGCGGCGAGCGGTGCGAGCCCGTACATGCACCACCGCCAGCCCGCGTGTTCGGTCAGCAGGCCGCCGAACAGGACGCCGAGCCCGCCTCCGCCCCCCGCCACCGCGGTGAACACGCCGATGGCGGTGCCCCGTTCGCGCGGGTCGGGGAAGGTCTTGGCCACCAGTGCCATGCTGGCCGGGGCCAGCGCCAGGGCCCCGAAGGCGCCCTGCAGGCCGCGCAGGACGAGCAGCTCGCTGGGACCGTCTGCCGTTCCGGTCAGCAGGGAGGCGGCGCCGAAGCCGGCCAGGCCGACGACGAACGCGCGGCGTCTGCCCAGGCGTTCCGAGAGGCGACCGGCGGGCAGGAACAGCAGGCCGAAGGACAGGGTGTACACGGAGACCACCAACGCCCGCTCCGCGCCGGACAGTCCGAGCTCCCGCTGGACCGAGGGCAGAGCCACCGGCACCAGGTTCATCTCCATCACGAGGGTGAGCTGGGCGGCGGCCAGGGCCGCCAGCGCCCACCAGCGCAATGGAGAGGCGGTGGGGGGTGCCCCGGCGGGCTGCGCCTGCGCAGCGGCGGTGGGGGCGGTGCGGGCCGTGGTCATCGGTCCTCCGTGATCAGCCGGGCGAACGGCAGCCGGGGAACGACTTCCTCGGCGAAGAGGGTGAGCGAGCGCGCCGAGTCCTCGTAGGGCAGGTGTCCGGAGTGGGTGGTGAGGGTGAGGTCGACGTCCTCGCCGTACCAGCCGGCGATCCGCTCGATCTGAGCGGCGATCTCGGCCGGGCTGCCGGCAAGCACCC
>NZ_JUJA01000072.1:79577-85949 GCF_001906585.1 Streptomyces kebangsaanensis | reverse complement strand
CCGGTCGTCGAAGTCGGCGGAGCCACGGGTCGCGGCGTCGGCGAGCTTCTCGTACCCCGGATAGGCGGAGCTGCGGGTGCCCGCCCAGGACAGCGTGGCCGCGGAGATCTTCTCGCCGTACCGGCCCTCCACGAAGCGTCCCGTGGCGCGGGCGGTGTCGCCGTCCTCAGCCACGTAGCAGGGGTAACTAAGCTCGATCCGGCCGGTGTCCGGCTCCAGGCCGGTGTCCACCCGGCCCTTGCGGTAGGCGGCGATCAGCTCCTGCACCCGCTCGGTGGGGGAGACCGCGGCGATGATCTGCAGACCTCGGCCCGCGCGCCCGGCCGCGGTGCAGGAGTCGACGCTGGTGGTCACGGCGGAGAACACCGGCGGGTGCGGCTGCTGGGCCGGGCGGGGCAGCAGCGTGACCGGACCGAAGCAGTGGAAGCTGCCGTCGAAGACGACGTTCTCCTCCGTCCACAGGCGTATGCAGGCTTCGGCGCCCTCCTCGAACCGCTCGCGGCTCTCGTCCATGGGGACGCCGAACGCGGCGAACTCGTCGGGAAGGAAGCCGCGGCCGAAGCCGACGTCGAGCCGGCCGCGGGAGATGTTGTCCAGCATGGCCAGCTGGCCCGCCAGCTTGATGGGGTGCGCGAAGGCCGGGATCACGGCGCCGGTGCCGAGCCGGATACGGGTGGTCAGCGCAGCCGCTGCGGCGAGGAACGTGGTGGGGGAGGGGCTGTAACCGCCGTAGTCGAAGAAGTGGTGCTCCACCACCTTCAGCTGAAAGTAACCGAGTTCTTCGGCGAGCCGGACCAGGCGCAGCCCCTCGTCATAGTACTCGGCCGGGTTCTTCTCCCCGGGGCCTGTCGTCGGGAAGTACAGGATGCCGAACCTCATACCGCTCCTCGTTCCGTCCGCCGGTGTGGTGTCTTGTGGTGCCTTCCCGAGATTGCCAAGCCTCCCTGGACGGGATGTCGACACAAGAGCGTGGCACGCTGGGGCCCTGGTAGAGACTCTTCACGACTTTGGTGTTGTGTGTGCAGAGTTTCCGTGTAGCCTCTTGGTGTGTTCTCGCTACTGGAGGACCGCTGGGGGACCCGACCTGAGGACTCGGAGGAGTGCACTGATGGGACAGCCCGGAAACAACCGTCGCTCGGTGGTGATCACCGGTGGGGGCACCGGCATCGGCCGAGCCGCCGCGCACGCCTTCGCCGACGAGGGCCACGACGTACTGATCGTCGGCAGGGACGAGACGGCTCTGAAGGAGGCCGCACACGACCGGCCCGCGATCCGCCACCTGGCGCTCGACATCACCGCGCCGGGCGCCCCCGAAAAGATCGTGCGCACCGCCGTCACCGCACTCGGCGGCATCGACGTCCTCGTCAACAACGCCGCCGTAGCCAAACGGCAGTCGCTGGAGGACATCGACCGGCGGATCGCCGAGGAGCAGATCGCCACCAACCTGCTGGCCCCGCTGCTGCTCACCCAGGCCGCGCTCCCCCAGCTGCGCGCCGCCGGCGGTGTCGTCGTCAACGTCAGCGCCTCCGCGGCCGTCCGCGGCTGGGCGGGCAGCTCGGTGTACGGCGCGACCAAGGCCGGTCTGGACTTCCTCACCCGCACCTGGGCCGTCGAGCAGGCACCGCACGCAGTCCGGGTCGTCTCGGTCTCCCCCGGCCCCGTGGAGACCGGCATCGCCAGAGCCTCCGGACTGGACGAGGAGCAGATCGCCCGGCTGCGCGCGGCCCAGAAGGCCGGTGTGCCGATGGGCCGCATCGGTCAACCCGAGGAGATCGCCTGGTGGATCGTCACCATGGCCCGCCCCGAAGGGGCCTTCGCGACTGGCGTGGTACTGCCGGTCGACGGCGGGGCCGCGACCAAGCTCTGACCAGCTCTGACTCTGCTCTGAGGAGAGACGCATGAGACTCACCGGACCGCGCCTCGACGGTCGCGTGGCCGTCGTCACCGGCGCCGGCCGCGGCCTCGGGCGGCGCATTGCCGAGGCGTTCACGGCCCAGGGCTGCCGGGTGGTGGCCTCCTCCCGCACCGTCGAGCAGCTCAAGGACTGGGTGGAGGCCCACCCCGGTCGGGCCGCGGCCGTGGCGGCCGACGTCCGCGACCCCGAGGCGGTGGACGCCCTCATGCGGGCCGCCCATGAGCGCTTCAACGGCCTGGACATCGTGGTGGCCAACGCCGGGGTCAGCAGGCCCGGTCCGGCAGCAGCGCTCGAACCCGGGGACTGGGACGAGGTGATGGGCACCAACCTCGGCGGAGTCGTCAACTGCACCCGCGCGGCCGTTCCCCACCTGGAGGACTCGCCCGCCGGCCGGATCATCAACCTCTCGTCCGTGCTCGCCTCCAGGCCCGTCAAGGGCGGAGCCGCCTATTGCGCCTCCAAGGCCGCGGTGGAGGCGTACACCAAGGTCTGTGCTCTGGAACTGGCTGGCAAGGGCATCACTGTCAACTGCCTCGCTCCTGGCTTCATCGACGACGGCATGGGCCGCGAACTGCGCGCCAACGAAGCGGTGTGGGCGCACTACCGGAGCAAGCTCGCCGCGGGCCGGATGGGCACGGGTGACGAGGTCGCCAGTGCCGCGGTCTTCATCGCCGGCGGGGACAGCAGCTATGTCAACGGACACGTTCTCGAAGTCAACGGAGGTGTGTCGTGGTAGCCCGCCCCTTCCGTGCGGCCCAGCCCGTCCGGCACGGAGTACGCCGTCCCATCCGTCAGGAGACCCCCCGATGAAGACACTGATCACCACCGGCGAGGGCCCGTTCGGCCTGCGGCACGAGGAGACCCGGGATCCGGTACCGGCGCCCGGTGAGGCACTCGTCCGCGTCCGGGCCGTCTCCGTCAACCGCGGCGAGCTCGCGCTCGCTGCCGCCTCACCGGCCGGTACCCGGCTGGGGTGGGACGTCGCCGGCACGGTCGTCGAGGCCGCCGCCGACGGCTCCGGCCCGCCTCCCGGCACCCGGGTCGTCGGTCTCGCCGACGGCGGTGGCTGGGCGGAACGGGTCGCTCTGCCGGTGTCCCGGCTGGCAGAGATCCCCGCCACCGTCACCGACGAACAGGCCGCCGCCCTGCCCGTGGCAGCGCTCACCGCCTGGTACGGGCTACGCAAGGCGGGCCCGCTCCTCGGCCGCACCGTCCTGGTGACGGGTGCGGGCGGCGGTGTCGGCCGGATGGCGGTGCAGCTGGCCGCCGAGGCCGGCGCGCGCGTCGTCGCGTGGACCGGCTCCCCCGACCGCGGGCAGGATCTTGCCGAACTCGGTGCGGAGGTCGTCTCCACCTATGAGCAGGCGGGGGGCGGCGGTTCGGACGTGCTGTTCGACAGCGTCGGCGGGGAGGTGCTGACCCGGGCCTTCGTCACCCTCCGGCGAGGTGGGGTCGCCGTCGTGTACGGGAACACCACCCGCTCCGAGTTGGTGCTGCCGCCCGACTGGGGGCGGGCCCGGCCGGGAGTCTCCCTGCACAACGTGTTCCTCTTCGACGAGATCGAACGCCAGGATCCCGCAGCCGACTTGAGCACCCTGCTGAGGCTCTGTGCGATCGGCCGACTCGATCCACAGGTCGCGGTCACGGCCTCCTGGAACGACCCGGCCGAGGTGCTGAAACAGCTGGAGGGCCGATCCGTCAACGGGAAAGTCGTCCTCCGGTTGAACTGACCCCACGAGTGACCCGAGTGACCCACGAGTGAGCGGCTCGCCCGTCAGGCGGGCCGCCGAGGAGCTGAAGCCATGGTTGTGACGGCACACCGTCCCGCCTCCACCTGCACTTGCACCCGTATCTGTGGAGCCACGATATGGCTCACGGGTCTGCCGAGTGCCGGCAAGACGACGATCGCGTACGAGCTGGCCGGCCGACTGCGCGGCGAGGGCCACCGGGTCGAGGTGCTCGACGGCGACGAGATCCGGGCCTTCCTCTCGGCAGGGCTCGGCTTCAGCCGCGAGGACCGCGACACCCACGTACGGCGGATCAGCATGGCCGCCGAGGTCCTCGCACGCAACGGGGTGAAGGTCCTGGTGCCGGTCATCGCTCCGTACGCCGACAGCCGTGCGGCCGTCCGCGAACGCCACCGCGCCGTCGGCGTCCCGTTCCTGGAGGTGCACGTCGCCACCCCGGTGGAGGTGTGCACGGTACGCGATGTGAAGGGGTTGTACGCCAGGCAGGCCGCGGGCGAGATCAGCGGACTGACCGGGGTCGACGACCCGTACGAGGAGCCGGTGACTCCCGATCTGCGGATCGAGTCCCAGAACCAGACCGTGCAGGAGTCCGCGGCGACGCTCCACGCGCTGCTCGTCGAGAGGCATCTGCTGTGACTGTCGTCGCCGTCACCACTCCCACGCGCGCGTACGCTGCCGTCGTCCCCGCGGAGGACCCGTTCGCGCTCTCGCACCTGGACTCGCTCGAGTCCGAGGCGGTGCACATCTTCCGTGAGGTGGCGGGTGAGTTCGAGCGGCCGGTGATTCTTTTCTCCGGCGGCAAGGATTCGATCGTGATGCTGCATCTGGCGCTGAAGGCGTTCGCGCCGGCGCCGGTCCCGTTCTCGCTGCTGCACGTCGATACCGGGCACAACTTCTCCGAGGTCCTGGAGTACCGCGACCGGACAGTGGAACAGCACGGCCTGCAACTGCACGTGGCCGCGGTGCAGGAGTACATCGACGCCGGGAAGCTGCGTGAGCGTCCCGACGGGACGCGCAACCCGCTGCAGACGTTGCCGCTGACCGAGGCGATCCAGCAGCACCGTTTCGACGCCGTGTTCGGCGGCGGACGGCGTGACGAGGAGAAGGCCCGCGCGAAGGAGCGGGTGTTCAGTCTCCGGGACGAGTTCTCGCAGTGGGACCCGCGCCATCAGCGCCCGGAGCTGTGGCAGCTCTACAACGGCCGCCACGCGCCAGGCCAGCACGTCCGCGTGTTCCCGTTGTCGAACTGGACAGAGCTGGACGTCTGGATGTACATCGCCCGGGAGGGCATCGAGCTGCCGGAGATCTACTTCGCCCACGAGCGTGAGGTGTTCGCCCGTAACGGCATGTGGCTGACCGCAGGCGAGTGGGGCGGCCCCAAGGAGTCCGAGAGAGTCGAGAAGCGGATGATCCGCTACCGGACCGTGGGTGACATGTCCTGCACGGGCGCCGTCGACTCCGACGCGACCACACTCGACGCCGTGATCGCCGAGATCGCCGCCTCCCGGCTCACCGAGCGCGGCGCCACCCGCGCCGACGACAAGCTCTCCGAGGCAGCGATGGAAGACCGCAAGCGTGAAGGGTACTTCTGATGACTGTCGACACACTGCGTCTCGCGACCGCCGGGTCGGCGGACGACGGCAAGTCCACCCTGGTCGGCCGGCTCCTTCACGACTCCAAGTCGGTCCTCATCGACCAACTGGAGGCAGTTGTAAGGGCATCGCACGGAAACACCCCGGATCTGGCTCTCCTCACCGACGGTCTGCGGGCCGAGCGGGAGCAGGGCATCACCATCGACGTGGCCTATCGCTACTTCGCCACCGCCCGCCGCCGGTTCGTCCTCGCCGACACCCCCGGGCACGTGCAGTACACCCGCAACATGGTCACCGGCGCCTCCACCGCCGAACTGGCCGTCGTGCTCGTCGACGCCCGCAACGGCGTCGTCGAACAGACCCGCCGCCACGCCGCCGTCGCCGCCCTGCTGCGCGTCCCCCACGTCGTCCTCGCCGTCAACAAGATGGACCTCGTCGACTACGCCGAGTCCGTCTTCGCCGCGATCGCCGAGGAGTTCACCACGTACGCCTGCGAACTCGGCGTCCCCGAGATCACCGCGATCCCGATCTCGGCCCTCACGGGCGACAACGTCGTGGAACCGTCCGTCCGGATGGACTGGTACGGCGGACCCACCGTCCTGGAGCATCTCGAAAGCGTCCCTGTGGGCACCGATCCCTCCCTCTCCCCGGCCCGTCTGCCGGTGCAGTACGTGATCCGTCCGCAGACCGCCGAGCACCCCGACTACCGGGGCTACGCCGGTCGGATCGCCGCCGGTGTGCTGCGCGTGGGGGACAGGGTCAGTGTGCTGCCCTCCGGCCGGACGTCGCGGATCACCGGGATCGACCTGCTCGGCCACGCCGTCGACACCGCGTGGGCGCCCCAGTCCGTCACGGTGCTGCTCGCCGACAACGTCGACGTCTCCCGCGGGGACATGATCGCTCCCTCCGACGCCGCACCGGCCACCACCCGGGACATCGAGGCCACCGTCTGCCACCTTCACGAACGCCCGCTCAGCCCCGGCGACCGGGTGCTGCTCAAACACGGCACCCGGACCGTCGGGGCAGTGGTCAAGGACCTGCCGCAGAAGATGGGCCTGACCGGGCGGCTCAGCCGGCACGACCGGCCGGACAGCCTCGGCGTCAACGACATCGGCTC
>NZ_JUJA01000072.1:67798-79543 GCF_001906585.1 Streptomyces kebangsaanensis | reverse complement strand
TGGATCCGTACGCCCGCTCCCGCGGCACCGGGGCCTTTCTGCTGATCGACCCGGCCGACGGCGCCACGCTCGCCGCCGGCATGGCCGGAGACCCGCGGGCCTCGCTCAGCCGGTGAGCACCGCGCCGGGCGTCGAGGCCGAGGAGGCAGTGGCGGTCATGGAGGCCGTGGCATCCGCGTCGCCGAGCTCCGGCCCGGTGAACTCCGGCATCACCTCCTGCGTGAACAGCCGCATGGTGCGCGCCGACTCCTCGTACGGCATGTTGCCCGAGATCACCTGAAGGCTGACCGTGCAGTCGCCGTACCACTCCCGGATCTGCCGCACCTGCGCCCGCACCTGCTCGGGCGAGCCGACCAGCGCCTTGCCCTCGTCGACCTGCTTGTCGAAGTCGGCGCTGTTCACCTTGGCCACGATGCGCTGGTACCCGTCGTAGTCGCCGCTGCGGGTGTGGGCCCAGGCGGACACCGCCTCCACCATCTTGGCGTTGGTGTAGGCCGAGTAGCCGCGGCCGCGTTCCCGGGCGGTGGCCGCGTCCTCGTGCAGATAGCTGCTGTAGCTGAGGTGGACCTCGCCAGCGGCCGGGTCGTGGCCTGCCTCCGCGCGGGACCGCCAGTACAGGTCGATCATCTCGCGGGTGCGCTCGGGCTTGTTGATCGAGGGCACCAGCATCAGCCCGCGTCCGGCCCTGCCCGCGGCCTCGCAGGACTCCGGGGTGATCGACGCGGCGACCAGCACCTTCGGATACGGGCGCTGAGCCGGGCGCGGCAGGAGGGTGATCGGGCCGAATCGGTGGAAGCGGCCGCTGAAGACCACGTCCTCGCCCGCCCAGAGGCGCTCGCACGCCTCCACGCCCTCCTCGAAGCGCTCACGGCTCTCGTCCATCGGTATCTCGAAAGCGGCGAACTCGTCCGGCAGGAAGCCGCGGGCGAAGCCCACATCGAGCCGGCCGTGCGAGAGGTTGTCCAGCATCGCCAGCTGCCCGGCCAGCTTCACCGGATGGGTGAAGGCGGGGATCACCGCACCGGTGATCAGCCGGATGCGCCGGGTGCGGGCGGCCGCGGCGGCGAGGAAGGTCACCGGGTCGGGGCTGTAACCGCCGTAGTCGAAGAAGTAGTGCTCGACCGTCTTCACATGGTGGAAGCCCAGTTCCTCGGCGAGAACAGCCAGGCGCAGCGCGTCGTCGAAGTGGTCGACCGCGCTCTTGTCGGCGGGCCCGGTGGTGGGGAAGAGGTTGATTCCGAACTTCATGGCTTCTCCGGGGCCTAGGGGGTGGTGACGAGTCGGTGCGCGGACGGGGTGTCGTACGTCCGGCGGTAGTACGTCAGGGGCGCGGCGTCCGGTATGTGACTGCCGTGCTCGATGCTGCCGACGAGGATCCAGTGGTCGCCCACGAGATCGGCGGTGCGCAGCCGGCACTCGGCGACCGCCACGGTGTCCCCGGTGAGGACCGGGGCGCCACAGGCGTGCGGTGACGGGGTCCAGGCCGTCCCGGTGAACTTGCGTTCGTCGGAGGAGGCGAAGCGGTCGGCCAGCGCGCCGCGGCCCGCGGCGAGGAAGTTGACCGCGAAGCCCTTCGAGCCGAGGATGGCCGGCAGGGTGTGGGATTCGCTGTCGGCGCACACGAGCAGCAGGGGCGGGTTCTTCGACACCGCGGTCACCGCGGTGCAGGTGAACCCCTTCGGGCCGTCAGTGCCCGCCGTGGTGATCACGGCGACGGAACTGGAGAGTGCTCCGAAGATTCTCCGGAACTGTTCGGGTTCGACAGGCATGGACGCTCGCCCCCAGAGGTGTGGCCTGAGATCTGGACAAGGACTGAACCCGTTCAGCGTGTCAGGGGCGTCTGGAGCGCAGGTCGAGGGCGGATGGCCGCGGTCAGGAGGAGCCGGTGATCCGGGCCAGCGCCCGCCCTAGTTGTGCCTTGGCGTTGGCGTGCAGGGCGAGGGGAACACCGGGCGGCATCACCCGCGCGGCCAGCACGATCCGCTCCACTCGGCTGGTGACGAGCGCGAAGCGGAAGCCGGCGAGGATCTCGTAGTAGGGAAGAGGGGCGAGGGGGCGGCCGATGAGTTCGCCGTAGCGCTGCACGGTCTCCTCGTGCCCGGGCAGTCCCGCGAGCCGTCCGGCGCCGATGCCTTCGCTCAGGAACCGGTCCATCCACAGGAACCATCCGAGGTCGACCTCGGCGGGCCCGAGCCCCGTCATCTCCCAGTCGAGCAGTACCGCGGGCCGCAGGTCCTCCCCGTAGACGATGTTGCCGAGCCTTGCGTCGCCCCACAGCAGTCCCGGCGGGCCGGGTTCCGCGGGCAGGTGTGCGCGCAGCCAGGACAGCGCCGACGAGAGCACGGGGTCACCGGCGCAGCCGAAGAACTCCATGTGCCGTTCGTAGTAGTCGAGTTGTTGGGTGGTCCCGGGCGGTCCGCCGTCCGGCGGCGCCACGAAACCGAGGCCGAGCCGGCGGGCGTCGACCCGGTGCACCTGGCTCATCGCATCCATCGACGCCCACCACAGGCGGGCTCGGTCCTCGGCCGGCAGCTCGGCGATCCAGCCCTGCCGGTGGTACGAGGGGAAGTCCGAAGGGACCTGACCGGGGATCAGGTCCATGACGAAGAACGGACCACCGAGCAGGCGCGCGGAGGGTTCGCAGTGGTGGACGGCCGGGACCGGGACGTCGGTGTCCCGGCCGAGGACGCGCAGCAGCTCGTACTGTTCGGCGATCCGCGGCTCGGGGTAGACCCGGGTGTCCCACGGTGCCGCCTTGACCACGAACTTCCGCTCGGTGCCGTCGGGTTGCTCAGTCGTCACGAACAAGGTCAGTCCGGCGAAGCCGGTGGCCGTGGGCCGCTCGGCGCCGGTGATCCGCAGACCGCTGAAGGGGGGCACCCCGGCCAGGGCCTCGGCGTACGCAGAGCCGGGCGTGGCGTGCTGTGCCCGGGCGGTCACCGCCGTACCGCTTCCAGGCTCTCCGAGGCCCCGTGGGGGTCGAGGAGGTCGAGCGAGAGGGCCGCGTCACGGGTGGTCTCCACGCTGAGCGCCGGATTGGCGGCGAGTATCGCCGTCTGCAGATGGCGCAGCCGGGGCGAGGGCTCAAGGCCCAGCTCGTCGTTGAGCTTCTCGCGGAGCGTGTGGTAGACGTCCAGGGCCTGTGCCACGCGTCCCGACCGGTACAGCGCCAGCATGTACTGGGCGTGTAGGTTCTCGTGCGTCGGGTGGTCGGCCGTCAGCGCACGCAGCTCGCCGAGCAGCCCGTGATGCAGACCGAGGCGCAACTCCGCCTCGACACAGCGCTCGAACGTGGTCAGCCTGGTCTCCTCCAGGCCCGCGATCCGCGCCTCCAGGCGCGGCCCGGCCGGCACGTCGACCAGCGTCGGTCCCCGCCACACCGCGAGAGCGGCGCGCAGCGCGGTGGCCAGCCGCTGGTCGTCGCCGGACGCCTGGGCGGCGCGGGCGTCGCTCATGTGCCGCTCGTAGTGGTGCAGATCGAGGCTGCCTGGCTCGACGCTGATCAGGTAGCCCTGGTGTTTGGTGACGAGGATCTGCTTCGGCTGTTCGGGAGTCGTGACCGAAGGACAGCCGGCCAGCGCCCGCCGGATGTGCAGCACATAGGTGTGCAGTGTCTGTACCGCACTGCGCGGCGCCCGCGTCCCCCACAGCTCCTCGATGCATATCGAGGCCGGTACGGGCGTATTCGCGTTGAGCAGCAGTAGTGCAAGGAGTTGGCGCGTCTTCGGCGCGGATGGAAGATGCGAAACTCCGCCGTCATTCATGACGACAGGACCGAGAACTCCGAATTTCACGAGGTCTCCTCAGGAAGATGATGTCCGGTGCATCCGAGAACGACCAAGACGCTAGCAATCTGCTCGGACAGATGTCCACGGTCGAACTAATGCTTTGGCCACGGCGCTTGGCGCCACCGGACGTACCGGCCGGCCGAATTTATCGGGAGACTCAATGAAATCCCAGGTGAAGAGCGATGGAGGCGTACTCGCGCATAGGGAGTGACGAGATCTTTTCCATGCGTTCTCACTTGGCCTTCCAGTGGTTGCTCCTAACGTTTTCAGGGTCGGACACCCTCCGGATGGGAGTTACTTCTGTGGTTGTTTTCATGAACCGCCTCACGATGATCGGGGAGCCCTCAGAGTTCGAAAGGATCTACGCGGAGATCGGGAAAATAATGAGCGCCCGCCCGGGCCTCATCCGATTCCGGCTCGTGCGCTCCACCAAGGAGGCGGACGTCTACTTCAACATCGCGGAATGGGAGTCCGAGAAGGCGTTCCAGGACGCCCTCAAGACGCCCGAGTTCCGCGCCCAGTTCGAGCAGCTGCTGCCGATCATCAAGGGTGACCCGCATGTGTGCGAGGTCGTTCAAGAGGGTTTGCCGGCAGTCCATGCCTGACCTTGGCCTGGAGCGGGTCGCCGACGGCGTGCACGCGTGGGTCCAGCCCGATGGCGGCTGGTGCCTGAACAACGCGGGTGTCGTCGTCGGCGACCGTTCCGTTCTCCTCGTCGACACGGCGGCCACCCGGGCCCGGGCGGAACGGCTGCGCGACAGCGTGCGCGGCCTGACCCCGCTGCCCGTACGGACCGTCGTCAACACCCACCACCACGGCGACCACACCCACGGGAACCTCGTGTTCTCGGACGGTGCGGTCGTCGTCTCGCATGAGCGGACCCGCGCCGAGATGGCGGAGCGCGGACTCGCTCTGACCCATGTGTGGCCCGACGCGAACTGGGGCGACCTCAGCGTCGTCCTGCCGGACCTCACCTACACCGAGTCCCTGTCCGTGCACCTCGGTGAGGGCCGGACCGCCGAGCTGCTGCACCCGGGCATGGCCCACACCACCAATGACACCGCGGTGTGGCTGCCCGACGCCGGGGTGCTGTTCGCTGGCGACCTGCTGATGTCGGACTGCACCCCGTTCGCCCTGATGGGCTCCGTGCGGGGGCTTGTGCGGGCCGTCGGCCGGCTGCGCGCACTGGGGGCCCGCAGGATCGTCTGCGGTCACGGACCGGTGTGCGGGCCGGAGGTGTTCGAGCTGACCGAGGCATATCTCGCTCGGGTCCTCGACCTCGCCGCGTACTGCGTACGACGCGGTACGGACCCGCTGACCGCCGCCCGTGACGCGGGCTACGGCGAGTTCGCGGAACTGCGCGACCCCGAGCGCCTGGTGGCGAACCTGCGCCGGGCGTGCGCCGAACTGGAGGGTGCTCCCGAAGGGGCGTACCTTCCCTCGGCTCCGGTGTTCCACGAGATGGTGACACTCAACGGCGGACGCCCCCTGACCTGCCTCGCCTGAGGCCGGCCGGGGGGTGTCGCTCTGGGAACCGCCGCTTTCGGAGTGCCGCTACCGGGGCGCCGTTGCTGTACCGCCGTGCGTCACGCCGTCGTGCGTCACACCGCTCCGTCGTGCTCCACCAGGCGATGGCGTATCCGCAGTCGGCCGTCCTCCCCGCGTACCAGCAGGTCCTCGCCGGGAGCGCTCAGGTGCGGCCGTGGATCGCCGCCGTCGGGGATCTCGAACACCAGGGCGTAGAACCGGCAGCGCCAGGTGCCGGGCTCCTCACCCTCGTCCACGATCAGCATCCCCAGCCAGTGGCGCCGGGTCACCGGGCGTGCCGCGAGCNGAGCCGGTCCAGACCGGCTCGCATCCGCGCCACGATCTCCGCGCGGCCACGCCAGGGCTCCGGTTTGACGTTCTGCTCGAAGACGCCGTCCTCGGTGAAGGTCTCGGCCCACTCCTCGGCCCGGCCCTCGTCGAGCAGCCGCATCTGCCGGGCGTAGAAGTCCTGGACCTCGGCCTGGATCTCCAGCGACGCGGGCCGCAGCGGCCTGGCGGTCTCCACGGGCGCGTCCGTCCGCACGGGCGCGGTCATGACGCCTCCACCAGGGCGGCACGGGACTCCGCGTACGTCTTGGCCAGACCCAGCGTGGCCAGGCTGTTGGTGCCCAGCGCCTTGCGGACGTACGCCTTGGCGTCGGCGAGCGTGCTGTCCGCGCCGAGCACGGTGGTCACCTTCTCGGGCCTGACCGTCACCGTGTGCCGGGACGTCGCGACCACACCGCCGCCGGCCTCGGTGAACGTCCACCGGCCGGTGTGCGCGGCCAGCAGCCCGGGCAGGACCAGCTGCTTGTAGACGATGAAGTCCGGGGCGAAGCTCAGCCGGACCGAACGGGTGGTGTGGATCGAGCCGTCCGGCGCCCGGGTGTCCATCTCAAGGACCTGCACCCCGCCCGGCTGCTCGGTGAAGTCGACCCGGGCCACGTGCGGAAGGCGCTCCTGCCAGGCGTCCGCCCGGTCCACGAAGGCGAACAGGTCGGCGACCGAGCCGGCCACCGTGACCGAGTCCTCGAACGAGAAGGTCACGGGCTCGCCGCCCGACACGGCGTTCTCCACGACGTCCTTGAGACGGGCGAGCTCGGCCGTGCTGTTGTTCTCGACGGCCCGCGCGATCCACCGCTGGTGCTCCGGGGAGTCGTCCACGGCGCGGTAGTCATGGGTGAGACGTACGAGCGTGCCACCGTCACCGGACGGCTCGACGAACCAGTCACCTCCCATCGCCGCCACCGGGTGGGCGCTGAGCCGCTGCCGGAAGCCGATCCGCAGGTTCTGCGGATCGAGGGTGCGGCGCGAGGTCCAGTCCTTCACCTCGCCGTTGGCCTGCGCCCACAGATGGATCAGTTCCTCGCTCGTACCGTCGTCGTGCGAGGTGCTCTCCAGCACCTCCGCGTGCACGGTCGGGGTGAACGCCGCCGGCCATCGGGTCACATCGGCGATCACCGCGTAGACCTCGGACGGCGGCGCGTCGATCAGGACGGTGTGTTCGGTGTGGTGCTCCACTGCTGCTGACATCTGCTGCTTGTCCTCTCGCTCCTCGACTTCGGCGCGGTCAGTAGCTGCCGAGTCCGCCGCAGACGTTGAGCGCCTGCGCGGTGATGGAGGCCGCGACGCCGCCGGCCAGGTAGCGGACCAGGCCCGCTACCTCCTCCGGCGTGGAGTAACGGCCCAGCGGGATCTTGGCGTTGAAACGCTCCTGCACGTCGTCGACCGTGGTGTCCCAGGCGGCGGCGTAGCCCTGTCGGACCCGTTCGGCCATCGGGGTCTCGACATAGCCGGGGCACACGGCGTTCACGGTGATCCCGGTCTTCGCCAGCTCCAGGCCCACTGCCTTGGTGAAGCCGACCACTCCGTGCTTCGACGCCGAGTACGGCGCGCCGAGCACCACACCCTGCTTGCCACCGGTGGACGCGATATTGATGATGCGGCCGCGGCCTCTCTCCCGCATCCCGCCGGTGCCGAGCACCTCGCGGGTCGCCCAGAAGACGCTGTTGAGGTTGGTGGCCATGACGTCGAGCCACAGTTCGTCGGCGATGTCGGCGGTGACCCCGCCGCCGCTGCGGCCGGCGTTGTTGACCAGGACCCCGACGGGGCCGTGGCGTTCGGCGGCGGTACGGACGAAGTCGTGCACCGACGCGGGGTCCCGCACGTCCGCGGCGACGCCGTCGGCGTCGATCCCCTCGTCGAGCAGTGTCTTGACGGTGGCGTCGACGTTGTCCTGCGTCCGGGCACACAGGAACACCCGGTGGCCGTCCTGGCCGAGGCCGCGCGCGACCGCCAGTCCGATGCCGCTGGTGGCACCGGTGACCAGAGCGAGGCGCTGAACCGTTTCGGGCATGATGGTCCTTCCGTTTGAAGTACGGACGTCGGTGGCCGGCCGGGTCACGGCCGGAGCAGGATGCGGCCGAGCTGGGCGCGGTCCTCGATGATCCGGTGGGCGGCGGCGGCCTCGGTGAGCGGCAGTTCGGCGTGCACGTGCACCTTCAGCCGGCCCTCGGTGACATGGCCGATCAGCTCCTGCAGACCGGTCCGGATGTCGTCCGGGCGGTGCTGCCACCACTGGTCGAGGCCGCAGCCCACGACGTGCTTCATCGGGATCAGTCGCATCGCCGGGATCTGGGGCAGGGTGCCGCCGGAGGCGCCGTAGAAGACGAGCCGGCCGAACGGCTTGAGCACGTCCAGGCCCGAGAGCAGGATGTCGCCGCCGACACTGTCGAGGATGACGTCGGTGCCCTCGCCGTCGGTGGCCTTGAGGACCTCGTCGGTCCAGCCGTCCGTGCTGTAGTCCACGACGACATCGGTGCCGTGCTCACGCGCGAACGCGGCCTTCGCGGGCGAACCGACCGTACCGATCACCCGGCCCGCCCCGTAGTGGCGGACCAGCTGCGTCATCAGGTGCCCGATCGCCCCGGCCGCCGCGTGCACGAGCACGGTGTCACCGGGCTGGATGCGCGCCGTCTTCAGCACGCACAGCGCGGTCTGCGCGGGGGAGGCCAGAATGCTGGCCTGGGCCGCGTCGAGACCGTCCGGCAACGGGGCCAGGAACGTGGCGTCCGCCAGGACGAAGTCCGCGTAAGCGCCGCCCATCACGGGCGCCGCCACACGGTCGCCGACGGCGACGGTGGTCACCTCGGCGCCCACCTTCTCGACCCGTCCGACGACATCGCCGTTCGGGGTGGCCGGCAGCGGCGGCGGAAACGGTCCGGTGCCCCTGCGGCGCTGCGTCTCGACGAAGTTCACGCCGATCGCCTCGGACTTGATCAGGACCTGTCCGGGGCCGGGGGAAGGCACCGGGGCCTCCTCGACAGCGAGGATCTCGGGGTCCCCGTAGTTGTGGTAGCGGATGGTCCGCATGCGTAGCCTCCATGGGTGGTCTGCGAGCCTCACCGGACCGTAGGGCGGCGTACTGGAGGCTCGCTCGCCGTCCCGTGGAGAGCAGTGGGCGGGAAACGGCGTGCAGTGTCTCTCCAGCCCGGCTCCATGACCCGGTGCCACCGTCGAAGCACCAACGACGGGTAGCAACGGGAGGAGTACGGATGACTCGACGAGTCGTCATCACGGGGCTGGGGGTCGTCGCTCCAGGCGGAATCGGCGCAAAGGCTTACTGGGACGTGCTGGCGAACGGCCGCACCGCCACCCGCGCGATCAGCTCCTTCGACGCCTCCCGGTACCGGTCGCGGATCGCCGCCGAGTGCGACTTCCACCCGGAGGAGGCGGGACTGACCCCGCAGGAGATCCGACGGATGGACCGCTCCGCGCAGTTTGCGGCCGTCGCCGCCGACGAGGCTGTGGCCGACAGCGGTCTGCTCTTCGCGGACCTGCCCCCGCACCGCACGGGCGTGTCCATCGGCACCGCGGTCGGTTGCACCACCAGCTTGGAGGAGGAGTACGTCGTCGTCAGTGACGGCGGCCGCAAGACCCTCACCGACCACCGCTACGGCGTACCCCACCTCTACGACTACCTGGTGCCCAGCTCGGTCGCCGCCGAGGTCGCCTGGCGGGTCGGCGCGGAGGGACCGGTCAACACCGTGTCCACCGGCTGTACGTCCGGTCTGGACGCGGTCGGCCACGCCGCCGCGCTGATCCGGGAGGGTTCCGCGGACGTCGTGGTCGGCGGCGCCACCGACGCCCCGATCTCACCCATCACCCTGGCCTGCTTCGACGCGATCCGGGCGACCTCACCGCGCAACGACGATCCGGCCCACGCCTCCCGCCCGTTCGACCGGAGCCGCAACGGCTTCGTCCTCGGAGAGGGCGCGGCCGTTTTCGTCTTCGAGGAGTTGGAGCACGCACTGCGCCGCGGCGCGCACATCCACGCGGAGGTGGCCGGCTTCGCGACCCGCAGCAACGCCTACCACATGACCGGACTGCGCTCCGACGGCGCCGAACTGGCCCAGGCCGTCACCGCGGCACTCGCCCAGGCCCGGGTCGAACCCGGGAAACTCGACTACGTCAACGCGCACGGATCCGGGACCAAGCAGAACGACCTGCACGAGACGGCCGCCATCAAGGCGAGCCTCGGCGCGCACGCGCGGACCACACCGGTCAGCTCGATCAAGTCGATGATCGGTCACTCGCTGGGCGCGATCGGTTCCCTGGAGGTGGCCGCCTGCCTGCTGGCGATGCGTCACGGCCTTGTACCGCCCACCGCCAACCTCCATGACCCCGACCCGAGTTGCGACCTCGACCATGTGCCGCTGGCCGCGCGCGAGACGCCGGTCCGTTCGGTGCTCAGCACCGGCAGCGGCTTCGGAGGGTTCCAGAGCGCCGTGGTCCTGACCGGCAACGGCACCGAGAGAGGAGGACTCGCTCAGTGAGCGGCACCGCATTCACGACGGTCGTCACCGGCGTCGGTGTGGTCGCCCCCAACGGCCTCGGCACCGAGGAGTACTGGGCGGCGACCCTGCGCGGGGAGAGCGGCATCCGCCGCCTCACCCGCTTCGACCCCGCGCAGTACCCCTCCCGGCTGGCCGGCGAGGTCACCGGCTTCGACCCGGCCGCACACCTGCCCGACCGGCTCCTGCCGCAGACCGACCACATGACCCGGCTCGCGCTGACCGCCGCGGACCTGGCGATCCTCGACGCGGGGGCGGGCCCCGAGGAACTGCACACCTTCGGCGCGGGCGTGGTCACTGCGAGCGCCTCCGGAGGCTTCGAGTTCGGCCAGCGCGAGCTGGAGAACCTGTGGAGCAAGGGCAACGAGTACGTCAGTGCCTACCAGTCCTTCGCCTGGTTCTACGCTGTCAACACCGGCCAGATCTCCATCCGCAACGGTATGCGCGGCCCGAGCGGGGTTCTCGTCGCCGACCAGGCCGGCGGACTCGACGCGGTGGCGCACGCCCGCAGGCAACTGCGCGGCGGAGCCTCCCTGATGGTCACCGGTGGCGTGGACTCGGCGCTGTGCCCGTGGGGGTGGACCGCGCAGATCGCCACCGGGCTGCTCAGCACCTCGGAGGACCCGGCCCGTGCCTTCACCCCCTTCGCCGACACCGCGAACGGCTATGTGGCGGGGGAGGGCGGGGCCATCCTCGTCCTCGAACCGGAGGAGTCGGCCCGCGCCAGGGGAGCACGCCCGTACGGGTCGGTCGCCGGGCACGCCGCCACCTTCGACCCGCCCCCCGGCAGCTCCCGCGGCCCCGCCCTGCGGGCGGCGATCCTAGGGGCCCTCGCCGACGCCGGATGCACGCCCGGTGACATCGACGTGGTGTACGCCGACGCGGCCGGCCTTCCCGACAAGGACGCCGCCGAGGCCGCGGCGCTCTGCGAGGTCTTCGGCCCGCACGGCGTCCCGGTCACCGCCCCCAAGACGATGACCGGGCGGCTGTACTCGGGCGGCGGGCCGCTCGACCTGGCCACCGCGTTGCTCGGCTTCCGGGACGGCGTGATTCCGCCGACGGTAAACGTGGCCCTGCCCGACCCGGCCCACCGCATCGACCTGGTGACCAGGGAACCGCGCGCCGTGCCCACCCGCACCGCGCTCGCCCTGGCCCGTGGGTACGGCGGCTTCAACTCTGCGATGGTGCTGCGCGCCCCGGTCGCTCGCCGCACCCCGCACCAGTGAACCTCCCTCCGCGCCGGAGGGCCAGTTCCGACAATTCACCGGAGGAAAAGCCATGACAGCACAGGAGTTCATCACCCTTCAGGACATCGTCCGCGCCCTGCGCGCCGCCGCAGGGGCGGGGGACGGCATCGACCTGGACGGGGACATCGCGGACGTGACCTTCAGTGAGTTGGGTTACGACTCGATCGCGGTTCTCGAGACCGTCGGCGCGCTGGAGCGCGAGTACGGTTTCAGCATGGGGGACGAGGCCGTTCAGGAGGCGCAGACGCCGGGGCAGCTGCTCCGCCTCGCGGTCGAGGCCGCGGGCGGTGTGGCCGGTCTGGCGGCCTGACCGCGGTGAGGGACAGGGCC
>NZ_JUJA01000072.1:53000-67779 GCF_001906585.1 Streptomyces kebangsaanensis | reverse complement strand
GCCGGCCCTCTTCATGCACCCTCTCGTCCAGGAGGAGGGACTCGGGAGGTACGGACGAAAGCCCGTGGCCCACGGGTCGTCCCCATGAGCCACGGGCAGTGCGGAACGGGCGTGTCACCAGGTGACCGGCACCTCGGTGAACCCCTCCACGAGCACACCGGTGTTACGGGTCAGCTCGTGCGCCGGGACCGTGAGCCGAAGGTCCGGGTAGCGCCGGAGCAGGGTGCCGATCGCCGTTTGGAGTTCCATCCGGGCCAGCGCCGAGCCGGCGCAGAAGTGGGGCCCGGCACTGAACGACAGATGCTTGTTGTCGTCCCGCTGCACCCGCAGCGCCTCCGGCTCCTTGAAGACCTCCTCGTCACGGTTGGCGGACTCCAGGGCGAGAAACACGGCAGAGCCCGCCGGGATCGTCATCCCGCCCACCTCGATGTCGGCGGAGGTGTACCGGACGGCGGCCAGCTGCGAGAAGAGCACCTGGTAGCGCAGGAGCTCCTCCACCGCCGCCGGAACCAGCGAGGGATCCCGGCGCACCTTCGCCAGCTCCTCCGGGTGTGCGAGCAGCGTGACGACGGCGGCGGACAGGTGGTTGGCGGTGGACTCGTATCCGCCCATCAGCAGCCCTTGCACCCAGTACAGGAGTTCGTACTCGCCGAGTCGGCTCTCGTCCTCGTCCCGCACCGCGATGAGGGAGCTGATCAGGTCGTCACCCGGCTGCTCGCGCTTGGCGGCGACCAGGCGCTGGATGTAGCCGAACAGTTCGCCGCGGTACCGGGCGACCTCCTCCGCGGTGTAGCGGTTGACCGACAGATAGGCGTCGGTCCACAACCGGAAGTCCTTCTGGTCCTCCGGCGGGACACCGAGCAGCCCGCACAGGGTGCGGATGCCGAGCGGGAACGCCAGCGCCTCGGCGAGGTCGGCGGTGGGACCGGAGGCCTCCATCGCGTCGAGCAACTCGTCGACCAGCGCCTGCACATGCGGGCGCATCTTCTCGACCCGGGCGGCGCTCAGGGCCTTGGTGACGAGCCGGCGCATCCGCGGGTGCTCGGGCGGGTCCAGGCTCACGTTCGGGTCCTGGAACATCGAGTTGTCCTTGGTGATCCGCGGCAGGTCCTCGCTGGACCGGTCGCGGTGCAGACGCGGGTCGGAGAGCAGGACGCGGATGTCCTCGTACCGAGTGACTACCCACCCCGGGTCCCCGCTGGGCAGGGTGACCCGGACGGCGGGACGCTCCCGCAGGCCGCGCAGTTCCAGGGGGGCGTCCAGCACCGACGGACGGGTGCCGAACGGGTAGGTCGGGGGACTCTCGTGCATCGGGCAGGTTGTCAAGGTGGCGTCCTCTCCTCATGGTGAAACCACACTCCCCGCAGGATCGCAGCGGCCGCTGGAGCGGCAACGGAACCACACTGGAGATTTTCTAGATTTCGGTGAATTGCTTGAAGTCTTTCGTGTAGCGTGTTTGTTTAGTCGTTGCCATTGTGTTGTGTCACCAGCCCAGAGGTCGACACAGGCCCTTCAGACGATGCGGGGAATCATGGAAAGAGCACCATCCGCAGTCGTTCCGCTCGGCTCCCACACCAGACCGACCCGGGGGAGCATCCTCGGCGACGACGAACTGGCCGTGATCGAAGAACTGTTGCGGTCCGGCAGCCCGCTCTCCGGGGGCGTCTGGCGGGAACGTTTCGAAGAGGCGTTCCGCGCGCACCTCGGTGTCGCGCACGCGCTCTCGGTCACCAGCGGAACCACCGCGCTCCGGCTGGCCCTCCACCTGCTCGACCTGCGCCCCGGCGACGAGGTCATCGCCACTCCTCAGACCTATCTGGCCACCGTGCAGCCGCTGTTGGACTACGGCGTACGGGTCCGCTTCTGCGACGTGGAGCCCGACTCGCTCAACATCGACGCCTCGCGCATCGAGGAGCTGATCACCGAACGCACCCGGGCTGTCGTCATGGTCCACTACGGCGGCCGGGCGGCGGACATGCCGCGCATCATGGCGCTGGCCGACCAGTACGGACTGACCGTCGTCGAGGATGCGGCACACGCCATCGGCGGGTCGCTGCACGGCCGGCCACTCGGCTCGTTCGGACACTTCGGAATCTTCAGCTTCCACTCTTCCAAGAACATCACCACGCTGGGTGAGGGCGGCATGCTCGTCGTACGCGACGACGAGGCCGCCGCCCGAGCGACCGCTCTGCGCGACAACTCGGTCGACGCCGTCTACGTACCCTCCCGGCACACCTTCGCTTCGACTCGCCGCCCGCCCGCCGGGGCCATGTTTCCCGCCGGCTCCTACACCGCCGACTGCCTGATGCTCCGGGGAACGGGCATCAACGGGACGCTCGCGGAGCCGGCCGCCGCGGTCGGGTTCGTCCAGCTCGGCAGGCTGCCCGCGCTGCAGGCCAGGCGCCGGGAGCTGGCCCGGCACTACACCGAGCGCCTCGCGGACATCCCCGGCCTGTACGTACCGCCGGTGCCGGAGGACGTCGACCACCCCTACCACCTGTTCACCGCGTTCGTGGACCCCGAACTGATCGACCGGGACGCCCTGTTGAACGCCATGGACGCGGCCGGCGCACAACTGTCGCTGCGCTACTTCCCCTTGCACCTCATGCCGGAGTGGCGGGCCCACGGCCACCGCGAGGGCGAGTGCCCCGTGGCCGAGCGCCGCTGGTTCCGGGAAATGATCAACATCCCCTGCCAGCCCGGTATCGACGACGACCAGGCCGCCCAGCTGATGGACCAGCTGGAGCGCACCATCAGCCGGTCGTGGCGACGCGGGCGGACCCCTCTCGGGAGAACGGCATGACCGCACACCACATCCCGCACCACTCCTACGACCTCGTCGTGGTCGGCGGCGGCGCCGTCGGACTCAGCACCGCCTGGTACGCCGCCGGCCGCGGCGCCTCCGTGCTCGTCCTGGAGAGCAGCGACGGGCCGGAGAACACCGGCAGTTCCGCCGGCGCCGAACGCCAGTGGCGCGTCCAGTACACCCAGCGTGATCTCACCGAGCTGACGGTGCGCGCCCTGCCCCTGTGGCGCCGCCTCGAGGAGGCCTGCGGCAGGCGGCTGGTGCATCACACCGGCAGCCTGTGGTTCGGCGAGACCAAGGAGGCCACCAACGAAGGCCAGATAGCCGACGCCGCCCAGGTCCTCGACGACGCCGGTCTGCGCTACGAGTGGCTCACCGCGACCGCCATCGAGGAGCGCTTCGGTTTCACCGGACTGCCGGCCCACTACGAGGGCTTTTACCAGCCGGACGGCGGCGTGGTCGACGTCCGCGGCACGCTCTGGTCCCTGGCCCACCTCGCCCGCTCGGCGGGGGTGGAGATCCGGACCGGTCAGCGCGTCCTCGCCCTGGAGCCGCACCCCGAGCGCGTCGAGGTCGTCACCGACGGCGCCTGGATCACCGCCGACAAGGTCGTCGTCACCGCCGGTCCCTGGACCAACGAGCTGACCGAACCGCTCGGCGTCCGTCTCGACGTCGAGGTGTACGACATGGCCACGGCGTACTTCCGCCTGCGCGACCCGGCCCGTGACCTGCCCACCTGGTTCGCCTTCCAGACCCCGACGGACACCGACTCCAACCTGTTCTACGGATTCGGCGCCAACCCATGGAGCCCCGGCGAACTGGTGCGCGTCGCCCCGGACTTCGAGAGCGACCCCAGGACCGCGCCACCCGCAGCCCGGCCCGGGCCCGACCCGCACCAGTTGCGCCGCACCGCGGAGTTCGTCGCCCGGCACATGCCCATGCTCGACCCGGAGCCCGTACAGCCGGGATCCTGCCTGATCGCCCTGCCTCGTGACCACGAACGGCAGTTCTACCTCGGTGCGCTGCCGCCCGGCGAGGGCCGCGACCGGGTACTCGTCCACGCGGCCGGCTGGGCCTTCAAGTTCGTCCCCGTCTTCGGCAGTGCGCTCGCCCAGCTCGCCCTCGAAGGCAGCACCGAGTACTCCCTCGAGCGCTTCCGCCCGTGACCGGCCACCACCACCCGACACCGCCATCCGAGGAGAAGCCGGTGGGACATCTGCATGTGATCGACGCAGCCGCTGTACGCAAGCTGCTCACCTACGACGACGCGATCCCCGCCATGGAGGACACCATGGTCAGGGCGTCCCGGCGCGAGCTCTACGAGCACCCGCGGGTGACCGTCGAGCCGCCCGGCCACGGGGGCATGGTGCTTCTCATGCCCGCCGTCGGCGGCCCCGCGGAGGAGCCGGTTCTCGGCCTGAAGATGCTCAGCATGTTCCCGCGCGCGGTCGAGCGGGAGCTGCCCAGCGTCCAGGGCCTGGTCATCCTGGTCGACGCGGTCCACGGACAGCCGCTCGCCCTGGTGGACGCCGGCGCCCTCACCGAGATCCGTACCGCGGCGGTCACCGCGGTAGCCACCCGCGCCCTGGCCCGTCCCGACGCCCGTGAACTCGCGGTCATCGGCGCCGGAGTGCAGGCGCGCGGCCATCTGGAAGCGCTGTCCCGGATGCGCGACTGGGAGCGGGTACGCATCTACAGCCGTACCCGCGCCACCGCCGAGGAACTCGCCCGCTGGGCCAAGGGGTTCTACCCGCACGCCGAGGTGTGCGACTCCACCGCGCAGGCCCTGGCCGACTGCGACGTCCTGTGCACCGCCACCTCGGTCGCCGGCGACGAGCCGGTGTTCGACGCTTCGGAGCTGCCCGCCGGGCGTGGCGTCCACATCAACGCGATCGGCGCGTTCGGGCCCGGCTGCCGCGAGCTGCCGACCGCGACGGTCGCCGCCGCACGGCTGATCGTCGACAACCGCGAAGCCGCGCTGCGGGAGGCCGGGGACATCCTGCTGCCCATCGCCGAGGGGGCCCTCACCGAGGAAGCCGTCGTCGCCGAGATCGGCGAAGTCCTGGCCGGCACCCGGCCCGGCCGCATCGACGACACCGAAACCACGGTCTTCGAGACGCTCGGCCTGCCCGTCCAGGACGCGGTGGCCGCCGCCCTCGTCTACCGGCGGGCCGTCGCCCACGGCATCGGCGAGCGCATTTCCTTCCCCTGACGAAGCCCCACAAGCCCTATGACACGGATGACAAGGAGCTGACACCCATGCATAACGACGATGGCCGCACGTACCTGGTCGTGGTCAACCACGAGGAGCAGTACTCGATCTGGGCCGAGGGCCGCGAGGTGCCGCTCGGCTGGACCGCCACCGGCTTCTCCGGCCCCAAGGACGCCTGCCTGGCCCACATCACGGAGGTCTGGACCGACATGCGCCCGCTCAGCCTCCGACGCCGCCTGGCCGCGGCCGCGACCGACTGACCGAGACCGACCACGGCCCACCGACCGACCGAGCACGACACGGCCGCCCACGGACCGCTGCCACCCCCGGTTCCCCCCCACATCCACCCGTACCCCCGTCCCCTCACATGCAGAGAGGTAATCCCTGATGACCACCCAGGAGCAGCCTGGAAGGGCGGCCGAAGCCCCGCGCAGGCCCGGGCTCACCCGCAACAGCGACTTCATGAAGCTGTGGACCGGCGAGTCCGTGAGCCTGCTGGGCAGCGAGGTCTCCCTGATCGCGCTGCCCTCCCTGGCAGTACTCGGGTTCGGCGCCTCCGCCGGATCCGTCGGTCTGCTGATCGCCCTGCAGTGGATCCCGTTCGTGGTCCTCGGCCCCATGGTCGGTGTGCTCACCGACCGGATGCGTCGCCGCCCCCTGATGATCGTCGCCAACCTCGGCCGTGCCGTCGCCCTGGGCTCGCTGCCGCTGGTCGCGTTCCTGGGCTCGGTGAGCATGGCGCACCTGTACGTGGTGGCCGTGGTCAAGGGTGCCCTGGACGTGGTCTTCCAACTCGCCTACCAGGCGCATTTCCCGGCGCTGATCGAGCGCGAGGACTTCGCGGAGGCCAACGCCAAGACTCAGATGAGCCGTTCGCTCGCGGCGGTCTTCGGCCGCAGCATCGGCGGTGTGCTCGTCGGTGTGCTCGGCGCGGCCAAGGCCGTGGCCGTCGACGCCCTGTCGTACCTCGTGTCCACCTTCACGATCTGGGCCATCCGCAAGCCGGAGCCCGCCCCGCAGCCCAGCGGCAAGGGTGTCGGCGCGGCCGTCACCGACCTCAAGCACGGCTTCACCACCCTCGTCGGCAACCGGCTGCTGCGAAACCTGACCCTCATGGGCTTCTTCGGCAACCTCGCCGTCTCCATGACTATGGCGATGCTCGTCGTGTACGCCTATGACGATTTGGGCTTCAGCCCCGCACAGCTCGGCTTCGTCATGAGCGCGGGCGGTGTCGCCTTCGTCATCGGCGCGATCTTCTCCCGCAAGGCCCTGCACCACCTGGGCATGGGTCGGACGCTGATCGTGACCCACGCCCTGCTCGGTCTCGCCGTGCTCCTGATGGTCCTGGCCGGCAAGGGCACGGCGGGCGTCGTGGTCGTGGCGCTCTCGCAGTTCCTCGCCTCGCTCACCACGCCGATCGCCAACGTCGGCATCATGACGATGGTGCAGAAGGCCACCCCGCCGCACCTGATGGGCCGGATCGGCGGCGTCTCGCTCCCGCTGGTCTGGGGCGCCAACGCGCTCGGCCCCGTCCTCGGCGCTGCTGCCGCCTCCGTCTGGGGCAACGCCGCCGCGTTCGCCCTGGCGGCGGTGCTCGCCTGGGCCGCCATCGGCTGGCTGGTGGCCGGCTCGGTGCACGGCATCAGGGACGAGGTCCCGGCGGAGCTGCAGGCCGCCTAGGACTACTGACCCCCTGACCCGGCCCTTTCGACAGCACGAGGTCCGGCCGTACGTCCCCCCGACGGCCGGACCTCGTGCCTCCCCCCCCCACAAATCCCTTTGCTGTTCAAGAGCGTTCCACCAATTGGCCCGACGGCGACGAGGAAGACGGGTAGGCCCGTGACCGACCAGATATCGACCGATGCCCTGGAAGAGAAGCGGCGCCGGCTTGCCAGGCTGCTCGCCGAGCGCGACCGCGACAAGGAGACCCGGACAGGACCCGTCTCCTTCGCCCAGCGGCGGCTGTGGATCCTCGACCGGCTCGTTCCCGGCAGCTGTGCGTACAACATCCCCATCGTGCTGCGTACCTCCACCGCCCCCGACGGCCGGGCCCTGGCACGCGCCCTCGCCCGTGTCGTACAGCGCCACGAGGTGCTCAGGACCGTGTTTCCCGCGCCCGACGGCATGCCCGTCCAGCAGGTGCAGCCGCCTTTCGAACCGGCGGTCGAGGCGGTCGACGTCTCCACCGCCGCCGACCCCGAAGCGGCCGCTGAGGACCGCGTCAAGCAGTGGTCAGGGCAGCCCTTCGACCTCGCGGACGGTCCCCTCCTGCGCGCCATGACCGTCCGGGTCTCCGCCGACGAGCACCTGATCGCGCTCTGCGTCCACCACATCGTCTGCGACGGCTGGTCCGTGAGCACGCTTTTCCGTGAACTCGACTCCTTCTACCACGAGTTCACCGAGGGAACGACCGCCTCGCTTCCTGAGCTGCCGCAGCAGTACATCGACTACGCGATCTGGCAGCGCGGCCGCCTCACCGGCGAGCGCGAGGAGGAACTCACCTCGTACTGGCGCGAACGGCTCAGCGGCGCCCCGGGCATTCTCCAGCTGCCGATGGACCGCGCCAGGCCCACCGGCCACCGGGTCAACGGCGGCAACGAGGAGTTCGAGTTCTCCGAGGACCTGGCGCGTGCCGTCCACGCCTTCGCGCTGCAGGAGCGGACCACCCCGTTCACCGTCCTGCTCACCTGCTTCTCCGCCCTGATGGGGCGCTACAGCGGCCAGGAGGACATCCTTCTCGGCGTACCGGTCGCCGGACAGACCCACCAGGAGCTGGAGGGGCTGATCGGCTTCTTCGTCAACACCCTGGTTGTACGGTCCGACTTGACCGGGGCGCCCACGCTGCGCGAGGCCGTGCGGCGCGGCAAGGACGCCGTGCTCGGCGCCTTCGCCCACCAGGACATGCCCTTCGAGAAGCTCGTCATCGACTTCCAGCCGGACCGCAACCCCACCGTCAGCCCCGTCTTCCAGGTGCTGTTCAACTACCAGACCGCAGGCGACGAGCGGGTACGTCTGCCTCACCTTGACGCTGATCTCGTGCCGTTCGACAGCGGCATCGTCCGCTTCGACCTCGAACTGAACCTGTACGCGCACGAACGGCGGCTCGGCGGCTCCTGGGTCTACAACGCGGAACTCTTCGACTCCGCCGTGATGCACCGCATGAGCCGGACGTTCGGCCGCCTGCTGACCCGGGCGCTCGCCGAACCCGACCGGCCGCTCAGCGAGCTCGCCCTGCTCGACGACAGCGACCTGGCCGAACTCGACCGGCTGACCGCCCCCGCCACGGACGCCCTGCCGCCGGTCGCCTCGGCCGAGGGGGTCCTCGACGCGGGCGCCGATGTGCGGGCCGTCCTCGACGCGCTCGGGACCGACGCGCCCGGGACCGAGGAGATCACCGAACTGCGCATCCGGCCCGGCCTGCTGCACCAGCTCGTCGCCGCGATCGAGAACGGCGCCGCCGTACGGGCCCCGCGGCGGATCGTCGCCTCCGGCGAACCCCTGCCGCGCACACTGGAGCGGCGCTGCCTGGCGGCACTGCCGACAACGGAGCTGCACACCCGCTACATCAGCCTCGTGGCCGGTGAGATCGCCACCCGCCGCTGCGCCGGTGACGCGCCCGCCGGCCATGACATCGCGGGCCGCCCGCTGCCCGGACGCCGCGTCCGGGTGCTCGACGCGCACGGCAACCCGGTGCCTGTCGGCGTGCCCGGCAACGTCTACGTGTCCGGTGCATCCGCCGATGGCGGCCCGGAGACCGACACCGGCGACCTCGGGCGCTTCCGCGAGGACGGCGCCCTGGAGATCCTCGGCCGCCGCGACGAGCAGGTCCACCTCAAGCAGGTCCGGGTCCCGCGCGCCGAGATCGAGGCCGTGCTCCTCACCCACGCGGGCATCGGCGACGCCCGCGTCGACGCCCGCCTCGACGACGCCGGAAACCTGGTGCTCGTGGCGTACCTCGTCCCGCACCGCCCGCACGTTCCCGGCTCAGAGGAGACCGGCCGGCTGCGCGAGGCGCTGCGCGCCCACTGCCAGCGTCTGCTGCCTGAGGTGCTGCTGCCCACCTCCTACATCGTCCTCGAGGCCTTCCCGCTCACCCCCGACGGCCGGGTGGACCGTGCCGCGCTGCCCGCCCCCGCCGCCGAGCAGCAGAGCGCCACGCCGGTGCACACCGAGCCCTCCACCCCGCTGGAGGAGATCCTCGCCGAGATCTGGCGCTCCGTCCTCGGCCTGCCGTCGGTGGGCGTGCACGACAACTTCTTCCTGCTCGGCGGCCATTCGCTGCTCGCCGTACAGGTCATGACCCGGCTGCGCCGTGCGACCGGCGTGGACCTGCCGGTCAGCGTCCTGTTCCGTTACCGCACCATCGCCGACCTGGCCGTGCGGCTCGGCTCGCTGGGCGCAGGTGCTCAGGAGCGGCCCGGGGCCCTGGCCCGTATCCAGTCCGGCACCGTCGCGCCCGCGCTGGCGTTGGTGCACCCGGCGGGCGGCAGCGTCTTCTGCTACGCCTCCCTTGCCACGGAGCTCACCAACCGCACCGTCTACGCCTTCGAGGGCGGGCAGGAGGCCCCCTCCCACGAGGCCCGCGCCGCCGCCTACCTGGCCGAGCTGGAGGCCGCCGCCCCCGGACCGTTCCTGCTCGGCGGCTGGTCGCTCGGCGGCACCCTCGCCTTTGAGATGGCCCGCCAGCTGCATGCCTGCGGCCAGGACCCCAGGCCGGTCGTACTGATCGACTCCTTCCTGTACGACGGCGATCCCGACAGCCCTGACACCCACGCCTATCTGCTCCACAGCTTCCTGCGGGACCTCACCGCCGACCTCGGCATGCCGGCCCCGGTGCTCCCGCCCGACAGCGAACTGCTCACCGTACGGCGGCTGTTCGCCGATGTCCTGGACGGCTGGGGCGACTCTGTGCCCGCCGGGCTCGACCTCGACGAGGTGGTGCGGCGGTACGGCATCTACCGGGACAACATGCTCGGCCTCGCGGCCTACCGGCCGACCGGCCCCCGCTACCCCGGGGAGGTGCACCTGCTGCAGGCGGAGCAGTCCCCGGAGGCGATCGAGGGCTGGCGGGCCGTCGCCGAGAACATCGTCGTGCACCGGGTGCCCGGCGACCACTACAGCATCATGCGCAATCCCGAACTGACCCATGTAGCCCATGTCCTGGACGGCGTACTCGGCGCCGCCGACCGCATCCCGGAGGGGGCGAACCGCCGATGAGCGTCGACATCCGACTTCCCGCCACACCCGCGCCGACCGACGAGGAGACACGCGCGGGCGACGCGCCGAGCGTGCTGCACCTGGTGGCCGACGCCGTCGCCCGCCACCCCGACGCGCCCGCCCTCGCGGGACACGACTCCACCGTCACCTACCGGGACATGTGGCGGCGGGCGGGCGCGGTCGCCGCCCGGCTGCGCGGGGAGGGCATCGGGCCCGGAGACGTGGTGGGCCTGGCCGCCCTGCGGTCCACCGAGCTGATCGTCGCCCTGATCGGAGTGCTCCGCTCGGGCGCGGCGTTCCTTCCGCTGGACTCCGGCTATCCCCGGGCCAGGCTGGAGCACATGCTCGACGACGCACGGGTGGGCGTGGTCCTCGGCCATCCGGAGACGGCGGGTCGGTTCGCCGCCGCGGGCCGTGCGGTGCTGCTGCTCGGCGACGAGCCGACGTCGCGGACCGGGCTCGCTGCCGTGGCCGCCGCGGAGTCCCTCCTTCCGGCGCTGCCCGCCGCGGAGGATCTCGCGTACGTCCTCTACACCTCGGGCACCACCGGCGCCCCCAAGGGCATCGCCATGCCGCACGGCGCGCTCGCCAACATCGTGGAATGGCAGACCGGCGTCTCCGAGGCGTCCGTCGGCAGCCGCACCCTGCAGTTCTCCGCGATCTCCTTCGACGTCGCGTTCCAGGAGATCTTCGCCTCGCTCGCGGTCGGCGGCACCGTGGTGTGCGTGACCGAGGAGGAACGGCGGGACCCTCTCCGATTGTGGGAGGCGGCGGCACGTGAGCGGGTGGACCGGATGTTCCTCCCGTACGTGGCGCTCCAGGCGCTGGTCCTGGTCGCCGAACCGGGGGCGTCCGGCTCGCCGCCGCTGCGCGAGATCATCACCGCGGGGGAGCAGTTGCAGTGCTCCCGGGCCCTGCGCGCCCTGCTGGTCTCGCTGCCGGGCTGCCGCCTGATCAACCAGTACGGGCCCTCGGAGGCCCATGTGGTCACCTGGCACTCCATGGAGGGCGACCCGGACAGCTGGCCGGCCCTGCCGCCGATCGGTCTGCCGGTGCCCGGCAACCGGGTGTATGTCCTCGACGCGCTGGGCGAGGAGGTGCCGCCCGGCAGCATCGGCGACATCCACGTCGGTGGAGTGCAGGTCGCCTACGGTTACTGGAACCGCCCGGACCTGACGGCGGACCGCTTCCTCCCGGAGCCCGGGCGCCAGGGCCGCCGCATGTACCGCACCGGCGACGTGGCCCGACGGCGGCCGGACGGCTCTCTGGACTACCTCGGCCGCGCCGACGACCAGGTGAAGATTCGCGGCTTCCGGCTCGAACTTCCCGAGGTCGAGCGGATGTTGGGCGACCTGCCAGGGGTCTCCTCGTGCGCGGTCGCGGTACGGGGCGAGGACGGCATCGAGAAGACCCTGGTCGCCTTCGTCGTCCTGGAACCGGGCCTGGGCACCTCTGCCCTCGCCTCCCTGCGCGCGGACCTCGCGGACCTGCTGCCCGACTACATGGTCCCGGGCCGCTTCCGCGCGGTGACCGATCTCCCCACCATGCCGAACGGAAAATTGGACCGTCCGCGCCTGCGGGCGATGGCGGAGAACGCGGAGTGAACTCAGGGTCCGGGGGGACGCGGAGTGACGGCCGTCCCCCCGGCACAGGGATGGTGCGCCCGACGCCGACGCCGACGCCGACGCCGACGCCCTGGCCCCGGGCCGTGGGCCCCGGGCTGTGGTTGAGGCCTGCGGTGCCTGGCCGGGGCGTCCCTTGTTCCTTCAGACTCGCGCTTCGCGGCGCGAAGCTGCCGCCGGCGGTCCCGACGGGTGCGCCGGCGCGGGGCGGCAGCTCGCGCCAGTGGGGCGGCAGCGGATCGATCCGCTGCCGCCCCACTGGCTTGTGCGTGCCGGACCCTCAGGGCGCCGTCACGACCACCGCCGTGCGGACCAGGTGTGGGGAAACCGCGAACCGGCCGTGCAGAATCTCCGGTGCGAGGCCCGGGCGGCGGCGGGTGCCCAGGATATGGGCGGTAAAGGTGCCCGTGCGCGGGTCCGGTTCGACGCGGACGTCGTGGAAGCCCAGCCAGCCGCCGACCAGGGGGAACCATGCCTTGTAGACGGACTCCTTGGCGCTGAAGAACACGGTCGGCCAGTACGGAGCCCCGCCGCCCGGGCCGCGCCACCAGTCCTCTTCCTCCGGGCGGCAGACGAGCTGCCGGGTGGGCTCGTCCAGACGCATGCTGTCCTCGGCGTCGATGCCGATCGACTGGATGCGGCCCGAACGGGCCGCCGCCGCCGCGCAGTAGTCACTGGTGTGCGAAATGCTGCCGACGACCTGCAGCGGCCAGACCGGGGCCCGGTCTCGGCCCGCGGGCACGGGCACCGCGGGCAGGCCCAGCGCGGTCAGGGCCCGGCGCGCACACGCCCGGCCGGCCCGGAACTCCCGCCGCCGTGCGGGGACCGCCCGTTCGCTGAGCGTCGCGGCCTCCTCGGGCAGCGGCTCCTCGGCCCAGGCCGAGGCGTCCGCCACCGCCACCGCTACGGCTCCGGGAAGCAGATCACGCATGCACATCACCCCGACATTCCACTGTGGCTTCGGTTGACTTCTCTACACTACCTATAGTGTTTATGTAGTATGTGGTCATGAATGCTGTAAAGTCAACGTCGCCTCGATGGTTCCTCACCCCGCCCTCCAAGGAGGCGGAGGTGCGGTTGTTCTGCTTTCCCTACTCCGGCTGCGGCGCCTCCATGTTCCGCAACTGGCCCACCCGCATCGGCCCGGCCGAGGTCGTCCCGCTGCAGCTCCCCGGCCGCGAGAACCGCACCAGGGAACCGCACTTCGGCACCTACGAGGAGCTCGCCGACCAACTCGTCGCGGGCATTGCCGAGCATCTGGACCGCCCGTACGCGGTGTTCGGGCACTGCGGAGGCGCGCTGCCGGCCTTCGAGAGCGTCATCCGGATCGTGGAGCGCGGACTGCGGCCGCCCGAGCGGGTCTTCGTCTCCTCCCAGGTCGCCCCGCAGGACGGCCCGTACGGCCGCTTCCTGGGACTTGACGAGACAGGGCTGCGCGCGGAGCTCATCGCCCTGCTCGCCGCGCTCGGGGCGGCCGAGCCGCCCGAGGAGATCCTCGACCTCTATCTGGAGGTGCTCGTCGCGGATGTCGAGGCCAACAAGAAGTACCGCAAGGACGCGGCCGGTTCCCTGCCGTGCGCCGTCACCGAGCTCGGCTGGGACGCCGATGTGGAGGTCCCGCACGCCCTGATGGGCGGCTGGGCCGACTGGGTCGCCGAGGGTGCGGCCCGCAAGGAGATCCTCGACGGCACGCACTACACCTTCCTGGACGCCCCCGCGGACCTGGTGGCCTGTCTGGCACGCGACCTGACTGCCATGGCCTGACGTCCGACAGGCCGGTACGAACGGAGGAGCCCTGCCCGGTGTCACCGGGCAGGGCTCCTCCGTTCGTACCGGCCTGCTCAGGCCCTCACGCCGGCCAGCCTCGCCCGGCCCGCATCCAGCCAGAGGCCGGCCGGCGGACCGAGCCGTACCGCCTCGACCGTCGCCAGTCGGTAGGCCGTCGCCGGAACCGAGTGCGCCAGCATGCCCCGCACGCCGTGCAGTTGGAGCGAGAGCCGTGCGGCCTTCAGCGCGTGCTCCGCCGCCGCCGCAAGGATCTGCGGTGCCGCGGCGGGCGCCCCGGCGTCTCGGTCGTGCGCCCAGGCCGTCTCGTTGAGTAGCAGTTCCCAGCCGTCGGCGTCGCCGAGAAGTGTGGTGATGCGGTGGCTCACGGTCTGGAACTCAAGGAGCGGCTTGCCGAACTGGAGGCGTCGGCCCACATGGGCCCGGGCCGTGTCCAGGGTCCGGCTCGCGATCCCGAGGAGCAGCGCGGCCTGCCGCACCCGAGCCGCGGCGACCGCCCGCCGCCGCTGCGCCTCCACGACCGGCACGGGCTGGCCGGCCGCCGCCTCGAACCGCCAGCGTGCCGCCGGAGCGCCGAGCAGCGTGGCCTCCTCACGCTGCACGGTCGCCGAGTCCGGCCGTACCAGGAGCCAGCGGTGGCCCCCGCCGTCAGTGGCGGCCCGTACCAGTGCGATGTCCCAGTCGGCCGCGGGCAGCGTCTCGCTGGTGCCCCACAGCAGCCCGTCACCGTCCAGACGTACGGTCGTCGGTCCGTGCAGACCGATGCTGAAGGCGGTACCCACGCCCTCGTGGATGCGGGACAGCACGTCCTCCAGCCCGTCGACCCCGGCGTCCGCGAGGAGTTCCAGACACAGTACGGTCTCGCGCAGCTCCGGTACGGTCTCCAGGGCGCGGCCGAGTTCCCGGTTGACCGCGATGTCCGCGGTCAGGCCGAGGCCCATGCCGCCGAGGGAAAGCGGCAGCCCGATGGACGGCACGCCGACCGCGGCCAGTTCGCGCCGCGCCTCCCCGGTGTGGGTGAGGGCGAGGGCGACGGCGTCGGCGATCCGGCTCTGGATCGGATCCTGATGCAGGTCCATGGTCAGCGCTGCCTCCCGCCGGCATGGGCGTGATCGTGGTCGGACTCGTGGTGCAGGC
>NZ_JUJA01000072.1:52648-52989 GCF_001906585.1 Streptomyces kebangsaanensis | reverse complement strand
TGCCACGATTTCGAGCAGCACCTCGGAGGCGCCGCCTGAGATGGTCATGCCGGCCGCCTCGCGGTAGGCCGCCTCCAGCACCTCGGTAGGTGAGGACGGCGGTCCGCCCGCCGCGACCGGCAGACCCAGGCGTTCCAGCGACCACCACGCGATCTTCTGCGCGGTGTCGGAGTTGTGCCATTTGGCCAGCGACGCCTCGGCGATGTCCGGCTCCCGGTCCTGCAGGCGCTGCAGCGCACGGCTGGTGAGCAGCCGCCCGGCGTCGAGCCTCGCCCAGTGCCGGGCCAGACCCGAAACCTCGTCCTCACCCGCCTGCCGGCCGCTCACGGTCAGCTGCTCCT
>NZ_JUJA01000072.1:30215-52638 GCF_001906585.1 Streptomyces kebangsaanensis | reverse complement strand
GGCCAGCCGCAGCCAGTGCAGGCCGCGGGCGTAGTAGTCGACACCGCTGCGCTCCGCCGAGAACATCCCGGTGATCAGGGACCACCCCTCGCCCGGTGCACCCAGTACGGCGTCGTCGTCGAGCCGGACCCCGTCCAGGGAGACGTCGTGGAACTGCTCGTCGGCCAGGCTGGGCAGCGGACGGACCGTCACCCCGGGCGCGGAGAGCGGGGCGAGGAACAGGCTGATGCCCTCGTACTGGCTGACCGAGTCGTCGGTGCGGGCGGCGATCAGCGCCACATCCGCGTAGGCGGTCTTGAGGTTGAACTTCTTGCGCCCGTTCACTGTCCACACGCCGGTACGGGCATCCTGCTCGGCGCGCGTGACGACGCCCGCGAGGTCGGAGCCGTTGTCCGGCTCGGTGAACAGGATGCACGCCGCGAGGTCACCGGAGGCGAGCCGGGGCAGCAGAGCGAGCTTCTGCTCCTCCGTACCGGACTGCAGGATGAGCGATCCTACAATCTGAACGGAGATGAAGTAGAGACTCTGTGGAACACCACGCTGGACAAGCTCCTCCATCAGGACGACGGTCTCGGTGAAATCACCGTCCCTTCCGCCGTACTCGGAGGGCCACGCCGGGGCGAGCACCCCGTGTTTCCCCAAGTGTCGATAGAGCTCACGGACATTGCCGTCCATTCCGTCCGCCTGCACCGCGACCGCATTGACCAGGTCGTCGACGGCAGGCGAGTACAGCACCTCGCGCAGCTCACGGCGAAACTCGTCTGTTGTCCGCAGAATGCTGAAGTCCATGGCCTCACCCTTGTCGAGACTTTCCTCACCGTACTACAGTCAACATAATCAACGAAGACTGTTGATGGAAGTCGACATGTAACCCGAGTTGGGGGAAGGCCGCGATGACACAAGAGAGCGAGCTCCTGCGCCGGCTGCGAAGTCTGCCCGCCGAGCGACGAGAGCAGTTCCTTCAGGGAATCGGCAATGTGGACCGCGGGACCAGGGTGTCGCCCCTCACCTTCCGCCAGGAGCAGCTATGGGTCTTCGACAAGGTGTCACCGGGCGACAGCCGGTACGCCCTTGCCTTCGCCTACACCCTGCACGGCGACCTGGACCAGGGCGCGCTGTCCGCCGCGCTCGACGAGATATTCGACCGGCACACGGTGCTCCGTTCGGTGTTCCCGCATGACCACCCCTCCGGCGAGCAGATCGTAAGGGGAAGGCCGGGCGGCCGGCTCACCGCCGAGACGGTCGGCGAGGAGCGGCTGCCCGAGCGCTGTGAAGCCCTGGCCCGTGAGGAACTGCGTCACGGGTTCGACCTGGACGGCGGGCCGCTGGTCCGACTGCGGCTGCTGAAGGTCGCCGAAGACCGGCACGTCCTGCTGTGGTTCTCCCACCACCTGGTCTTCGATCCCCGCTCCGCCGACGTCGTACTGCGCGACCTCGCCGCCGCCTACGCCGCGCGCACCGGCGGATCCCCCGCCGGCCGCACGGCACCGCATGAGGACCGGCCGGACCGGCCCCAGTTCGGCGCCTACGCCGCCTGGCAGCGGGATTGGGCCGCCTCCGAGGAGGCGTCCGACCACTGGAACTGGTGGCGCGGTGCCCTCTCCGGCTGGGAGAGCACCGAGATCGCCCCCGACCGGCCGCGCGGACTCGTCCTCGACCTCACCGCGGGCACCGTGCAGCGCACCCTGGACGAACCGCTCTCCCGCTCCGTCGCCGCACTGGCCGACCGGCTCGGGGTCCCCGACCAGGACGTGCTGCTCGCCGCCTACTTCGCGCTGGTAGGCCGCCTCACCTCGCGTACCGACCTGCTCATCGGGGTGCCCGGTGACGTCTTCGACGCCTTCGACCCCGACCTGCTGGTCGGCGACTGCGGCCAGCTGCTGCCCGTCCGCGTCGACACCGACGGCGCCACCTCCTTCTCCGACCTGGTCCGCCTCACGCACGAGGCCCGGATCGCCGCCGACGACCACGGCGGTCTGCCCTTCAAGGAGCTGCTGTCCGCCGCCGGAGTCGAACCGGACCAGGGCAGGCTGCCGCTCGTCCAGATCGGCTTCGAGACCACGCCGCCCGCCCAGCGGCAGGCCGACGCTGGGGACCTCACCATCACCCTGGAGCAGCTCGACACCGGCAGCTCTCCCTTCGAGTTCGCCCTCTCCGCCGAACTCGGCTCCAGGACACCTGTCCTGCGGATCCGTTACGCCACCAGCCTCTACGCCCCCGAGACGGCCCGGCTCTTCCTGGACCGCTACCTAGGCCAGCTGCGCACCCTCTGCGTCGACCCCGAGGCGCCGTTCACTCGTGCCCCGCTGGCCACAGAGGACGAGCGGCGCGCCATCCTGACCCGCTGGAACGTTCCTGCCGGTGACTCGGACACCTCTGGTGACCCTGGCGAGGCGGAGACCGTGCACGGGGTGTTCGCCCGCACGGCCGCCGCCCACCCCGACCGCACCGCGGTCACCGGTCCGCACGGCACCCTCACGTACCGTCAACTGGACCGCCGGGCCAACGCCCTCGCCCACCGCCTGGCCGAACTCGGCGCCGCCCCCGGTGAGCTCATCGGCGTCGCCATGCGCCGCACCCCGCGACTTGTGGAGGCCGTCCTCGCCGCCCTCAAGTCCGGTGCCGCCTACGTGCCGCTCGACCTGGGCAACCCGGCCGCCCGTAACGAGGCCGTCCTCACGGACGCCGGGGTACGCGTGGTCCTCGGGGACGCCACGACCGCGGGTGAACTGCCCGACGGTCCCTGGCGGCTGATCGATGTCGAAGCCCTCGACGCGGAGGAGCGGGATGCCGCACCGGCGGTCCTGACCGACCCGGCCGACCTGGCCTACTCGATCTTCACCTCCGGCTCCACGGGCCGCCCCAAGGGAGTCCTCGTCGAGCACCGCAACGTCACCAACTTCGTCCGCACCACACAGGAGATGTTCGGTCTCACCGCCGACGACCGCTTCCTCGCGTTCGCCTCCCCCGGCTTCGACGTCTCCGTCTTCGAGCTCTTCGGGGCGCTCCTCACCGGAGCGAGCGTCTACCTCGCCGACGAGGACGAACGCCGGGACATCTCCGTACTGGACCGGATCCTCGCCGAGCAGCGCATCACCGTGATCGACCTCCCTCCGGCGATCATGGATCTGCTCACCCCGGAGAACTACCCCGAGCTGCGGGTCTGCTTCGTCGGCGGCGAGGCCTTCAGCGGCGAGCTCACCACCCGCTGGGCGGCCGGCGGCCGCGCCTTCTGGAACGGCTACGGCCCGACGGAGACCACCGTCACCGTCATCGCCAAGCGGTGCGAGGGCACCTGGCACGCCTCCCCGCCGATCGGCCGCGCCATGCGCAACCACCGGGCGTACGTCCTCGACGAGAAGCTTGACCTGCTGCCCCCGTCGGCCTGCGGCGAGCTCGCCGTCGCCGGCGCCGGCCTCGGCCGCGGATATCTCGGACGGCCCGACCAGACCGCCGAGCGCTTCCGGCCCGACCCCTACGGGCCGCCCGGGTCCCGGATGTACCTCACCGGCGACCTCGCCGGCTGGCAGAGCGACGGCGACATCGTCTTCCGCGGGCGGATCGACCGCCAGGTCAAGGTCCGCGGCGTACGCATCGAACTCGGTGAGGTCGAGGCCGCGCTGCTCGCCGTCCCCGAGATCGGACAGGCCGTCGCCCATGTGGTGACCGGCCCGCGCGGCGACAACCTTCTGGTCGCTTACGTCACCGGAGCGCCGGACAGCCCGCTGCACCTGGACTCCGTACGGACCAACCTGGCAGACCGGCTGCCGCCGACCATGGTCCCCACGTTCCTGGTGCCGCTGGACGACATCCCGCTCACCGCCAGCGGCAAGGTGGACCGCAAGGCGCTGCCCGCCGTCGAGTTCGCGCCGCTGGACGACGACACGGACGACAGCGAGCGCACGGAGACCGAACGGCTTCTCGCGGAGGAGGTGTTCAAGCCGTTCCTCGCCACCTCCCGGGTCGGCAACCGCGACAACTTCTTCGCCCTCGGCGGCACCAGCCTCCAGGCGATCCGTATCGCACCGAAGGTCAAGGCCGTGTTCGGCGTCGAACTGCCCATCGCCGACTTCTTCCGCAACCCGACCGTGTCCGGTACCGCCCTGGCGGTGGACGCCCTCCTGGAGCGGACCCGCAGCCGTCGGCAGAGCGTCCTCGACGTGCTCGCGATGGTGGAGAACCGCGACGACGAGGAGGTCGCCGCGCTGCTGGGGGACAACGGTTTTGGAGCGAAGACGAAGGGAGTGACCCCGTGAGCGACCAAGGAACGGTGTTCCCGGCCGCCGCCAGGACGGCGGTGGACCCCGCGCTCGACAGGTTCCGCACCGTCGCGCGGACCTCGCGGGTACGCAGGCTCGCCCTGCGCCTCGAACCGCCCGCGCACATCGGCGAGGAGCGGCTCGACGAGGCGCTGCACGCGCTGGCCGCGGAGTACCCGGACAGTTTTGCGGCGACCCTGCGGCGGCCCGACGGGTCCCTCGTGGTCGACCCCGACGCGGCGGGGATCACGGTCCGCCGGGTACACGTACCGGAGGACGCTGCCGCGCTCCTCCTGGAGCGGTTCGAGAGCGAGCCCGGAGAGCACGAGGACCCAGGCGGCAGCGGACCCACCCTGGCGCGCGCCCTGATCGCCACCACCCCGTCCGGCCTCCGCCTCTCCCTGATCCTCGACCGCATGCTCGTCGACCACGCGGACGCGGGCCTCCTGCTGTCCCGGCTCGCAAGCCTGTGCGGGCCCGCCGAGGACGGAACCCGCCCCGCTCCGGCGACGGACGGGGCTTCGCCGCCCGCGTCCGGATTCGCGTCCGCCTCGGCGGACGGCTCGGCTTCCGCTTCTACGGCGGGTCCGGGTTCCGCTTCGGCGTCCGGCCTCGCGCCTGCCTCTGCGGCGGGCCGCGCGTCGACTTCGGCGGCGGGCCCGGGTTCCGTTCCGACGGACGAGCAGCTCGCGCGGCTGCGCAAGGAGCTGCTCGGCGTGCCGTTCGACAACGTGCTGCCGCGCATCCCCGCCCTCGGTGACCACACGCGTCCCCCAGCCTGGTCGCGCCACCGCTTCGTCCTTCCCGACGACCTCCTCGCCGCGGCTGCGGCACTCGCCGCACTCGGCGGGGAGGCCGCACCCGGGGCACCCGGCGGGGGCGGCGCGGCCGCCGCGCTCACCGGTGGCCAGGTCGACGCCGTGCCCGGGGGCGAGGTGCTCGTGGCCGCGTGGGCGCTGGTGCTGCATCGGTGGTCGCGGTTGGGCGAGTTGGTGGTCGGGGTGGAGACCGACCGGGTACGGCCGGGGCGACGGCCGCGAGGGGCCGTGGCCGAGGTACTGCCCGTGGTGACGCACACAGGCGGACTGCGGGCGGTCGCCGGTCAGGTGGCGGAGGGCGTGCGACGCGGGCTCGACGAGGCGACGCTGCCCGCCCCGCTGCTCGCCCAGTTCGCCGGGCGACTGGTCTCCGAGCAGAGCCCGAGCCCGTACGCCTCCGTCGTCGCCCTGCGCCCCGCGCTGCCGGCCGAGTGGAACGCGACGGAGGCCACCGACCCTGCCACGGAGACCGAGCTCGAACTGGTGATCACATCCGGCGGTGCCGCCGAGATCCGCTACCGCTCCGACGCGTTCACCCGGCGCACGATCACCGCGCTGGCCCGCCACTTCCTCCGGCTGCTGCGCTCCGGACTCGACGCCCCCGACGCTCCGCACCACCGGCTCGTCATGCTGGACGAGCAGGACACCCACGAGCTGCTCCACGAGTTTAGCGACCTCCCCGACCGCTGGGAGCCGCAGGCCGCACTGCACACACTCGTGGAACAGCACGCCCGGCGTTCGCCCGGCACCCTCGCCGTGGTCCGAGGTGCCGAGCGGATCACGTACGGCGAACTGAACGCCCGTGCCAACCGGCTGGCCCACCACCTGACCGCCCGGGGCCTGCGCCGCGGTGACGTCGTCGCCCTCAGCCTGCCTCGCTCGGCCGAGTGGGTCGAGGCACTCCTCGCCGTGCACAAGGCGGGCGGCGTGGTCCTCCCGATCGACCCGGCGGCACCGGCCGCCCGGCTGGCGAGCGTCTTCGCCAAGGTGCCGCCCCGGCTGGTGATCACAGTCGCCGCAACCCCCGCCGCCGGGCTCCTGCCGGACCGCATCCTGCTCAGGGACACCCTCGATGGCGAACTGGCCGCTCTGCCCGACCTGGACCCGGGCCTGGACATCCGCCCCGACGACCTGGCCTACATCATGCAGACGTCCGGCTCCACCGGCGAACCCAAGGCCGTCTACGGTCAGCACCGGGTGATCGTCCACGCCGGCGCCTCGTTCGCCGACGCGACGCTCCTTGGGCCGGGGGACCGCGGGAGCTGGACGACCCCCACCGGGTTCGGCACCACCATGGCCGAGGTCGCCCGGATGCTCGTCGTCGGCGCCACCGTCCACGTCGCCGAGCCCGGCACCCTCGCCGACCCGCCCGCCTTCCGGGACTGGGTCGTCGCGAGCGGCATCCACTCCGTGTTCGTCGTCACCTCCATCGGGAACAGCCTCCAGCGGCTCCCCTGGCCGCCGGACACACCCGTACGGGTCCTCATCATGGGCGGCGAGAAACTGCACCGATGGGGCCCCTCCGACCTGCCGTTCGAGGTGGCCGTCGGCTACGGCTGCCACGAGGCGCTGTTCGTCGCCAGCCCGCTGCAGCCCTGGGAAAAGCGCCTGACCGCCTCCACCGCGACCGCGCAGGATCGGCTCGCCCCGCCGCCCATCGGGCGGGCCAACCCCGGGGTCCGGATGCGGATCCTCGGCGACGAGGACGAACTCCTGCCGGTCGGCGCCCTCGGCGAGATCTGGTTCGGCAGCCCGGAGGCCGCCCTGGGCTACTGGGGGGACCCGGCGCTCACTGCGGACCGGTTCCGGCCTGACGCGCACGGCCCCGCGGGCAGCCGCCTCTACCGGTCCGGCGACCTCGGCCGCTACCGCGCCGACGGACTGCTCGAACACCACGGCAGGACCGACGACATGGTCAAGGTTCGCGGCTGCCGGGTCGAACTCGGCGATGTCGAGACCGCGTTGCTCTCCCACCCGGGCACCGCGGAGGCGGCCGTCGTACCCGTGCGCTCCGCGGCCGGTGACACCCAGTTGGTCGCCTGCCTGGTGGTCAGGCCGGGCCACGACGGGCTCGCAGGCACCGTGCTGCGGGACTTCCTCGCCGAGCGGCTGCCCGACTACATGATCCCGATCGCCTTCGTCCACCTCGCGGAACTTCCCCGTAACGCCAACAAGAAGGTCGACCGACGCGCACTGCCTCCCGAGGACTGGACGCAGTGGCGGGTCCGCGCCCCGTACCGGAAGCCCGCGGAGGGACTGGAGACGACGATCGCCGAACTGTGGGCCGAGGTCCTCGGCGAGATCCGCTACGGCGCCGACGACGACTTCATGGACTTCGGCGGCGGCTCCCTCGACGCCGGACGCATGCTGGTGAGGCTGAGGCAGCGGGTGCCGCTGGAGGTGTCCCTGCAGGACCTGTTCCTGTTCCCCACGCCTGCGGCGCTCGCACAGCTCCTGGCGGGCCGCAGGCCCGCCCCCGTCCCGGCCCTGCCGGCCATCACCCGAAGGCGGGCCTCATGACCACGCTCGTCCCCGCACCCGGCGTTCCCGCACCGCCCGTGTTCACCGCCGAATCGCCCTGGGTGCGCCGCGCCGCGCGCCCGGGACGCCCCCGGCTGCGGCTGCTGTGCTTCCCGTACGCCGGAACGGGCGCCTCCCTCTACCGTTCCTGGCCCGCAATGCTGCCCGAGGACATCGAGATCGTCGCTGTCCAGCCGCCCGGCCGGGAGGACCGCGCGCGCGACGCGCTGCCCTCCGGCGTCGGACCGCTCGCCCGTGCGTGCGCGCTCGCCCTGCGCCCGTACACCACCGTGCCGTACGCCGTGTACGGGCACTGCGCGGGCGCCGTACTGGGAGCGGAGACCGCCCGGGAACTGGTGCGCCGCGGCGCCGAACCGCCCCGGCTGCTGATCGCCGCCGGACACCGGGCCCCGCACCTGCCGGCCCGCGCGCAGCCCCTGCACACCCTGCCCGACGAGGCCTTCCTCGACGGGGTCCGCGCGCTCGGCGGCATCCCCGAACGACTGCTCGGCAACGCCGCCTTCATGGAGTTCCTGCTGCCCCTGCTGCGCGCCGACTTCGCTCTGTGGGAGACCCATCAGGGCGACCCCGGCGCAGCCCTCCTGCCGTTCCCCGTCCTGCCGGTGCGGGGCGACGCGGACACCGTCGTCACCGAGGCCGACGCCGCCGCCTGGCGCGAGCACACCACCGCGCCGCCACGGGACGTCGCCCACGTGCCCGGAGGCCATTACTTCGTCAACGACATGACGCCGCAGGCCGTGGCGGTCCTGATCTCGGCACTGGAGACCGCCCGGCCCCTCGCGCCCACCGAGCTGGAGGAAGCCTCATGACCCAAGCCCCGCCGCGGCCTGCTCTGGCCGCGGGACCCGAACCCGTGGTGCCGCCCGGTGCCGCGCGCACCCTGCAGGAGGCGCTCCTCCAGGCGGCCGCTTCCGCCATCGGACGCGGAACGGTCTACGTACGCGCCGACGGGACGGACGAGCGGCAGACCTACGCCGAACTCCTCGACGAAGGCCTGCGCGTCCTGGGCGGCCTCCAGGAACTCGGTCTGCGCCCCGGGGACTCCGTGCTGCTCCAGTGCCACGACAACCGCGCCTTCGTCACCGGCTTCTGGGCCTGCATCCTCGGCGGCTTCCTGCCCACTCCGGTGGGCGAGGCACGTGACTACACGCGCGAGAATGCCGTCACCCGCAAACTGCACGCCGCCTGGACGCTGCTCGACCGGCCCCTCGTCCTCACCGACCGCGCACTGCGCGAGCCGGTCCACTCGCTCGCCGCCCAGTGGGACGAACCGGGGATCCGCGTCCACGCCGTCGAGGAGCTGATGGCCTCCGTACCGGGCCGCATCGAACCGGTCACCCCCGACCAGGACGTGCTGAACCTGCTCACCTCAGGAAGCACCGGCATCCCCAAGTGCGTCCGCCACGCCAACCGCTCCCTGGTCGCCCGCACCTACGCGGCCATCGACGCCAACGACTTCACCGAACACGATGTCGCGCTCAACTGGATGCCCCTCGACCACGTCGGCGGCATCGTCATGTTCAATGTCCGGGACGTCTTCCTGCGCTGCGAGCACATCAACGCCCGCACCGAGAGCGTCGTCGGCCGGCCGCTGACCTGGCTGGACCTGATCGACCGGTGGAAGGCCAGCAACACCTGGGCGCCGAACTTCGCCTTCTCCCTGGTGAACGAGCACGCCGACGCCATCGAGCAGGGCAGCTGGGACCTGTCGTCCCTGCACAACATCTGCAACGCGGGCGAGGCCGTCGTCGCCCGCACCGCCCGCCGCTTCGTCCGGCTGCTCCGCCCCCACGGGCTGCCCGCCGACGCCATGGTGCCCTGCTGGGGCATGTCGGAGACCTCCTCCGGAGTCACCTACTCCCGGCTCGACCCCGACGACCCCGCAGTCGGCACGTTCAGCGTTGACTCCGCCACCCTCGACACCCACCTCGCCGAAGTGCCGTACGACTCCGAGCGGGCGGTCACCTTCACCGACGTCGGCGCGCCCGTCGCCGGAGTCGCCCTGCGCATCGTCGACGAGGACGGCCAGGTACTGCCCGAGGGGCACGTCGGACGGCTGCACATCTTCGGCACGACCCTGCTGCGCGAGTACCACGGCAACCCCGCCGCCAACGCGTCCTCCTTCACCGGGGACGGCTGGTTCGACACCGGGGACCTGGGCTTCCTGCTGAACGGCCGGCTGGCCCTCACCGGCCGGAGCAAGGACATGCTCATCGTCAACGGCGCCAACTACCCCTCCCACGAGGTCGAGGCCGTCGTCGAGTCCGTCCCGGGCGTCCGCGCCACCTGGGCGGCGGCCTGCCCCGTACGGGACGGTGACACGGACGGCGTGGTCGTCTTCCACGTACCGGCCGAGCACGCGCCGGAGACCCTCGAACAAGACATCGCCACCACCCTCGCCCGAGACATCGGCCTCCACCCGCGCGCCGTGATCGCCCTCTCCGAGGACGAGTTCCCGAAGACCGCCAGCGGCAAGATCCAGCGCGCCGAACTCGCCACGGCGTACGCGGAGGGACGCTACGACACCACCCCGGAGGACGAGGCCGACGGCAGCTGGCTCCTCGAACCCGTCTGGGTGCCCGCGCGGCGGCACGAGGGCGGCACAGAACCGGTCGTCGCCGCCCGGCCCCCGGCGGAGGCCCTGCTCGTCTACGCCCCCGAAGGCAGCGCCCTGCCGGTAGCCCTCGCCGACGACATGACGGGACCGGGATGCCCGATCGCCGTCGTCCGGCCGGGCGCGCCCGGCTCCCCGTGCCTCATCGACGGCGTGCTCAGCGTCACCATCGACCCGCTCGACCCCCGCCAGCACGCCCGCGCGCTCGACCACATCGCCGCCGGTCTCGGAGGCGTACCCGAGCACGTCCTGCACGCCTGGGAGTACACCGCCGACATCTCCGGGACCCCCGATCCGCAACGTGCCGCGACCGGCGTCCTGTTCGCGCTGCGCGCCCTGGCGGCCAGCTCCCCGCGCGCCAAGGTCACCGTACTGACCCGCCACGCCGCCGCCGTCACCGACGGCGACACCGTCGACCCGGGCCGGGCCGCGCTCAGCGCCCTGGTGCGCACTGCACGCGCCGAGCAGACCGTCGGCGCCGTACGCCTGGTCGACATCGCCGCCGACGCCGACGACACGGCGGCCGTCGCCGCCGTCCGCGGCGCGCCCGGCGAGGACGTCAGCGCCGTACGCGCCGACGGCGTTGCCCATGTGCAGCGACTGCGGCCCGTGCCCGAGCCCGGCACCCTCACCGTCCCCCGCGAGATCCTGCCCACCGGCGGCACTGCGCTCGTCACCGGCGGTCTCGGCGGGATCGGGCGCGAGGTCGCCGGCTACCTGCTGTCCGCGCTTGGCGCCCGGCTGCTGCTCACCGGCCGCACCCCGGAGTCGGAGCTCACCGGCGAACGCCGGGCAGCACTGGAGGAGTTCAGGGAACTCGGCGAGGTCGCGTACGCGGCCGTGGACGCGGCCGACGGCGCCGCGCTGGAGGCCGCGGTGTCGGCCGCCGAGCGGCGCTGGGACCGTCCGGTGGATGCCGTGCTGCACCTGGCCGGAGCCGATGTGCGCGGCCACTGGGACGCGCTCGACGCCCACACGCTGACCGCGGAGACGACGGACGGGCTCGCCGCGATGATGCGGCCCAAGGCGGGCGGCGCCCAGGCCATCGAGCGGCTCCTCGCCGGACGGCCCGGCACGGCGGTGGTGCTCTTCTCCTCCGTCAACGGCTTCTTCGGGGGCAGCTCCTTCGGCGCGTACGCGGCGGCCAACGCGGCCCTCGACGGCTACGCCGAACGCTGGACCGCCCAGGGCCGGACCGTCCGCTGCGTCGCCTGGAGCATGTGGGACCGCACCGGCATGAACGAGGGCAGTCCGCTGGCGGCCGCCGCGCGCCACCGGGGGCTGCGCGGCATCGACCCGGCGCGGGGCGTGCAGCTTCTGCTGGCCGCCCTCGCGCGGCCGGAGACCTGTCTGCTCGCCGGACCCGACCCGGCCAACGAGTACATCGCGCCCTACGTCACCGGCGTGCGCAAGCGCGGTCCAGCGGGCCCCGCCCGGGCCGCGTACAGTCCGCCCGAGGGCGAACTCGAACGTGAGATCGCCGCGGTCTGGGCGGACGTCCTGGGCGTTGACCGTGTCGGCCGCGACGACACGTTCTTCGTCCTGGGCGGCGACTCGCTGCGCGTCATGCGGATGATCGGCCGCCTGAACGAGCGCTTCGCCGTGGCCCTTCCGGTCTCCGCCGTCTACGACCACCCCACGGTCCGCGTCCTCGCGAGCGCCCTGACCTGACCCGTTTCCGCTCCGGCGACGGCGGCACCGACACCGGGTGCCGCCGTCACCCTTTGCCGGTGGGGCGGCACGCCGATGCCCCCGACAGCAGGGCTGCCAGGGGCATCGGGTGCGGTGTCGTCTCGTCAGGCGACGCGCAGGCGCCGTTCCCGCAGATGTTCGTAGTGCGGGAGGTGGTGCCGGTAGAACGGGCCGAGCACCGGATGGCCCGAGACGTCCAGCGGCGGACGGCTGGTGACGGCGGCGCTGATCGTGTCGCTGCCGCTCGCGTCGCGGTGCCAGCGGGCCGTCTTCTGCCAGCCGGGCAGTCCGCCCGGACGCCACGACAGGGCATGCTCCAGGAACGGGACGCCGACCGCCGCACAATACGCCCGCAGCGTGTCCGCCGGCGCCGCGACGAGGTCCGCCGCGTCGACGACGGCCGGCTCGGCGCCCGTCGCCCCGACGACCCGGTCGTGGATCTCGCGGAGCCACGCGAAGCCGATCTCGTCCCGCCCGAGCCCGGGGTTGAGCCCGTAGTGGGAGGCAATCGCCTCCTGCGGGTCGCGCACGATGAAGGTGTGCTGCGCCTCGTTCAGGAACCGGGTGTCCGCCAGCACGCCCGGATAGCGGAAGTCGGTCGTGTCCTTGACGAACACCCGCCGCTCCCGGCCCAGTTCGAGCAGCCGCGCGATCACCTCCGCCTCCGTGCGGCACACCACGCCCTCGATCTCCTCCCGGCCGAAGTCCTTGAGGTGCGAGAACGGCTCGTGCAGTACGAGGAAGTCACCGCGCTCGGCGATGCTGCGCGAGAACACGGTGGACCGGCAGCGCGGCGCGCTCCACAGGACGACCAGCCGACCGTCGCCATCCCCGCCGTTCACCTTCCCACCCCCTGCAGCAGCTCGTGCACGGCGGACACGATTCGCGTCCGGTGCTCGGTGAGGAAGAAGTGACCGCCGGAGAGCACCTCCAGCGTGAACGGCCCCGACGTCTCCAAGCCCCAACGCGCCATCAGCTCCGGCGGCACCTCCAGGTCCCGGTCGCCGCACCAGGCCGACACCGGGCAGGCCAGCGGAGGCGGCGAACCGATCTCGGGCTCGTACCGGTAGTTCTCGATGAGGTGGAAGTCCGCGCGGATCATCGGCAGCAGCACGTCGAGGAGTTCGTCGTGGCACAGGACCTCCTCCGGCGCCGCGCCGTAGTCCCGCAGCATGTCCACGAACCGCTCGCGCGGCAGGTCGCTCACCGGCGACGGCGGGCGCACCACGGTCGGGCAGGGTCGTCCGGACACGAACAGGTGCTGTACGGGATGTCCGCGGCGCTCCAGCCGGCGCGCCGTCTCGAATGCCAGGACGGCGCCCATGCTGTGGCCGAACAGGGCGGCCGGGACGGGCGAGCGGGCGATCGCCGCCGCCGCCAGGTCGGCGGCCACGGCCACACTCGGTACCGGTTCCTCGGCCATCAGCGTGCCCCGGCCTGGCAGTTGCACCGGCACCAGTTCCACGTCGGACCGGAACTCCTCGGCCCAGGCGTGGTAGTACGCAGCGGAGCCCCCCGCGAACGGGAAGCAGTACAGCGCCACCCGAGGCGGCGCACCGGCCGTTCGGTGCCGGCGTTCCAGCCAGCTCGCGGACGTGGGGGAGGGGAACGCGACGCTCATACGACCGCCCCCGCCGCGGCGAAGGAGCGTGCCGGAGTCGTCCCGGTGCGCGGTGTCAGCCGTACCGGCATGTGCTTGAAGCCGGCCACGAAGTTCGACGCGAGGTGAACCGGCTCGCCGGCGAGCTCGACCGACTCGACCCGCTCGGCGAACTCGTCGAGGAACAGCCGCAGCGCGAGGCGGGCGAGGCCGGAGCCGATGCAGTAGTGCGGTCCGACCCCGAACGCGATGTGCCGGTTGGGCCGACGGGCGACGTCGAAGGTGAACGGATCCTTGAAGACGCGCTCGTCACGGTTGGCCGAGCCCAGCCAGACGCTGACCGGGTCACCCGCCCGGATCGTCCGCCCGCCCAGCTCCACGTCGGCCGTCGCGTACCGCATGAAGTGGCTGGCGGGCGACGACCAGCGCAGCAGCTCCTCCAAGGCCGTGCCGCGCAGCTGCGGGTTCTCCCTCAGGGCCCGGAACTGCTCGGGGTGCTGGGCCATGGTCAGGGCCGTCGTGGAGACCACGTGCGGCGTGGTCACGTTGGCACCGAGGAGCAGGCTGTAGCAGTTGAGCATGATCTGCCGCTCGGTGAGCGGCTCGCCCTCCAGGTTCATCCGCAGCAGGATGCCGATCAGGTCGTCGCCGGGGTCCGTACGGTCCCGGCGGGCGATCTCGTCACTGAAGAAGGAGAACAGCTCGTGGTGCGCCTGGCGCAGGGTGGGCTTGGGCGCCTTCTCCATGTACTCAGGGTCGTCGTAGGCGATGGTCATCGTGGTCAGCCGGGACATGCGGTCCCAGGTCTCGCGAGGCAGGCCCATTATGGAGCCGGTGAAGGCCATGGGGAACATCAGCGCGGCCTGCGCCAGGTCGAACACCTCGCCGTTCAGGGCGGGTTCGAGCATGTCGCGGACGATGCCGCGGATGGCCTCCTCCTGGGCGGCGACGGCACGAGGCGTCATCACGCGGTTGAGCGGGTCACGCAGCTGGCCGTGCCGGGGTGGGTCGGTGTCGGGCATCATCTGGTCGGAGGCGATGTCCGGCATGGACAGGTCGATGATGCAGAGCATGGTCCCGCGCCGGGAGGAGAAGACCGAGTGGTCCTTGAGCACCCGGCTGACGTCCGCGTGCCGGGTGACCACCCAGAAGGGCTCCCGGCCGTCGGACGGGGTGAAGTGATGGACCGGGTCGTGGACCCGCAGGTGGGTCCACAGCGCGTGCGGGTCGCCCTCGGTGTAGTACGTCGAGGCGAGGAAGTCCACGGCCGTCACATCGGTGTCCGCTGGGGTGAACGGCGGTGTCGAAAGGCGCATCTGTTGTCTCCTCCGGGAGGGGCCGGGCGGCCGGTTCAGGCCGAGGCTTCGGACAGCTGATCGAGGGTGGCGGCGAGTTCGGCGACGGACGTGCCGCGGTAGAAGTCGCGAACGGGCAGCTGCACTCCGCGCTCCTGCTCGATCAGCGCGATCAGGTCCATCGCCGACAGTGAGGTCCCGCCCAGGACGAAGAAGTCGTCGTCGGGGCCGGGGGCGGTGACGCTCAACAGCCGGGCGAACAGGGCGGCGACGTAGTCCTGCGACGCCGGGTCGGCGGACGTGGTCTGCGTGCTCATGAGGGCCTGCTTTCCGAGGGGGTTTCCGGGCGTGATCGATGAGGCCGGACGGGTACGAGCCGGGGCGGTGGGCTGCTGTGCGCAACGACCGGACGCCGGAAGCGCCGTCGTCCCACGGGCGGGCGCCCCGTACGGCTCACCGCACGGGCTCGGGTACGGGTACGGGTGGCTGCGGGCTGGTTTCGGGACCAGGCCCGCGTCGGACGCCGGACCGGCCGTCGGGTCCCGTCGCGTGGCCGAGACAGGGCCGGCCCGGTGCGGTACGGGCGCCTGGGGGGCCTTTTCGGCGGCGCGGGGCCGTGCCAGGTGGCTGGGGGCCCCGCGGGCGTCACCGGGCGGGGCCAGGGCCAGCGCGCGCAGCGCGGCGCCGTAGACGGTCTCCGCGCTCACCCCCGTCGCGGAGAGCAGCCCGGCGTGGTCGTCGACGAGCTTGGGCAATGGGCCCGTCACCGCGACCCGCAGCACGGGCCGGGGGGCGTGGGCCGCGACGACCTGCGTGACCGCGTCGCCGAGACCGCCCTGCGGCCGGTGCTCCTCGACCGTGACGAGCCCGGCGGTCTCGGCGGTCGCGGCCGCGACCGCCGCCTCGTCGAACGGGGCCAGGGTGTGGATCTGCAGCACCCGGGCCCCTACCCCGTCCTCGGCGAGCCGGTCGGCGGCGACCAGCGCGAAGCGCACGGGGAGCGGACCACACGCGACCAGCGTGACGTCGTTCCCGGCGCGCAGGGTCACGGCTTCGCCGAGCCGGAACGGCGGGGCGGCCTCGCCGTGCACCGGCGGAGTCGCCGACCGTCCGAGCCGGAGGTACGAGGGCCCGTCCAGCTCGTGCAGCGCCGCCAGAGCGGGGCCGATCTCCCGGACGTCGGCGGGCACGACTACCGTCAGCCCGTGCAACGCCCGGGTGAGGGCCAGGTCCTCCAGGCAGTAGTGCGTGGTGCCGAAGTGCGCGGCCGAAAGGCCGGCATGGGTGGCCACCACCCGTACCGGCAGGCCGGTGCCGACGATGTCGAGCTTCAGCTGCTCGGCGGCCCGGGTCGCGGCGAACGTGGCCATGGTGTGGGCGTAGGGGCGCAGTCCGCGGGCGGCGAGCCCCGCCGACACGGTGAACAGGTTCGCCTCGGCGATGCCGGTGCTGATGTAGCGCTCGGGGAACCGGCTGCCGAAGGAGGTGTCCAGGCCGCCCAGGTCGGAGTCCAGGCAGAGCACCCGCTCGTCGTCCGCGGCGAGCGTCGTCAGAGCCTCCCGGTACACCTCCCGGGGACCGGCGGGCGCGGGCCGCTGATGCGCGAGTGCGGGCGTGGGCGCGGGGGCGGTCACCGGGCCACCTGCCCCGCGGCGCGCAGCGCGGCAAGCGCCCGCCGGTGCAGTGCCGGGCTCAGCGTCACGTAGTGGCTTGCCACCCGACGCTCCAGGAACGGGATGCCGCGCCCCTTGACGGTGCGGGCCACCACGGCGACCGGCCGGCCGCTTTCGGAGGGGGTGGCGAGCGCCGTGCGCAGCGGACCATGGTCGTGGCCGTCGGTCTCCCGTACCTCCCAGCCGAAGGACCGGAGCCGGTCGCCGAGCGGCTCCAGGGACAGCGAGCCCTCCGTGGAGGCGGCCTGCTGTAGACCGTTGCGGTCGACGATCGCGGTGAGCCGGGACAGCTTGCGGTGGCCGGCGAACATCAGGGACTCCCACACGGAACCCTCCTGCAGCTCCCCGTCCCCCATCAGGACGAAGACCCGTTCCTCGGCGCCGCACCGGAGCTGCCCGGCGAGCGCCAGACCGCAGCCGAGCGCCAGACCGTGCCCGAGCGAGCCGGTCGCGAACTCCACACCGGGCAGCCCGCGGGACGGGTGTCCGAACAGCCGGCTGCCGGGCGAGGCGTACCCGTCCAGTTCGACCTCGTCGAGCAGTCCGCGGGCGGCGAGCGCCGCGTACAGGGCCGGTGCCGCATGGCCCTTGCTCAGCACGAACGAGTCACCGGGCAGGTCCAGTACGTTGAAGTAGAGGACGGCCAGGATGTCCGCGCAGGACAGGCTGCCACCCAGGTGCGCGCCCTGGCGGCCGGCGGCCATGCCGACGATGCTGCGGCGGATGCGCAGCGCGGCCTCCTCGGTGGCCTCCGCCGAAGCCTCTTCCGCGGAGGCCGGTAGCGGCTCGGTGGTGGTGGGGGAGGTCATACGGCGCTCACCTCCTGCCGGCCGCGAGCGGCCGGGGAGGCCGAGCGCACCATCCGGCGGATCAGGTCGAGGTGCTGCCACACCTTCTCGAAGCCGTCGGCGTACGCGGCGAGCACCGGACCGGAGCCGGGGTCGAGGTGGCGCCGCTGCAGGCACAGCGAATCGGTGAGCACGGCGCGGGCCACCGGGAACCGCGCGCCGGCGGGGACGTGCGGAGTGAAGGCGGGGTGCGCTGGCAGCGGCTCCTCCTGGTAGCGCGACACCGGTACGCCCTCGGCGCGCAGCGCCCGGTGCAGTGCCCGGCGCAGCGCGGCGGCGTCCTCGTCCGCCAGTCCCAGGGCCTGCGGGTCCAGCCGGAACCGCAGGATGTGCCAGGCGTGAACGGAACCCTTGGGAACCACCGGTACCAGTAGGCCGGGCAGCGAGGCGAGCCGGTCGAGGAAGGCCAGGACCCCGGGCGCCCTGCGGCGGCCGTACTCATCGAGGCGGGCGAGCTGACTGCGCGCGAACGCCGCCTCCACGGGGCCGATGCGGTGGTTCCATCCGGCGATGTGGGACACATAGCTGCGGGTGCGTCGGGGGCGTGGGTCCTCGCCGAACTGCCGGAGCCGCAGGACGCGTTCGTGAATGTCTGGGTCGTCGGTGGTGAGTAGGCCGCCTTCGCCGCAGGTGGGCAGGTTCTTGCTGGGGTGCAGACTGAAGCAGCCCACCGTCCCCAGTGCGCCGGTGCGCCGGCCCCGGTGGGCGGCTCCGTGTGACTGGGCGGCGTCCTCCACGACCGCGGCGCCGAGCTCGGCGGCGATCGTCCGCAGCGCGTCCATGTCGGCAGGCAGCCCGTGCAGATGGACCGGGAGCAGCGCCTTGGTGCGCGGACCCGCCACAGCGCGCACGGCGTCCGGGTCCATGGTGTACGTCTCCGGGTCGATGTCCGCGAAGACCGGCCGCGCTCCCTGCTGGACCACGGCAAGGGCGGTGGCGTTCATCGAGACGGCGGGCACGACCACCTCGTCGCCCGGGCCCACGCCGAGCGCGGCGAGGGCCAGTTGGAGTGCCGCGGTGCCGGAGCCCACGGCCGCGCAGTGCGCGGTGCCGGTGTAGGCGGCCCACTCCCGTTCCAGGCCTGGCACCTCCTCCTCGCCCTCGGCCGTGGCGGTCAGCCGCCCGCCGGTCAGGACCCGGGCCACGGCCTCCTCGTCGCCCCGCGTGACCACCGGCCACCGGGGCGCGGCGGTCTCCGGCGGGACCGCGCGGGGTCCGCCGAGCATCGCGAGCTGGTGCGGTCGCTCCGTCATGCCTGTCGGTCCGCCTCTCTCGGTTCCCTCGGTCGTGGGCGCGTTCGTGGCGCGTCCGGCGGTCACGGCCGGTCCAGCGCGGACTCGACCGCGTGCAGTGCCGCTTCGTAACTGCGCAGCAGGGTGCGGCCGTGTTCGACGACCTGGCGTGCGGCCTCTTGGGGGTTCTCCTCGCCGTGGGCCGCGCTGATGCGAACGCCGGTCCAGGAGTGGGAGACCAGCTCCACGGCGCGGCCCGCCTCGGCGAGACGGAAGCGGCCCAGGCGCCGGGCGGCCTCGGCGAGGAACCGGGCGTGCAGCCCGGCCTCGGCCTGCGCGGGCCAGCCGATGCGGTACGTCCGCAGCAGCGGGGCCGCCCCCTCGGCGGCGACGGCGCCGGGCAGGGCGTCGAAGTAGGCGGCGAGGGCGGGCAGGCCGTCCCCCTCCGCGCCGCGCAGCGACTGGACGTTGGTCTTCAGCGCGGTACGCAGCCATGACCAGGTCGGCTCCGGCTGCGGCCCTTCCAGGCGGACCTCCATCCAGCGCCTGGCGGGCCCGGACCCGGCGAAGAAGGGATCGCTGCCGTCGTCCGGGTTGGCGGAAGAGCGGCTGCGCTCCAGGACCTCGCGGGGCAGCGGCCCTCGGTAGGCGGGCGGCATCGGATCGAGGACCCGGTAGGTGCGGGTGTCCGGGTCGTACCCGGTCACCATCAGGAGGTGTCCGGCGTGCACGTCGTGGTAGGCCGGGCGGAATGGCAGATGGTAGTTGTCGACCGAGACAATGGGTACGATCCCGTCGGCGAGTGCGGCGGCCACCTGGTCGTGGGCCTCGGCGTCGTCAGCGGGCCGGTGCCACCGCAGGGTCAGCGGGTGGTAGATCCCGAAGGAGGAGGCCAGGTCGTCCCCCGCGGGGTGGAAGAACTCGACGGGCTCGCAGTCCTCGGGCACGGCCCGCAGCCGCCAGCCGCTGCCGAGAGCCTGCAGCGGGTCCCAGCCGCCGAGCCGCAGCACGTGCACCAGGTCGACCTGGAGGCAGCTGCAGAGGTCGTCGTACCAGGCGGGGGAGGAGGCCACGGGCACCGCGCCCGCGTACGGTCCGGTAGGGGTGATGCTGACGGGGCCTTGGATGCCTTCTGCGACGGGGCCTGGACTGTCCAGGACGGTCATCGGACTCCCTCCACGGTCATGGCGAAGAGGTGCAGGGCGGCGTTGTCGGGCAGCCGCACACTGCGCAGTGGTTCCCGGCGTACGGCCGGGACGCGCACCGACCAGACCTGACCGCCGAGATCGGGCTGGATGTGGTGCGGATAGTGCATGCCGGCCGAGCGGGCCGCGAGCACCTCGCCGAAGTGCCCGGTGGCGGGCCAGAAGTCGGAGACACGGATCCACTCGGGGTCCACGGCCCCGGAGGCGTAGTGCAGATGAACGGTCTCCTCGCAGCGCCGCTCGGAGGTGACTAGCAGGTGCAGCCAGTCGGCGGCGGTGCCGTCCGGAAGGTGGACGAGCTGGCCGGTGCAGCGCACGTTGTCGGGCGCGACGCCGTCGGGCGCGGAGACGTCGAACTCGATGCCGGAGACCCGGATCCGACCGGTGGGCAGGGTGCCGATGGGCAGGCTGTTGCCCCATACGTTGAGCCGGCCGTTGCCCAGGGTGTCCGGACCGGTGAAGGCGACGTTGTTGAACAGTTCGGTGAGTCGCAGCGGCAGTTGTATGTGCTCCCTCGCCTCCCTGTTTCTCGCGCCGGTCGGTTCGATGACTTGAAGAGTCACTTCGGTCCCCCTCCACGCACAGAGTGATGCTGACCCCTGAACTCTACATAGAGTCTCGCTTGACTTTGAAGAGTTTGTAGCTTTTAGATTGAGTCAGCCGCACGGAGCGGGCAAGATGCTTCAAGACTCGATGTGGAGTGAGTGATGACTCTGGACACCATGACCGAACGAGCGGCCTGCCCCGACTGCGGTGCGGGCGTCGGCCTGGCCGCGGACACCGAGGTCACCGAGATCGTCGTGTGCACCGGCTGCGCCGTGGAGCTGGAGGTCGTCGCGGTGGGGCCAGTCACCCTCGCGCTGGCCCCCGAGATCGAAGAGGACTGGGGTGAGTGACCTGACCAGGACCGGGGCGGAGGCCGGTACCGGTGACGGCCGGCCTGTCGCGCTGATCGCCTCCCGGGTGCGCTTCGAGGAAAAGCTGCTGCTCGAAGCGTTCCGGAGGCGCGGTGTGGCGGTCGTCGTGATCGACGACCGGACGCTCAGCTACCGGGTCGGCGACCCGGCACCGGCCTGGCGGATGGCGTGCAACCGCTCCATTGCCGGTACCCGGCGCCTCGAAGTGAGCCGTATGTGCGAGGCCTTCGGTATCCCGGTGGCCAACTCGGCGTCGACCGTGGCCGTCTGCGACAACAAGATCCACAGCACGCTGGTTCTGCACGCCGCGGGCCTCCCCGTCCCCGTCACGGCCGTGGCCCTCGCCCCGGCCGCCGGTGAGGAGGCGCTGCGCCGGGTCGGGCTGCCCGCGGTGATCAAGCCCGTCAACGGCTCCTGGGGCCGGGGACTGTGCAAGATCAACGACATCGACGCCGCCGAGGCAGTCCTCGCTCTCAAGGAGTCCCTCCCCTCGCCGCAGCAACAGCTCATCTATGCCCAGGAGTTCGTCCGCACCCCGCAGCGCGACATCCGGGTCGTCGTCGCGGGCGACTGCGCTGTGACCGCCGTCCACCGGACGGGAGAGCACTGGATCGGCAACGTCGCACGGGGCGCCCGCACCAGCCGCTGCCCGCTCACCCCCGAGCTCGAGGATCTCGCGCTGCGGGCCGCCAAGGCCGTCGGCGGCGGACTGCTCGGGGTCGACCTGCTGGAGAGCGACGACGGGCGGCTGCTTGTCAACGAGGTCAACAGCGGCGTCGAGTTCCGGGGCGCGGCGGTCGGCGACGAGTCCACCGCCTTCGCCATCGCCGAGGCCTTCGCCGATTACGTGCTGAGCGAGGCCCCGCAGGGAGAGGCCTCACCCGGCAAGGTCACGCAGGGCAAGGCCCGTACCGCCGGACCCGCACCGAGTCAGGAGGGCGACAACCCATGAGAGCCAGCATCCTCGGGGGCGCCGGCTATGTCGGAGGCGAACTGGCCCGGCTGCTGCTCGGCCACCCCACCTTCGACCTGGTCCAGGCGACGTCCCGGCGCCACACCGGCAAGCCCCTGCACACCGCCCACCCCAACCTCCGGGGCACGGACGAGCTCGCCTTCACCGACCCCGCTCGCCTGGAGCGCGTCGACGTTCTGTTCAGCGCACTGCCGCACGGTGAGTTCGCCGCCCGGCTCGACGAACTGCGCGGCAGGGCCGGGCTCCTGATCGACCTCAGCCCCGACTTCCGGCTCCACGACCCCGAGGCGGCCCGGCGGCACTACGGCACGGCCTCCTCCGCCCGAGCCGCAGGCGCCACCGCGTTCGTCCCCGGCCTTCCCGAGATCTACCGCGACCGGCTGCGGACCGCAGACCGGATCGCGGTGCCCGGCTGCATGGCGACGGCGGCCGTCCTCGCCCTGTGCCCCCTCGCGGACGCGGAACTCGTGGACGGCGACGTCCTGGTCGACGCCCGCACCGGCTCCAGCGGCTCCGGCAACACCCCCGGACTCGCCGGTCACCACCCCGAACGGGCCTCCGCCCTGCGCGTCTACGGGCCCGTCGGCCACCGCCACGAACCGGAGATCACCCAGCACACCGGCGTACGCGCCCGGATGACCGTCACGGCCGTACCCGCCGTGCGCGGCGTCCAGGTCGTCGCCCAGGTCCGCCCGGGCCGTGCCGTCACCCGTACCGAGGTCTGGGCCGCCTACCGGAAGGCGTACACCGACGAGC
>NZ_JUJA01000072.1:27575-30207 GCF_001906585.1 Streptomyces kebangsaanensis | reverse complement strand
CGTCGCGCAGCGCCAGGGACTGCACCGGCTGCCGGAACCACGGATGCTGCTCGGCTCCAACCACTGCGACATCGGCTTCGACCTCGACGACGACCGGATCGTCGCGGTCGCGGCACTCGACAACCTTGTCAAGGGCGCGGCAGGCGGAGCCGTGCAGAGCGCAAATCTCGCCGCCGGTCTGCCGGAGCGGTCCGGACTGGCATTCCCCGGCCTGCACCCCATGTGAACCGGCCCGTGTGAACGACCCGAGGTGATCTACCCCATGTGAAGGGAGGGACAGGATGACACTCGTAGTGAAACTGGGCAGCGACATCGACAGGGACGCCGTCCTCGACGACATCGCCGCACTCACCGCGCAGGGCACGCGTGTCGTGCTCGTCCACGGCGGCGGAGCGGAGGCCGACCGGCTGAGCGGTCAGCTCGGCCGCACCGTGGAACACCTGCGGTCCGCCGACGGCACCAGCGCCCGGCGCACCGACGCGGCGGCGCTCGACGCGCTGACCATGGCCCTGCTCGGGCGGGTGAAGCCCGCCCTGCTGAGTGGACTGCGCCGACGCGGCATCGCCGCCACCGGGCTGTCCGGCGCGGACGGCGGCACGCTGACCGCGGTACGCAAGACCGCGCTGCGCGTGTACGACGGCGGCGGCCGGGTGCGGATCGTCCGCGACGACCTCAGCGGCCGCGTCGACCGCGTAGACCCGGCCCTGCTGCGCGTCCTGCTTGCCGCGGGCGAACTGCCGGTGCTGTCACCGCCCGCCGCGGCCGAGGACGGCACGCTGCTCAACGTCGACGCCGACCGCGCCGCAGCCGCCGTCGCCACCGCCTTGGACGCCACCGCTCTCGTCCTGCTCACCCGCGCCCCCGGCGTCCTGCGCGACCCCGACCGCCCCGACACCGTGCTCCCTGACCTGGAGGTGGGCCCGGCCGCGAAGCTCCCGCCGTCCGTACGCGGCCGGATGCGCCACAAACTGCGCTCTGCGGCGGACGCGCTGACCGGCGGGGTGGACCTTGTCACCATCGCCTCCGGTCACGGCCCGACCCCCGTCCGCGCGGCGCTGCACTCCCACACGGGCACCCGCCTGCGCCTGACCGTCACCGTTCACCGGAGACCCGCGTGAGCACCCCCGGGCGCTGCGGCCCCGTCACCCACGGTGCGGACCACGCCGTCCGCGCGCCGCGGACCCGCCCGCGCGGACCGGGTCCAGCCGCCGGGCCGACGTCGCACATTCGCGTACCGGGCCGCGCCCGCGCCCCGCTCGGCGGGCGCACGACGTCGGCCGGCCGTTCCGGGACCGTCGGGCGCGGTGCGGCCGGTCCCGGTGCCACAGGCCGGGGCCGGGGAGACCACGCAGGGAGGGGGACCGGGTGAGCGCGGGCGACGACTATCCGGCGCGGCTGCTGCGCGGACTCGTGGGGATTCCGTCCGTCTCCGGACGGGAGGAGCGGGCCTCCGCGTACCTGGCTGGGCAGATGGAACGGCTCGGCATGCGGGCCAGGGTCGACGCCGTCGGCAACGCCGTCGGGGAGATCGGTGCCACCGACGGGCCCACCGTGCTGCTCCTCGGCCACATCGACACCGTCCCCGGCGACATCGCGGTCTGCCAGGTCGGTGATCTGCTCTACGGCCGCGGCACGGTCGACGCCAAGGGACCGCTCGTCGCCATGACCTGCGCCGCCGTCCGCGCCGCAGCCGCGGCTCCGCGGCTGCGGGTCATTGTGGCGGGCGCCGTCGGCGAGGAGGTGCCCGGCTCACGGGGCGCGCGGCACCTGCTGCGTACCCTGCCCGCGCCCGACGCCGTCGTCATCGGCGAGCCCAGCGGCTGGGACGGGGTGTGCCTCGGCTACAAGGGCCGGGTCGGCGTCGAGTACGAGGTCAGCCGCCCGCCCATGCACACCTCCAGCCCCGAGGAGACCGCCGTCGAGGCGGCCGCCGCGTTCTGGCAGGGGGTCGACGCCTACATGCGCCGGGCCTCCGGCGCACACGAGGGCGTGTCCTTCGACGCGGCCGTCGCCACACTGGTGCGGCTNGGCGGCATCCGGGACGCCGCCGCGTCCATCACCTGCCGGGTACCGGCCGGGTTCGACTTCGACGACTTCCAGCGGTTCGTCGACGACACGGCCGTGCACGCCGCGGCGCGCCTGGACGAACGCGTCCCGGCCGTACGCCGCGGCGTCTCCGACCCGGTGGCCCGCGCCCTGCGCAACGCGATCCGGCTGCACGGCGGACGCCCGGCGCTGCGCCTGAAGGCCGGCACCTCGGACATGAACGTCATCGACCACCAGTGGCCGGTCCCGATGGTCGCCTACGGCCCGGGCGACGCCCACCTCGACCACACCGACGACGAACACATCGATCTCGGCGACCTCCACCGGTCCGTCGTCGTCCTGACCCGGGCACTGACCGATCTGGCCGGCGTGCTGCGCCGCGCACCGGCCACCACCCTCATCCACGCCTAGCGGACATCCACGCCGAGCGGACCAAATGCGAAGGAGCGCGTCGCCATGGGGCGAGCCGACAACAAGACCGTCATGATCACCGGTGCGGCCCGTGCCCTGGGCCGCTCGCACGCCCTGCTGTTCGCCGAGGAGGGGGCGGACCTGGTGCTCGTCGACCTCGGCCGCGAGAGCGGCG
>NZ_JUJA01000072.1:9086-27559 GCF_001906585.1 Streptomyces kebangsaanensis | reverse complement strand
GGCCGCAAGCTTCTGGAGGAGACGGCGCGAGACTGCCGCCGCCTCGGCAGCCGGGTGGTCACCGCGGTCGCCGACGTCCGAGACCAGGCACAGGTCGACGCGGCCACGGCCGCCGGAATCGACGAGTTCGGCTCCATCGACGTCCTCGTCAACAACGCCGGACTGCTCGCCCCCGGCGGCGTCATGTCGCACGAACTCTCCGAGGAGGACTGGCAGCTCGTCATCGACGTCAACCTCAACGGCACCTGGCGCTGCGCCCGCGCGGTGCTCCCGCACATGGCCGCGCGGCGTAGCGGCGCCATCGTGAACACCGCCTCCACCGGAGGGCTCGTCGCCTTCGAGATGTTCTCCAGCTACGTCGCCTCCAAGCACGCCGTCGTCGGCCTGACCAAGGCGCTGGCTCTGGAGTACGGACGGCTCGGTATCCGCGTCAACGCCGTCTGCCCGACCACCGTCGAGGCCGATCCGGCGCTGTGTACGGAGAGCACCGCGGCCGTCGCCGCGTCCATCGGCAGCTCTCTGGAGGACTACGAGCGCAGCTCCGCCTCATACCACGCACTGCGCCGCCTGGTCACCGCCCAGGAGGTGTCCGAAGCCGTCCTCTGGCTCGCCGCCGACAGTGCCGGCGGCGTCACCGGAACCTGCCTCGTCGTAGACGGCGGCTTCACCGCCCGCTGACTGCCGGCCGTGCCCCGGCCCGCTGCCCCCGCACCCACCTCGAAGACCCGGTTCACCCGATGGAGTCCGCCATGACAGACCTGGCCCTGACACTGGACGGCGACGTCGCGCGACGGCTCGCCGCCCTCGATCCGCGACGACGTGACCTTGTCCTCCGGCTGCTCGCCGAGGGCGCCGGGGAGGGTCCGCCGCAGGAGCGGGGGATCTGGCGGCGGCCCGCCGGGGTCACCGGGCTGGCGCTCTCGTACGAGCAGGAACGCCTCTGGTTCATGGACCGACTGGTGCCGTTCCGCGAGGTCTTCCACGTGCCGACGGCTCTGCGTCTGCACGGGCCGCTCGACCCCGACGCCCTGCGGCGCGCCCTGCAGCACACCGCGCAGCGGCACGAGTCGCTGCGGACCGTGTTCACCGAGACTGCGCAGGGCCCCGTGCAGACCGTGCTCGACCGGGTCGACATCCCGATGACCGTCGACGACCTGACCGAGTACCCCGACGCCCGCCACCGGGCGGAACAACGCGCCGCCGACGCCGTCCTCGAACCCTTCGACCTGGAGCGCGGCCCGCTCCTGCGCGTCCGCCTCTACCGCACCGCCGCGCAGGAGTGGCTGCTGCTGATAGTGCAGCACCACATCGTCTCCGACTACTGGTCCCTCGGCATCCTGCTCAACGAGATCGGCGCCCTGTACGCCTCGGAGCGCGACGGCACCCCCGCTCCCGCCGTCCCGTCCCTCCACTACCCGGACTTCGCACACTGGCAGCGGGAGACGCTCACCGGCGAGAACCTGCAGCGCGAACTGGACTTCTGGCGGGACACCCTGGCCGACGCCCCCGAACTCCTCGAACTGCCCCTCGACCGCCCCCGCACCGTGGAGCGCCGCACCCGCGGCCGCTTCCACCCCGTCCGCTTCGCCCCCGCCCTCACCCGCTCCGTACGCGACCTCGCCGGCGCCGAGGGAGCCACCCTCCACCAGGCCTTCCTCGCCGGTTACTTCGCCGCACTGTCCCGGCACGTACGCCAGGACGACATCGTGGTCGGCGTCCCCGTCGCCGGACGCAGCCGTCCCGAAGTGCAGTCGATGATCGGCTACTTCCTCAACTGGCTGCCCATCCGCGTCCAGGTCGGTGACCGGCCCTCGTTCCGCGAGCTGCTGCGTCGGGTCACCCAGGCGTCGAACGAGGCCTTCGCCCACCAGGACCTGCCGTTCGAGATGCTGGTGCAGGCCCTCAACACCCGCCGCAGCCCCGGCTCCACGCCCGTCTTCCAGACCTCCTTCAGTCTGCGCGACGCCCCACCTGTGCCACCGGCCATCCCGGGCACCACCGTGGAGTACGCCGACCTCGGCGGCGGCGCGACGCACTACGACATGATGGCCGAGCTGTGGGCCGAGGACGGCACCGTCACCGGTTATCTCCCCTACAACGACGAGCTGTTCGACGACAGCACCCTCGGATCGTTCTTCGACCGGATGCACCGCCTGCTCGAAGACGCCGTCCGGCGCCCCGACACCCCCGTCGCCGACCTCGACCTCCTCGGCGTCCAGGAACGCGTTCGACTCCTCGGCACGCCCGCAGCCCCACCGGCCGGCGCCGACACCACCCTCCACGAACGGTTCGCCGCCACAGCGGCCCGGTATGCCACCCGTACCGCCGTCACCTTCGAGGGCGAGCAGCAGGACTACGCGGCCCTGGACCGCCGTTCCAACCGCTTCGCCCACGCGCTGCGCGCGCTCGGCGCGGGTCCCGGCCGAAACGTCGGCGTCCACCTCGACCGGTGCGCCGACCTGCCGGCCGCCCTCCTCGGCGTGCTCAAGACCGGCGCCGCGTACGTCCCCGTCGACGCCGACAACCCGCCCGAGCGCACCGCCGTCCAGTTCGCCGACGCGAGCTGCGCCGCCGTCGTCACCACGTCCGACCTGGCCGCCCGCTACCCCGACTCCACCCCGCCCGCCCTGCTGCTCGATGAAGGCCCCGACGAGAGCGGCGACCCCCTCGCCCTCTTCCCCGACACACCCGTGGCCGCCCCCGCGGTGAACTCCGGCGCACCGGCGTACATCATCTACACCTCCGGCTCCACCGGCGTACCCAAGGGCGTCGTCGTCAGCCACGCCAACGCTCTGCGTCTTTTCACCTCAGCCGAGGAGCACTTCGACTTCGGCCCCGACGACGTCTGGACGATGTTCCACTCCCACGCGTTCGACTTCTCCGTCTGGGAGCTGTGGGGTGCCCTGCTGCACGGCGGCCGACTCGTCGTCGTACCCCACTGGGTGACCCGCGCCGCCGACGAGTTCGCCGCACTCCTCGCCGAGGAACGCGTCACCGTCCTCAACCAGACACCGTCCTCCTTCGCCCAGGTCAGCCGGATCGTCCTGGAGCGAAGGCTGAAACTCTCCCTGAGATACGTGGTGTTCGGCGGCGAGGCCCTCGACCCGACCGTCCTCACTGACTGGTTCGCCGCGTACGGCGACAGCACGCCGTCCCTCGTCAACATGTACGGCATCACCGAGACCACCGTCCATGTCACCCACCGGCGCATCACCGCGGCCGACGTGGCCAGGACCGACTCGGTCATCGGCGACCCCCTGCGTGACCTCGCCCTGTACGTCCTCGACGAGAACCTGAACCCCGTCCCGCCCGGCGTCTCGGGGGAGCTCTTCGTCGGCGGAGCCGGCGTCGCCCTCGGCTACCTCGGCCGGCCCGGCCTCACCGCCGACCGGATGCTCCCCGACCCCTTCGGCACCGAGCCCGGCGCCCGGATGTACCGCAGCGGCGACCTCGCCCGGCGGGTGCCCGGCGGTGAACTGTGCTACCTCGGACGCGCCGACGGCCAGGTCAAGATCCGCGGCCACCGGATCGAGCTCGGCGAGATCCGCTCGGCCCTTCTCTCGCTCCCCGGCATCGTCGACGCCGTCGTCGTCACCCGGGCCGACACCACCGGCAGCCAGCGGCTGATCGCCTACGTCGTCCCGGCCGAAGGGGCGGAGGTCACGGGCCGCGAGCTGCGCCGGGCTCTCAGCCGCGGGCTGCCCGAGTGGATGGTCCCCACCGTCTACGAGACCCTGGAGGCGATCCCTCTCACCCGCAACGGCAAGGTCGACCGGCGGGCCCTGCCCGAACCCGGAGCCGGCCCCGACGCCCGGGCCCGGGTCCATGTGCCGCCGGAGACCGACACCGAGAAGGCACTCGCCGCCATCTGGCAGGAACTCCTCAGCGTTCTCCAAGTAGGCCTGGAAGACGACTTCTTCCAGATCGGCGGCCACTCCCTGATGGTCGTCCAGCTGGTCTCCCGCATCCGCGAACGGCTCGGCCGCGAGGTGCCCATCGCCGGTCTCTTCCAGCACCCCGGCCTGCGCGAGATGGCCACCGAGATCGACACGGGCATCGGCTCCTACGCGGTGGGTGCCGGACTGGCGGCGGACCGCGAGATCGCCCTCGCCGGGATGAGCGAGGCCGAGATCGACGCGATGCTCGCCGCGCTCGGCGACGAGTGAGTCCCGCACCACAAGAGACCACAGACCAAGGAGAACCCCCTGAGATGCACCCCGAAGACGAGCAGTTGCCCCTCACTCCTGTCCAGACCCAGCTGTGGTTCGCCGAGAACATGGAGACGGGCCGGACCCTCTACACCGAGTCCGGCGGGTTGCGGCTGACCGGCCCCGTAGACCGTGCGGCCCTGGGGCGGGCACTGCTCGCCGCCGTCGCACGCCACGAGGCGCTGCGCACGGTGGTCCCCGCGCCGGACGGCATTCCGGTGATGCGGGTGCTGCCTCCACCCGACAAGGCCCCGCTGACGTTCGCCAGCGTGCTCGGCATCCCGCCCGAGCACCGGGAGGAGGCCACGCGGGCCGCGGCCACCGACTTCGTGGAGCGGCCCGTTGACCTCGCCGAGGGGCCGCTGCTGCGAGCCATGCTCATCGACGCCGACGAGGGGACGTCGGTGTTCGTCCTCGCCTGCCACCACGTGGTGTGCGACGCCACCTCCGCCGCCCTCGTCCTCGACGAGATCGTCCGCGACTACGAGGCGTTCACCGAGGGCCGGATCTCCTCCGTCCCAGAACCCGCCCTGCAGTTCGGCGACTTCGCTGTTTGGGAGCGCGACACCCGCGACACGGTGGAGAGCGCGGAGCTGGCCCACTGGCAAGAGACCCTGCTGGACGTGCCGGATGTCCTCGACCTGCGTGCGGGCCGCCCACGACCCGCGCGGAAGGGCACCGTGGGCGCCCGCGTGGAGTTCCACCTCGGCGACGACCTCGCCGACCGGCTGCTCGCCCTCGCCAGGAGGCACCGCACCTCCGGCTACGTCACGGCGCTTGCCGCCTTCGCCGGGCTCGTCGCCCGCCGCACCGGCCGCGACGACTTCCTCCTCGGCACCATGGTGCCGGGCCGGAACCTGCCCGAAATCGAACAGGTCGTCGGCCAGTTCGCCAACACCGTACCCGTCCGCCTGGACGCCTCCGCGGACCCCGGCTTCGAAGAGCTCATCGGCCGCACCGGCCGTGCCGTATCCGCTGCGGCCGGCCACGGACGGATCAGCCTCGGCCGGATCGTCGAGACCGTACTCCCCGGCGGCAGCCGCTCCGGCAGCCGCAACGCCCTCCTCCAGCATCTCTTCCTGCCCCGCCTCTCCCCTGTGTCCACGCCACGCTTCGGCGCCGCGGCCGCCGAGCCCTTCGAGGTGGACCGCACCCGCGGTCGCCTTGACACCATCACCGAGATCGACCTGGGCCCCGGCCGGCTGCGCGCCTGGGTCGAGTACGACACCGAGCTGTTCACCGCGGACGAGATCGGCCTCCTCTTCACCGAGTACGCGGCCGTGCTGCGCGCCTGGTCCGAGGACCCCGGCCTTCGGCTCTCCGTCCTCCCCGTCACCGCCGTCGAGCTCTCCGACGAAGACGACACTCACCGTGACGAGGAGGAGAGCGGCCGGGTACCGTCGGCCGACTCGGTGCTGCTCTCCCTGGTCCGCGAGGTCTGGGCGCAGGAGCTGGACGTGCCGGACGTCGGCCCGGATGACGACTTCTTCGTCATGGGCGGACACTCCATGCTGTCCGCGAAGCTCGTCGGCCGGATCGGGGAGACCTTCGCGGTACGACTGCCCCTGCGCACCCTCTTCGAGAACCCCACGCCCGCGCTGCTGACCGCCGAGATCCAGCGTATGTACCCGGAGATCGACGAACTCGTCCGCGGCGTCGCCCAGCTGACCGGCAGTCTGGCCGACACGGAGCCCGCACCGGACGACGCCCGGACGGCTGGGGCACAGCCTCCCCTCGCCGACACCGAGCGGCTCGTCCCGCTCGCCGCCTCCCAGCTCCAGATCTGGCTGTCCGAGCAGAAGAACCCCGGAACGCTCACCCACACCGTGCCGATGCTCCTCACCCTGAACGGCCCGCTCGACACCGTCGCGCTCCAAGGAGCGGTCGCGGACGTCGTGGCCCGGCAGGAGGCCCTGCGCAGCACTTTCGTCGAGGTCGACGCCGAACCCCGCCAGCGCATCGTGCCGCATCTGGACGTGCCCGTCCCGCTGATCGACCTGTCCGGAACGGAATCGCGGGAGGAACGTGCCCGGGAAGCCGCCAGGCTGCGCGAGGAGACCGCCCACACCCCCCTCGACCTGGAGCATGGCCCGCTGCTGAAGGTCCGTCTGGTCCGGCTGGGCAAGGAGGAGCACGTACTGCACCTGCTGTTCCATCACCTCGTCACCGACGAGGTGTCGATGACGCTGTTCATGCAGGAGCTGTCCGAGTTCTACCGGGCCCGCACCGAAGGATGCGCCCACCGGCTGCCGCCGCTCACCACCGGAATCGCCGACATTGTCGCGGACGAGCGCGCCATGCTCGCCGGACCGGAGGGCGAACGCCTGCGCCGCTACTGGGTGCGACGGCTGACCGGAGCCCACGACCTGCACCTCGACACCGACCGGCCGCGGACGGCGGACATCGGTCAGGTGGGGGAGTTCCTCCAGGGCTGGGCACCTGGGGAACTGCTCTCCGGCATGTCGGAAGCGGCAAGGAATCGGCAGACCACTGTCTTCACGGTGTTCCTCACCGCCGTCCTCACCGTGCTGCACCGACTCAGCGGCGAGAACGACATCGTGATCGGCCTCCCTTGCGAGAACCGCACCCAGCCCGGCGCCGACCGGCTCATGGGCTGCTTCCTCAACGTGCTGCCGTTGCGCGTCGACTGCTCGGGAGACCCGACGTTCGCCGACTTCCAGCGCCGTGTCAGCGACCAGCTCCTCGACGCCTACGACCACCAGCGGCTCCCCGTCGCCGACATGGTGGACGCCCTGCGGCCGGAACGCTCGGGCGGCCGCCAGCCCCTGTTCCAGGTCACCTGCGAACTCCAGCTGGCCATGTGGATGCCGCTGGACCTGCCGGACATCACGGCGGAGTACGAACTCGTCTCGCACGGCACCGCCCGCTACGAGATGTCCTTCCACGGCCAGGCCCGGCCCGACCGGTTGAGCGTGGCCCTAGAACTCAACACCGGTCTGTGGCACCGAGAGACGGGACTCGCACGCATCGAGGACGTCCTGGCGGTGCTGCGGCAGGCGACGGCCGAGGACGGCGGCAGGACCCCGCTGTCGGCCTTCATGCCGGGCCGACCCCTGGCCCGCTGACCGCAAGGTCGGAGACAGGCGGCCCCGCGTCACCGCGCTTGGGCTGCCGGAGGGACTGAACACGGCGTTGGGGAGGAAGCGGCGATTCCGCTTCCTCCCCAACGCCGTTCACTCCGGGGCGAGCATCAGATGGTCCGTACCGACATCGCGTACGACCGGCCGTTGCACGCCTCCAAGTGCCCGACCTCGGCCTCGAGCGCCTCCTTCGGCACCTCGGGGCTCTCGGAGAACAACTGCACGTCCACGGCCCCGTCGGTGATCTCCCACACCCCGGCGACCCGTCCCTGGTACACCACCACGGGCGTGATCCAGCCGGACGTACGGCTCACCGCCTTGCGCCGCTCCGCCCGCAGAATGCGCGTGTCGGACGTGCCCGGCCCCAGCACGTACTGGTCGAACCCGGCCAGCAGCCGTACCTCCTTCGACGGCTTGGCCGCCGCCAGCGCGTCCACGTCCTCGGCACGCATGTAGCACGCCGTCCCGTCCACCTCCACCTTTGCCAGCTCCTCGCCGAGCGAGGCGAACCAGCTGCGCACCGCGGTCTTGCGGTGCGCGTTGCGCGTCAGCCAGGCGTCGAAGGTCTCCGGCGTCGCCGGCCCGTGCGCCCCGAGGTACGCGGGGATCACGGTGCGGGCCGCCTCCTCCGGCTCGATCGTCCCGGACCAGCCAGGTACCCGGTCGCGCGGCGAGGCGAAGGTGATGCGGTTGCCCTGGTTCGGGCCGTGGCACAGCTTCCCCGTCCAGGCCAGCGGCTTGAGCACCGTCCCCCAGCCGGACGTCAGCTGCGCCTCGAGGGAGGCGAATTTGTCATGGGCGACCAGGGCCTCGGTGAGCTCCTGGCGGGTGAGAGCCTGGCCGGCGAGGATGTCGTCGACGGCTTCGCCAAGGGCCGCCATCTGCGTCGGCGTGACCCCGAACGTCCGCTGCCAGGCGGGCTTCTCCCAGGTCCGTGCCGCCGCCATCAGCGACAGATAGGCCGCCATGTGCTCGGCCGCCACGAGATGCAGCGTGCCCCGCATGACCCAGGTCTTGACCACATCGCGAGTGTCGAGCGCCTTCTGGACGGCATCGGCCTTCGGTTTCTGCTGCCGGGTGGCGAGGGCGAGCTCCGCGGACGAGGCCACCTGTGCCTGTACCCCCGCGAGCTCCCGCACCAGCCGCGCGACGGAAGACGTCCCCCGCGGGGCAAGGCTCTGCTGCCGCAGCCGCCAGGCGAGTACCTGGTCCTGAGTCACCTGCATGAGCGCTCCTCGGTATAGGTCGCAGATCGCCTGCCATCCTGCCCGAACGGCGTGCCGGAACGCGTCTGATCCGCTGGAGAACGGCTGGAGTGAACCTTCCCCTTGATCGTGGACACCTGGAGACCGGGACCTGAGGTTCCACCCTCGGCCTGGACAGCCTGATACTGGGACGACAGGTCCCGGAGGAAGCAGTTCCAGGTAGTGGGCAAGAAGAGCAATACAAGCAAGCGGTACACGGCCGAGTTCAAGCGGGACGCGGTCGCGCTGGCGCTGTCCTCGGAGAAGACGGTGACCGAGGTCGCCCGGGACCTGGGCGTGAGTCCGGAGGGCCTGCGGGGCTGGGTGAAGCAGGCGAAGACCGACCGGGGTGAGGGGCCGGCTGGTGTGCTGACGACGGCGGAGCGTGAGGAACTCGTGAGGCTGCGGCGCAAGGTCCGCGAGCAGGAGCAGACGATCGAGGTGCTGGGAAAAGCGACGGCCTTCTTCGCGCAGCAGAGGCCGAAGTAGCCGCGCGCTACCGGTTCATCGACGCGGAGAGGGCCAGTGAGGCCAATCCCGGCGGGTACAGCGTGTCGTTGCTGTGCCGGGTGCTGAGGGTGGGCCGCTCGGCCTACTATGCCTACCTTGCGGGTCGTGAGGCCGCTGGGGCTCGGCAGGAGGCCGAGGACGAGCTGACCGGGGAGATCCGGCGGATCCATGCCGGATCGCGGGGCGCCTACGGTGCTCCGCGGGTGACCGCGGTCCTGCGGCGCGAGGGTCGGCCGATCAACCGGAAGAAGGTCGAGCAGATCATGCGGGAGCGCGGCATCCGCGGGATCACGCGACGCCGACGTCGTAGTCTGACGAAGGCCGACACCAAGGCGGCGCCGTCGCCGGACCTGGTCGGCCGAAATTTCACCGCTGCCGAGCCCGGCACGAAGTTGGTCTCCGACATCACCTACCTGCCCACGCTGGCCGGCTGGTGGTATCTGGCGACGGTCATCGATCTGGCCACACGCGAGGTGATCGGCTATGCGATGGCCGACCATCACCGGGCCGGGCTCGTCGTCGATGCCCTGCGGATGGCCGCCGCCCGCGGCGTGCTGAAGGAGGGCTGTATCACGCACTCGGACCGCGGTTCGGAGGGCGGATTCAACTGGTCGTCGCAACACCGGCTTATGCTGATCGTAGATGATCATTGAGGGCTTCCGCGGGTGTCCTCCAGCCGAGGATTTTACGGGGACGGGAGTTGAGGACCGTGGCGATGGCGGCCAGTTCGTCGCCGTTCCATCGGGACAGGTCGGTGCCCTTGGGAAAGTACTGGCGCAACAGCCCGTTGGTGTTCTCGTTCGTGGCCCGCTGCCACGGAGCGTGCGGGTCCGCGAAGTAGACCGGCAGCCCGGTCTCGACCGTGAGCTGGGCATGAGCGGACAGCTCCTTGCCGCGATCCCAGGTCAGTGAGCGGCGAAGCTGGTCGGGCAATGTGGCCATCGTGGTGGCCAGGGCATCCTTCATGGCCACGGCCCCATAGCCGCCCAGCGCGGGGCCGTTCTTGGTCCGTGGGACGGTGCCGTAACCCTCGGCCCGCGGCAGGTGAACGAGCATCGTGTAGCGGGTCGTTCGTTCCACAACAGTCCCGATCGCCGACCGGTTCAGCCCGATGATCAGGTCCCCTTCCCAGTGGCCGGGCACGGCGCGGTCGGCCACTTCGGCGGGCCGCTGACTGATCACCACCTCCTCGGTGACGTGGCCGCCCGGCTTGTTGCGGGCCCTCGCCCGGGGAACGCGCAGAGCGCGGCCGGTGCGCAGGCAGGCCACGAGCTCTCGCTTGAGACCGCCGCGGCTCTCGACGTAGAGGGACTGGTAGATCGCCTCGTGGCTGATGCGCATGGACTTGTCCTCAGGAAAGTCGATCTTCAGTCGGGCTGAAATCTGCTCCGGGCTCCAGGCGTTCGCCCACCGGCGATCTCCGCGATGGGGCTTGTTGCGCCCCTTCCACTCGGGGACCTGTGGCCCGGGAAGCACCGTGCCGTCCGGGGCTCATATCACGCCCAGCAAGCGGTCCTGGACATACTCCCGCAGCCGCTCGTTCCCGGCCAGCTTCGCCTCCTTCGGCCGCTGGGCCACCAGGTCGGCCTTCCACTGCGCGACCGAGGCCCGGTACTCGAGCCGGCCCCCACGTGTGGCCGCGTTGCGCCGCAGTTCCCGGGAGATCGTTGAAGGCGCCCGGCCCAGCTGTTTGGCAATCTCCCGTACCCCAGCACCTTGCACGCGCAGCAGAGCGATCTCCTCCCGCTCGGCGAACGAGAGATAGCGGCCCGAGACGGCAAGATCGATCTGCGGCATCCCGCCAGCATGCCGGAACCACCGTGTGCCCACCGCCGGCGCCGCCCCGACGGCGACAGCCGCATCCTCACTGGTCAGCCCCTTGGCTATCTCAAGCCAGAACAGTCGCTCGATCTCCCGCCGCGTCGATGGCCGCCCCGGCGACTTCATCGGCGACCGCCCTGTCAACTCCGTCATCCACTCCGCTGGCCGTCCCACAACACACCTCTCTGATCAGGAGTGTTGCAACGACTGGTTGAACCCAGGGAGTACACATCTGGTGAATACCGTTCCCTATACAGGAGTTGAGCCTGCGGCAGAGCATGGGACGAACTAGGTCATGTTACGATAACGCCGCTGCCGAAAGCTTTTTCGGTCTGCTGAAAGCGGAGATTGGCGCCACGGTCTGGGAGTCCCACGAAGCCGCCCGGGCCGACGTCTTCCACTTCATCGAGGTCGAGTACAACCGCACCCGCTTGCGCAAGCACCCCGAGTATGGCTACGTCACCCCACTCGAAACCAGAGCCCTGGCGACGCAAGACCTCACCCCCGCAGCGTAAACACCCGCTGTCCAGGCGCAGGGTGGAACTTCAGGCCACAGCGTGGCGATCCTGATGGACACGTACTACAAGTGCCTCCACGGCCAGCGGGAGCAGATGGTGCAGCGCATCATCGACGCCCTCAGTGACGATCGGGAGGGCGGGGCATCGGGCGAAGTGGACTAGACCACGCGTCTTCGCCGGCACACTATGGGCGCAATCGCTGTGGGGTACAACGAAACGCGATGAGACGCGGTGGGGTGCGCCTCGGGCCACGGCCCCTGCTTCGTTCTCGGCGAGAACGTCGTAACGGCCGGCCCGCGGAGCGTCGGACGACGCGGCGCGGGCCGACCGATGGTCGGTGAAACCGCAGGTCAGCCCACCTTGCGGAACAGCCCCTCCTGCACCACGGACACGATCAGTTGCCCCTCGAGGTTGTAGATGCGGCCCCGGGCAAGGCCCCGGCCGCCCACCGCGATCGGCGACTCCTGGTCGTACAGGAACCACTCGTCCGCCCGGAACGGCCGGTGGAACCACATGGCGTGATCCAGCGAGGCCATGTCGAAACCCCGCGGACCCCACAGCGGCTCGACCGGGATGCGTACCGCGTCGAGCAGGGTCATGTCACTGGCGTAGGTCAGCGCGCAGGTGTGCACGAGCGGGTCGTCGCCGAGCGGCCCGACCGCGCGCATCCACACGGCGCTGCGCGGCTCGGCGTCCTTGACGTCCTCGGCGCTCCAGCGCAGCCGGTCCGCATACCGGATGTCGAACGGCTGGCGGCGCGCCATGCGCTCCAACTGCTCGGGCAGCGCCCCCAAATGCTCCCGGATCTCCTCCGCGACCGTCGGCAGGGACTCCGGGTCCGGAACCTCGCGGGCCGGCGGCAGCTGGTGTTCGAAGCTTCCCTGTTCAGGCTTGTGGAAGGAGGCGGTCAGATTGAAGATCGTGCGACCCTGCTGTACGGCGGTGACCCGGCGGGTGGTGAAGGACCGCCCGTCGCGTACCCGCTCCACCTGGTACACGATCGGCACCCCCGGCCGGCCCGGGCGCAGGAAGTACGCGTGCAGCGAGTGCACCGGGCGCTCGCCGTCCGTGGTGCGTCCGGCGGCGACCAGCGCCTGCCCGGCCACCTGGCCGCCGAAGACCCGCTGCAGGGACTCCTGCGGGCTGCGACCGCGGAAGATGTTGACCTCGATCCGTTCCAGATCGAGCAGGTCGACGAGTCTTTCGGCCGGATTCGTCATGTCCACCATGTCCGTCATGCGCGGAGTTCTCCTGTGCTCACAGCTGACCGACGTCGGTCACGCGGACGACCGCGCGGCCCTCGGCGTCGGAGGCGGTCAGATCGACCTCCGCGCTGATGCCCCAGTCGTGGTCGCCGCCTGGATCGTCGAAGATCTGCCGCACTCGCCACAGACCGTTCTGCGGCTCCTCCTCGATCAGCAGCAGCTTCGGGCCGCGGGCGTCGGGACCGGTGCCCAGGTCCTCGTACTCCTCCCAGTACTTGTCCATCGCCTCGCCCCACGCCTCGGCGTCCCACCCCGACTCGGCGTCCATCTCGCCCAGCTCCCCGACCTGGTCCAGGGCGGCGAGCTCGACGCGGCGGAACATGGCGTTGCGGACCAGGACGCGGAAGGCGCGGGCGTTGGCGGTGACCGGCTTGACCTGGTCGGCCTTCTCCTGGGCCTCCTCGGCGGTCATCTCCTCCGGGTTGGCCAGCTGCTCCCACTCGTCCAGCAGGCTGGAGTCGACCTGGCGCACCATCTCGCCCAGCCAGGCGATCAGGTCCTGCAGGTCCTCGGACTTCAGGTCGTCCGGGACCGTGTGCTCCAGCGCCTTGTACGCGCTGGCCAGGTAGCGCAGCACGATGCCCTCGGTGCGGGCGAGCTCGTAGAAGGAGACCAACTCGGTGAACGACATTGCCCGTTCGTACATGTCGCGGATCACGGACTTCGGCGACAGCGGGTGATCGCCGACCCAGGGGTGGCTCTTGCGGTAGGTGTTGTAGGCGTGGAAGAGCAGCTCTTCCAGGGGCTTGGGGTAGGTGATGTCCTGGAGGCGCTCCATGCGCTCCTCGTACTCGACACCATCCGCCTTCATGGCGGCCACGGCCTCGCCCCGCGCCTTGTTCTGCTGGGCGGCGAGGATCTGCCGCGGGTCGTCCAGCGTGGACTCCACGACGGAGACCATGTCCAGCGCGTAGGACGGCGACTCGGGATCCAGCAGCTCGAACGCGGCCAGTGCGAAGGTGGACAGCGGCTGGTTGAGCGCGAAGTCCTGCTGAAGGTCGACCGTGAGGCGCACGATACGGCCCTCGGAGTCCGGCTGGTCGAGCTTCTCGACGATGCCGCCGTCCAGCAGCGAGCGGTAGATGGCGATGGCCCGCCGGATGTGCCGCAGCTGCTGCTTGCGCGGTTCGTGGTTGTCCTCCAGCAGGTGCCGCATCGCCGTGAAGGCGTTGCCGGGACGGGCGATCACCGACAGCAGCATCGTGTGCGTCACACGGAAACGGGAGGTCAGCGGCTCCGGCTCGGAGGCGATGAGCTTGTCGAAGGTGTTGTCCGTCCAGCCGACGAACCCCTCAGGTGCCTTCTTGCGGACGACCTTCCGGCGCTTCTTGGGGTCGTCGCCCGCCTTGGCGAGCGCCTTCTCGTTCTCGATGACGTGCTCGGGGGCCTGTGCGACGACGAAGCCCTCGGTGTCGAAGCCGGCGCGTCCGGCCCGGCCGGCGATCTGGTGGAACTCACGGGCGCGCAACGTGCGCACGCGGCTGCCGTCGTACTTGGTCAGCGCCGTGAACAGCACTGTGCGGATCGGCACGTTGACGCCCACGCCGAGCGTGTCCGTACCGCAGATCACCTTCAGCAGACCGGCCTGCGCCAGCTTCTCCACCAGCCGTCGGTACTTGGGCAGCATGCCGGCGTGGTGCACGCCGATGCCGTGCCGGACGTAGCGGGAGAGGTTGCGGCCGAACCTGGTGGTGAAGCGGAAGTTGCCGATCAGATCGGCGATCTGCTCCTTCTCCTCGCGCGAGCACATGTTGATGCTCATCAGCGCCTGCGCCCGCTCCACGGCCTGGGCCTGGGTGAAGTGCACGATGTACACGGGGGCCTGGCGCGTCTGGAGGAGATCGGTGAGCGTCTCGGTGAGCGGCGTGCGCCGGTACTCGTAGGAGAGTGGCACCGGGCGGGTGGCCGAGCGGACCACCGCGGTGGGACGGCCGGTGCGGCGGGCCAGGTCCTTCTCGAAGAAGGAGACGTCGCCGAGCGTGGCCGACATCAGCACGAACTGCGCCTGCGGCAACTCCAGCAGCGGGATCTGCCAGGCCCAGCCGCGGTCGGGCTCCGCGTAGAAGTGGAACTCGTCCATGACGACCTGGCCGACATCGGCGTGCTTGCCGTCGCGCAGCGCGATCGAGGCCAGCACCTCGGCCGTGCAGCAGATGACGGGCGCGTCGGCGTTCACGGAGGCGTCGCCGGTGAGCATGCCGACGTTCTCGGTGCCGAACAGCTTGCACAGCTCGAAGAACTTCTCCGACACCAGCGCTTTGATCGGAGCCGTGTAGAAGGTGACCTCGTCCCTGGCCAGCGCGGCGAAGTGCGCGCCGGCGGCGATCATGCTCTTGCCGGATCCGGTGGGAGTGGAGACGATCACGTTCGCCCCGGAAACCACTTCGATCAGCGCCTCCTCCTGGTGGGGGTAGAGCGTGAGACCGCGATCCTGGGCCCAGGATTCGAAGGCTTCGTACAGGGCATCGGGGTCGGCGGTCGGCGGGAGCTGATCGATGAGGGTCACCCACCCATCTTGCCTGGCTCTCCGGCCGGGGCGGGAATCGGCTGCCGATCCGAAGATCACGACCGCTACGCTGTGTTGCCGACGGAACATCGGCGCACCGGGACAACTGGACAGCGCAGCAACAGGAATGGGGCGGGCAACGGCCATGATGGGACCAGCACACTCACTGTCGGGCGCCGCGGCCTGGCTGGGCGTGGGAGCCGCGACCGCCGCGGCCGGACGCCCCATGCCCTGGCCGGTCCTGCTGGTCGGTGCGCTGGTCTGCGCCGGGGCCGCCCTCGCCCCGGATCTGGACCACAAGGCCGCGACGATCTCGCGCGCCTTCGGACCGATCTCGTACCGGCTGTGCGAGATCGTCGAGAAGCTGTCCCACGCCGTCTACAAGGCGACGCGCATGAAGGGCGACCCGCGCCGCTCCGGAGGGCACCGGACGCTGACGCACACCTGGGTGTGGGCGGTGCTGATCGGGACGGGCACCTCCGTCCTGGCGATCACCGGTGGCCGCTGGGCGGTGCTGGCGATTCTCTTCGTGCACATGGTGCTGGCCATCGAGGGCCTGTTGTGGCGGGCTGCCCGCGGCTCCAGCAGCGACATCCTGGTGTGGCTGCTGGCCGCGACCAGCGCCTGGATCCTCGCGGACATCCTCGACCAGCCGGGCAACGGCTCGAACTGGCTGTTCACCGCCGAGGGCCAGGAGTACCTGTGGCTCGGCCTGCCGATCGTGCTGGGCGCGCTGGTGCACGACATCGGGGACGCGCTGACCGTCTCCGGCTGTCCGATCCTGTGGCCGATACCGGTGGGCCGCAGGCGCTGGTACCCCGTCGGCCCGCCGAAGGCGATGCGGTTCCGGGCGGGCAGCTGGGTCGAGCTCAAGGTGTTGATGCCGGCGTTCATGGTGCTCGGCGGAGTGGGCTGCGCGGTCGCGCTGAACTTCATCTGAGGGACCGCCCGGCACTCCGTCCGGGGGGAGGCCCGGCCTCACGCGGCTCCGTCGCCGCCCGTGCCCTGCCCGCCGCCGTAGCGCCGCTCGAACCGGGCGACGCGGCCCTCGGAGTCCACCGTGCGGGCCTTGCCGGTGTAGAACGGGTGACTCTCCGAGGAGATCTCCACGTCCACGACCGGGTAGGTCTCGCCGTCGTCCCACTCGATGGTCTGCTCGCTGGTGGCGGTGGACCGGGTGAGGAAGGCGTAGCCGGCGGAGCGGTCGCGGAAGACGACGGGGTGGTAGTCGGGATGCTTGTCCTGCTGCATGGGAACTCCTCGTGCGGCGGGGAAGAAGACGGCCGGGGAGGGGGCGACGGCGCGGGGACGGCCGGGTCAGCTGTACGGGGTGCCCTCGTCGACGACGTGCATCGCGGCCTCCTCTGCGGAGGCGGCCGCGCCGTCGATGCCCACGTCGGTGGCGAGCAACGCGCTCTCCTCGTCCTCGTGCGCCCCCTCGTCGGGGGCGACGAGACGGCCGGAGCGGGCGGCGCCGACCTCGTTGTCCAGGAGTTCCCCGTCGGTGCCCGCGCAGTCGCCCATGTCGTCGCCGTCCGGGTCGTCCGGGTCGGGAAGCTCTTCGGAGAGACGCTGCTCCAGGGTCTCGCCCTGCCGGCGCTCGGCCGCGGTCACACCGGTGTGCTCCACCGCCCACGGCCGTTCGGGAGGGGACCAGCCACGGTCCAGGGGGTCCTCGACACCGTCGTACTCCAGCGTGTCCTCCGAGTCGAGCACTCCTGTGTCTTCCTTGATCTCGGAGTCGGCATCGGGCTGGTAGACGTCGTCTCCCCATCCGTCGGCGCTGTCCACGGGTACCTCCAGGGGGTGGGAACGGGCCCGTTCTCACCGCGGCCGGCAGGCGGCTGCCGGTGCGCGGGGCACAGCTGTCACCCGGCGCGAACCGGACGGTTCCCAGGCGCTCCCCGAGCCGTTGCCGCCTTCCAGCCTTCCACCCCTGTTCGTCCCCGCGCAACGGCACGGCACCAGTCCCCGCCCCGCGGGCCGTGGCCCGTACCCCCGTCCCCGAGGACCGCACGCATGTACGGCGACGGCCGCGGCACGGAGCGCTGCCGTTCCGGGCGCCGTCCCGAGCCCGGGCCGGGCAGCCGACGGGACCGGACCCCGGCCCGCCGGCTTCTCCGGCGGGCCGTCCTCGTCCGTTCACCCGTGCCAGGACCGCCACAGCGCCGCGTACGCGCCGTCCGCGGCGACCAGGTCGTCATGGGTGCCCAGCTCGCTGATGCGGCCGCTCTCGACCACGGCGATGACGTCCGCGTCGTGGGCCGTGTGCAGCCGGTGGGCGATGGCGACGACCGTGCGGCCGTCCAGGACGCGGGCGAGGGACCGCTCCAGGTGCCGGGCCGCGCGCGGGTCGAGGAGCGAGGTCGCCTCGTCCAGGACCAGCGTGTGCGGGTCGGCCAGGACCAGGCGGGCCAGGGCGATCTGCTGGGCCTGGGCCGGGGTGAGGGCGAAGCCGCCCGAGCCGACCTCGGTGTCCAGGCCGTCCTCCAGGGCACGTGCCCAGCCGTCGGCGTCGACCGCGCCGAGTGCCGCCCACAGTTCGGCATCGACGGCGCCTGCGCGGGCGAGCAGCAGGTTGTCGCGCAGGGAGCCCACGAAGACGTGATGCTCCTGGTTGACCAGGGCGACGTGGGCGCGGACGCGTTCGGCGGGCATCCGGGAGAGCTCGGCACCGCCGAGGGCGACCCGGCCCTCCCTCGGCGCGTAGACCCCGGCGAGCAGCCGGCCCAGCGTGGACTTGCCGGCGCCCGAGGGGCCGACCAGGGCCAGCCGGGTACCCGGGGCGACCTTCAAGGACACCTCGCGCAGCACGTCGACGCCCTCCCGGTAGCCGAAGCGCACCCGGTCCGCGTGCACGTCCCGGCCGGCAGGGGCCAGCGAGGCGTCCCCGGCGTCCGGTCCGATGTCGCGGACGCCGACGAGCCGGGCCAGCGACACCTGCGCCACCTGCAGCTCGTCGTACCAGCGCAGGATCAGTCCCACCGGGTCGACGAGCATCTGCGCGATGAGCGCGCCCGTGGTCAGCTGTCCGACCCCGATCCAGCCCCGCAGGACGAACACGCCGCCGACCATCAGCACGGAGGCGAGCACGGTCACATGGGTGATGTTGATGACCGGGAAGAGCACCGACCGCAGCCAGAGCGTGTAGCGCTCCCATGCCGTCCACTGCCTGATCCGGAGTTCCGACAGAGCGACGCGGCGCTCGCCCAGGCGGTGCGCCTCCACGGTGTGCCCGGCGTCGACGGTCTCGGTGAGCGCGGCGGCCACGGCGGCGTAGCCCGCGGCTTCCGAGCGGTA
>NZ_JUJA01000072.1:0-9031 GCF_001906585.1 Streptomyces kebangsaanensis | reverse complement strand
GGCAGGGCCAGCAGCACGGCAGCGGCGAGCGGCGGCGCGGTGAGGACCAGACCGCCGAGCAGCAGTGCCGCCCACACCACTCCGATCGCCAGCTGCGGCACGGCCTCGCGCATCGCGTTGGCGAGCCGGTCGATGTCGGTGGTGATGCGGGAGAGCAGGTCGCCGGTGCCCGCCCGCTCCAGTACGCCCGGCGGCAGCCCGACCGACCGGACGAGGAAGTCCTCGCGCAGGTCGGCCAGCATCCGCTCGCCCAGCATCGCTCCGCGCAGCCGCACTTCCCGCACGAACACGGCCTGGACGAGCAGCGCCAGCACGAACAGCCCCGCGGTCAGGGGCAGATGCAGCTCCCGGACGCCGCGCGACACCCGCTCGACCAGACCGCCCAGCAGCCAGGGGCCGGCCATGGAGGCGAGCACGGCCACCGTGTTGACGGTGACGAGCAGCAGGAAGGCGCCGCGGTGCCGGCGCAGCAGCTCGGTCAGGTAGGCGCGGACGGTCGCGGCGGAGCCGACGGGCAGGGTACTGGCCGCCGTCGGGGCCGCCGGGTCGTACGCCGGGGGCGCCACGCCGATCATGCGGTCTCCTCCATCTCTTCCACGGCGCCCCGCGGGATCGCCTCGTCGGCCGGCGGATCGGCCGGTGCGGTCCTCGGCCCGCCGCCGCCCCGGATCATGTCGTGCGCGGCGAGTTCCTCGTCCGTCTCCCGGGTCACCACCGCGCGGTACCGGGGTTCGGAGTGCACCAGGTCGCGGTGCGCGCCGACCGCGGCGACCGTGCCCTCATGGACCAGCACCACCCGGTCGGCACGGTCCAGCAGCAACGGCGAGGAGGCGAACACCACCGTGGTGCGACCGGTCCGCAGGTTCCGCAGGCCCTGCGCGATCCGCGCCTCGGTGTGCGAGTCGACGGCGGAGGTCGGCTCGTCCAGGACCAGCACCTCCGGGTCGGTGATCAGCGACCGGGCCAGAGCCAGGCGCTGGCGCTGGCCACCGGAGAGGGACCGGCCGCGCTCGGTGACACGGACGTCCATCGGGTCCCCGGCGGCCGGCGACGCCTGTGCGAGCGCCTCCAGGACGTCACCGCACTGGGCGGCGGCGAGCGCCTCCCCGGCGGAGACGTTCCCCGAGGCGGGCACGTCGAGCAGTTCACGCAGCGAACCGGAGAGCAGTACCGGATCCTTGTCCTGGACCAGGACGGCCGTGCGGGCGGAGTCGAGCGGCAGTTCGTCGAGCGGCACGTCGCCCAGCAGCACCGACGTACCCGGCTCGGTGGGGTGGCCGCCGAGCCGTTCGGCCAGCCGGCCCGCCGCGTCCGGGTCGCCGCAGACCACGGCGGTCAGGAGTCCGGCGGGCGCGCGCAGTCCGGTCACCGGGTCGTACAGGTCGCCCGACGGTGCGTCGGCCGCCCGTGTCCCGGTTCCGTCGGTGGTCCGTTCCAGGGAGAGCACCCGGGCGGCCCGCCCGGCCGACGGGCGGGAGAAGGAGTACGCCATGGCGATCTCCTCGAAGTGCCGCAAGGGATAGGTGAGCACCATGACGGAGCTGTAGACGGTGACGAGTTCACCCACGGTGATCCGGCCGGTGCGGGCCAGCTGGACGCCGTACCAGACGACCGCGATCAGCAGCAGGCCCGGCAGCAGTACCTGGATCGCGGAGATCAGGGACCACATGCGGGCGCTGCGGACGGCCGCGTGCCGCACTTCCTGGGAGGCGCGGCGGTAGCGGTCGAGGAACAGCTCCTCGCCGCCGATGCCGCGCAGCACCCGCAGGCCGGCGACGGTGTCCGAGGCCAGTTCGGTGGCGCGGCCGGCCTTCTCGCGCTGCACATCGGCACGCCGGGTCGCGCGCGGAAGCAGCGGCAGCACCGCGAGCGCCAGCGCGGGCAGGCCCACGGCGACGACCACGCCGAGCGCCGGCTGGTACACGAGCAGGGCGGCGCAGACCAGCACCACGGTGACCGTGGCCGCGGTGAACCGGGACACGGCCTCCACGAACCAGCCGATCTTCTCGACGTCTCCGGTGGAGACGGCGACCACCTCGCCCGCGGCCACCCGCCGGGTCAGCGCGGAGCCCAGCTCGGCGGCCTTGCGGGCGAGCAGTTGCTGGACGCGGGCGGCCGCGGTGATCCAGTTGGTGACCGCGGCGCGGTGCAGGAAGGTGTCGCCGAGCGCGTTGCCGGCGCAGGCCAGCGCCAGCAGCCCGCCGGTCAGGGCGAGCCGGGAGCCCGAGCGGTCGACGACCGCCTGGACGGCGAGGCCGACGCAGAACGGCAGAGCGGCGACCGAGGCGAAGTGCAGCAGTCCCCAGGCCAGCGCTCTCAACTGCCCGCCCAGTTGGTTCCGTCCCAGCCACCACAGGAGTCGGGGACCCGAGCGAGCGTCCGGTACACCCGGGTCGGGATACGGAAGGTCTTGAATCTGCATGAGGTTCCAGTGGCTCGTGTCAGGGCGGAGCAGTCGCCGCCGGCGGGCGGACAGACCGTGACAGGGTCGCGTCGCCAAGTAGTCGAAAGCAAGCGGTTTTCCTTCCGCGCGCCGTGGAGAGCGGGCCGGCGCACGAGGAGCTGAATGCTCCAATGGAAAGTGAATAAGGCTATCTGGACCAATACGAGTGGATCACCCGGCGTGTCGTGGCAACGATGGGGACATGCAGAGTGGCGGCACAAAACATGCGATGGTCGCTGCGGCGACCTGCGGTTTCCTTCTGGCGGCAGTCGCCGCCTGCGGCGGGACTCGGGCGGAGCCCCACCGCCGCGAGGTCCCCAGACCCGGCGGCCCGTCGGGGACCGCCCGGACCGGCCCTTCCGTGGCCCCGTCCCGGATACCGGGCGTCGGAGAGCGGCTGTGGCAGCGGATCCCCCTCGGCGCACGGCAGGTTGTGGTGGTCTACGGCGACCACAAGGACTCCCCGGACTCGACACTGGTGCTGTACCAGAAACGCGGCACCTTCTGGCAGCAGTCGGGCAGTTGGCCGTCGCACAACGGCAAACAGGGCTGGACCACGAACCACCGGGAGGGTGACGAGCGCAGCCCCGTCGGGGTGTTCACGCTCTCCGACGCCGGCGGGCTTCTCGAGGACCCGGGCACCAGGTTCCCCTACACCCGGGACGAGGACACCTTCATCTCCCCCTACTCCTGGGACGAGGCGCACTGGCACGACTTCGACTACGTCATAGCCATCGACTACAACCGCCTGCGCGGCACACGCCCGGACGACCCGACCCGCCCCCTGGGGCAGTCCAAGGGCGGCGGGATCTGGCTCCATGTGGACCACGAGGACGGCACGTTGGGCTGCGTCAGCGTCCCGCAGTCCGCGATGGAGTACCTGCTGCGCACGCTCGACCCGAAGGACGAGCCCGTCATCGTGATGGGCGACAAGGCCAACCTGCGGCTGTAGCAGCCGTATCGGACCGGCGGTACGGCCGGCGGGAAGGGTCGCGGTGACGCACTTCCGTCACCCCTGGCTGTTGACTCGCCGAGTTCTCAGCAGTGTTCGCGCCCCCGTCGCGTACGTTTCAGCAGCGTCGGCAACGCCCCCGCGTGGGCACCGTGCCCACCAGTGTGTCCAGCAGTTCACCGAGCGCCTCGCGCTGTTCGTCCGTCAGGGGTTCCAGGATCTCCTCCGCGGCGGCCCGGCGCGCGCCGTGCAACTCGTGCAGCGCCCCGCGCCCCTCGGCGGTGAGCTCGATCCGGATGGCCCGGCGATTGGCCGGGTCGGGGACCCGGCGCACCCTGCCGCCCGCCTCCAGCCCGTCCACGAGCGTGGTCACCGCGCGCGGCACGACCTCCAGGGACTCGGCGAGGTCCGCCATGCGGGGCGGCTCGCCGAAGTGCGCCAAGGTGCGCAGCAGCCGGGACTGGGCCGGCGTGATGCCCAGGGTGTGCTGTTGCAGGTGACGCTTCTGGATGCGGTGCACCCGGCGGGTGAGCCGCAGCAGCTGCTCGGCGAGGAGGCCGTCGGGGTCGGGGGAACTCATGCGGGCACCATATCAGGATCTTGTTCATTGTGAGTATAGGTAACAATGAGCTAGGATCCGTAAGTCATGGTCGGCCGTGCCCGTCGGCCGGCGCCCGCCCACCTCGTAGGAGCTCATGCACCCCGACCACCAACCCGCCTGGACCCCGCCCGCCGACGCGAAGGGCCAACCCCGGCAGGTTCGCCGCATCCTGAGGCTCTTCCGTCCCTACCGGGGCCGCCTCGCGATCGTCGGCCTGCTGGTCGGCGCCTCCTCGCTGGTCTCCGTCGCCACGCCCTTCCTGCTGAAGGAGACCCTCGACGTCGCGATCCCGCAGGGCCGTACCGGCCTGCTGAGCCTGCTCGCGCTCGGCATGATCCTCAGCGCCGTCCTCACGAGCGTCTTCGGCGTGCTGCAGACACTGATCTCCACGACCGTCGGCCAGCGCGTCATGCACGACCTGCGCACCGCCGTCTACGGCCGGCTGCAGCGCATGTCCCTCGCCTTCTTCACCCGCACCCGCACCGGCGAGGTGCAGTCCCGCATCGCCAACGACATCGGCGGCATGCAGGCCACCGTCACCTCCACCGCCACCTCCCTGGTGTCCAACCTCACCAGCGTGGTCGCCACGATCGTCGCGATGGTCGCCCTGGACTGGCGGCTGACGATCGTCTCCCTGGTCCTGCTCCCGGTGTTCGCGTGGATCAGCCGCCGCGTCGGCAACGAGCGCAAGAAGATCACCACCCAGCGCCAGAAGCAGATGGCCGCGATGGCCGCCACGGTGACCGAGTCGCTGTCCGTCAGCGGCATCCTGCTCGGCCGCACGATGGGCCGCTCCGACTCGCTGACCGCGTCCTTCGCCGAGGAGTCCGAACACCTGGTCGGCCTCGAGGTGAGGTCGAACATGGCCGGTCGCTGGCGCATGGCCGTCATCACCATCGTCATGGCCGCCATGCCGGCCGTCATCTACTGGACCGCGGGCGTCGCCCTCCAGCTCGGCGGTCCGAAGGTCTCCATCGGCACGCTCGTCGCCTTCGTCTCGCTCCAGCAGGGCCTGTTCCGGCCGACCGTCAGCCTGCTGTCCACCGGCGTGCAGATCCAGACCTCGCTCGCGCTCTTCCAGCGCATCTTCGAGTACCTGGACCTGCCCGTCGACATCACCGAACACGAGCGGCCGGCCCACCTCGACCGGGTCGAGGGCGAGGTCCGCTTCGAGAACGTCGCCTTCCACTACGACGGCAACGGCGGCCCGATCCTCGACGGCATCGACATCGCCGTCCCCGCGGGCTCCAGCCTCGCGGTCGTCGGCCCGACCGGCGCCGGCAAGTCCACCCTCGGCTACCTGGTGCCCCGGCTCTACGACGTGACGAGCGGCCGCGTCACCCTCGACGGGGTCGATGTGCGGGACCTCGACTTCGACACCCTCGCCCGCGCCGTCGGCGTCGTCTCCCAGGAGACCTACCTCTTTCACGCCTCGGTCGCCGACAACCTGCGCTTCGCCAGACCGGACGCCACCGACGAGGAACTGCGGGCGGCGGCGAAGGCGGCGCAGATACACGACCACATCGCGGCCCTGCCCGACGGCTACGACACGGTCGTCGGCGAGCGCGGCCACCGCTTCTCCGGTGGCGAGAAGCAGCGCCTGGCCATCGCCCGCACCATCCTGCGCGACCCGCCGGTCCTCATCCTCGACGAGGCGACCAGCGCCCTGGACACCCGTACGGAGGCCGCCGTGCAGGAGGCCATCGACGCCCTGTCCGCCAACCGGACGACCGTGACCATCGCGCACCGGCTGTCCACCGTGCGCGGTGCCGACCAGATCGTGGTCCTCGACCGCGGACGGGTGGCCGAACAGGGCACCCACCAGGAGCTGCTGGACCTCGACGGACGCTACGCCGCGCTGGTCCGCCGGGACGCGCAGCTGGAGCCGACGAGCTGAGCCGGTCCGCCCGGTCGGCGAGCCGTCCAGGCAGGCCGGACCGACAGGCTGAAGATATGCCAGGTTTATGGCGGTATACGGGTTACCGTGCCCGCATGCAGACGAACACTCCGTCACGGAGAACGATCCGACTGACGCGCCGGGGCCGAGTGGCCCTGATCGTGTCCGGGGCCGTCCTGGCCGGCACCGCCGTGGCGGTGCCGCTGCTGACCCTGAACAGCGACAGCCGCAGCGGCGGACCGGTAGGTTCCCGCACCCTGGTGATCCCCGAGGGCTGGCGGGCCGGCCAGGTCTACGCCGCCATCGACGAGGTCCTCGCCCTGCCCGCCGGCACCACGAAGCAGTCGATCGCCAAGGCCCCCCTCAAGCTCCCGGCCGCCGCCGAGGGCAACCCGGAGGGCTACCTCTTCCCCGCGACGTACACCGTCGACGGCAAGGCCACCCCGCAGTCCCTGCTGTCCGCCTTGGTCGACACCGCGGACAAGAAGTTCAACGGAGCCCCGATCGCCGCCGGGGCGCAGCGCAACTCCATGAACATGTACCAGGCGGTCACCATCGCCAGCATCGTCCAGGCCGAGTCCGCCACGAAGGCCGACATGGCGAAGGTGGCGCGAGTCGTCTTCAACCGGCTGGAGCGCGGTATGCCGCTGCAGATGGACTCCATCCTCAACTACGCCCTCGACCGCACCGCGGCCCGCACGAGCGCGAACGACATCCAGGTGGACAGCCCGTACAACTCCTACCAGCGCATGGGGCTGCCGCCGACGCCCATCAACAACCCGGGCGAGGACGCCATGCGCGCCGTGATCAACCCCGCGCCGGGCGACTGGCTGTACTTCGTCACGGTCAAGTCGGGCGACACCCGCTTCACCGCAGACTACGCAGAACACCAGCGCAACCTCGCCGATTTCCACGCCGGCCAGAAGAGTCTCGGCCCGCAGCCGACGAAGTGAGCCGCGCCGGGCCGCGGCGCCTCACGCCGCGACGGCCGGTCCCTCTCCCGGATCCTCCTCGGCCAGCAGGCGCCCGATGTCCCTGACGGCCGCGCGCCCGGCCCGGTTGGCGCCCACGGTGCTCGCCGAGGGGCCGTAGCCGACCAGATGGACCCGGGGATCGGCGACCGCCCGCGTGCCGTCGACACGGATGCCGCCGCCCGGCTCGCGCAGCCCGAGCGGCGCCAGATGGCCGAGCGCGGCCCTGAACCCGGTCGCCCACAGGATGACGTCGGCCGCCACGTGCCGGCCGTCCGCCCACCGCACACCGTCCGGCGTGATCCGCTCGAACATCGGCCGCCGGTCCAGGACCCCGTCCTCCAGCCCCTTCCGGACGGCGTCGTTCAGCGGCAGGCCCGTCACCGAGACGACACTCCTGGGCGGCCGCCCCTGCCGCACCCGCTCCTCGACGAGCGCGACCGCGGCGCGGCCCGCCTCCTCGTCGAACGGCCCCTCGCGGAAGACCGGCGGGCGCCTGGTCACCCAGGTGGTGGCGGCCGCGTACGGAGCGATCTCCAGCAGGTGCTGGGTGCCGGAGGTGCCACCGCCCACCACGACCACCCGCTGCCCGGCGAACTCCTCGGGGCCGGCGTACCGTGCGGTGTGCAGCTGCCGCCCACGGAAGGTCTCCTGCCCCGGGTACCGAGGCCAGAACGGCCGCTCCCAGGTACCGGTCGCGTTGATCAGCGCCCGCGCCGCCCACGTACCGTCGGAGGTCTCGACGAGCAGCCGCCCGCCGGGCCCGTCCGTGACCGCCCGTACGTCCACCGGCCGCCGCACCCGCAGATCGAAGGCGCGCTCGTAGTCGGCGAAGTACCCGGCGACGACCTCCGAGGAGGGCCGCGCGGGATCGGCGCCGGTCAGCTCCATCCCCGGCAGTGCGTGCATCCCGTGCACCCTGCCGTACGTCAACGTCGGCCACCGGAACTGCCAGGCTCCGCCCGGACCGGGGGAGCGGTCGAGCACGACGAAGCCGCGGTCCGGTTCGAACCCGGTGCGCCGCAGGTGATGGGCGGCGGACAGCCCCGCCTGGCCGGCGCCCACGACGACCACGTCGACTTCGTGTGTCTTGTCCATGCCCCTGTCAACCGTGCCACGGGCGCGGATCTTCCTGCTCCCGCCCGGGGATCGACGAGGATGGGGGCATGTCACAAGCCTTCACCACCCGAGTCCTGAACGTGGCCTCCGGTACCCGGGAGACGGTCGTCGACCTCACCCGCGACTGCGAGACCTTCCTCGAGGAGACCGCGGGCGGTCGCGACGGCCTGCTGAACCTGTTCGTGCCGCACGCGACCGCGGGCGTCGCGATCATCGAGACCGGCTCCGGCAGCGACGACGACCTCCTCGCCACCCTGCACACCCTGCTGCCCGCCGACGACCGCTGGCAGCACCGCCACGGCAGCCCCGGCCACGGCCGCGACCACGTCCTGCCCGCCCTGGTGCCGCCCCACGCGACCATCCCGGTCCTCGGCGGCCGCCTGGAACTGGGCACCTGGCAGTCGGTGTGCCTGGTCGACACCAACAAGGACAACCCCCGCCGCCAGGTCCGGCTGAGCTTCCTGGCCTGACCGGGCCGTTCTCCTCGGTGGTCCAGGACCGACGGCCCTCGTGCCGCGGTCCGGGCGGCCGGAGGATGGGGGCATGTACCACGGCTGTGCCCGCCGTGCCGGGTTCGCCGTGCCGGGTGGAAAGACGGATGGCTGATGTATCGCAACGACGGGTTCCGTGAGCTGGACCGGCAGGAGTGTCTGCGGCTGCTGGCCAAGGTGCCGGTGGGCCGTGTCGTCCACACGCGTCATGCCCTGCCGGCGGTGCTGCCGGTGAACTTCGCCCTGGACGGCGACGGTGCGGTGCTGCTGCGCACCTCGGCCGACTCGGAGCTGGTGCGGGCGGTGGAGGGTGCGGTGGTGGCGTTCGAGGCGGACGAGGTGGACGCGGTGGCGCGGTCGGGGTGGAGTGTGGTGGTGACCGGTGCGGCCGCGGTGGTGACGGATCCGGCCGAGCGGCGGCGGCTGGCGGTGAGCGGTCCGCGTTCCTGGGTGCCCTGGCCCCGGGAGGTCTTCGTCCGTATCGAGCCGGAGCTGGTCACGGGCCGCGAACTGGTCGGCGGACGCAGCATGTACGGTCTCGATCCACTCTCCTGACC
>NZ_JUJA01000071.1 GCF_001906585.1 Streptomyces kebangsaanensis | reverse complement strand
GAGATCGACATCCGCACGACCGCGGGCAAGCTCGCGGATCTGCAGCGCCGCATCCAGGAGGCGACGCACGCCGGCTCGGAGCGCGCGGTGGAGAAGCAGCACGCCCGGGGCAAGCTGACCGCCCGCGAGCGGATCGCGCTGCTGCTGGACGCGGACTCCTTCGTGGAGCTGGACGAGTTCGCCCGGCACCGCTCCACCCACTTCGGGCTGGAGGCCAACCGCCCCTACGGCGACGGCGTGGTCACCGGCTACGGCACCGTCGACGGCCGCCCGGTGGCGGTCTTCTCGCAGGACTTCACCGTCTTCGGCGGCGCGCTGGGCGAGGTGTACGGGCAGAAGATCGTCAAGGTGATGGACTTCGCCCTGAAGACCGGCTGCCCCGTCATCGGCATCAACGACTCCGGCGGCGCCCGCATCCAGGAGGGCGTCGCCTCGCTCGGCGCCTACGGGGAGATCTTCCGCCGCAACACCCACGCCTCCGGCGTCATCCCGCAGATCTCCCTGGTGCTCGGCCCGTGCGCGGGCGGCGCGGTCTACTCCCCCGCCATCACCGACTTCACCGTCATGGTCGATAAGAGCAGCCACATGTTCATCACCGGCCCGGACGTGATCAAGACGGTCACCGGCGAGGACGTCGGCTTCGAGGAGCTGGGCGGGGCCCGCACCCACAACACCGCCTCCGGGGTGGCCCACCACCTGGCCGCCGACGAGAAGGACGCCATCGAGTACGTCCAGCAGCTGCTGTCCTACCTGCCCTCCAACAACCTCGCCGAGCCCCCGGCGTTCCCGGAGCAGGCCGACCCGGCCCTCACCGCCGGGGACCGCGAGCTCGACGCGATCGTCCCGGACAGCGCCAACCAGCCCTACGACATGCACACCGTCATCGAGCACGTCCTCGACGACGGCGAGTTCCTCGAGACGCAGCCGCTGTTCGCGCCGAACATCCTCACCGGCTTCGGCCGCGTCGAGGGCCGCCCGGTCGGCATCGTCGCCAACCAGCCGCTGCAGTTCGCCGGCTGCCTGGACATCGACGCCTCCGAGAAGGCCGCCCGGTTCGTGCGCACCTGCGACGCCTTCAACCTGCCCGTGCTCACCTTCGTGGACGTGCCCGGCTTCCTGCCCGGGGTGGACCAGGAGCACACCGGCATCATCCGCCGCGGCGCCAAGCTGATCTACGCCTACGCCGAGGCCACCGTCCCGCTGATCACCGTGATCACCCGCAAGGCGTTCGGCGGCGCCTACGACGTGATGGGCTCCAAGCACCTGGGCGCCGACCTGAACCTGGCCTGGCCCACCGCGCAGATCGCCGTGATGGGCGCCCAGGGCGCGGTCAACATCCTGCACCGGCGCACCCTCGCCGAGGCCGCCGACGACGCCGAGGCCACCCGCGCCCGGCTGATCCAGGAGTACGAGGACACCCTCCTCAACCCCTACGTCGCCGCCGAGCGCGGCTACGTCGACGCCGTGATCATGCCCTCCCACACCCGCTCCCACCTCGTGCGCGGCCTGCGCCAGCTGCGCACCAAACGGGAGAGCCTGCCGCCCAAGAAGCACGGCAACATCCCCCTGTGAAGGAGCCCCCGTGATCAAGGTCATCCGAGGCAACCCCACCCCGGAGGAACTCGCCGCCGCCCTGGCGGTGGTCCGGGCGCGCGCCGCGGCGGCGACCGCCGTGCCGTCCGGCGCCGCCGCCGCCCGCCCGCGGGACTCCTGGGCAGACCCCGCGCGCCTCGCCGCCCGTGCGGTTCCGCGGCCGGGCCCTACGGCCTGGGCCCGCACGTACTGGCCCGGCTGAGCCCGGTTCCGCGGTCCGCCCCGGCGGGGGCTCCGCCCCCGCACCCCGCTTCGCCCACCCACCCGCCCGTCTCGGTGGGGAGAGAGGCCCCGGCCCCGGGGCTCCGCCCCAGACCCCTGTTCGGGGCTCCGCCCCGGCTTGGCCCGCCCGGCCCGCCCGATTCAGTGGGGAGAGAGGCCCCGGCCCCGGGGCTCCGCCCCAGACCCCGGCGGGGGCTCCGCCCCCTGCACCCC
>NZ_JUJA01000070.1:100218-110055 GCF_001906585.1 Streptomyces kebangsaanensis | reverse complement strand
GCCCTTCAGGGCCTTGCTGATGTCGCCGACCTTCGACAGGCCCGCGCCGGCGCCCTTGGCGACGTAGGTCATCGGGTCGAGGGCCCGGCCCGCCTTGCCCGCCGCCGACAGCACCTTGGCCGCCGCGCCCGCCTTGCCCGCCCCCGCGGCCGCACCGCCCGCGCCGCCGGTGAAGACCGTGGTCAGCACGTTGAAGGTGACCGCCCCGGCCGCGCGGGCGGGGTTCTTGCCCCACTCGTCCCACGCCACCAGCGCCTTGCCCGTCTCCTTCATCGCCGTGCGCGAGTCCCGCACCCAGGACGGCAGCTTGTCGTCCGGCAGCAGCCAGAACGCCGCCCCCACCACCGGCACCGCCGTCAGCACCAGGCCGGTGGCCAGCTGGCCCAGGCCCTTCCACGCCTGCCCCGCCGCCTCCCAGCCGTCCACCCCCACCAGCGTGCCCAGACCCTTGATCGTCCCCCACACCCCGTCGACGATCAGACCGTCCCACACGAACGACTTCGTCCAGTGCCCCACCTCGTACCAGTGGTGCCGCTCCTCCACCGGGTCGCCCCAGGGAAGCTGGGCGTCCTTCATGTCCTCGGCCGTGAACCCGTACTGGTCCTTGCGGTCCGAGCCGTCGCCGGCCACCACCGGCGTGCCGCCCGGCACCAGCGCGACGATCTTGTTGTGGCAGGTGCGCTCCGCCGCCCAGAACGCCGCCACCGTGGCCGTGATCTCGTCCCGCAGCGCGTTGTGCGCCTCGACCTTGTCCCCGTCGTACTCCCACTTCTCGTCGTCCTTGACGGAGTCGACGAACGTCGTCGCCCGGGCCTTGAGCTCCTTCAGCTTGTCCGCCAGCGGGCGGACCTCCGTCGCGTACGCCGACAGCGCCGACGAGACCGTCTCCAGCTGGTCCGCGAAACCGTCCGCCCGGTCCTTGACCGGCCGCGTCGTCGCGAACAGCTGCTCCGCCTCCGGCGCGGAGTAGTACGCCGACAGGCCCTGGAACCCGGTGTGCACGGCCTGCCCGGTGTCCCGGACATGCCCCGCGTCCGCCTTCAGACCGGCACAGTCCTGCTCCAGCTGCTCCAGGTTCCCGGTGAACTGCGGAATCTCCCCCGGACTGATCACGCCCCGTTGCCCCCGTTCGTCCGCACTGCCAGACCGAACCGACCCGTGTCATGGTCTCATCATCATACAAATGGGTTAACGGAGAGTCAGACGAGTTGAACGGTACGGCGGTTCCGGGTGCGGGGACCGCCGAAGCTCGGCGTGATGCTCGCGGGGGAGGAGCCTGGGAGCACGATTCCGCCGAGGACGGCTCCGGCGGTTCCGGGGGTGTGGGTGTCCGGCTCGGCGTACGGGTTTCCGTGGGTGCGGACGTCCTGCTCGGCGTGGTGCCGTGCCTCGCGGGCGAGGACGTCGGCGTGCGGGGCGTCGGTGGAGGGCCGGGTGGCGAGGAGGCGTTCCGCCTCGGTGAGCAAGGTGCGGGCCGCGGTACCCACCGCACCCCGGTGCGTCGTGACGAAGCCGGCCGCGGCGGAGGTGGCGCTGCGGGCGGTGAGCAGGGCGGCAGCGGACAGTACGCCGGTGCGTCCCGTGGCGAGCGGCGCCGCCGCCTCGACGATCCGGCGCAGGACGTCCAGCGGGTCGTACGGCCGTCCCGACGTCAACTCCTGTCGTACGGAGGCCAGGACGGAGTCGGCGTGCAGGATCCGGGCCCGCGCCTCACCCGCCGGTACGTCCGTGAGCCGGACCGCGGTGCCGGCTCTCTCCGCCTCCGCCCCGCTGAGCGCGGCCGGAACCATCGCCGCGGCCTCGTCCAGCTCGGCGGCGAGCCGTTCGACGCCGTCGAGGAACACGGCCGCCTGGACCACGGCGCCCTCGGCGGCGCGCAGTTGGCCCGCTGCTTGTTCACCCTCGCCCCGGTCGGCCTGCTGACGGGCCCGGTTGAGGCGGGCGGTGGCGAACATCAGGCGGTCCTTGGCCTGTTCCACGTATCCCGTGACGTGTTCCGAGGCGGAGGGGACGTATCGCCGGGCGAGGCCGGCCAGTACCGCTTCGGTCGCCGCCGTCCGGCCCGTCAGCTCCCGGAACCGTGCCTCCGCCACCTCCAGCGCCCCGCCGACGCCCCGGTCCAGACCGCGCAGTTCGTCGAACCCGCCGGCCGCCGCGTCCAGCAGCCGGCCGGCCTCCTCGCAGCGTCCGATCACGCCGGCCAGCGCCTGCCGCCGGGCCGCCGGGTCCTCCGGGACGCCCTGGTCGTAGCGCCGCCGCATCCGGAAGGCCGCGGCCAGCTCCGCCCCGGCGGCCTGTACGGCCCGTGCGAAAGGAGCGGTGGCCGCCGTGCCGAACCGGGCTTCGGCGAAGCCGAGTTCCTCACCGCTGGTGCGCACCCAGTCGTCCGCCCGGACGAGCAACTCCCGTGACCGCTTGTCGAGTTCGTCGGACGGTGGCGGAGACGGCGCGGTCGGGCCGCCGCCCGGAGTCGTACGGGTCCTCGCCCGCCGGGTCCGCCGTACGTACCCGTACCCGGCGAGCACGCCCGCCGCCACCACCACGACGAGCGGCAGGGCGAGGTACCCCGCCGAGGTCTCGTCCTGCCGCGGTGCGGCGGCGACGGTCGCCGCACCGGCCCGGGGGAGTGCAACCGCGGAGCCGCTGGTGATCGTCATCCAAGGAAGCAGCAGCCACACGAGCCCCACCACGCCGCCCAGCACAGCGCGCGCCAAGCGCACGGCCGGGCGCGGGGCCGCGCGCCGCGGCCCGGCCGCCCGGGACAGGGATGACGTCACGTTTCGGAGCGTATGACCACCCGGCCGGGCAGGCGACCGGGGCTGCGTCAGTAGTGGGGCGGGCGGGACACGGCGACGCGGGAGGGGGCACCGGCATGGAAAACACCACCGGCACGGAGGGCGCCACCGGCACGGAGAGCGCCACCGGCACGGAGGGCGCCAGTGACACGGAGAGCAGCAGTGGCACGGAGAGCAGCAGTGGCACGGCGCGGCCCGACACCGATCAGGCTCACGAGCCTCCGCCTCCGCCTCCGCCCCCGACCCGCAGCCGCCGACGCCGCCTCCGCTGGGCCCTCCGCACGGCCCTCGTCCTCGTCCTGCTGCCGTTCCTCTCCCTCCTCGCTGCCGAGACCGCCCTCCGTGTGAACTACACGGGTGACCCCGCCGACGGCACGTACACCAGGAACCAGGACGCGATCTGGCTCGGCCACGCCTGGGTGGACGGGCGGAAGAAGGACGCCGACGTCCAGGCCCTCGCCCGCCGGCTGCGCTCCACCGGCATCCGTGACCTGTACGTGCACGCGGGCCCGCTCGAACACGACGGCACCCTGCCGAAGTCGGCTTACACCAGGGCCGGTTGGCTGGTACCCGCCGTGCACCGGGCGCTCCCCGGCGTCCGCGTGCAGGCGTGGCTCGGTGACGTACTGGCCACCGAGAGCCCCGACGGGATGCGGCTGGAGCGGGCCGCGACGCGCGCCGCCGTGGTCGCCTCCACCCGCGAGGTCCTGGCGGCCGGCTTCGACGGCGTCCACTTCGACCTGGAGCCGCTGCACTCCGGCGACCGCCACTACCTCGGCCTCCTCGACGACCTGCGTGAGGTCACCCGCGCCCACGGCGCCCTCCTCTCCGTCGCCGCCCACCAGATCGACCCGCTGCCCGCGTTCCACTCCCTGTGGGGCACGTTCACCGGCCACCCCAAGTGGTGGTCGCAGGCGTACTTCGGTCAGGTCGCCCGCCGCGTCGACCAGGTCGCGCTGATGTCGTACGACACCATGCAGCCGCTGCGGAGCCTGTACGGCGGCTACGTCGCCCAGCAGACCTCCCTCGCCCTGGAGGTCACTCCGCCCACCACCGACCTGCTGATGGGCCTGCCCTTCTTCCACGACGACCGCTTCGGCCACCGGGCCTCCGCCGAAACGGTCCCCGCCGCCGTCCGGGGCGTCCGCCTCGGCCTCTCCCGCACGGACCCCGGCCGCGAACGCTTCGGCGTCGCCCTGTACGTCGACTTCGCCGCCACGGAGGACGACTGGACCGCGTACCGGGAAGGCTGGGCTCGCCTGTCATGACCACGGCCTTCGTGGGAGGATGATCGACATGCAGACAGCAGTGGGGGCGACCGTGCTGGCCGTGCTGGTCGTGATCGGGGCGGCCGTGGCCGGGATCGCGGGGATCACGACCGGATGGGTGCCGCCGTTCACCTGGAAACGGGTTCTGCGGCCGCGACTGTGGGGCTACGGGACGTTGATCGGCGCGGTCGGCATGGCCGCGTTCCTGTTCTTCGGCCCGATCACGACCATGTTCGCCCTGCTCGACGGCCGGCCCGCCGACCACTTCGTTTTCGCGGCGATGGGAATGGCCGTGTTCTTCCTGGGCGTGTTCGTGCAGGCACTGTCCCGGCGCCCCGCCCGTACCCCCTGAGCCGCCTCCGGGCCGCCCCTACGACGACCGCCGCCGGATCTTCGACCCCAGCCACACCAGCGGGTCGTACTTGCGGTCCACCGCCCGTTCCTTCAGCGGGATCAGCGCGTTGTCGGTGATCCTGATGCCCTCGGGGCAGACCTCCGTGCAGCACTTGGTGATGTTGCAGTAGCCGAGGCCGTGGTCGTCCTGGGCCGCGCGCTTGCGGTCCAGGCCCGTCTCCGCGGCGGCGTCCAGGGGGTGCATGTCGAGTTCGGCGACGCGCATCAGGAAGCGCGGGCCGGCATACGCCCGCTTGTTGTCCTCGTGGTCGCGCACGACATGGCACACGTCCTGGCACAGGAAGCACTCGATGCACTTGCGGAACTCCTGCGGACGGTCCACGTCCTCCTGGAACATGCGGTACTCGCCGGGCCCGAGGCCGGCCGGCGGGACGAAGGAGGGGACCTCGCGGGCCTTGGTGTAGTTGTAGCCGACGTCCGTCACCAGGTCGCGGATCACCGGGAAGGTCCGCAGCGGGGTGACGGTGACCGTCTCCTCCCGGGTGAAGACCGACATGCGCGTCATGCACATCAGCCGCGGCCGCCCGTTGATCTCCGCGGAGCACGAACCGCACTTGCCCGCCTTGCAGTTCCAGCGCACGGCCAGGTCCGGCGCCTGGGTGGCCTGGAGGCGGTGGATGATGTCCAGCACCACCTCGCCGTCGTTGACCTCGACCTCGAAGTCCTCCAGGCCGCCGCCCTGCGCGTCACCCCGCCACACCTTGAAGCGGGCCTCATAGCTGCTCACTCGTACAGCTCCTCTTCGGCGAGGTACTTGACCAGCTCCTCCTTCGCGAAGAGGGCGAGCAGGTCGGGGCGGATGGGTTCGGTGGTCTCCCGGGTGAGGGCGATCTGGCCGCGGACCGGGTCCGTCGCCGCCAGGCCGCCCGTCGGGTCGGTCAGCCGGCACAGCAGGTTGATCCGGCGCCAGTCGCGCTCCATCGACGGGCAGTCCTCGCGGGTGTGCCCGCCGCGCGACTCCGTGCGCTCCAGCGCGGCCCGCGCCACGCACTCGCTGACCAGCAGCATGTTCCGCAGGTCCAGGGCGAGGTGCCAGCCGGGGTTGAACTGCCGGTGCCCCTCCACCCCGGCCCGCCGGGCCCGTACCCGCAGCTCGCCGAGCTTCTTCAGGGCCTGCTCCATCTCGCCCTCGCGGCGGATGATGCCGACCAGGTCGTTCATGGTCTGCTGGAGCTCCTGGTGCAGGGTGTACGGGTTCTCCGGCGGCGTTCCGGCCGCCGCCTCCTCCCCGGCCCCCGCCTCCTCCGCCGAGAACGGCCGCAGCGCCTCCGCCGCCGCCGCGTCCACCTGGACGTCGTCCACGGGCGGGCGCCCGTACGCCGGCGACCGCGCGTACTCGGCCGCGTGCAGGCCCGCCCGGCGTCCGAAGACCAGCAGGTCGGACAGTGAGTTGCCGCCGAGCCGGTTGGAGCCGTGCATGCCGCCCGCGACCTCCCCGGCCGCGAACAGCCCCGGCACCCCGCGCGCCGCCGCCGTGTCCGAGTCGACCGCGATGCCGCCCATCACGTAGTGGCAGGTCGGACCGACCTCCATCGGCTCCGCCGTGATGTCGACGTCGGCCAGCTCCTTGAACTGGTGGTACATCGAGGGCAGCCGCCGCCGGACGACCTCCGCCGGCATCCGCGTCGACACGTCGAGGAACACCCCGCCGTGCGGCGAGCCGCGGCCCTCCTTCACCTCGGAGTTGATCGCGCGGGCCACCTCGTCACGGGGCAGCAGCTCCGGCGGGCGCCGGTTGTTGTCCGGGTCCTCGTACCAGCGGTCCGCCTCCTCCTCCGACTCGGCGTACTTCTCCTTGAAGACGTCGGGGACGTAGTCGAACATGAACCGCTTGCCCTCGGAGTTGCGCAGCACCCCGCCGTCGCCGCGCACCGACTCGGTGACGAGGATGCCCTTCACCGACGGCGGCCAGACCATGCCCGTCGGATGGAACTGCACGAACTCCATGTTCAGCAGCGGCGCCCCGGCGAGCAGCGCGAGGGCGTGGCCGTCGCCGGTGTACTCCCACGAGTTCGACGTCACCTTGAAGGACTTGCCGATCCCGCCGGTCGCGATCACGACCGCGGGCGCCTCCAGCACGAAGAAACGGCCGGACTCGCGCTCGTAGGCGAAGACCCCGGAGACGCGGTCACCCGCGGCGGAGCCGCTGTCGGACACGGTCTTGAGGATCCGCGTCACCGTGCACTCCTGGAAGACCTTCAGGCGGGACTCGTAGTCTCCGGTCTCCTTGAAGTCCTCCTGCTGCAGCGACACGATCTTCTGCTGCAACGTCCGGATCAGCTCCAGGCCGGTGCGGTCGCCGACGTGCGCCAGGCGCGGGTACTCGTGCCCGCCGAAGTTGCGCTGCGAGATCCGGCCGTCCTTCGTACGGTCGAACAGCGCGCCCCAGGTCTCCAGCTCCCACACCCGCTGCGGCGCCTCCTGCGCGTGCAGCTCGGCCATCCGCCACTGGTTGAGGAACTTGCCGCCGCGCATGGTGTCGCGGAAGTGGACCTGCCAGGTGTCGTGCTCGTTGGCGTTGCCCATGGCCGCCGCGATGCCGCCCTCGGCCATCACCGTGTGCGCCTTGCCGAACAGCGACTTGCAGATCACCGCCGTACGCGCCCCGCGCTCGCGCGCCTCGATCGCCGCGCGCAGCCCGGCGCCGCCCGCGCCGACCACGACGACGTCCCACTCCTGCCGGTCCACCACGGACATCACAGACCCCACTTACCGGTACGTCGCTAGAAGAAGCGCGGATCGTCGAAGGCGCCGGAGGCGACCAGGAACACGTAGAAGTCGGCGAGCGCCACGCTGAACAGCGAGGCCCAGGCCAACTGCATGTGACGGGCGTTGAGCCTGCTCACGAACTGCCAGAAGCGGTAGCGCACGGGATGCTTCGAGAAGTGCTTGAGCTTCCCGCCCACGATGTGCCGGCAGGAGTGGCAGGAGATCGTGTACGCCCAGATCAGCACGATGTTGAGCAGGAAGACGAGCGTGCCGAGCCCCATGTGGCCCCAGCGGTAATGCTGGTCGCGGAAGGCCAGCACGGTGTCGTAGGTCAGCACGCCGGCGACCAGGATCGCCGCGTAGAAGAAGTACCGGTGGACGTTCTGCAGGATCAGCGGGAAACGCGTCTCGCCCGTGTACTTCTTGTGCGGCTCGGCGACCGCGCAGGCCGGCGGGGACGCCCAGAAGCCCCGGTAGTAGGCCTTGCGGTAGTAGTAGCAGGTCAGCCGGAAGCCCAGCGGGAAGATCAGGATGATGATCGCCGGGGAGATCACCCACCAGCCGCCGAAGAGGTCGTAGTTGGGGCCCGCCTGCATGGTCTCGCAGTTCCGCGCCAGGCAGGGCGAGTAGAACGGCGAGACGTACGGGGCCGCGTAGTAGTGCGTGTTCGCGAAGGCCCGCCAGGTCGAGTACACGACGAAGGCGAGCAGACCGGCCGTGGTGGCGGCGGGCGCCAGCCACCAGCGGTCGGTCCGCAGGTGCGGGGCGGTGATCGCGGCGCGCGCCGGGGAGCGGACGCCGCCGCGGAGCGTATGGGGTTCTGTGTCCGGGGGTTCCGTGCCAGTGGCCAACGTGGGGCTCCGGTCGGTGGGGTCAGGGTGCGTGGCGGCCGCGGGCGCCGAGGCCCTCGTCGTCCGAGTCCGTCCACAGGGAGATGTCGTAGGGCGCGTCGGAGATGGTGACGAGGGCGGGGCGCTGCGTGGCGGCGGGGCCCTGGGAGGCATCGCGCAGCAGGGTGACGCTCTCGCGCAGGTGATCGGCGTCGGTGCGTACGCGGCGTATCTCCAGCCCGCCGCCGAGCTGCTGTTCCAGCCGGCTCACCGACCGCAGCAGGTCGTCGAGGGCGTGCTGGACCGATGTCAGGTCGTCGTGCACGGACATGACGTACCTCACTTCCACGGGCCGTGCGGCGGCCCTAGGCGGCAACGTTCATGCGTCTGCGAGTGTTGCGCGTCACACCTGCCGGTGGGAAGGGGATGTGCGGCGATTGGCGGATTGCACGTCCCTCGCGCACGCTCGCATGCGCTCTGTGTTCACTCTGTGTGCGCCCGGTGACGGTCAGGTCGTGTGCTCGGCGCGTGTTGCGCCGGGCGGGTGGCCTTCCAGGCCCGCGCCGCCGTGTCGCCTCCGGACGGCGAACCCTTTCCTCTTCAGTGAGCCGTAGATCTGATGAGCACCAAAATACCGCCAAATATGACAAACCCCACCCGGGCTACCGGCGGCAGCGCGCTCCACGGAGGTAGCACAGATGTCCTACGACGGTGTCGGGTCGCGCGCGCTCACGCGCTCGGTCGCCTTCCTGACCGCGGGCGTCCTCGCGGTGCCCCTCCTGGCCGGCTGCGGCTCCGACGACGAGGGCGGCAAACCGCTGGCCGGACAGGACATCGCCCCCGCCGCCCGCCACGAGATCGCCGACGGGGGCAGACTGCGCTGGGCCGTGGACGCGATGCCGCAGACGCTGAACACCTTCCAGGCGGACGCCGACGCCGGCACCACCCGGATCGCCCAGGCGGTGCTGCCGGCCATGTTCCGGATGGACGCGCGCGGCCGCCCGCAGCGCGACGAGGACTACCTGGAGTCCGCCCGGGTGGTGGAGACCGAGCCCAAGCAGGTCGTCGTCTACCGGCTCAACCAGCAGGCCGTCTGGAGCGACGGCCGCGAGATCGGCGCCGCCGACTTCGCCGCCCAGTGGCATGCCCTGTCCGGCAGGGACTCCGCGTACTGGACCGCCCGCAACGCCGGCTACGACCGCATCCAGAAGGTCGAGCGCGGCACCGGCGACCTGGAGGTCCGGGTCACCTTCGCCCGCCCCTACGCCGACTGGCAGTCGCTGTTCTCGCCGCTGTACCCGAAGGACGTGATGGGCGCCGCGAACTCCTTCAACGACGGTGCCCGCAAGAAGCTGAAGGTCAGCGCGGGCCCGTTCGCCGTGCAGAAGATCGACGTCAAGGCCAAGGACGTCGTCCTCGCCCGCAACCCGCGCTGGTGGGGCCGCCCGGCCAAGCTGTCCGAGATCGTGCTGCACGAGGTGGAGCGCGACAAGCGGGCCGCGGCGCTCGCCGACGGCTCCGTGGACGTGGCCGACATCGACCCCGCCGACGTCTCCCGGATCAAGGCCGCCGGCGCCCAGGGCGGCTCGCTCTTCCAGAGCCCGGCCGGCGGCCGCACCGCCGCCAGGGCGCTGCGCTCCTGGGCACTGACGCACGGCGCCGAGGACGAGGACGCCGACCGGGAGCTGCGCGCCCTGGAGGAGGAGGGCAAGTCGCTCACCACCCGCCTGCGGCAGCAGCAGTCGCTGCGCGACGTTCGGGTGCGCAAGTCGCTGGAGCCCGCCTACACCCAGCTCGCCCTCAACGGCTCGGGCGGCCCCC
>NZ_JUJA01000070.1:99721-100208 GCF_001906585.1 Streptomyces kebangsaanensis | reverse complement strand
GGGTCCGCCACGCCGTGGCGCACGCACTGAACCGCGAGGAGCTCGCCAAGCTCGTCCTCAAGCCGCTCGGCCTGCCCACGGTCCCGGTCGGCAGCCACCTCGCCCTGTCCGGCCAGAGCATCTACGCCGACGGCAGCGACGCCCTCGGCGGCCAGGACACCGGCCAGGCCCGCGCCCTGCTCGCGGACGCCGGCTGGGTGGCGGGCCCGGCCGAGGACAAGAAGGAGAAGGAGCAGCAGCAGAAGAAGAAGGGGGACAAGGCGGCCGGCGCCGCGGGTCACGGAGCACCGGGCTCCCCGGACGGCGACGACGAGGGCACGTACATCGTCGGCGTGAACGACCACGTGAACGACAACAAGGCACCCGCCAGGCAGCGGGAGGACCGGGACGGCCGCCTGTACACCGACGACCGCTCCGGGCCGGACGGCGCGCCCGGCGCCTACGCCCCCAAGGGCACCGCGGCGCCGGCGGCGGGCGCCGCCGGCCC
>NZ_JUJA01000070.1:77895-99704 GCF_001906585.1 Streptomyces kebangsaanensis | reverse complement strand
GGCAAGCCGCTCACGCTCCGTTTCGTACTGCCCTCCGGGCCGGGTTCGGACACGCTGGGCAAGGTCGCCGACCGCATCACGGCCATGCTGAAGAAGGTCGGCATCGCCACGGAGATCAGCAAGGTCTCCGACGAGAGCTACTTCCGGGACCACGTCGCCTCCGGTCAGTACGACCTCGCGCTGTACTCCTGGCCCGCCTCCGCCTTCCCGGCCACCGACGCGCGCCCCATCTACGCCAAGCCCGTTCCGGCCGCCGACGGCTCCCTCAGCGTCCAGCAGAACTACACCCGCGTCGGCACCGACCAGATCGACCAGCTCTTCGACCAGGCCCTCACCACCCTGGACGAGGACGAGCAGCGCGGTCTGCTCCGCAAGGCCGACTCCCGCATCTGGGCGGCGGCCGGTTCGATCCCCCTCTACCAACGCCCCCAGCTGACGGCCGTACGCAAAAATCTGGCAAATATCGGCGCCTTCGGCTTCCAGACGCCCGTCTACGAGGACATGGGCTTCCTGAAGAAGAGCTGAAGCCTCGAGCCGAAGCCTCAAAAGGGGCTCAGATCGCTTGTCCTCCGCGCCGGGCGGCGACACAGTGTGCTCACTGGATCACCGAAGTGGTGATCCGTGACCACACGGGGTGACCATGAGCGGGGGAACGGGGCGCGTCCTCGCGGCGTGTTTGACGGCGGTCGCGCTGACCGCCGGAGCCGTGGGATGCACGAGCGGGTCGGGGGAGCGGGACGGCAGTGGGAGCGCCGCGGACTCCCGGGGCGGCGGTGCGCGGCCCGCGGCGGCGGCCGAGGCGTGCGCCGACGGGACGTTCACGTGGTTCAACGTCGTGAAGCCGACCCGTCTGCTCGGCGTCTCCGAGCCCGAGGACGTGGGCAAGGGCGGCGGCAGGCTCACGAAGAAGGTCCAACGGGTGAGCACGGTGGAGATCTCCGTACGCCCCGAGGGCGCGCTCCCGACGCCGGAGGAGGCCCTGTTCTCCCTGGGCAGGGAGATCGGCGAGATCGACTCCGACGCTCCCACCCTGAAGGAGGTCACCGGCGAGAGCTGGTCCTTCACCCAGGTGGGCAACCGGGGGCCGCGGCTGCGAGAAGGCTTCACCAGGGTCGACGGTCCCGGACGGTTCGTGCAGTACAGCGCGGTGCGCACCGTCGAAGCGGACTTCCGCCGCACCTGCGCCGGTGGGAGGACCACCCTCGGTCACGCCGAGAGCTGGACCGTCGCGGTGAGCGGCGTCGTCGAGTGCGGCACCCGCGCGGACGACGGGACGGGCGACGGGACTGACGACGTGACGGCACGCCAGGCCGCCCGTCTCGCCTGCGGTACCGACTCGGCCGCGGCGAAACCCTGACCGAGGGCGGAGGAGATGGTTTGTCCCCGCCTGTCCCGGTTCGCTCCGGGGTGGGCGGGAGGCCGGGCGCGCGGGTCCCCGTCCCGGGACCCGTACCATTGGGTGAGGCCGTGGCGTGTTCAGCCCGGCAGGGTCCGCGTGACACCGACGTACGCGCAGGCCAATCCGCGATATTCCGGGAGTACGCCTCACTATGGCCACGCGCCACGACATTCGCAACGTCGCCATCGTCGCCCACGTCGACCACGGCAAGACCACCATCGTCGACGCCATGCTGAAGCAGGCCGGCGCCTTCGCCGCGCACCAGCTCGACCAGGTCGACGAGCGCATGATGGACTCGAACGACCTGGAGCGTGAGAAGGGCATCACGATCCTCGCCAAGAACACGGCGGTGAAGTACCACCCCAAGGACGGCGGGGACCCCGTCACGATCAACATCATCGACACCCCCGGCCACGCCGACTTCGGCGGCGAGGTGGAGCGAGCCCTGTCGATGGTCGACGGCGTCGTCCTGCTCGTGGACTCCTCCGAGGGCCCGCTGCCGCAGACCCGCTTCGTGCTGCGCAAGGCCCTGCAGGCCCGCCTGCCCGTCATCCTCTGCATCAACAAGACCGACCGTCCCGACGCCCGTATCGACGAGGTCGTCAACGAGACGTACGACCTGTTCCTGGACGTGGACGCCGACGAGGACCAGATCGAGTTCCCGATCGTCTACGCCTGCGGCCGGGACGGCATCGCCTCGCTCACCAAGCCCCAGGACGGGACGGTTCCCGCCGACTCCACCAACCTCGAGCCGTTCTTCTCCACGATCCTCGAGTACATCCCGGCGCCCACCTACGACGAGACCGCCCCCCTCCAGGCCCACGTCACCAACCTCGACGCGGACAACTTCCTCGGCCGCATCGCGCTGCTGCGCGTGGAGCAGGGCGAGCTGCGCAAGGGGCAGACGGTCGCCTGGATCAAGCGCGACGGCTCCGTGCAGAACGTGCGGATCTCCGAGCTGATGATGACCGAGGCGCTCACCCGCAAGCCCGCCGAGAAGGCCGGCCCCGGTGACATCTGCGCCGTCGCCGGCATCCCGGACATCATGATCGGCGAGACGCTCGCGGACACCGAGAACCCGGTCCCGCTGCCGCTGATCACGGTCGACGAGCCGGCGATCTCCATGACGATCGGCACCAACACCTCCCCGCTGGTCGGCCGCGGCGGCACCGGCAAGGGCGCCGACGCGAAGGCCGCGGTCAAGGACCGCAAGGTCACCGCCCGCCAGGTCAAGGACCGTCTGGACCGCGAGCTCATCGGCAACGTGTCGCTGCGCGTGCTGGACACCGAGCGCCCCGACGCCTGGGAGGTCCAGGGCCGCGGCGAGCTGGCGCTGGCCATCCTGGTGGAGACCATGCGCCGCGAGGGCTACGAGCTGACCGTCGGCAAGCCGCAGGTCGTCACCAAGGAGATCGACGGCAAGGTCCACGAGCCGGTCGAGCGGATGACGATCGACGTGCCCGAGGAGCACATGGGCGCCGTCACCCAGCTGATGGGCGTGCGCAAGGGCCGGATGGACAACATGTCCAACCACGGCTCCGGCTGGGTCCGCATGGAGTTCGTCGTCCCCTCCCGCGGTCTGATCGGCTTCCGCACCGAGTTCCTGACCCAGACCCGCGGCACGGGCATCGGCCACTCCATCCACGAGGGCTTCGAGCCCTGGTTCGGCACCCTGCAGACCCGTAACAACGGCTCCCTGGTCGCCGACCGCGCCGGTTCCGTCACCGCCTTCGCGATGACCAACCTGCAGGAGCGCGGCGTGCTCTTCGTGGAGCCGGGCACCGAGGTGTACGAGGGCATGATCGTCGGCGAGAACTCCCGCTCCGACGACATGGACGTCAACATCACCAAGGAGAAGAAGCTCACCAACATGCGGTCCTCGACCGCCGACGTGGCCGAGTCGATCGTCCCGCCGCGCAAGCTCTCCCTGGAGCAGTCGCTGGAGTTCTGCCGCGACGACGAGTGCGTCGAGGTGACCCCGGAGGCGGTCCGCATCCGCAAGGTGGCCCTCGACCAGCGCGAGCGCGCCCGCGCCGCGAGCCGCGCCAAGCACGGCTGAGACCCCTCGGGTCCACAGGGCCGGGCACCCCGCCTCGCGGGGTGCCCGGCCCTGTGCGTGCGGGGACGGGTGAGGGCGTGTGAGGGCGTCACGGGACGGGGAGGGTAGGGAAAACCCTTCGGCCCGGCCCGGAATCGACACAGGACGGTCGGTTCGCACTACCTTGCTGCGGACACACGCAACCGGAACGCACGGGAGAGGCCGTAATCGAATGGCTTGGCTCCGGCGTCCGTTGACGGCAGCGGGACGGTGGGTGCACGGTGTGCGCGGCGTCGCGTGCGTGCCCGCGACACCCCACGGTGACCATCCTGGACCGCAATCGGTTTTTTTCTCGCCAAGTGTCCGCTATTCGGACACTCGGAACCGATAGATGTGTAACAAGTCCGTTTCGCAGGGGTCTTTCGCCAAACCCTTTGTCCGGATTTTGGAAGAAGTGAGGAACAGGTGTGATCGAACCGAGACCTCAGGGGTGTGGTCGGCCCGTGGTCGATAGCAGATAGTTAGGCGCGTAGAGCTCGGATGAGCGAGTCACCCTGTCAGTGGCAGTGGACGACGGCGTACGAGCGTGCGGGGGCACTCGACCTTCTCCGGTTGACATGTCGGCGGAATGTAGTGTGCCCACTCTTGCGGTGAACAACAGGACTCATGAGGAGGAACCCATGCGCGGTGCCAGGAGCGCCAAGTGGGTCGCGGGGGCAATCGTCGTCGCGCTTGCCGCGACTGCCTGTGGTGGCGGCAGTGGTGACAAGGGCGATTCGTCGAAGAAGGGCGCGCTCGCTGGTTACGTGTCGATCGACGTCGGCGAGCCGCAGAAGCCGCTGATGCCGGCCGACACCAACGAGACCAACGGCGCCTACGTCATCCGAGCCCTGTTCACGCAGCTGCTGGACTTCGACTCCAAGGGCGAGATCGTCTACACCAACGCCGAGTCCGTGGACACCGAGGACTCGAAGGTCTGGACGGTCAAGCTCAAGGACGGCTGGAAGTTCCACAACGGCGAGCCCGTCACCGCGCAGTCGTACGTCGACGCCTGGAACTGGTACGCGAACACCAAGAACAACCAGCAGAACTCCTTCTGGTTCGACGACATCGCCGGCTACGACGACGTGCACCCGGAGAAGGGCGACCCGAAGTCCGACAAGATGTCGGGCCTGAAGGTCGTGGACGACCACACCTTCACCATCACGCTGAAGGACCGCGTCCCCTACTTCAACTACAAGCTGGGCTACTCCACCTTCGCCCCGATGCCGAAGGTCTTCTTCGACGACCCGAAGGCGTTCGGCCAGAAGCCGGTCGGCAACGGCCCGTACGAGTTCGAGAAGTGGACCCACAAGAAGCTGATCCAGGTCAAGGCCTGGGACGGTTACAAGGGCCCGAACAAGGCCGAGAACAAGGGCATCCAGTTCAAGAACTACACCACCGTCGAGGCGGCGTACCAGGATGTCGTCTCCGGCAACCTGGACATCATCCGGCAGGTCGGCCCGACGGACCTGCCGAAGTACAAGCAGGACCTCGGTGACGGCGCCCTCGAGCAGCCGTACGCGGCCATCCAGTCGCTGGTCCCGGCCTTCTACTCCAAGACGTTCAAGGGCGTCAACCCGAAGGTCCTCCAGGGTCTGTCCATGGCGATCGACCGTGACACGATCACCAAGACCGTCCTGAACGGCACCCGTACGCCGGCGACGAGCTTCACCCCGCCGCAGGTCAAGGGCAACCAGGACCTGCACACGGACGTCTTCAAGTACGACCCGGTCAAGGCCAAGGCTCTCGTCAAGGAGGGCGGCGGTGTCCCGGGCAACAAGCTCTGGATCCAGTACAACACCGACGGTGGCCACAAGGAGTGGGTGACCGCGGTCTGCGAGTCGATCCGCAACGCCACCGGCATCGACTGCGTCGGCGACCCGAAGCCGGACTTCCCCACCGACCTCGAGGCGCGTGACAACAACGAGGTCAAGTCGATGTACCGCGGTGGCTGGGTGGCCGACTACCCGGTCAACGTCAACTTCATCAAGGAGCTGTACCACACCAAGGCCGAGTCCAACAACGGTCGTTTCTCCGACAAGGAGATCGACGCGCTGATGGCGAAGGGCGACAAGGCCGAGTCGCTGGAGGAGGCCGTCAAGGCCTACCAGCAGGTCGAGCAGAAGCTCCTCCAGAAGATGCCCGCCATTCCGCTGTGGTACTACCAGATCAACGGTGGCCACGGTAAGAAGGTCGACAACGTCAACATCGACTACCGCGGTGACATCGAGCTGAACAAGGTCACCGTCAAGAAGTAAGCGAGCCTGCGGGCCACTTCCCCCCTCGGCCGTCAGTCCGCCGCCGCCGGTCGCCCGACCGGCGGCGGCGGAGGCCGCAGGGTCGTCCTCCCCCCGCCCCCTCCCTGGCCTTCGGCTTCCGCGAAGGTGCGGAGAACTGCACGGAGGGTTCCTCTCCCGGACGGCCGCGGCTGCAGTTATCCCACACGGAGGCACCCCATGGGGCGTTATGTCGCACGACGACTGCTCCAGATGATCCCGGTATTCCTCGGATCAACTTTCCTGATCTTCATGATGATGTACGTCCTGCCCGGTGACCCCGTGAGGGCGCTCATGGGAGAGCAGGCGTACGACCCGACCGTGGTCGAGAACATCAGACATGACCTCGGACTCGACCGGCCCTGGTGGTGGCAGTACGGCCATTACCTGGGCGGCCTGTTCCAGGGGGACTTCGGCACCGAGATCGCGAGCAAGCGCGAGGTCGCGGACATCATCGCCGACGCGTTCCCGGTGACCATCCGCCTCACCCTGTTCGCGTTCGTCTTCATGGTGGTCGTCGGCATCGGCCTCGGTGTCGTCGCCGGGCTCCGCCCGGACTCCGTCCGGGACCGCGGGCTGCTGACCCTCACGCTGGTCCTGATCTCGATGCCCTCCTTCGTGCTGGGCTACCTGATGCAGTACATCTTCGCGTTCCAGCTCCAGATGATCACCCCGACCGTGCAGGACTCCGAGAGCTTCGGCGACCTCTTCCTGCCCGCGATCGTCCTGGGGTCCCTCTCCCTGGCGTACGTGGCCCGGCTGACCCGTACGTCGATGGCGGAGAACCTGCGGGCCGACTACATGCGCACCGCCGTGGCCAAGGGGCTGCCGCGCCGCAGGGTCGTCGGCGTGCACCTCATGCGCAACTCCCTGATCCCCGTGGTCACCTTCCTCGGCACCGACATCGGCAACCTGATGACCGGCGCCATCGTGACCGAGGGCATCTTCAACGTGCAGGGCGTCGGCAACGCCATCTTCGAGGCCCTCACCCGCAGGGAGGGCGCCACGGTCGTGGGCATCGCCTCGCTGATCGTGATCGTCTACCTGTTCACCAGCCTGCTCGTCGACCTGCTCTACGCGGTCCTGGACCCGAGGATCCGGTATGCCTGAGAAGACCGCTGACAAGGTCGAGCTGCCCGAGGCGACCGGCGCGGCGTCCGAGGCCACCGCTCCCGAGGCCGGGACGCCCGCTTCGGCGAAGGCGCGCAGCCTCTGGTCCGACGCCTGGCACGACCTGCGCCGCAACCCGCTCTTCCTGATCTCGGCCGTGCTCATCGTGCTGCTGATCGTGATGGCGGCCGCGCCGTCGCTGTTCACCAGCGCCTCGCCGCGCGACGCCGACCTGGCCAAGCACTACCTCCAGCCCCCCAACTGGGGCCACTTCTTCGCGCCCGACTGGTTCGGCTACGACGGCCAGGGGCGCTCCATCTACGCCCGGGTCATCTACGGGGCCCGCGCCTCGATCCTGGTGGGCGTCGGTGTGACCCTGGCGGTGACCGTCCTCGGCACCCTGGTCGGCATGGTCGCCGGCTACTTCGGGGGTCTGGTCGACACCCTGCTCTCCCGGGTCACCGACATCTTCATGGGCATCCCGTACCTGCTCGGCGCCCTGGTCATCCTCACCACCTTCGCCGAGCGCAAGGTCTGGGTCGTCATCCTGGCCATGGCCTTCCTCGGCTGGACGACGATCGCCCGTGTCGCCCGCGGTGCCGTGGTCACCATCAAGCAGGCCGACTACGTCGTCGCGGCCAAGGCGCTCGGCGCCTCCACCACGCGCGTCCTGCTCAGGCACATCCTGCCCAACGCGCTCGCCCCCATCATCGTCGTGGCGACCATCGCGCTGGGCGGCTACATCGCGGCCGAGGCCACGCTGTCCTTCCTCGGTGTCGGTCTCGCCGAGCCCACGGTGTCCTGGGGTGTGGACGTGTCCGCGGGACGGCAGCAGCTGCGCAACGCGCCGTACGTCCTGATCGTTCCCTCGGTCATGGTCTCGGTCACGGTGCTCTCGTTCCTCATGTTCGGCGATGCGGTACGCAACGCCCTCGACCCCAAGCTGCGCTGAGGGAGGCGTACGTGACCATCATCGACAAGCCGGCGGACGTTCCCGCCCCCCGGCCGGACACCGACTCCGGTACTCCGCTCCTCGAAGTCCGCGACCTGCACGTGGAGTTCAAGACCCGGGACGGTGTCGCCAAGGCCGTCAACGGTGTCAACTACACGGTCAGCGCCGGTGAGACGCTCGCCGTGCTCGGCGAGTCCGGCTCCGGCAAGTCCGTGACCGCGCAGGCCATCATGGGCATCCTCGACATGCCGCCCGGGCGGATCCCCAAGGGAGAGATCCTCTTCCGCGGCGAGGACATGCTGAAGATGTCCGAGGAGGAGCGGCGGAAGATCCGCGGCCGGAAGATCGCCATGATCTTCCAGGACGCGCTGTCCTCGCTGAACCCGGTGCTCTCCGTGGGCTACCAGCTCGGCGAGATGTTCCGGGTCCACCTGGGCCTGTCCAAGAAGGACGCCAAGGCCAGGGCCATCGAGCTGATGGACCGGGTCAAGATCCCCGCGGCGGCGGCACGGGTGGGGGACTACCCGCACCAGTTCTCCGGCGGTATGCGCCAGCGCATCATGATCGCCATGGCGCTGGCCCTGGAGCCGGACCTGATCATCGCCGACGAGCCCACCACGGCGCTCGACGTGACGGTGCAGGCCCAGGTCATGGACCTGCTCGCGGAACTGCAGCGCGAGTACAACATGGGCCTGATCCTGATCACCCACGACCTGGGTGTGGTCGCGGACGTCGCCGACAAGATCGCGGTGATGTACGCCGGCCGCATCGTCGAGACCGCCCCCGTGCACGAGCTGTACAAGCGGCCCGCGCACCCCTACACGCGGGGCCTGCTCGACTCGATCCCGCGCCTGGACCAGAAGGGCCAGGAGCTCTACGCGATCAAGGGCCTGCCGCCCAACCTCACCCGTATCCCGTCCGGCTGCGCCTTCAACCCGCGCTGCCCCAAGGCCCAGGACATCTGCCGCACGGAGGTTCCGGCCCTGAGCCTGGTCACCGAGCAGGACGGCACCGAACTGCCCGGGCGGGGTTCGGCATGCCACTTCTGGAAGGAGACGATCCATGGCTGAGCCCACGAAGCTCGCGAAGGACGACGAGCCGCAGGACGACGCCACGCCGAACGTCTCCGAGGTGGAAACCGTCGAGGCGGCCTCCGAGGAGGAGGCGGTCGCGGCGCTCGACGCGCACGTCGAGCGCGGCGAGCCCATCCTCCAGGTGCGCAACCTGGTCAAGCACTTCCCGCTGACCCAGGGCATCCTGTTCAAGAAGCAGATCGGCGCGGTCAAGGCGGTCGACGGGATCTCCTTCGACCTGTACCAGGGCGAGACCCTCGGCATCGTGGGCGAGTCCGGCTGCGGCAAGTCCACCGTCGCCAAGCTGCTGATGAACCTGGAGCAGGCGACCGCCGGCGAGATCTTCTACAAGGGCCAGGACATCACCCGGCTGTCCGGGCGCGCCCTGAAGGCGGTCCGCCGGAACATCCAGATGGTGTTCCAGGACCCGTACACCTCGCTCAACCCCCGGATGACGGTGGGCGACATCATCGGCGAGCCCTTCGACATCCACCCCGAGGTGGCCCCCAAGGGCGACCGGCGCCGCAAGGTGCAGGAGCTGCTGGACGTCGTCGGTCTCAACCCGGAGTACGTCAACCGCTACCCGCACCAGTTCTCCGGCGGTCAGCGCCAGCGCATCGGCATCGCCCGCGGCCTCGCGCTCAACCCCGAGATCATCATCTGCGACGAGCCGGTCTCGGCACTGGACGTGTCCGTCCAGGCACAGGTCATCAACCTGATGGAGCGGCTGCAGGACGAGTTCAACCTGTCCTACGTCTTCATCGCGCACGACCTGTCGATCGTCCGGCACATCTCGGACCGCGTGGGCGTGATGTACCTCGGCAAGATGGCCGAGATCGGCACGGACACGCAGATCTACGACCACCCGACGCACCCCTACACCCAGGCGCTGCTGTCGGCGGTCCCCGTGCCGGACCCGGACGCCCGCGAGGGCCGGGAGCGGATCATCCTCACCGGCGACGTGCCGTCCCCGGCCAACCCGCCCTCGGGCTGCCGCTTCCGCACCCGCTGCTGGAAGGCCCAGGACAAGTGCGCCGAGGAGGTCCCGCTCCTCGCCGTGCCCGAGCGCTTCCAGGGCACGGACTCCCCGGCGGCCCACGAGTCGGCCTGCCACTTCGCCGAGGAGAAGGACGTCGTCCACGCGGCGTGATCTCTCCGGAGCGCGTTCCCGGTTCCCGGCGTCCCCCAGGGGCGCCGGGAACCGGCGTTTTCCGGGCGGGCGCGGGACGCCACGGCCACGACCGGACGTGCTCCGGCGTCCGGTGCTGAGCCGGACGGCCGGCCCGGGGCCGTGGTCGGGTGCGGCCGTCCGGCCGGACCGGTGTGTCCGGCGGTGCGGCAGGTGTGCGATATGCATGTAATGTGCTGATATGCCCTCAGGCCACCGCACCCCGAGGAGGCACACCCATGCGTGGAGTCGCACGCGCCCGGTGGGCCGCGGGTGCGGCGGTGGTCCTGCTCGCCCTCGCCGCCTGCGGAGGCGGGGCCGGCGGCAGTGGCGGCAGGGTGCTCAGCTCCTCCTGGGGCGACCCGCAGAACCCGCTGGAGCCGTCCAACACCAACGAGGTGCAGGGCGGCAAGGTCCTCGACATGATCTTTCGGGGGCTGAAGCGGTACGACCCGAAGACCGGCAAGGCCGAGAACATGCTCGCCGAGCGGATCGACACCACCGATTCCCGGCACTTCACCATCACCGTCAAAAGCGGCTGGAAGTTCAGCAACGGCGAGCCGGTCACCGCCCACTCCTTCGTCGACGCCTGGAACTACGGCGCGAGCCTCAGGAACAACCAGAGGAACGCGTACTTCTTCGGCTACATCCAGGGCTACGACAAGGTCCACCCCGAAACCGGCACCCAGACCGCCGACACCCTCTCCGGTCTGAAGGTCACCGGACCGCGCACCTTCACCGTCACCCTCGGCCAGAAGTTCTCCACCTTCCCCGACACCCTCGGCTACGCCGCCTTCGCCCCGCTGCCCCGCGCCTTCTTCACCCACCACTCCGCCTGGCTGGACAAGCCCGTCGGCAACGGCCCGTACGCCGTCGAGTCGTACACCAGGGGCGCCCAGATGACCCTGCGGCGGTGGGACGGCTACCCCGGCCCCGACAAGGCCCGCAACGACGGTGTGACCCTGGTCGTCTACACCGACAGCAACACCGCGTACACCGACGTGCTGGCCGGCAACCTCGACCTCGTCGACGACATCCCCGCCGGCCAGCTCAAGAACGTCAGGACCGACCTGGGCGGCCGCTACATCAACACCCCGGCCGGCATCCTGCAGACCCTCGCCTTCCCGTTCTACGACCCGAAGTGGAACACCGGCGGGGCCAGGAAGGTCCGCACCGGCCTGTCCATGGCCATCAACCGCGAGCAGATCACCCGGACCATCTTCCGGAACACCCGCACCCCGGCCACCGACTGGACCTCCCCGGTCCTCGGCACCGACGGCGGCTACAAGCCGGGCCTGTGCGGCAAGGCCTGTGAGTACGACCCCGCGGCGGCCAGGAAGCTGATCCGGGAGGGCGGAGGGATCCCCGGCGGCCAGCTGAAGATCACGTACAACGCGGACTCGGGCTCGCACAAGCAGTGGGTGGACGCCGTGTGCAACTCCATCAACAACGTGCTCGGCAACGACAGGGCGTGCGTCGGCAACCCGGTCGGCACCTTCGCCGACTTCCGCAACCAGATCGGCCGGCACAGGATGACCGGCCCCTTCCGGGCCGGCTGGCAGATGGACTACCCGCTCATCCAGAACTTCCTCCAGCCGCTCTACTACACGGGCGCCTCCTCCAACGACGGCAAGTGGTCCGACAAGCGGTTCGACCACCTCGTCGACCGGGCCAACGCCGAGAGCGACAAGGCCGGGGCGATCCGGCTCTTCCAGCAGGCCGAGACGGTCGTCCGGGACAACATGGCCGCCATCCCGCTCTGGTACCAGAACGGCAGCGCCGGCTACACCGACCGGCTGCACGACGTCGCGCTCAACCCCTTCAGCGTCCCCGTCTACGACCGGGTCAAGGTCGGCTGAGCCACCATGGGACGGTACGTCGCGCGCCGGCTGCTCCAGATGATCCCCGTCTTCTTCGGGGCCACGCTGCTGATCTTCCTCATGGTCAACGTCATGGGCGACCCCATCGCCGGACTGTGCGGCGAACGCGCCTGCGACACCGCCACCGCCGCCCAGCTCAAGCGGCAGTTCGGCCTCGACATGCCGCTGTGGCGGCAATACACGACCTACATGGGCAACGTCTTCACCGGCGACTTCGGATCGGCGTTCAACGGCCAGCCCGTCACCCAGCTGATGGCGTCGGCGTTCCCCGTCACCATCCGGCTGACCGTCGTCGCGATCCTCTTCGAGATCGTCATCGGCATCGCGCTCGGCGTGGTGACCGGACTGCGCCGCGGCCGGCCCGTCGACACCTCGGTCCTCGTCCTCACCCTCGTCGTCATCTCCGTCCCCACCTTCGTCACCGGCCTGCTCCTGCAACTGCTGCTCGGCGTCCAGTGGGCCTGGATCAAACCCTCGGTCTCCCCGGAGGCGACCTTCGGCGAGCTGATCGTGCCCGGCCTGGTCCTCGCCTCCGTCTCCCTCGCCTACGTCACCCGCCTGACCCGCACCTCCCTCGCCGAGAACCGGCGCTCCGACTACGTCCGCACGGCCGTCGCCAAGGGCCTGCCCCGCCGCCGGATCGTCGTCCGGCACCTGCTGCGCAACTCGCTCATCCCCGTGGTCACCTTCATCGGCACCGACATCGGCGCCCTGATGGGCGGCGCCATCGTCACCGAGCGCATCTTCAACATCCACGGTGTCGGCTACCAGCTCTACCAGGGCATCCTGCGCCAGAACACCCAGACCGTCGTCGGCTTCGTCACCGTCCTCGTCCTGGTCTTCCTGGTCGCCAACCTGCTCGTGGACCTGCTCTACGCCGTACTCGACCCGAGGATCCGCTATGCCTGAGCAGCCGTACGAGCCCGAGCGCGCCGTCGCCGGCACCGGCATGGGCGGTGCGATGGACCTCGGGGCGAGCGAGGCGAGCACCCTGGAGGGGGCGCCCGGCGGCCCCGGGGGTGCCGGACCCGCCGCCCGGCCCCGCTCCCTGTGGTCCGACGCCTGGCGCGACCTGCGCCGCAACCCCGTCTTCCTCGTCTCCGCGCTGCTGATCTGCTTCCTGGTCCTCATCGCGATCCGGCCGTCCCTGATCGCCTCGGGCAACCCGCTCACCTGCGACCTGGCCAGGGCCCAGGACGGCCCGGCGCCCGGCCACCCCTTCGGCTTCGACGGCCAGGGCTGCGACGTCTACACGCGCACGGTCTACGGCGCCCGCGCCTCCGTCACGGTCGGCGTGTGCGCCACGCTCGGGGTCGCGCTCCTCGGCTCGGTGCTGGGCGGGCTCGCCGGGTTCTTCGGCGGGGCCTGGGACGCCGTCCTGTCCCGGATCACCGACATCTTCTTCGCCATCCCGGTCGTCCTCGGCGGTCTCGTCCTGCTGTCCGTCGTCCCCGGCAACACCGTCTGGCCGGTCGTCGGGTTCATCGTGCTGCTGGGCTGGCCGCAGATCTTCCGCATCGCGCGCGGCTCGGTCCTCACCGCCAAACAGCAGGACTACGTCCAGGCCGCCCGTGCCCTCGGCGCCTCCAACTCCCGCATCCTGCTGCGCCACATCGCGCCCAACTCCGTCGCCCCGGTGATCGTCGTCGCCACCATCGCGCTCGGCACGTACATCGCGCTGGAGGCCACCCTGTCCTACCTCGGCGTCGGGCTGAAGCCGCCCAGTGTGTCCTGGGGCATCGACATCTCCACCGCCTCCCCCTACATCCGCAACGCCCCGCACGCCCTGCTGTGGCCGGCCGGAGCCCTGGCGATCACGGTCCTGGCCTTCATCATGCTCGGCGACGCCGTGCGCGACGCCCTCGACCCGAGGCTGAGGTGAGGGCGTCGTGCTGCTCGAAGTCCGCGATCTGCACGTGGAGTTCCGCACCCGGGACGGGGTGGTCCACGCCGTCAACGGGGTCACGTGCGAGGTGGACGCGGGCGAGACGCTCGCCGTGCTCGGCGAGTCCGGCTCCGGCAAGTCCGTCACCGCGCAGGCCGTCATGGGCATCCTGGACACCCCGCCCGGCCGGATCGGCGGCGGGCAGGTCCTCTTCCGCGGCACGGACCTGCTGACGCTGAAGGAGGAGGAGCGGCGGCGGATCCGGGGCGCCGAGATGGCGATGATCTTCCAGGACGCGCTGTCCGCCCTGAACCCCGTCATGACGGTCGGCGACCAGCTCGGCGAGATGTTCGTCGTGCACCGGGGCATGTCCCGCAAGGCCGCCCGCGCCAAGGCGGTCGAGCTGATGGACCGGGTCCGCATCCCGGCCGCCGGGCAGCGCGTCGGCGACTACCCGCACCAGTTCTCCGGCGGCATGCGCCAGCGCATCATGATCGCCATGGCGCTGGCCCTGGAACCGGCGCTCATCATCGCCGACGAGCCGACCACCGCCCTCGACGTCACCGTCCAGGCCCAGGTGATGGACCTGCTCGCCGAGCTCCAGCACGAGTACGGGATGGGGCTCGTCCTCATCACCCACGACCTGGGCGTGGTCGCCGACGTCGCCGACCGGATCGCGGTCATGTACGCGGGCCGGATCGTGGAGTCGGCGCCGGTGCACGACATCTACAAGGCGCCCGCGCACCCCTACACGAGGGGCCTGCTGGACTCGATCCCCCGCCTGGACCGCAAGGGCCGGGAGCTCTACGCCATCAAGGGCCTGCCGCCCAACCTCCTGGCCGTCCCGCCCGGTTGCGCCTTCCACCCCCGCTGCCCCCTGGCCCGTGACGTGTGCCGGACGGACGTACCGCCCCCGTACGAGGTCTCCGGAACCCGCACGAGCGCCTGCCACTTCTGGAAGGAGTGCCTGGATGGCCGAGCCGGTTCTTGAGGTGAGCGGGCTCGTCAAGCACTACCCGCTCACCCGGGGCGTGCTGTTCAGGAAGCAGGTCGGCGCGGTCAGGGCGGTCGACGGCGTGGACTTCACCCTCGGCCGGGGCGAGACCCTCGGCATCGTCGGCGAGTCCGGCTGCGGCAAGTCGACGGTCGCGAGGATGCTGTGCAACCTGGAGCGGCCCACGGCGGGCGCGATCCGCTACCGGGGCGAGGACATCACCCGGCTGTCCGGGCGCGCGCTGAAGGCGGTCCGCCGGAACATCCAGATGGTGTTCCAGGACCCGTACACCTCGCTCAACCCCCGGATGACGGTGGGCGACATCATCGGCGAGCCCTACGAGATCCACCCCGAGGTGGCACCCAAGGGCGACCGGCGCCGCAGGGTGAGGGAGCTGCTGGACGTGGTCGGCCTCGACCCGGAGTACGCCAACCGCTACCCGCACCAGTTCTCCGGCGGCCAGCGCCAGCGCATCGGCATCGCGCGGGCGCTGGCCCTGCGCCCGGAGATCGTCGTGGCCGACGAGCCGGTCTCCGCCCTGGACGTGTCCGTGCAGGCCCAGGTGATCAACCTGATGGAGCGGCTGCAGGACGAGTTCGAGCTGTCCTACGTCTTCATCGCGCACGACCTGTCGATCGTGCGGCACATCTCCGACCGGGTGGGGGTGATGTACCTCGGCCGGATCGTCGAGATCGGCACCGACGAGCAGATCTACGACCACCCCACGCACCCGTACACCCAGGCGCTGCTGTCCGCCGTCCCCGTACCGGACCCGGACGCCCGGGAGCGCCGGGAGCGGATCCTCCTCCCGGGCGACGTGCCGTCCCCGGCGGACATCCCCTCCGGCTGCCGCTTCCGCACCCGTTGCTGGAAGGCGCGGGAGCGCTGCGCGCTGGAGGTGCCGCCGCTGGCGGTCCCCGCGGAGTTCCGCCACGACACCGGACCGGCCGCGCACGACTCGGCGTGCCACTTCGCGGCGGAGCTGCGGGTGGTGCCGCCCGGGGAGCGGGACGCCGACGGGGAGAGCAGCACGAGTGCCTACTGAGCGGACGCCCGGGCGAGCCCCAGGGAGCGCTTGAGGAAGTCCACCTGGAGCAGCAGCAGGTTCTCGGCGACCTGCTCCTGCGGGGTCATGTGGGTGACCCCGGACAGCGGCAGCACCTCGTGCGGGCGGCCGGCGGCGAGCAGGGCGGAGGACAGCCGCAGGGCGTGGGCGACCACCACGTTGTCGTCGGCCAGACCGTGCACGATCATCAGTGGCCGGTGCCGCCCGGCGGGCGCGGACAGCCCGTCGTCGGTGACCAGGGAGCTGTGGGCGTACACCCCGGGGTGCGCGGCCGGGTCGCCCAGGTACCGCTCGGTGTAATGGGTGTCGTACAGCCGCCAGTCGGTGACCGGGGCGCCCGCGATGCCGGCGTGGAAGACGTCCGGGCGGCGCAGTACGGCCAGGGCGGACAGGTAGCCGCCGTAGGACCAGCCGCGGATCGCCACCCGGTCGAGGTCGAGCGGGTGGCTCTTGGCGAGGTCGTGCAGGGCCTCGATCTGGTCGTCGAGGGTGACCGTGAAGTCGTGGTGGACGGCCTTCTCCCAGGCGGGGGAGCGGCCCGGGGTGCCCCGGCCGTCGGCGACGACCACCGCGAAGCCCTGGTCGGCGAACCACTGGGAGGTCAGGTGCGCGTTGTGCGCGGCGACCACGCGGGAGCCGTGCGGACCGCCGTACGGGTCCAGGAGCACGGGGAGGAGAGTGTCACCGGGGTAGTCCGTAGGCATAAGCACGGCGCACGGAATTCGGCGTGCGCCCCCCTGGGTGAGGGTCACGCGCGGGGACAGACCCGGATCTTCCGCATGGGACCGGACGGTGGCGACGGTCCTGCCCTCGCGCAGTACCCGCACCCGGGCGCCCGGCCGGTCGAGCGTGGCGGACACGAGCACGGTCACGCCCCCGGCGCGCACGGCGGAGTGCACGCCGGGCTCCTGGCTCACGCGCTCCACGCCGAGCTCGTTGACCCGGTAGACGTGCACCTCTCCGGTCTCGGGCGCGGCGGCCTCCTCCCCGGCCGAGGCCGAGACCAGCACGTCGTCGTCCGACACGTCCAGCACGGCCCGCACGTGCAACTGTGCTCCGGTGAGCGGTCGTTCGCCCACCGCCAGCACCCGGGCGCCTCCCTCGTCCTCGATCCGTACGAGCTGCCCGGAGGGGGACCAGCACGGCACCCCGGGGAAAAGATCAAGCCAATTTTGATCTTCATCGGCGTGCACCATGCGGGTGGTCCCGGTGTCGGGGTCCACGGCCAGGTACAGCTGACCACGCTGGTCGCGCGCCTGTACGAGCAGCAGCGGCGCCCCGGCCTCTGACCAGTGCACATGAGCCAGATACGGGTAGCGGGCGCGGTCCCAGACGACCTCCGTACGACTCCCTTCGAGTCCGAGCACGAACAGCCGTACGTCCGCGTTGGCGGTACCGGCGGCAGGGTAGCGGACCCGGTGCGGCTCCCGCCCCGGGTGCGCCGGATCGGAGATCCACCACTGCCCCACCGGCGTGTCGTCCACCCGCGCCACGAGCAGCCGGTCCGACTCCGGCGCCCACCAGAAGCCCCGGTGGCGGTCCATCTCCTCGGCCGCGATGAACTCCGCGAGGCCGTAGGAGACGCCCTCCGACTCCGGTTCGGCGAGCGCCCGGTCGCCCTCCCCCTCGGCACCCACGACCCGCAGGGCGCCGCCGGCGACGTAGGCGACGTGCCGCCCGTCAGGGGCGGGACGGGGGTCGATCACCGGCCCGGGGACGGGCAGTCCACGTGCCGTACCCGCCCGCAGCTCGGCCGTGAAAAGCCGCCCTGACAAGGCGAAAGACGCCAACTCCGCGGCCGTGTCGGTGGCGTACCCGACGATGCCGGCACCGCCCTCACGCGTCCGTTCCCGACGTGCCCGCTCCTCGGGGGACAGGCTCTCCGAGGAGCCGCCGAGCAGGGCGCGGGGATCGGCGACCACACGCTCCTGACCGTCCGCGAGGTCGAGCACCCAGAGGGAGTTGGCCCGGTCGGTTCCGGAGCCGGAGCGCAGGAACACGACGCGGGAGGCGTCGGGCGCCACGGTGAACGCGCGCGGCGCGCCGAGCGTGAACCGCTGGGTGCGGGCGTGCCGTCGGGGGAAGGAGACAGGCTCTGTCGTCATGCCAAGACCATATTGGCCATGCGCCCCCTTGTGCGGCCGTGCGCCACCCGATGCGCGCGTGCGGATAGTTATGATCGCTAGCACATAGTGGGTATGAACCTGCTGCCCCTGTGTGGAACCATCCGAGCCTATAGTCCGACCCCGACCCCCCCGATACCCCCGACACCCCGAGTCCTGGGGATCCTTGGAGGTGAGCCGCCGTGGCACTCTCGATTTCGGCGGTGGTGCTGCTGGCGATCATCGTCTTCCTGCTGATCAAGAAGTCCGGCCTGAAGGCCGGTCACGCGGTCGTGTGCATGCTCCTGGGCTTCTACCTCGCCTCCTCCACGGTCGCACCGACGATCAGCGAAGTGACGTCGAACATCGCCGGGATGCTCGGCAGTATCAAGTTCTGAGTACGGTCCCTGACATCGGCCGCGTGCGTGCTCGGAGCCAGGGGGCGCGGCCGCATGTCGGCGGCACGCCGGGCGGGGTCGGCGACATGCGGCCTGCCTGCTCAGGCGGTCAGTTCCGTCTGGGCCGCCGCCGTGGCAAGGAGGTCGTGGCGGATGTACCACTCCGTGGACAGCAGTGCTTCTCGGTCGGCTGCGGGGAGGACGGCGAGCCGGCCCGGCAGAGCTCCCCGCCGCACTTCGGAGCGGTGGGCCAGGACGGCACCGACCTTCTGCTCAAGCCATGGGCGGACATCGACGGTTGCCGTGATCCACTCGTCCGGGACGCTGTACATCGTCCTGCCTTTCCGGACCAGACGTGCGCCCAGCGTCCGAGCAGCGGAGTCGGGGTGGGTGGCCAGGTAGAGGGCGCTCGGCTGCCAGGGGGGACCCGCGTCCGGACAGAGCCGTTCCAGCCCGGCGGCCCGGACCGCGAGGGCGGTCACCCTGTGCGTGTGGACGTGGTCAGGATGTCCGGTCAGCCCACCGTAGGCGTCATGGGTGACGACGATGTCCGGCCGGAACTCCCGGATGTGTACTACCAACCGCCGCACCGACTCGTCGAGCGGCGCGTCGCAGAACCGGACCCGGCCCGGCGCCGACTGCGGCACGCGCGCATCGGCGTAGCCGAGCATGCGTGGTGTGCCGGCGCCCAGGATGCGCAACGCATCGGCCAACTCTGCCGCACGCCCGGTGCCTTCCGCCCATGTCGCCGTGACGACCGCGGTCCGAGCTCCTCCGGCCGCGTGACGAGCGAGCACGCCCCCGGCCGACAGCGACTCGTCATCCGGATGAGCGAAAACCGCGAGCAGACTCGGAAGCGGCACGGGTACTCCTCGTCACAGGGGCGGAACCAGGGGCCTCCGGCACTCGCCCAGGCCCCCGCTATTCCCCCACGGTCCGCCAACGCGCTGCTCTGCCGGTCAGTTTTCGGATGCGTAAGGGACGAACTCTGTCCAGACGGAGGGGGCGAAGGCCAGGCGGGGGCCTTCGACGTTCTTGGAGTCGCGGACGTGGACCGTGCTGGGCTCGGTGGCGATCTCTACGCAGGAGTCGCCCTCGCTGCTGCTGCTGTAGCTGCTCTTGAACCACGCCAGGTCGGAGGTGTCTCCGGACGAGGACTTGCGGATCATGTCTCCCCCAGCAGATGCTCGATGAACGCAGCCGACTCACGGGGCGTGAGGGCTTGCGCCCGGATGATGCCATACCGGAGTTCCAGAATACGGAGCTGCCTGGGTTCGGAGACCGGTCGACCGTTGGCAACGGCCGGTGAACGTCCCACCATCGACCCGTCCTCGAACTTCAGGACCTCGATGCCACCAGCCAGGCCGGCGTGCTCTTCGCGGTCCATCGGCATCACTTGCAACTCGACGTTTCGCAACTGCCCCACCTCAAGCAGATGCTCCAACTGCTGGCGCAGATTCGCCTTTCCGCCCAGAGGGCGTCGCAGTGTCCACTCCTCCAGGAGGAAGCTGAGTTCAGGTGCTGGGTCCCGCTCGAAGATGGCCTTGCGTGCCACGCGAGCGGCCATGAACCGCTCCACTTCGTCCGCCGAGTAGGCGGGGCGCCGCATCAGAAGCAGCCCGCGCGCGTATTCCGGCGTCTGCAACAACCCATGGATGTTCAAGGGATCGTAGAGCTGCAGCTCGACCGCCCGCGCCTCCAACTGTGCGAGATCCCGAATCTTCTTCGGGTACCGGACCTTCTTCAGGTCCTCCTTCATCTCCGAGACGAGCCCACCGGCGCTCAGTACCGCGTCCGCCGCGTCCAGGTACTCGGGCCGGGGGATCCGCTTCCCGCTCTCGATCTTGTAGACCAGGTCGTCGCCGTACCCGACCGCCGTGCTGAACTCGGTGACGCGCATCCCCGCGGCCTCCCGCCGCAGCCTCAACTGCCGCCCCACGGTGGCCACTACGGCGAGCGCCCAGTCGTCGTCCGGGTCCACGTCCCACCCCGGCTCGTCCGTCGCCTCCGAGTCGACCCTGGGCCGTACCGCCTCGCCGTCCACCGACATGTGCGCCCCTCCGTAGTTCCGTGTCGTGCCGTACTCGTAGGAACGCCGTCGACAGCTTGGACAGCACTGGACAAGCCATGGACAGTGACCCTACGCAGCAGCTTGATTACTCCTCACGGTAAGCCTGCTCGGCCACGCTGAGTGACGTGAATCAGGAAATTGCCGAGACCACGTCCCACCTCGACACCGGCGTCCACAACTTCAGCGTGCTCCTGTCGTCCACCCCGAGAGGCGCCCGTCTGGCCCGCCTGCTCGCCGCCGACCAGCTCCGCAAGTGGGAGCTCCCGGTCGAGGCGGCGAGCCACGTCGTGGCGGAGCTGGCGGCGAACGCGGCCACCCACGGCCGGCTCCCCGGCCGCAGCTTCCGCCTGACGCTCTACGTGGTCGGCGGCACGCTCCGTATCGAAGTCACCGACACGCGCGGTCACCGTCGACCGGAGCTCCAAGTGCCGGACGCGGACGCCGAGTCGGGCCGTGGTCTGCTGCTCGTGGACGCCCTCGCCGACCGCTGGGGTGTCACCGAGGCACGGTTCCCGCGCAAGACGATCTGGGCCGAACTGAGCCTGCCGCAACCGGAACCCGCCCCCACGGGTTCCGGTGCCGTCGACGCCTGAAAACAAAGGAACGACGGGGAGAAAGAACCCGCACCAAGCCCCACCCCTCCCGCCCGTGGCCCGCGCTCACTCGGGAGGGTGAACATCCCCGGCTCGGCTGGATTTCGAGGCCCCCAGCGGCCCTACGCTCAGCGCAACGCAGCAACACAACCGCACACATGCGACGGCCCCCGCCGGGACGGCAATCCCAGTGCGAGGGCCTGACCACCGAGGAAGATAGAGGCTTCCCGATGGGTACCCAGAACCCTAGCGTGCCCCCGCACGCCCAGTCCCGTACTGCGGGCGACAAGTCCCCGAACCGGGGCCGCCACACCGGCGGCCTGGTGCACGACAACACCCGCCACACCACCCGCTTCACGGTGATCGGCAACCACCTGGCCCAGCACCCCGAGCTGTCCCTGCTCGCGATCGGGCTCGGCGTGCACCTCCAGTCGCTGCGGAAGGGCGCCCGGGTCGACATCAAGTCCCTCGCCGCGCGCTTCCCCGAGGGAGCCATCCGTATCGCCGCCGCGCTGCGTGAGTTGGAGGCCCACGGTTACCTGCGCCGCGTTCGCGAACGCGTGCCCGGCGGCCGTATCGTCACGCGGACGATCTCCTGCAACCAGCCGGCCGCGGCCCGCCACCACCACACCGCCGCACCCGACCGACCGGCCCGACCGGAAGCGGCACCGCCGGAGCAAGAGAAGGGCGAGAAGCAGGCGGCGCGCGAGAAGCAGTCGACATGCGAGACGGGCAGCCCGCGCGAGAAGCGGGCGCCCCGCA
>NZ_JUJA01000070.1:70841-77851 GCF_001906585.1 Streptomyces kebangsaanensis | reverse complement strand
GTGCTGCTCCAGACAGCCACCGACCTCCTCGCGGACCTGCGCCGCCACGACCCCCGCCTGCTCCTCTCCGCCTGCGACACCGCCCACCTGGCCCCGGGTGTCGCCGCCTGGCTGGAACGCGAGGCGGGCCCGGCGGCCGTACGCCACGCGCTGACCGCCGACCTCCCACCCGAGGGCCTGCGCCGCCCCGCCGCCTTCCTGGCCCACCGCCTCACGGCCCAGCTCCCGCCCCCGCCCCCGTTCCGCGCCCCGGCCACCCCGCCGCCCGTACGCCACCCGCTCCGGAACTGCCCCGGCTGCGAGCGCGCCTTCCGAGCCCCGGAACCCGGCCGCTGCCGCAACTGCCGAACCGGTCTCCAGGAGGACGCCTAGGGCGTGTTTCGAAAGTCCCGCCTGCCCCGCGACGCTCCCCCAGCCTGGCGGCTGGGAGGTGCCCCCTGGCACGGCGCCTCGCCGCGTTGTCGGGATCGTCCGCGTACGCCCAGTACGCGGACGACCCTCCGCCTTGCGATGCACCGCACCAGACGCCGCGGCGCCCGCCCTCCGGGCGGACGGCGCTACTTTCGAAACACGCCCTAGCATGAGCGTGACGATCCTTGCCCCAGGGCACAGACGACGAGGAGCGAGCGCCATGACCGTCGTACCGGACAACGCGAAGCAGAGCGCCTCTCATCTGTACCGGGCCATGCGCGACTTCGTTCAGTCCGCGGACGACACGCTGCCGGGCAAATTCGAGATCACCAAGGAAGGGATCGTCCACGACATGATGTCGCCCAGCGGCCGCCACGAGCTGACTGCACTGCGGCTCCGGAAGCGCCTGGAGAAGGTGATGCCGGAAGAGATCGTCGCCCATACGGGTGAGCCCGACGTGGAGGACGAGCCCGAAGGCGTCTTGCGCCGCCCGGACGTCATGGTGATCGCTGAAGAGGACATGGACACCGAGGGATCCTTCGATCCCCGAACGCTCATCGCTGTCGTCGAGATCGTCTCCCGCTCCAATCCGGGCAACGACTGGGTGGGCAAAGTGCGGGACTATCCGCTGCTCGGCATCCCCGTCTACGCGATCTTCGACCCGCGCACCGGCGAAGGTGCCGTCTTCACGGGCATCCACCCCACCCCGGACGGCCCCCGCTACGCCACCCGCAAGGACTTCGTCTACGGCGAGGACGTCACCATCGGCGACTGGACGATCCCGACGGACGGCCTGCCGCGCTACCACGACGACAGCGCGGAGCAAGCCGAGTCCTGAACACCGCGACCGATACCGTCCCCAGGGTGCTCATTTGAGCACGCCGTGAGCACTCAGGTCGATCATGCTCACGCGCTGGACGGCCCTGCGGGTCAATGCGCCTGGCACCCCTGGATGTCGTCGTTGCAGTCGTCCACGTCAGCAGGGGCGATGGTGTTCAGCCGCCACAGGATCATGCCGTCCGTGCCCCGCTGGGCGGGTGCGATCCGAACGGCGAAGGGGGCGCCGGCCGGGATGTTGAACTGGTCCGCCTCGCGGTCGCCGCATTCCACCTCGTACTCGCTCTGTGACTCGCCCCGTTGGAGAGTCAGTGTGATGGAGTGGGCGGCGGGGGCCTGGCAGGCGACGTCGAAGGTGTAAGGGCGGCCGCCCTTCGCCGTGAAAGTCTTGGTCAGCCCCCGTTCCAGACCTGCCATCCCCTCGTCGACGCGCGACGCGCCGTCGGGCTCCACGGCAGTCAGGGCACGCGTGGCCCGCCGCATCGCGTCTTCCTGGTCCTCCTTTCCCTCCCAGGACGCGGCAGGAGACGCGGTGGCCGGTGCGGAGGACGCCACGTCGCGGGGCTCCGGCTTCTCGCTCTGCTTCTGCTGTTCCGTGCAGGCACCCGTCAGAGCCGTCACAGAGAGGACGACGGCGAGTGTGAAGGCATGGCGTGCGCTCATGGGGCTCCAGTCGGTGGGGGTGTGGCGCCGCATCCGCTATGCGTTCGGATGCGGCGCCATGCCGGACAGGGGTGTCAGCGGGCGCTACGGCGGTACAGCTCGGGTCCGCAGACCTGGGCGCAAGGGTCGTCCGACCGCTGCACGCCGACGGCGGACCGCGCGGAGGGCGGCGGGACGAGCATGTACTCGCGTCCGAGCGCGTCGGCCTGCGTGTTGCCGTAGATCGTCACCTCTCCGTCCGACCAGCGTACGAACAGGTCGTCCTCCCAGTCATTCGCGCCGAACTCGCCGACGGCGACGACTCGGGCGTGGGTCCAGGTGCTGTTGGCGGCCTTCAGCCTGGACTCGCCCTTCAGGCCACGGGTTCCGATGTCCTGATAGATGGTCAGTTCCCCGTCGGACCACTTCACGAACAGGTCGTAATCGGGCTTGGTGTCGCTGACGGTGCCGTCGAAGTCGCCCCCGGTGATCAGGTCGGCGTGTTCGGCCCAGAGCTTGTTCTTGGCGAGCAGCTGGGTTTCCGCGTGGAAGCCGCTGCTGTCGACGTTGAGATACTTGGTGACTTCGCCGTCGACCCAGCGGACCACGAGATCGTCGGGCCACTTGTTGCCGCCGTACTTGCCCGTTGCGATGCCCTTGGCGTGCTTCCAGACCGATCCGGCCGGAGCGATCTTGATTTCGTTCGCCGGATGCTGGTTCGTCGACGTGGGCAGCTTGGTGTTCTGGTCGATGTCCTTGTAGATCGTTACTTCGCCGTCGACCCATTTGACCAGCAGGTCATAGGCGTTGGAGCCGGTGTAGTCGCCGGCCGTGATGACGTCGGCGTACTTGCCCCACATGTCGTTGGGCTTGGCCAGTTGCACTTCGCAGGGCTGTCCGGCCTTGCATCCTGTGTAGAACCCCTGGTTCTGGTCGCCCGGATACAGTGTCACCTCACCGTCACTCCACCTCACGATCAGGTCGGAGTCACCGTATTTCTGCGAGGCGGTGTGGAAGCTGCCGGAGGCAGCGGCGAGGGCGTGCCGCCACAGTTTGGCGTCCCCCATCCCGTCGATGCCTCTGGGGGAGTCGGGCGCGTAGTCGTTGACCGCCTGGTTGTACAGGCGAACCACGTCGGCGTCGAACTGGGAGGAGTAGGAGACGTCGTCCTTGGTGCCGCCCGTCTTGTATCCGCCTATGACGCCGATGATGTCACCGCGCTTTCCGTCGAAGTCGCGCAGGAACGGACCGCCTGAGACCCCCGGGGCGAATCCGTCGCAGGCTATCTCGAGGAAGCGGCCCTCGAAGCCCTTGGTGCTGGTCGACGGACAGACCAGGGGCGCCTTGGCCCCTCCGGGGAAGCCTATGAGAGTGACATTGCGCTGGGCGAGCTGCGAGGAGTGGAGCGTGGTGAGCTCGTTGCCCATGCCAGTAGCGTTCTCGAGGAATTGGCCCTTGGAGTTCGGCCCGGACCGCAAGAACGCGAAGTCCAGGTCATCGGCCTTGGCCGGGCCCTGGGCCAGGTAGCGGCCGTCGATCCAGACTTTGCCCTTCTTGATGGGGAAGATCCCGTACGGGGCGATCCCCCGGCCCCGATGGTCCGGGTCCGGCTTCCAGCCGGGTGCGAAGGCCAAGGACCTGAACCGGTCGTTGTCGTTCAGGCAGTGGGCTGCGGTGATGATGAGAGACTTGGTCGGCGAGGCCACGGATGAAGCCGAGCAGAACTGGTCGCGTTTTCCCGGGTCCGATTGAGGGTCGTCATCGTTGTTGATGAGGAAGACGCCGGCCGTCGCCACGCCTCGGTTGTCGAAGGACGACGCGCCCGTCAGCTTGCCCAGTGTTGGGGCGTCCTTGGGCGTACCGTCGTTGTCACCGTCGGCGCCTTTGCCGGGGTCGACAGGCACGGCGGCGGCGATGCGTTCAGGTGTCCAGTACGCCTCCGCGGCCTTGGCCTCGGCGATCTCCTCCGGTGTGGCCTTGAGCGGTTGACCCGGCGGGGTCGATGCGTCCCCTGATTCGGTCACTGACGCCGACGCCGAGGGAGCCGACGGCGTACTTGGTCCGATGGGCGTCAGGGGAGGCGTGGGAGAACCGGTACGGGTGGGCGTAGGGGACGGCGTGGGAGAACCGGTCCCGGTCCGAGCCGCAGACGGGGACGGGGACGGGGACGAGGGCGGTGCGGGAGCAGCCCAGGCACCTGGTGCGGCCAGCACAATGATGGCCGTGGCCAGGCCCAGCGCGCTGGATCTCCATCTCGAGCGCATGGCATATGTGCTCAACGTTTCACGTACCTTTCACGGTTGGTCAGGCCGTCGGTCGGCATCGGCCTTTCGCGACGAAGCGCACAGGTGACACCGGATCAGCGACCCGCCTTTTTCGTATAGATGTGCGGATCGCTGGTGCTGAACTGTATGTGCCGCCCGCGGTTCGGATGATCCTTGACGCCACCCCCTTCCCTGAAGGAAACGAAAACGCGCCATGGAGGAATTCTTCGTTCCGGTGGGGGAGCGGCCGGTCGACTCAGCTCGGATATCGATGTGACCGGACTGCAAGGACTGTGCCAACGGGCCAAGGAATGCAGGGGAAAGAGGCACCGGCGAGAGTCGACTCTGAAGTGCGTGTGCCCCGCCCGGACACTCCTCCGTCGTGGCTGTGTGTCTGCGACGACGGTGGACGGAAAATGGCGACTATGCACCCTCGCCTTGCTTGCTGGCGACAGGGGTTGGTGGCCATCCTCCGCCGGGCACGTGGTCACGCTCACGGGTTCCGGTGCCGTCGACGGCTGAAAGCAAAGGAACGCCGGGGGAGAAGGACCCGACGCCACCCCGACAGGCCGGCCCGACCGAGTCGGCGTAGTTGCATCAGCTGCGCGAGCCGTCCCCGGCCGGCCCGCGCGGCCGAAAGGGCGCGATCCGGAAACGGAGGGGCCGGTTTCGGTCACCTTCGTCCGGGGTCGCCCTTCTGGCTTGACTGGCCCCCGTACGGCTCGGGAATGGTGCTCGTAGAGATCATGGCGAAGGGTCATAACGGGGTGACGGATGGCCATTTCCAGACCGTAGACACGTCAGTTCGACGCGTTTATGACGAACCTGTCGTACGCCCGGCGCATGGTCAGAGCGGGTGCGATGCTCACGCCTTTCCGGTCGCCCACGATCGACATCGACGACTTCTACCGGGCGGCCTGGGTGCAGGCGGTCGCCGCCATCGACCACTGGCTGCACGAGGAGGTGCTGCGCCGGGTCGCCGAACTCGCGGCCAGGGACAGCCCCGAAATGCCGTACCAACTGCGGGTCTACGAGCTGCCCCTGCACCGTGTCGAAGCGGTACGGCGCGGGGAGGTGACCCTGTCCGGCGCCGTGGTCGAGCACCTGCGCGACAAACTGGCGGGACAGGCGCTCCAGCACCCCGGGAAGATTTCCGAAGTGCTCAAGCTCGTGACGGAGAGGAAAGTCTGGTACGAGGCGGCCGGGTGCATCAACAAGGACTTCTTCCAGGGGCGTACCACGCTCAACGAGAAGAAACTCCGCAGTCGCTACCTGGAGATCACGCAGCGGCGCAACAAGATCGCGCACGACGCCGACCTGATCGACGGCGACCTCAAACAGCGCCGCCCCATCGACGAGGCCGAGGTCACCGACGCCATCGACTGGATCGAGCGCATCGCCCTGGCCATCGCCCACGTACTCGACGGGGAATGAGACCGGCCGATCCGAGAATCCCCGCCCGACGTCCGGGACCGCTGGTCGGTTCCTCTCAACCGGCGGAATCCCGGCGAGTGTGACGCAGGGGCCACTCCGGGCGGCTCGGGGCGGGCCCGGCGTCACAACGGACGTGGTGCGGACGGGCGGGCCTGCCGGGGGCGTACCGGCGGGCATGTCGTGAGGCAGGGGGGCTCCGGGGAGTTGAGTACGCGTACTCATGCCGAGTCGGGCGGTGTGCGGTCATGATCCGTCAGTACTGGGGACGGAAAGGAACGAGAGTGAACCCGACCACATCTGCAAGCGGCGCCTGCCCGCCGGCGCAGCGTCGCGCCCGGACCGGCGTCGCCGTGGCCGCCGCCGTTCTGTGGGGGCTGACGCTGGTGTCCTGCGCCTGGCTGGCGTACCTGGTCGTCGTGGTGATCGTGTCGGCCGTGACGGAGGGAGCGTCCGCCGGTGGCTTCCTGCTGTGGTGCGCCCTGATCGTCGCCGGTGCCGTGGGCGTGCTGACCGCGCTGGCCTTCGCGCCCCGCGTCCGCCGGCTGGCTCCGGAGAGCCGCCTGCTCCTGCTGGGCGCACTGGCCTGCCCCGCGCCCACGGTCCTCGCGGCCTGCACCTGGGCGGGGCTCACCTGAGCCCGGGGGGCGGGCGGGGGCCTCGTAGGGTTGTCCCATGACGGAACGGGCCGCTCGGCGGCTGATGCTGGTGCACGCGCATCCCGACGACGAGTCGATCAACAACGGGGCGACCATGGCGCGCTACGCCGCCGAGGGCGCCCGGGTGACCCTGGTGACCTGCACGCTGGGGGAGCGGGGCGAGGTCATCCCGGCCGAGCTGGGGCATCTGAACGGGACCGCCCTCGGGGCGTACCGGCGGCAGGAGCTCGCCGCCGCCGTGCGGGAACTCGGGGTGGACGACTTCCGGCTGCTCGGCGGGGCCGGGCGGTACCAGGACTCCGGGATGATGGGGCTCGCCGACAACGACGACCCCGGCTGTCTCTGGCAGGCCGACGTCGACCGGGCCGCCGAGCACCTCGTCGCCGTGATCCGTGAGGTGCGGCCGCAGGTTCTCGTCACCTACGACGACGACGGCGGCTACGGCCATCCCGACCACATCCAGGCCCACCGCGTCGCCATGCGCGCCGCCGACCTGGCCGCCGACCCCGCCGTACGGCCCGACCTCGGCGAGCCGTGGCGGATCGCCAAGGTGTACTGGAACCGGGTGCCGCGTTCCGTCGCCGAGGCCGCCTTCGCCCGGCTCGAGGGCGATCTGCCGGGGCTGCCGTTCGGCAAGTCCGCCACCGTCGAGGACGTTCCCGGCGTCGTCGACGACGAGCGCGTCACCACGCGGATCGACGGGACCTCGTACGCCGCCGCCAAGGCCGCCGCCATGCGGGCGCACGCCACCCAGATCGAGGTGGCC
>NZ_JUJA01000070.1:69795-70806 GCF_001906585.1 Streptomyces kebangsaanensis | reverse complement strand
GCCTCTCTTCACCACCGAGTACTACGAGCTGGTGCGGGGGGAGCGGGCCGGGGAACAGTCCGGGGAGCAGGACGGTGGCGTGGAGACCGATCTCTTCGCCGGGACCGAGGAGGCGGCGTCGTGAGTGCGGGCGGGCCGGGGTCCATGCTCGCGCAACCCTTCAAGCCTCCCTCCGCGGGGCGGATCGCCGCCTGTCTGGGGCTCTTCCTGCTCGGCGTCGTGGTCGGGATCGCGGGGGCGCTCGTACAGGCCGCCTGGTTCCCCGGCGGGCTGCTGCTCGCGCTCGCCGGTGCCGCCGGGCTGTTCCTCGGCGGGGCGAGGGCCGTGGGCAGCCGGAGCGGGGCCGTGGCGGGTGCCGCCGGCTGGGCCGTCGTGGTCGTCCTGCTCACCGCCGGCCGACCGGAAGGGGACTTCATGTTCGCGGCCGGCGGCGGATCCTATATCTTCCTGCTTGGCGGCATGGCCCTTGCTGTGATCTGCGCCACGATGGGGCGCGGGCGGCAACCTGATGGCGACGGCATTCGACCTGGCAAGTGACGTACCACTTCTTCCCGTACCGCCCGTGCGGGTCCGGTGCGGGTTTCCCCAGCGGTCCCGGGAAACGAGCCGGTCGTGGCCAGTATGGTGGTGCGCGCCGCCGAGCCGCCCGCAGTGAGGTCGTGACGGGCGGCGGAGCCAACCGGGAGAACCTGCCTTGAGTCGTGAAACTGACACTCCGTCCTCCGGGCCCAACGGGCGCGGCGGACCCGCCTACCCCTCGGGGACCCCGCCGTACGGCATCCCGGCGGTGTCCGACGGCCGTGCGGACGCGGGCCGTTCGGCCGCGGAGCCGGAGGAACGCAAGACCGAGACCACGCTGACGACCCGGATCCGGATCAACATCCCCGGGTCCAGGCCGATTCCGCCCGTGGTCGTGCGCAAGCCCGTCTCCTCGGGCAGCTCCGAGGGCAAGGCCGAGGACACCGCCGGGGCGGGCGCCGGCGACGATGCCCAGCAGCCGCCGGCGGCTCC
>NZ_JUJA01000070.1:67073-69760 GCF_001906585.1 Streptomyces kebangsaanensis | reverse complement strand
GGCGCCCGCGGAGCCGGCCGCCGGACCCGCGGCGCCGGCCGGGGGGAAGCCGACCAGCGACTGGTTCGCGCCCCGCAAGTCCCAGGCGAACAAGGGAGGTCAGGGCGGCGGCTCCACCAACGGCGCCGGACTGCCCGGTGGTTCGCCCGCGGCGGGCGGACCCGGCACGGGTTCCACCGGTACGGGTGCCGGGTCCCCGGGCGCGGGCTCCTCCGGCGCCCGCCCCGGCGGTGCGCCCGGCTCCATGGGCGTGCCCGGCCCGGCGAACGGCTCCCGGCCCGGGGGCGCCTCCGGTCCCGGCTCCACCGGTGGCACCGGGCTGCCCGGAGTCACCGGCGGCCCCGTCGCCCCCGGCCACGGCGGCGGCACCGGCTCCTTCGACGTGACCGAGGCGCTGGCGGCGGGCCCGCGGCCCGGCGGCCCCCACTCCGGTCCCGGCGGTGACGGGCCGCGCCAGGACGACCTGGCGTACTTCTCCGAGGACGGGCGCGGCGACCGGAACGGGCAGGGCGGACAGGCCGGGCAGGGCGGCCCGAGCGGTCCCAGCGGCTTCAACGGGCCCGGCGGACCCGGTGGACCCGGTGGGCCGGGCGGCCCGCAGGGGCCCGCGGGCCCGACCGGCGGCCCGGTCACCGGTGACGGCCCGCTGCGGCCGAACGCCGGCGGCGGACCCGCGGGACGCCCGGGCGGCGCTCCCGGCGGGCACCCCGCACACCCCGGTGGCGGCCTGAGCGACGACACCGCGGTCCTCACCCCGCAGCAACTCGCGCCGGGGCCCGGCACGCCGGGCTACGGCGGCCGGCCGGCCAACGTCTCCGGCCACACCGTCACCAGCGGGATGCCCGTCCTCCCACCCCGAGGGGGTGAGCCGTTCGACACGGGCGCCGGCGGTGGCGGACCGATGTCGCACACCCCGCCGGGAATGCCCGGACCGGCCCCGAGGAGCGCTGCCCCGTCCGGCGCGGGCGCGTCCAAGGCCGCCAAGAAGAAGGGCCGCGGCAAGCTGTCCCTGCTCGTGGTCGGCGTGGTCGGCGTGGCCGGTGTCGCCTACGGCGCCGGGCTGCTGATGAACCGCTCCGACGTACCCAAGGGCACCACCGTGCTCGGCGTCGACATCGGCGGCAGCACCCGCGACGACGCGGTGAAGAAGCTCGACGACGCCTTCGGCAAGCGGGTGAACCAGCCGCTGAAGCTGATGATCGACGGCAAGACGGTCACCCTCAAGCCGGAGCAGGCCGGGCTCCAGTTCGACACCCAGGCCACGGCCAGCGCGGCGGCGACGAGCGACTACAACCCCGTCTCCGTGATCGGCTCCCTGTTCGGCAACCAGCGCGAGGTCGAGCCGCGGATGCCGGTCGACGAGGAGAAGTTGCAGGTCGCCCTGCAGAACGTCTCGGGCGGCGCCGGGTCGGTGACCGAGGGCGGCATCAAGTTCGAGGCCGGCAAGGCCGTCGCCGTCTACGGCAAGCCGGGCAAGGGCATCGACGCGGCCCGTTCGACCGAGGCGGTCCAGCGGGCGTACCGCGCCCAGGTGGAGACGGGCTCGGCCCTGCCGGCCCAGCTGCCCACCACCACCCGGCAGCCGACGGTCCCCAACGCCGAGGTCGACCGGATGATGAAGGAGTTCGCCGAGCCGGCCATGTCGGGGCTCGTGACGGTGCAGACGGACGCCGCGCACACGGTGTCGTTCAGTCCGCAGAAGTCGCTGTGGAAGTTCCTTCAGGTCAAGGCCGTGAACGGCAAGCTCGTCGACTCCTACGACGAGGCGGTGCTCAAGGAGCTGTACGGCAGCGCCTTCGACGAGGTCAAGATCGTCAGGGGCACCGGGGAGAAGACGCCCGTCACGGTCCAGGACGTGATCGGTGCCATGCGCCCGGCCCTGATGAGCAAGACCGACCGGGTGGGCGTCATCGACACCGACCCCAGCTAGGCACCTCACCGCCGCGAGAGGGCACCCCGTCCGCACGGACGAGGGTGCCCTCTCGTCGTGTCACCGCCCTCGTCCTCGCCGCCGCCGGTGTCAGTTGAGCATCGCCCGCGCGGAGCGCGCCTGCCCCCGCACCCGCTCGGCCGCGGGCTCGTCCACCGCGGCCACGACATCGGCGTACGCCTCCAACTCCGCCGCCCCGCCCACGAAGTCCCCCCGCTGCACCAGCAGCTGCGCCCGCTCGTACCGCAACCGCGTGGAATGCGAAGGCAGCAGCAGCGACAACTCCACCGCCCACAACGCCACGTCCGACCGCTCGGGCCGCACGGCCGCCCAGGCCCGGACGTTGTTCAGGATCCGCGCCACGATCTCCAGCGGCGCCGCGGGCACCAGCATCGACGGATGCAAGGGCGCTCCCGTGGCCCCCACCACCAGCAACTCCGCGTCCGCCCCGGTCAGCACCCGCCCCCCGTCGAACGGATCCGCGAGCACCTGCTCGTGCCCCTGCTCCTCCGCGGCCCCGAACCCGACCACGAAATGCCCCGGCAGCGCGACCCCGTACACCGGCGCCCCCGCCCGCCGCGCGACCTCCATCCACACCACCGACAGCAGGATCGGCAGCCCGCGCCGCCGCGCCAGCACCGCGTGCAGCAACGAGCTCTCCAGCCGCTGGTAGTCCGCGGCGCAGCCGCGGAACCCGTACCGCTCGCCCAGCAGCTCGTACAGCGCCTGGGCCCAGGCCCGCGGCCCGCCCGGCCGG
>NZ_JUJA01000070.1:43802-67059 GCF_001906585.1 Streptomyces kebangsaanensis | reverse complement strand
GAGCCGGTCCAGCTCGATCTGCGCCGCGTCCATGCCCGCCTCGTCCAGCGTGCCGTCGGCCTCCGCGCCCACCAGCAGGCACAGCGTCACCAGGTCGGGCCGCTCGGACCGCGCCTCCTCGGCGAACCGGCGGCGCAGCTCGGCGGAGCGTTCGGGCGGCGGGGGGTAAAGGGGACGCATGGCAGCCTCGTGCCCTTCCACGGCGATCGCTACGACCGCCCGGAGCCGGAGCCCGGCTCGCGGTAATGGTGGTACGCGTGGTGCGCGGAGAAGCCCAGCGCGCCGTACAGCGCCCGTGCCGCCGCGTTGTCGGTCTCGACCTGCAGCCAGGCCGCCGACGCCCCCTCGTCGAGGGCCCGGCGGGCGAGCGCGGCCAGCACGGTGGTGGCCAGGCCGCGCCGCCGCAGCGCCGGATCCACCTCGACTGCGGCGAAGGACGCCCACCGCCCGTCGACGACACACCGCCCGATCGCCGCGGGCACACCGCCCTCGCCGGGCACGCTCGCGAACCACACCGACGGTCCGCCGCCCAGCACCTTCAGCGCCACCTCGCTCACCCCTTTGCGCCGGTACCGCGCAAGCCACGCCTCGTCGGCCGTGCGGGACAGCACGACCCCGGATCCCTCGGACCGGTCCGCGACCGGCGCGAGCGCCCCGGTCCACAGCTCGGCGCTCACCTCGCGCACCCAGCCCCGCCGCTCCAGCTCCGCGCACAGCAGTTCCTGCGCGCCCTCGGCGCCGGTGGCGGTCTGGACGTACGCGGGCAGGCCGCGCTCGCCGTACCAGCGTCGTACGGCGGCCAGTGCCCCGTCGAGCGGAAGGCCCGGGTCGCCGAGCGGCAGCACCGAGTTGGCCCGCCGGGTGAACCCTCCGGCGGCCCTCAACTCCCAGTCGCCCAGCCGCTCGCTCTCCACCGGCGGCCAGGCCCGCGCCGCGACACGCGCGAGCTCGTCGTACGGGGCGGCCGGACCCCGGCGCCGGGCCGGTGCGGCCGGTACGACCTTGCCCGCGACCAGGGAGGATTCCGCGATGCGGACGGTTTCGCCGCTCTTCCGTGTGATCACCAGCACACCGTTGTCCCACGACGTGAGAACACCGACCGTGTCGGTGAACCTCGCGCCCGGCGTGCCGGGTTCGCCCAGGCGCCGTACGGAGACCCGTTTGCCCACGTCAGCGGTGGTGATACGGACCTCAAGGCGCCCTGCAGCCGATATTTCCACGGGTCTGTCCACCCCTCCTGTTCGGATCATGCCCCGGAACGGAGATACTAGGGGCGGGCATCGACGACGCCGCGCTCCCGCGCGCCAGGCGGCGGAGCCTGTGGAGGCCCGCCAGCGCCCTATCGAGGAGGAACGACAGCGTGACCTACGTCATCGCGCAGCCTTGTGTCGACGTCAAGGACAAGGCGTGCATCGAGGAGTGCCCGGTCGACTGCATCTACGAGGGCCAGCGGTCCTTGTACATCCACCCGGACGAATGCGTCGACTGCGGAGCCTGCGAACCGGTCTGCCCGGTCGAGGCGATCTTCTACGAGGACGACACTCCGGAGGAGTGGAAGGACTACTACAAGGCGAACGTCGAGTTCTTCGACGAGCTCGGCTCCCCCGGCGGCGCCAGCAAGCTCGGGCTGATCGAGCGCGACCACCCGATCATCGCCGCGCTGCCGCCGCAGGCGTAACCAGTCGTCAAGCGGCCCGCACACCGCGCCGCCTCGGTCCCGTACGGCCTGATCGCTCCCAGCGTTCCGACCGCCGCACGGGACCGAGGCGTTTGCCGTAGCAGAAAGTGAGCCTGATCCCCGTGTCCGCAGTCTCCGACCGGCTTCCCGCGTTTCCCTGGGACAAGCTGGAGCCGTACAAGAAGACGGCCGCGGCCCATCCGGACGGCATCGTCGACCTGTCGGTCGGCACCCCGGTGGACCCGGTCCCCGAGCTGATCCAGAAGGCGCTGGTCGCGGCGGCGGACTCCCCGGGCTACCCCACCGTGTGGGGCACGCCCGAGCTGCGCGACGCGATCACCGGCTGGGCCGGGCGCCGCCTCGGCGCGCGCGGGGTCACCCACCGGCACGTCCTGCCGGTCGTCGGCTCCAAGGAACTGGTCGCCTGGCTCCCCACCCAGCTGGGCCTGGGCCCCGGCGACAAGGTGGCGTACCCGCGCCTGGCCTACCCCACCTACGAGGTCGGCGCCCGCCTGGCCCGCGCGGACCACGAGGTCTACGACGATCCGACGGACCTGGACCCGGCGGGCCTGAAGCTGCTGTGGCTGAACTCGCCCTCCAACCCCACGGGCAGGGTCCTGGGCAAGGAGGAACTCACCCGGATCGTCGCCTGGGCCCGCGAGCACGGCGTCCTCGTCCTCTCCGACGAGTGCTACCTGGAGCTGGGCTGGGAGGCGGACCCGGTCTCGGTGCTCCACCCGGACGTGAACGGCGGCTCGTACGACGGCATCGTCGCCGTCCACTCCCTCTCCAAGCGCTCCAACCTGGCCGGCTACCGCGCCGCGTTCCTGGTCGGCGACCCGGCCGTCCTCGGCCCGCTGCTGGAGATCCGCAAGCACGGCGGCATGATGACCTCGGCGCCCACGCAGGCGGCGGTGGTGGCCGCCCTGGGCGACGACACCCACGTCCGCGAGCAGCGCGAACGCTACGCCGCCCGCCGTACGGTCCTCCGCCGGGCCCTGCTCTCCCACGGCTTCCGCGTCGAGCACAGCGAGGCGAGCCTCTACCTCTGGGCCACGAGGGACGAGTCCTGCTGGGACACGGTCGCCCATCTGGCCGACCGGGGCATCCTGGTCGCCCCGGGCGACTTCTACGGCGCGGCGGGCGCCCACTTCGTACGCGTGGCCCTGACCGCCACGGACGAGAGGGTGGCGGCGGCAGCGGCACGGCTGGGCGACGGCCCGCGCTGACTCGCGCCGACGGCCGGTCGTGCTCGCGCCGGCGGCTGGTCGTGGTGGTGCTGACCGAGCCGGCGTTCCGCTTCGCGCCGGCGGCCGGTCGTGCTCGCGCTAACGGGCGGTCGTGGTGATGCTGACCGAGCCCGCGTCCCGCTCCGCCCCGGCGGCCCCCCGCGTCGCCACCGCCCGCCACCGGTCGTCGGTCGTCCCCGCCGTCCACTCCTGGCCGGCGTACGAGACCCGCTCGATGCGCAGCGCGGAGGCGTTGGCCACCGCCCAGTGCGCGAGCTGCCACCCCCGCTGCCGGGCACTGCGCCCGGCGGCGGCCGTGTCGGCGGCGGGCACGGGCAGGGTCACGGTCCGTTCCCCGGCGCCCGAGCCCGCACTCCGGCCGGGCGTGGGCGCCGGCGATGGGCCGCCGTCCCCCACCTCCGCGCCGGCCTCCTGCACCACGTCCCGTCCGAAGTCCCGTACGAGCGCGGAGCGCACCGCGTCCGGACCGGTGATCCGGGTGGTACCGGGGCGGCCCTGGCAGGTCAGCGTGGCCACGGAGCGCCCGGTGAGCGCGGCGGCGAGCAGCGTGGCGTCCGGCTCGTGCTTGGCGTACGCCTGCGGGAAGCCGCTGCGCTGCACACGCTGGGCTGCCACGGTGAGCGGCAGCCTCGTGTAGCCGGGGACCTTGGCCAGGTGGTCGTAGAAGATCCCCGCCGAGTACGACGGGTCCATGATCTCCTCCGGCGTGCCCCAGCCCTGCGAGGGCCGCTGCTGGAACAGGCCGAGCGAGTCCCGGTCGCCGTAGTCGATGTTGCGCAGGGCCGACTCCTGCAGCGCGGTGGCCAGCGCGATGGTCACCGCGCGCTCGGGCATGCCGCGCCCGGTGCCCACGGCCGCGATCGTCGCCGCGTTCACCGCCTGCTCCGGCGTGAACCGGTACGAGGCGCCGTCCTCCTTGCCGGAGACGACCTCGCAGCCCGGACCCCCGGTGCGTCCGGTGAGGAACTGCACCGAGAGGTAGCCCGCGAGGGCGAGCAGGACGGCGGAGGCGGCCCCGAACCGGAGGAGGCGGCCACGACGCTTGGGGGAGGGGGACGGGTCGCGCACGTCTCCAAGGTACTTGAGGCCGCAGGGGCTGTTGAGCCAGGTGTGGACAATTGGGTGGCGGCGCGGGGACGAATCGGCGGGNCGGGTTAGGGTCGACGGCATGGCCGATACCCCGCTTGACCTCACGCTGGACGCCGCGCGCCTGACCGCGCGGCTCGTCGACTTCCCCTCGGAGAGCGGTACGGAGAAGCCGCTGGCCGACGCGATCGAGGGCGCGCTGCGCGAGCTGCCGCACCTGACGGTGGACCGCTTCGGCAACAACGTCGTGGCCCGGACGGACCTGGGCCGGTCCGAGCGGGTGATCCTGGCCGGCCACATCGACACCGTCCCGATCGCCGACAACGTGCCGTCCCGGCTGGACGAGGACGGGGTGCTCTGGGGCTGCGGCACCTGCGACATGAAGTCCGGCGTGGCGGTGCAGCTGCGCATCGCGGCCACGGTCCCGGCCCCCAACCGCGACCTGACCTTCGTCTTCTACGACAACGAGGAGGTCGCCGCCGAGCTGAACGGCCTCAAGCACGTCGCCGAGGCGCACCCGGAGTGGCTGGAGGGCGACTTCGCTGTGCTGCTGGAACCCTCCGACGGCGAGGTCGAGGGCGGCTGCCAGGGCACCCTGCGGGTGCTGCTGAGGACGGGCGGCGAGCGGGCCCACTCGGCGCGCGGCTGGCTGGGCTCCAACGCCATCCACGCCGCCGCGCCGATCCTGCAGCGCCTCGCCGCGTACGAGCCGCGCCGGCCGGTGATCGACGGCCTGGAGTACCGGGAGGGCCTGAACGCGGTCGGGATCTCCGGCGGGGTGGCGGGCAACGTCATCCCCGACGAGTGCGTGGTCGCGGTCAACTTCCGCTACGCCCCGGACCGCACCGAGGAGGAGGCGGTCGCCCACGTCCGCGAGGTCTTCGCGGACTGCGGGGTCGAGGAGTTCGTGATCGACGACCACAGCGGCGGTGCCCTGCCGGGCCTGAACCACCCGGCCGCGGCGGCGTTCATCGAGGCGGTCGGCGGCACCCCGCGGCCCAAGTACGGCTGGACGGACGTCTCGCGCTTCTCGGCGCTGGGCATCCCCGCGGTCAACTACGGCCCCGGCAACCCGCACTTGGCGCACAAGCGGGACGAGCGGGTGGACACGGCCAGGATCCTCGCGGGCGAGGAGCGGCTGCGGGCCTGGCTGACGAGCTGACCGGTGCCGCGGGGGCGGCCGGTACGGGCCGTACGGGTCGTTACGGGCCATTACGGACCGTACGGCGTTTCATGGCGGACAGTCCGACGTCCCCCGCCCGTAACCCGCGTGGATCTACGCTGAGGTGGAACGTCCTTTCCCCGAGCTCTCGGCTTCACTCGAGCAGGGGAGACCCCAACCGGAGGGAGCGTACATGCCAACAGGCAACCCCGAGGGCAAGAAGCAGCCACCGGACGAGCAGCGCCTCGGGCCGGTCCTCCGGCGCCGGGACCAGGTCCAGCCGAGCACCACGGACCAGCGGCTGCTGGACGAGCGCGCCCCCAGCGACTGGGTCCACACGGACCCCTGGCGCGTCCTGCGCATCCAGTCGGAGTTCATCGAGGGCTTCGGCACGCTCGCCGAACTCCCGCCCGCGATCAGCGTGTTCGGCTCGGCCCGGACCCAGGCGGACACACCGGAGTACGAGGCCGGGGTCCGGCTGGGCCGGGGCCTGGTCGAGGCGGGCTTCGCGGTGATCACGGGCGGCGGCCCGGGCACCATGGAGGCGGCGAACAAGGGCGCGCTGGAGGCCGGGGGCCTCTCGGTGGGCCTGGGCATCGAGCTGCCCTTCGAGCAGGGGCTGAACCCCTACGTCGACATCGGCCTCAACTTCCGCTACTTCTTCGTCCGCAAGCTGATGTTCGTCAAGTACGCGCAGGGCTTCGTGGTCCTGCCCGGCGGCCTCGGCACCCTGGACGAACTCTTCGAGGCCCTCACCCTCGTCCAGACCCAGAAGGTCACCCGCTTCCCGATCGTGCTCTTCGGCACCTCCTACTGGGGCGGCCTGGTCGACTGGCTCACCCACACCCTCATCGCCGAGGGCAAGGCGGCGAAGGCGGACCTCACCCTGTTCCACGTGACGGACGACGTGGAGGAGGCGGTGGCGCTGATGTCCAAGGAGGCGGGCAAGTAGCCCAGAGGGGCGGCGGGGGGCGGAAAGCCCTACGCCAGCCCCCGCCGGGCGACCGCCGGCGGCCGGTGCCCCGCGATGGACGCCACCATGTCCACCACCTGCCGGGTCTCGGCAACCTCGTGCACCCGGTACACCTGCGCCCCCAACCAGGCCGAGACAGCCGTGGTGGCCAACGTCCCCACCAGCCGCTCCTTCACCGGCTTGTCCAACGTCTCGCCCACGAAGTCCTTGTTGGACAAGGACACCAGCACCGGCCATCCGGTGGCGACCATCTCGCCCAGCCGCCGGGTGGCCTCCAGGCTGTGCCGCGTGTTCTTCCCGAAGTCGTGCCCGGGATCGATCAGCACCGACTCCCGGGGCACGCCCAGCGCCACCGCCCGCTCGGCGAGCCCCACGGTCACCCGCAGGACGTCGGCCATGACGTCGTCGTACGCCACCCGGTGCGGCCGGGTCCGCGGCTGCGCGCCGCCCGCGTGCACGCACACCAGCCCGGCCCCGTACCGCGCCGCGACCTCGGCGAGCCGCGGGTCCACCCCGCCCCACGCGTCGTTCAGCAGGTCGGCCCCCGCCTCGCAGACCGCCTCGCCGACGTCGGCCCGCCAGGTGTCGACGCTGATGACCACGTCGGGGAACCGCCGCCGCACCTCGGCGACGAAGCCGACCGTCCGCCGCGCCTCCTCCTCGGCGGTCACCTCCTCACCGGGCCCGGCCTTCACCCCGCCGATGTCGATGATCGCCGCGCCCTCGGCGACCGCCTGCTCCACGCGCGCGAGGGCCGGCTCGTCGCGGAAGGTCGCCCCCCGGTCGTAGAAGGAGTCCGGGGTCCGGTTCACGATCGCCATGATCACCGGCTCGTGCGCGTCGAACTCACGCCTGCCCAGCCTGAGCATCCCCTGCGACCTCCTCGTACGTCCCGGGTACATCCCGGTCCTCGACCGCCTGTGACCCTAACCGTCGGCGTCGCATGGCACGATCGGACCCACACACGTACGACAGACTCCGGACTCCGTGGGGACCCCAGCGATGGTTATGTTCTTGTTCCTGGTCGTCGCGCTCGCCGTCGTGGTCGCCGCGGTGACCCTCGCGGTGGTCGGCGGCGGAGAGGGCACCGGGCCGCTGCCCGAGGCCGAGCCGGAGCGGTTCCGGGACCCGCTGCCGCCGGACCGCCCGGTGAACCGTGCGGACGTGGAGGGCCTGCGCTTCCCGCTCGCCGCCCGGGGCTACCGCATGGCGGACGTGGACGACGCCCTCGGCCGCCTCGGCGCCGAGCTCGCCGAGCGCGACGCGCGGATCGCCGACCTGGAGTCCGTGCTGGCCGGCGCCCGGGCCGCCGCCGCTCCCGTACGCCTGGCCAAGCCCGAGCCGGAGGACCAGCAGTGACGGACGGCACGGCGACGATCGGCACGGCGACGGACGGCCCGGCGACGGCCGGTGCCGCGGTCGCCGGTCCGGACGGGGCCCTGCGCTGCCCGTGGGCGCTGTCCGCGGCGGACTACGTGACGTACCACGACGAGGAGTGGGGCCGCCCGGTCCACGGCGACGACGCGCTCTTCGAACGCCTCGCGCTGGAGGCCTTCCAGTCCGGCCTGTCCTGGATCACCATCCTGCGCCGCCGCACCGGCTTCCGCGCCGCCTTCGCCGGCTTCCGGATCCCGGCGGTGGCGGACTTCACGGACGCCGACCGCGAACGGTTGCTCGCCGACCCGGGCATCATCCGCAACCGCGCCAAGATCGACGCGACGCTCGCCAACGCGCGCGTGCTCGCCGGCTGGTCCCCCGGCGAGCTGGACGCCCTGATCTGGTCCCACGCCCCCGACCCGGCCGGCCGCGGGGTCCCGAAGACCCTCTCCGACGTCCCGGCGGTCACCCCCGAGTCCACGGCCCTGTCCAAGGCCCTGAAGAAGCGCGGGCTGCGCTTCGTCGGCCCGACGACGGCGTACGCCCTGATGCAGGCGTGCGGCCTGGTCGACGACCACCTCGCGGACTGCGCGGCACGCCGCCCCTGACGTCGGCCGGCAGGGGCGGCACCGGGAACGGGCGGGTCAGCGGCCCAGGTACTTCGGCTTCTCCTTGCTCACGAACGCCTGTACGGCGATCGTGTGGTCCTCGGACCGCCCCGCCCGCGTCTGGAGCTCGTCCTCCTTCTCCAGGGCCTCCTCCAGGGAGTGCGTCAGGCCGTATGCCACCGACTCCTTCAGCGCCGCGTACGCCACCGTCGGACCCTCGGCCAGCGCCCGCGCCACCTTCCCGGCCTCGGCCCGCAGCTCGGCGGCCGGCACGATCCGGTTGGCGATGCCCAGCTCGTAGGCCTCCTGGGCGGTGATGCTGCGCGGGAAGAGCAGCAGGTCGGTGGCCCGGGAGGGGCCGACCACCCGCGGCAGGGTCCAGGAGATGCCGGAGTCGGCGGTGAGCGCGACCCCCGCGAAGGACGTGTTGAAGGACGCCGTGTCCGCCACGATCCGGTAGTCGGCGGCGAGCGCGAAGCCGAAGCCCGCCCCGGCCGCGACCCCGTTCACCGCGGCGACCACCGGCTTCGGCGCGCCCGCCAGCGCCCGCACGACCGGGTTGTAGTGCTCCCGCACGGTGCGCATCGTCTGCCCCGCCCCGGTCTCCCGGTCGGCGGCCAGCAGGCCGATGTGCTCCTTGAGGTCCTGGCCCACGCAGAACGCACGGTCCCCGGCGGCGGTCAGCAGCACCGCGCGTACGGCGTCGTCGTCCGCCGCGGACCGGGCCGCGTCCCGGAGGGCGACCTTGGTGGCGACGTCCAGCGCGTTCATCGCCTCGGGACGGTTCAGCGTGATCGTCGCGAGCCCGTCGCTCACCTCGTAGAGCACGGTGTCGGTCATGGGGCATCCCCTCCGGTGTCGCTGTTGTACTGGTCGGTAGGTCCTGTGTCCGAAGGACAGCATGACGGAGATCACCGGCCGCGGCGCGGGGTGGACGTGTGACCTGCGTCAAAGAATTCAGGGGGGTCCGCCACCGCCGGGTGTGCGTGCGGGCGCGCAGTATCGCAGTCACATCGCCGAATTGAGTGGTTTTGCTCGCGCGCGTTGCCCAAGCGATGCCTACTGATGTTGGTCATCGGGTCCTGGGATGCGGGATAATGGCTGGGAAGCAATGTGTTCGATGCCGGTGACGCGTGTCCTGGCCCGTTCAGGACGGGGATCGCGCGCGTGCCCTCACGGTGGGCCGTCGGCTTTGACGATGAGCTGGGTTTCAGGAAGGGGAACGAGCATGGCGGCCATGAAGCCGCGGACGGGTGATGGCCCGCTCGAGGTGACCAAGGAGGGGCGGGGCATCGTCATGCGCGTTCCGCTCGAAGGCGGCGGTCGACTCGTCGTCGAGCTGACCCCTGACGAGGCCGACGCGCTCGGCGACGCCCTCAAGAAGGTCGTCGGCTGACGCGCGAGCGACCACAGCCTTTCAGCTGCCCCGGCATCGTACGCGGTGTCGGGGCAGTTGCTTGTCAGGGGGCGGGGACGCGTCGTCGGCGGATGCGAGGTCCGGACGCCGGGGCGCTCAGCGTTTGACCGCGCACAGCAGACCGTCGCCCACCGGCAGCAGCGACGACACCAGGTCGGGGCTCTCGCGCACCGTGCGCAGCAGCTCCCGCAGCCGCAGGACCTCCGTCGGCTGCGGCCCGGAGTCCACCGTCCGCCCGTGCGCGAAGACGCCTTCGAAGGCGACGAGGCCTCCCGGGCGCAGCAGGCGCAACGATTCAGCGAGGTACTCGGGGAACTCCAGCCGGTCGCCGTCGCAGAAGACGAGGTCGTATCCCGCGTCCGCGAGCCGGGGCAGCACGTCGAGGGCGCGGCCGGGGATGAAGCGGGCGCGGTTGGCGGCGAAGCCGGCGGCGCGGAACGCCTGGCGGGCGAACTGCTGGTGCTCAGGCTCGGGGTCGACGGTGGTCAGCACCCCGTCCGGCCGCATGCCGTGCAGCAGGTGGATCCCGGAGACCCCGGTGCCGGTACCGATCTCCGCGACCGCCTTCGCGTCCACGGTGGCGGCCAGCAACCGCAGCGCGGCGCCCGCGCCGGGCGACACCGGGCGCAGCCCCGCCTCATGGGCCCTCTCGCGGGCCCAGAGCAGCGCGTCGTCCTCGGCGACATAGGCGTCGGCGAACGCCCAGCTCGTCTGCCGGTTGCCGGTAATGGCCCTCTCCTGTCCCGTGGAAGCCTGGGCGTGACTGTATCCGTTGGGGCCGGGAACCCGCAGATGGGACCGGTCGTTCAAAGGGATGAGGAAGTTGCCCGGGAGGCGACGGCGGCGCGGATGGGGGGTATGGGATGGATCGGGACACCGGCCAAGTGCTGACGCAGCCGCACGAGCCGGGCGAGCACGTGTCAAATTCTCGTAAAACTGCTTATCCGGAGCTAACGGACGAGGTGGGTATGGTAGGGGCTCCATTGGACACCACCAGAGCCGACAGGGGAGGTGCGGCTGCGCCTGTGGATCGGGGAGGAGTGCTGCGGCGCTTTCTCGGGTCGGCGGGCAGGCCGAAATCTGTGACCGACACCGCTGCTGACTCGAACCACGCCGCCGAATCCGTTCAGACCGCGACCTTCTCCACCGACGCGGACGGGCAGGCGTGGACTCCGCCCACCTGGGAGGAGATCGTCAGCACGCACAGCGGTCGCGTCTACCGCCTCGCCTACCGCCTCACGGGCAACCAGCACGACGCCGAGGACCTCACCCAGGAGGTCTTCGTCCGCGTCTTCCGCTCCCTGTCGACCTACACGCCGGGCACGTTCGAGGGCTGGCTGCACCGCATCACGACGAACCTGTTCCTGGACATGGTCCGCCGCAAGCAGCGCATCCGCTTCGACTCGCTCGGCGACGACGCGGCCGAGCGGCTGGCCAGCAAGGAGCCGACGCCGCAGCAGCTGTTCAACGACGCGCACTTCGACGCGGACGTCCAGCAGGCCCTCGACACCCTCGCGCCCGAGTTCCGCGCCGCGGTCGTCCTGTGCGACATCGAAGGGCTGTCGTACGAGGAGATCGCCGCGACCCTCGGCGTCAAGCTCGGCACGGTCCGCTCCCGCATCCACCGCGGCCGCTCCCAGCTGCGCAAGGCCCTTGCGCACCGCTCGCCCCAGGCGCGGGCCGAGCGTCGCGGCTTCGTGCCCCGGGTCCCCGCGCTGGGGGGAGGAGGCGCGACCGCGTGAGTGGATCACGACCTGATCCCGCGGGACGCCTCGCGGAACAGCACCTGGGAGACCGTCTCGCCGCCCTGGTCGACGGAGAGCTCGGTCATGACGCGCGCGAGCGCGTCCTGGCGCATGTGGCCACCTGCCCGAAGTGCAAGGCGGAGGTCGACGCACAGCGCCGTGTGAAAAACGTCTTCGCCCAGGCGGCCCCACCGCCCCCCTCCGAGAGCTTCCTGGCCCGTCTGCAGGGCCTTCCCGGGGGTGATGCCGACGGCGACGGCTCGCCGCTGGGCGGGGGAGGGCTGCCCGGCGGACTCTCCGGACGCCCCGGGGTGTTCGGGGTGAAGCGCGGTGAGCGGTTCGAGTTCGGCTACGTGCCGGCCCGGCCGCATGCCGACGCACCGGCCGACGCCGCCGAGGACCGCGGCTTCCGGATCCATCCGGTCGGCCGTGCCGACGGCGAGCGGTCCGCCTCGCGCGGGCTGCGGTTCGCGTTCGTCGCCGCCGGGGCGGTGTCGCTGGCCGCGGTCGCGCTCGGCGGGCTGACCAACGGCATGACGGGCGGCGCGGAGGCGCGTGGCGGCTCGGGCAAGGGCAGCAACGTGACTCCGGCGCGTACGGGGGGCACGGCGGCGGTGCCGGGCTCCGAGAACCCGCGGCGCCGTCAGTCGGCCGTGCCGCTGCCGGCACAGGGGCAGCGGTCGTCCGACGGGACGCCGTTGGCGCCGACCTCGCTGTCCGCGCCGTTGCTGCCGGGTGTCGTACCGCCCGGCGCCGGACGGATGCAGGACGTGATGTACACGCCGACCACGCCGATGGTCGGCGGTGCGGCCGTGACGTCCCCGCTGATACGCCTGCTCACCGCGACACCGCCCATCTCCCCGACCTCCCGGTCCACGGACCCGGGGTTCACGGTCCCCGGCCCGCTCAGCACGCCCTCTCCCTCGGCCTCCTCCGGCACGGCGCCCTGACCGGTCCCTGCGCGACGGGCCGCGAACCTGGTTGAATCCACAGGTCGCGCCCATGACACCGGTCCGGGCGCGGAGCCGTGCCGCGACCCGCTGTGGGGAGAACATGAACGAGCGGAAGCCCACCCGCCCGAAGTGGTGGAACCGAGTCCCTCCGGGAGAGTGGCCGCATCCGGCCGCTCCGGAGGACGCGACTTCGGGCGGGGAGGTGACCGACGGGACGGCCGGCGATCCGGCCGCGGCTTCCACCGGCGGCGCGGCCGAGGACACGGCCCCCACGCAGGCCGCCGCGCCCCGGAGCGCCGATGCCGACGGCGACTACGAACTGGAACGGCCCCTCGCGGGTCCGGGCGGCGGCGACGGCGACTTCGCACTCGCCCCGGCGGCCGACGGCACGCAGGACGCCTCCGCGGCGCCCCGCACCCCGGAGGAGCCCGCGGTGTCCGCCCCCGTCGGCCCCTCCGCCGAGCAGCCCAGGCCCCTGCACGACCCCGACCCCTACAACACCCCGCCCTATGGCGAACCGGGCCCCTGGGCCCCCGCCCCTCCGGTGCAGCACCCGGCGGTCGCGTCCGCCACCGCCGCGTCCGCCCCCACCTCGTCCGCCCCGTATCCCGGCATGCCGACGGCTCCGGGCTCCGCACCCGTGGGTCCACCGGCGGCGGAGAGCGCGCCGCAGGCCTCGTCCGCGGCGGATGTCCCCCCGCACGGCCCGTCGGCCCAGGGGGGTGCCGATTTCCACGGCATGCCGGCGGCTCCGGGCTCCGCACCCGTGGGGGCCACGGCGGCGGAGAGCGCCCCGCAGGGCCCGCCCGCCGCGGACGTCCCGCCGCACGGCTCGCCGGGCCGGGCACCGGCCGATCCGCACGGTGGGCCCGTCGCCGGCGCCGGTCCCTGGGCGCGTTACGACCCCTGGGCCCGGGGGCAGGCCGCCGCGCCGCTGCAGCAGAGCGGGGCCGGGGTGCTCAGCGCGGAACAGCGGCACCGGCGGGTGACGCGGGCGCTGGTGGGCGGGGCCGTGGTGCTCGCGCTGGCGTCCGGCCTGCTCGGCGGGCTGGCCGGGGCGTACTTCGAGCGCAACGGCGGTGTGGGGACCGTGGAGCTGCCGCAGGCCGGGAAGGAGCCCGTCGGGCGCGCCCCGGACAGCGTGGCCGGGATCGCCGCCCGTGCCCTGCCCAGCGTGGTGACGCTGCACGTCAGAGGCTCCGGCGAGCAGGGCACCGGCACCGGGTTCGTGCTCGACCGCCTCGGTCACATCCTCACCAACAACCACGTCGTGGAGAACGCCGCCTCCGGCGGGGACATATCGGTGACCTTCAGCGGCGGCCAGACCGCCAAGGCCCGGATCATCGGCCGGGACACCGGCTACGACCTCGCCGTCGTCCAGGTCCGCGGCGTCCGCGGCCTGACCCCCCTGCCCCTCGGCAACTCCGACAACGTGCAGGTGGGCGACCCGGTCGTCGCCATCGGCGCACCCTTCGACCTCGCCAACACCGTCACCTCCGGCATCGTCAGCGCCAAGGAACGCCCCATCACGGCCGGCGGCGAGAAGGGCGACGGCAGCGACGTGTCGTACGTCGACGCCCTGCAGACCGACGCCCCGATCAACCCCGGCAACTCCGGCGGCCCCCTCCTCGACGCCCAGGGCCGGGTCGTCGGCATCAACTCCGCCATCCGCTCCGCCGACACCGGCTCCGACCTGCAGACCGGCCGGGCCGGCTCCATCGGCCTCGGCTTCGCCATCCCCGTGAACCAGGCCAAGCGGGTCGCCGAGGAGCTGATCAGAACGGGCAGGGCCAGCCACCCGGTGATCGGCGTGACCCTGGACATGAACTACACCGGCGACGGCGCGCGGGTGAACACCAAGGGCCGTGACGGCGGCCCCCCGGTCACCCCCGGCGGCCCCGGAGCCAAGGCCGGCATCCAGGCCGGCGACGTCATCACCGCGGTGAACGGCCGGCGCGTCCACTCGGGCGAGGAGCTGATCGTCAAGACGCGCGCCCACCGCCCCGGCGACCGACTGGAGCTGACCGTCGTGCACGACGGAAGGGAGCGGAAGGTCTCCCTCGTGCTCGGGTCCTCGAACGGCGGCTGACCGAATCGGGACAGATGCCGCGGCGAACCCGGCGTGTACACGCGGTCCGACACCTCGGGGCAGTACCGGTCGGACGCATCCGCCGGGTACCGTGGTTCCGGCCCGGACCACGGAAGAGACCCGCACAGACCGGACCGCCCGAGGGCCGAGGACCGAGGACATCGCAAGGAGCTTCAGGTGTTCAACGACATAGGACCGCTCGAGCTGGTGACGATCGTCATCGTGGCCGTGCTCGTGTTCGGTCCGGACAAGCTCCCGAAGGTCATCCAGGACGTGACGCGCACGATCCGGAAGATCCGTGATTTCTCGGAGAGCGCCAAGCAGGACATCCGCAGCGAGCTCGGTCCGGAGTTCAAGGACTTCGAGTTCGAGGACCTCAACCCCAAGACGTTCCTCCGCAAGCAGCTGGAGAACGACGAACTGGGGCTGAAGGAGATCCGCAACGGCTTCGACCTGAAGAAGGAGATGACCGACCTCACGGACACGGTGCACGGCCACGAGTCCGCGTCCTCCGGTTCCTCCGTGTCCTCCTCGGCCTCGTCCGGCGGCCGGATCGACATGACCAAGAAGCCCGAGGCCCTGGGCCGCGACGAGCGCCCGCCCTTCGACGCGGACGCCACCTGAGCCGCCCGGGCCGCCGCGGACCCCCGCGCATCCGCGACCCACGCGCCGGGCGGCTCCCCGGCTGCCCGAAGCGGGATGGATATGCTGCCGAGTCGTTGTGCGGACCGGACGAGTACGCCCGAAGGGGGGCGGGCCACCGTCGGTCCGGCGAGAGCGAGGAGGCGTCCGGGTACATGGAGACGACGAGTCGGGCAGGCGCGCAGGCGCCGGCCGCGGAGGGCGGACAACGGTTCCCCTTCGCCCGGCGCACGGTCGACGGCTACCTGCTGGCGCCCTTCCCGTGGTACGGCCTCGACGAGGCCTTCACGGGGCCGCGCTGGCTGATGCAGGTCGGCACCTCGGCCGACGGTGCCGTGGAACACGGCTCGACCGGGCACGGCGACGAGCCCTCCGTGCGCAACGAGCACGTGTCGGGGTCGCCGGACGAGCCCAAGGAGAAGTTCGCGGTCGTCGTCACCGTCGCCGCCCACCCCGTACGGCGCCTCGCCGACGGCACCGGCCAGCTGGAGGCCACCTCCGTCTCCTCGGCGGCCTGGCTTGCCGGGGTCGGGCTGCTGTCCGTCACCTGGCCCATCCAGATGGACCACACCCTGCGGGACGACTGGCTGGAGCAGCAGACGGAGACCGCGTGGGTGCTCGCCGACGACCTGACGAGCTCGGCCTGGTCGATGCTCTCCCTGCCCGTGGACGGCGTCCCGACGCCCTTCCACTACCGCGAGTCGGAGTTCGGCTGGGTGCTCGCCGGCTCGACCCGGGAGGGCGTCCACGTGGGCGCGTACGGCAGGGGCATGAGCGCGTACGGACTCGGCTTCGCCGTGATCAAGGACATCAACGCGTACGCCTGACCGGCGGGACCGGGTCGAAGAAGGGGGCGCCCCCTGAGCGGCGCCCTCTCCCCCCAGGTCACCGGGCCGCCGGGCGGTCGGCGGGTCCTGCGCGGCGTGCCACGCTCGCGTGCCCGTGTGGTGCGGCCACGTGTTCGGCACGGCCCCGCACCCCGTCGCCCCCGTGGCCGGAGAGCCGCCGACTCCGCCCGGCACGGTGCCGGGCGCCGCGTGGCCGACCCGCTGGACGGCCGGTGGGGCGCGTGTGGTGTGCCACGCTCCGCGCGGCGGGAGCGCGTGTGTGACGCCGGCTCGTACTCCTTGGGTGCTGTGGTCGCAGGCCTGTCGGTTCCGCCAGGCACGGTGCCGGGCGGACGGCGGGGCGCGTGCGGTGTGCCCTGCCCGCGCGCCGGTGGCGCCGCCCGCCTGGCCCTGCTCCGTGGTCGGCGGGCTCCGCGTGGCTTGTCACGCCCGTGCGGTGGGGCGTGTGCCGCGCCCCCGGTGGTGGGGCCGTGCGTGCGGCACGGCCCTGTGCCCGTCGACCCCGTGCCCCGTCGGCCCGTGGCCGGAAAGTCGCCGGCCCCGCCGGCCCGCGACGGGCGTCGCGGGCCGACGGGGCCGGCTTCCCGGGCAGGTGGGCGTCAGAACTTGTTCTTCGGGGTGATGCCCAGCGACAGCCCCGCCAGGCCCCGCTGACGGCCCCCCAGCTTGCCGGCGATCGCGCGCAGGGCCGAGCCCGCCGGGGAGTCCGGGTCGGCCAGGACGACCGGCTTGCCCTCGTCGCCGCCCTCGCGCAGCCGGACGTCGATCGGGATGGAGCCGAGCACCGGGACCGTCGCACCCGTGGTGCGGGTCAGACCGTCGGCGACCCGCTGGCCGCCGCCCGTGCCGAAGACGTCGACCATCTCGCCGCAGTGCGGGCAGGGCAGCCCGGACATGTTCTCGACCACGCCGACGATCTTCTGGTGGGTCTGCACGGCGATGGAGCCCGCCCGCTCGGCCACCTCGGCCGCCGCCTGCTGAGGCGTCGTCACGACCAGGATCTCGGCGTTCGGGACCAGCTGGGCCACGGAGATCGCGATGTCACCGGTGCCGGGCGGCAGGTCCAGCAGGAGGACGTCCAGGTCGCCCCAGTACACGTCCGAGAGGAACTGCTGCAGCGCCCGGTGCAGCATCGGACCGCGCCAGACCACCGGCGCGTTGCCCGGGGTGAACATGCCGATGGAGATGACCTTCACACCGTTCGCCGACGGCGGCATGATCATGTTCTCGACCTGGGTCGGACGGCCGTCCGCGCCCAGCATCCGCGGCACGCTGTGGCCGTAGATGTCGGCGTCGACCACGCCCACCTTCAGCCCGTCGGCCGCCATCGCCGCCGCCAGGTTCACCGTCACCGAGGACTTGCCGACGCCGCCCTTGCCGGAGGCGACCGCGTACACCCGGGTGAGGCTGCCCGGCTTGGCGAAGGGGACCTCGCGCTCGGCCTGGCCGCCGCGCAGGGCCGCCGCCAGCTCACGGCGCTGCTCGTCGCTCATCACGTCCAGCGAGACGTCGACGCGGGTGACACCCTCGACGCGCGAGACCGCGTCGGTCACCCGCTGTGTGATCGTCTCGCGCATCGGGCAGCCGGAAACCGTCAGGTACACGGTGACCGCGACCGCACCGTCCGCGCCGATCTCCACCGATTTGACCATGCCGAGCTCGGTGATGGGCCGGTGGATCTCGGGATCGTCAACCGTCGCCAGCGCTTCGCGCACCGCGTCTTCCGTAACCATAAGGACGATGGTACGGCGACCGGCGGGGGAGCAGCCCTCCTGTCAGTGGTCGTTCACGTCACGTCCGCCCGGGTGCTCCACCGGGAACACCCCGGGCCGGTGCCCGTCGGCGCTTCTCAACTCCACCTCCTTGAACAGGTCCTGCAGTTCCGAGCGGATCCAGTCGCGGGTCGCCACCTCGCCCAGGCCCATGCGCAGCGCGGCGATCTCCCGGGTCAGGTACTCGGTGTCGGCGATCGACCGCTCGTCCTGCTTGCGGTCCTGTTCGAGGTTGACCCGGTCCCGGTCGTCCTGCCGGTTCTGCGCCAGCAGGATCAGCGGGGCGGCGTAGGAGGCCTGCAGGGACAGCGCCAGGGTCAGGAAGATGAACGGGTACTCGTCGAACCGCAGATGCCGTGGCGCGGCCACGTTCCACGTGATCCAGACGATGATCACCACCGTCATCCAGACGATGAACCGCCCGGTGCCCAGGAAGCGCGCGATGCGCTCCGACAGCCGTCCGAAGGCGTCCGGGTCCCACTCCGGCAGCAGCCGGCGCCGCGGCGGGCGCGGCTGGTCCAGCCGGGTGGCCCGCGGCCGCCCGGCGGCGGTGGCCCCCGCCGGGAGCCGCTCGCGGGTGCTCTCGCGCTCAGCGGGCATCGGTGGCCACCCCCTTCTCGTCCAGGTGGTACTCCGTCTCCCGCCAGTCGTCCGGCAGCATGTGGTCCAGGACGTCGTCCACGGTGACCGCGCCCAGCAGCGACCCGGACTCGTCGACGACGGGCGCCGCCACCATGTCGTACGTCGCGAAGAACCCGGCCACGACCGGCAGCGCGGCGTCGGGGGCCAGCGGCAGCAGGTCGTCGTCGAGCATCGAGCCGACGAGGGTGTAGGGCGGGTCGCGCAGCAGCCGCTGGAAGTGCACCGTGCCCAGGTACTTGCCGGTCGGCGTCTCCTCGGGCGGACGGCAGACGTAGACCTGGGCGGCCAGCGCGGGGGAGAGGTCGCGGTTGCGGACCCGGGCCAGGGCGTCGGCGACGGTGGCGTCCGGGCGCAGCACGATCGGCTCGGGGTTCATCAGACCGCCCGCCGTGCGCTCCTCGTACGACAACAGCCGGCGCATGTCGGCCGCGTCGGCGGGCTGCATCAGGCCCAGCAGCCGCTCCTGCTCCTCCTCGGGCAGTTCGGCGAGCAGGTCGGCGGCGTCGTCCGGGTCCATGGCCTCCAGGACGTCGGCCGCGCGTTCGCCCTTCAGCTTGCCCAGGATCTCGATCTGGTCGTCCTCCGGGAGCTCCTCGAGTACGTCGGCGAGGCGGTCGTCGTCCAGGGCGGCGGCGACCTCCGCGCGCCGCTTGGACGACAGGTGGTGCAGCACGTTGGCGAGGTCGGCGGGGCGCAGCTGCTCGAAGGTGGCGAGCAGGCTCTCCGCGCCCTGTCCGTGCTCCTCCAGCGAGAAGCCGGTGACCGCGGACCACTCCACCGTCAGCGTCTCTCCCCGGTTGCGCCGGAACGCGCCGCCCTTGCGTCCCTTGCGGGCGAAGACCCGGTCGATCTCCCAGTCCCGGCGGGCGGGCAGCTGCTGCACCGACACGTCCAGGACGGTGACCTCCTCGCCCGTGTCCACGAGCGTCACCCGCCGGTCGAGCAGTTCGCCGAAGACGAGCCGTTCGGTGGGCCGTTGCTCGAAGCGCCGGACGTTGAGCACGCCGGTGGTGATGACCTGTCCGGACTCGATGCTCGTCACCCGGGTCATGGGCAGGAAGATACGGCGCCGGGTGGGGAGTTCGACGACCAGCCCGAGCAGGCGGGGCGGCCGGCGCCCGACGCGCAGCATGACGACCAGATCCCGCACGCGCCCCACCTGGTCGCCCGCCGGGTCGAAGACGGCGGCGCCGGAAAGGTGCGAGAGGAAGATCCGGGGGGCGCCCGCTGCCATGAACGCGCCTCCTTTGCGTGGCTCCGTGAGCTCGTGGCTCCGTCTCGTTGGCTTTGTCTCGTTGGCTCTGTGCCGCGTGATGCGTGACGTACGTACTGGGTTCCTTTTCCCAAATGCCCGCTCAGGTGGGCTTCAGGCTAGCCCGTCCCTCGTGGATACGGGCTGGTGAGGGTGGTGGACGGTCTGACTCCGCCCGCCCCGCGCGGCACCGGTACGCTGCCGTACGCCGCTCAGGACTCCCCTCAGAAAGGCAGCACCGCCTGTGACTGCGATTCCCCAGGGCCGTACTCGCCGGACCGCGCTGACGAGCGCGCTGTGCGCTGTGGTCGTCGTCGTGGGCGCGGGTCTGACGGGGTGCTCCGAGGACCCGGACGCCGGCACCAACGGGGTGGGCAAGCTGCCGGCCGAGCAGATCCAGGCCAGGACGCGGACGGCGGCCGGGTCCGCGGACACCGTGCACCTGTCCGGGAACGTGGTCAGCAACGGCCGTACGTACCGGCTCGACATGCGGCTGAAGGCCGACGGCGGCTCCGGCTCGGTGACCTCCGAGGGGGTGACCTTCGGGCTGCTGAGGGTCGGGGAGCAACTGTTCCTGAAGGCGGACGCCGGGTTCTGGGGCCAGGTCGACGACAACGGCAAGGGCACCGGGGCCGCCGACAAGCTGGACGGCAAGTACGTGAAGGTGCCGCAGGGCGACCCCGCGTACCAGCGGTTCAGCGGCTTCACGGACAAGGACGTCCTCCTCGACGGTCTGCTGACCCTGCACGGCACGCTGACGAGGGACGGCCACCACGAGCGGTCCGGCGTCCGCACGATCCGCATCGCCGGCGGCCAGGGCAGCGGCGGCACCCTGGACGTCTCCCTGGAGGGCGAGCCCTACCCCCTGCACCTGAAGCGCGCGGGCGGCGCGGGGACCCTGACCTTCTCGGAGTGGGGCAAGGACTTCCCCCTGGCCCAGCCGGAGAAGAGCGAGACCGTCGACTACGGCAAGCAGCTGCCGACGTCCTGACGCCTCTGCCACCGGTACTCATCTCCCACCGGTACTCATCTCCCACCGGTACTCGTCGCCCGCCGGCAGTCGTCTCCCGTCGGGCCGCTACTTCCCCCGCCGCTTCCTCATCAGCAGCCGCGGCAGCCCCGCCGGGACCGGCCGACGGGTCGTCGCCGGTGTCGGCAGCGGGGCCTCGGCCAGCGAACCCTCCGGCAGCGGCGCCGTCGCCCCCGTCGGCTCCAGCCGCAGCACCCGGCACTCCCGGGCCCACCGCCGCGTCATGGCCTCGCCGTCGGGCGCGTTGAGCCGCTTGCCCTTCAGCTCGGCCACCGCCGCCTGCCAGCCCTCCGAGTCCGGCGCGAGCTCCACGACCCTCGCGGCCCAGGTGACCAGGCGGCCGCCCTTGTCCTTGCTGCGCACCGTCACCTCGGCACCGGCCCCGTCGGCCAGCCCCGGCAGCGGCTGCTCGCCGGGCCCGTCGCCGACCAGGCACGCCGCGCCCTCGTGCCAGACGTGCCACAGGGCACGCGCCGGGACGCCGGGGCCCTTGACCCAGATGAGGCCGGACTTCTTGGTGGCCTCCTCGACGAGGGCCCGGTCGAGCAGCTCACTTGTCATGGCAGAAAGACTAACCAGCCCGCTCACAGCCAGCCGTTGCGCTTCAGCGCGCGGTGGATGCCCAGACAGATCCCGGCCATGATGGCCACGATCAGCGGATAGCCGTACTTCCAGTGCAGCTCGGGCATGTGGTCGAAGTTCATGCCGTACACCCCGCACACCATCGTCGGCACGGCGATGATCGCGGCCCAGGACGTGATCTTGCGCATGTCCTCGTTCTGCGCGACGGACGCCTGCGCGAGGCTGGCCTGGAGGATGGAGTTGAGCAGTTCGTCGAAACCGGTGACCTGCTCCTGCACCCGGGCCACGTGGTCGGCCACGTCCCGGAAGTACTTCTGGATGTCCGGGTCGATCAGCCGCATCGGCCGCTCGCTCAGCAGCTGCATGGGCCGCAGCAGCGGCGACACCGCCCGCTTGAACGCCAGCACCTCGCGCTTGAGCTGGTAGATCCGCCCGGCGTCGGCGCCGCGCGGGGTGCCGCCCCGGCCCGGCGAGAACACCTCCGTCTCCACCTCGTCGATGTCGCCCTGCAGGGCGTCCGCGACCGCCATGTAGCCGTCGACGACGTGGTCGGCGATGGCGTGCAGCACCGCCGAGGGGCCCTTGGCCAGCAGCTCGGGGTCCTCCTGCAGCCGGTGCCGCAGCGCGCGCAGCGAGCCCTTGCCGCCGTGCCGGACGGTGATGAAGAAGTCCCGGCCGGTGAAGCACATGACCTCGCCGGTCTCCACGATCTCGCTGTTGGCGGTGAGCTTGTCGTGGTCGAGGTAGTGGATGGTCTTGAAGACGGTGAACAGGGTGTCGTCGTAGCGCTCCAGCTTGGGCCGCTGGTGGGCCGTGACCGCGTCCTCCACGGCCAGCGGGTGCAGCCCGAACTCCCCGGCGATACCGGCGAATTCGGCCTCGGTCGGCTCGTGCAGACCGATCCACACGAAGCCGCCGTCGCGCCGCACCAGGCGCATCGCCTCCTGCGGGGTGAGCGGCCGTTCGGTCTCGACGCGGGCGCCGTCGCGGTAGACGGCGCAGTCGACGACGGCGGAGGGCGTCGCGGGGGAGTGCGCGGTGTCGTACGTGCACTCGCCCTTGCGCGCGGCCGTACGGGAGGGGCGGACCACGGCACGCAGGTCGCGGATCATCGACATGGCGGGGCTCCTTCGCAGCGAGCAACGAGGGGCCGCCGACGCCGGTTGGAACTGCCCGGAATGAGGACGTCCTTGCCGTGGAGATGTTTGGCACGTCCACAAAGCGGGGAGCACCGCACCGTCGCGGTGGCACGGGCTTCGTTGCTGATTCGGATCGGGCGGATCGTTCGGATCAGGCAGACGAAACGAGCGCTCTTCCGTCCGACACGCGCCAGGGCACAGAGGCGACCAGGGCACGAAAGCGAGAGGTGGCAGCCGGCCGGAGCCAGGACAACTACATCAGCGGCGGGAAGAGCGGGTGCTACTGCACGGTCGACTTCGGTCCATGACAGCCCCACCTCCTCCGGCCGGTCCCTCGTGAGGGAGTCCCTTCGGTGCCGGGGCTCGATCGCGATGCTTCTGCATGCTGCCCCGGGTGACCGATCAAGAGTATCAGCAGCCCGGTGTGTCAAGGCGCCGCTTTGCCCGGTGCTGACGAGTTCTATGCTCGCCGCATGGCTGATGTTCTTCCGCTGGTCGAGGCCCGGTTGCGTTCCGCGCTGGGCGAGCCGGACGCGCGCGCCGCGGTCACCTTCCTCGGCACGGACCGCATCGAGGTGCTGCGCTTCCGCGAGGGGGACATCGTCCGGTACGCCACCCTGGGCATGTCCGCCCACCCCATGACCGACCCCACGGCGATGCTCGCCGACCCGGTCAGGGGGCCGCGCGCCGAGCTGGTCCTCTCGGTGCGGACCGGCCTCGCCGACACCGACAAGGTGCTCCGCCCGCTCGCCGTGCTCGGCGCGTCCCCGCAGGTCGAGGGCGTGGTGGTGGCGCCGGGCGCCTCGCTGGACGTGGGCGGGCCGCTGTGGCCCGGTGCCCCCTTCACCTCGGTGCTGGTGGCCGAGCCGGGCGGCCTGGTGGAGGACCTGGAGCTCGACGGGCCGATGGAGCCCGTACGGTTCCTGCCGCTGCTGCCGATGACCCCGAACGAGGCCGCCTGGAAGCGGGTGCACGGCGCGCAGGCCCTGCAGGAGCGCTGGCTGGCCGGCGG
>NZ_JUJA01000070.1:43359-43766 GCF_001906585.1 Streptomyces kebangsaanensis | reverse complement strand
CCGTCCCGCTGGAGTGACCGATCTCACCGACCGGGTCGCCCGGGACGTCAGTCGGCGAAGACCGCGACGCCGTCCTCGGCGGCGTGCCGCGGCTGGAGCTCTTCGGCCTCGTTGGTGAGGGCCTTGCGCCGTACGGCGACCACCAGCGCGCCCACCACCGCGGTGGTGCCCGCGACCACGAACGGGACGTGGGGGTCGGTCCACTCCCCGATCTTCGGCGCGAGGAAGGGCGCGGCGGCGGCCGCGAACCAGCGGACGAAGTTGTAGCCGGCGCTCGCCACCGGGCGCGGCGCGTCGGAGACACCGAGGGCCAGCTCGGTGTAGACGGTGTTGTTCACGCCGATGAACGCACCGGACAGGATCGTGCACACGACGGCGGTGGTGTGGTCGCCGTAGCCGAGCACCAC
>NZ_JUJA01000070.1:35999-43319 GCF_001906585.1 Streptomyces kebangsaanensis | reverse complement strand
CCTTCAGCGAGCCGAACCGCTTCTGCATGCGGGGCGCCACGACCACCGAGAAGAGCGCGAGCAGCACGCCCCAGGCGAAGAACACCGCACCCGATGTGTACGGGGTCATGTTCAGCACGAACGGCGTGAAGGCCAGCACGGTGAAGAACGTGTAGTTGTAGAAGAACGCCGAGACCGCCGCCGAGGCGAGCCCGCCGTGGCCGAGTGCCTTGACCGGGTCGAGCAGTGAGGTCTTGCGGGCGGGCTTCGGCTGCTCCTTCAGGAACGCCGTGATGCACAGGAAGCCGACGGCCATCAGGAACGCGGTGCCGAAGAACGGGTAGCGCCAGCTGGCGTTCCCGAGCAGCGCGCCCAGCAGCGGACCGCACGCCATGCCGAGGCCGAGGGCCGACTCGTAGAGCAGGATCGCCGCCGCGCTGCCCCCGGCCGCCGCGCCGACGATGACCGCGAGCGCGGTGGAGACGAAGAGCGCGTTGCCCAGACCCCAGCCGGCCCGGAAGCCGACCAGTTCGCCGACGGACCCCGAGGTGCCGGAGAGCCCGGCGAAGACCACCACGAGGGCGAGCCCGAGCAGCAGGGTCCTGCGGCCGCCGATGCGGCTGGAGACGAAGCCGGTCACCAGCATCGCGAAGGCGGTGATCAGGAAGTACGAGGTGAAGAGCAGGGAGACCTGGCTGGGCGTGGCGTTCAGGCCCCGGGCGATGGAGGGCAGGATCGGGTCGACGAGTCCGATGCCCATGAAGGCGACGACGGAGGCGCCGGCCGTCGCCCAGACCGCTTTCGGCTGCCGCAGGATGCCGCCCGCTCCCTCGTCGAACGGGTCACCTCCGGCGGAGCCCCCTGTACTGCTGCGCATGCACGCGCTCCTTACGCATCTGGATCGTTCGCACGTCCGGGTCGTTGCTCTTTGCACACAATAGGTTAGGGAAGCTAATTGATGCAATATGCACCTAGTTTTTTCCGGGCCGCGTGTTCCGGCCGGACGAGTGATCGTCCTTGACGTGGCGCGGCCGGGGTAGGACCGTGGGGCCCTATGAGGGGCGAACCCAGTTGCCCGAAGTGCGGTGGCCGGGTCAGGGCTCCCGGACTCTTCAACGACTCCTGGCAGTGCGATGTGCACGGGGCGGTGTATCCGCTGCAGCCCGTGATCCCGCCCAGCGTCGAGACCCTCGGGGTCGTGGTGCGCCGCGCGCAGGTGCCGGTGTGGATGCCGTGGCCCCTGCCGGTCGGCTGGCTGTTCACGGGCGTGACCTACGCCGGGGACGACCGCAGCGGCGGCCGTGCCACGGCCGTGGCCTGCTCGGGGCCCGGTCCGCTCGGCGGCATGGGCGAGCTCATCCTGGTGGCCGAGGAGCTCGGCATCGGCCTCGGCGCGCGCTACGCCGGCATCGCCGGTCCGGACCCCGGTACGTACCTGGACGTCGAGAAGCCGCCCGACGCCAAGGTCCTGACCGGTGGCCGCCCCACCCCGCTGTGGCACGTCTCCGGCGTTCCGGACGACCGTGCCGTCTTCGCGGGCGAGGCGCTAGGGCTGTGGCTGTGGGCGGTGGTGTGGCCCGAGCAGTCCGGGCTGCTGATGTACGACGAACTGGTGCTGGCCGACCTGCGGGACGCGGGGGCGGAGCTGGAGCTGGTGCCGTGCGGGGCGCTGTCGCCGCGGCTGTTGCGGCCGTAGGGGACGAGGCGCGCGGAGGTCGGTACCGGGCCGTAGGGGACGGGCTGCGCGGGGGTGCGTGGGGGTCGGGGCCGGGTCGTAGGGGGCGCAGGGGCCGAGCGGGTGTGACAGGGCATCCCCGGACTCCCGTTATCCTTGGGTGTCCCCTTCCGTCCCGTCACCGCCTGGAGTCCGTGTCGTGCGCATCGATCTGCACACCCACTCCACCGCGTCCGACGGTACGGACACCCCGGCCGAGCTGGTGCTGGGCGCCGCCGCGGCCGGTCTGGACGTCGTCGCGCTGACCGACCACGACACCACCCGCGGACACGCCGAGGCGATCGCCGCGCTGCCCGGGGGGCTGACCCTCGTCACCGGGGCCGAGCTCTCCTGCCGTGCCGACGGCGTCAGCATGCACATGCTGGCCTATCTCTTCGACCCCGAGGAGCCCGCGCTGCTCGCCGAGCGGGAACTGGTCCGCGACGACCGGGTGCCGCGGGCCAGGGCGATGATCGCCAAGCTGAACGCGCTGGGCGTGCCGGTCACCTGGGACCAGGTCGCGCGGATCGCGGGCGACGGCTCGGTCGGACGGCCGCACGTCGCCTCGGCGCTGGTCGAGCTCGGCGTCGTACCGACCGTGAGCGACGCCTTCACCGGGGACTGGCTGGCCGACGGCGGCCGGGCCTGGGTGGAGAAGCACGAGACGGACCCGTTCGAGGCGATCCGGCTGGTCAAGGGCGCCGGCGGAGTCTGCGTCCTCGCCCATCCGGCCGCCGCCAAGCGGGGCCGTACGGTGCCGGAGTCCATGATCGCCGAGCTGGCCGCCGCCGGGCTCGACGGCCTCGAGGTCGACCACATGGACCACGACTCCGGCACCCGCGCGCGGCTGCGCGGACTGGCCGGGGAACTGGGGCTGCTGGTGACCGGCTCCAGCGATTACCACGGCAGCCGGAAGACCGTCTCGCTCGGCGAGTACACGACGGATCCCGAGGTGTACGGGGAGATCACGCGGCGGGCGACCGGGGCGTTCCCGGTGCCGGGGACCGGCGGGGCCTGAGCCCCGCCCTCCCGCACCTCACGTCAGTTCACTCTTCTTCGTTCTTCTTCACTCTTCTGCAAGGCCTGCTCACCGATGTTCGACGCTGCCGTTTTCGGCTCCCTCTTCCTCACCCTCTTCGTCATCATGGATCCCCCCGGGATCACCCCGATCTTCCTCGCGCTGACCGCCGGACGGCCCGCCAAGATGCAGAGGCGGATGGCCTTTCAGGCCGTGTGCGTGGCGGGCGGGGTCATCGCCGTGTTCGGCCTGCTCGGCCACGAGATCCTGGACTACCTGCACGTGTCCGTCCCGGCGCTGATGATCGCCGGCGGGCTGCTTCTGCTGCTGATCGCCCTCGACCTGCTCACCGGCAAGACGGACGAGCCCAAGCAGACCAAGGACGTCAACGTCGCGCTGGTCCCGCTGGGCATGCCGCTGCTGGCCGGGCCCGGTGCGATCGTGTCGGTCATCCTCGCCGTGCAGAAGGCCGACAGCGTGGCCGGTCAGGTCTCGGTGTGGACGGCCATCCTCGCCATCCACATCGTGCTGTGGCTGGTGATGCGCTACTCGCTGCTGGTCATCCGGGTCATCAAGGACGGCGGCGTGGTGCTGGTCACCCGGCTGGCGGGCATGATGCTCTCCGCGATCGCCGTGCAGCAGGTCATCAACGGCGTCACCCAGGTGATCCAGGGCGCCTGAGAGCGGGCCCGCCGTGGTGGGGGCCGTTATGAGACCGGGGTCTCGGCCGGGCGGATCCACAGCCTCTGGCCGATCGCGGCGGCCTGCTGAACGATCCCGTTGACGGAGGCGGCGTCCACGACGGTGCTGTCCACCGCGGTGCCGTCGGTCTCGTCAAGTCGCATGATCTCGAAGCGCATGGGCTTCTCCCTTCGTCTGGTCATCCTCCTGAGGAGAATTGCTCGATGAGGGCACACGGGCGGCAGTGCTCCGTGTTCCCTACGGGTACAACGAGCTGAGCGGTACAAACATTCCCTACGCTAAAGAAAATTTTTAAGTGACTAATCAATGACCGGCAAGAGAGTGTCGGTCGACCGAATGGGACCGGTTGTGTTCGCAGTGTGACCGCCGGGACAATGGGGGAGATGAACGACGACCTCGGGGCGCTGTCCGCCCGCATCGACCGCACGAACGAGCTGCTGGAGCGCATGCTCGCCGAGGTGGCGAAGACGCCCTCGACCCACGCGATCTTCGTCGACGCCGGGTACCTCTACGCGGCGGCGGGGCGGCTGGTGGCCGGGACGGAGGACCGCAGGGCCTTCGACCTGGACGCCGAGGGGCTGATCGACGCGCTCATCGACCGGGCCCGCACCGTCTTCGCCGACAGCCGGCTGCTGCGCGTCTACTGGTACGACGGCGCCAGGCGCCGTATACACACCGCCGAGCAGCAGTCGATCGCCGAGCTGCCGGACGTCAAGGTCCGCCTGGGCAACCTCAACGCCAACAACCAGCAGAAGGGCGTCGACTCCCTCATCCGGACGGACCTGGAGTCACTGGCCCGGCACCGCGCCATCAGCGACGCGGCCCTGCTCGGCGGCGACGAGGACCTGGTGTCGGCGGTGGAGGCGGCCCAGGGCTACGGCGCCCGGGTCCACCTGTGGGGCGTCGAGGCCCCCGAGGGCCGCAACCAGGCCGAGCCGCTGCTCTGGGAGGTCGACAGCCAGCGCACGCTCGACCTCGACTTCTTCAAGCCGTACGTCTCCCGGCGCACCACGCCCGCGTACGACCCCGCCACGACGGTCCGTCCGACCCGTGAGAACGTGCGCTTCGTGGGCGCCCAGATCGCCGCGAAGTGGCTCGTGGAGCGCGGCCGCGAAACCGTCGGGGAACTGCTGCCCGGTCACCCCTATCTGCCGGGCTCGGTGGACCAGGACCTGCTGGTCGAGGCCGAGAACATCCTCCAGTACTCCCTGCGCGGCCAGGCGGACCTGCGGCGCGTGCTGCGGGACGGCTTCTGGGAGCACCTGCAGACGCAGTTCTAGCCGTACCGCCCCGTGCGGACGGCTACCACTCCGTGCGGACGGCGTCCCAGAAGTCGGCGAGGGCGCGGGCCGTGTCGAGCGGCCGGTCGCAGTTGGGGGAGTGCTCGGCGCCCTCGACGACCGTGCGCCGGGCGGCGAGCCGTACGGCCATGTCGTCCAGGAGCGACACCGGCCAGGTGTCGTCCAGCGCCCCCGACAGCACGTGGAACGGCATCGGCACGGTGGCGAGTTCGACGACGCGGTCCGGCTCGACGCACAACTGGCGTCCGGTGGCGAGGAGTTGCGCGGGCTTGTTGGCCAGCCAACGGCGGCGCAGGTCCTCGTGGCCGTCGAGGCCCGCGACGAGTTCGGCGCCGGTGACGGTCTCCTCGGGCGTTCCCGGCGCGGGCGTTTCCATGGCCCGGACGGACTCCCACACCTCGGCCATCGTCATCACGCCGAGCGCGTCGTGCAGCAGCTTCACACGCTGCTGCTGCGAGGCGGAGATCCGCGCCGGGCCGGAGGCCATCAGGGTGAGCGAGAGGAAGGGGGAGTGGTCGAGCAGCACGGCCGCGCGGGCGATCTGGCCGCCGAGGGAGTGCCCGAGCAGATGCAGGGGGGTGCCGAGCGCCTCCACCTGCGCGAGGACGTCCCGGGCGAGTTCGGCCTGGGCGTACGCGGACTCGTCGTCCACGGGCCCGTCCGACTCGAACTGCCCGCGCCCGTCGACGGCCACCGTCCGGTATCCGCGCGCCGCGAGCGGCTCGTGCAGCGGGTTGAAGTCCTCCTTGCTCCCGGTGAACCCCGGCAGCAGCAGGACGGTGCCCCGCGGCTCGGCACCGTCCGCGACGGGCGCGTCGACCACGGCGAACTCACCGCGCGCGGTACGCAACCGGTACACACGTGCTCCGGGCGGCGGGACGAACGTAGGAGGCCTGCTCATGCGCCGAGGCTATCGGGAAGGGGGCGTGGGGGCGTACGCCGACGGCCCGGCCCCACCGGGTGGGTGGGACCGGGCCGTCGGATCTGCCAGGTCTGCGAGGTCTGGCCGGGTCGTACGGTGCTGGACCGCCGGACTCCGCCGGATCAGGCCTCCGCGGACTCCGCGACGGCGGCGGCCGTCACCTCGGCGGTCTTGCGGGTGCGGCGGCGCGGCTTGGTTTCCGGCTCATCGCTGGCCTGCGCGGGAATCCCGGCAGTGACGGTCTCCGCGGCGGCCTTGCGCGTACGGCGCCGGGGCTTGGCCTCGGCCTCCTCGGGAGCCTCGGCGACGGCAACCGCCTTGCGGGTGCGGCGGGGCTTGGCCTCGGCAACTTCAGCGGTGGTTGTCGTCTTCCGGGTGCGGCGGCGCGGCTTGGCCTCGGTGTCCTCGGCGGTGTCGACCACCGCCACGGCGGCCTCCGCGTCGACCACCGCCTCGGCGGCCTTGCGGGTGCGGCGGCGCGGCTTGGTCTCGGCCGGCTCGGCAGTGGTCCCGACGGCGTCCGTCGCGGTGTCGGCCGCTTCGGCGGTCTTGCGGGTGCGGCGGCGCGGCTTGGTCTCGGCCGTGTCCGGTGCCGCCTCGGCGGGTGCCTCGGTGGGTTCCGGCGTTTCCGGGATGGCCGTGGGCCCGGTCTCCGCCGACTTGCGGGTGCGGCGGCGCGGCTTCGCGGAGGGCTCCGTGGCGTCGGGGGCCGGGCCCTCGGCCGTGGTCACCGCGGCTTCTGCGGCTTCCGTGGGCTCCGCGGTCGCCACCGGCTGTGCCGACACGCCACCGCGCGTGCGGCGCCGGCGCCGCGGCGTACGGGTGACGGCGGTCTCTTCCATGGCGCCGGGCTCGGCCGGTGCGGTGCCCTCGGCCGACGCCGGGTCCAGCGTCACACCGCCACGCATACGGCGCCGGCGCCGCGGCGTACGCGCCGGGCGCTCGTCGCGATCGGCGCGGTCGGCGCCGCGCGCCTCGTCCCGGCCGCCCCGGCCACCGCGGCCGCGCCCGCGGCCGCCGGTCTCGCCGAGGTCCTCCAGCTCCTCCGCGTCCAGCCCCGCGCGGGTGCGCTCCGAGCGCGGCAGGACACCCTTCGTACCCTCGGGGATGTCCAGGTCCGAGAACAGGTGCGGGGAGGTGGAGTACGTCTCCACCGGATCGTTGAAGTCCAGCTCCAGCGCCTTGTTGATCAGCTGCCAGCGCGGGATGTCGTCCCAGTCGACGAACGTGATCGCCGTACCCGACGCGCCCGCGCGGCCCGTACGGCCGATGCGGTGCAGGTAGGTCTTCTCGTCCTCGGGCGACTGGTAGTTGATGACGTGCGTGACGCCCTCGACGTCGATGCCGCGCGCGGCGACGTCGGTGCAGACGAGCACGTCGACCTTGCCGTTGCGGAAGGCGCGCAGCGCCTGCTCACGGGCGCCCTGGCCGAGATCGCCGTGGACCGCGCCGGAGGCGAAGCCGCGGCGCTGCAGCTGCTCGGCGATGTCGGCCGCCGTGCGCTTGGTCCGGCAGAAGACCATCGCCAGTCCGCGGCCCTCGGCCTGCAGTATGCGGGCGACCACCTCCGGCTTGTCGAGCGAGTGCGCGCGGTAGACGAACTGCTTGATGTTCGCGACCGTCACGCCCTCGTCGTCCGGCGCGGTGGCGCGGATGTGCATGGGCTGCGACATGTAGCGGCGGG
>NZ_JUJA01000070.1:22984-35984 GCF_001906585.1 Streptomyces kebangsaanensis | reverse complement strand
ACCGCGCCCGGCATGGTGGCCGAGAACAGCATGGTCTGCCGCTTGGCCGGCAGCATGTCGATGATCTTCTCGACGTCGGGCAGGAAGCCCAGGTCGAGCATCTCGTCGGCCTCGTCGAGCACCAGGCACTTCACGTGCTTCAGGCTCAGCTTCTTCTGGCCGGCGAGGTCCAGCAGTCGGCCCGGGGTGCCGACGACCACGTCGACGCCCTTCTTCAGGGCTTCCACCTGGGGCTCGTAGGCCCGGCCGCCGTAGATCGAGAGGACCCGTACGTTGCGCACCTTGCCGGCGGTCAGCAGGTCGTTGGTGACCTGGACGCACAGCTCGCGCGTGGGGACGACGACGAGTGCCTGCGGGGCGTCGGTGAGGGCCTCGGGGGTGGCGCGCCCGGCCTCGACGTCGACGGGGACGGTCACGCGCTCGAGGAGCGGAAGGCCGAAGCCGAGCGTCTTGCCGGTGCCGGTCTTGGCCTGGCCGATGACGTCCGTGCCCGACAGGGCCACGGGCAGCGTCATCTCCTGGATGGGGAAGGGGGTGGTGATGCCGACGGCTTCCAGGGCCTCGGCGGTCTCGGGAAGGATCCCGAGCTCTCGGAAGGTCGTAGTCAGGGTGCTGCCTCTTCTGTGTGCGCGGCGCGAGGCGAGCGCGGGGGTCGGTGTCACCTGACCGTGCCGGGGACGTCGGCCGCCCTCGCGGGGCGGACGGTGTGGCACGGGACCACAGCCGACGCTCTAGCGCTCGTACCGCTGAGGGTGTCCCTCCGATCGTCGTACGCACAGAGCCGTACGGTCAGGGAGGGCTGTCGGGTCGGAGCCGATCGGGCCACCGACCGGGCATCCTCATGCGTGCGGCCTGTCGACGTACGTCGATTCACGTCGGCGTACTCAGCAGGCGCATTACCACCATACCCCGGAAACGCGTACAAGCGATGGCTGATTCGGTCACGTAGCCGTCGTCACACTGCTTGACCAGGTCCTTCGAACACGTGGAGAGCGGGTTATTGTGCGCTTCATGACGAGCTCTGACAAGTCTGACAGCGCCTCCGACGCGCCCGCCGAACACACCGGGATCGCCGCCCAGGACTGGGCGACGGCCGCCGCCGACCCGCAGTACCGCGCCGCGGTCGTGGACCTGCTCGGCGCGCTCGCGTACGGAGAGCTCGCGGCGTTCGAACGGCTCGCGGAGGACGCCAAGCTGGCGCCCACCCTCGCGGACAAGGCCGAGCTGGCGAAGATGGCGTCGGCCGAGTTCCACCACTTCGAGCGGCTGCGCGACCGGCTCGCGGAGATCGGCGAGGAGCCGACCGCCGCGATGGAGCCCTTCGTCGCCGCGCTCGAGGGCTTCCACAAGCAGACGGCGCCCTCGGACTGGCTGGAGGGGCTCGTCAAGGCCTACGTCGGCGACTCGATCGCCAGCGACTTCTACCGGGAGGTCGCCGTCCGCCTGGACTCCGACACGCGCGAACTCGTCCTCGCCGTCCTCGCCAACACCGGGCACGCCGACTTCGCGGTGGAGAAGGTGCGCGCGGCGATCGACAAGGACCCGCGCGTGGGCGGCCGGCTCGCGCTGTGGGCGCGGCGCCTGATGGGCGAGGCCCTGTCGCAGTCCCAGCGGGTCGTGGCCGAGCGGGACGCGCTGTCCACGATGCTCGTCGGCGGTGTCGCGGACGGCTTCGACCTCGCCGAGGTCGGCAGGATGTTCTCCCGGATCACCGAGGCGCACACCAAGCGGATGTCCGCGCTGGGACTGGCGGCTTAGGGGGCGGTGGGGCGGTCTCCGGACTTCCGGGGCCGCCTCGGGGAGCGCGCCGCCGTCGGCGTCGGATCAGGCCGGCGCCGATCGTCGGCGCAGCCCTCCCGCGGGGCGCACCAGCAGCGACAGGGAGGCGGCCGAGACGACCACCGCGCCGAGCAGGGCCGGCACCGGACTGCCGGAACCGAGCGCGCTGTGCGTGAGGAAGGCGCCGAAGAGGGCTCCGGCGACGCCGGTCGACTGCACCAGGAGGCGGGCCGGCAGACGGTGGGCCAGACGGTGGAACGCGGCCCAGCCGAGCAGCAGACCGATCAGCGCGGAGCCGAGCGTTTCCAAGAACATGGCGGTTCCCTCCCACACGGTCGGCCGGTGCCGGCGGTCGTAGCCCGTCATACCCCTGACCTGCGGAACGCAACCCTCTCTGTGAGCGGGCTGTGCGCCATCCGTGAAGAAGCGCGAGAGGGCCCGGCGGTCTTCTCCCGCCGGGCCCTCCCGTCGTCTCGTCGTCCGTGACTACAGCGCGCCGAAGCCCACCTTGCGCGGGGCCGGCTCACCGATCTCCACGTACGCCAGCCGGTCGGCCGGGACCAGGAGCTTGCGGCCGTGCTCGTCCACGAGGCTCAGCAGTTGCGACTTGCCGGCCAGTGCCTCGGCCACGACGCGCTCGACCTCCTCGGCAGTCTGACCGCTCTCCAGAACGATCTCGCGGGGCGCGTGCTGCACGCCGATCTTGACCTCCACGGCTATGTCCCTCCGACGGTCGGTGAAGTGCGCGACCTTCCGCGCCGTACCTGCACACATTAGCCCGGTGAGGGGACGGACACGCTTCGCCGGGGCACGCCAGGAGCGAACAGTCCGCGGCTCAGTGGTGCTGCTCGCTGCCGTGCAGCGGGAAACCGGCGATGCCCCGCCAGGCCAGGGAGGCCAGCAGCTGGACCGCCTGGTCGCGCGGGACGCTGCGGTCGCTGTGCAGCCAGGAGCGGGCCACCACTTGCGCGAGGCCGCCGAGACCGGAGGCCAGCAGCATCGACTCCGCGCGCGAGAGGCCGGTGTCCTCCGCGATCACGTCGCAGATCGCCTCGGCGCACTCGTTGGTGACCTTGTCGACGCGCTCGCGCACCGCCGGCTCGTTCGTCAGGTCCGATTCGAAGACCAGCCGGAAGGCGCCGCCGTCGTCCTCGACGTACGCGAAGTAGGCGTCCATCGTGGCGCGCACGCGCTGCTTGTTGTCGGTCGTCGACGCCAGCGCGCTCCGTACGGACTGGATGAGCGCCTCGCAGTGCTGGTCCAGCAGGGCGAGGTAGAGGTCGAGCTTCCCCGGGAAGTGCTGGTAGAGCACCGGCTTGCTGACGCCGGCGCGTTCGGCGATGTCGTCCATGGCGGCGGCGTGGTAGCCCTGCGCCACGAAGACCTCCTGGGCAGCGCCCAGCAACTGGTTCCGCCGGGCACGGCGCGGCAGGCGCGTACCTCGCGGGCGTGCCGCCTCTGTCTGCTCGATGGCTGTCACGCCGCCTCCCAAAGTCGTCCACATGCGGTGTGCGCCGCGCCGCCATCGTACTTTTCGGTAACCGTGCTGTGCGCGCTGCGAACGCAGAATTTCACGGACTGGACGGCGGCGAAAGCGGCGCAGAAGGTTTCAAACAGGTTCAGTCCGGGCATGACACGGCTTCGTTCCTGGTCAGCGGCGGTCTCTTCCGTTCGACGCCTCGGACGCGGATTCGCGCACCACCTTGTGCCTCACCGGTAGTCGTCCTCGTCGACGGAGACGACCCGCGCCTGTTCGATGAGGTCCGCCTCGTTGGCGCGGCCCGGGTCCCCGGTGAGGGGTTCGTCGCGATCCGGCGCGACGTCCGCCAGCTGTTCGGCGGCGTCGTTCTCCGGAGCCTCGACGTCGATCTCCGCGGCGTCGTCCTCGAACGTCTCGGGATCGGTGGGGTCGAATGCCATGCTGGGCTCCCTTCGTGCGGAGTGTCCCTGCGGGACGCCCCTGCGGAGTGTCCCTGACGGGAGCAGGGGTCAGGTACGGGTGCCCTGTGTATGAGCGTAGGAGACACCCGAAGTGGACGCTATGCGATTCCATGCCCCCGCGCGTGCGTGGTCTGTGACGGCGAACACAGGAACCGTTATGTGATCGTCTCGTAACATTGCCGCATGTCTTCGACCGAGCTGCCCTCCGTGCCGCCCGCCAACGTTCTGCCCAGGGTGACGCCCGCCGGGCTCGAGGAGGGAGAGCGCCTGCGCTCGGTCGAACTGCCCGGGATCACGCTGACGGTGCGCTCGCGCCCACCCGCGCGGGAGGGGCTGCCGCCCGCGCTGTACGTGCACGGCCTCGGCGGCTCCTCGCGGAACTGGTCGGCGCTGATGGCGCTGCTCGGCGGTGTCGTCGACGGCGAGGCGCTCGACCTGCCGGGCTTCGGGGACTCCCCGCCACCGGACGACGGCAACTACTCCCTCACCGGGCACGCGCGTGCGGTGATCCGCTTCCTCGACGCCTCCGGCCGCGGACCCGTCCACCTGTTCGGCAACTCCCTGGGCGGCGCCGTCTCCACGCGTGTCGCGGCACTGCGCCCCGACCTCGTGCGCACGCTCACCCTCGTCTCGCCCGCGCTGCCCGAACTCCGGGTGCAGCGCACCGCCGTGCCGACCGGACTGCTCGCGGTGCCGGGCGTGGCCGCCCTGTTCACGCGGCTCACCCGGGAGTGGACGGTGGAGCAGCGGGTCCGCGGGGTCATGGCCCTGTGCTACGGCGACCCGGGGCGGGTGACGCCGGAGGGGTTCCACAGCGCGGTGCGGGAGATGGAGCGGCGGCTGCTGCTGCCGTACCACTGGGACGCGATGGCGCGCTCCGCGCGCGGGCTCGTGGACGCGTACACGCTGGGCGGCCAGCACGGGCTGTGGCGCCAGGCCGAGCGGGTCCTCGCGCCCACGCTGCTGGTCTACGGCGGCCGCGACCAGCTCGTCGGCTTCCGCATGGCCCGGCGCGCGGCCCGTGCCTTCCGCGACTCCCGCCTTCTCACCCTGCCGGACGCCGGCCATGTGGCCATGATGGAGTACCCGGATACGGTGGCGACCGCATTCCGTGAACTGCTGGTGGACACGGGGAAGTTGGAGGGCAGGGCTGTGACGCGCACGGACGCGGCCGAACGGGCCGGCGGCGAGGCTTCCGACATGGGTGCGGGGGGCTGAGGGGCGAGGTGGGACGCCACAGCCGCCGCGGGCCCGCTCCCCGAGGCAAGGCCGCGGACACGACCGCGGCACGGGACGGCCGGGTGCCCCGGGGCCACCGGAAGCCGCGGCAGGACCGCGAGCCGGGAGACGGCCCCGGGGAGGCCTGGGACGGCCCGGATCCCTGGGACGGCCGTAGCGGCCGGCCGGGGCCGGGCGCGGCGCCGGAGAGCCGGCGGGAGACGGACGGCCTGCCGCCGCCGTGGCCCGGTCCAGGCCCGGTGCCCGGCGGGCCGGCCGGTGCGGGAGGCCCGGCGTACGGGACCTCTGCCCGGAGGGCGCCGCACTTCGAGGACGGGACGCCCGCGCGGGGTGTTCCACGGTTCCCGGAGGGCACTCCCGCGCGCGGGGGCGCGCGTCGGTCCGACGGGACGCCGGCTCAGGGCGTTCCGTGGCCGCCCGACGGGACGCCCGCGCGCGGGGTGCCGGGGTTCGCCGACGGGACGCCCGCGCGGGGTGTTCCACGGTTCCCGGAGGGCACTCCCGCGCGCGGTGTCCCGCGACACGTCGACGGCACCCCGGCCCACGGAGCCCCCCGCCTTCCTGACGGCACCCCCGCCCCCGGCGTCCCCCGGGTCCGGGGTGGGCACCCCGAGCAGCATGAAGCCGGGGGCGGCTGGGGGCACTTGGGGGCCGACGCCGCCGCGGGGCAGGGGCCGCCGGCCGCCGGACCCGGGGCGCCGAGGGGCGCGGGTGCCTCTGCGGGGGCCCGTGCTCCCGTTCCCCGGCAGCGGAAGGGGGCTCCCGCGGGCCCCCGGCAGGAGTACCTGGACGCCTTCGGCGAGGACGACGTCTTCACGCCCCGGCTCCACGGTGGTGTGCCGTCCGCGCATCCGGCCGTGGTGCCGCCGGTCCCGCCGGCCGGGCCGGGCGTCGAGGCCGGGCGACAGCCCACCGGCGAGCCCGCGCCCGGCACGGGCACCAAGGGGCGGACGCTCACCGGCATCGCGGCCGCCGCCGTCACCACCGTGCTCGCCGTCGTCGTCGCCGGACAGGTCGCCGACGACCGCTCCGACGCCGACGTGCGGCCGCAGTCCGCCGCCGACCGCACGGACGGCGGCGCCGCGGGCATCGCGGGCATCGTGGACGACGACGGCAAGCCGGCGGCACCGCCGGACGCGCCGACGCTGACGTACGGCCAGAAGATGGGCATGAGGTACGTGCTCAGCCCCGCTCTCAAGGGCTCGGGCAGGTTCGACGCGGTCCCGGGCTCCGCCAAGGCGCCCGGCAAGGGGCGCAAGTACACCTACCGCGTCGACGTGGAGCAGGGCCTCGGCCTCGACGGCGAGCTCTTCGCCCAGGCCGTGCACAAGACGCTCAACGACGACCGCAGCTGGGCCCACGACGGTGACCGCACCTTCGAGCGAGTCTCCTCCGGCAAGTCCGACTTCGTGATCACGCTCGCCAGCCCCGGCACCACCGCCGTCTGGTGCGCCAAGTCCGGCCTGGACACCACCGAGGACAACGTCTCGTGCGACTCGGCCGCCACCGAGCGCGTGATGATCAACGCCTACCGGTGGGCGCAGGGCTCGAAGACCTACGGCGACGAGATGTACGCCTACCGGCAGATGCTGATCAACCACGAGATCGGCCACCGGCTCGGCTACGGGCACGTCACCTGCGACAGGAACGGCGCCCTGGCGCCCGTCATGCAGCAGCAGACCAAGTTCCTGGACCACGACGGAATCCACTGCCTGCCCAACCCCTGGCCCTACCCGGAGAGTTGACCGCGACCCGGCGCGTGGCGCTCCGTGCCCGGATGATCTCCTAGCGCGACGGAACGCGTCCCGCGCGGGAAAGTTACGCCTGTTCACCCCTTTTGGTGGCGCGATGGACAACCGTCCATCGCGCCACCCTCATGTCCGCATACGTTCGTTCCGCTGCGAGCCGCCGGTGCGACGGCGGCTCCCCGCACGAAGTGGACGGGAGAGATCGGGGGTGCACGCGTGCGCATCGGAATGGTGACGGAGGGTGGCTATCCGTATGTGGGCGGTGACGCCGGACTCTGGTGCGAACGGCTCGTGCGCGGGCTCGGACAGCACGAGTTCGACCTCTACGCGCTCAGTCGCAGCCGTCGGCAGGAGGACGCAGGCTGGGTGCCGCTGCCGCCACAGGTCAGCCGGGTGCGTACCGCACCGCTGTGGGCGGCCGAGGACGACGGCATCACGTACGGACGACGCGCGCGCCGGCGCTTCGCCGAGTACTACGGCGAGCTGGTGTCGGCCCTGGTCACGGCGGGCGGCGGCCCCGGCGACCACGGCGAGGCGGTCGGCCAGGGCCGTGCCGACGGCGAGGCGGACCGTTTCGGCAGCGCGCTGTACGGGCTCGCCGAACTCGCCCGCGACGAGGGCGGCCTGGTGGGCGCGCTGTGCTCGGAAACCGCCGTACGCGCGCTGGAACGCGCCTGTCGTGCGCCCGGCGCTTCGCGTGTGGTGCGCGAGGCCCGCGTCCCGGATCTGCTCGCGGCCGCCGGGCACCTGCGGCAGGCTCTGAGTCCCCTCGCGGTCGACTGGTACGAGGACGACGGCCTCGGCGCCGTCGACCTCTGCCATGCGGCGGCCGGCGGCGCGGCGGCCCTGTCCGGGCTGCTCGCCCGCCACTTCACCGGCGTCCCCCTGCTGGTCACCGAGTACGGCGCACAGCTGCGCGCGCACCACCTCGCCACCGGCGCCGACGGAACCGCCCCGGCCGTACGGGCCCTGCTCGCCGCGTTCCACGGCGGGGTCGCCGCCGAGGCGTACCGGCAGGCCGCTCTCGTCACCCATGGCAACGCGCACACCCGCCGCTGGCAGGAGCGCTGCGGTGCCGACCGCACCAGACTGCGCACCGTCCACCCCGGCATGGAAGCCTCCGGCTTCGCCGAGGCCGGAGAGTCACCGGAGGCCGCCGACCCGGGCACGCTGGTGTGGGTCGGCCGTGTCGAGCCCGTCAAGGACCTGGTGTCCCTGCTGCACGCCTTCGCCCGGGTGCGCGGGCAGGAACCGAAGGCGCGGCTGCGGATCGTGAGCACCGCGACCGGCCCCGACGGGGCGGCCTACCTGGGTCACTGCCGGGCGCTCGCCGCCCAGCTCTTCCCCGACGAGGCCGAGGGCCCGCACGCCGTCGGCGACAACCCGGTGTCCTTCGAGGAGGTCGGCGCCCCGGAGGCCCCGACGCTCGCGGAGGCGTACGCCTCGGGTGCCGTGATCGTCCTGTCGAGCGTCGTCGAGGGCTTCCCGACCGGTCTCGTCGAGGCGATGTTCTGCGGCCGTGCGACGGTCTCCACGGATGTCGGCGCGGTCGTGGAGGTCATCGGCGGCACCGGGCTCGTGGTACCCCCGCGCAACCCGCGGGCGCTCGCCGAGGCGTGCGTGGCGCTGCTGCGTGACCCCGAGCGCCGTGCGCGCCTGGGCGCAGCCGCCCGCGCCCGCGCACTCGAACTGTTCACCGTCGAGCAGAACATCGCCGCGTTCCACGGCATGTACCTCGAGATCGTCTCGCACTGCCCGGTCCGGCGCGTCGTCCTCGGCGAGACCGGCGAACCCCTCCCGTTCGCCGCACCGGCCGAGGCCCACGTGCCCGGCAGCTGGACCGGGCCCCCCGCCCGCGTCGAGGCCCGCCGGGCCACCGGCTCGCCGGCACCGTGCCCGACCCCCATGACCACCACGGAGGCCTCCGGATGAACGGATCGGGACAAAGCAGCCACCCCGGCGTCACGGCCGCCCCCGCCCTCCCCGCCGGTGACCTCGGCGAGCCGGCCCTCGACCGGAGCCCTTTCGTGCCCCCCCGGCGCGGCGCCGCCGACCCGGTCAAGGCGCTGATGCACCGGCACCGCGAACTGTGCGAACGGGCCGTCGACCCCTTGGAGATCGCCGCCGGCCTGGAGGCGCACGGCGTCACCGACCGCACCGCCGCCCGCTTCCGCCACCGCGACGTCTTCTCGCTCGCCGAGGAGATGTACGCCCGGATCTCCCGCGACACCGGGACGCCTCCACGCCACGAGGCCGCCGCCGTGCCCCTGCTGGGCCCCGGCCCGGCCGGACTCGGTCTGCTGCCCGGCGCCCTGTGCGCGGCCGCCGTGGCCGGACTGCACCTGACCGAGGGCCGGACGCGCCTGGCCGTCGCCGCGCTCGGCGTCCTCGCCGTGGGGCTGGGAGTGCGGGCCGTGCTCCGCCACGGCCCGCTGAGTACCGGCAGACGTACACCGGACGGCCCGCACACGCCCGGCACACGCGCGTGGACATGTCTGCTGCTCGCCTACGCCCTCCTCGGTGACGGCCTGTTCGGCGCAGTCGTCACCGGCGGCCCCGGCGCGCTGCCCGACGGCACCGCCGCCGGGGCCTGGCCACTGACCACCGCCCCCGTGTTGGCCCTCGCCCTCGCCTGCGCCCCGGCGGTCTGGACAGCCCACCTCTTCGCCGTCCACGCCCGGCGCAGGGTGACCACCAGCCGTGGCCTGGAGGAGTTCGCCGCGTCCGTACGGCCCCTGCTGCTCGGCACCTTCGGCCTGTTCCTGTGCGCCCTGACCGTTCTCGCCGCCGCGTGCGGAGCGGCCCTGGGCGAGCCCGCCGGCTACGCGCAGGCCCTCACGCTGGGCGCGCTGCTGCTGCTCGCCCGCCTCCTCACCGTGCACGGCAACACCCGGGCCCCGGCCGTCGCCCTCGGCGCCGCGGCCACGGCCGAGGTGACGGCCCAGGCCGGAGCCTTCGCCGCCCGCCTCCCCGGCTGCCGTCTCCTCGCCACCCCGGTCGACACCCTCGTGGCCGCCTGGGGCCCGGGCGGCGTACAGACCCTCGCCTGCGGAGCGGCGGCCCTGGCCCTCCTCGTGCACGCGAGCCGCACGCTGACCAGGGCCTCGGCCCATGCGCGAGCGGAGGAACAGCCATGAGGGACCCATGGCCGGTCTCACACACACCGCCACACGGCCGGAGCCGCGGGTACGGCCCGCGTCCCCCGGCCGGCCGCAGGCAACCGGCCCACCGCCGGAGCCCGTCGCACCACCCCTTGAAGGAGAACACCAGATGATCACCGCCCGATCCGGAGCGTCCGGAGCATCCGGAGCCACCGGAGCGCACACCCCGGGAGCCGCCCGATGAGGGTCCTGCTGATCGGAGCCAACGGATACCTCGGCCGTTTCGTCGCCGACCGCCTGCTCGCCGACCCGGCCGTCCAGCTCACCGCGCTCGGCCGCGGCGACGACGCCGACGTCCGCTTCGACCTCGCGACCGGCAGCCCCGGCGCGCTCACCCGCTTCCTGGACGCGGTCCACCCCGGGGTCGTCGTCAACTGCGCGGGCGCCACCCGGGGCGGCGCCCGCGAACTCACCCGGCACAACACCGTCGCCGTCGCCACCGTCTGCGAGGCCCTGCGCCGCAGCGGCTGCGGCGCCCGGCTGGTGCAGATCGGCTGCAGCTCCGAGTACGGCCCCAGCCAGACCGGCTCCTCCACGGCCGAGGACGCCGTGCCCCGCCCCGGCGGGCCGTACGGCGTCAGCAAGCTCGCCGCCACCGAACTGGTCCTCGGCTCCGGCCTGGACGCCGTCGTGCTCCGGGTCTTCTCACCCGCCGGACCCGGCACCCCCGCGGGCTCGCCGCTCGGCCGGCTCGCCGAGGCCATGCGCCGCGCCATGCAGTCCGGCGACAGCGACCTCAAACTCGGCGGGCTCGGGGTACAGCGCGACTTCGTCGACGTCCGCGACGTGGCCCGCGCCGTCCACGCCGCCTCCCTCTCCGCCGCCCAGGGCGTCATCAACATCGGCTCCGGCCGCGCCGTCCGGCTGCGCGACGCCGCGGCGATGCTCGCCCGCGTCGCCGGATACGGCGGCACCCTCCACGAACTCGACGGCCCACCCGGCGGCCACCTCAGGCCCGCCGTCGGGCATCCCCGCACCGACTCGGACCACCCCGCCCCGGTCGCGTTCCCGTACCCCGACGGCTGCGGCAGCTGGCAGCAGGCCGATGTGCGCACCGCCCGCGACCGGCTCGGCTGGCGGCCCCGGATCAACCTCGAGGAGTCCCTCGCCGACATCTGGATGGAGGCGGCGTGCCGTATCTGACCAGCACTCCGGCGGGCACCTCGAGCACCGACGTGCGCACCGGGTTCGGTGTCCCCGGCTGTGCCCACCCCCTTCTCGCCCCGGCCGAGTGGACCGAGCTCACCCGCCCCGGCACACCGCTGCACTGGGTCGTCCTCGACGTCGCCGGCGGACCCGGCGTCCAGCCCGACCCACACTGCCTGGACGCGGCCGGCCGCCTGCGCAACGCGGGCGTCCGCGTCCTCGGCCGCCTCGACGCCGCGCACGGCACCCGGTCCTTCCCCGAGCTGATCGCGGACGCGCGCCGGTTCCACGAGTGGTACCGGGTCGACGGCTTCCTCCTGGACCGCTGTCCCGCCGACCGCGCCGGGCTGCCCGAGGTCCGCCGTACGGCCGGTGCGCTGCGGGCGCTGCGTGACGATGCCCACATCGTCCTCGGTCATGGCACCCATCCGCACCCGGGCTACGCCGAGAACGCCGACCAGCTGGTGACCTTCCGCGGTGCGTGGAGCGACTACCGCTGGTCGCAGGTGGCGGAGTGGACCGCCGACTACCCGCCCGAGCGCTTCTGCCACTTGGTGCACGGCCTCCCGCGCGGCCACCTCGACGAGGCGCTGCGCATCGCCCGCTGGCAGGGCGCGGCGACGATCTGGTTCACCGATCGCACGGACCGCGGCGGCCTCGCCGACCCCTGGGAGAACCTGCCCGGCTACTGGGACGACATCATCTCGCGCATCGGAACGGGTGTCTCGGAATGAAGAAGGGCGTGGCAGTGTTACGAGGAGAACAACCGTAGTGATTGACCGACCAACGGAGTCCCCGTGTCGCTGCCACCCCTGGTCGAGCCGGCTGACGAGCTCACCGTAGACGAGGTCCGCAGGTACTCCCGCCACCTGATCATTCCCGATGTCGGGATGGACGGGCAGAAGCGGCTGAAGAACGCCAAGGTGCTCTTTGTGGGCGCCGGTGGCCTGGGCTCGCCGGGGCTGATGTACCTGGCCGCGGCGGGTGTGGGCACGATCGGCATCGTGGAGTTCGACGAGGTCGACGAGTCGAACCTGCAGCGCCAGGTCATCCACAGCCAGTCCGACATCGGCCGACCCAAGGCCGAGTCCGCCCAGGACACGATCAAGGGCGTCAACCCGTACGTGAACGTGGTTCTTCACCAGGAGCGGCTCGAGGCCGAGAACGTGAAGGACATCTTCAGCCAGTACGACCTGATCATCGACGGCACGGACAACTTCGCGACCCGCTACCTGGTCAACGACGCGTGCGTGCTCCTGGGCAAGCCCTACGTCTGGGGCTCGATCTACCGCTTCGACGGCCAGGCCTCCGTCTTCTGGTCCGAGCACGGCCCCTGCTACCGCTGCCTCTACCCGGAGCCCCCGCCCCCCGGCATGGTTCCCTCCTGCGCCGAGGGCGGTGTCCTGGGCGTGCTGTGCGCGTCCATCGGCTCCATCCAGGCCAACGAGGCCATCAAGCTCCTCGCGGGCATCGGCGAGCCGCTGGTCGGCCGCCTGATGATCTACGACGCCCTGGAGATGCAGTACCGCCAGGTCAAGGTCCGCAAGGACCCCGACTGCGCGATCTGCGGCGAGAACCCGACCGTCACCGAGCTCATCGACTACGAGGCCTTCTGCGGCGTCGTCTCCGAGGAGGCCCAGGCGGCGGCCGCCGACTCGACGATCACTCCCAAGCAGCTCAAGGAGTGGATCGACGACGGCGAGAACATCGAGATCATCGACGTCCGTGAGCCGAACGAGTTCGAGATCGTCTCCATCCCGGGCGCCCGGCTGATCCCGAAGAACGAGTTCCTCATGGGCTCCGCCCTGGAGAACCTCCCGCACGAAAAGAAGATCGTCTTGAACTGCAAGACGGGTGTCCGCAGTGCGGAAGTCCTCGCCGTGCTGAAGTCCGCGGGCTTCGCGGACGCGGTGCACGTCGGCGGCGGCGTGATCGGCTGGGTCAACCAGATCGAACCGGAGAAGCCGGTCTACTGAGCCACGGCTC
>NZ_JUJA01000070.1:0-22934 GCF_001906585.1 Streptomyces kebangsaanensis | reverse complement strand
CCCCGCCGTCGTCATGAGCAGACCTTGCCGTCCTTCGGCACCCTGCCGTGCAGCAGGTACGCGTTCACCGTCGAGTCCACGCAGTCGCTGCCGTTGCCGTAGGCCCCGTGGCCCTCGCCCTTCCAGGTGAGTTCCACGCCGACGCCCTTGCCGAGCTCGTCCGCCATCCTCCGCGCGCCCTCGTAGGGTGTCGCCGGGTCCCCGGTGTTGCCGACCAGCAGGATCGGCGCCGCACCCGGTGCACTGACCTGTGGTGTGTCGTACTGGCCGGCCACCGGCCAGTCGTGGCACCAGCCGGCCGTGTCCCAGGCCAGGAAGGCGCCGAACACGGGCGAGATCCTCTCGAATTCGGGCAGCAGTTTCCTCGCCTGCTCCGGGGTCGGCCGCTGCTTGGAGTCCAAGCACGATATGACCCGTTGTGAGTGGGACGCCGTGCCGTAGCGGCCCGAGCTGTCCCGCTCGTTGTAGGCGTCGGCGAGGGCCAGCAGCGCGGAGCCGTCTCCCTGCTCCGCCGCCGTCAGGGCGCCGGTCAGGGCCGGCCAGTTGCTCTCGCTGTAGAGCGGCAGGACGATGCCGGTGAGCGCCGACGTCTGCGTCAGCCTCCGCCCGGAGGAGGTGGGCAGTGGCTTCGCGTCGATGCGCTCCAGCAGGTCGGCGATCTTGCGCGAGCCCCGTTCGGGGTCCTGCCCGGTCGACTTCAGATAGCCGTCCAGCGCCCGCTGGAAGCCCCTGGCCTGGTTCCGCGCGTGGCCCACCGAGTCCGCGGTCGGGTCGACCACCGCGTCCAGGACCAGCCGCCCCACGCGCCGGGGGAACAGGTGCGCGTACACCCCGCCGAGCTCGGTGCCGTAGGAGAAGCCGAAGTAGTGCATCCTGGCGTCGCCGAGGACCTGGCGCATCAGGTCCATGTCCCGGGCGGTGTCGGTCGTCGAGACATGCGTGAGGAGCTTGCCCACGGCCTTCGCGCAGCCCTGGCCGAAGTCGGCCGCGTCCTGGAAGTAGGCCCGTTCCTCGGCCGGGGTGTCCGGTGTCGCGTCGATCGCCTCGGCGGCCTGGATCTGCCGGTCGCCGCGGCAGCGGACGCCCTTGCTCCGGCCGACCCCGCGCGGATCCCAGCTCACCAGGTCGTAGCGTTGCCGCAGGGCGCCGACCACGGAGTCGTACGACGGCATCGTGTCCACGCCCGAGCCGCCGGGCCCGCCGAAGTTGAACAGCAGCGAGCCGGTGCGCTCGCCGGTGGCCCTGGCCCGGATGAGGGCGAGGCCGATGGTCTCCCCGTCCGGCCGGGACCAGTCCAGGGGCGCCTTGAGCGTCGCGCACTGCCAGCCGCTGCCCGGTGCCGGAGAGCCGGCGGTGGCCTTGCAGCGTCCCCAGTCGAGCCGCTGAGAGGTGAGCGAGGAGGGCAGCTCGGACGTCGGGACGGACCGGTCCTCCCCCTTTCCCCGGCTGTCGTCGGACGGTCCCGCGCCGCATCCGGTCAGCAGTACCGCGGCGGCCACCGCGGCCGCCCACCGCGTCAGACGTGACATGGCTTCCCCCCTCACAGGCTCCCCGCGGATCGGCCGCGGGAGCGGTCACGTCATGGTAGGCAGATCCCGCCGCACCCCGTGCGGGCCTGTGGATAACCTTCTGACCTGCTGCTTCGGTGTGGACGCGGGCCTTTCGCCGAGCAATGCGGGGCTCGTGGCCGCCGGAGGGAAGACCCTAGGCGCAGACCGTTCCGGCCGCGGGCAGCTTTCCGTCGAGCAGATAGCCGTTCACCGTGTCCTGGACGCACTTGTTCTTGCTGTTGTACGCGCCGTGGCCCTGGCCCTTCCAGGTGAGTTCCACGCCGACGCCCTTGCCCAGCGCGTCCGCCATCCTCCGCGCGCCTTGGTACGGGGTCGCCGGGTCGCCGGTGTTGCCCACGACGAGGATCGGCGCCGAACCGGGCGCGCTCACGTCGGGGTGGTTGGCCGCGCCGGGCACCGCCCAGTTGGTGCAGCTGAGGACTCCCCAGGCCAGGAAGTCGCCGAACAGCGGGGAGGCGGCCCGGAACGTGGGCAGTGCCCGCTCCACGTCGGCGGGGGTGTACCGCTGCTTCTGGTCGGCGCAGTTGATGGCGGCGTTCGCGGCGGCGAGGTTGCTGTACCGGCCGTTCTCGTTGCGGCCGTTCATGGCGTCCGACAGCAGCATGAGGATCTGGCCGTTGCCGGCGTAGGCCTGCCGCAGTCCCTCGGTGAGGGCAGCCCACAGGTCCTTGGAGTACAGGGCCTGGACGATGCCGTTGGTCGCGGCCGTCTGGGTCAGCCGGCGCGGGAAGATGCCGGGGATCGGGTTGCTGTCGAGCTTCTTGAGCAGGGCGGCGATGCGGTTCTCGACGTCCTGCACGCTGCTGCCGATCGGGCACTCGGCGCCCTTCGACACGCAGTCCTTCGCGAAGTCGTCCAGGGCCAGCTGGAAGCCCTTGGCCTGCCCCAGTGAGACCTGCTCGGGGTTCTGCGTGGGGTCGACGACCGCGTCGAAGACGACGCGGCCCACATGCGTGGGGAACAGATGGGCGTACACGCCACCGAGCGCGGTGCCGTAGGAGATCCCGAAGTAGTGCATCCTGGCGTCGCCGAGGACCTGGCGCATCAGGTCCATGTCGCGGGCCGCGTCGGTGGTGCGCACATGGGGGAGGATCTTCCCGGAGCTCTTCTCGCAGGCGGCGTTGAACTGCTTGGTGTTGTTCAGGAACGCGGTGCGCTCGGCGGCGTTGTCCGGGGTGGCGTCCTGCTGGAAGTACTGGTCGAGCTGGGCGTCGCTCTTGCACTTCACGCCCGCGCTGCGGCCCACCCCGCGCGGGTCGAAGCTCACCAGGTCGTAGCGGGTGGCGAGCTTGGTGTAGTCCTGGACGATCGCCGGCAGGACGCTGACGCCGGAGCCGCCCGGACCGCCGAAGTTGAAGATCAGCGAGCCGATGCGCTTGCCCGGCCCGGTCGCCTTCGCCCGGATCAGCGCGATGCCGATCGTGCCGTCGTCGGGCTTGCTCCAGTTCAGCGGTGCCTTCATGGTGGCGCACTGCCACTTGCCGCCGTTCGGCAGCGGGGAGGGCGCCGCCCCGCCGCCCTCGGCCGCGGACGGTGCCGGGCAGTTCTTCCAGTCCAGCTTCTGGGCGGTCAGGTCCCCGCCCGCGGTGCCCCCGCCCGCGGTGTCCGCGCCCGCCGAACTGCTGCCGCAGCCTGTCACCAGGGCGGCCAGCAGGACGGCGGTCGTGGTCAAGGAGGCGGCGCACAGTCCGCGGGGGTTCTGCATGCCTTCATCCTCGCGCCGCCGGCAGGCTCGCGCGCGGGACGGGGGCCGTTCGGGGCAAGCGGAGGGGGGTGCCCTACAGGGCGCCCTTGCGCGTCAGGTGGTTGAAGGCCAGCCAGCCGGGCAGCACCGGCAGCCACAGGGTCAGCAGCCGGAACATCAGCACCGCCGGCGCGGCCACCTCCTTGGGCAGACCCACGGCGATCAGGCCGACCGTGAGGGTCGCCTCGACCGCGCCCACACCGCCCGGGGTGGGCGCGGCCGAACCGAGCGCGTTGCCGGCGAGGAAGACGACGGCGACACTGGCGATGCTGATCGAGGTCGACTGGCTGCCGAACGCCCGGATCGAGGCGTCCAGGCACATCACGAAGCAGAAGGTCAGCAGCAGCATGCCGCCGATGCCGGTGACGAGCTTCTGCGGCCGCTGCAGCACGTCCAGCATGCGCGGCACGACGCCCGCGAACAGGGAACGCACGCGCGTGACGACGAATTTCCGCAGGAACGGCACCGACGTGACCACCAGTACGAGCACCGCGACCGTCAGCAGCCCCGCGATGACCGTCCGGGACGGCGACAGCGACGGCGTCTTCTCGGTGCCGGTCAGATAGCCGAAGGACAGCAGCATCAGGATGTGGCAGCCCAGCCCGAACAACTGTGAGGCGCCGACACTGGCCACCGCCAGCCCGGGGCGTACGCCCGCGCGCTGCAGGAAGCGCGTGTTGAGGGCCACCCCGCCGACCGCTGCCGGTGCCACGATCTTCACGAACGATCCGGCGACCTGCGCCGCCACGGTCCGCGGGAACGGCACCCGCTCGGGCACGAAGCCCAGCAGTGCCATGGCCGCCGCGACATAACTGAGCGCCGAGAACAGCACCGCCGCCGCCACCCAGCCCCACTGGGCGTCGGCGAAGAGCGTGTCGAACTCGATGTGCGTGAGCTGCGTCAGCAGGTAGTACGCGCCGATGGCGCCCGCGATGAAACTGATCAGGGTGCGCGGCCGCACCCGTTCCAGCCGGGCGGGTTCGACCGGCGCCTGCGGCCTGATCCGCAGCACCTGGTGGCGGATCTGGGTGAGCAGGTCCTCCTCGCGGGCCTCCTCCAGAGCCTCGTCGAGGGCACGCTTCTCCGCCCGCGCCTCCGCGCGCTCGGCCTTCTTGTCCTTCTTGTCGTGCTTCTCCGGCTTCTCGAGGACGAGAGGGCCGACTTCCGCGGCGGACTGCTCCAGCCGGGCCTGCTTGTTCTGCCGGGACGCCTCCAGGACCGCCTCCCGCTCCCGCTGCGCCCGCTCCCGGGCCAGCCGGCGCAGGGTCGCGCGCGTGGAGCGCGTCAGCGCGATGGGCTGCAGCATGGGCAGGCAGCCGGCGACCGCGTCGGGCCCGAGGACCCCGACCGCGGAGGCCACGGCGCGCTCCGCGCCCACCCTCAGGCCGAGCGTCGTCAGCAGCTGGGCGACGTCCATGCGCAGCAGCAGATCACCGGCCGCGATCTCGCCGCCGCGCAGATCGGTGAGGATCACCCTGCCGGAACGATCCACCAGAATCGCGTCACCGGCCAGCCTGCCGTGCGCGATGCGCCGTGACTGCAGCGCCCGCGCCTGCTGCCAGGTGTGGCGCAGCAGTTCGTCGGTGATCTCCTCGTCCGCCAGCGAGTCGAGCGTACGCCCGCCGGTGTGCTCGTAGACGAGCATCACGGCGTCCGGGCCCAGTTCGGAGGTCGCGATCAGCTTGGGCGCGTTGGCTCCGGCCGCGATGGCCGCGTAGGCGAGCAGCGCCTCCTGCTCCAGTGCCTGGCGCAGCGACTGCAGACTGCTGCGGGTGGTGAAGCCACGCAGCGTGAGGTTGCGCCACAGACGGTAGAAGAAGCCCTGCGCCTGCTGTTCGCGGTCGACGACCGTGACGTCCAGCGGGGGGCCGTCCTCCAGGGTGACGAAGTAGCGTCGGCCGCGGTCGCCGTTGTCGGTGGTCTCCGCCACGTCCTCGCGGGCCGCACTCACCGGATGGAAGCCGACGGTCCGCAGCCCTGCCACCAGTGTCCGCCCCGTGGGGCGGACGTTCGGCGAGCCGACCGCGTACAGGGTGCCGTAGGCGATGGTCCAGCCGATCAGCACCGTAAGGATGATCGAGAACGGCGTGGTGTAGCCGGTGACCAGCATGGAGAAGGCGTCGAGCAGCAGCACGATCCACAGCACCGCGCGCCAGCGCGGTCTGCGGGACATGCCCACGGCCGTCATGTACGCGATGACAGGAGCGAGATAGCCGTGCACCGGGTCGGTCAGCGCGTGGACGTCACCGGGGGAGGGCTGGGTGAGCGCTTCCCGGATCGAGTGCGGAGCGCCCTTGGCGACCCACAGGTCGGTGGCGAGCGTCACCCCGTGGGCGAGGACCGCCGCGAGCACGCCGTCGGCGATCCGCAGCCCGTCCCGCTTGATCAGCCGCTCGATCGCGAATGCGACCGGGACCAGCAGGATCGCGATGCTGGACGCCAGCCCGGCGATCTTGATGAGCAGATCGGGTGCCTGACCGGTGCCCTTGTGGATGTCCTGTTCGAGGCCCGAGGTGGTGCCGTGCGCGAACGCGGCGATCGCCAGCAGCACCACGACGGCGAGCACGCCCACCAGCAGCCGCATCAGGTCCGAGGGACGGTGCACGCGCGCGGGGAGCAGCGGTTCGTCGCCCTCCAGCTCGTCGACGTGGGCCACGTCCCTGTCCTCGGCGGGCTTCCTGACCGCCTTCGGACCGTCCGTCTTCCCGGTGCCCGGACGCGACGAAGCCCCAGAGGTGCCCTCCGCGCCGTCGGGGTGCACACCCTGCTGCTTCATGGTCTCTTCTTGGTCTCGTATCACCGGTCACCGCCCGCACGATGGTGGCATGCCCCACCGACACGCGGGGGCGTCAGGGTGCATGTGCGGGGCCGCACAGTCTGCCCGAAGCACCGCCCGTGAGCGAGGGCGCGGCCTCGTCCCGAGCACGTCCCGCTGTCGGTGGGGTGGGGCAGGATGGGGCGGATGAGCGAAGTGAGCCCTCCGGACGACGGCCGCCCGGAACATCCCGACGCGCTGCCCGAGTACGCCGAGCGGGTCCTCGATGTCGCCGACCTGATACCGCCGGGGCGCGTCATGACCTACGGGGACGTCGCCGAATGGCTTCAGGAGGGCGGCCCCCGCCAGGTGGGCCGCGTGATGGCCCTCTACGGCGGAGCCGTCCCGTGGTGGCGGGTCGTACGCGCGGACGGCGTTCTGCTTCCGGGACACGAACTGCGCGCCCTCGCCCACTACCGCACCGAGGGCACGCCCCTGAAGGAGGCGGGCAGGACGGCCGAGGGCCACCTGCCGCGCCTCGACATGCGGCGGGCCCGGTGGGACGGCGGCGAACATGCGCAGGGTCACACCTGACAGCTTCCGCCATTCGAGGGGTCCGCGGGGAGCCCGTGATCCGTACGGGGGAACCGGGACACACGCACGCCATGCCGTACGTTCGTGAGTCGAGGGACACACGTGACGGCAGCGCACAGTGAGGACCACGGGAAGAAGGGGAAGCCCTCCTTCCGCACCCGGCCCCGACGTAGCGTCGGCTGCGCGTGTCACCCTCACTCCGCGGCCACCGCTCTCCCCGTCGGCCCGTGCGTCCCCGCGACGCCGGCGCTGAGCGCCGGCCGTGACAGACCCCAGTACACCCACCAGGACCGGCGAACCACGTGAGCTCCTCTTCCTCCACCAGACGCCTGCCGCACCCCCAGGTGCGCCAGGGGAACCGTGGCGCCTACCGACTGGTGCGTACTCCACCGTCCAGACCGGATCCCCCTCTTCTGGACGCCGCCCAGCGCGCCGTGGTTGACCACGAGACCGGCCCGTTGCTCGTCCTCGCAGGTCCGGGCACCGGCAAGACCACCACCCTGGTGGAGTCCGTGGCCGCGCGGATCGCCCGCGGCCAGGACCCCGAACGGATCCTGGTGCTGACGTTCAGCCGCAGGGCCGCCGTCGACCTGCGCGACCGCATGGCGCTGCGCGCCGGCGCGGCCCACGCCCCGCGGGCGACCACCTTCCACTCGTTCTGCTACGCCCTGGTCCGAGCCCACCAGGACAGCGACCTGTTCGTCGAGCCGCTGCGGCTGCTGTCCGGACCCGAGCAGGACGTGACCGTCCGCGACCTCCTGGCGGGCCAGGCCGACCTGGAGCGCCTGGGCCTGCAGCACGTGCGCTGGCCGGACGAGCTGCGCGCCTGCCTGACCACCCGCGGCTTCGCCGACGAGGTCCGCGCGGTCCTCGCCCGCAGCCGCGAACTGGGCCTCGGCCCCGACGCCCTGGCGGCCTTCGCGCGCCGCAGCGGCCGCCCCGACTGGCAGGCGGCGGCCGCCTTCCTCGCCGAGTACCTCGACGTCCTCGACCTGCAGGGCGTCCTCGACTACGCCGAACTCGTCCACCGTGCGGTGCTCCTCGCCCGTCGCCCCGAGGTCGCCGAGCGGCTCGCCGCGCGGTACGACGCGGTCTACGTCGACGAGTACCAGGACACCGACCCGGCCCAGGTACGGCTGCTGCGCGCGCTCGCCGGGGACGGCCGCACCCTGCTCGCCTTCGGCGACCCCGACCAGGCGATCTACGCCTTCCGGGGCGCCGACGTGAACGGCATCCTCGAGTTTCCGCAGACCTTCCCGCGCGCGGACGGCCGCCCGGCCCCCGTACAGGTTCTGCGCACCTCCCGCCGCTCCGGCGCCGCGCTGCTCGCCGCGACCCGTCTGCTGACCCGGCGGATGCCGCTCACCCGCCTCCCCGCCGACAAGGTCCGCGCCCACCGCGAGCTGACCCCGGTGCGCGACGGCGGCCGCGTCGACGTCCACACGTACCCGACACCGGGCACCGAGGTGGACAACATCGCCGACATCCTGCGCCGGGCACACCTGGAGGACGGTGTCCCCTGGAGCGAGATGGCCGTCCTGGTGCGCGCCGGTGCCCGCACCATCCCGATCCTCCGCCGCGCCCTGACAGCCGCCGGGGTGCCCCTGGACATCGACGGCGACGACGTGCCGCTGCGCCACGAACCGGCGGTGGCGCCCCTGCTGACGGCGCTGCGGGCGGTGGCGACCGCGGAAGCGGCGCGGCGCGGCGCGGCGGAAGAGGCCGGCGAGGATCCGGAAGGGCGAGCCGGGGAGCTGCCCGAAGAACAGCCCGAGGCGGGCACCTGCTGGCTGGACACCGAGACCGCGCTCGCCCTCCTCGCCTCACCACTGGCCGGCATGGACGCCGCCGACCTGCGCCGCCTGGGCCGCGCGCTGCGCGAGGAGGAACGCGCCGCCGGCAACCCCCTGCCCCCGCCCTCGGACGAACTGCTCGCCCGGGCCCTGGCCGAACCCGAGCGCCTGGTCGCGCACGACCCCACGTACGCGCGTGGCGCCCAGCGCCTGGGCGCGCTGCTCAGGACGGCCCGCGAGCGCCTGGCGGGCGGCGGTACGGCAGAGGAGGCGCTGTGGGACCTGTGGGAGGGCACACCGTGGCCCACCCGCCTGGAGCGGGCCGCCCGGCGCGGCGGCGCCGCGGGACGCAACGCCGACCGGGACCTGGACGCCGTGTGCGCGCTGTTCGCGACCGCCGCCCGCGCCGAGGAGCGCACCGGAGGCCGGGGCACCCTGAACTTCCTGGAGGAGATCGAGGCCGAGGACATCGCCGCCGACACGCTCACACGTCGCGCCGTACGCCCCGACGCGGTGCGCCTGATGACGGCGCACCGCTCCAAGGGCCTGCAGTGGCGCCTGGTCGTGGTCGCCGGCGTCCAGGAGGGGCTGTGGCCGGACCTGCGGCGCCGCGGCTCCCTGCTGGAGGCGGACCGCATCGGCCGTGACGGACTCGCCGCGCCGCTCACCCCCGGCGCGCTGCTGGCGGAGGAGCGCCGCCTGTTCTACGTCGCCGCCACACGCGCGCGTGAACGCCTCGTCGTGACCGCCGTGAAGGCCCCCGCGGACGACGGCGACCAGCCCTCCCGTTTTCTCACCGAACTCGGCGTCGAGCCCAAGGACGTCACCGGCCGCCCGCGCCGCCCGCTGTCCGTGGCGGCGCTGGTGGCCGAGCTGCGCGCCACGACCGTCGACCCGCGTGCCTCCGCCACCCTCCGGCAGTCCGCCGCGCACCGGCTGGCCCGGCTCGCAGCGCTCGCCGACGACGAGGGCCGCCCGCTGGTGCCCTCGGCCCACCCCTACCGCTGGTGGGGCATGGCCGACCCGACCGAGAGCAAGGTGCCGCTGCGCGACCGCGACCAGCCCGTCGTCCTGTCCGGCAGCGCCCTCGACCAGCTCGCCAACACCTGCGCCCTGCAGTGGTTCCTCGGCCGCGAGGTCAAGGCCGACGCCCCCGCGAGTGCCGCCCAGGGCTTCGGCAACGTGGTGCACGTGCTCGCCGACGAGGTCGCCTCCGGACGCACCCCCGCCGACCTCGCGGTCCTCATGGAGCGCCTGGAGACGGTGTGGAACGCGATCGCCTTCGACGCGCCGTGGAAGTCGGAGCAGGAGAAGGAGAACGCGCGCGTGGCACTCGAGCGCTTCCTGCAGTGGCACGTCCTGGAACGTGCCGGCCGCACTCCCGTGGCCGGCGAGCACGACTTCGACGTGACCCTGGCGACGGGCGACTACCAGGTGCGCGTCCGCGGCTCCATGGACCGGGTGGAGGCCGACGCCGAGGGCCGCGCCTACGTCGTCGACTTCAAGACCGGCAAGCAGGCCCCCACCGCCGCCGAGGTGGCCCGCCACCCGCAGCTGGCCGTCTACCAGCTCGCCGTCCGGGAGGGCGCCGTCGACGAAGTCTTCGGCGGCGCGCGTCCCGAACCGGGCGGCGCCGAACTCGTCCAGCTGCGCCAGGGCGCGGCCAAGCGGGACGGCGGCGACGGCCTGCCCAAGGTGCAGACACAGGAGCCGCTGGAGGGGGAGTGGGTCGGCGAGCTGCTGGCCACCGCCGCCGGGAAGGTCCTCGACGAACGGTTCACGCCGACGGCCGGACAACACTGCGCGCACTGCGCGTTCCGCGCGTCGTGCAGCGCGCGGCCGGAGGGCCGCCACATCGTCGAGTGACTCGCGTGATGAACGGCACCACGGCCGCTGAGCTGCGTCTTTGCGGACCCGGGGGGTGATTTGGCATCCGCTGTCGGTGCCCGCCGCTAGCCTCTCTGGGGTGCCCGCCCGTATCACCGATCCCGAGCAGCTCAAGGAGCTCCTCGGGATTCCGTTCACCCCGGAGCAGACGGCCTGCATCACCGCGCCGCCGGCCCCGCAGGTGATCGTGGCCGGCGCCGGGTCCGGCAAGACCACCGTGATGGCGGCCCGCGTGGTGTGGCTGGTCGGCACCGGACAGGTCGCTCCCGAACAGGTTCTCGGCCTGACCTTCACCAACAAGGCCGCCGGCGAGCTCGCCGAGCGCGTACGCAAAGCGCTGATCAAGGCCGGCGTCACCGACCCCGATGCCATCGACCCGGACAACCCGCCCGGCGAACCGGCGATCTCCACCTACCACGCCTTCGCCGGCCGCCTCCTGACCGACCACGGCCTGCGCATCGGCCTGGAGCCCACCACCCGGCTCCTCGCCGACGCCACCCGCTACCAGCTCGCCGCACGCGTGCTGCGCGAGGCCCCCGGCCCGTACCCGGCGCTGACCCGCTCCTTCCCGGACCTTGTCAGCGACCTCCTCGCCCTCGACGCCGAGCTCGCCGAACACCTCGTACGCCCCGAGGAGCTGCGCGCGTGGGACACCGGGCTGCTGCACACCCTGGAGGGCGCCAAACTCACCAACGCCGATCTGCGCAAGGTCCCCGAGACGGCCGCCGCCCGCCGCGAACTGGCCGAACTGGTACTCCGCTACCGGGCCGCCAAGCGCGAGCGCGACCTGCTCGACTTCGGCGACCAGATCGCCCTGGCCGCACAGCTCGCCCGGCTCCCCGAAGTGGGCCGCGCCCTGCGCGAGGAGTTCCGGGTGGTCCTCCTCGACGAGTACCAGGACACCTCGGTCGCCCAGCGCATCCTGCTGGCCGGCCTCTTCGGCGACGGCACGGGCCACCCCGTGACCGCCGTCGGAGACCCCTGCCAGGCCATCTACGGCTGGCGTGGTGCCTCCGTCGCCAACCTCGACGACTTCCCCGAGCACTTCGCCCACGCCGACGGCCGCCCCGCCACCCGCCAGGCCCTCAGCGAGAACCGCCGCAGCGGCGGCCGCCTCCTCGACCTCGCCAACGGCCTCGCCGAGCCCCTGCGCGCCATGCACGCGGGCGTGCAGGCCCTGCGCCCCGCCCCCGGCGCCGAGCGCGACGGCCTGGTGCGCTGCGCCCTGCTGCCCACCCACGCCGAGGAGATCGAGTGGATCGCCGACTCCATCGCCCACCTGGTACGGACCGGGAAGGCACCGGGGGAGATCGCCGTCCTGTGCCGTACGGCCACCGACTTCGCCGAGATCCAGGGCGCCCTGGTCGCCCGTGACGTCCCGGTCGAGGTCGTCGGCCTGTCCGGGCTGCTGCACCTGCCCGAGGTCGCCGACCTCGTCGCCGTCTGCGAGGTCCTGCAGGACCCCGGCGCCAACGCCTCCCTGGTCCGGCTGCTGACCGGTCCGCGCTGGCGCATCGGCCCGCGCGACCTCGCGCTCCTCGGCCGCAGGGCGAGGCTGCTCGTCGCCCCCACACGCGTGGACGCCGACGACGATCCCGACAGTCGGCTCGCCGGGGCCGTCGAGGGCGTCGACCCGGCCGAGGTGATCTCGCTCGCGGACGCCCTCGACACGTTCCTCGAAACGCCCCTGAACGGCGCCGGGGAGGACGACCGGCTGCCGTTCTCCCCGGACGCGCGCGTGCGGTTCGCCCGGCTCGCCGAAGAACTGCGCGACCTGCGCCGCTCCTTGTCCGACCCGCTCATGGACGTCCTGCACCGCGTCCTCGCCGTCACCGGTCTGGAAGTGGAGTTGTCGGCCTCCCCGCACGCGCTGGCCGCCCGCCGCCGCGAGACCCTGTCGAACTTCCTGGACGTCGCCGCCTCCTTCGCCGCGAACGAGAGAGAGGCGTCACTGCTGGCCTTCCTCGGCTTCCTGCGCACCGCGGCCCAGTACGAGAAGGGCCTCGACAACGCGCTGCCCGGCGGCGAGAACACCGTCAAGGTGCTCACCGCGCACAAGTCCAAGGGCCTGGAGTGGGACGTGGTCGCCGTCCCCGGCCTGGTCACCGGCACCTTCCCCAGCGGCCAGGGCCGCGAGAAGTGGACCAGCCAGAGCAAGGTGCTGCCGCACGCCCTGCGCGGCGACGCCGACACCCTCCCCGACATCGACGGCTGGGACGCGCGCGGGATGAAGGCCTTCCACGAGGCCATGAAGGACCACCAGCACACCGAGGAGCTGCGTCTCGGCTACGTCACCTTCACCCGCCCCCGCTCCCTGCTCCTGGGCTCCGGCCACTGGTGGGGTCCCAGCCAGAAGAGACCGCGCGGCCCTTCCGCCTTCCTGCAGGCCCTCCACGACCACTGCGCCGTCGGCGGGGGTGAGATCGAGGTCTGGGCGGACGAACCCGTGGAAGACGAGGAGAACCCGGCGCTGCACCGGGCCACCGCCGACCGGCTGTGGCCCCTGCCCCTGGACGAGGCCGCCCTGGCCCGCCGCCGTGAAGCCGCCGCGATCGTCCTGGACCACCTGGAGAACCTCGCCGGCCACACGGACCACCACCCGCCGGCCGCCCACGACCCGGACATCCACGACGACTCGGACTGGCCCCCGCCACCGGAGGACGACGAACCGCCCTACGACGACGAACCGCCGTACGACGAGGACGACCCCTTCGAGGAGGCCCCCGGCGACTGGGACTCCTGGAGCGGCGTCCGTCCGACGGTCCCGCACCAGGCGACCGCACCCGAACCGCACGCCGCCCCGCCGCCCGAGCGCCCCCACCTCGGTGAACGCGACTCCGAACCCGAGCCCCTCACCCCGGAGGAGTCCCGCGTCGTCGCTTCCTGGGACCGCGACCTCGACGCGCTCACCGGAGAGCTCCGGCGCGTCCGGCGGAGCGTCACCGAGGTGCCCCTGCCGACGACACTGACCGCGTCGCAGCTGCTGCACCTGGCGGCCGACCCCGACGGATTCGCGCGGGAGCTCGCACGCCCCATGCCGCGCCCCCCGCAGCCCGCAGCGCGCCGCGGCACCCGCTTCCACGCCTGGGTCGAAACCCGCTTCGAGGAGCTGACGCTGCCCATGCTGGAGCCCGAGGAGCTGCCCGGCGGCGACGCCGAGATCGCCGACGAACGCGACCTGGAAGCCCTCAAGGAGGCCTTCGAACGCACCGAGTACGCGCACCGCACGCCCCATCGCGTCGAGGCGCCCTTCCAGCTCGCCGTCGCCGGACGTGTCGTCCGGGGCCGTATCGACGCCGTCTACAAGGAGGGCGACGGGGACACGGCGACGTACGAGATCGTGGACTGGAAGACGAACCGCTCACGCACCGCCGACCCGCTCCAGCTCGCCGTGTACCGGCTGGCCTGGGCCGAGCAGCGCGGCGTCTCCCCGGAGCGCGTCACCGCCGCGTTCGTGTACGTGCGCACCGGCGAGGTCGTACGGCACGACGACCTGCCCGGCCGGGCAGAGCTGGAAAGGCTGCTCCAGGAGCCGCGGCCCGAGCCGCAGTGTGACGAACCGCCCGAACGGGATGCCGCCGCGGGCCGATAGGCTCGGAAGCATGAGCCAGACCCCGGACAGCGCCGTCCGTACGTACATCGAGCAGCACCGCGCCGCCTTCCTCGACGACCTCGCCGCATGGCTGCGCATCCCCTCCGTGTCGGCACAGCCCGAGCACGCGCCCGACGTACGCCGCAGCGCCGACTGGCTCGCCGGCAAACTGCGGGAGACCGGTTTCACCACCGCGGAGGTCTGGCAGACCCCGGGCGCCCCGGCCGTCTTCGCCGAGTGGCGCTCCGACGACCCCGACGCCCCGACGGTCCTCGTCTACGGCCACCACGACGTCCAGCCCGCCGCCCGCGAGGACGGCTGGGACAGCGAGCCCTTCGAGCCCGTCGTCCGCGAGGGACGCCTCTACGCGCGCGGGGCGGCCGACGACAAGGGTCAGGTGTTCTTCCACACACTCGGCGTCCGCGCCCACCTCGCCGCCACCGGTCGCACCGCCCCGGCCGTCCACCTCAAACTCCTGATCGAGGGCGAGGAGGAGTCCGGCTCCCCGCACTTCCGGGTACTGGTCGAGAGCCGCGCGGACCGCCTGGCCGCCGACGCCGTGATCGTCTCCGACACCGGCATGTGGTCCGAGGACACGCCCACGGTGTGCACCGGAATGCGGGGCCTCGCCGAGTGCGAGATCCGGCTGTCCGGCCCTGACCAGGACATCCACTCCGGCTCCTTCGGCGGCGCGGTGCCCAACCCGGCGACCGCCGTCGCCCGCCTCGTCGCCGCCCTGCACGACGAGCACGCGCGCGTGGCGGTCCCCGGCTTCTACGACGGCATCGTGGAACTCACCGACCGCGAGCGCGAACTCTTCGCCGAGCTGCCCTTCGACGAGGAGCAGTGGCTGCGCACCGCCAAGTCGTACGCCACCCACGGCGAGGCCGGGCACACCACCCTGGAGCGCATCTGGGCCCGCCCCACCGCCGAGGTCAACGGCATCGGCGGCGGCTACCAGGGCCCCGGCAGCAAGACGATCATCCCGTCCACCGCGGTGGTCAAGCTCTCGTTCCGCCTGGTCGCCGGTCAGGACCCCGACCACGTGGAGAAGGCCGTGCGCGCCTGGGCCGCCGAGCAGGTGCCCGCCGGGATCCGGTCCGAGATCACCTTCGGCGCGGCCACGCGCCCGTGCCTGACGCCGCTGGACCACCCGGCCCTGCAGTCCGTGGTCCGCGCCATGGGCCGGGCCTTCGGCACGCCCGTCCGCTTCACGCGCGAGGGCGGCTCGGGCCCGGCCGCCGACCTCCAGGAGGTGCTCGGCGCGCCCGTGCTCTTCCTGGGCATCTCCGTCCCGTCCGACGGCTGGCACGCGCCGAACGAGAAGGTCGAACTCGACCTCCTGCTCAAGGGCGTCGAGACCAGCGCGTACCTGTGGGGCGACCTCGCGGAGCACTGGCGCGATGCGCCCTGACGGGCGGCCACCGGCGCGGGCGGCCTCCTGCCAGGAGCACACTGGAGAGGCCGCCGCACGCCTCCAGGCCCCGCCGCACGCGGATGCCGCCTGCCGCACGTCCCGCTGAACCGCCGCCGAAACAACCGTTGCACCGGGGGAGTTGGAAGCACTCGTGACCACCTGGACCGACCACACCGCCGACCGGCCCATCTCGCTCACCGCGCCCAGCGGCATCGACCGGGCCGCCCACCACCGGCTCGACGAGGCCTGGCTGGCCGCGGCGTGGAGCCACCCCTCGACGCGCTGTTTCGTGGTCTCCGGCGGCCAGGCTCTGATCGACGAGACGCCCGACGGCCGGACCGAGCTCGTCACGACCCCCTCCTTCGAGGCCCCCCTCACGGAGGCGCACCGCTACTTCCTGGGTACCGACGAGGACGGCGTCAGCTACTTCGCCCTGCAGAAGGACTCCCTGCCCGGCCGCATGGACCAGTCCGCCCGCCCGGCCGGCCTGCGCGAGGCCGGCCTGCTGCTGTCGCCGCGCGACGCGGGCCTGATGGTGCACGCGGTGGCCCTGGAGAACTGGCAGCGTCTGCACCGCTTCTGCTCCCGCTGCGGCGAGCGCACCGTGATCGCCGCGGCCGGCCACATCCGCCGCTGCCCGGCCTGCGGCGCCGAGCACTACCCGCGCACCGATCCCGCGGTGATCATGGCTGTCACCGACGAGGAGGACCGCATCCTGCTCGGCCGCCAGGTGCACTGGCCCGAGGGCCGCTTCTCCACGCTCGCCGGCTTCGTCGAACCCGGGGAGTCCATCGAGCAGTCGGTGCGCCGCGAGGTCCACGAGGAGGTCGGCGTCAGCGTCGGCCAGGTCGAGTACGTCGCCAGCCAGCCCTGGCCGTTCCCGTCCAGCCTGATGCTGGGCTTCATGGCCCGCGCCACCTCGACCGACATCGCCGTCGACGGCGACGAGATCCACGAGGCGCGCTGGTTCTCCCGCGAGGAACTCCGCGTGGCCTTCGACTCCGGCGAGGTCCTGCCCCCCTACGGCATCTCCATCGCGGCCCGCCTCATCGAGCTCTGGTACGGCAAGCCACTGCCGACACGGACCGCCGTCTGAGCCGAAGGGACGGTCTGAGCCGAAGAGAAGGGAAGGCGGCTCCCGAGAGTTCTCGGGAGCCGCCTTCCGCACAAGCGCGAGACGCGCCGGGATCAGGCGCTGAGGGCCTGCTTCACCTGGGCGAGGCTCGGGTTCGTCATGACGACCTCGCCCCCACCGTTGGAGGAAATCACCCGAACGGTGGGAACCGTCTGGTTCCCGCCGTTCGCCTTCTCGACGAAGGCCGCGGACTCCGGGTCGTGCTCGATGTTGATCTCGGTGTACGCGATGCCCTCGCGGTCCATCTGGCTCTTCAGCCGGCGGCAGTAGCCGCACCACGTGGTGCTGTACATCGTCACAGTGCCCGGCATGTCTCTTGCGCTCCTTCGGCGGGTCGGGGACGTAGGGATAGCACTGAGGGAACGTACGCCATCGGCCCGGCATTCCCACCGGGGTGTCCGGGTGCCGACACGAGAGTCATGAGAGTGACGCCTGTCGCATAAGTACGACCGCGCGGGCCCGCCTGTGGACAACCGGCTCACCCGTCTCGGGCGACCTGGCAGCATGGCCGTGTGACAGCAGCAACGCACTCCCCGCTCTTCCCGCAGGTCCCGGACTCTGCCGACGCGGTGCTCGACGGGCTCGACCCGGAGCAGCGCGAGGTGGCCACCTGCCTGCACGGGCCGGTGTGCGTCCTGGCGGGCGCCGGCACGGGCAAGACCCGGGCGATCACCCACCGCATCGCCTACGGAGTGCGGGCGGGGATCCTCCAGCCCTCCAGCGTGCTCGCCGTCACCTTCACCAACCGGGCGGCCGGCGAGATGCGCGGCCGACTGCGCCAGCTGGGCGCGCACGGCGTGCAGGCCCGTACCTTCCACTCCGCCGCCCTGCGCCAGCTGCAGTACTTCTGGCCGAAAGCGATCGGTGGCGCCATGCCCCGGCTCGTCGACCGCAAGGTCCAGCTCGTCGCGGACGCGGCCGCCGCCTGCCGCATCCGCCTGGACCGGGGCGAGCTGCGGGACGTCACCGCGGAGATCGAGTGGTCCAAGGTCACCCAGACCGTTCCGGCCGACTACGCCCTGGCAGCCGTGAAGGCCGGTCGCGAGACCCCCCGCGACCCGGCCGAGATCGCCCAGCTGTACTCCGTCTACGAGGACCTCAAGCGGGACCGCTCCGTCATCGACTTCGAGGACGTCCTGCTGCTGACCGTCGCCATCCTGCAGGACCGGCGCGACGTGGCCGAACAGGTCCGCGCCCAGTACCAGCACTTCGTGGTGGACGAGTACCAGGACGTCAGCCCTCTCCAGCAGCGCCTGCTGGAGCTGTGGCTGGGCGAGCGGGACAACCTGTGCGTGGTCGGCGACGCCAGTCAGACGATCTATTCGTTCACGGGGGCCACCTCCGACCACCTGCTCGACTTCCGCACACGGCACCCCGGCGCCACCGTCGTCAAGCTGGTCCGCGACTACCGTTCCACCCCGCAGGTCGTCCACCTCGCCAACGGACTGCTCGCCCAGGCCCGCGGCCGGGCCGCCGACCACCGGCTGGAACTGGTCTCCCAGCGTGCCCCGGGCCCCGAACCCGTCTACACCGAGTACCCCGACGAGCCCACCGAGGCAGAGGGCGCCGCCCGCCGTATCCAGGACCTCATCGCCTCCGGTGTCCCGGCGAGCGGGATCGCCGTCCTGTTCCGCACGAACTCCCAGTCCGAGACCTACGAGCAGGCCCTCGCCGACGTCGGTGTGCCCTATCAGCTGCGCGGCGCGGAGCGCTTCTTCGACCGGCCCGAGGTGCGCAAGGCGGGGGTCGCGCTGCGCGGTGCCGCCCGCTTCGGCGGCAACGACTCCCTCCTCGACGACGCCGTCGACCTGCCCTCCCAGGTGCGTGCCGTGCTGTCCGGGGAGGGCTGGACGCCGCAGCCGCCGGCCGGCTCCGGTGCGGTCAGGGAGCGCTGGGAGTCGCTGGCCGCCCTGGTCCATCTCGCGCAGGACTTCGCCGCCGCCAGACCGGGCGCCACCCTGGGCGACCTCGTGGCCGAACTCGACGACCGGGCGAACGCCCAGCACGCCCCCACCGTCCAGGGCGTCACCCTCGCCTCGCTGCACTCCGCCAAGGGCCTGGAGTGGGACGCCGTCTTCCTGGTGGGGGTCGCCGAGGGCATGATCCCGATCACCTACGCCAGGACCGACGAGCAGATCGAGGAGGAGCGTCGTCTCCTCTACGTCGGTGTCACCCGCGCCCGCGAGCAGCTGTACGTCTCCTGGTCGCTGTCCCGCTCGCCCGCCGGCCGTCCGAGCCGCCGCCCGAGCCGCTTCCTCGACGGGCTGCGGCCCGGTTCGGCCGGTGCCGCGGGCCGGGCCGCGCTCGGTGCCTCCGGGGGCATCGAGCGCGGCTTCACCGCGGCCGCCAAGGCCGTGGGGACGCCTGTCCCGCGGCGCACCCGGCGCACCCCCGCCCGGTGCCGGGTCTGCGGACGCGCGCTCACCGACGGCGGCGAGCTGAAGCTGATGCGCTGTGAGGACTGCCCCTCCGACATGGACGAGGGGCTGTACGAGCGGTTGCGCGAGTGGCGGGCGGAGCAGGCCGGGCGCAGCGGGCAGCCCGCCTTCTGCGTCTTCACCGACAAGACCCTCATGGCGATCGCCGAGTCCGTCCCGGACGACGAGCGCGAACTGGCGCGCATCCCCGGGGTCGGGATGCGCAAGCTCCGTCGGTACGGAGCGGACGTTCTGGCCATCTGCGCAGGTCAAGAGCCCGGCGCGGAAGAGGGCGGGAACTGATGCGAACTCGTCGAGAAAATAGTTTGCGCGCGCCCCGTCAAGCCCCATAGGTTCTTGGTCACGGGAACGGTGGCCTTCCTGAGGCCCTGGTTCCGTGTTGTACTTGTGTATCCGTACGGACTGGCTCACCCCAGTCCCCTCAGACGCCGAGAGGAGGCGAGCCCAGTGATCAGCATCAAGAGCAGCTTCTTCAGCACCGCCAAAATGACCGATCGCTCGGTCGTCTCCCTGTGCATGCTCGGCGCCTCGAACCAGGGCACCGGTCTGTCCGGCATTCGTGCCGTGCGTCCGGAGTCCTCCGTGTCTCTTGCGGGTCTTCCCGTCCGTGAGCGCGATGAGCGACCGACCAAGGCACTGGAAGCAGTAGTGGCACAGGCGCAGGCCTATGCCTTTACGGCGGCCGGTGCCGGAAACCGGAAGCAGACGCAGCACCACCTGATGTGGGCCTTCCGTGGGCCAGAACCCTGGAGTGATCCAGCCTGATCGCCGATCAGGCCGGCGCCTTCAGGGCCGCGGAACCCCATCCGGGATCCGCGGCCCTTCTGTTTTCCCCGAACGGGGACGGCGGAGTGAAGGGGCCTCGGGGCAAGTAAAGAACCCGGTACCCAGCCGACATCCGGCCCACCGGCCGGCTCGACCAGACGAGGAAGACGAACCGTGCAACTCGAAGCGCACGCCCCGTCCGTACCGCCTTCCGGCACGATCCCCAAGCCCGGTCTCACGGAGGACCCCGACTTGACCTCGCTCACCTCGCTCACCTCGCTCACCGCGCTCGACGACGCCATCGAGAACCTCGGCGTGCCCGTCCCGTGCCGTTCCTACGACCCGGAGGTCTTCTTCGCCGAGTCGCCGGCGGACGTGGAGTACGCCAAGTCCCTGTGCCGCACCTGCCCGCTGATCGAGGCCTGCCTCGCCGGCGCCAAGGAGCGGCGCGAGCCCTGGGGCGTCTGGGGTGGCGAGCTGTTCGTCCAGGGTGTTGTCGTCGCCCGGAAGCGGCCCCGTGGCCGCCCGCGCAAGAACCCGGTCACGGCATGAACACCGCAGGAACGATCGACCGCCCCCTCACGCACGACCCCCAGAAGCAGGCCCCGATGAAGCCGTCCACCAGCGAACCCGCAGGCTCCGCGACCGAAGACGTCACCACCATCGGCGCGAACGACTCGCGTCAGAACAGGACCCGAGAGATGCAACTCATCCCAGAAGCCCTGGCCCGTGCGCATATGCACGACCGACTGCACGAGGCGGAGCAGCAACGCCAGGTCGCGCGCCTGGCGGCCGCCCGCCGGATGCAGCGCCGTGCCGAGCGCGCCTCGCTGCGCGCCCGTCGTGCGCTCGCCATGGCAGTGATGCAGTAACCGACCACGCCGCGCACACCGCCCAGCGGTGGCCTCCCCGCCGGGAGGCCGCGCACTCTCCCCGTGGGGGCCGGTCCGTCCGACGGACCGGCCCCCACGGTGCGTTGCGTCCGCCGCTCCACGGCCCGGAGGTATCGTCGCCGGGTGATGAGTCTTCCCGGAGGTACGGACCACGGCGACTTCGCCGCGGAGCGCCCCGCCCTGGTGTGTGCGCGCTGCGGCACCCCGGCCGACGGCCCGCCGCCCACCTGGACCTGTTCCGTGGAAGGCGGCGTCCGGCGCTACTTCTGCGACGCCTGCTCCCGGAAGAACCTCCGCTCGATCGAGGGCCGGCTCGACTCGGCCTGGTGGTAGGTCCCGCCCGCGCTCAGGCCTCGGCGGCCTCCTGCTCGTCCTCCGGGTCCTCGCCTTCCGGACCGGCGCTGCCGGCGGCGAAGCCCGGCAGCCACTGCTCCAGCTCCTCCCTCAGCCGCACCGTCGCCCCCAGCTGGCACAGCACTCCGATCGTGCTGAGCGTGACGCGGTGTATCAGCAGATACGCCGGCGGCAGGTTGAGCTGCTTGCCCAGCTGGTAGGCGGGGGAGCGGGGGTCGGCGATGCGGGCCGCCTGGCTGCGCATCCAGCCGCGTGTGAAGGTGAACTCCTCCACCTGGGCCGGTTCGATGATCGGCAGCAGGTAGTCGAGAACGGCGTCGGGGTCCAGCTCGACGGACCCCTTGACGAAGCCCTCCGCGCACAGCATCCGGTAGACGGCTTCCGCCGCTCCGTCCAGCGCCATGCGCAGGGACTGGCCGATGGGCGTCGGCAGGCCGCCGGGGAGCCGATCGACGGTGCCGAAGTCCAGGACGCCCAGGCGCCAGTCGTCCTCGCCGTCCGGTCCACCGGGCAGGAGACGGAAGTTGCCGGGATGCGGGTCGGCGTGCAGCAGGCCGGTGCGGGCCGGGCCCGAGAACAGGAAGCGGGCCAGCAGCTGGCCGGCGCGGTCGCGCTGTTCCCGGGTGCCGTCCGCGATCACCTCGGACAGCGGGATGCCGTCGATCCATTCGGTGACCAGGACTTGTTCGCACTGGTGGACGACCGCGGGGACCACGACGTCCGGGTCGTCCTCGAACTCCTCGGCGTGTACCTGCTGGGCCTGCGCCTCCAGGCCGTAGTCCAGCTCCTCGGACACGCGGTCCTTGAGCTCGGTGATCAGCGGCTTGATGTCCACGCCGGGGACCAGCGGCCCCAGCAGCCTGGCGAACCGGCTCAATTGGCTCAGGTCGGACAGCAGGGCCTCGCCGGCGCCCGGGTACTGGACCTTGACCGCCACCTCCCGGCCGTCGTGCCACACCGCCCGGTGGACCTGCCCGATGGAGGCCGCCGCCGACGGCTTGTCCTCGAACTCCTCGAACAACTCGTGCCAGTTCGCGCCGAGCCGCTCCTCCAGCACGGCGTGCATGGTGCGGGTCGGCATCGGCGGCGCGGCCTCCTGGAGCTTGGTCAGCGCGGCCCGGTAGGGGCCGGCAACCTCCTCGGGCAGCGCCGACTCGAAGACGGACAGCGCCTGCCCGAACTTCATCGCCCCGCCCTTGAGCTCACCGAGCACCTTGAACAACTGCTCGGCCGTGCGCTGCTGCAGCTCACGACCGACAAGCTCCGCGGACTCGCCGACGATCCGTTTGCCGAGTCCCCAGGTGGCTCTCCCGGCGAAACCGAGCGGGAGCGCGGCGAGCTTGGCGGTCCGGGTGACCGCCTTCCGGGGAAGATCAGACATGCGCCCTCCAAGTCCCAGCGAGCCGCGCCGCGTCTGCCTGACGGCAGGGCGTCGATGACGGCCCTTGCCCAGCCATTGTCTCGCGTGCCTCCCCGTCCATTGAGACCTGTTCCCCCTCGGCCGTCCCCGCCGCTCCGCACGGGCATGCGGGATGCGGCCGCATCGGCCGTGCACGCCAGTCCAGGCCCGGTACGGACACCTCCCAGCGGACGCCCGCGCTGGACGGCCACTCCCCGTCCAGGAAGGCCAGTGCGTGCCCGGCCGCCAGGGCGGCCACCATCGCGGCGAGAGACAGATCACAGGGACGGACGTGGCGTGGTCTTCCCGAGCGCCACTGCGCCACCAGGCGCGGCCAGGTCGCGTCCCGGTCCGTGCGGCCCAGGTGCAGACAGCCGGCGCAGCTCGTCTCGCCGGGCAGGACGAGCGGGCCCACGACGCCCGTGCCCTCCACCACCCCGGCATAGAGGTGGGGGGTCCCGGACTCGACGAGGGGAGCGGCCTGGGACGGATCGGGCGCGTACACGGCGATGTCGTCCCGCGGGGCGAGGACCACCAGGGAGAAGCCCTGCTCGCCCTGCTCGGCCGGCGCGTTCTGCTCGGCCGGCGTCCGGGGAG